>NZ_JAMAYE010000002.1:0-1297617 GCF_023712465.1 Nocardioides sp. P86 | reverse complement strand
CGCAAGAGTTACGGCGGCCATAGCGAAAGGGAAACACCCGGTCCCATCCCGAACCCGGAAGTTAAGCCTTTCAGCGCCGATGGTACTGCAACCGAGAGGTTGTGGGAGAGTAGGACGCCGCCGGACATACACTTCGTAGAGGCCACCTTCGGGTGGCCTCTACGACATTTACACCGAGGAGAGTGACCCCCGTGGCCGACGAGCGACGCGGTAACCAGCGCCCCGCACGCAGCGGGGGTCGCAGCAGTGACCAGCGAGGATCGGGCCAGGGGCGCTCTGCTCAAGGTGGATCGAGTCAGGGCGGTTCCGCGGGGGGCCGCGGTCGCTCGGCGTCCGGCGGTCGCAGCGGCGGGCCCCAGCGTGCACAGGGTGACCGCCCTGGTCGCAAGAGCGACTGGAAGCGCCCGGCTGATCGCCAGCAGGAGCCTCGTACCGCCTCGCAGGCGGAGTACGACGGCCCGGAGCTCCCGGACGAGATCACCGGGGCCGAGCTCGACCGCTCGGTGGCCAACCAGCTCAAGGGGCTGCCGGACAAGCTGGCCTCGAGGATCGCCCGCCACCTGGCCGCGGCCGGTCTCATGATCGAGGACGACCCGGAGACGGCGTACCGGCACGCCCTGGCTGCACGCGCCCGCGCCCCGCGGCTCGCCGTGGTGCGTGAGGCGGCCGGGGAGGCGGCCTACGCCGCCGGCCACTACTCCGAGGCGCTGGCGGAGCTGCGCGCTGCCAAGCGGATGAACGGGGCCACGGCGTACCTGCCGATCATGGCCGACTGCCACCGGGCGCTGAAGCAGCCGGAGCAGGCCCTCAAGCTGGCCAAGAGCCCGTCGGTGGTCAACTTCGCCCCCGAGGCGAAGGCCGAGATGACGATCGTCGAGGCCGGCGCCCGACGTGACATGAAGCAGTTCGACGCCGCGCTGCGGACCCTCGAGCTCGCGCCCCTGAACAACAAGTCGCGTGCCGCGTGGGTCGTGCGGTTGCGCTACGCCTACGCCGACACCCTCGTCGCGGCCGGTCGCGAGAAGGACGCGCTCGAGTGGTTCCACCGCACGCACGCCATCGACGCCGACGAGCTCACCGACGCCGCGGAGCGGGCTGCGGCGCTGGAGCGCAAGCTCGGCGACTGACGCTCACCTCGTCCGTCACTGCTGTCCCACCAGTCCCGACCGACGTTCTCCACAGTTTGGGGACACCCCGTCGCGGTAACACTCCGTCATACCTACCGTGGTGGTAGGCGCACCGGGTGCCTACCTCACTCCTCCTCGGGACGGGAGAGACACGCATGGCGCAGAGCACCGCGCACGACGAGCTGATGGAGCGTCTCGACGTCGACGTGCGCTCGCTCGTGCGCCGCGAGGGGGTCGATCCCCAGCGTGACTCCGCGGTCGTCCGGCGCATCGCCGAGGGCGTGGTGCGTGACCACGACGAGCGCAGCCTCACCGGCGCGGTGGCGCCCGTGGCCGACGTCGAGGCCCTGGTCGGGGAGCTCGTCGCGCGTGTGTCCGGCTTCGGCCCGCTGCAGCCCTTCCTCGACGACCCGAGTGTCGAGGAGGTCTGGATCAACGACCCCAGCCGCGTGTTCGTCGCTCGTAACGGGCGCCACGAGCTCACCAACCTGATGCTGTCGCCCGGGCAGGTCACCGAGCTGGTGGAACGGATGCTGAAGTCCAGCGGCCGCCGGATCGACGTCAGCAGCCCTTTCGTGGACGCCATGCTGCCCGAGGGCCACCGCCTGCACGTGGTGCTCGAGGGGATCTCACGCGGCTTCTCGGCGGTCAACATCCGCAAGTTCGTGCTGCGTGCCGCCCGGCTCGATGACCTCGTGGAGCTCGGGAGCCTCACTGCCCCTGCCGCGACGTTCCTCGAGGCGGCGGTGCGCGCAGGGCTGAACGTCCTGGTCGCCGGCGGGACCCAGGCCGGCAAGACGACCATGCTCAACTGCCTGGCCGCGGCCATCCCGGGCGGGGATCGGGTGGTGTCCGCCGAGGAGGTCTACGAGCTGCGCTTCCCCCACCCCGACTGGGTGCCGCTGCAGACCCGTCAGGCGGGCCTCGAGGGCACCGGTGAGATCCGGCTGCGCGACCTGGTCAAGGAGAGCCTGCGCATGCGACCGAGCCGCATCATCGTGGGAGAGGTGCGTGCGGAGGAGTGCCTCGACCTGCTCCTCGCCCTCAACGCCGGGTTGCCCGGCATGTGCACCCTGCACGCGAACAGCGCCCGCGAGGCGCTGGTGAAGATGTGCACCCTCCCACTCCTGGCGGGGGAGAACATCTCGGCCCGCTTCGTCGTGCCGACCGTGGCGTCGTCGGTGGACCTGGTGGTCCATCTCGGCATCGACGGCGCCGGGGTACGGCGGGTCAACGAGATCGTCGGGGTGCCCGGGAGGGTGGAGCAGGACGTGATCGAGACCGAGCCCGTGTTCCTGCGCTCGGGCGGGGAGCTGCGCCGCGCCCACGGGTCGGCCCCGCGGCCGGAGCTCTTCGAGCGGGCCGGCATCGATGTGCGAGCGCTGCTGGCGGGGGACGAGAGCGCCGGCTACGGGCGGCGGTCCTGATGGGGGCGCTCGTCGGGCTCGGTTTCGGCGTCGGACTCCTGCTCGTCTGGTCGGCCTTCACCTCGCCGCGCGCCGCCGCCCCCGGCCCGCCGCGCGCGGGCCGGGTCGAGACCCTGCTGGCCAGGGCGGGTCTCGCCGACGTGTCGGTCACGGCGTTCGTCGTCCTGTGCCTCGTGCTCGGGTCGGTCGCGGCCCTGGTCGTGCAGGTGGCGTCACGCACCCTGCCGGTCTCGCTGGCGTTCGGTGTGCTCGGTGCCTACCTGCCCGTGGCCGTCGTCGCGGGGCGGGCACGGACCAGGCAGGCGGAGCTCGCCGAGGTCTGGCCCGAGGCGGTGGACAACCTCGCCAGCGCGGTGCGCGCCGGGCTCTCGCTGCCCGACGCCCTCGCCAACCTGGCCACGCGGGGCCCGGAGCCCCTGCGCGACGCCTTCGCGCAGTTCGCGCTCGACTACCAGGTGACCGGGAGGTTCGGCGACTGCCTCGACCGGCTCAAGGCCCGGCTGGCCGACCCCGTCGGTGACCGGGTCGTCGAGGGCCTGCGGGTCGCCAGGGAGGTCGGCGGGGGCCAGCTCGGGCGGCTGCTGCGCAACCTGTCCGGCTACCTGCGCGAGGACGCGCGCACCCGCTCCGAGCTGCAGTCGCGTCAGGCCTGGACGGTGAACGGCGCCCGACTCGCGGTGGCGGCACCGTGGCTGGTGCTGCTCCTGATGTCGTTCCAGTCCGAGGTGATCCGACGCTACGCCTCGCCGGCCGGCGTGGTCGTGCTGAGCATCGGCGCCGTGACCTGCGTCGTCGCCTACCGGGTCATGATGCGCATCGGGAGGCTCCCCACGGAGCGGAGGATCCTGTCGTGACGCCGGCCTGGTGGGGCGCGGTGCTGGGCGCGGTGGCGGGGGCTGGTCTGCTCCTGACACTCGCGAGGGTGCGTGCGGTGCGACGCCCACAGCTCGAGCCGCGCGTGCTGCCCTACGTGCGCGACCTGCCACAGGTCGCAGGCACCGCCGCCGCTCGTCCGGGTGGGGCCGCCGGCCGGTCGAGCACCGTGGTGGGACAGGTCTTCGGGCCGCTGGTGAGCAGCCTCGCCGCCACCGTCGAGCGGGTGCTCGGCGGAGCCACCTCGGTGCGTCGGCGCCTGGAGCGCGCCGCCCTCGACTCCTCCGTGCAGGAGTTCCGGGTGGAGCAGGTGCTGTGGGGTCTGTGCGGCTTCGCCGTCGCCGCGGCGTGGGGCCTGCTCCAGGCGCTGTCGGACCCCACGGGCGCCCCGCGGTCGGCGCTGCTGTGCGTGATCGCCTTCGCCCTCGGCGTGCTGGCCCGCGACAACCGCCTCTCCGCGCAGGTCGCCGCGCGGGAGCGACAGGTGCTGGAGGAGTTCCCCACCCTCGCGGAGCTCCTCGCGCTCGCCGTGGCCGCAGGGGAGAGCCCGGTGGGGGCCCTCGACCGGGTGGTGCGGCGCAGCGGGGGAGCGCTGAGCGCCGACCTCGCCGCCGTGCTCGCCCAGATCCGCACCGGCGAGCCGGTGGGCGCGGCCTTCGACCGGCTCGCGGCGACCACCGGGCTGCCGCTGGTCTCACGCTTCGCCCAGGGCATCGCCGTCGCCGTCGAGCGCGGCACCCCCCTCGCCGACGTGCTGCACGCCCAGGCGGCCGACGTGAGGGAGGCGGGGCGTCGCGAGCTGATCGAGTCGGCGGCGCGCCGCGAGGTGCTGATGATGGTGCCGGTGGTCTTCCTCGTGCTCCCCGTGACCGTGCTCTTCGCCTTCTGGCCCGGTGTCGTGGGCCTCAGCCTGGTCGCCCCCTGACCCGGCGCTCGACCTCTCGGAAAGGAACCCCCTGTGACCACTGTGCCCCTGCTCCTCCTCCGCCTGCACCTCCTCCTGCGGCTGCGGCTGGCCCCTCCGGGTGGCCGGCGCGACGGCCGCGGTGACGTGCCGGGCTGGGTGCTGGTGACCGTCATGACCGCGGGCCTGGTGGTGGCGTTGTCGGCGGTCGCGCGCGACCAGCTCACGGCCCTGCTGCGGGACGCGCTGAACTCGGTGAAGTAGTGGGTCGGCGGGAGGACGGCTCGGCGGTCGTCGACTTCGTCCTGGTGCTGGTCGTGCTCGTGCCGGTGGTGCTGGGGGTCCTCCAGGTCTCGCTGACCCTCTTCGTGCGCAACACCCTGGCCGCGGCCGCGGCCGACGGTGCCCGGATCGCCGCGACCGCCGACGCCGACGGCGGTGACGGGGCGGCGGCGGCGCGCGAGCAGGTGGCCGGCGTGGTCGCGGCGCGGTACGCCGAGGACGTGCGGGTCGAGCGGGTGCTGCTCGACGGGGCCCCGGCGTACCGGGTGACGGTGACGGCGCGGGTGCCGGCGCTCGGCATCGGCGGCCCGGCCGTGGAGCTCGACGTCGCGGGCCACGCCGTCGAGGAACCCACCGTGGAGGGGGCGACCCCGTGAGCCGGCGCCGCGGGACGGACGAGGACGCGGGCAGTGCGCTCGTCGAGCTGGTGTGGCTCGGCGTCCTGCTGCTGGTGCCGATCGTGTGGATCGTGCTCAGCGTCTTCGAGGTGCAACGCGGGGCGCTCGGCGTGAGCGAGGCCGCCCGCGCCGCGGGCCGGGCCTTCGCCCTGGCCCCCGACGACGCCACCGGCAGGGAACGGGCCGAGGCCGCCGCCCGGCAGGCCCTCGCCGACCAGGGACTCGAGGACGTCAGGGTCGACGTCGCCGTCAGCTGCGTGCCGAGCCCCGACTGCCACAGCCCGGGCTCGGTCGTGACCGTGCGCGTCGACTCCGGCGTGCGGCTGCCGCTGCTGCCCGACGCCCTGGGCGGGGGAGCGCCCAGCTTCGCCCTGGACGCCAGCCACACGGTGCCGATCGGCCGCTACCAGGAGGCGGGGTCGTGAGGGCGCGCGGCCAGGACGAGTCGGGGCAGATCAGCCTGCTGGTCATCGGCTTCGCCTTCGTCCTGCTGATGGGCGTGGCGGCGGTGGTCGACGCGACCGCGGCCTACCTGCACCGCTCCGGCCTCAACACCCTCGCCGACGGGGCCGCGCTGACCGCGGCCGACCGCGCCGGCGACGGCGAGCAGGTCTACACCGACGGCCTCGGCGGGGAGCGGCTGCGGCTCACCGAGGCCACGGCGCGCGGCGCGGTGCAGGCCTACCTGCAGCAGGTGGGCGCCTACGCCGAGTACCCCGGGCTCGCCGTCGCGGTGAGCGTGGCTCCCGGCAGCGACGAGGTCACCGTCGAGCTCCGTGCGCCCCTCGACCTGCCGCTCAGCATCCCGGGCTCGCCCGGCGGCGCCGTGGTCGGCGCGACCGGGTCGGCGGTGGCGAGCATCGGCTGAGCCCCAGGCTCGCCACCATCAACGGCGCACCTCGACCGACACGAGACGGTCGCGACCCGGGCCGCCCGCGGCGGTGTCACGGTCGGGGCCGCCGTCCAGTAGGTCGTCGCCGGCGAGGCCGCGCAGCACGTCCCGGCCCCGACCGCCGTCGACGTCGTCGGCGCCGGCCCACGCCACGACCAGGTCGGCGCCCGGCCCGGCGAGGAGCAGGTCGGCCCCCGCGGCGCCGACGAGGAGGTCGTCGCCGCCCCCGCCGCGCACGGTGCCGGCGAGCGTGGCGGGATCGGCCGGGCCCACCTCGCCCTGGAGGCTGAGCCGGTCGTCGCCCGGGCCACCGGCGAGACGGTCACCGCCGCCCTCGCCCTGCACGTCGTCGACGCCGTCGGACCCGCGCAGCACGTCGGCGTGGGGTGAGAGGCGCACGCGCCCCCACGGCCCGACCAGCCGGTCCTCGCCCTCGCCGAGGGCCGTGCCCGCCCCGAGGTCCACGGTCACGGCGGTGGCGGAGCCCTCGAAGGTGACCACGTCGAGGGGCTCGCCCGAGCGCGGGTCGGGCCCGGCGTCGAGGACGTCGTCGCCCGGTCCGCTGACCAGCACGTCGCCGATGCGGTAGGGGCCGTAGGGCTCGGGGGCGTCGACGTACCCGTCGAGACCGCCGAGCAGCACGTCGTCGCCCGCGCCGCCGTCGAGCCGGTCGCCGCCCGCGCCACCGCAGATCACGTCGTCGCCGCCGAGGCCGTCGACGACGTCCTGCCCGTCGCCGGCGTCGATGACGTCGGGTCCCTCGGTGCCCACGAGGCGGTCGTCACCGGCGGTGCCGAGGAGCGTGGGCTCGGCGCAGGCCCCGCTCGGTGCCTGCGCCCCGGCGGGGGCGACGAGGCAGGTGGCGACGACAGTGGAGGCGCCGACGGCCAGGGTCACGAGGCGTGCCCGGCGGGCGAGGTGGGAGATCACGCCTTTACGTTAAGGCGCTCACCACCGCTTGCGCAGGCTGGCCACCTCGGACTCGGACACGATGCGCTGCAGGCGGCCCAGGGCGTGGTCGCGGCTGCGCAGGAAGCGGTCGAGGAACGCGGTGCTGGTCGTGCGCAGCACCGGGTCGCCGCCGGTGTCGAGGTCGTGGCCGACCCCGCTGAGGGTGATGAGGCCCTTGGTGCGGCGGGCCTGCTGGTAGGTCTCGCGGGCGCCGGCGTAGGGGATGACGGTGTCGGCGTCGCCGTTGAGCATGAGCAGCGGCGGCCCGCCGACGGGGCGGAACGAGGGGTCGAAGGACGTGCCGGCCTTGGCCACGACCGCACGGATGCGGCCGTCGCGCTGCTCGCTGTCGACCAGCGCCAGACCGACGATGGCGCCCATCGACGTGCCGATGTAGCCCACCGGGCCGCCCTGGCGGACGCGGCCCGAGAGCAGGCCGCCGGAGCGGTCGGAGACGGCGCGGACCGTGGTGAGGGTGCGTCGCACGTCCTTGGCGTAGCCGGCGATGTCGAAGCCGCCGGGGAAGGTCGGCGCGGCCACGACGTAGCCGGCCTCGACGAGGTAGCCGTGCAGCGCGGCGGCCGAGGCGCCGTCACCGCCCGAGCCGTGGCCGGCCAGGACCAGCGGGGAGACCCGGCACACCGGCGTCGCGCCGGCGCCGTCGGAGGTCGCGGGGTAGGCGACCGTGGCCGGGAGGTCGCGGCCGCGCGAGCTCACGGTGACCGTGGTGGTGCCGACGTGGAAGGGGCCACTGGCCTCGACGCAGCCGGCCCGACGCGGCTCGGCCGCCGCGGCGGGGGAGGGCTGGGGCGTGGTCGCCACCAGCGGCGCGAGCATCGCGGTCAGGGCGGCGAGGGCGAGCAGGGCAGGGGAGAGCGGCCCGCGGGCCGTGGAGGTCTGTGGGAAGAGGCGCACCAGCCCGAGCCTGCACCAGGCCGGGACCGGCGCGCATCGCCAGGATGGCGTATCCCGACCCCGGGACGACCCGCCCGGTTCGTCGTACGGTGGGGTGCGTGAACTCTCGGACCCCCGCCCCGACCATCTCCCGCCTGGCCGCCCTCGTGGCCGCGCCCGCCGTGCTCGCCGCCCTGGTGGCGGCGCCTGGACCGGCCGTGGCCGCCGGCGCCGAGGCCCAGCAGCGCTACCAGGGCGCCGCCGTGCGCCACACCAACGGTGAGCGCACCGAGCGCGACCTGGTCGCCCTGAAGCGCCAGAAGTGCGTGCAGAAGTACGCCGTGAAGCAGGCCCGCTGGATGGCGGCCAACGAGACCATGGCCCACCAGGACCTGCAGCCGATCCTCTCCGACTGCGGCCTGCGCAGCGTGGGGGAGAACGTCGCCTACGGCTACGCCGGCGGCAAGGCGGTCGTCGCGGCGTGGATGGACTCGCCCGGGCACCGCGCCAACATCCTCGAGCCGTCCTACCGCCTGCTCGGCCTCGCGGCGCGCACCGACGACGACGGCACCTGGTACGTCGCGCAGGTCTTCGGTCGCAAGTAGGCCCCGCTCGCCCGGGGACGTACCCTGGGCCCGTGGCAGGACCCGATTACGACACCGAGATCAAGCAGCTCCAGGCGACGATGCGCACCATCGAGCAGGTGCTCGACATCGGCGCCATGCACAAGGAGATCGCCGACCTCGCCGAGCAGGTGGCGGCGCCCGACCTCTGGGACGACCAGTCCAACGCGACCCGCGTGACGGGTCGCCTCTCCGACCTCCAGGGCCAGGTCGACCGCTTCGCCGCCCTGGAGAGCCGCATCGAGGACCTCGGCATCCTCGCGGAGCTGGGCCAGGAGGAGGGCGACGCCGACTCGCTGGCCGAGGCCGAGCGCGAGCTGGGCAAGATCAAGGCCGCGGTCGAGGGCCTCGAGGTCCGCACCCTGCTCAACGGCGAGTACGACGCGCGCGAGGCGCTGGTGACCATCCGCGCCGGCGCCGGCGGCGTCGACGCCGCCGACTTCGCCGAGATGCTGCTGCGCATGTACACCCGCTGGGCCGAGCAGCACAGCTACCCCGTCGAGGTCTTCGACACCTCCTACGCCGAGGAGGCCGGGCTGAAGTCGGCCACCTTCGCGGTCCACGGGGCCTACACCTACGGCACGCTCAGCGTCGAGGCCGGCACGCACCGCCTCGTGCGGATCAGCCCCTTCGACAACCAGGGCCGCCGCCAGACCTCCTTCGCCGCGGTCGAGGTCGTGCCCGTGCTCGAGCAGACCGACGAGATCGACGTGCCCGACGAGGAGATCCGCGTCGACGTCTACCGCTCCGGCGGCCCGGGCGGGCAGTCGGTCAACACCACCGACTCCGCGGTGCGGCTGACCCACATCCCCACCGGCACCGTCGTGTCGTGCCAGAACGAGAAGAGCCAGCTGCAGAACAAGGCCAGCGCCATGGTGGTGCTCAAGGCCAAGCTGCTGGCGCTGAAGAAGGCCGAGGAGAAGGCGCACCTCGACGGGCTGCGCGGCGACGTGCAGGCCTCGTGGGGCGACCAGATGCGCAACTACGTCCTCAACCCCTACCAGGTGGTGAAGGACCTGCGCACGACCTACGAGTCGGGCAACCCCTCCGCGGTCTTCGACGGCGACCTCGACGGCTTCCTCGAGGCCGGCATCCGCTGGCGCCGCGGCAGCGAGAAGGCCGACGAGAACTGATCGCCCGACCGCTCAGCGCGGCCGCACCACGCGGGACCACGCGCTGAGCGGGCTCGCGCCCTGCGCGTTGAGCGCCGTCACCGCGAGGCGGTAGCGCCCCGCGCCGAGCCGCAGGCTCGTGCGCCGGCGCTCGGGGGCGAGCAGCGGGCCGGTGCTGCTGCGCACCACGGCACCGTCGCCGTCGAGGCGCTGGGCGGTGACCCGCCACCCGGTCACCGTTGAGCCGCCGTCGTCGTCCGACGGCGTCCAGCGCACCGCGAGGGTCAGCGGCCGCCCGGACCGGCCGGGCCGGACCCCGTCGACCGCGGGCGCTCCCGGTGCCGTGACTTCCACCGGGTCGGGGTCGGGCTGCTGCGCTCCGGCGGCGCAGTCCCCGAGCACGGACAGCACGTAGGAGCCCAGGCTGCCGTAGTCGTCGTAGCCCGTGCTCCAGCCGCCGGCGCCGACGCCGTCGACGGCCACCCACAGCGGCTCGTCGGTGACCGCCAGCGACACGGTGGCCCCCATCCCGGTCAGCCGGCCCTGCACCGACTGCACCAGCGGGTCGGCCGTGGCCAGCGTGGCGCCCGAGGCGTCGAGGAGGCTCAGCTCGAGGTCGAGGTCGGGGCTGGCCAGCGCGGTCGCGCCGGTGACGGAGACGGGCCCGGTGCACGGGCCGAGCGCGAACACGTCCACGTCCTCACGCGTCGTGACGTACGCCGGCCCCGCGGGCGGCGCGGCGGCCGCGGTGGCGATGTCGGCCCCGGCCTCGTCGGCGCGTAGCGGCAGGCCGTGGGTGGCGATGAGGGCCAGGTCGTCCTCGGTGGTGGTGGCCCCGGCGTAGGAGCCCTGGCTCCACTGGACGACCGGGCGACCGGTCGAGCCCATGATGGGGCCCCAGAGCCCGTGGCCGCCGTAGTAGTCCTCGGTGCCCCAGCCGTCGTGGTGCAGCGAGAGGGTGTGGCCGACCTCGTGGGAAACGGTCTCGGCGATGCTGGCGACGTCGTCGTAGTAGGCGGTGAAGGCCCAGGCGGGCTGGTAGCGGGCGTGGCTGCGGGTGGCGTCGAAGACGTCGAGGTAGGCCACGCCGGTGCAGCCGGGGTCGCCGCAGATCGCGGCGTGGGCGCGGGGGTCGCCGGTGATCATGGCGACCGTGCCGTACTCCTGGTCGGCCTCCCCGGAGCGGTCGATGCGACCGGGTGGGGGCGCCTCGGTGGTGACGTCGACGTCGAAGGGCGCGAAGTCCTCGGCGACGCGCTGCCACACGACCTGCACCACGGCGCGCTCGGCGGGGGAGAAGGTGGACGGGTCGCCGTCGAGGTCGTAGCCGGTGACGGCGCCGTCGGGGAAGGACGCGTCGTTCCACGCCGTGCCGGCCACGGTGCCGCCGTCGACGTCGAGGTAGATCGTGCGCCGCGAGCCGGGGAGGCTGTGCAGCGCGAAGGTCTGGTCGTCGGGGAAGGGGGCCGCGAGGGCCTGCGCCTCGCGGGCGGCGTCGGGGGCCTCGGCGGGCTCGGGCCGGTGCGGGTCGAGGTCGCGGAAGAGGACCCGGCCGCGCTCGTCGACGCGGACCGTGGGGTCGCCGGTCAGCAGGTCGACCAGCGCGGCGGCGGTGAGGTCGTTGCGCTCCGCGGCCTCCTCGAGACGCCCGCCCAGCAGGCGCACGGCGCGCTCGCCGCCCGCCGGGGCGGGGAGGAGCCGGGAGGTGTCGGGCGCCGGGGACGCCGGGTCGGGGGCGACCGCGGGGGCCGGCGCGGCGCCGGCCCCGGCGAGCGTGCCGCCGAGGCAGGCGAGCGCGGCCAGCGTCGCGACGATCGTGCGGCGTGGACCGGGCCGGGCGTGGTGGCGCAGCGACATGACGGGTCTCCCTCCCGCCGGGAGGCTAGTCGCGCGGGACCCTCCCGCGGGCGGCTTCGCCCGGATCCGTTGGCTCCCGCGGGCGGGAGGTCAGCGTGGAGATCAGCGTGGACGTCAGGAGGTGGCGGAGCCGGCCAGCGCCACGGCGGCGCACCAGCGGCTGCCGCGCTCGAGCAGGTCGGCCCGCTCGGTGGAGCGCGGGAGGGTCAGCGAGCAGGAGAGCCAGGCGTCGCCGAAGAGGCCGGCGTACTGGACGCGGGTGACGGGTCCGGCCTCGCAGACCAGGCCGAGCGAGGGGGCGCCGTACTGCTCGGCCTGCCGCGGGCGGGCGCAGCCGTCGGCGGTGGCCAGCGTGCGGGCCAGCTGCCGAGCCCGGTCCTTCGGCACCGGGGGAGCGAAGACCCAGGCCCGCGCCGCCTCGCGGCCCGCGCCGCTCCAGGTGCAGCTCCACTCGTGGGCGACGTCGCGCACGCCCCCGGTCAGCTCGACGCGCTGGCCGTTGGCGTAGGACTCCGCGTCGGCCGGCGCCCCGCCCAGCGCGTCCTCGACCGCCGCTGGGTCGACGGTCGGGCACAGGTCGCCGCGGGTCACGGCCAGGGTCGTGGTGTCGAGGTCGGCCAGGCCCGCCGGCGGGGCCGGCGACGCCGACGGCGTGGGCTCGCTCGGAGCGGGCGCGTCGTCGCCGCCGGTGCACGCGGTCAGGGCCACGACGAGGGCGAGCGCCGTGGCGCCCAGCCGGGCGGCGGTGGCGGTGCGACCCGGGAGGGGGCGGCCGGAGACGGTCATGTGAGCCACGATACGAGCGTCGCCGGGGCGGGCGTCGAGGTCCCCACGCGGGTGGTGCCCTGGCGTACGCTCCTGCGGGTGATTCGCTTCGAGAAGGTGACCAAGACCTACCCCGGCACGGGCGCGCCCGCCCTCGACCAGGTCAGCGTCGACGTCGAGAAGGGCGAGTTCGTCTTCCTCGTCGGCGCCTCGGGCTCGGGCAAGTCCACGGCCCTGCGCCTGGTGCTGCGCGAGATGCGGCCCACCGACGGTCGCGTCTACGTCGCCGGCAAGGAGATCAACCGTCTGGCGGGCTGGAAGGTGCCGCGGCTGCGGCGCCAGATCGGCACCGTCTTCCAGGACTTCCGGCTGCTGCAGAACAAGTCGGTGGCCGAGAACGTCGCCTTCGCCCTCGAGGTGATCGGCAAGTCGCGCTCCGAGGTCCGCTCGACGGTGCCGGAGACGCTGGAGCTCGTGGGTCTCGAGGGCAAGGCCGACCGCATGCCCGACGAGCTCTCCGGCGGTGAGCAGCAGCGCGTCGCGATCGCCCGCGCCTTCGTCAACCGGCCGATGATCCTCATCGCCGACGAGCCGACCGGCAACCTCGACCCGACCACGTCGGTCGGGATCATGAAGCTGCTCGACCGGATCAACCGCACCGGCACCACGGTGGTCATGGCCACCCACGACCACGGCATCGTCGACCAGATGCGCAAGCGCGTCATCGAGCTCGAGGACGGCCGGGTCATCCGCGACCACGCCCAGGGCGTCTACGGCTTCCAGCACTGACCTGTCCCTCCGGGACCGACACACCCCCGGGCCGCGGCCCGGACCACCTCAGGAGATCTCCCTCCCCTCATGCGCTACGTCTTCTCGAACCTCGGCCAGGGCCTGCGACGCAACCTCTCCATGCACCTGGCGGTGATCCTCACCCTCTTCGTGTCCCTCACCCTCGTCGGACTGGGACTGCTGGTGCGCGCCCAGGCCGAGAAGGCCGTCGACCAGTGGGGCAGCGAGCTGCAGATCACCGCCTTCCTGTGCCGCTCCGACGACCCCGACCCGAACTGTCAGAGCGCCGTGACCGACCAGCAGAAGCAGGAGATCGAGCGGGTCGTCGAGGCCAACCCCGAGGTCGAGTCCTACTACTTCGAGTCGCAGGCCACGGCCTTCGCCAAGGCCAAGGAGCTGCTGGGGCCCGACGAGGCCGACCGCTTCGAGGGGCCCAACGCGATCCTCACCGAGGACGACCTGGCCGAGTCGCTGTGGATCACGCTCAAGGACCGCGACGAGTACCAGGGCATCACCAGCGAGATCGTCGGGCTCGACGGCGTCGCCAACGTGCGCGACCAGCGGGAGGTGATCGCGCCGCTGCTCAAGATCATGACCGCGATGCAGGTCGGCTCGCTCGGGGTCGCGGTGTTCCTGGTCGTGGCCGCTCTGCTGCTGGTGGCCAACACGATCCGGCTGGCGGCCTTCGCCCGACGCAAGGAGATCGGGATCATGCGCCTGGTGGGCGCCTCGACGGCCTACATCGCACTGCCGTTCCTGCTCGAGGCGGTGGTGACCGCGTTGGTCGCGGTGGGGCTCTCGGTCGTCTCGCTGGGGGCGTTCATGTACTTCGGCGTCGAGCAGCGGTTCACCGACTACCTGGGCTTCATCCCGTGGGTGGGCGTCGACGACTACCTGCTGACCGTGGCCGTCGTGGCCGTCCTCGGGCCGGTGCTCACCCTGCTGCCGACACTCCTGCTGACGCGCAAATACCTCAAGGTCTGAGCCCGGCGGGTTACCGTCGACCCGCTCTCTTCCCCGAGCAGTCCCCGATCAGTCGAAGGCATGACGTGCGCTCCTTCCCCAGCGCCGCCCGCCGTCGCCTGGCGTTGGTCCTCGCGACCTCAGCGCTGGCGACCGGCGCCGTGGCCGTCCCATTCGCCCAGGCAGACGACGACCTCCAGGACCAGCAGAAGCAGGTCGAGAAGCAGATCGAGCGCGCCCACGACGAGCTCGACGAGACCAGCGCCGCGATGCGCCGGGCCCAGGGCGCCCTCGACGCCGCCCAGGCCGAGCTGGACGCCGCGGTCGCCGAGCTCGCCGCCGTGCGCGAGCGGCTCGACGCGGCGCGCGAGCGCGACGCCGAGATGGCCGAGGCCCTGGCGAAGGCCGAGGACCGGCTGACCACCGCCGAGAGCGACCTCGCCGAGGGCCAGCAGGCCCTCGCGGACCAGCGCACCGAGGTGACCGACTCGGTCAACGAGCTCTACCAGCAGGGCGACCCGCAGCTGATGTCGCTCACGGCCCTGATGAACTCCGGCTCCCTGGGCGACCTCACCCGCCAGCAGCAGACCGACCGCGTCATCTCGAGCAACCAGACCGAGGTCTACGACGAGCTCGACGCCGCCGAGGTCCTGCTCCAGGTGCGCGAGGACCAGCTCTCCGAGGCCCGCGACGACGTGGCGCAGCAGCGCGAGGCGGCCGCGGCCAACCTCGCGACCATGCGCGCCCTCACCGCCCAGGCCGTGGCCGGGCGCGAGAAGGTGCGCGACAAGGTCGCCGTACGCCTCGACGCGCGGCGCGAGGCGTCGGCGGCGCTGGCCAAGGACCGCGCGCTGCTCTCGCGGCTGCGCAACCAGGAGGCCCGGATCAAGCAGCAGATCATGGAGGCTGCGCGTGCCTCGCGCGGGACGAGCGTCTCGGCGTCGGCCGACGGCTTCCTGCTGCCGCCGGTGACCGGCCCGGTCACCTCGCCCTTCGGGATGCGCACCCACCCCATCTACGGCTACTACAGCCTGCACGACGGCACCGACTTCGGCGTCGCCTGCGGCGAGGGCATGCGCGCCTCCGGCGACGGCACCGTGATCTCGAAGTACTACTCCTCGGTCTACGGCAACCGGCTCTACGTCAACCTGGGCCAGGTCAACGGCAAGAACCTCACCGTGGTCTACAACCACGCCTCCAGCTACCGCGTGGACGTCGGCGACCGGGTCTCGACCGGGGAGATCGTGGGCTACGTCGGCGACACCGGGTGGTCCACCGGCTGCCACCTGCACTACACCGTGCTGGTCAACGGCAACGCCGTGGACCCCATGACCTGGATGTGACCGCAACCCGATTGACCCGACCTGGGACAATGGACGGATGGCCAGGGAGCAGGGGCGCAAGCTCATCGCGCAGAACAAGAAGGCGCTTCACGACTACCTCATCGAGGACGTCTACGAGGCGGGCCTGGTGCTCGTCGGCACCGAGGTGAAGTCGCTGCGCCAGGGGCGCGCGTCGCTCGTGGACGGCTTCGTCGACATCGACCACGACGAGGCGTGGCTGCACGGCGTGCACATCCCGGAGTACTCCCAGGGCACCTGGACCAACCACTCCGCGCGCCGCAAGCGCAAGCTGCTGCTCAACCGGGTCGAGATCGACAAGATCGAGCGGCGGGTCTCGGAGAAGGGCCTGACGATCGTGCCGCTGTCGCTGTACTTCCTCGACGGCCGGGCCAAGGTCGAGATCGCCACCGCCAAGGGCAAGAAGACCTGGGACAAGCGCCACGCGCTCGCCGAGCGGCAGGCCGTGCGCGAGACCGAGCAGGCCGTGGGTCGCCGGATGAAGGGCATGCGTGACTGACGTCGCGCCGGTGCGCGCGTTCTGGGAGGGTCTCGGCCTGCCCGGGCTGTACGACGTGCACACCCACTTCCTCGCGCCCCCGGTGGAGCGCAAGGTCCACGCCGTCTTCGACGCCGCCGGTCCGAAGATCGGCAGGCCTTGGCCCATCCGCTACCGCCTGCCCGTCGAGGAGCGGGTCGCGCTGCTGCGCGAGATGGGGGTGCGTCGCTTCTCGACGCTGCCCTACGCCCACCGCCCCGGCATCGCCGGCTTCCTCAACGACTGGGCCGCGGGCTTCAAGCGCGACGTGCCGGAGTCGCTGTGGTCGGCCACCTTCTACCCCGAGCCCGAGGTCGGCGACTACGTCGCCGCGTCGATCGAGGCGGGCGTCGAGGTGTTCAAGGTGCACGTGCAGGTGGGGGAGTTCGACCTCGACGACCCGCTGCTGACCCCGGCGTGGGGCGCGCTCGAGGACGCCGGCACACCCGTGGTGGTGCACGCCGGCCACGCACCGGTCGGCAACGACTTCACCGGACCCGCGCCGATGGCGCGGCTGCTGGCGGCCCACCCCCGGCTCACCGTGGTCGCCGCACACCTCGGGGCGCCGGACTACCTCGACTTCGCCGACCTGGCCGCGCGCCACGAGCGGGTCCACCTCGACACCACCATGGTCTTCACCGACTTCTGGGACACCGACTACCCCGACGGGCTCACCGAGCGGCTGCGCGACCTGCAGCCCCGGGTGCTGCTCGGCACCGACTTCCCGACCATCCCCTACCCCTATGCCCACCAGCTGGAGTCGCTGGCCCGCCTCGACCTGGGCGAGGACTGGCTGCGCGACGTGTGCTGGCACAACGGGATGCGGCTGCTCGGTCCGGCCTGAGTCACCCGGCGCGGACGAGGGTGGTCCAGCCGTGGGGGTTGGTCCAGGTGTAGGTGCCGTCGGGATGCCGGTGGTAGCTCCAGGGTGGGCTGCCCTTCGAGCCGGTCGTCTTCAACCGGTGGTGGTGGCGGCACAGCGGCGCGAGGTTGGAGGGGTGGGTCTGGCCGGGCTTCCCGCCGTGGTCGAGGGGTCGGTAGGGGGTGATGTGGTCGAGGTCGCAGCGGCGTGAGGGCACGGTGCAGCCGGGGAACACGCATCGGGGGTCGCGGATGGTGACGTGTTCGCGCATCCAGGGTGGTGGGTCGTGGCGGTCGACGGCGCCGGCGGTGGTGGGGTCGAGGTCGATGACGGGTCTCACGAACACCTTGGCGTGGGTGAGCCAGCGGCGCAGGGTGGTGGTGGAGACCACCCCGAGGCCTTCGACGACTGCGGTGCCCGGTGGTGGGCCGGTGCGGTCGATCTGGGACAGGTGGCTGGTCTCGTGGTGGCGGTGGACCGGGGTGGGGCGTAGGGCGGGTCCGGTGGTGCGGTAGGGGTCGCCCGCAGGCTGCTCGTCCGCAGGGTGCTCGTCCGCGGGCTGTTCGTCGGTGGCCGGGGCTTGGCTTCGAGACGCTCGCTGCGCTCGCTCCTCAGCCACCGGGGCCGCCGCGAGGCCTGCAGGCGCTGCTGCAGGGGGCTCGGAGTCGTCCTCGGAATCCGGGGCGGGCAGGTCCCGGGGGTCGGGTGGGGGCTCCTCGGCCGGGGCCTCGGCGGGTGGCGGGGGCTCCTCCGGCGCTGGTTCTTCCCTACTCGTGCAGGCTGTGTCGAGGGCGGCGAGGGTCTCGGCGCGTGCGAGGTCCTCGGGGCGCAGGTGGAGGTAGACCACCCGCTCCTTCGCCGTCGTGGGCTCCACCGAGTCCAGTGCGGTCAATCCTTGGGCGCGGTCGGTGATGACGCCGATGGCGCGGGCCTTGCGGACCTCCAGCGACTCCACCACCGCCCCCGACGAGGTCTGATGGCGGCCGAGCTCCGCGGCGGTGGCGCAGATGAGGTCGTGGAAGCGGGTGAGGTCTTGGGTGTCGCCGGTGGCCTCGAGCCAGGAGGTGCCGGAGGCGGAGCCGCGGTCGATGTCGTGGGTCACCCGCACGTTCCACCCACCGCGTGCTCGTTCTTCGAGGGCGGTCTGGGCGTGGGGGTCGTGCCTGGCGGCTGCCTCGGCGACGAACAGCTCGATCCGTCGTGCCCCCAGGCTCTGCACGCGGGGGCCGAGGGCGGCGACCTTGCGGTCCACGAACGCGGCCCCGGTGTCGTTGAGGACCTGGGTCTGGGAGGCGATGCGTCGCGCCCGCCAGCCGGGGAGGGTGAGGTCGTCGACCATCGCCCAGATGCGGGGCAGGCGGTGGACCAGCTCCATGACCTCGGCGAGGTTGCAGCCGGCGTTGACCGGCGACATCTCCAACGCCAAGGCCAACGGCTCAGCCGCGAACTCGTCCAGGCCGTGGCGGATCATGCCGGGCACCGACCACGCGTAGGCCCGGTCCGGGTTCAGCGCACCCCAGCGGGCCATGACCCGCAGGGTGCGACGCTCGGCGGCGCGCACCGAGCGGGCGGTGTCGGCGGCGTACTCCAGGACGTCGTCGGCGTCGAGGGACTCGATGTCGACCACGGCGCCGGTGGTGTCGAGGTCGAGGAGCATGCGCCTAGTTTATTCGAACAGACATTCGATGACTAGTCTGCCGGTGGATCTGTGGAGGGGGTTCTGCTGTCGCGTGAGGGTGGTTTCGAGACGGTCGCTGGCGCTCCCTCCTCAACCACCGGGGACGCTGGGGCTCCCTCCTCCACCACCGGGGACAGCGGGTGGGACAGTGGGCGTGGGGCGTCGTACCGCGCCCTGACCCGATCCGAAGGACACCATGACCTCCCGCTCCGCCGTGCGCCGCACGCTCGCCCTCGTCCCCGCCGCCGTCATGGCGCTGTCGCTGACCGCCTGCGGCGGGTCCGACGACTCCGTCGAGCCGGAGGGCGACGCCAGCGCCTCCACCTCGGAGTCCTCCTCCGAGGACGCCTCGGAGCCCGCGGGGGACTCCGGCGACGACTCCGGCGCCGAGGCGACCGGCCAGGACTACGTCGACCTCATCACCGTGCTCTTCGAGCAGCAAGCGCCCGAGGGCGGCTACGACTCCGCGGAGGACTTCAACGCCCAGGCCGACTTCCCCGAGGGCGTGTCGGTCGGCCGCTTCGAGAAGACCGACCAGGAGGTCTGCATCCAGGACACCGACCCGGCGATCGCGCTGGTGTTCTCGGTCAACGACGCCCGGGTCGGCCTGCTCGAGGGCTCCTGCGACGACGGCGAGGAGCAGGCCGCGGTCGTCTCCAGCGGGGGCAACGAGACCGAGCTCGAGGGCGACGAGGACCTCGCGACCCCCGTGCGCGACTACCTGCTCGAGGGCACGGGCGGCTGAGCGGCCCCGCGCCCGACGCCGCCGGGAACAACCGGCGGCGCGGGCGCGCTAGGATGGACGAGCACCACAACTCAAGAGGGGCTGATCGGTTTCGACTTGGGACGTTAGTCCCAGGGGAAGCGGGTCGAGGAGCCAGCGTCATCTCGTAAACGATCGCTGGAAACCAATAACTGCCAACGCTAAGCGCAGTTCCTTCGCTCTCGCCGCCTGAGCGGTGATCGAAGCGTCAGACCGGGCATCCGTCTCCGTCCCGGACCCTGGCGTCATCTAGGAGACTTGCTGCTCAACTCCTGTCAGGGGGGTTGATCGGGACTCAATCCTGACTGGGCCTGTCGGCGACGCGTCTGCGCGAGCGCCGGGGCCGAGAAAAGCGACATCGCAGACTGCACCCGGAGAAGACCTGGTTCGACGCTCGAGGACGCGGGTTCGATTCCCGCCAGCTCCACCACGAGGGGTTCCTTGAAATCGCCCGGAACTGTTCCCTGAAATGAGGAGCGGTTCTGGGCGGCTCTTGGGCCTGCAACGACGAAGGACCCTGACCGGTCGGTCAGGGTCCTTCGTCATTTAGCGGGGTCCTCAGGCGGCAGCGAGCTGGTGGCGCTCGATGTACTCGCGTACTTCGTCGCCCTCGAGGAGGACGTTCTCGAGGATGGCACCATCGAGGGGGTGGTTCATGAGCGGGTGGGCGAGGCGCTGTCCCTGCTCGCGGAAGAACTTCTCTAGGGTGCGGATGTTGTAGCAGGCGGCTGCGGCGGTCACGGCCAGGGTGAACATGTGGATGCCGTCGGTCTGGTAGAAGCCCCGGCGGACTCCTTCGGTCCCGTAGTTCTTCAGGTTGCCGAAAACGCCCTCGACCGCGGAGCGGAGTGCGTAGAGCTGGGTCCACTCCTTGCCGCCCCAGTACTTCTCCTGGAAGTACTTCATGGCGTCGTCGGCCTCGATCTGGATGGTGCTCTGCGTGCAGCACCGAGGCGCGTCTTCTTCGGTCGGTGCTTCGGGGACGGTTGGCAGACCGAGCTCGCGCGCTACCTCCATGGTGCCGGCGCGTAGGGGGCATCCGACTGCGCCGGCGACGGCGGGGCACTGCCAGCGGGTCACGCCTACCTTTGGATCTTCCTCGCCGGCGTTGACTGCGGCTTCGGAGGCGAGTGGGCCCTTCACCATGCGAAGAGCGAAGTTCTTGCGGTCGTCGATCTGCCGGTGGAACGTGTCCCGCTCCGCGGGGTCGTCCGAGGGGACCAGGCGCTCGAGGATCCGCGACATCCCGGGGCAGTGCGGCCGGCCGTCGATGATCTTCGCACCCCAGCGGTCGACTGCGCCGGGCTTGTCCTTGCGGTGGTCGAGGACCTGGTTGATCCGGCGCCGCCACAAAGGGATGGCCCAACGGTCGAACTTCTTGTAGCTGTAGTGGCGATCACCGAGGAGACTGGTGAACCGAGCGCGCTCGCGAATCTCGTCGATGAGCCGGAGGGAGACGTCGACGATGCCCTGGCTGGCGGGTGTGAGTTCCAGGGCCTAGATGAGGATGGGCAGCGCGTCGCGGCGCTTGGGGTCGTTGGTGTTGACGATGACGTGGGCCTTGTATCCGGAGAAGCTGGTGTCCTTGCCGTTCTTGCCGGTCTTCACTCCCCAGGCGGCGTCGGTGCGAGTGCGTCCGTCTATCACGAGGTCCGGCGTGTCGGTCGCGGCGTGCTTGGTGGGGTCCTCACCGCGCTGCGCGGTTCCCGGCATGTGGGTGTCTTCATCACTCAGGGGGCGGCTCGGAACGTCGACCTCGGCGGGTGCGGTCCTGGTTGCCTTGCGCCAGCCCCAGATCGCGGTGTCGTCGATGGCGTAGGTGCCGTGATCGATCGCTACCAGGTGAGTGGCTCGCAGCATCGAGGTCCGGATCTCGGCGAGTGCTGCGAGTCGCTCCGTGCGGCGGGTCGCGATGACCTGCGCGCGCGCCTCCTCCGGCGGGTCCTGCTCAGCCTTGGTGAGCGGGATGCGCACCGGGTCGAGATGCGTTCCGATTGCCCCGTTGATGTTGTGCAGGTCCTTCCTGGACAACTTCTCGATCAATCGGCCTCCTGTCGTTGTAGCGAATCCGTACTCCAGGCGGGTCTTGAGCGGGAGGGTCCGGGTCACGGCGTACATCTGCTCGACGGTTGCCTGCTGGGTGGCGAAGATGGCGGTGAGCATGAGTGCGTAAAACGTCGCGCCGTCGACGTTCTCGCGCCTGCGACCGCGGCTGGTGAGCCGGCTGTGGCGGTTGAGCAGGGCGCCGGCACCGCTGGTCGTCACCAGCCAGTGGTGGCGCTTGAACGCCGCGTCGAGCTGTGCGAGCGCGTTGGGGTGGAGCTGGACCAACTCTGCGATGTTGACCTCCTCGGGAGAGCCCCAGTCGTCGTTGAGCAGGACGAGCAGATCCGCTGTGGTGCTGGCGCTGGCGTCGCTGTCGGCGGGCGCGATCTGGCTGTCCTCGTGGGTGTTGCTGGCCATCAGCTGGGTTCTTCTTTCTCGGTAGTTGGTTGCTGACGGTCCGGACGGTTCGGACTGGGAACGGCTGTTGCAGTCGCGCACGCGGGACTGCCCCGAGTTCGGTTGACACCTGACCTGTGAGGATCCGTCCTCGCTGGAAGGATGTCCCCGTGGCAAAGCCCTATCCCAAGGAGTTCCGCGACGACGTCGTGCGAGTGGCCCGCCAGGGTCAGTCGTCGCTGGCGCAGATCGCGAAGGACTTCGGCATCTCCGAAGGCACGTTGTCGAACTGGATGAAGCGCGCTGACATCGAGGACGGCAAGCGTCCCGGCATGACCGAGGACGACCGCAAGGAGCTGCGCGAGGCGAACAAGCGGATCCGGCTGCTGGAGCAGGAGAACGAAGTCCTGCGGCGCGCTGCTGCGTATCTGTCCCAGGCAAACCTGTCGGGGAAATAGTCTTCCCGCTCGTCCGTGAAATGGCCGCGACCGGTGCCCTGATCAGGGTGCCGGTCGCGGTGGCGTGCAGGGTCCTGGGCTTGTCGACCCAGGGGTACTACAAGTGGCTCAAAGACCCGGTCTGTCAGCGTGACTGGGACGACGCCCACCTCATCGACGTGCTTTACGACCTTCATGGTGATGACGCGACGTTGGGCTACAGGTTCCTCACCGACGAACTTGCCGACGAGCACGGCATCACCGTCGGGGAGAACCGTGTCCACCGGCTGTGCCGGATCGCCGGGATCACCGCCAGTCATCATAAGAAGCGCTCGAAGGCCGGCTCCACCGGCCCCGCGCCGCACGACGATCTCCTCGCGGTCGTCGACGAGCACGGCGTGGTGCGGCACGAGTTCGTTGCCGAGGGCCCGAACAAGGTGTGGCTCTGGGACATCTCGGAACACCCCACCCGCGAAGGCAAGCTCTACATCTGCGCGATCAAGGACGTCTTCTCCAACAAGATCGTCGGCTACTCCATCGACTCACGGATGAAGTCGTCGCTGGCGCAGGCCGCGATGAGGAACGCGATCGCGCTGCGCAGCCCGCACGGAACGGTGTGCCATTCGGACCGAGGCGGCCAGTTCAGGGCCAAGCGCACCCAGCAGCTCTTGGCCAACAACGGCCTGGTCGGGTCGATGGGCCGCTCCTACGGCGCCGGCGACAACGCCAGCATGGAGAGCTTCTTCAGCCTGCTGCAGAAGAACGTCCTCAACGCCCGAAGGTGGGACACCCGCGAGGAGTTGCGGCTCGAGATGATCCGCTGGATCGAGACGAAGTACAACCGCCGCCGTCGCCAGCGCGGCCTCGGCAGGCTCACGCCCGTCGAGTTTGAGATGATCTACGCGGCCGCAGAAGCGGCCTGAAAACCCAACCGCTAAGCGTCAACCAAATCGGGGGCAGTCCCGGTTCTCCCACCCCTCGCACATGCCCTCAGCCGTCACCCACGACCCGGCCGCATGCCCCAGCACGCCGATCTCCGTGCGCGACTGCGGCGAGCCCGCCGAGGCGTCACCGTCACCTCGCTGGATCGGTGAACCACCTGACGGCAGGCCCGGTACGCAGCGCGCACCTTGACAACTTCATGCAACGCCCCGGCGCACAGTCCACGCGTGACCTGCCGGCCGTCCCGAGAGGAGGTGATACCCAGACGGCCGAGCGACGCCACGCAGAAGAGCGCCGGGGTGCCGAGACCCGAGGACCGGGTCGCAATGCCCCAATGCCGGCCGATCCAGTCCGACTGACTGAAGCGACGACCCCAATGCGGCTACGCGTGAGTGCGGTCGGCGGGTGCCCGGCCGCCCGAGCGGCCGGGCCACCTCAGCCCTTGCTTGACCGCGGGTCGTCGCCGTAGCTGTTCTTGCCACCGATCCTGCCGTCCATGTTCTTGATCACGTGCTCAACGCCGCGATCCTTCGCCATGTCGCGACCGGCAGCCTGCGCGTCCATCTTCGTGTCATGCACGCTGGAAGCACGCGAGTTGCCCTCGACCTTGTTCTTCCACTGGCCGTCTTCGTAGTACGTGTCCACGTCACCCTTTGCCATCTTCACCTCCTTCCGATTCGGAAGAAGAGTGACATGAGTCACCGACATCCGCGCTGAGGTCGGCGTCGACGACGAGCGCTGGCAGGGCTTCGACGATCCGCATCGTCTCGACGGACACCGTCACGACCCGTGCTAGCAGGTCGAGGATGTAGCGCGGGTCGCCAACCTCGCGGGACCAGTCGTTCGGATCATTCACGATGCCCGAAGCCTTGTCCGTCTTCACGTAGTACCTATCGATGATCCACTCGATCGCCGATCGGGCGCCGAGCTGGTACCGGTACGCCTCCTCAGGGATCCCGCCTAAGGTGATGTTCTCGTTGTAGTGGATCACCGAGCGGTCGTACTTCTCGCCCGCTGCCTTCTGTGCGTCCGTCGGCTTCCCGAACCGCATCTTCTTGTCGCCGACCGCGTAGAAGCGGTGCGCCGCCTCGGCACCCGGTTCTGCTGGCGTGGCGTCAAGCCCGTCCAGAGGGAAGACGGGGACCGACTCGTAGTTCACATGGAGGTCAAAGAGGCGCCGGCCCGCGTCGGCGAAGCTCCGAGCATCCGCGGCGGAAGCGACAAGTGGGATCCGGGGCAAAGTCTTCTTGAGGTCGGCGGCGTAGGTTTCGCGGTAGTCGTGCGAGTGCAGCAGCCCGTAGCAGTAGAAGAAGACGTCGTCCTTCGTCCAGTCCTGACCATAGGCAGTCTGCCAGCGGCGTAGAGCTTGATCGGTGATGTTGTCGATGCGCCGGTATCCGTCTAGGACGTTGTAGGCATCGCCAAACTCGAGGGTGCCTTCGTCCAGTCTTTCCCATGTCCAGCGCGAGAAGAACTGAGTCGGGTTGCCTGCGCCCACGACGACCAAGTCAGGGATCGTGGTGAGCGCCAGTACCGAGAACGGCGCGGCCGCGCCGGGTGCTGAGCACACGAAGCCGAGGTTCTCGTGCGCCGCAGTGGGGAAGCCGCGAGCCAACTGGTACTGCATCGCGTTCATGCTCTTGGAGAAGTAGCTCCGTTGCCTGCAGAACGGCCGGTAGGTGCTGATCCGCCAGCCGCCAGGGTCAATGTCGTGCCTCCTACGCTTCGCGTAGTCGGCATCCAGGTTGCGGTTCCAGCTGATGCGGGTGGGGTCGCGATCGACTTGGTGATCTCCATCGATTGAGGCGCGCGCGACCTCGTCGTTGTAGTTGTCGATCATCCGAACAACGTTTGCCCGGAGGTCGGCAGCGGAGAAGTTGTAGGCCCAACTGTCCCGCCCTGTGGCAAGGCCGAGCGAGTAGATACGGAACACGCCATCGACAGGCGAAGACTTGTCGCCCAGGGGCACATACGCATCGAAGCGGGCGTCGCGTCGTGAGAGCCAATCACCGTGTTGGTTCGCCTGCAGCGTGATTCGGTCGAGACCTTGAAACGATCGAGCTTCAGCGACTTTGGCGAGCTTGTTCTCTCGCGAGAGATAGTCGCCGATGTCTGTGTACTTCACTTCGCTCGGGCCGGCCGAGTCAGGGTTCTTCACGAGAACCGTGATCGCAACGGTCGCGCGGGAACCGGAGCCAAAGACCTTGCCGCCCTCCTTCCGCGAGTCCTCACCAGCGGTGCGTTGGTTGCCTCGCAGATTCAGTACGTGGATGGACGTGAACTCATCCGTCAGCGTCTTGCGCATGCCATCTGCGGTGTTCGCTTCGAGGAAACCGCCGTTGGTGACGAACGCGATGACTCCGCGGTCCTTGATCCGGAGGCTCGCCCACTTGATTGCTCGGATGTAGGAGTCGTACATCGTGCGTGTCGACCGCGCGCTCGACCGTGCGGCGTAGGTGTCGCGGATCGCAGTGTCGATGGTCGGGTACTTCGCGTTCTGGTTGTCGTCGTTCGCGGAGTCCTGACCGACGGAGTAGGGCGGGTTGCCGACGATGACGGTGATGGGCAACTGGCGCTGGCGTTCGATGCGTTCGTTGTTGCCGGGGAAGATCCCGAGGTCGTCGCGGTCGCCGTCTTCGTAGGACTGGAAGGTGTCGGTGAGCACTAGGCCGGGGAACGGCTCGTATGTGCCGGCCGCTTGGCCGTCGCCGTTGGCGATGGCGGCGTAGGTCGTCTCGATGTTGACCGCGGCGATGTAGTAGGCGAGCAGCAGGATCTCGTTGGCGTGCAGTTCACCCGCGTACTTGCGGGCCAAATCATGCGGCTCGATGAGGCCCGACTGCAGGAGCCGGACGACGAAGGTTCCGGTGCCGGTGAACCCGTCGAGGATGTGGACGCCCTCGTCGGTGAGGCCTTGGCCGAACTCCTCGCGCAGGACGTGGTCTGCGGAGTTGAGGATGAAGTCGACGATCTCGATGGGGGTGTAGACGATCCCGAGGCGGTCGACGGTCTTGGGAAAGGCGGTGGAGAAGAACTTGTCGTAGAGCTCGACGATGACGCGCTGCTTGCCTTCGGCGTCGCGTACGCCTTCGACGCGGCGGCGTACGGAGTCGTAGAACTTGTCGAGGGACTGCTGCTCTGCTTCGAGGTTGTGCTCGTCGAGGCTGGCGAGCATCAGCTCCATGGTCTGGGCGACGGGGTTGTGCTTGGTGAACTCGTAGCCCGCGAAGAGCGCCTCGAAGATGGGGCGGGTGATGAGGTGCTGGGCGAGCATGTCGATCGCCTCGTCGGCGGTGATGGACTCGTTGAGGTTGGCGCGCAGGCCGTCGAGGAAGGCTTCGAACTCCTTGGCCGGGTTGGATTCGGGGTTGCTGATGAGGCCCTTGATCCGCACGGTGTGGGCGGCGGCGATGTCGGCGACGTCCTTGGCCCAGGTCTCCCAGTAGCGGCGCTCGCCGACCTTGGCGACGATGCGGGCGTGCATGGCGTCGCGGTAGGCGTCGATGTCGAAGGACAGCATGAGCTGCTCGGTGCGCTGCCGCGCGATCTCGTCGGGGTCGTCGGCGGGGTGGTCGCCGCCGATGACCTGCCCGGGCTCGGGTGGCGGGGTAACGAGGTCGATGATCAGCCGGTCGGTGCGGCCCTTGTTGAGCTCGATCTGGTTGATCATCGCGTTAAAGCGGTCGTCGTGGGATCGCAGTGCCTGCAGGACCTGCCAGACGACCTTGTAGCGCTCGTTGTCGCGCAGGGCGTCCTCGGGTGCGACGCCGGCGGGGATGACGACGGGCAAGATGATGTAGCCCAGCTGCTTGCCCGGCGCCTTGCGCATCACGCGGCCAACGGACTGCACGACATCGACCTGGGAGCCGCGGGGGGTGAGGAACATGACCGCGTCCAGCGCGGGAACATCGACGCCCTCGGAGAGGCAGCGGGCGTTGGTCAGGATCCGGCAGACGCCCTCCGGCGGCTCCTCGGAGAGCCAGGCGAGGTGCTTGTTGCGTTCCTGGACTCCCATGGTGCCGTCGACGTGCTCAGCCTCGACGCGTGGCGTGGTGGAGCGGGCGGGGTCGGTGTTTCCGTCGATGGCGCGATCGACGAGGGCGGGGAAGGATGCGGCGGCCTGCTTGGAGGACCGGATGTCCTTGGCGAATGCGACCGCGCGCTTCATGGGCGCCCGGTCCACGCCAGCGGTGTCGTCGGAGCCCGCGGCGGTGCTACCGAAGTTCTTGGCCAGCCCGTTCCAGGACCCGATGAGCTTGGCGGCATCGTCCAATGCGATCTCACCGGTGCTGGCCATCGCCTGCTGGAAGTTCTCCGCGACGTACGACTGGTCGACGGCAAGGACGAGGACCTTGTAGTCGGTGAGCAGGTCGGCCTCTACGGCGTCGCCGAACCCGAGGCGGTGCAACTCGGGTCCGTAGATGGTCTCGTCGTTCATGTCGGCCAGGACCGCGTCGGCGTCGACAGCCTTGCGCTTGGCCTCCTCACCGAAGACCCGCGGGGTCGCGGTCATGTACAGCCGCTTGGCGGCACGCAGGACGTTGTTGTCGTGGACCTTCACGAACGCCGACTCGTCCACATCTGCGAGCGTGACGCCGGTGGTGCGGTGGGCCTCGTCGCAGATGATCAGGTCGAAGTCTGCGAGCCCGTTCTTCTGGGCCTCGGCGATGACGTCGATGGACTGGTAGGTGGAGAAGACCACGTCCATGCGAGGGGTGGCGTGCCGGCCGGTCGACACTCTCTGAACGAGCTTGTCGGCGTCGGTGGTGGCCGGTTCGGTCAGGTCGATGACCGAGATGTCGCCGTCGTCGCTGACCTTGCGTCCGACCCGGACGTCGGAGCAGACCGCGAACGGGCGGATGTCGACCGTGGCCTCCTGCATCCACTCGCGCAGCGACTGCGACAGCAGCTGGATGGAGGGCACCAGGAACAGCACCCGGCCGCCGGCACCGACCAGCTCTTCGGCGATCCGCAGGCTGGTGAAGGTCTTGCCGGTGCCGCAGGCCATGATCAGCTTGCCCCGGTCATGGGTTTGCAGGCCGGCACGGACGTCGGCCAGGGCACGTTCCTGGTGAGGTCGCAGGTGCTTCGGGCCGAGCGAGACCAGGACCTCGGGAGTCTCCCAGGAGTACTGCTCCCAGTCGATGCGTGCCTCGGCGAGGTAGGCAAGGTCGACGCGCTGGACCGGAACCGCCTGGTAGGCGGCGGTCTCCTTGGCGTTGGTGTTCCAGTTGTCGGCGGTGTCGAAGAAGTACCGCGACACGAACTCCTCACCGCCTGAGGCGGCCAGGAAGGTGTCGAGGTCGCCCTTGGAGACCCGGTGCTCGGCGTCGTAGAACTTGCACTGGATCGCGGCGTAGCCGTCGCGGTCGCGGTGCTTGGCGACGAGGTCGATACCGGTGTCGGGTCGCCCGTTGCGGCCCGGCCAGTCCTTCCACAGCCACACCTCGGAGAAGCGGGTCGTCCACTCCTTCTCGGTGCGCAGCAGGTTCAGCACCAGCCGCTCGAACCGGTCGCCCTTGTCCCGGGTGTCCAGCGCCGTCTCCCGGAGCCCACCGAGAACCTCATGGATCGTCACCGACATGAGCGGCATCCTCTCTCACGCCCCGAGGTCACGTCTCCGGAACCCGGGCAGGCCGGCTGCTTGTGAGGCGCCCCGCGGCACTGGCGACCGCGCCGGACCCCATTGCCTCACTCGGACTATGAGCACAGTCGCGCCGCACCGGACGGGAGACGCCATCCGCGGGCGCCGGAGCCGCGGCGGGCCCACCGGTGGCCGTTCGAGACCAGGGGAGTGCACACGAAGGATCACCAGCCAGACCCGACTGGTCACCCGGACCTGCCCAAATTCACCGATGAACCGCTCACGCTCCTCGAGTTGCTCGCCGGCGCCGGCGAGCCCGCCTGCATGAGCGGCCCCGAGGCCGCTTCATGGCGTTCGGGCTCAGTCCGGCACGGCCGCCTTAGACTTCGAGTACAGCTCGTCGGGCGCCCAGTCGGCACCGTTTGGCCAGACCACGGTCCCCGATACAGGGTCGGCGGCGACCTGGCAGAACAGGAGGTAGTCCGCGCGCAGTGGCTCGAAGACCGGCCCCCACATGAGCAGCTCCATGTCGATGACCTTGATATCGCCGGTGTCGAAGGTGAGCTCAAGGTAGTAGCGCGCCAAGACACGGACGCCGGTCACGCTGATCAGGAACGGGTCAACGGCCTCCTGGGGCATCACGCTCTCGCTTCGTCCGGTGGAGTCTCGTCGACGAGCCTAACGACCTACCGACCAACCGGCCGGACAGCGCGCGTCTCGCGAACCCTGCCACGCCGACTCCGGACTAGGCGCCGCGACGCCGCAGGCGACGGTGCCGCCCCGACTGCCTCCACCCGGACTACGAGCACAGTCGCGCCGCCCCGGACTGAGACGCCGCCCGCGGACGACGGGGTCGCGGCGGCGCACCGGTGCCAGCCCGAGACCAGGGGAGTGCACATGAATGATCACCGACGAGACCCGACCGGGCACCCCGACCTGCCCAAGTTCACCGATGAACCGCTCACACTTCTTGAGTTGCTCGCCGGCGCCGACGAGCCGACCTGCACGCCGTACCCGCCGACGAACCAAGAAGCCGGATCGATCGACAAGCGCTGCATCCTCCGGGACCAGATCTGGGTCGACGTCCGTGGCCACGTCCACCCACTTGAGGACTTGACGCCGGCCTACCGGGCCAACGTCATCAACTACCTACGCCGCACGACCCCGAACTGGGTCGTCGAGGCGGGAGCATGGCTCTACCTCGACGAGGTGGCCGGCCGCATCGACTCAGCGGAGTCCGCCCGACGGCATCTCCTCCTCCGCACCGCGCCGCCGGACTGGCTCGAGGCGAGCCCGCTCCTTCGTCGGCTCCGGGCGCTCGTCGGCGACTCCAACACGCAGCCTCTAGGGGCGGGCGGGTACTGATCACGTGCGGCTCGCCGACGCGGTTGGCGGCGTCTGGGAAGTCACCGCCGCAGGTACGCGCTACCTGGTTGATCTTGGCCGCCGGCGCTTAAAGATCGCCGACCCGACTCATTGCGCCAGGTCTGCAGTAGGCGAATGGCTGCTGCTGGGAAAGCTCATCCAGTGCTACGTCGGGCTGCCGCTCCTTGTGGTGTGTCGTGGCGCCGGAGAGGAGGCCCCCCGGCAGTGCGGACTGGTGAGCCAGATCCGAGAGGTGCGTGGCGGCGCCGGGTCGCCGGAGGCCTGACTAAGTTCGTCGGCGCCCGGCGCCCGGCGCCCGGCGCCCGGCGCCCGGCGTCCAGCGGCAGGGTCGGATCGGCTGGTTGCAATCTGACGGGCCGACGGCAGTTGCGACCCACAGGCCCGCGCAGACTCGTGTCGGTTCTACCGAACGGCCAGCGAGCGTTGGTGCAGTTGTGCAGGATGACGACCATCCCGGGCGCTGTGGAGGCCGTCTTAGAATGTGTCTAGCGCCGTCTCCTGGAGCCCACCGAGACCTCATGAATCGTCACCGACATGCCGAGAAGTCTGTCTACGCGATCCTGCGCCTCAGGAACCCTCGTGCCGGAACTGCGCCTACGTGGTCGCATGGCCGGTGAACGTCGGCTTCGTTATGCAGTTCCTAGTGATGCTTCGTGTCAGACAAGCGGGGCTGCTGTTGAGCCGGTTCTTCTTCGGGAAGAGTTTCGATACTCGGATCGAAGTCGCTGGCGAAAAGCTCGAAGTATGTGCCAAAAAGACGGCGAACGACGTTAAGGAGGTTGAGGGCTAGGTGCGTTAAGGACGACACAACGACGCCAACGACGATCGGCTGGGCGACCTCAGATCGGAGGGCGCCGACAGTAGCTACGAGGGTCAACTCGCCAGCGACCACGAGCGCAGCCAGCGCAACATAGAGGCAGCCGGCCGCCGTTCCACCCAGGAGGTGATGTAGGCGAGTGCGAAAGGCGTAGGTCGGGCTCTCGGCAACCTTCACCCGCAAATTCGTGATAAACACGAAGAGGCTGAGCATGGCGCCGACGAGTAGGGCGGTGGCGGCTAAGGCTTGGGACACTCCATCCCGCACATCAAGGCCGCCTGCGACGAGCCCGCCTGCGAAGGCTCCTAAGCACGCGGGTACGACTGCCAACATGACCCACGTGCGGCGCCGGCCACCCCCGCCGCCTCCGTCGTCCGCCATCGACGCGAAGTGTCTGCGGATGACCGGCATGACGCTGTAGACGTCGGCCGCCATTGCCCCACCCCTCGATCGCTCAGAGTGCCTTCATGTTTGCCCCCGTGGGCCACCAGTCGTTCGGCCGCCCGATCTGCATCTGAGTCAGCAAGTGTTGCACCTCGCTCCGACAGCCGTCGAGGAGCTCTTGACGCGACGGTGGAGTATCCCCCAGCTCGTAGATGAAGGCGGGCCAACTGGATGCAACCGTGATCCGGCGCTGGCGGCCGTTCTGCACATATACGACGCGTTGCTCGTCGAAGTCGTCGTCCGCCGCCGCTTGCAGGCCGATCAAGCCAGTCAGTTGGGGCTTGCTCCCCTTCTTGTGAGCCTTCTTCAGTTCCTTCAGAAGGCCGGACTTCGCCTGTGCGCCCTTCGCAAGCTGCAGGGTGACGACCGCACGAGCGATCGACTTATCACCGAACGAGACGCCCTGGGCGGGCTTGTGGGTCTGCACCAGCTCGACTGCCTTGACGTCGATGTTCGACTGATCCAGGAACTGACTCCAGGCTTCTGCGTCCGTGAAGTCGTCCTCGAGCCTCAACTTCACTCCCCGCCCCTTGAGGTGAAGGTTGAGCGCACGCGTGAGGCCAGGGGTGAGATGACTGCGGCCGCTGGTTTCTGCGACCAGCAACCCGCTATCCCCGTTCGGAGGAATGAGGAGGAGGAGATGCATCCGATCCAGTACGGCGTCGTCCGGAGCGATGGGCGCCTTGTACTGACCAGTTGTCGTGTCGATAACGTCGCGCTGGATCCCAAAGGAACCGCCCGAGCCTAGGACGGCGATCATCCAACCGCCTTCCTGGGCCTCCACTACCTTGAAGTAGGCACCCTTCTTCGTATCCGCGTCGCCGGAGCTTTGGTGCAACTTCGTACATGCGCTGGCGACCGCCCCTCGCGCACCGTCGGGTCCGAACAGTGGATTGTCGAAGTGAAGGTCTGGTGCGAGCTTCCGGTCGGGAGTGAACTTGATCTTGAAGATGCGGAAGCCGTAGCTCATGAATTCTCCTTCTGGACAATCGTCCACGGCACCCTAGTGCGGGGCTACGATCCTTCGGTGCAGTTCGCCTCGTACACGCCGGAACGGTAGGTGACGCCAGATGAACTGGCGGAGCGTGGCGGCCGCGACGGCAGCCGTCGTCATGAGCGGCGGTCTCGGGTTGGGAGCGGCTCGCGCGGTCGCCTTGCTCGGAGCCGAGGGCAGCAACTCCCATGTCAGCGAGACGGCATCATCGGCGCCGTCGCCGGCGCCGGCAAGCGTTGAGCCGTCGCCCACGGCGCATCCTTCGACGCCCGCTTCCGCGCCTGTGCAGGCGGAACAGTTCGGGTCGGGCGCTTGGGTCGTCGGCGTCCAAGTCCGGCCTGGGGTCTACAGCACATCGGGGACGAAACGCTGTAAGTGGAGGCGCCTCGGGCCGCACGGTGAGCATGTCGAACAGGGAGGTGGTTTCAGTCAAAGCGTTGTCCTCGTCGACGTGGGCGCGATTCTCATCTCGCAGCGATGTGGAAGATGGGCCCGATTGCCCTAACCGGCTTGGGAGACGTCGGCCGTCTGTCAGAGGTGAGTAGGACGGTCGGGTGTTCGCTGGATGAGCGCCGCAAAGCGTGAGCGATGGTGGAGATCGCCAGGTGCAGTCGAGCAGCCAGATGGGCGTGCGTCATCGCGTCAGGCGCGGTTGAGGATCGTCCGCGGCGCCTACGCGACTGGGCGAACCGCCGACCGCAGCATGTCCTCGACACCGGGCTCCAGCAGCGTTTTGCACGAAGTGGCCTGAGCCGGGCACGTGTCGAAGTTCGGGCACACCAGCGGGATCAGCAGACGCAACCCCAGCTGCACGTGGGCGAGCCCCGACGCTGCGCCTACGGCTCTGCTTGCGCCGAAAGCCGCAGACTTCGCGATCACCTGTGCTGCAAAGCGCGGGAGACCGCTCTGCTCCATGAGTCCCGCGAGATCCTTCCCGAGCATGCTGGTGTAGGTGCCTAGGTCGATCGCTTCGCTGGCTCGTTCAAGATGCTTGCACAGCCAGTGGCCGCGGTTGTTCCGTCGGTACCACGGCACTTTGTCAAGGAGCTTGTCGGCCAAGAGGCCGTAGCTCGACGTGGGGTCGAAGAGCAGCGTGACGATGGCGTCGGAGACGTTGTCTCCGGCGACGCGGCGAAGCGCGCGCTCTCGCGGATCCTGATACCTATGCCCCCGCTGATCCTGCAACGGCCGGCGGCCGTTGGGCCGCTGCACCACATGTTGCCCGGATGCGGACGGCCTGCCTTGACCCGATGCGCGAGCAGGGTTTGGGGCCGGGGTCGGGGCGGCTGGGCGAGGCCGCGATGGCTGCGCGGGCCGAGTGGGAAACGAAGGACGACGCGCCGGAGCCGCGCTGGCCCCAAGGTGGCCATGCTCTCGCCCGATCTGCGAGTCGTACCGATGGTTCCTGTCGCAGCGGCTGCAGTAGTAGGTCCCGTGGGACACATGACCTCCTTCCCCTCGACCTCACATGTTGCGGGAGCACAGCGTATCCAGATCCCAGACAGCCAGGGGCGATAGCCGCTACCGTCCGCCCCATGGTGGTGTCGGTCCCGGAGAAGACACTCGAACACTGGGCGAGCATCTATCTGACGTATCGCTACCGGTCGCACGCAGCACTGTGGTGGCCCACCTCCGGAGAGGACATCCACGTCGGCTACCTCCCCCCGTCTGCCGGCAAGGCCGTCCAACTGGAGCTCAAGACCACGACGCTCAAAACCAAGGGCGACGTTCATGACGTCAAGATTGACCTGTGGCAGCTCGACAACTACTTGGCGAAGCCGTACCACCTCCGGCCGTTCTACGTCTTCCCAGTTCCGCACTGGACCGACACGTTGGAAGCTGCTGCGACGGCAGCCGGGCTACCTGTCGCTGAACTCGGCTTCGGACGCGCGAACAGCTACACCCCTACTCCGTGGTGGTTCGCGTCTTGGACGGTAGCCATGACGACCGACGACGTCGCCGCGATCCTCAGCACCCAACTCGCCAACTACCACGCCGGCGGAACATCCAAAGCCAGCCTCGTTCGCTTCAGCTTCAAGACCGGAACCCGCCTGACGAAGTGGGCTGATGGCAAGCGGCATCGCACCATCCCGTGGCAGTCGCTCTGGACCAAACTGGATGAGTGCGGCCGCAGGAACTGGCCGCAGATCGTGCGCGTGCCCGCAGCCTTCGTGCGCTCAGGAGCTTCGGTTTCGCACGCCGACATTCGCGGTCTACTCGCCGAAGCTCGCGACGGGGATGAGGAACTCGTCACGCTCGGCAGTACGGGCGAGGGCACCTTTGAGCTAGTCGACGAGCCGTCTGGCTACCGCGACGACCTGCCCGACCGCGACGAGCGGATTGACCACCGGATCGCGGTGTTCCTCGGCGCGGCGGCCCTGCAGCTCGACTGAGACCGCCTCGCTCCTCAGGTGCGTGGGCAAGTCGCGCCGCGTGGGCCGGTCCGACCCGAGTCGTGGGTCGTGCCACCGGGGTGTGTCAGCGAGGGTTGATCCGTAGCGCGGTCAGGATTGCCTGGAATGATCGACCAGAAGCCCAAGGCGGTAGTCCGGATTGCAGCAATCGAGGGCTCGCGTAGCGTGACCAAGGGCAAGTCGTCGATCGTCGGGTACGGCAAGCAGCGGCGCAGCCTGATCTCTCGTCGACGAAGGTCGGCAAGATCCGGTACGCCTGACGTTCGCTCCACGCGGCGCCCACAGCAGGACAAAGGTGGGTGTGTGCAAACTTCGCGCTGGGCGTGTGCAGCCGCGGCGCCGTCGGCATCGAGCGGTCGCGGTTTACGCCTGAAGTGCGATTTCGGGGAAGCCCCCACCACACACCGGTCCGCAGCCCCACCGCGGTCCAGCCCTCTTGACGCAGAGCCCCCTCGGCACCGCCGAGGGGGCTCTGCTGCGTCTGCTACGTCTGTTGCCGGGCCCCCACCAGCCCCTAGGTGGGCTCGACCGGCAGCCACAGGTCGCACGTCGCCGTGCCGGCCGCGGCGTCGTAGGCCTGCACGGCCACGATCTCGGGGCCGGGGCGCAGGCGCCACGGCTGCGAGGGGTCCACGAGGTGGCGGTGGCGGCCCACGTGTCCTGCAGCGCGGCGGGGTGCGGGCCCTCGGTGCGGAAGACGGCCCAGGTGCCGGCCGCCACCTCGAGGACGTCGAGGCCCGCCGGGGGAGCCGACGTGGTGGCGACGCCTTGGAGGTGGGTCAGCTCGGTGCCCTCGGCGCGGTCGGGGTCGAGGTCGTCGCTGACCGACAGCACGCCCCGCGGCTCGACGTCGTTGAGGCGCTTCAGGTCCTCCAACGACCCTGCGGGGAGGGAGGCGACGTGGTCGGCGATGGCCTGGTTGACCCCCTCGTGGACCAGCGGCACGCGTGCGGCGTGGCCCACCAGGTGCAGGGCGGGCAGGGTGACGATGCGGGTGTCCATGGGGACGCTCCCTTCGACGCTCAGGTGGAACCTGAGTCGTGGTTGTGTGCGTGTGGGACCACCGTGGCGTCGTACGTCGCCCGGACCGGCGCCGTGCACCGCGCGGAACGCCCGCCCGAAGGCCTCGGTCGAGCCGTAGCCGTGGCGGACCGCGATGGTGAGCAGGTCGTCGTCGGTGCCGACGAGGTCGGCCGCGGCCAGCGCCATGCGCCGGCGCCGCACGTAGTCCGACAGGGGCATGCCCGCCAGCGACGCGAACATCCGGCGCAGGTGGTGCTCGCTGGTGCCGCCGCGGGCGGCGAGCGCGGCGACGTCGACGGCCAGCGACGGGTCGTCGGCGAGCTGGGCCTCGACGGCGTCGACGGCGAGGTTGAGCACGGCGATCACGGGTCCCTCCTTCCGCTCACCAGCCTCGCTGGCCCGGCACCCCTCGCGCCCGATCATCGCGGACCGATCCGGTCGGCCGGGCCGTGGCCCCGGGCGATGGTGGGGGCCTAGGGTCGCCGCATGGCGCAGGTGCACCGGCTCTCGCAGGAGCAGGCCCGGCGGATCACGCTGCGGGCCCAGCTGCTCGGGCGGCCGCGGCCCGACGACGTGCTCGCCACGCTGCGCCACCTGACCCGCCTCCAGCTCGACCCCACGGCGGCGGTCGCGCCGAGCGCCGACCTCGTGCTCTGGAGCCGCATCGGCGACGACTACGACCCCCGCGAGCTCGAGGACCTCCTGGCCCAGCAGCGGGTGGTCGACCTGCGCGGCTTCGCCGTGCCGGCCGAGGACGTCGCCCTGTGGCGCGCCGAGATGGCGGCCTGGCCCGGGCCGGGGGAGCTGCGGCCCTGGCAGGAGCAGCTCGCCGGCTGGGTCGAGGCCAACGACGAGAGCCGCCGCGAGGTGCTCGACCGGCTGCGGACCGACGGCCCGCTGCCGGCGAGCGCGCTGACCACGCGGTTCGCGGTGCGGTGGACCTCCAGCGGCTGGAACGACGACCGGTCGCTGCGCCGCCTGCTCGACCTCATGGTGCAGCGCGGCGAGGTCGCCGCGGCCGGTCGCGAGGGCAGGGAGGCGCTCTGGGACCTCGCCGAGCGCGTCTACCTCGACCAGGCGCCGGTGCCGCTCGAGCAGGCCTGGTCCGAGCGCGCGCGCCGCACCCTCGTCTCGCTGGGCCTCGACCGGCAGCGCTCGGGGGCCGGCGCCCTCGGCGCCCCGCCGGGGGAGCCGGCCGTGGTCGAGGGCCTGCGCGGTCGCTGGCGGGTCGACCCCGTCGCCCTGGCGCGTGCCGACGAGCCCCTGGCCGGGCGCACGGTGCTGCTCTCGCCGCTGGACGCGGTGGTCAAGGACCGCCGTCGCCTCACCGACCTCTTCGCCTTCGACTACGTGCTGGAGATGTACAAGCCGGCGGCCTCACGGCGCTGGGGCTACTGGGCGCTGCCGGTGCTCGACGGAGAGCGCCTCGTGGGCAAGGTCGATGCCACCGCCGACCGTCGTGGGGGAGTCCTGCACGTCGACGCCGTGCACGAGGACGTGGCCTTCGACGCCGACCTGCGAGGGCGGGTCGAGACGGAGGTCGAGCGGCTCGCGGCGTGGCTGGGGCTGGAGCCGGCTCAGCCCTGAGCCGCGCGCGAGGGGTCGTGGCGGACGAGCCCGAGGGCGAAGTCGACGTACTGCTCGGCGACCTGCTCGGCGGTGGCGGCGCCGTCGCGTCGGAACCACTGCGCCAGGGCCGTGCACATCGTGACGACCGCGCGGGCGGCCTCGTGGGGGCGGGTCGTGGCGAAGACGCCGGCGCGCGCGCCGGCCTCGACCTCGACGTCGACCAGCGCCTGCTCGGCGCGGCGCAGGGCGGCCACCCGCTCGCGCGCGCCGGGCTCCAGGCTGCGCATCTCCGAGGCCCCGACGAAGGCCAGCTCGCGGCGGTGGGTGTGGTAGAGCGCGAGGCACTCCACGAGGTTGGTGAACCGGCTGACGGGGTCGTGCCCCTCGGCCAGGGCGGCGGCGGTGCGGGCCCGGAGGTCGTGCATGGTGAGGTCGAGGAGCGCGACCAGCATCTCCTGCTTGCTGGCGTAGTAGTGGTAGAGCCCGGGCACCGAGAGCCCGGCCCGCTCGGCGATCGTGCGCATGGTCGCGCCGTGGTAGCCGAACTCCAGGAAGGACGACAGCGCCCCCGCCAGCGCGGCGTCGAGCTCGAGCGGCGGCAGGTGGCGCCAGTGCTCCACCGAGGGCGCCGATCGCGACGGCGCGGCGGCCGTCGGACCGTCGCCGGCGCCGCCGAAGAGGTGGTCGACCGGCACCTCGAGGGCCTCGGCCAGGTGGGCGACGCGCTCGCTGGAGACCCCGGTCTTGCCGTTCTCGATCGCGCTCAGCGTGGCTGAGCTGACGCCGAGGACGTCGGCGAGCTGACGCAGCGTCAGGCCGCGGCGGTGCCGCAGCGCCCGCACGGCCAGGCCGAGCGCGGAGCGGTGGTCGGGGGTGGGGTCGGTGATCGGTGGCTCCTCTCGGTCCGGGTCGCCTGGCGGCGTGGCGGTCGGGCGCGGCGACGATCCTGGCACAGGTCGCACGTTTCAGCATCCCTGAATTCCTCCCCTGCGCCGGAGCGCGTCGCCAGGGCCTGCTCGACCCTTGACAGCAGTCCAGTGGTCTTGCACTGTGAGGCGCGTCATAGTGAAACCCGAGTGTGCGTTCGCTCGCTCGGTCCGTGCGTCCAGGAGGACAGATGACCGACTCCACCGTGCCCCCGCTCGACGAGCTCCTCAAGGACTCGCCCACCAACTGGGGCAAGTGGGGTCCCGACGACGAGGTCGGCGGGCTGAACTACCTCGGCCCCGAGCAGGTCGTCGCGGCCGCCGGGCTGATCAGCTCGGGCAAGGTCTTCACCCTCCAGCGCCTCATCGGCGACCCGAAGGGCGACCCGGTGTGGCCCGGCCGCACCCCGGCCGAGCGCACCCAGATCCTCGACGAGTCGAACTGGGACGGCGACGACGGACCCGCCTTCCCCGGCGGTCTGCACTACGCCGACGACAAGATCAACGCCTTCCTCCAGGGCTCCACGCAGTACGACGCCCTGGGCCACGTCTGGTACGGCGGGCAGCTCTGGAACGGCTACGACGCACGCACCACCATCGGCGGCCTCGACAAGGCCAGCATCCAGCCCATCGCCGAGCGGGGCGTGGTCGGTCGCGCCGTGCTGCTCGACATGGCCCGCTTCCGCGGCAAGCAGACGCTGGCCGCGGCCGAGACCTACACCCACGAGGACCTCCTCGCCTGCGCCGAGGCCCAGGGCGTCGAGCTGCGCAAGCGCGACATCCTCGTCATCCGCACCAACTACCTCCAGCTCTTCTTCGAGCTCGGCGACAAGTTCTACGAGGGCTTCTGCGAGCCGGGCCTGGTCTACAGCCCCGAGCTCGTGCAGTGGTTCGCCGACATGGAGATCCCCAACCTCGTCACCGACACCATCGCCAACGAGGTCACCTTCGACCCCAACAACGGCGTCGCCCTCGTGCTCCACAACGCCCTGATGCGCAACCTCGGCGTCACGCTCACCGAGATCGCCGACCTCGAGGGGCTCGCGGCCGACTGCGCCGAGGACGGTCGCTACGAGTTCTTCTACGCCGCCGCCCCGCTCAAGGTGGCCCAGGGCAGCGGCGCCCCGGTGAACCCGATCGCGATCAAGTGAGGGGCACCGAGACCCGATGAGCGTCTACGACGAGCGCCCGTGGCTCGGGCTCTACGCCGGCGAGCCCGCCGACCTGGAGCCCGAGCACACCGACGGCCTGGCCATGTTCCGCGCCGGTCTCGCCGCCGACCCGACCGGTGACGCCGTGCGGTACTTCGACGGGGTGCTGACCCGCGAGGAGCTCGACGCCCAGAGCGACGCGCTCGCGGTGGCCCTGCTCGACAGCGGCTTCGAGCGCGGCGACCGGCTCGCGGTCTACCTGCAGAACGTGCCGCAGTTCGTGGTGTGCCTGCTGGCGACCTGGAAGGCCGGCGGGGTCATGGTGTCGATCAACCCGATGAGCCGGGCCCGGGAGCTGACCTACCTGCTCCAGGACTCCGGGGCGCGGGTGCTCGTCGCGCTCGAGACGCTCTACGACGAGGTGGCGCGCGACGTCGTGCCGGGATCCTCGGTCGAGCTGGTGCTCACCACCAGCGAGCTCGACTACCAGACCCGTCACGACCCGCGGCTCTTCGCGGGGGTCTCCCGCCAGCGCCACGCCGGCACCGACGACCTCGTGGAGTTCCTCGAGGCCCGCCGGGGCCAGCGGCCCCCGCCGGTGGAGCTGGCGCCCGACGACGTGGCCTTCCTGACCTACACCTCGGGCACGACCGGGGTGCCGAAGGGGGCGATGAACACCCACCGCAACGTCGTCTTCACCGCGCGCGTCTACCGCGACCGGGCGCGCTTCGCCCGCGGCGGCTCGGTCTTCGGCATCGCCCCGCTCTTCCACATCACCGGGCTGATCGGCCACATCGCGATCAGCTTCGCCGCGCCCCTGCCGCTGGTGCTGGCCTACCGCTTCGAGCCGCAGGTCGTGCTCGACGCGCTGCTGGAGCACCGGCCGACGTACACGATCGGGGCGATCACGGCCTTCAACGCCCTCTTCAACTCCCCGGACTTCACCGAGGACCACTTCGCCTCCTTCACCTCGGTCTACTCCGGCGGCGCGGCCATCTCGCCGACCGCGGAGAGGGCCTTCAAGGCCCGCACCGGGCTCCAGGTGCACAACGCCTACGGCCTCACCGAGACCACCAGCCCGATGACGCTCACGCCCTTCGGCGCCCCCTCGCCGGTCGACCCGACCTCCGGGGCGCTCTCGGTCGGCGTGCCCGTGCCGAGCACGGTCGTGCGGATCGTAGGGGAGGACGGCGAGGACCTGCCGCTGGGCGAGGTCGGCGAGATCGTGGCCGACGGGCCCCAGGTCGTGGCCGGCTACTGGGGCAAGCCCGAGGAGACCGCGGCCAACCTGCCCGGCGGGGCGCTGCGGTCCGGCGACGTGGGGTTCATGGACCCCGAGGGCTGGATCTTCATCGTCGACCGCAAGAAGGACATGATCAACGCCTCCGGCTACAAGGTCTGGCCGCGCGAGGTCGAGGACGTCCTCGCCGAGCACGAGGCGGTGCGCGAGGCCGCCGTCGTGGGGGTGCCCGACGAGGTGCGGGGGGAGACCGTCAAGGCCTTCGTCAGCCTCAAGGCCGGCGCGAGCGCCACTCCCGAGGAGCTCATCGCGCACTGCAAGGAGCGGATGGCGGCCTACAAGTACCCCCGCCAGGTCGTCGTCATCGACGAGCTGCCCAAGACCGTCACCGGCAAGATCCTGCGCCGCGAGCTGCGGGGCTAGCCGGCGTCGGCCGGCCCCGCAGCCGGCTCAGACCCGGGTGGAGCCCGGCGGCAGGACCGGCTCGCGGCCCAGCTCGGCCTTGGCGATCGAGCGCAGGTGGACCTCGTCGGGCCCGTCGAAGAGCCGCATGGCGCGGTGCCAGCCGTACATCGCGGCCAGCGGCGTGACGTCGGTGACGCCGGCCCCGCCGTGCACCTGGATGGCCCGGTCGATGACGGCGGTGGCGGCGCGGGGCACCGCGACCTTGGCCATCGCGACCAGGGAGGCGGCCGCCTTGTTGCCCTGGGTGTCGATGACGTGGCAGGCGCGGTGGCACAGCAGGCGGGCCTGGTCGATCTCCAGGCGCGACTCGGCGATCTGCTGACGCACCACGCCCTGGTCAGCCAGCGGCGAGCCGAAGGCGACGCGCTGCTGGGCGCGGGCGACGAGCAGCGCCAGCGCGCGCTCGGCGGCACCGAGGGCGCGCATGCAGTGGTGGATCCGGCCGGGGCCGAGCCGGGCCTGGGCGGCGGCGAAGCCGCCCCCCTCCTCGCCCACGACGTTCGCGACCGGCACCCGGACGTCCTCGAAGGTGACGACGGCGTGGCCGTGCTGGTCGTGGTGCCCGAAGACGGGCAGGTCGCGCACCACGGTGACCCCGGCGGTCTCGCGCGGCACGATCACCATGGTCTGCTGGCGGTGCCGGACGGCCTCGGGGTCGGTCTTGCCCATGACCACGAAGAGTGCGCAGCGGGGGTCCATGGCCCCCGAGGTCCACCACTTGCGGCCGTTGATGACGTACTCGTCGCCGTCGCGCTCGATGCGGGTGGCGATGTTGGTGGCGTCGCTGCTGGCGACGTCGGGCTCGGTCATGGCGAAGGCCGAGCGGATCTCGCCGTCGAGCAGCGGGCGCAGCCAGCGCTCCTGCTGGGCCTCGGTGCCGAGCAGGTGCAGCAGCTCCATGTTGCCGGTGTCGGGCGCCTGGCAGTTGATGGCCTCGGGGCCGAGGTCGTTGCTCCAGCCGGACAGCTCCGCGATCGGGGCGTACTCCAGCTGGGTGAGCCCGGACTCGTGGGGGAGGAAGAGGTTCCACAGCCCCTGCTCGCGGGCGGTGCGCTTGAGGTCCTCGATGACCGCCGGCACGCGGTGGTCGTCGGGGCCGCCGGCGAAGGCCTGCTCGGCGTAGGTGGTCTCGGCGGGCAGCACGTGGTCGCGCATGAACGCGACCATCCGGTCGTGCAGCTCGACGGCGCGGGCCGAGGGGGCGGGCAGGACGAGGTCGGGGTGATCGGACACGAGGCTCCTGAACGTGGGCCGAGCGATCGCTCGGGGCTGCTTCACCATGCCACCCGCCCCGGGGCGGCGCAAGGCCCGATGTGACGGGCGGGGGCGCCGTCTGGCAGGCTTGATGAGAACGATAATCATTGCGCCTCGTGGCGCCGAAGGGCCGGGGGGCGCCGTGCTGGAGCTGGAGGGACTCGACGTGCGCGTCGGGACGCGCACGCTGGTGTCGGGCGTCGACCTCGCCGTGGCGGCCGGCGAGCGCGTCGCGCTGGTCGGCCCGTCGGGCTCGGGCAAGAGCCTCACCGCCGCCGCGGTGCTCGGCACGCTCGGCCCCGCGTACGCCGCCTCCGGGCGGCTGCTGCTCGAGGGGCGCCCGGTCGACCTGCGCCGCCGCCTCGGCCGCACCCGCCGCGAGCGCGCCGGCCTGGCCGCGGTGCACCAGGCCTCGGCGACCGCGCTGAACCCGTTGGTGCGCGTCGGGGCGCAGCTCGTCGAGGCCGCCCGGGCCCGCCGTGGCCTGACCCGCGCCGCCGCCCGCGACCTCGTGCTCGACCTGCTGGGCCAGGCCGACCTGGCCGACCCCGCGGCGCTGCTCGGGCGCCACCCCGCCGAGCTCTCGGGCGGACAGCTCCAGCGGGTCTGCACCGTGCTCGCGCTGGTCTGCGCGCCCCGCCTGCTGGTGGCCGACGAGCCCACCACCGCCCTCGACGCGGTGGCCCGGGCTCGCGTCGTCGACCTGCTCGAGCGCCACTGCGCGGACAGCGGCGCCGCCCTGCTGCTGGTCACCCACGACCGCGAGGTCGCCGCGCGGCTCTGCTCGCGCACGGTGGCCCTGGCCGAGGGGCGCGTGGCGTGAGCGGCCTGGAGCTGCGCGGGGTCACCCACCACCACCCGGGCCACCACCCGGGCCACCACCGCGGCGCGAGCGCGCCGGCGCTCGACGACGTCACGCTCCGGCTCGCTCCGGGGGAGCGGGTGGGCCTGGTCGGCCGCTCGGGGGCGGGCAAGACCACGCTGCTCCAGGTCGCGCTGGCGCTGCTGGCCCCCGGGCGCGGCGAGGTCTCCCTCGACGGGCGCGCCGTGCGACCGGGATCGGTGCGCTCGCTGCGGTGGTACCGCCGCGCGGTGCAGTACGTGCCCCAGCACCCGGCCGCCTCCCTCGACCCCCGCCACCGCGTGGAGCGCCTGGTCGCCGAGCCGGCGCGCCGCCTGGGCGTGCCCGGCGACCCGGTGGGCACCGCGCGGGCCGCCCTGGCCCGCGTCGGCCTCGACGAGGACCTCTGGCGCCGACGCCCCGGCGAGCTCAGTGGCGGCCAGGCCCAGCGGGTCGCCGTGGCCCGCGCCCTGGCCTGCGGGGCACGCCTGCTGCTGGCCGACGAGCCGGTCAGCGGCCTCGACCACGACCTGCGCGACCACGTGCTCGACGTGGTCGCCGGGCTCGACGGGATCGGGCTGCTGCTGGTCTGCCACGACCTCGAGGCCGTCGAGCGGACCTGCGAGCGCGTCGTCGTGCTCGACGCCGGCCGCGTCGTCGAGGAGGGCCCCACCAGCCGCCTCCTCGCCCACCCCGCCCACCCCGCCACCCGCGCCCTCGTCGGCGCCCGCGACCTGTCCTCACCCACCACCCGAGAAGCCACCCGAGAAGCCACCCGAGAAGAGAGCACCGCATGATCCGCACGCCCCGTCCTTCCCACCTCGCCGCCGCAGCGGTGCTGCTGGCGTCCGTCACCGCCTGCGGCGGAGCCCCGGGCGCCCAGGACGCCGGGGGCGGCGGGGGCGCCGACGACCGGATCCGCCTGGCCATGCTGCAGCCGCCGCGCTCGGGGCTGAGCCCGCTGTCCGACGACGCCTTCAAGCTCTCGCGCTGGAGCACCGCCGAGACGCTGGTGACCCTCGACGACGAGGGCGGCGCCCTCCCGGGCCTGGCCACCTCCTGGGAGCAGGCCGACGACCTGACCTGGCGCTTCGCGGTGCGCGACGGCGTCACCTTCCACGACGGCACGGAGCTGACCGCCGAGCAGGCGGCCGCCTCGCTCACCGCCGCGGCCGAGGCCAGCCCGCCGCCGCGGATCCTCGACGGGGTCACCCTCGCCGCCGAGGCCGACGGCGACACGCTGGTGGTGACCACCGGCGAGCCCGACCCGCTAGTGCCGCAGCGGCTCTCGAGCCCGCAGCTGGCGGTGCTGGCGGCCTCGGCGTACGCCCCGGACGGGACGGTGTCGCCCGTGGGCACCGGCACCGGGCCCTACGAGCTGACCGAGGTGGCCGGCACGGCGGGCGCGACGCTGGAGCGCTTCGACGACTACTGGGGCGAGCCGGCGCAGGCCGCGGGCCTCGACGTCTCCTACGTGCCCGACGGCACCGCGCGGGCCGCGGCGCTGCGCACCGGGGAGGCCGACGTGGTGGAGGCCGTGCCGGTGGGCCAGCTGACGCAGATCGACCCCGCGCTCATCCACGAGGTGCCGATGCCGCGCACCAACACGCTCTACCTCAACACCTCCGAGGGCCCCTTCGCCGACCCGGCCGTGCGGGCCGCGGCCCGCGAGGCCATCGACCGGGCCCGGCTCGTCGCCGACGTCTACGAGGGCCGCGCCGACGAGGCCGAGGGCCTGCTCGGCCCCGCGATCCCGTGGGCCGCCGACCTGCGCGACGACGCCTACGCCGAGTTGCTCGGCGGGCGCCCCGAGCCGGCGCAGGTCGACGGGGTGGAGATCAGCCTGGGCACCTTCACCGACCGCGCCGAGCTGCCCGAGGTGGCGGTGCTGCTCGAGCAGGAGCTGGAGGCGGTGGGCTTCGAGGTCGAGCAGGACGTGCGGGAGTACCAGTTCATCGAGGCCGACGCCCTCGACGGCGCCTTCGACGCCTTCATCCTCTCCCGCGCCACCGTGCTCGACTCGGGCGACCCGGTGGCCTACCTCTACAGCGACTTCGCCTGCGAGGGCTCCTTCAACATCGCCCAGCTCTGCGACGAGGACGTCGACGCCGCCCTCGAGGAGGCCGCGGCGCTGCCGGTCGGCCCCGAGCGGCAGGCCGCCACCATGGCCGTCGAGGCCCTGGTGCTCGGCGCCGACGCCGTCGTGCCGCTGCTGCACGAGCGGGTGGTCCAGGGCGAGTCGGAGCGCGTCGAGGACGCCCTGCGCGACCCCCGCGAGCGCGCCCTGGTGGACGCCTCGACCTCCGTCGGATGACGCGCGCGGCGGCCCTGGTCACCGCCTCGCGCCTGGGCGCCGGGCTGGGCGTGCTCGTGCTCGTGGGTCTGCTGCCGTGGCTCTCGGGGCGCTCGGCGGAGTACACCGTCCTGCGCGCGCGGTACGCCGAGCTCGAGGCGACCCCCGCGGCGCTGGCCGCGGTGCGCGCCGAGCTCGGCCTCGACCGTGGACCGCTCGCGGTGCTGGGCGACTGGGTGGCGGGCCTGGCGCGCGGCGACCTCGGCACGTCGTGGATCTCCGGGCGTTCGGTCGGCCCCGGGCTGCTGTCGGCGGCCGGCGTCTCGCTGACGCTCATGCTCGCCGCGCTCGTCGTGGCGCTGGTCGTCGCGGCCGTCGTGGCGGTGCCCGCGCTGGTCGGCGGGCTGCGCGGCGACCGCGGGGCGGGCGCCGGCGTCGGCGCGGTGGCGCTCACCGCGCTCCCGGAGTTCGTGCTCAGCGCCGTGCTGCTGCTGGTGGGCGCGGTGTGGCTGGGCTGGCTGCCGCCCTACGGCTGGCAGGGCCCCGAGCACCTCGTGCTGCCGGCGCTCGCGCTGGGGCTGCCCGGCGGGGGACTGGTCGGCCGCCTGCTGGCCGACGCGGTGGGCGCGGTGGTGGGGGAGCCGTGGGTGCACACCTGGCTGCTGGTCGGGCGCTCCCGGGCCCGGCTGGCCCTCGCCGTGCTACGCCGTGCCCTGCCGTCGGTCGTGGGCCAGGTCGGCCTCGTCGTGGTCGGGCTGCTCGGGGGCGCGGTCGCGGTGGAGGAGGTCTTCGCCGTGCCGGGGCTGGGCCGGGCGGTGCTGGGCGCGGCGAGCGCGCAGGACGTGCCGGCGCTCCAGGCCGGCGTGCTGCTGCTGGTCGTCGTGGCCGTCGCGGTCGGCCTCGTCGTGGCGCTGCTGCGGCGCGCCCTGCTCGGACCGGCCCTGCGGCTGGCCAGCGTGCCGAGCGCCGCGCCCGCCCCGCGGGCGGGCCGGCGCGCCCTCGGCGTACCGCTCCTGGCCGGGGGGCTGCTGCTGGTCATGGTGCTCGCCGGGCTGCCGGGCGATCCCTACGCGTCGGTCCACGAGCGGCTCGAGGCGCCGCGACCGGGGCTGTGGCTCGGCGCCGACGCCAGCGGACGCGACCTGCTCGCCCGCCTGGCCCACGGGGCGCTCAGCACGGTCGGCACCGCCCTCGCCGTGGTGGCGGTGTGCCTCGTGGTGGGCCTCGTGGTCGGGCTGGCGCCCCGCCTCTCCGCGGGCCCGGTCGAGGTCACCAACGCCGCCCCGCCCATCGTGGCCGGACTGCTCGTGGCCGCCCTCGCCGGACCCTCGACGCTCGGTGCGGCGGTGGCGGTGGCGGCCGTGAGCTGGGCGCCCCTGGCCGCGCACACCTCGGCCCTCGTCACCGAGGCCCGCGGCCGCCCCCACGTCGCGGTGCTCCCCGTGCTGGGGGTCGGGCCGCTGCGACGCACCTGGTGCCACCTGCTGCCGGGCGCCGTCGGCCCCGTCGTGCGCCACGCCGCGCTGCGCGTGCCGGGGGTGACCCTGGCGCTGGCCTCGCTGGGCTTCCTGGGGCTCGGCCCGGGCCAGCCCTCGCCCGAGTGGGGCCTGCTGCTCGCCGAGGGCATCGGCTACGCCGAACGGGCCTGGTGGGTCGTCGCCGCGCCCACCCTGGCCCTCGTGCTCGTCTCCGTGCTCGCGGTGTCGGTGGCCTCCGCGAGCCGGGGCCTCACTCGTCGCTGACGTACTTGGTGGACTCCGTCAGACCGTCGTAGGTGACCTTCGCGAGGGTCGGGATCCCGCTGCTGAGGCCACCGCCCCCGGGTGACACCGAGCTCACCAGTCGGTCCATGTCGAACCCGGGCTCGACGACCGAGAGCTGACCCCACCGCCCCAGCACCTCCGACACCTTGGCGCCGCCGTCCCCCATCGAGGCGATCAGGTCGTTCATGCGGGTGCCGAGCTGGCTGACGGTCGACACCAGGTCGTCGAGGAAGCGCCGGACCTTCGCGACCCACTCCACGACGGTGGAAGCCAGCTCCTGCAGGCCCTTGGGGAGGTACGGGGTGGTGAACTTCCAGATCGCCCCGAGGATCCAGCTGACCACCTCGACGATGGCGTCGCGCACGAGGGCGCGCACGCCGGCGACGATGCCGCCGGCGAGCTCGGTGGCGCCGCCCACCCCGCGGATCGCGGTGGCGAAGGCCTTGAGGATGTCCTCGAGCGCGTCCGCGGCGGCGGTGTAGGCGTCGACGGCGAGGCCCTCCCACCGACCGGCGTCGCGTCGGACGGTGGCGAGGAAGTCGTCGGCGTTGCTGTCGAGGTGGTCGGCGACGTTCATCCACGTGGTGGCGAAGGAACGGATCTCGTCGGGGTTGCCGGCGAGCTGGTCCAGCCACTCGGGGAAGGGGGCGACGTGCTCCATGATGAAGCCGCCGATCATGCCGACGACGGCGCCGAAGGGGTCGGTCATGTCGGCGAGCGTCTCGAGGCCGCCGAAGACGCCGTTGACCGCGCCCTCGACCCAGTCGCCCTCCGAGAGCGCCACCCCGCTGGCCGCCAGGCTCTCCACCGGCCCGGCGCCGGTGTACCACGCCGTCGAGTCGACCTCGGGGGCCACGAGCGGATCGGTCATCACTGCCCCTTGAAGACGTTGAAGAGGTCGTTCACGACGTCGTCGGTCCAGCCGAAGATGTCGGCCAGGCCACGGACGGCGTCGGCGGTGCCGGACACGCCGGCGACCGCCGCCTTGGCCGAGTCGACGCCCACCGCCTGCACCGGCTCCAGCGCCTCGCCGATGAAGGCGCAGAGCAGGCCGAACGCGTCGCCGTGGATGGAGACGGCGCGACCGGCGTCGACACCCTCGGTGGCGGTCTCCGCGATGTCGTCGAGGTGCGAGGCGTGGGCCCTCATCTCACCCAGGGTGACGTCGATGCTCATCGCAGCACCCCACTGCCCGCCGAGCCCCGCGGCCCGTCCTCCGGCGGGGTCGCGGCCTGGTCGAGCATCGAGCCGAAGTGCCGGTCCATCTCCGCGGCCGACTCGCTGCGCTCACCCAGCCAACGACCGGAGACCTCGCGCACCTGCTGCTGGGCCTGCGCGCAGGCCTCGGCGTTGGCCTGCAGGATGGCGGCGCGGATCTCCTCGGCGGGGCGCTGCGCGAGCTTCGCGGTGACGTGCAGGTCGACCAGCACGCCCGAGGCGCTGACGGTGACCTCGGCCCCGCCGTCGCGGGAATGGCCCACCGACCTCACCTCGGCCAGCTCGCCGTTCATCCGCTGGGCCCGTCGCAAGTTGTCCTCCGCCTGGGCGGCGGCGCGCTCGATGCGGGCTCTCGCCTCGGATTCTCCGGTCAGCATGGCGGGTTCCTCTCGTCCGGCGTGGGGGTGGCGTCGACGGCACACTGCCCCCCGGCGCGCACCGCGAAACACCGCTGCCGAGCAGCGGCTAGGGTCGGGGAGCAGTCACCACCCGACCCTCCCGCCCCTCCCCGCCGTCGCGGGCGGTCACCCCTCGGAGGCACCATGAGCGACCAGACGATGCGGCCCTCGATCCTGTGGCGGCTGCTGATGACCGCCGTCGCCGCGCTCGTGGTCGCGGGCTTCGGGTGGAACCTGCTGCGCGTGGTGCGGGGCACCATGGACTGGACCACGCTGACCGTCGTGGTCGTGCCCCTGCTCGGGCTCCTCTCGCTCGCGCTCCTGCTGGGCATCGGGATCGTGTGGACCTCGCGGGTCTGGATCGACCAGACCACCGGGACCTTCCACCAGCGGGCACTCTGGCAGCGGCGCGAGGCCCCGCTGGCTCCGCCGACGACCGTGCGGATCCACCGCTTCGTGTCGTCGTCGGCACCCGGCAACACGGGGCGCTGGTTCCTCGACGTACGGCGGCCGGGCCAGGCCGACATCGGCGTCTCCACCCCGTTCGTGCCCCGCATGGACGTCCTGGCCGCCCAGCTGCAGCCCGCCCTGGCCGCGCACCCGGAGCTCGCCGCCGACGACGAGACCCGCCTGTGCATCGAGCGACCCGAGGTGATCTACGCCCCCGGGGTGCGCTGAGGGTCCCGCGCTGGACCGCTGCGCGTCGCCCGCCGTTCACGGCCGCCTCCCCGACCGGCCACCGGCGTCGTCCTACGGTGCGCCCATGACCTCTCGGAAGACCTCCCCCCGCACCCTGCTGCCCGTCGCCGGGCTCACCGCCCTGGCCCTCCTGGCCGGGCCCGGCCTCCTCGCCCCCGCCGGGGCCCGCCCCGCCGGCGGCGCCGGCGCGCTCGAGCAGGAGCGCGCCGCCCAGGCCCCTGCCGCCGAGCGGCCCGTCACCCAGCTGCGCACCCCGGTCGTCGTCGGCCACCGCGGCGCCTCGGGCTACCGCCCCGAGCACACGCTCGCCTCCTACCGCCTGGCCGTCCAGCTCGGCGCCGACTACATCGAGCCCGACCTGGTCCCGACCAAGGACGGCGTGCTCGTGGCCCGCCACGAGAACGAGATCAGCGGCACCACCGACGTCGCCGAGCACCCCGAGTTCGCGGACCGCCGCACCACCAAGACCATCGACGGCCGCGAGGTCACCGGGTGGTTCACCGAGGACTTCACGCTGCGCGAGCTGCGCACCCTGCGGGCCGTGGAGCGGCTGCCGCAGGTGCGCCCCGACAACACCCGCTACGACGGCCGCTTCCGGGTGCCGACCTTCACCGAGGTGCTGCGCCTGGCCCGCACGGCCTCCCGGGAGACCGGCCGCAGGATCGGCGTCGCGCCGGAGACCAAGCACCCCACCTACTTCGACTCCATCGGGCTGTCCCTGGAGGAGCCGATGCTGCGCGAGCTCAAGCGCTTCGGCCTGGACGAGAAGCGCAGCAAGGTGCTCATCCAGTCCTTCGAGACCACCAACCTCAAGCAGATCGACCGCCTCACCGAGGCGCCCGTCGAGCAGCTGGTCGACGCCACCGGCGCGCCCTACGACCTCGTCGCGGCCGGCAAGGACACGACGTACGCCGACCTCGTGACGCCGGCGGGGCTCGCGAAGGTGGCGCGCTACGCCGACTGGCTGGGCCCCAACAAGGACGTCGTGCTGCCGCGCGACGCCTCCGGGGCGCTGACCGGGCCCAGCGACGTCGTCGACGACGCCCACGCGGCGGGCCTGCGGGTCGTGGTGTTCACCGTGCGCGACGAGAACCAGTTCATGGCCACCGACTTCCGCACCGGCACCGACCCCGACGCCAAGGGCGACGTCTTCGCCGAGGTGCAGGCCTTCCTCGACGCCGGGGTCGACGGGGTCTTCGCCGACCACCCCGACTCCGCGGTCTACGCGCGCGACACCTGGGTCGCGGGGCGGTAGCCGGCGGCCGGGACCGGGGCGGGCCCCGCGCGTGCCTCGCCCGCGTGGGGGCTGCCCATCGGCGCGGGGGATCGGCACACTGAGCGCCATGCCGTCCCTGCTGCAGGCCCCTCTGCGCCTGCTCGTCCTGCTCGTCTGTGCCGCCCTCGCGGGCGCGGCCCTGACGGTCGTGCCCGCGGGTGCGGCCCCCGCACCGGGGCTGAGCCTCGAGGCGCCCGCGCGGTACGCCGACACCGCCACGCCGCTCACGGCGACGCTGCGCGACGACGCCGGCGCCCCGGTCACCGGGGCGGAGGTCGTCGTCGAGCGGCGCCGGGGAGGGGAGTGGGCCGAGGTCGCCCGCGCCCTGACCGACGAGGCCGGCGCGGTGGTCGTCGACGTCGTGGTCGCCCGCGCGCCGAAGGACAACGTCGTGCGCGCGTCCTTCGCCGGCGACGCGGCCCACCCGGCGGCCGAGGTCACCACGGTGCTGCCGCTGCGCAAGCGCGGCTCCGACCTGCGCCTGGGCGGGCCCGGGAAGGTCGTCGACGAGCGGTCGGTGGACCTCGCGGTGCGGTGGACCACCGGCAGCGGCACGCCGGTGGCGGGGCGCGTCACGGTGCAGAGCAAGCCGCGAGGCGCGAAGGCGTGGAGCGACCCGGTCCGGGTGCGCACCGACGACCAGGGCCGCGCCTCGCTGACGGTGCGCCCTCGCGTCGACACCGTCTACCGCGCCCTCGCCCCCGCCAAGGCCTGGCTCGAGCGCTCGGTCAGCGGCACGCACCTGGTCGACAACCGCCCGCCGGGCACCCCGGTCGCACTGCCCGCCGGCGCCCCGCGGCCCCGCATCTCCCTGCCCCGCCAGCCCCGCGCCACCGGCGAGGGCGCCCGCCCGGTCGTCACCACCATCCCCGACGGGGTCTGGAAGCAGATGACCGGCCGCAGCTGGCACGCCGGCTGCCCCGTGGGCCGCTCCGGCCTGCGGCTGCTGCGCATCAACTACTGGGGCTTCGACGGCTACCGCTACCGCGGTGAGCTGGTGGCCGCCACCGGCGCCGTCGGCCAGATGGCGGGCGCGCTGAGCCAGATGTACCGCGAGCAGCTGCCGATCCGCGCGATGTACCGCGTGGACCGCTTCGGCTGGTCGAAGCGCCTCGGTGGCGCCGACGACTACGCCTCGATGGCCGCCGACAACACCTCGGCCTTCAACTGCCGCGACGTCGTCGGGCGCCCGGGCGTGCGCTCCCCGCACTCCTACGGCCGCTCCCTCGACGTCAACCCGTGGGAGAACCCCTACCGCTCCCAGCAGGGCACGGTGCCCAACACCTGGTGGCCCTCCCGCTCACACCCGAGGGTCGCGTGGCGCTCCTCGGCCCACGCCGTGGTCAGCGCCATGCGGGCCCACGGCCTGCGCTGGACCTACGGCGTGCAGGACGCCCACCACTTCGACGCCAGCGCGGGCGCCGGCCGCGTCGTGCTCGACCCGCGCTGCGCCGGGGTCGTGTGCGAGTGAGCGAGGCCGGCTGCGTCTTCTGCGCGATCGTGGCGGGGGAGACCCCGGCCGACCTCGTGCTGGAGACCGACGACCTCGTCGCCTTCCTCGATCAGCGACCGGTCTTCCGCGGCCACGTGCTGCTCGTGCCGCGCACCCACGTCGTGACCCTGCCCGACCTGCCCGGCGAGCTGCGCGACCCGTTCCTGGCCGCGGCCCAGCGGCTCTGCACCGCGGTGGTCGAGGCGCTGGGCGCGCAGGGCAGCTGGGTCTCGGTCAACAACACCGTCAGCCAGTCGGTGCCCCACCTGCACCTGCACGTCGTGCCGCGCACCAAGGGCGACGGCCTGCGGGGCTTCTTCTGGCCGCGGCAGCGCTACGACGACGGCGAGCGTGCGTCGTACGCCGCGCGGCTGCGGTCGGCGCTGGACTGACGTCACCGCCCCCGGGCCTGGTGACCTAGGGTGACCGGCGTCTCGACGTACACCACCGGCCGCGCCCGCGGCCACTGAGGAGGACAGCAGCATGGGTCGTTTCGACGGACGCGTGGCCGTGATCACCGGAGCCGCTCGCGGCATCGGGCTCGGCACCGCCCAGCGCTTCGCTCAGGAGGGGGCCGCGGTCGCGATCGTGGACCTCGACGAGTCCGCCGCCGCGGAGTCGGCGGCCACCCTGGGCACCCAGGCGGTCGGCATCGGCTGCGACGTCAGCGACAAGGCCTCGGTCGAGGCGGCCGTGGCCCGCGTGGTCGAGGAGCTCGGCGGCCTGCACATCCTGGTCAACAACGCCGGCGTGACCCGCGACAACCTGCTCTTCAAGATGACCGAGCTCGACTGGGACCTCGTCATGGGCGTGCACCTCAAGGGCGCCTTCCTGATGAGCCAGGCCGCGCAGAAGCACTTCGTGGAGCAGCGCTACGGCAAGATCGTCAACACCTCCAGCACCTCGGCGCTGGGCAACCGCGGCCAGGCCAACTACTCCGCGGCCAAGATGGGCCTGCAGGGCTTCACCAAGACCCTCGCCCTCGAGCTGGGCGCCTTCGGCGTCAACGTCAACGCGGTCGCGCCGGGCTTCATCGCCACCGACATGACCGACCAGACCGCCGCGCGGCTCAAGATGGACGTCGAGGAGTTCCGCCGCCTCAGCGGCGAGGCCAACCCCGTGAAGCGCGTCGGCCACCCCGAGGACATCGCCGCCGCGGTGACCTTCCTGGCCAGCGACGAGGCGTCCTACATCACCGGTCAGACCCTCTACGTCGACGGTGGGGCCACCATCTCCCGCGGCTGATCCCGCACCGCGCAGCCGACCGCCGTCGGTGCTGCGGCCCGCGCGCCTCCGTCCACGGGGCGCGTCCGGGTCGCACACTGGGGGCGGTCGCTGGTTTTGTCGATCGACTCAGTAGCCTTTCCGTCCTTCCGCACCTCCCACCGATCGGAGCCCGACGTGCTCATCCGTCCCGTCCCGACCCGCCGGCGCGCCGCGCGCGCCACCGCCCTGCTCGCCGCCGCCGCCCTGGTGCTCGCCGGGTGCGGCGGGGGCGAGGAGTCCTCCGACGGCTCCGGGGGCGGCGCCGAGGCCCAGGACGTCGCCGCGGGGGAGCGGCTCGAGGCGACGTGGCCGCTGACCGGCCTGCCGGTGGGCAAGGGGGAGTCGGCCGCCCAGCGCCACCCGGTCATGGTGCTGAAGATGGACAACACCTCCTCCGCGGCCCCGCAGCTGGGCCTGGGCGAGGCCGACCTGGTGGTCGAGGAGCTGGTGGAGGGCGGGATGACCCGCCTGGCCGCCTTCTTCTACTCCGAGATCCCCGGCACGGTGGGTCCGGTGCGCTCGATGCGGGCCAGCGACATCGGGATCGTGTCCCCCGCCGACGCCGCCGTGGTGACCAGCGGCGCCGCCGCGGTCACGATCGGGCGGATCAAGCAGGCCGGGATCACCTTCTTCGCCGAGGGGTCCAAGGGCTTCTTCCGCGACTCCTCGCGCAGCGCGCCCTACAACCTCTTCACCGACCTCGCGGCGACCACGACGCTGACCGACGGCGCCGCCGAGCGGCCCAGCGACTACCTGCCCTGGGGCGAGGAGTCCGACCTGCCCGCGGGCCAGCCGGCGCGGTCGCTGGCCGCGAGCTTCTCCGGCAGCCACACCACGAGCTGGACCTACGCCGACGGCGGCTACACCAACACCGACACCTTCGCCGCGCAGGGCGACGAGTTCCCCGCCGACACGGTGCTCGTGCTGCGCGTGCCGGTCGGCGACGCGGGCTACCTCGACCCGGCCGGCAACCCCGTGCCCGAGACGACCCTCGAGGGCAAGGGCGAGGCGATGCTCTTCCACGGCGGCACGCTCGTGCGCGGCACCTGGACGAAGCCGGGGCTCGACCAGCCGCTCGAGCTGTCGACAAGGGCGGGCGCGCTGAGCGTGCCGGCCGGACGCACCTGGATCGAGCTGGTGCCCACCGACGGCGGCTCGGTCACCTTCGCCAAGTAGCCCGGCCCGGGACCGCTGGTCCGGTCGGCGTCAGTCGGTGGTGGTGATCGGCCCCAGCGGACCGGTCGGCAGCATCACGCCGGCGTCGGCGAGGGCCTGGAAGCCGGCGATCATGAAGCCGATGGCGGCCTCGACCCGGGCGGCGGCCGCGATCGGGTCGTCGGAGCCGGCCACGGACTCCCCGGCCGAGGCCATGGCGCCGAAGAAGATGCGGGAGAAGGTCTGCAGCATCTCGTCCTCGAGCTCCCACGGGCCGGCGCCGAGCACCGAGCGCATGATCTCCAGGACGTTGGCGTAGGTGGAGCGCTCCTCCTGCTCGCGGTAGCGCTCGTAGCCCAGCACGGCCGGGCCCTCCTGCACGACGATGCGGCGGTAGCCCGGCTCCTGGACCACCTCGAGGAAGGTGCGCAGCCCGGCCCGGGCCTTCTCCCAGGGGTCCTTCTTGCCCCGCAGCACCTTCTGGATCGCACGCGCCGCGTCGGACTCCACCCGCTCGAAGACGGCCTCGAAGAGGGCCTGCTTGCCGCTGAAGTGGTGGTAGAGGGCGCCCTTGGTGACGTCGGCCCCGGCCACGATCGAGTCCAGCGAGGTGGAGGCGTAGCCGTGCTCGGTGAACATCTGCTCGGCCACGTCGACGAGGGCCCGCTTGGTCGACGCGGAGTACTGCTGGCGACGGCTGACGCCCGGCACCGCGGGCACCTTGGGGACCAGCTTGGAGACCGAGGACTTCGCCATGGGCCCACCCTATGTGGCCGCCGCCACGGCCCGGTGGCGCCGGGTGGGCGGGATCACGCCGGATCGGGCCCAGGTCACCCCTGTGGTGCTTGGATACCGCCGGTATGCCGCCCTACCATCGGTACGTACTCACGGTACGTGAACCGTGAACGACCGAGGAGTGACCATGACCTGGAACAGCCACCGCAACCGCGGGGAGATCCTCCGCGCCGTGATCGCCGCCGCCGACGCCCGTGTCGACGGCCTGCTCCCGCTGGACGTCGAGGGCGCCACGACCGCCTTCCACGACGAGCTCGACCTGCTCGGCGCCCTCCAGCTGCGCTGGCACACCCGCCTGTCGGGCCGCATCGAGCGCGAGCTGGTCCACCAGCCGGTGGCGCTCGAGGACGCCGTCGTCGCCGCCTGGCGCGGCACGGCCGACGAGATGCCCGGGGTGCGCGCCGTGCTCGACCACTACCGCGCCGAGCCCCGTGACGAGGTGATGGCCGCCGCGCTGCGCAAGGCGTCGGCCAAGGAGCACCACCTGCTGGCCGTGATGGCCGGGCAGGCCGGCACCCACGCCACCGCCGCCGCGGCCCGCGCCGGGGCCCGCATCGAGGCGCGGGCGCGCGCCGGCTGGCGGCCGGGCGCGAGCCTCGAGCCCGCGGTGGCCCACCGGTCCGCCGGCCTGCTCGGGCGCCTGCGCGCGGCTCTCGCGGCCTGATCGCACCCACCGCCCCGGTGCCATGATGGCCCCATGAGCGAGGTCGGTGCGGGCATGCTGCTGGTGGCGGGGCCGGGTCTGCTCGACCCCCACTTCGCCGACACCGTCGTGCTGCTGCTCGACGCCGACGCCGAGGGCGCGGTCGGCGTCGTGCTCAACCGGCCCACCCCGGTGAGCGTCGAGCAGGTGCTCGAGGGCTGGGACCGCCTGGTCGTCGAGCCCGACGTGCTCTTCCAGGGCGGCCCGGTCTCCGCCGACGGGGCGATCGCGCTCGCGCTGCTGGGGCCGGGGGAGCCGCCCGCGGGCTTCCGCGCCGTCGTCGACCGGCTCGGGCTGGTCGACCTCGGCACGCCCGTGGAGCAGGTGGCCGACGCGCTCCTCGGCGTACGGGTCTTCGCGGGGTACGCCGGATGGGGCGCCGGACAGCTCGAGGGCGAGATCGCCGGGGGTGACTGGCTGGTGGTGCCCGGCACCGCCGACGACGTCTTCCGCGACGACGTCACCGACCTGCGTCGCGACGTCGTGCGGCGCCAGCCGGGGGAGCTGGCCTGGCACGCCACCCGGCCCGCCGACCCCGAGCTCAACTGAGGTCCGGCTCGCCTACACTGGGCGGGTGAGCTTCGGATTCGGAACCGGCACCGCGGTCGACGAGAAGGTCCGCGAGGACCAGCGCACCGTCCCGACCGACGACGGTGACCACGAGCGCTTCTCCCACTACGTCGAGAAGGACAAGCTGACCGAGGCGATGGTCATGGGCACCCCGGTCGTCGCCCTGTGCGGCAAGGTCTGGGTGCCGAGCCGCGCGCCGGAGAAGTACCCCGTGTGCCCCGAGTGCAAGGACGCCTGGGAGAACATGAAGGACGACGCGGGCGACGACGCGTGACGGGCGGCTCCGAGCCCGCACCCCACCTCGTCCCCGCGCTCAGTCCCGCCTTCCCGCAGCGCGCCGCCTGGGGCACGGCCCCGTCGCTGCGCGCCTGGCAGCAGGCGGCGATGGAGAAGTACTTCGACGGGCCCTCCCGCGACTTCCTCGCCGTGGCGACGCCCGGCGCGGGCAAGACGACCTTCGCGCTGTCGGTGGCCGCCGAGCTGCTGGGGCGCCGGATGATCGACCGCATCACCGTGGTCGCCCCCACCGAGCACCTCAAGCTCCAGTGGGCCGAGGCCGCCGCGCGCGCGGGCATCCCGATCGACCCGGCCTACTCCGCCGGCAAGGGCCGCACGTCGGAGGACTACGTCGGCATCGCGGTGACCTACGCCGGCGTCGCGGTCAACCCGCTGGCCATGCGGATCCGCACCGAGCGCTTCAAGACGCTGGTGATCCTCGACGAGGTGCACCACGCCGGTGACGCGCTGTCGTGGGGCGAGGGCGTGCGCGAGGCCTTCGAGCCCGCCGCGCGCAGGCTGGCCCTCACCGGCACGCCCTTCCGCTCCGACGTCAACCCGATCCCGTTCGTCACCTACGCGCCGGGCGGCGACGGCATCCCGCGGTCGGTGGCCGACTACACCTACGGCTACGCCCACGCGCTGGCCGACCACGTCGTGCGCCCCGTGCTCTTCCTGGCCTACTCCGGGGAGATGACCTGGCGCACCCGCGCCGGCGACGAGGTGGCCGCCCGCCTCGGGGAGCCGCTGACCAAGGACCTCACCAACCAGGCCCTGCGCACCGCGCTGGACCCCGGCGGCTCCTGGATCCCCTCGGTGCTGGCCGCCGCCGACAGCCGGCTGACCGAGGTGCGCCGTCACGTGCCCGACGCCGGGGGCCTGGTCATCGCCACCGACCAGGACTCCGCGCGCTCCTACGCCAAGACCCTGCGCCAGATCACCGGGCAGTCGGCCACCGTGGTCCTCTCCGACGAGAAGGCGGCCTCGAAGAAGATCACCGCCTTCGCCGAGGACGACTCGCGGTGGATGGTCGCGGTGCGCATGGTCTCCGAGGGCGTCGACGTGCCGCGCCTGGCCGTGGGGGTCTACGCCACGACCACCTCCACGCCGCTGTTCTTCGCCCAGGCCGTGGGCCGCTTCGTGCGTGCGCGCACCCGCGGCGAGGTGGCGTCGGTCTTCGTGCCGTCGGTGCCGCGCCTGCTCGGCTTCGCCTCGGAGATGGAGGTCGAGCGCGACCACGTGCTCGGGCGCACGGTCACCGACGAGGACGACATCTTCGCCGCCGAGAACGACCTGCTCGCCGAGGCGCAGCAGGGGGAGTCGGCCTCCGCGGAGGAGGACAAGCTGCCCTTCGAGGCGCTCGGCTCCGAGGCGCGCTTCGACCGGGTGCTCTACGACGGTGGCGAGTTCGGCCACGAGGGCGAGGTGCACGTCGGCTCGGAGGAGGAGATGGACTTCCTCGGTATCCCCGGCCTGCTCGAGCCCTCCCAGATGCGCGAGCTGCTCCAGCAGCGCCAGAGCGACCGGGCGCGCAAGCAGAAGGCGGCGGCGCCCCCGAGCGCGGCGCAGACGCGCCCGGCCGACTCGGTGACCCAGGTCAGCACCCACGAGCAGCTGGCGGTGCTGCGGCGCGAGCTCAACGGGCTCGTGGCCGCGTGGCACCACCGCACCGGCCAGGCCCACGGGATCACCCACGCCGCGCTGCGCAAGGAGTGCGGCGGCCCGGCGGCGGCCATTGCCAACGCCGAGCAGCTGCGGGCCCGCATCGACCGCATCCGCGACTGGGCGGCGCGCAAGTCGGGCTGAGCCCGACCCCGGGCGAGGGCCGTCCTAGACTCGCCCCATGTCGGCCGAGACGTCCCAGACCCTGGACCGGGGCCTGCGCGTCCTCGACGTGCTGGCCGCCTCGGCGGGCGGGCTCACGGTCACCGAGCTCGCGGCGGCCCTCGAGGTCAACCGCACGGTCGTCTACCGCCTGGTCAGCACGCTGGAGCAGCACTCGATGGTGCGGCGCGACGCACGGGGGCGGCTCCACGTCGGGCTCGGCGTGCTCCACATCGCCTCGGCCGTCCACCCCGTGCTGCGCGACGTCGCCGGGCCGGTGCTGCGCACCCTGGCCGAGGCCGTGGGCCACACCGCCCACCTAACCGTGGCCGAGGGCAACGAGGCGCTCGCCGTCGCGGTGGTGGAGCCCTCGTGGACCGACTTCCACGTCTCCTACCGGGTCGGCACGCGCCACCCCCTCCTCCAGGGCGCGGCGGGCAAGGCGATCCTCGCCGGCCGGGCCCAGGGGCCGCGCCCGCCCTACGTCGTGACGCTCGGCGAGCTCCAGACCGGCGCCCAGGGCCTGGCCGCCCCCATCGACGTCGACGGCCTCGAGGGCAGCGTGGGCATCGTCAGCATGGGCGACGTCGACGAGCGCACGGTCGCCGAGCACGTCATGCGCGCCGCCCGGGAGGTCACGGCCGCCCTCGCCCCCGCGCCCCCGCCGCCCGACGAGGTCTAGCCCGGGGGCCGGCCCGCCGCCAGGCGGGCGAGGGGCAGCACCCGGTGGGGCACCGGCGTGGCCAGGGCGATCGTGGTCGAGGACCGCAGGATCGCGGGGTGGGCCAGCGCCCGGTCGATGACGTGCTGCAGGTCGGTGTTGGAGCGGGCCACGACCCGCGCGAGCAGGTCGCCGGAGCCGGTGGTGGTGTGCACCTCGAGCACCTGGGGGATGCCGGCGAGGTGCTCGCCCACCACGTCGTGGGCGCCGCCGTCGGGGGAGAAGTCCTGACGGATCTCCAGGGTCAGGAACGCCGTGACCGGCCAGCCGAGCGCCTCGGGCGACAGGTCGGGGCCCCACCCGGTGACGACACCGCGGGCGGCGAGGCGGTCGAGCCTGGCCTGCACGGTGCCGCGGGCCACCCCGAGGCGTCGGGAGGCCTCCAGCACGCCGAGGCGGGGCTGCTCGGCGAAGAGCTCGAGCACCCTGCGGTCGAGATCGTCCACGTGCGCCTCCTCGACCGTGCAGGTTGTCCAGTGATCCGGAGAACTGTTGCACATCCTGACCGCCCCTCACCATCCTGAGGCCATGACCGCCACCCCCGAGACCACGACCGCTGCGCACCGTGCCCTCACCCCCGAGGAGCTGCGTGCCGACCTCACCCTCGAGCAGCTCCAGCAGCTGGTGGGCCTGGTCGAGCACGACCCGAGCCGCGACCCCTTCCCGGTCAACGCCCTCGACGCCGTGGGGTTCGTGGTCGGCAACGCCACCATGGCCGCGGGGTGGTACCAGCTGGCGATGGGCATGGAGCTGGTCGCCTACCGCGGCCCCGAGACCGGCCACCGCGAGGCGGTCTCCTTCGTGCTGCGCTCGGGCAGCGCGCGCTTCGTGCTCACCGGCGCCGTCGACCCCGCCAGCCCGCTGGCCGACCACCACCGCCGCCACGGCGACGGCGTGGTCGACCTGGCCCTGGAGGTGCCCGACGTGGACCGCTGCGTCGCCCACGCCCGCGCCTGCGGGGCCACGGTGCTGGTGGAGCCCCACGACGAGAGCGACGAGCACGGCACCGTGCGGACCGCAGCGATCGCGACGTACGGCGAGACGCGCCACACCCTCGTCGACCGCAGCCGCTACGACGGCCCCTACCTGCCCGGCTACGTGGCCCGCACGGGCACCGTGGAGCGGCGCGCCGGCGACCCGGCCCGCCTCTTCCAGGCCGTCGACCACTGCGTGGGCAACGTCGAGCTCGGCCGGATGGACGAGTGGGTCGACTTCTACCACCGGGTCATGGGCTTCACCGACATGGCGGAGTTCGTCGGCGACGACATCGCCACCGACTACTCCGCGCTGATGAGCAAGGTCGTGGCGAGCGGCAACCACCGCGTGAAGTTCCCGCTCAACGAGCCGGCCGTGGCCAAGAAGCGCTCGCAGATCGACGAGTACCTCGACTTCTACGCCGGCCCCGGCTGCCAGCACCTCGCGCTGGCCACCGGCGACATCCTGCGCAGCGTCGACGTCATGCGCGCCCGCGGCGTGCAGTTCCTCGCCACGCCCGACTCCTACTACGACGACCCCGAGCTGCGCGCGCGCATCGGCGAGGTGCGGGTGCCGATCGAGGAGCTGAAGGCGCGCGGCATCCTCGTCGACCGCGACGAGGACGGCTACCTGCTCCAGATCTTCACCCAGCCCGTCGGCGACCGCCCCACGGTGTTCTTCGAGCTCATCGAGCGCCACGGGTCGCTGGGCTTCGGGAAGGGCAACTTCAAGGCGCTCTTCGAGGCCATCGAGCGCGAGCAGGACCGCCGCGGCAACCTCTGAGCGCGCCCGCCGCCGGCGGCGCGGAGCCCCGGTGGACCAGACCGCGGCGGCGCGGGACCAATCCGGGTGAGCCAGGTCACCGAATCGCCTGACGTCAGCTCCTCCCTCCGCGCCTCCTAGGACGCTCCATGCCGCTCCTCGCCCCCTCGCGCCGCCGCGTCGCCGCGCTCGCAGGCCTCGCCCTGCTCACCCTGCCCCTGGCCGCCTGCGGCGACGACGACGGTGGCGGCGCCGGGAGCGCGCCGGCGGCGGTCGCCTCGATCGACGCGCTGCGGGGCAAGACGACCGCGGTCAAGCTCGACAAGGGCTTCACCGACGCGCTGTCCTCCCTCGGCGTGACGCCCGGCGTGGTCGGCACGGCCAAGCTGGTCAAGGGCTCGCTGGTCTTCCCCATCACCGGCGGCAACGTGACGGTCTTCGAGCCCGGCGAGGTCTCGCCCTACGTGATCGGCCAGGTCCAGCACGAGGGCTCGGGTCTGACCCTCAGCGCCGGCGGCACGACGGTGCGGCTGTCGAACCTCAACGTCGACCCGGGCGTCTCGCGCGTCTACGGCGACGTCGCGGTCAACGGCCAGACCGCGGTGAGCAGCGCGTTCCTCTTCCAGCTCGACGGGCGCACGCTCAACCCGCTCAAGACCACCGACTCCACCGCGACGCTGCAGGGCACGAAGGTCCTCGTCTCGCCGGTGGCGGCCAAGCTGCTCAACTCCACCTACGGCCTGAGCGGGAAGAAGGCCATCCCCGGCGACTTCCTGGTCGGCGTCGCCACGATCACGGTGGCCCTGCCCCAGGGCTGAGCCACCGCCGGACCCGCTGGACGGCCTTCCGTGGGGGAGCAGGCGCCCGGAGCCCTCGGGCTCCGGGCGCTGCTTCGTCCAGACGGTCGGCGGTCAGGGTCCCGGGTCAGTCGACGTCGCCCACCAGGACGGCCTCGGCCTCCGCGCGGCTGCCCACCTCGGCGTGCGGCGTGCGCCCCGCCACCACGTGGCGCCCGGCCGCCAGCACGACCACGCCGACCAGCACCGCGGCGGCGCCGAAGACGAAGGGCGCGTGCTCGTCGACGCTCTCGCCGAGCTTGAGCGCCACGAACGGGCCCACGGCGCCGCCGCAGAAGCGCAGGAAGGAGTACGCCGCCGACGCGACGGGCCGATCCACCGGGGCCGCGCCCATGACCGCCTCGGTGATGAGGGTGTTGTTGATGCCGATGAAGGCGCCCGAGGCGACGATGCCCGCGACGACCACCGGCACGTGGGTGGTGAAGACGGCCATCATGGCCAGGTCGAGCGCGAAGAGCGCCAGCATGGCGATGATCGCGGGCACGGTGCCGACCGCGCGCTGCACGAGCGGGGCCACGAAGACCGAGGTGAAGGCCAGCAGCAGGCCCCAGGCGAAGAAGATCCAGCCGATCTCGAGGATGCCGGCCTCCGGCAGGGCGAAGGGGCCCGCGGCCAGGATGGTGAAGAAGCCGATGTTGTAGAAGATCGCGGTGACGCCGAGCAGCAGCAGGGGGCGGTGGCGCAGCGCGCGGAAGGGGTCGGCCAGCGAGGTGCGGCGTCCGGTCGGCGGCGTGGCCGGCAGCAGCACGGCCGTCGCGACCAGGGCGAGGAGCATGAGCACCGAGACGCCGAAGAACGGCGCCCGCCACGACTGCTCGCCGAGCAGCCCGCCCACGAGCGGGCCGGAGGCGATCCCGATGCCCAGGGCGGCCTCGAAGAGGATGATCGCCTGCGCGGTCGAGCCGGCCGCGGCCGAGACGATCGTGGAGAGCGCGGTGGCCACGAAGAGGGCGTTGCCCAGGCCCCAGCCCGCGCGGAAGCCGACGATCTGGCCCACGGTGTCGGAGGCGCCGGCGAGGCCGGCGAAGACGATGATGAGGGCGAGACCCGCGAGCAGCGTGCGCTTGGGGCCGATGCGGCTGCTGACCACGCCGGTGACCAGCATCGCCACGCCCATGATCGCCATGTAGCTGGTGAACATCAGCGAGACCTGGCTCGGCGTCGCCTGCAGCTGGGCGGCGATGTCCTTGAGGATCGGGTCGACCAGGCCGATGCCCATGAAGGCGATGACGCAGGCGAAGGCCACGGCCCAGACGGCCCGGGGCTGACGCAGCATGGAGGTCCCCTGCGCTGGTGCGTGCGAGGTGGTCACGTTCAGATTCCCTTCTCGGTGTCGAGGAGGTCGCGCAGGACGGCGACGGCCGTGGCGAGGTCCTCGGTGGTGTGCGGGCCGGCGGCGACGCGCTCGGCCACGACGGAGGCGTTGAGGTCGCGGGTGCGGCGCAGCTCCTGGCGGCCCGCCTCGGACAGGGCCACCAGCGTGGACCGGCCGTCGTCGGGGGAGGGCTGCTTGCCGACCCAGCCGCGCTCGACGAGCTGGCTCACGGCGTTGGACATCGTGGGCTGCGAGCAGCGGTCGAGGGCGGCGAGGGCGCTGACGCCGGTGGCGCCGTGCTCGTCGAGCAGCGAGAGCACCCGGATCCCCGCGGGGAAGGGGTGCTGGCGGCGCACGGCGCGCACCAGGCGGGCGGCGTGGACGACGAGGTCGTTGCTCAGCGCGCGCAGCTCGTCGTTCTCCCGCTCGCGTGTCCCGGTGCCGGGGGCTGGTGCAGCGGTCTCGTCGTCCACGTCCTCCACTGTTGCATAGGAAGGCTATGCAATCCAGCGGACGTGTGCCGGCTCACGTACGCCGAACGGCGCCGGCCCCCCGCGGGGGACCGGCGCCGTGCGGCGTACGTGGTGCGGTGCGGTGGGCGGCTGGGCTCAGAGCACCTTGGAGAGGAACGACTGCGTGCGCTCGTGCTGGGGGTCGCCGAGCACGGCGACGGGGTCGCCCTCCTCGACGATCACGCCGCCGTCCATGAAGACCAGCTTGTCGCCGACCTCGCGGGCGAAGCCCATCTCGTGGGTCACGACCATCATGGTCATGCCCTCGGAGGCGAGGTCCTTCATGACGCCCAGGACGTCACCGACCAGCTCGGGGTCGAGCGCGGAGGTCGGCTCGTCGAAGAGCATCATGTCGGGGTCCATCGACAGCGCCCGCGCGATCGCGATGCGCTGCTGCTGACCGCCGGAGAGGTGCGCGGGGTAGGCGTCCTCGCGCTCGGCCAGCCCCACCTTGGCCAGGTTGCGGCGGGCGCACTCGACCGCCTCGTCCTTGCCGCGTCCCTTCACCTTCTGCTGGGCGACGGTGAGGTTCTTCAGCACGGTCATGTGCGGGAAGAGGTTGAACTGCTGGAAGACCATGCCGATGCGGCTGCGCACCGCGTCGACGTCGACGTCGGGGTCGGTGATCTCGGTGTCCTCGATGAAGATCTTGCCCGAGGTGGGCGTCTCCAGCAGGTTCACGCAGCGCAGCAGCGTCGACTTGCCCGAGCCCGAGGGGCCGATGACGCAGACGACCTGGCCGTTGCCGACGTGGAAGTCGATGCCCTGGAGCACCTCGTTGTCGCCGAAGTACTTGTGCAGCTGCAGGACGTCGATCGCCGCCCCGGACTCGCGGGTGCGCTCGGTCATCAGCGGGCCCTCTCGGATCGGGCTTCCATGCGTCGCACGACGATGGACAGCGGGACGGTGATCAGCAGGTAGCACAGCGCCGCCAGGAACAGCGGCGTGAGGTTGGCGTTGTCGTTGAGGCCCTCGCGCCCGAACTTGGTCAGCTCGTAGTCGGCGAAGGTCAGCCCGACGACGTAGACCAGCGAGGAGTCCTTGGTGAGCAGGATCAGCTCGTTGGTCAGCGGCGGCAGGATGATGCGGAAGGCTTGGGGCACGATGATCGTGACCATGGCGCGCGAGTGCGACATGCCCAGCGACCGGGCGGCCTCCATCTGCCCCTTCGGCACCGCCTGGATGCCGGCGCGGATGGTCTCGGCCATGTAGGCCGCCCCCACCAGGCCGAGGGCGATGACGACGACGCCGAAGGTGCCGCCGGGGATCTGGCGGCCCGGGAAGGCGATCGGCAGGCCGAAGTAGAAGCCGATGAAGACGATCAGCGCCGGCACGCCGCGGAAGAACTCGATGAACGTCGTGGCCAGCCAGCGGTAGGGCCCCACCGACGACAGCCGCATCAGGGCCAGCACGAGGCCGAGCGCGAGACCGAAGACGAACGCACCGATCGTGTAGAGGATCGTGTTCTTCAGCGCCACCGAGATGATGTCGGGGAACTGCTCGCGCGCCAGGTCGGGGTCGAGGAAGGTCGAGCCGAGGGTCTTCCAGTCGGCCACGAGGGCGACGGCGACCACGAGGACGGCCAGGACGACGTACTGGACCGCGCGACTGACGCGCGCGCGCTTGCGGGGACTCATGGCCATGTCGGTCTCCTGACGTCGGCCGGGACGGGGGCGGTCGTGCCGGGCGACGTCACCGGGCGTCGGTGGGGGCCTGGCCGAACCACTTCTCGTAGATCTCGTCGTAGGAGCCGTCGTCGCGGGCGTCGGAGACCACGGTGTCGATGCTCTCCAGGAGCGGGTCGTTCTGGTCCTTGCGGACCGCGAAGCCGTAGGACTCGCCGGTGTCGAACTCGGCGGTCACGAAGAGGTCGTCGTTCTCCTTGGCCAAGTCGAGGAGGGGGCCGTTGTCCTGGATGATCGCGTCGACCTGCCCGCCCTGCACGGCGCGGGTCTGCAGGCCGAGGTCCTCGAAGGACTTGATCTCGACGCCCTCGGGGGCGTTGTCCTCGGCGTAGAGCTCGCCGGTCGTGCCGCTCATGACGCCGAGGGTCATGCCGTCGAGGGCCTCGAGGGAGTCGATGGACTCGTCGGTGGTGAGCAGGGCCTGGGTGGCGTCGAAGTACGGCTCGGAGAAGTCCACCGCCTCCTCGCGCTCGGGGGTGATCGTCATGCCGGCGGCGGCGACGTCGCACGTGCCGGAGTTGAGGGCCTGGCCGGACTGGATGCCCTCGAAGCCGGTCACCTCGACGCTCAGGTCGAGGTCGTTGGCCTCGGCGACGCGCTGCATGAGGTCCATGTCGAAGCCGACGACCTCGTCGCCCTGGCGGTACTCGAAGGGCTTGTAGGGCAGCGAGGTGCACACGGTGAGCTCGCCCTCCGAGACGACCTGGACGCCGCTCTCGGTCGTGGTGGTCTCGGTCGCGCAGGCCGTGGCGGTGAGGCCGAGGGCGCCGGCGAGGGCCAGGGTGGACAGGACGCGCTTGCTGGATCGCGGGGTCATGGGCCGACACGTTAACGATCCAAGGTCACAGCGAGGCAACGGGACCACGGCGAGAGGGCCAGGATGGACCCGTGACCACCTGGATCGCCTTCCTGCGCGCCATCAACCTCGGAGCGCGGCGCACGTTCCCCAAGGACGACGTGCTCGCCGCCGTGGTCGCCGCCGGCGGGCTCGACGTCGCCAGCCACCTCGGCACCGGCAACGTGCGGCTGACGCTGGAGGCCGCCTCGCGCCGCGAGGTCGAGACGGCGCTCGAGGCGGCGTTCCTGGCCGACCGGGGCTTCGAGGTGCCCACGGTGGCCCTGTCGGTCGAGGAGCTGCGCGACGTGGTCGCCGACGCCGACCGGATCGGCGCCGGCCACGCCGGCGTCCACACGGTGTCGCTGCTGAAGGCCGATCCCGACCCCGAGGCCGTGCGCCGGCTGGAGGCGCCGGGGCGTGCGGGTGAGACGGCCCGCGTGGTGGGTCGGGCGGTGCACCTGCTGCTGCCCGTCGACGTGCACACCGCCCGGCTGGGCAACGCCGTCGTGGAGCGCCACCTCGGCGTCGCCACCAACCGCAACGTGCGCGTGCTGCGCACCGTGCGCGAGCGGTGGTGCGGCTGAGGCGGTGTCGGCCGGGGTCGGCCGGGGTCGGCCGGGGTCGGCCGGGCGCTCGCGGCGTACGGCGGGGTGTCGGTCGGGTGACGACTCGGTCGCAGGGCTCGACCGGTGTCGGTGCGCTCGGGTAGAACCGTCCCGCGCGGTGATCCCGCCGCGCGCCCACGTCTCGGGAGGACCCCCTCGATGTCGCACGCCCTGCCCGCCTCGCGCCGCACCGTCCTGACCGGTGCCGCCGCCCTCGCCGCCGCCGGCTACGTCGCCACCCCGGCCGACGCCGCCCCCGGCCTCGCCGCCAAGCCGCGCGGCGACAACCACGTCCGCCTCACCGTGCTCGGCACCACCGACCTGCACGGCAACGTCCTCAACTGGGACTACTTCAAGGACGCGGAGTTCACCAACGCCGCCGGTGACGACATCGGGCTGGCCAAGGCCCGCACCCTCATCGAGGCGGTGCGCGAGAAGCGGCGCGGCCAGGGGCCGGTCATCACCCTCGATGCCGGCGACACCCTCCAGGGCACGCCGCTGGCCTACTACTACGCACGCATCGAGAAGATCTCCCGCGACGTGGTCCACCCGATGGCCGCTGCGATGAACCTCGTCGGCTACGACGCCGCCGCCCTGGGCAACCACGAGTTCAACTACGGCATCGACACGCTGCGCACCTTCGAGAGCCAGCTCGACTTCCCGCTGCTCGGCGCCAACGTCGTCGACCCGGTCACCCAGCGCCCGGTCTTCGCGCCCTACGTCATCAAGACCGTCGCCACCGGCACCGGTCGCCGGCTCCGGGTCGGCATCCTCGGCCTCACCAACCCCGGCGTCGCGATCTGGGACAAGGCCAACGTCGAGGGGCGCATGGAGTTCCCCGGCCTGGTCGAGCAGGCCAGGAAGTTCGTGCCCGAGATGCGCCGCAAGGGCTGCGACGTCGTGATCGTCTCGGCCCACTCCGGCGCCGACACCTCCTCCTCCTACGGCGACGCGCTGCCCTACCCGGAGAACGCCTCCTCGCTGCTGGCCCAGCAGGTGCCCGGCATCGACGCGATCCTCGTGGGCCACGCCCACAAGGAGATCGCCCAGCGCTACGTCGAGAACGAGCGCACCGGCCAGCAGGTGCTGCTGTGCGAGCCGCTCTACTGGGGCATGCGGGTCGCGGTGATGGACCTCGAGCTGCGGCTGGTGCGCGACCGCAACGGTCGCGCCAAGCGCTGGAAGCTGCTCGGCGCCCGCTCGCAGACGCTCAACTCCAACACCGTCGACGCCGACGCCGAGGTCGTGGCGGCCGTGGCCGAGGCCCACCAGACCGTGCGCGACTACGTCAACTCCGTCGTCGGCACCTCGGTGGAGCGGCTGCCCGCGGCGCGCGGCGTCGTCGAGGACGTGCCGATCATCGACTTCGTCCAGTACGTCCAGGCCGACGCGGTCAAGCGGGGGCTCACCGGCGCCGACGCCGCGCTGCCGGTGCTCTCGATCGCCGCTCCCTTCAGCCGTTCGGCGGTCTTCCCGGCCGGTGAGATCACCGTGCGCGACGTCGCCGGGCTCTACGTCTTCGACAACACCCTGCTCGGGGTGCGGATCACCGGGGCCCAGCTGCGCGACTACCTCGAGTTCTCCGCCCGCTACTTCCAGCAGCTGGCCGCCGGCGACACCACCGCGAGCATCGCCGAGCTGACCAACGCCGTCACCGCGACGGCACCGGGTGGCACCCCCGACTACAACTTCGACTCCGTGTTCGGCCTCGACGAGCCGCTGACCTACGACATCGACGTCGCCGCGGCGCCGGGCTCGCGCATCCGCGACCTCGCCTACGGCGGGGTCCCCGTCGCCGACGCCCAGGAGTTCGTGCTCGCGGTCAACAACTACCGCCAGTCCGGAGGCGGCGGCTTCCCCGCCGTCTCCACCGCGCCCGTCGTCGTCAACGGCCAGCAGGAGATCCGCCAGCTGCTCATCGACTGGGTGATCGCCAACGAGACGATCGACCCCGCCCTCTTCGCCTCCGTCGACTGGCGCCTGGTCTCCGGCGACCAACCGGTGACCATCACCGGCTGAGCCGGGTCACCCGGCAGCTCGCGCGCCCCGCCTCCCGCGTCACTCGCCGCGGAAGGCGGGGCGACGCTTCTCGGTGAAGGCGCGCATGCCCTCGGCGGCGTCGGCGGTGCGCATCAGGGTCGACTGGCCCAGGCGCTCGCGCTCGAGGGCGGCGTCGAGCTCGGTGAGGGTGGCGGCGTTGACCGCCTTCTTGGTCGCGGCCATCGCCAGCGGCGGGCCGGCGGCCAGGCGCGCGGCGAGGGTGTCGACGAGGGCGGGGAACTCCTCGGCCGGGGCGAGGTGGCTGACCAGCCCGGCGTCGGAGGCCTCCTGGGCGCTGAGGGGGTCGGCGAGCAGGGCCATCCGCATGGCCCGGGCCCGTCCGATCGAGGCGGCGACGGAGGCCGAGGTGCCGCCGTCGGGCATGAAGCCGATCCGGGCGAAGGCCAGCAGGAAGGAGGCCTGCGAGGAGGCGACGACCAGGTCGGCGGCCAGGGCGAGGGAGCAGCCGACGCCGGCGGCCACGCCGTTGACCGCGGCGAGGACCGGCTTGTCGAGGCCGACGACGGCGCGCACGAGACGGTTGGCGCGGTCCATGGAGGTGATGTCGAAGCCCGCGATCGGGTCCTCGCCGGCGAGCTCGGCGCCGGTGGAGAACGCCGCCCCCGCGCCCGTGACGACCACGACGCGCACGTCGTCGCGGGCCGTGGCGCCCTCGATCTCGGCGGTCAGCGCCTCGACCAGGGCGGGGGAGAGGGCGTTGTAGACGCGGGGACGGTTCAGGGTCAGCCGCAGCACCCCGTCGGCGAGGTCGACGAGCAGGTCCTGCTCGGAGGTCTGGTCAGGCAATCTCGACACCGGCCTCGCGCAGGGCCGCGAGCGCGGCCTCGGTGGTGGCGGGGGCGACCCCGACGACCAGATCGGTGAGCACGCGGGTGGCGAAGCCCTCGGCCACCGCGTCGAGCGCGGTGGCGCGCACGCAGTGGTCGGTGGCGATCCCGCACAGGTCGACCCGGTCCACGCCGCGCTCGCGCAGCCAGTCGGCCAGCGAGTCGCCGGTCGCGGAGCGGCCCTCGAAGCCGGAGTAGGCCGCGACGTGCTCGCCCTTGCGGAAGAGCTCCTCGAGCGGGGCCGGGTCGAGGTCGGGGTGGAGCTCGACACCGGCCGTGCCGACCTCGCAGTGCACCGGCCAGGAGTCGACGTAGTCGGGGTCGCCGGACCAGTGGGCGCCGGGGTCGACGTGGTGGTCCTGCGTGGCCACGACGTGGTCGTAGCCGTGGTCGCCGCGCAGCAGCGCGGTCACGTCGGCCGCGACCCGCGCGCCGCCGGCCACGGCCAGCGAGCCGCCCTCGCAGAAGTCGTTCTGGACGTCGACGACGATCAGTGCACGCGTCATGGTGCGAGCCTAGGCGTTGGCGGCGGCGTCCTGGACCAGGGTCGGGATCACGGCCTCTCCGCGGGTCATCGACTGCGCGGCCTCCGGCAGCTCGGCCCGCGAGCGCTCGTGCCGCTGGCGGGCGGCCTCGAGCGGCTCACGGCCCACCACCTCGCCGTCGCGCACCAGCGGCACGAGCAGCGCGCGGTCGTCGCCGTCGTCGGTGGGCGGCGCGCCGATGCCCACGACCTCGGCCTCGGCCACGCCGCCCGGCGTACGACGACGCAGCGCCCACTTGCGACCGCCCACCGAGGCCTTGTCGGGGGAGCGCTTGGCCACCGGCTCCAGCTCGCCCGACGCGCCCTCGCGCGCCACCAGCTTGTAGACGAAGCCGCAGGTGGGGTGCCCGCTGCCGGTGACCAGCTGCGTGCCGACGCCGTAGCCGTCCACGGGGGCGGAGGCCAGCGAGGCGATGGCGTACTCGTCGAGGTCGGAGGTCACCACGATGCGGGTGTCGTGGGCGCCGAGGTCGTCGAGCTGCGCGCGCACCCGGTGGGCCAGCACGCCCAGGTCGCCGGAGTCGAGGCGCACCGCGCCGAGCCCCGGGCCGGCGACCTCGACCCCGAGGCGCACGGCCTCGGCCACGTCGTAGGTGTCGACGAGCAGGGTGGTGCCGACGCCGAGGGAGTCCACCTGGGCGCGGAAGGCGTCGCGCTCGGAGTCGTGCAGCAGCGTGAAGCTGTGGGCGCTGGTGCCGGTGGAGGGCACGCCGTAGCGCTGGCGGGCGGCGAGGTTGGAGGTGGCGGCGAAGCCGGCGACGTGGGCGGCCCGGGCCGCGGCGACCGCTGCCTCCTCGTGGGTGCGCCGCGAGCCCATCTCGATGCAGGGCCGGCCCCGGGCGGCCAGCGTCATCCGCGAGGCCGCGGAGGCGATGGCGGAGTCGTGGTTGTAGATCGACAGCAGGAGCGTCTCGAGCAGCACCGCCTCGGCGAAGGAGGCCTCCACCACCATCAGCGGGGAGTGGGGGAGGTAGACCTCGCCCTCGGGGTAGCCCCAGGCGTCGCCGGAGAAGCGGTAGCCGGCCAGCCACGCCCGTGTCGGCTCGTCGACGACGCCGTCGAGGGCGCCCAGCACGTCGTCGTCGAAACGGAAGTCCTCGAGCGCGTCGAGGGCCCGCCCGACGCCGGCGACCACGCCGTAGCGCCGGCCCTCCGGGAGGCGCCGCGGGAAGAGCTCGAAGACCGCCCGCCGGTGCGCCGTGCCCGAGGCGAGGGCCGCCTGGAGCATGGTCAGCTCGTAGTGGTCGGTCATCAGCGCCGTCGAGGAGCGGGTCACGGGGGCCAGCGTAGGCGTGTGCGAGCATGGAGACGTGTCCGCGCCCAGCCCTGTCGAGGTCGAGCCGACCCTCACCCCCGACGAGATGGTCCTCCCCGCGACCCCGTGGGTGACGATCGTGTGGAACGACCCGGTCAACCTCATGTCCTACGTCTCCTACGTGTTCCAGAAGCACTTCGGCTACTCGAGGAAGAAGGCCGAGAAGCTGATGATGGAGGTGCACGAGGACGGCAAGTCGGCGGTCTCCTCGGGCAGCCGCGAGGAGATGGAGCGCGACGTGCAGGCCATGCACGAGTACGGCCTGTGGGCCACGATGGAGAAGCAGGAATGAGCGGCTTCGCCCGCCACCGCCGCAGCCGCCGCGTCATCGCCACCTTCTCCGGCTTCGAGGCCGACCTGCTGCGCTCCCTGGCCTCCCAGCTCGTGGAGCTGCTGCGCAACGAGGCCGCGGTGCCCCGCGAGGACCAGGACCCCTTCGAGGCGATGATGGACTTCTCGGGCCCGGAGACCGAGCCCGAGGACCCGGTGCTGGCGCGGCTCTTCCCCACCGCGTACCGCGAGGACCCCGAGGCGGCCGCGGAGTTCCGCCGGTTCACCGAGGGCGGTCTGCGCGACGGCAAGGCGGCCGCCGCGGTCGCGATCATCGACGGTCTGGAGGAGGCCGGGCTGCCGCCCGAGCTCAGCGAGGACGGCCTGATGATCGACGTCGAGCTCGACGAGCCGACCGCCGAGACCTGGATGCGCTCCTTCACCGACCTGCGCCTGGCCCTGGCCACCCGGCTGGGGATCGAGGACGACGACGAGGACTACTGGGCCTCGCTGCCCGACGACGACCCGCGCTCGCAGGCCCACGACATCTACGACTGGGTCGGCTACCTGCAGGAGACCCTCGTCGGGGCGCTGTCGCGGTGACCGGACGGTGAGGTCCCGCACGCGGCCCGTGTCGGCCGTCGCCGACGGGCTCGCCCTGCTGGTCGTGCTGGCCGTGCTCGCCTCCGGGTGCTCCGCGGGCGAGGAGGCCGCGTCGACCGCGCAGCCCACGTCGCCCGCCGTCGCGGAGGCCGTCGCCGCGCCCTCCGTGGTCGTCGGCGAGCCGCAGTGGACCACCCTCGACTCCAGCCTGGGCGCTGCCGTGCCGGCCGGGGTGGGGGAGCGCTCGATCCTGGTGCGCGGCGACGCCTCCGACGGGTCGGGCCCCGCGCTGCAGGTCGTGGACCGCGCCACCGGGGAGACCCGCTGGGAGCGCACCGGCGCGCAGCCGCTGGTGGTGGGCGACGGGGCCGACCGCGTCACCCTCGACCTCACCGACGCCCGCCTCGGCCGCGACGCCGGCCTCCCCGTGATCGTGCCGTACGCCGAGGGGCGCCGACGCGGTCTCGTGGCGCTGTCGCAGGGCGACGGGTCCTACCGGTGGCGCTGGTCGCCGCCGGCCGGGCTGGCGGCGCGCACCGCCGGCGTCGGGTCGGACGTCGTCGTGGTGCGGGTGGCGCCACCCGGGCGCGTCGACGACCCGACCGGCCGCCCCGACGACGTGAGCACCCTCGGCCTCGACCTGACCACCGGCGAGGTGCGCTGGCGGGTCGGCGGCGTGGCGGGCGCCGCGGCCACCGGCGGCGTGGTGGTGGCCTCGGTGCCCTCGACCGCGTCCGGTGCCCAGACGGTCGTGCTGCTCGACGACGCGACGGGGGAGGAGACCTGGCGCTCCTCGCAGCCGGGCTACTTCGCCGGCGGCACCGACGACGTCTACGCCCTCACCGTGCCCGGTCAGGCCGGCGCCGTGCTCGTCGACGCCGCGACCGAGCGCGTGGAGCAGCTCCAGACCGGCGTCGCCGCGGGCTCCGGGGTCGGCGGCGACGCGCTGCTGGCCTGGGTGGAGGCCGACCACGAGAGCGGGGCGGTCGAGCTGGCCACGCTGGCCTCCGGCGAGGACCGGCCGGTGACCGCGCCCCTGCCGGCGACGGTGCTGACCGACGCCTCGCCGCGGCTGCTCGGCACGACGCTGGGCCACGTGGTCGTGCAGGGCGCCGACGGCGTCTGGCTGCTCGACCGGGCCGGGCGCCTCGCCGGCGAGCAGGTGCCGGGCCGCCTCGACCGGGTCCTGGCCGACGGGCTGGTGCTGGTGACCGGCACCGTCGACGGCGCCCCGGCGTACGAGGTGCTGGGCCTGGAGACCGGGCCCTGACCCGGGGCCCTAGGCTGGGCGCGTGCTGACCATCGACCGGGCGACCTACGACGCCATCGTGGCCCACGCCAAGCGCGACCACCCCGACGAGGCCTGCGGCGTCGTCGCCGGCCCCGAGGGCAGCGACCGCCCCGAGCGGCTGGTCGAGATGGTCAACGCCGCGGGGAGCCCGACGTTCTACGAGTTCGACTCCACCGACCTCTTCCAGCTCTACAAGGAGATGGACGCGCGCGACGAGGAGCCGGTGGTCGTCTACCACTCCCACACCGCCACCGAGGCCTACCCCAGCCGCACCGACGTGGGCCTGGCCAGCGAGCCGAACGCCCACTACGTGCTGGTCAGCACCCGGGACTGCTTCACCGACGACGGGAATAACGACGGTCCCGTGGAGTTCAGGTCCTACAGGATCGTCGACGGCGAGGTGACCGAGGAAGAGGTCGCGGTCGTCGACGCCCTGCCCCGCACGAGCCAGCCCGCCTGACCCCGCTGCACCGCACCCCACCACCGAGGAGTCACCACCCATGGCCATCGAGGTCCGCATCCCGACCATCCTGCGCACCTACACCGGCGGCGAGAAGGCCGTCCACGGTGAGGGAGCCAGCCTGACCGCGCTGATCGACGACCTCGAGGCCCACCACCCCGGCATCAAGGACCGCCTCATCGACGACGGCGACCTGCGCCGCTTCGTCAACGTCTACATCAACGACGAGGACGTCCGCTTCATCGGCGGCCTCGAGGCGCCCCTCAGCGACGGCGACCAGGTCGTCGTGCTGCCGGCCGTCGCCGGCGGCTGACGCACGGAGCGTGGATCCGATGACCGAGCGTCGCACCTACGTCCTCGTCGACGGCGAGAACATCGACGCCACGCTCGGCAACTCCCTGCTGGGGCGTCGGCCCACGCCCGAGGAGCGGCCGCGCTGGGAGCGCGTGACCGCCTTCGCCGAGGAGCAGTGGGGCCAGCCGGTCACCGGCCTGTTCTTCCTCAACGCCAGCAACGGCCACCTGCCGGCCAGCTTCGTGCAGGCCCTGCTGGCCCTCGACTACCGCCCGGTGCCGCTGGCCGGCCGCGCCGACGAGAAGGTCGTCGACATCGGCATCCAGCGCACGCTGGACGCGCTGCTCTCGCGCGACGCCGACGTGATGCTGGTCAGCCACGACAGCGACTTCGCGCCCCACGTCCAGCGGCTGCTCACCGGCCACCGCCGCGTCGGGCTCATGGCGCTGCGGGAGTACACCTCCACGCACCTCAGCGCCCTCGACGTCGAGCTCTACGACCTCGAGGACGACGTGGCCGCCTTCAACGTCCCCCTGCCCCGGGTCCGCATCATCGACCTGGACGCCTTCGACCCCGAGACCTTCCTGCGGTAGCCGCCGCGGGCCTGGAGCCACCATGCGCTACGACAACCTGCTCGCCTCCGTCGGCGGCACCCCGCTCGTCGGGCTGCCGCGGCTCTCGCCGAGCGCCGACGTCCGGCTGTGGGCCAAACTCGAGGACCGCAACCCCACCGGCTCGGTCAAGGACCGCCCGGCGCTGAAGATGATCGAGGAGGCGGAGAAGGACGGCACGCTGCGCCCCGGCTGCACGATCCTCGAGCCGACCTCGGGCAACACCGGCATCTCGCTGGCCATGGCGGCGAAGCTCAAGGGCTACCGCATCGTGTGCGTCATGCCGGAGAACACCTCCGAGGAGCGCCGCCAGCTGCTGCGCATGTGGGGCGCGGAGATCATCTCCTCCCCGGCCGCCGGCGGCTCCAACGAGGCCGTGCGCGTGGCCAAGCGCGTCGCCGAGGAGCACCCCGACTGGGTGATGCTCTACCAGTACGGCAACGCCGCCAACGCCCTCGCCCACGAGGAGGGCACCGGCCCCGAGCTGCTGGCCGACCTGCCCTCGATCACCCACTTCGTGGCCGGGCTGGGCACCACCGGCACGCTCATGGGCACCAGCCGCTTCTTCCGCCGCGCCAAGCCCGACGTGCGCATCGTCGCCGCGGAGCCCCGCTACGGCGAGCTGGTCTACGGCCTGCGCAACCTCGACGAGGGCTTCGTGCCCGAGCTCTACGACGCCGACCTCATCGACTCCCGCTTCTCGGTGGGCCCGCGCGACGCCGTGCGCCGGGTGCGCGAGCTGCTCGAGCTCGAGGGCATCTTCGCCGGCATCTCCACGGGCGCGATCCTCCACGCCGCGCTGGGTCAGGCCGCGAAGGCGGTCAAGGCCGGCGAGAGCGCCGACATCGCCTTCATCGTCTGCGACGGCGGCTGGAAGTACCTCTCCACCGGCGCCTACGAGGGCACGATCGACGAGGCCGAGGACAAGCTCGAGGGCCAGCTCTGGGCCTAGGGCGAGCCGGGTCGTGCGATGCGTGCGCGCAGGACATAACCTTCACGACGTGCCGCCCCTCGCCCCCGACCCGGACGCCCCCGTCGGGATCTTCGACTCCGGGTTCGGCGGGCTGACCGTGGCCCGCTCGGTCATCGACCAGCTGCCCCACGAGTCGGTGCTCTACGTCGGCGACACCGCACGCCAGCCCTACGGCCCCAAGCCCATCGGCGAGGTGCGCGAGTACGCCCTGGAGTGCCTCGACCACCTCGTGGCCCAGGGCGTCAAGGCGCTCGTCATCGCCTGCAACTCCGCCAGCGCCGCGATGCTGCGCGACGCACGCGAGCGCTACGACGTGCCGGTGGTCGAGGTGATCCTGCCCGCCACCCGCCGCGCCGTCGCCGCCAGCCGCACCGGCCGCATCGGCGTGATCTGCACCCGTGCGACCGCGGAGTCCCAGGCCTACGACGACGCCTTCGCCGCCGCGCCCCACGTGGAGCTCACCACCCGGGCCTGCCCGCGCTTCGTCGACTTCGTCGAGGCCGGTGTCACCGGGGGCGAGGAGCTGCTGGCGGTGGCCCACGAGTACCTCGACCCGCTCACCTCCGCCGGCGTCGACACCCTCATCCTCGGCTGCACCCACTACCCCCTGCTCACCGGCGTCATCTCCTACGTCATGGGCGACCAGGTCACCCTCGTCAGCAGCGCCGAGGAGTGCGGCAAGGACGTCTACAAGATGCTGCTGCGCACCGGCCTGGCCCGCGCCGGCGGGGAGCCCTCCCACCGCTTCCTCACCACCGGCTCGCCCACGGAGTTCGAGTCGATCGGGCGGCGCTTCCTGGGCCCCGAGATGCACGCCGCCAGCCAGTTCGCCGGAGGGCTGGCGTGAGCGCGATGCGGCTCACCGTCGTGGGGTGCTCGGGCTCCTACCCCGGCCCCGACTCGCCGGCCAGCTGCTACCTGCTCGAGGCCGAGCACGACGACGGCACGGGCGTGCGCACCTGGCGCGTGCTGCTCGACCTCGGCAGCGGCGCGCTCGGGGCCCTGCACCGCTACGCCGACCCGCTCGCCGTCGACGCGGTGCTGCTCAGCCACCTGCACGCCGACCACTGCCTGGACCTGTCGGGCTACTACGTGATGCGCAAGTACCACCCCACCGGCCCGCAGCCGCGGATCCCCGTGTGGGGTCCCTCCGACACCGCCGACCGGATGGCCCGGGCCTACGACCTGCCCGTCGACCCCGGCATGCACGAGGAGTTCGACTTCCGCACCTGGGAGCCGGTCGTGCAGGTGGGCCCCTTCACGGTGCGCGCGGTGCCCGTGGACCACCCGGTCGAGGCCTTCGGCCTGCGGGTCGAGGTGGCCGGCGCCACCCTGGCCTACAGCGGCGACACCGGCCCCTGCGCGGGGCTCGACGAGATCAGCGTCGACGCCGACCTGCTGCTGGCCGAGGCGTCCTTCCGCTCCTGCGACGACAACCCCGCCTCGCTGCACCTCACCGGCACCGACTGCGGCGAGGTGGCCACGCGCAGCCGCGCCCGCCGCCTCGTGCTCACCCACGTGCCGCCGTGGTTCGACCCCGCCGACATGCTCGCCGAGGCCGTCGCCGCCTACGACGGGCCCGTGGAGCTGGCGGTCGCGGGCACGACGTACGAGATCTGAGGCGGGCCCGACCGGACCTAGAGCAGGCCGGCGTCGTGCACGCAGATGGCGATCTGCACCCGGTTGGTGGCGCCGAGTTTGTCGAAGAGCCGCGAGACGTGGGCCTTGACCGTCGGCACCGACAGGTGCAGGGCCGCCGCGATCTCGGCGTTGCTGTGGCCCCGGCCCACGCACAGCGCCACCTCGAGCTCGCGCTCGGTGAGGGCGCGCAGGCGCCGCGTGGCCGCGGCCTCCCGGTCGTCGGGCGCCTGCTCGCGCAGCCGGTCGATGAGGGTGCGGGTCACCGACGGCGAGAGCATCGGGTCGCCGGCCGCGACGCAGCGCACGGCGGCCACGATCTGCGCCGGCGGGGTGTCCTTGAGCAGGAAGCCGTCGGCGCCGGCGCCCAGCGCCCCCACGACGTGCTCGTCGGCGTCGAAGGTCGTGAGCACGATGACCCGCGGTGGGTGAGGGGCGCGGTGCAGCTCGCGGGTGGCGTCGAGGCCGTTGAGGCGCGGCATGCGGATGTCCATGAGCACGACGTCGGGGGAGAGGTCGGCCACGCGGGCCAGCGCCTCGCGGCCGTCGACGGCCTCGCCGACGACCTCGAGGTCCTCCTGGCCGCCCAGCATCAGCACCAGCGCCGAGCGCACCAGGGGGTCGTCGTCGACCACCAGCACCCGCACCGCGGTCTCGCCGGTCAGGCCGCCCACGGCAGCCACCCCCGCAGCACGAAGGCGTCGGCGTCGCGGCGGTGCTCCAGGCGCCCGCCGCGCAGCGCGGCCCGCTCCGAGAGTCCGACCAGGCCCAGGCCCGCCCCGGGAGGCGCGGCCGCGGCGGCGAAGCCGAGGCGGTTGCGCAGCTCCACGGCGATCCCGTCGTCGGGCGAGCCGCTGAGGCTGATCAGCAGCGTCGCGCCGGGGGCGTGCTTGCGGGCGTTGGTGATGCCCTCCTGCACGATGCGGTAGAGCGCCCGGCCGAGCGCGTCGGGCACCCCGTCGGCCCCGTCGGCGGCGCGCACGTCGTCGGCGTACTCCACGCGCAGGCCGGCCGCCTCGGCGTCGGCCACCAGGGCGCGCAGGTCGGCGTAGGTGGGCTGGGGGGCGTCGAGGGCGTTGCCCTCGTCGTCGCGCAGCACGCCCAGCACGGTCCGCAGGTCGGTGAGGGCCTGGTGGGCCGTGGTCTGGATGACCTCGGCGCTGGCGCGCATGTCGGCGGCGGTGAGGTCGTCGCGGAAGGTGAGGGCGCCGGCGTGCAGCGAGATCTGCGAGATCCGGTGGGCCAGCACGTCGTGCATCTCGCGGGCGATGCGCGAGCGCTCCTGGCCGCGGGCCTGGCCCACCCGCAGCTCCTGCTCGGCCTCGGCCCGCTCGGCGCGGTGGCGCAGGGTCCACAGCAGCTCGCGGCGCGAGCCGATGTACATGCCCCAGCCCATGCTGGCCGCCACCGCGATGACCGTGGCGGTCAGCGAGATCCAGAACGGGTCGTCGACCGCCGAGGGCTCGAGCTCGGTGTAGAGCATCGAGGCCACCACGGCGACCAGCGAGGTCACGAGGATCGGCAGCAGGCGGCGGCGGGTGGCCATCGAGACCGCCGCGAGCGTGGCGGGTCCGGCGGCCACGCCGGAGACAAGTGTCATCGCGTTGGTCGCCACCGCGACCGCCACCGGCCACCGCCGGCGCCCCAGGACCACGACGTAGGACGCCAGGCCGACGCCGAGGTCGAGCCAGAACAGCACCGGCATGACGTCGAGCTGCTCGGGCGCGAACTGCGGCCACACGATGGCACTGATCACCACGCACAGCAGCAGCCGCCACCCGTGGCGCCACCACGACAGCGGCGGCTGGTAGTCCTCGGGGTTCGGCCGCTGCACGTCACCAGGCTAGGGCGTCGCGACCCCGCCGGGCAGCGCCCCCGGTCGCGCCCACCCCCTACTTTGGTCACGCCACCGCAGCCCGGGGTCCGGTGTGCGCCCGCGCCGTGGCGGGCAGGGTGGTCGCATGATCTCAGTCGAAGGACTCACCAGGACGTACGGCGCGTTCACCGCCGTCGACGACGTCAGCTTCACCTGCCAGCCCGGCCGGGTCACCGGCTTCCTCGGGCCCAACGGCGCGGGCAAGACCACCACCATGCGGGTCATGGTCGGCCTCACCCCGCCGACCCACGGGCGCGTCACCATCGGCGGCCACCTCTACCGCGACATCCCCAACCCCGGCCGCCACGTCGGGGTGCTCCTCGACGCCTCGGCCCAGCACGCGGGCCGCACCGGGCGCGAGATCCTCACGATCGGTGCCCGGACGATGGGGCTGCCCGCCTCGCGCGTCGACGAGATGCTCGCCCTGGTCTCCCTCGACGACAAGGAGGCCGGTCGCCGGCTGCGCAACTACTCCCTCGGCATGAAGCAGCGCCTCGGCATCGCCCACGCGCTGCTCGGCGACCCGTCGGTGCTGATCCTCGACGAGCCCGCCAACGGCCTCGACCCCGCCGGCATCCGCTGGATGCGCGGCCTGCTCAAGGGCTACGCCGAGCGCGGCGGCACGGTGCTGCTCTCCAGCCACCTGCTGCACGAGGTCGAGATCATCGCCGACGAGATGATCCTCATCGGGCGCGGCAGGATCGTGGCCCAGGGCGACAAGAAGACCCTGCTGGCCGGCGAGCACGCCTCCACCCTCGTCACCTCGCTCGACAACCGGGCCCTGGCCGACGCCCTCGTCGCTCGCCGGGTCGAGGTCACGCCCGCCGGCGACGGCCTGCGCGCGGAGTGCGAGGCCGTCGAGGTCGGCCGCGCCGCCCTCGAGGCCGGCGTCGTGCTCACCGACCTGCGCACCGGCTCCGCCGGCCTGGAGGACCTCTTCCTCCAGCTCACCTCCGACACCCAGCGTGACGCCGTCGCGCCCGCCCCCGCCACGGAAGGACACCTGGCATGAGCGCCACCTCCGCCCCGCTCCCCACCCTCGACGTCTCGCAGACCCCCGCGGTGCCCTTCGGGCGCCTGGTCTCGGTGGAGCTGCGCAAGAGCTTCGACACCCGAGCCGGTCGCGCCTACAGCCTCAGCGTCGTCGGGCTGTGCGTCGTCGTGATGCTGGTCATCGCCCTGCTCTTCGACGAGGGCTTCCAGGACTTCAGCGACTTCCTGCTCGCCATGGGCGGCACGCTGGGGTTCTTCCTGCCGATCATCCCGATCCTGCTGGTCACCGGTGAGTTCGGCCAGCGCACCGGCCTGGTGACCTTCACCCTCGAGCCCCGACGGCCCCGGATCGTCGCGGCCAAGCTGAGCGCCGGGCTGATCATCTCCCTGGGCGTGCTGGTGCTCGCGGCCGTGATCGCCGCGGTCGGGGCGGTGCTGGCCTCGCTGCGAGGCTTCGAGGTGTCCTGGTCGCTGGAGTACAGCCAGGTGCAGAACTTCGTGCTCGCCAACCTCATCGGCGTGCTGATCGGCTTCGCGCTGGCGATGCTGCTGATGAACACCCCGGCGGCGATCGTCGGCTACTTCGTCTACTCCCTCATCATCCCCACGGTCGTGGGCATCATCGGCGCCTTCGTCGGCTGGTTCCAGGACCTCACGCCCTGGATCGAGCTCAACACCGCCCAGACCCCGCTCTTCACCGGCGAATTCCGGCCCTCGGGCGAGGAGTGGGCGCAGCTGGCCACGGCCAGCATCATCTGGCTGGTCGTGCCGCTGACCTTCGGCATCCTGCGCCTGCTGCGCGCCGAGATGAAGTGAGGCGCCGTTAGGGTCGCGGTCATGACTGCACGCGAGGACGGCCGCGCCGACGACGAGCTCCGCCCGATCACGATCACCCGCCACTGGCTCGACCACGCCGCCGGGTCGGTGCTGGTGGAGTTCGGCCGCACGAAGGTGCTCTGCGCCGCGTCGGCCTCCGAGGGGGTGCCGCGCTGGCGCAAGGGCTCGGGCAAGGGCTGGGTCACCGCGGAGTACGCCATGCTCCCCGCGGCCACCAACACCCGCTCCGACCGCGAGTCGGTCAAGGGCCGCATCGGTGGGCGCACCCACGAGATCAGCCGGCTCATCGGCCGCTCGCTGCGCGCCGTCATCGACTACGACGCGCTGGGCGAGAACACCATCCAGCTCGACTGCGACGTGCTGCAGGCCGACGGAGGCACCCGCACGGCCGCCATCACGGGTGCCTACGTCGCCCTGGTCGACGCGGTCGCCCACCTGCGTCAGACCGGGGCGCTCAAGGGCGCCCCGCTCACCGGCTCGGTCGCGGCGGTCAGCGTCGGCATCATCGACGGCGTGCCCCGCCTCGACCTGCCCTACGTCGAGGACGTGCGCGCCGAGACCGACATGAACGTCGTGATGACCGGCACGGGCAGCTTCGTGGAGGTGCAGGGCACCGCCGAGGGCGCGCCCTTCGACCGCCGCGAGCTCGACGCGCTGCTGGGCCTGGCCGAGAAGGGCTGCGCCGACCTGACGCGCCTGCAGCAGGAGGCGCTCGGCTCGTGAGCACCCGGATCTTCCTCGCCTCGCGCAACCGCAAGAAGATCGAGGAGATGGAGCGCATCCTGCGCGAGCACGTGCCCGGGGTGGAGGTGGTCGGGCTCGACGACCTGCCCGCCCTCGGGGTCGACTACGACGAGCCGGTCGAGGACCAGCCCACCTTCCAGGGCAACGCCCTGCTCAAGGCGCGCGCGGGCCTGGCCGCCACGGGCCTGCCGTCGGTCGCCGACGACTCCGGGCTCTGCGTCGACGCGCTCAACGGCATGCCGGGTGTCCTCAGCGCCCGGTGGTCGGGCCCCCGCGACGGGGTCGCCCGCGAGGAGGTCGACGCCCGCAACAACGCGCTGCTGCTCGCCCAGCTCTCCGACGTGCCCGACGAGCGTCGCGGGGCCCGCTTCGCGTGCGCCGTGGCGCTGTGCCACCCCGGCGGCGAGGAGGTCGTGCTCGGCGAGATGACCGGCCGCGTGCTGCGCGAGGTCAGGGGCGAGGGCGGCTTCGGCTACGACGGGCTCTTCGAGGCCGACGACGAGCCGGGCCGCAGCACCGCGGAGCTGACCCGCGAGGAGAAGGACGCCATCTCCCACCGCGGCCACGCGCTGCGCGCGCTCGGACCGGTCCTCGCCGCTACGGTCGTGCGATGAGCCGGCACTTCTTCGTCCGCAGGAACCTCGCCCGACTGCTCCTGCGCCTCGCGCGCTGGCGCACCGTCGGCACCGTGCCGACCAAGGGGGTGCTGGTCGGCGCCCCCCACACCTCCAACTGGGACTGGGTGCTGACCATGCTGCTGGCGTGGGACAGCGACGTGCAGATCCGGCTGCTGGTGAAGAAGGAGTTCTTCAAGGGTCCGCTGGCCCCGCTGCTGCGGGCGACCGGCGCGGTGGCCCTCGACCGGCGCGACCCCGGCGGCACCATCCGGGCCCTGGTCGCCGACGCCGCCGTCGACGAGACCTTCCTGCTGGGGATCGCCGCCGAGGGCACGCGCAGCCGCGGCGAGCTGTGGAAGTCGGGCTTCTACCGGATCTCCCAGCAGACCGGGCTGCCGATCACCCTGGCCTTCCTCGACGCCCCGAGCCGCACCGTCGGCTGGGGTCCGACCTTCCCCACGACCGGCGACGTGGTGGCCGACATGGACCGGGTGCGGGCGTTCTACGCCGACAAGCGCGGATTCCACCCCGACCAGTTCACCCCGCCCCGGCTGCGCGAGGAGGGCTGAGCCGCCCGGTCCCCGGACCGGAGTGCGCCCGGAGAGATTCGAACTCTCACTGGACAGGACCTAAACCTGTTGCCTCTGCCGTTGGGCTACGGGCGCCGGGCCCCAGTATCGCGTGCCCGACCCGGGCTCAGGCGTCGAGGCCCAGGTCACGGCGCAGCTTGGCGACGTGGCCGGTGGCCTTGACGTTGTACTGCGCGAGCTCGATCGTGCCCTGCTCGTCGACGACGAACGTGGAGCGGATGACGCCCTGGACGATCTTGCCGTACATCTTCTTCTCCCCGAAGGTGCCCCACGCCGCCATGGCGCTCTTGTCGGGGTCGGAGAGCAGGGTGATGCCCAGGCCGTCGCGCTCGCGGAAGCTGGCCAGCTTGGCCGGCTTGTCGGGGGAGACGCCGAGCACCTCGTAGCCGGAGGCGCGCAGCGACTCCAGCGAGTCGGTGAAGTCGCAGGCCTGCTTGGTGCAGCCCGGGGTCATCGCCGCGGGGTAGAAGTACACGATCACCTTGCGCCCGCGCAGGTCGGCCAGCGAGACCGTGGCGCCGGTGTCGTCGCCCAGGGTCAGGTCGGGGGCCGGGTCGCCGGGGGAGAGGCGGGTGGGGGCTGCGGTCTCGCTCATCGGGCTGGTCCTGTCCGGTCGGGTAGTGTTGTCGCACACGGTGTGCAATAACGTCACGAGGGCAACGACCCATCCGTGGCACTCGTCGGTGTCGAACCGTAACCGACCACGCCCGGCCGCCCCTCGCCACGCCCGACCGCAGGAGACCCGCATGCACGTGCCCGACGGATTCCTCGACGCACCGACGTCGGTCGGCACCGGCGTGGTGGCCGCCGCCGCTGTCGGCCTGGCCCTGCGCGGTGCGCGCCGTGAGCTCGACGACCGCACGGCGCCGCTGGCCGGCCTCGTCGCGGCCTTCGTCTTCGCCACCCAGATGCTCAACTTCCCCGTCGCGGCGGGCACGACCGGCCACCTCATGGGCGGGGCGATCGCCGCGGTGCTCGTGGGGCCGTGGACCGGGGTGCTCTGCACCAGCGTGGTCTTCGTCGTGCAGGCCCTGCTCTTCGCCGACGGCGGCATCACGGCGCTGGGCACCAACATCGTGCTGATGGGCGTCGTGACCTGCGCCGTCGGCTGGGGCGTCTTCCGGCTGCTCCAGGCGGTGCTGCCCAAGCGGGTGTCCATGGTGCCGCTGGCCGCCGGGATCGGGGCCTTCGTGTCGGTGCCGGTCGCGGCGCTGGTCTTCGTCGGCCTCTACGCCGTGGGCGGCGTCGCGCCGCTCCCGCTCGACAACCTCACCACCGCGATGCTGGGGGTGCACCTGCTCATCGGCGTCGGCGAGGGGGTCATCACCTTCCTCGCGGTCGGCTCGATCATCGCCGTGCGCCCCGACCTCGTCCACGGGGCACGCCGGGTCTTGGCCCAGCGCACCCTCGAGGTCCGCACCTCCCCGACGGCGAGCGCGGCATGAGGCGCCCCGGCACCCGCCCCGGCACCCGCACGGTGCTCCTCGGGGTGCTCGTCGTCTCGCTGCTGCTCGCGGGCGTCGTGAGCTTCTACGCCGCCAGCGCCCCCGACGGGCTGACCAAGGTCTCCCAGGACCAGGGCTTCGCCGACACCGAGACCGACCACGCGTCCGGCGACGGACCCTTCGCCGGCTACGGCAGCAGCTTCATCTCCGACGAGCGGCTCTCCGGCGGAGTGGCCGGCGTCGTCGGCGTGCTCGTCGTGCTCGCGCTGGCCGGGGGGCTGACCCTGCTGGTGCGCCGCAGGGGCGAGCCCGTCGACCAGGACCGCTGACGTGGGCGCCGGTCACGGCCACACGCTGCACTTCCACGGCCACTCCGCGGTCCACCGGGCCCCGGCCCACCTGAAGATCGTCGCGCTCGTGGCGTTCATGGTGGTCGTGGTGGCCACGCCGCGTGAGTGGTTCGCGGCCTACGCCGGCTTCCTGGTCGTGCTGCTCGGGGTCGTCGCGCTATCGCGGGTGCCCCCGATGTACCTGCTCAAGCGCATGGTGGTCGAGGTGCCCTTCGTGATCTTCGCGCTGCTGCTGCCCTTCGTGGCCCACGGCGAGCGGGTCGAGGTGCTCGGGGTCTCGGTCAGCGGCCCGGGGCTGCTGGCCGCCTGGGCGCTGCTGGCCAAGGGCACCCTCGGGGTGCTGGCCAGCCTGACGCTGGCCGCCACCACGGAGCCGCAGGCCCTGCTGCGCGGCCTGGAGCGCCTGCGCCTGCCCAGCCTGCTGGTGCAGATCATGGGCTTCATGATCCGCTACCTCGAGGTCGTCACCACCGAGCTGCAGCGGATGAGGGTCGCCCGGGAGTCGCGGGGCTTCTCCGCGCGCAACCCCCGGCACTGGCCGGTGCTCGCGCGCTCCATGGGGTCGCTCTTCATCCGCTCCTACGAGCGCGGCGAGCGGGTGCACCTCGCGATGCTCTCGCGGGGCTACACCGGCACCATGCCGCGATGAGCGCGGGCGCCGGCGCGATGATGTGCCCATGACCACGCCCGTGCTCGACGTCCGCGGCCTCGCCTACGCCTACCCCGACGGCCACCAGGCCCTCTACGGCGTCGACCTGCACGTGCACCGCGGCGAGCGCGTCGCGCTGCTGGGCCCCAACGGCGCCGGCAAGACCACCCTCGTGCTCCACCTCAACGGCATCCACACCGCCGGGGCCGGCAGCGTGAGCGTCAGCGGGCTGCCGGTGACCAAGGAGAACCTCGCCGAGGTCAGGCGACGCGTGGGCATCGTGTTCCAGGACCCCGACGACCAGCTCTTCATGGGCTCGGTGCGTGCCGACGTCGGCTTCGGGCCCGCCAACCTCGGGGTCAGGGGCGCCGAGCTCGACCGTCGCGTCATGGCCGCGCTCGAGCAGGTCGGCATGGCCGACTACGCCGACCGGCCGCCGCACCACCTGTCCTTCGGCCAGCGTCGCCGCGTCGCGGTGGCGACCGTGCTGGTCATGGAGCCGGAGGTGCTCGTGCTCGACGAGCCCTCCTCCAACCTCGACCCCGCCTCGCGACGCGAGCTCGCCGACATCCTGCGCTCGCTCGACGTCACCGTGCTCATGGTGACCCACGACCTGCCCTACGCCCTGGAGCTCTGCCCGCGCTCGGTGGTGCTGCACGACGGCACGGTCGTGGCCGACGGCGCGACCTACGACGTGCTGACCGACGACGACCTGATGCGCCGCCACCGCCTCGAGCTGCCCTTCGGCTTCGACCCGCGCAGCCTCGGCCGCGGCGCGGGTTGGTAGCGTGAGCGGGTGACCAACGAGCCCAAGCAGCCCAGCGCCCTCGAGCGTGAGATCGAGGAGACCCGTGAGCGTCTGGCCGGCACCATCGACCAGCTGCTGCACCGGGCCAGCCCCAAGACCATCGCGGGGCGCCAGGCCTACTCGCTGAAGGCCCACTACGTCGACGTCGACTCCGGTGAGCCGCGCACCGACAACATCCTCAAGACCGTCGGTGTGGTCGTCGGCGTCGTGGTGACGCTCGTCGTCGTGCGCCGCGTCGTGCGCTGACGCCGCCCCCCGGACAGGCCGAGCCCGTGTCGGACAAGCTGCCGATCAAGATGCTGCACGACCGCGTGCTCGTCGAGATCGACGCCGAGGCCGGCGAGCGCCGCTCGTCGGGAGGCATCGTGATCCCGGCGACCGCGGCCATGGGCGCGCGCCGGCTCTCGTGGGCCCGCGTCGTGGCCACCGGGCCCAGCGCCCGCTCGGTCGAGACCGGCGACCGCGTGCTCTTCGACGCCGACGACAAGTCCGAGGTCGAGGTGCACGGCGAGCTCTACGTCGTCATGCGCGAGCGCGACGTGCACGCCGTGGCCGCCGAGCGGCTCGGCGACGAGGCCACCGGGCTCTACCTCTAGCCGTTGACCGGCTGCGGCGAGGGGGCCTCCGGCTCGAGCTCGACCGCGTCGTCGGTCTGCTCGGTCGCGGGGTCGTGGATGTCGGGGATCCGCATCGCGGCGGCCGCGGCCACCAGCATGCCGACGGCCAGGATCGCGAAGCCGATCGTGTAGCCGCTCTCCTCGGGGAAGCCGGCCGGGTTCATCCGGGCGGTCACGATGCCGGCCATGACGGCCGAGCCGATGGAGCCGCCGATGGTGCGGATGTTGGCGTTCATGCCGCTGGCCACGCCGGTCTGCTCGCGCGGCACGCTGGCGATGACCACGCCGGCCAGGCTGGAGAAGACCAGGCCCGAGCCGAGGCCCTGGGCCGTGGTGGCGGCGTAGAGCTGGGCGGTGGTGTCGTGGAAGAGCGCCATCGAGGCGAAGGCCGCACCGCTGATCAGGGTGCCGGTGACGATGACCAGGCGGGCGCCGAAGCGGCCGATGAGGCGGGCGGTGAGGAAGCCGACCACGAAGCTGGCCACGGCGCTGGGCAGCAGCAGGTGGCCCGACTCGGTGATGGTGGCGTCGAAGCCGTAGCCGGCCGCCGACGGGGTCTGGAGGAACTGCGGCAGGAAGCCGAAGGAGGCGAACATGCCGAAGCCGACGAAGGCGCCGACGACGTTGGTCGTCCACACACCGCGCAGGCGCATCATCTGCATGTCGATGAGCGGCACCGGCACCCGCGTCTCGACGCGCACCCACAGGGCGGCGAGGACGGCGGCGGCCGCGAGCAGGCCCAGCACCTCGACCGAGGCCCAGCCCCACTTGTTGCCCTGGCTCACGGCCAGCAGCAGGGCGACCAGCCAGCCGGCGAGCAGCACGGCGGGCAGGGCGGGCAGGCGCCCGGGGGTGCGCACGGGCGACTCGGGCACCAGCACCAGCGCGGCGAGGGCGGCGACGGCGGTGGCGATCATCGGCAGCCAGAACAGCCAGTGGTAGCCCAGCGAGTCGACGATCGGGCCGGCCACCACGATGCCGGCGCCGAAGCCGACCGCGGTGAGCGAGGCGATCACGCTGAGCGCGCCGGTGACCCGGCCGGTGAACTCGTCGCGGATGATGCCGAACGACAGCGGCAGCACGCCGCCGCCGAGGCCCTGCACCACCCGGGCGACGATCAGCCAGCCGATGCTCGGCGCCAGCGCGGCCATGAGCGAGCCCACGGCCAGGGCGCTCAGGGTGACCACGAGCATCTTCTTCTTGCCCACGGCGTCGCCGATCCGGCCCAGCAGCGGGGTCGCGATCGACGCCGAGAGCAGGTAGGCGGTCAGCACCCACGTCACGGTGGTCTGGTCGGTGTCGTACTCGAGCTGGATCTGCGCCAGCACCGGCACGATGAGCGACTGCAGCAGCGCGAAGGACGAGACCGCGACGGTGAGGACGGCGAAGGTGAGGCTCTGGTTGCCACGGATCGCTGGTGACACGGGGAGGGGCTCCTGGGTGGGGCTCGTGGGGCGGGCCGCGCGGTTGGTTGCGCGGGTCAACCGTGACTCAACCACGACCCGGGGTGCGGCATTCCCACCGGCGCCCGCCCCGGCGCGGGAGCACGCCTGTGCCCCGACGTGTCACCTCCACGGGTGATGGGTCGGGCCGCCCCCGTGCGTAGCGTCTGCTCCATGATCGGATTCCTTGTGGCAGGCCTCATCATCGGCGCGCTCGCGCGCCTCATCAAGCCCGGCAAGCAGAACCTGGGGCTGCTCGCGACCCTCGGTCTCGGCCTCGTCGGCTCCCTCATCGGAGGGCTCATCGCGCAGCTCTTCGGCACCGGCGGCATCTTCGAGCTGAACGTCATCGGCTTCGTGCTCGCCGTCATCGCCGCCGTGCTCCTCATCGGCGTCGCCGAGAGCGTCGCGGGCAAGAACAAGACCCGCGTCTGACGCTCTCCCACCGCACGACCTCCCGCCCCGCCGCGCACCCGCGCGGCGGGGCGGTCTGCGTCCCGGGGTCCACGCGCCAGGGATGCGTCAACAGCGGCCGGCAGGGCGTCAGGGAAGCGTCAAGACCCGGCGGCGGCGCCAGGCGGCGGCCCTAGACAAGGGGGGTGCCCGATCTCGCCTTCCTCCTGCTGACCCTGGTCTCCTTCCTCCTGCTGACGCTGCTCGTCGGCGCGCTGCGGTGAGCGCGCTCGGCCCCGCGCTCGGCCAGGTCCTCCTCCTCGCCGCGCTGCTCGCGCTCACCGTGCCCGTCCTCGGGCGCCGGCTGGCGCTGATGTACCTCTCCCCGCGCCACCTGCGCGTCGAGTCGGCGGCCTACCGCCTGCTGCGCCTCGACCCCGACGCCGACCAGCACTGGCGCACCTACGCCCTGTCGGTGCTCGGCTTCTCGATGGTCGGGGTGCTCGGGCTCTACGCCCTCGGGCGCCTCCAGCAGCACCTGCCGCTGTCCCTCGGCTTCCCGGCGCTGCCCGCCGACGGTGCCTGGAACACCGCGGTCAGCTTCGTGACCAACACCAACTGGCAGTGGTACTCCGGCGAGGCCGCCCTGGGCCACACGATGCAGATGGCCGGTCTGACGGTGCAGAACTTCGTCTCGGCCGGGGTCGGCATGGCCGTCGCGGCGGCCCTGGCGCGCGGCCTGGCCCGCAGCGGCCGCGACGGTCGGGTCGGCAACTTCTGGACCGACCTCGTGCGCGGCGTCGTGCGGGTGCTGCTGCCGATCGCGCTGCTCTCCGCGCTGCTGCTGGTGGCGCTCGGGGCGGTGCAGAACCTCGCCGAGCCCCACGCCGTGACCACGCTGAGCGGCGCCACCCAGGAGATCACCGGCGGACCGGTGGCCAGCCAGGAGGCGATCAAGCAGCTCGGCACCAACGGCGGCGGCTTCTACAACGTCAACTCCGCCCACCCCTTCGAGAACCCGTCGCCGACCAGCAACCTGCTCGAGACGTACCTAATGCTGCTGGTGCCCTTCGCGATGGCCTGGGCCTTCGGCCACCTCGTGCGCGACCGCCGTCAGGGCGGCGCCGTGGTGGCGGTCATGGCCCTGCTGCTCACGACCTCGGTGGCCCTGCTGACCTGGGCCGAGATGGCCGGGCCCGGCTCCGCACCCGAGCTCGCCGGCGGAGCGCTGGAGGGCAAGGAGGTCCGCTTCGGCACCGCCGGGTCGGCCCTGTGGGCGGCGGTCACGACCGGCACCTCGACCGGTGCGGTCAACGCCATGCACGACTCGCTCACCGCCCCCGGCGGGGGCATCGCCCTCTTCAACATGATGCTCGGCGAGATCTCGCCCGGCGGTGTCGGGTCGGGGCTCTACGGCATGCTGATGCTCGCCGTCGTGACCGTCTTCCTCAGCGGTCTGATGGTGGGTCGCACACCGGAGTACGTCGGCAAGCGCATCGGCCAGCGCGAGATCGTGCTGGTGGCGGGCTACGTGCTCACCACCCCCGTGCTCGTGCTCGTCGGCAGCGCCGTGGCCCTCACCGCTCCGGCCGGTCTGGCCGGGCTGCAGGAGGGCGGCCCCCACGGGCTGACGGAGGCGGTCTACGCCGTGACGTCGGCGAGCAACAACAACGGCAGCGCCTTCGGTGGGCTGACGTCGGGCACGCCGTTCTGGAACACCCTGCTCGGCCTGTGCATGCTGCTGGGCCGCTTCGTGCCGATGGTGCTGGTGCTCGCCCTCGCCGGGCGCTTCGCCGAGCAGCACCCACGACCGCCCGGGGCCGGCACGCTGCCGACCCACCGTCCCCTCTTCGTCACCCTGCTCGCCGGCGTCGCCCTGGTCCTGGTCGGTCTGACCTACGTGCCCGTGCTCGTGCTCGGCCCGATCGTGGAGTCCCTCTCGTGACCACCTCCCTGCTGACGACCGTCAGCGCGGCGCTGCCCGGCGCCCTGCGCAAGCTCGACCCGCGTCTCCTCCTCGCCACCCCGGTCATGCTCGTCGTCGAGGTCGGGGCCGTGACGACCACCGTGCTCAGCGTCCTCGACCCCAGCGCACTGGCGGTCCTCGTCTCGCTCTGGCTGTGGCTCACCGTGCTCTTCGGCAACCTCGCCGAGTCGGTGGCCGAGGGTCGGGGCAAGGCCCAGGCCGCGAGCCTGCGGGCGCTGCAGCAGGAGACCACCGCACGTCGCCTGGACCGCCGCGGCGAGGAGGAGCAGGTGTCGAGCACCTCGCTGCGCGTCGGCGACCTCGTCGTGGTGGAGGCGGGAGAGCGGATCCCCGGTGACGGCGACGTCGTCGAGGGCGTCGCCTCGGTCGACGAGTCGGCCGTGACCGGGGAGTCGGCCCCGGTGATCCGGGAGTCCGGGGGCGACCGGTGCGCCGTCACCGGCGGCACCACGGTGCTCTCCGACCGCATCGTCGTGCGCATCACCTCCGCGCCGGGGCAGTCGTTCGTCGACCGGATGATCGCCCTGGTCGAGGGCTCGCAGCGCCAGCGCACCCCCAACGAGATCGCGCTCGGCGTGCTGCTGGGGGCGCTGACCATCGTCTTCGTCGTCGTCTGCGCGACGCTCTACCTCATCGCCGACCACAGCGACGCCGACCAGTCGGTGGTGGTGCTCGTGGCGCTGCTGGTGTGCCTGATCCCCACGACGATCGGGGCCCTGCTCTCGGCCATCGGCATCGCCGGCATGGACCGGCTCGTGCGACGCAACGTGCTGGCCATGAGCGGGCGTGCCGTGGAGGCGGCCGGGGACGTCGACGTGCTGCTGCTCGACAAGACCGGCACCATCACCCACGGCAACCGGCGCGCCAGCGCGCTGCTCCCGGCCGGCGGCGTCCCGGAGGCGGAGCTGGCCGAGGCCGCGCTCCTCGCCTCCCTGGCCGACGAGACCCCCGAGGGGCGCAGCATCGTCGACCTCGTGGGCTCGACGTACGACGGGGTGCCGGCGGGGGCGTCGCTGGTGGAGTTCAGCGCCACGACCCGGATGAGCGGGCTGGACCTCGACGGTCGCAGCGTGCGCAAGGGAGCCGCCTCGGCCACGTCGCGGTGGGTGCTCGACGGCGGAGGCGTGGCCTCCCCGGAGGTCGACGCCGCCGTGCAGGAGGTGAGCGCGAGCGGCGGCACGCCGCTGGTGGTCGCCGAGCGCGTCGGCGACGGGCCGGCCCGCCTGCTCGGGGTGGTGCACCTCAAGGACGTCGTCAAGGACGGCATGCGCGAGCGCTTCGCGGAACTGCGCGCCATGGGCATCCGCACGGTGATGGTGACCGGCGACAACGCGGTGACCGCCCACGCGATCGCCCAGGAGGCCGGCGTCGACGACGTGCTCGCCGAGGCCACGCCCGAGGAGAAGCTCGCGCTCATCCGCCGCGAGCAGCAGGGCGGCCGGATGGTCGCGATGTGCGGCGACGGCACCAACGACGCACCTGCGCTGGCCCAGGCCGACGTCGGGGTGGCGATGAACACCGGCACGACCGCGGCCAAGGAGGCCGGCAACATGGTCGACCTCGACTCCGACCCCACCAAGCTGATCGAGGTCGTGGAGATCGGCAAGCAGCTGCTCATCACCCGCGGGGCGCTGACCACCTTCTCGATCGCCAACGACGTCGCGAAGTACTTCGCGATCCTGCCGGCCATGTTCGTGGTCGCCTTCCCGCAGCTGGAGGTGCTCAACGTGATGCGCCTGAGCAGCCCGGAGTCGGCGATCGTGTCGGCCGTCGTGTTCAACGCCCTGGTCATCGTCGCGCTGGTGCCGCTGGCGCTGCGCGGCGTCGCCTACCGGCCGTCGTCGGCCGCCGACCTGCTGCGGCGCAACCTGCTGCTCTACGGCGTCGGCGGCCTGGTCGCCCCCTTCGTCGGGATCAAGCTGCTCGACCTCCTCGTCTCCCTCGTCCCCGGTCTCTGAGAGGACCCCCGCGTGAAGACCCTGCTCGCCTTCTCCCGCCAGAGCCTCGCCGGCCTGCGCGTGCTGCTGGCCGCCACGCTGCTGCTCGGCGTGGCCTACCCCCTGCTGGTCACCGGCGTCGCCCAGGTCGCCTTCCCCTGGCGGGCCGACGGCTCGCTGGTGACCGTCGAGGGGGAGCGCACCACCGACCCCGACGAGGCCGCGGGCTCCGCCCTCGTCGGACAGGTCGTCGACGACGACCGGCTCTTCCGGCCCCGTCCCTCGGCCGCCGGCGAGGGCTACGACATGCTCGCGACCTACGGCTCCAACCTCGGCCCCGAGAGCCCCGAGCTGCTCGACCTCATCGCCGCGCGGCAGGCCGAGGTCGCCGCCCGCGAGGGCGTCGACGTCGCCGACGTGCCGCCCGACGCGGTCACCGCGTCGGCCTCCGGGCTCGACCCCGACATCTCGCCGCGGTACGCCGCCCTGCAGGTGCCGCGCGTCGCCGCGGCGAGCGGCCTGCCGGAGGCGGCCGTGCGCGAGCTGGTGGCCGAGCACACCGCCGGTCGCACGCTCGGCGTGCTCGGCGAGCCCCGCGTCGACGTGCTCGGGCTCAACCTCGCCGTGGTGGACGCGGCGGGGCTGGAGACCACGGGGGGCGACCGGTGAGGCGCCCGTCGTCACCCCACCCGGGACCGCGGGCACGCATCGCCCACGACGGCGGGCTGCTGCTCGTCGCGGCCGCGTGCGCCCTGGCCGCGCTCCTCGCGACCGGCCTGCGGGTGCTGCTCGACTGAGGCGGTGCCGGGCCCTCAGGCCGGCCGGGCGGTGAAGTAGCCCGCGTCGGCGAGCATCGAGGCGCAGCGGGCGCACAGCTCGACCCGCTCGCCGCCGAGGACGTCGGCGGCCCCCCGCTGACGGACCCCGGTGACCTCGGCGGCGACGGGGGAGAGGTGATGACCGCTCGCGCAGCGCCGCGGGCGGTCGGGGGCGGCGGACGCAGCCGTGGGTCGCAGCGGCAGCGGGTCGCGGGCCGGCGGGGCCCAGGTGAGCGCGAGCGGGAGTCCGGTGAGCAGCAGCGGGTCGCTCGCGTCGCGGGTGGCCAGCCCTTGGAGGAGCAGGGTCGCCGCGACCGCGGGCGTGCGCACGCGGAAGGGGAACCCAGCCTGGGCCGAGCGGCGGCAGTGCTGCAGCAGGGCGGGGTCGACGAGCGGGCTGGTCGGGGTGCTGGACACGGGTGGCTCCTCAGGGGCGGAGACCTGTCCAACGAGTCCCGGGCGAGGAAGTGACGGTCGGGGCGTTGACGGACGCCGGGGCGGGATGTAACCATCCTCACAACGCGATGTTTACGCAAACATCACATCCGGCGACACCCCGAGGAGGCAGGCCGATGGCGGTCCAGCAACCGATCGCAGACCGCGCCCCGCGCAACCGCCGCCGGTGGACGGGCTGGGGCTTCCTGGCGCCGTTCGTCGCGGTCTTCGCGCTGGTGTTCCTGGCTCCGATCGTCTACTCGGTCTACCTCAGCCTCTTCCGCGACCAGCTCATCGGCGGCACGTCGTTCGTCGGGCTCGACAACTACACCCAGGTGCTCGGCGACGACGCCTTCTGGGAGTCGCTCACCCGCGTCGGCCTCTTCCTGGTCGTGCAGGTGCCGGTGATGCTGCTGCTCGCGCTGCTGGTGGCGCTGGCCATCGACAGCGGGCGGCTCTACGGCGCGTCGTTCTTCCGGATCTCGATCTTCCTGCCCTACGCCGTGCCCGCCGTCGTGGCCTCGCTCATGTGGGGCTTCATGTACGGCGACCGCTTCGGCCTGGTCGGCAACGTCAACGACGCCTTCGGCACTTCGCTGCCCGACCCGCTCAGCCCCACCTGGGTGCTGGCCTCGATCGGCAACATCGTGACCTGGGAGTTCGTCGGCTACAACATGCTGATCTTCTTCGCCGCCCTGCGCACCATCCCCACCAGCCTCTACGAGGCCGCCTCCATCGACGGGGCCAGCGAGTGGCGGGTGATCACCTCGATCAAGCTGCCCGCCATCCGCGGCGCGCTCGTGGTGGCGACGATCTTCTCGATCATCGGCAGCTTCCAGCTCTTCAACGAGCCGAGCATCCTGCAGAGCCTGGCGCCCAACGCGATCACCACCGACTTCACGCCCAACCTCTACGCCTACTCGCTGTCCTTCTCCGGCCAGCAGTACAACTACTCCGCCACCGTCGCGATCGTGATGGGCCTGGTGACCATGGTCATCGCCTACGTGGTGCAGCTGCGCGGCATGCGCAAGGAGCTCTGACGTGACCACCACGCCCCTGGCCCCCACCCCGCCCGACCGTGGCGCGGCCCCCGTCCGCCCGGGCCCCCGCCTGCGCTCCAGCCGCTCCGGCGCCCGCCGCGGCGGCGTCCCGGTGACCGGGGCCCCCGCCGAGCGCCGCGCCCGGCGCAGCCCGCTGCTGACCGCTCTCACCGGCATCGTGCTCGTCTACAGCCTGGTGCCCCTGCTGTGGCTGGTCATCAACGCCACCAAGACCCAGGGCGACCTCTTCACCTCCTTCGGGCTGTGGTTCTCCGACGACTTCTCGCTGTGGTCCAACCTCGCCGAGACCTTCACCTACGACGACGGCATCTTCCTGCGCTGGCTGCTCAACACGCTGCTCTACGTCGTGCTCGGCGCCGGCGGCGCCACCGCGCTGGCGGTGCTGGGCGGCTACGCCCTGGCGCGCTTCGACTTCCCGGGCAAGAAGGCGGTCTTCGCCGTCGTCATCGGGGCCGTCGCGGTGCCGGGCACGGCGCTGGCGGTGCCGACCTTCCTGATGTTCAGCCAGATGGGGCTCACCAACACACCGTGGGCGGTGATCATCCCGTCGCTCATCTCGCCCTTCGGCCTCTACCTGATGTGGACCTTCGCCACCGACGCCATCCCCACCGAGCTCATGGAGGCCGCGCGCGTCGACGGCGCCTCGGAGTTCCGGGTGTTCTGGCAGATCTGCCTGCCGTTGCTCATGCCGGGCGTCGTCACCGTGCTGCTCTTCACCATGGTCGCGACCTGGAACAACTACTTCCTGCCGCTGATCATGCTCAAGGACCCCGACTGGTACCCCCTCACCCTCGGGCTCAACGCGTGGAACGCCCAGGCGTCCACCGCGGGCAGCGAGGCCGTCTTCAACCTCGTCATCACCGGCTCGGCGGTCACCATCCTGCCGCTGGTCGCCGTCTTCCTGCTGCTCCAGCGCTACTGGCAGTCGGGCCTGGCCGCCGGCTCCGTCAAGGAGTGAGCGCGCACCCGCGCCCCACCACCCCGCACCACCACCCGCACCACCACCCGCAGCACCCCACCGATCCCCCCGGGACGCACCGTCCAGGGCAGGCACGATCCGAGAGGACCACCCACACCATGAAGAACACGAACCGACGCAACCGCTGGCTCGGAGCGGTCGCCGTCGCCGCCGTCGGGGCGCTCAGCCTGAGCGCCTGCGGCTCGGGGGACGACTCCGCCTCCGGCGGTGAGCAGGTCTCCGCCGACGCCGTCGACGCCGCGCTCGAGGAGGGCGGCACCCTCACCGTGTGGGCGTGGGAGCCCACCCTGGAGAAGGTCGTCAGCGACTTCGAGGCGGAGTACCCCAACGTCGACGTCGAGCTGGTCAACGCCGGCACCGGCAACGACCAGTACACCGCCCTGCAGAACGCGGTCTCGGCCGGCAAGGGCGTGCCCGACGTCGCCCAGGTCGAGTACTACGCCCTGCCGCAGTTCTCCCTGGCCGGCAGCGTGAGCGAGCTGAGCGGGTTCGGCGCCGCCGACCTCGAGGACACCTTCACCCCCGGCCCCTGGTCCTCGGTGCAGCAGAACGACGGCATCTACGGCCTGCCCATGGACTCCGGCCCGATGGCGATGTTCTACAACCAGAAGGTCTTCGAGGAGTACGGCATCGAGGTGCCGACCACCTGGGAGGAGTTCATGCAGGCCGGTCGCGACCTCCAGGCCGCCGACCCCGACGTCTACATCACCAACGACACCGGCGACGCCGGCTTCGCGACCAGCCTCATGTGGCAGGCCGGGGCCCAGCCGTTCGCCTCCGAGGGCGAGGACGTCACCATCGAGTTCTCCGACGAGGGCGCGCAGACCTACGCCGACACCTGGCAGACCATGATCGACGAGGAGCTCCTCGCCCCGATCAGCTCGTGGAGCGACGAGTGGTTCTCCGGCCTCAACGACGGCACCGTGGCCACCCTGGTCACCGGCGCCTGGATGCCGGCCAACCTCGAGTCCGGCGCCCCCGACGGCAAGGGCGACTGGCGCGTCGCGCCGATGCCGCAGTGGGAGGCCGGCGCCGAGACCACCGCCGAGAACGGCGGCTCCTCGCTGACCATCCCGACCGACGCCCAGGAGAAGGAGCTGGCCTACGCCTTCCTGGAGTACGCCAACGTCGAGGACGGCGTGCAGACCCGCGTCGACGGCGGCGCCTTCCCCGCCACCGTCGCGGAGATCGAGTCCGACGAGTTCGTCGGCAAGGAGTTCCCGTACTTCGGCGACCAGAAGGTCAACGAGGTGCTCTCCGCGTCGGCCGGCCAGGTCGCCGAGGGCTGGTCCTACCTGCCCTTCCAGGTCTACGCCAACAGCATCTTCAACGACACCGTCGGCCAGGCCTACGTCTCCGACGAGCCCCTCGCCGACGGCCTCGCCGCCTGGCAGGAGCAGATGACCGAGTACGGCGAGCAGCAGGGCTTCTCCGTCTCCTGACCGGAGCCGCCTCCCGCTGCACGCAGCACCCCACCCCCGTCGGTGCGACGGGACCGGCCCGGCCCGGTCCCGTCGTACCGACGGTCCCTTCCTCCGAGGAGCACGCACCATGACCGCCCCGACCTCCCACCGCTGGCTGCGCTGGCCCACCCGGCCCGACGAGCCGCGCATGGCCTTCGGCGCCGACTACAACCCCGAGCAGTGGCCGCGGGAGGTGTGGGCCGAGGACGTCGCCGCGATGCGCGGCGCGGGGGTCAACGTCGTGTCGGTCGCGATCTTCTCCTGGGCCCGGCTCCAGCCGGCGCCCGACCGCTTCGACTTCGCCTGGCTCGACGAGGTCATGGACCTCATGCACGCCCACGACATCGCCGTCGACCTGGCCACCGCCACCGCCTCGCCGCCGCCGTGGCTGACCACCCTGCACCCCGAGGTGCTGCCGGTGAGTTTCGAGGGCCACACCGTGTGGCCCGGGGCCCGCCAGCACTGGCGCCCCACCTCGCCGGTCTTCCGCGAGCACGCGCTGCGCCTGGTGCGCGCCGTGGCCGAGCGCTACGCCGAGCACCCCGCGCTGGCCGCCTGGCACGTGAGCAACGAGCTGGGCTGCCACAACGTCCACGACTACTCCGACGACGCCGCGCGCGCCTTCCGCACCTGGCTCCAGGCGCGCTACGGCAGCGTCGAGGCCCTCAACCACGCCTGGGCCACCAGCTTCTGGTCGCAGCGCTACGGCGCGTGGGAGGAGGTGCTGCCGCCGCGCTTCGCCGGCCACGGCTCCTTCATCAACCCCACCCAGCGCCTGGACTTCCAGCGCTTCTCCTCCGACGCCCTCGCCGAGCACCTGCGCGCGGAGCGCGACGTGCTGGTCGCCATCACCCCCGACGTGCCGGTCACCACCAACTTCATGGTGATGGGGGAGACGCGCGGCATGGACTACGCCGCCTGGGCCGCCGACGTCGACTTCGTCTCCAACGACCACTACGTGCAGGACGGCGAGCGCCCGCTCGACGAGCTGTCCTTCTCGGCCAACCTCACCGGCGGCATCGCCGGCGGCCGGCCGTGGTTCCTCATGGAGCACTCCACCAGCGCGGTCAACTGGAAGTCGGTCAACGTCCCCAAGCGCCCCGGCCACCTCGTGCGCGACTCGCTCACCCACGTGGGTCACGGCGCCGACGCGGTCTGCTACTTCCAGTGGCGCCAGTCGCAGGGCGGCGCCGAGAAGTACCACTCCGCGATGCTGCCCCACGCCGGCACCGGCACCACCCTGCACCGCACCGTGCAGGAGCTCGGCGCGCGCCTGGCCGCCCTGTCGCCGGTCGTGGGCAGCAGCCGGCGCCCCGCCGACATCGCCATCGTCTTCGATTGGGACTCCTGGTGGGCCGCCGAGGGCAGCGGCACCCCCACCCAGGAGCTGCGCTACCGCCAGGAGGCGCTCGACTGGTACTCCGCCTGCCTCGACCTGGGGCTGCGCGCCGACGTCGTGCCCCTGGCCGCCGACCTGTCGGGCTACGCCCTGGTCGTGGCGCCGGTGCTGCACGTCGTGCCGGCGGCCCTGGCCGAGCGGCTGGAGGCCTACGTCGCCGGCGGCGGCCACCTGGTGACCACCTACTTCTCCGGTGTCGTCGACGAGCACGACCACGTCTGGCTCGGCGGCTACCCCGGCGCGCTGCGCGACCTGCTCGGCCTGCGGATCGAGGAGTTCGGCCCGCTGGAGCCCGGCACGAGCGTCGACCTCGACAACGGCTCGGCGGGCTCGGTGTGGGCCGACGGCGTCGACGTCGTCGACCCGGCCGTCGAGGTGCGCGTGCGCTACAAGGACGGCGTGCACGCCGGCTCGCCCGCCGTGACCCGCCGCCCGGTCGGTGCGGGCTCCGCGTCGTACGTCGGGACCCGGCTGGGCGCGAGCGGCGTCGCGCCGGTGCTGGCCGACCTGGCCCGCGACGCGGGCGTGGTCTCCGAGCTGCCCGAGGAGGCGCGCGGCGCGGTGGAGCTGATCCGTCGTGAGCGCGACGGCGAGCAGTACCGCTTCCTCGTCAACCGCACCGACGGCTACGTCGAGCTCCCGGCCCCGGCCGGCGAGGTGATCGACGGCGCCGCCCCCGCCTCCGACCGGCTCGTGATCGCCCCGCGCGAGGTGGTCGTCGTGCGCAGCGCCGACTGAGCCGGGCCCGCCGGGCCTCCGTCGGGGTGGGCCTCAGTCGGGCGGGGGAGCGGTGCTCTCGCGCACGACGAGCTCGGTGGGCACCAGCACCGTGGTGGGCGGGGTGCGCCGGTCGCGCAGCTGGGCCAGCACCCCGGCCACCGAGTGGCGCCCGACGCCGGCGAAGTCCTGCCGCACCGTGGTGAGCGGAGGGATGTAGCTCGCCGCGTCGGGCACGTCGTCGAAGCCGACGACGCTGACGTCCTGCGGCACGCGACGGCCGGCCTCGTGGAAGGCACGCAGCAGACCGAGGGCCATCTGGTCGTTGGCGGCGAACACCGCGGTGCAGCCCGGCTCGCCGGCCAGCCGCTGGCCCGCCGCGTAGCCCGACTCCGCGCTCCAGTCGCCGCGCAGCAGGGGCGGCGCCGTGCGACCGGCCGCCTCGAGGGTCGTGCGCCACGCCTCGCAGCGGCTCTCCCCGGCGTAGGAGGCCTCGGGGCCGGCGACGTGCCAGACGGTCTCGTGACCGAGGTCGAGCAGGTGCTGCACGGCCTGCCGGGCGCCGAGGTGCTGGTCGGTGTCGACGACGGAGTGGCGGTCGGTGCCGCCGGAGTCGACCACGACCATGGTCATGCCGGGCGGGAGCACGGCCTGGGCGGTGTCGAGCAGGTGCACCTCCATGATGGCGATGACGCCGTCGACCGCGAGCTCGCTGAGCCGGTCGAAGGCGCCGGCGACCTTGGCCTGGGTGGGGGCCACGGGCAGGAGCGTGATCGCGTAGCCCTGCTCGGCGGCGGAGTCGGCGATGCCCTCGAGGGTGCGCATGTTGCCGGTGGTCGACAGCGTGAAGAGCACGACACCGATCGTGCGGAACTCGCCCCGCTTGAGGGCCCGTGCGGCACCGTTGGGCCGGTAGCCGAGCTCGTCCATCGCCCGCAGGACCCGCTCGCGGGTGGCGTCGACGACGTCGCCCGCCCCGTTGGAGACCCGCGAGACCGTCTGCGCCGAGACACCGGCGAGCTTGGCGACGTCGGCCATGGACACGCGCCGGTGCGGGGCCGGGGGAGGGGGTTCGGTGGTGGTCAACGGGCCTGCTCTCGGTGGTGGTGGCGCCACCACGATCCTCGCCTGCCGGGGACCTCCCCGGCAAGGCGGGGGCTTGACGGTCGCGGGGTGCGGTGAGACGGTCGTCACAGATGATGTTTGCGCAAACATTCTGTCACGGACGGGGCGGGAGCGCACCCCTCGTCGCGCCCTTCCGTCCTCTCCAGAGAGCAGCGCAGCATGAGAGCACCCACCCCCCGACGCGGGCTCGCAGCCCTCGCGGTCTCGGCGGTCGTCGCCGGGCTCGCCTGCCAGCCCACCGCCGCAGCGGCCGCGCCCGCCGCGGCACCCACCGCCGCACCCACCGCCGCACCCGCCGCCGCACCCGACCCGTCGGCCGCCGCCGACGACGGGGTGCCCGACGTGACCGTCACGCCCGACCCGTCGTACCAGGGCGGACCCTTCGAGGGCTGGGGCACCAGCCTGGTGTGGTTCGCCAACGCCACGGGCGACTACCCCGACGCGATCCGCCAGGAGCTGCGCGACCTGGTCTTCGGCGACGAGGGCCTCGACCTCAACATCGCGCGCTACAACATCGGCGGCGGCAACGCTCCGTCGGTCGAGGACTACCTGCGCCCCGGTGGCGCGGTCGAGGGCTGGTGGAAGGCGCCAGCGGGCCCGCAGCTCACGCCGCAGGACAAGAACTGGTGGGACCCCGCCGACCCGGCACTGTGGAACGACGACGCCGACGCCACCCAGCGCTGGTGGATCGACGCGATCAAGGCCGACATCACCCACTGGGAGGCCTTCAACAACTCCCCGCCGTGGTTCCAGACCGTCTCGGGCTACGTCTCGGGCGGCTTCGACCCCAGCGCCGAGCAGATCCGCGCCGACACCGTCGACGACTTCGCCGCCTACCTCGTCGGCGCCATGGAGCGGCTCGAGGCCGCCCACGGCATCACCTTCGACACCGTCGACCCCCTCAACGAGCCCAACACGCCCTACTGGGGCACCCAGCTCGGCGCCGACGGCCAGCCGACCGGCGGACGGCAGGAGGGCGCGCACGCCGGCCCCGCCATGCAGGCCCGGGTCATCACGGCCCTCGAGGAGGCGCTGGCGGCCAGCGACCTCGACACCCCGATCTCGGCCATGGACGAGACCAACCCCGGCACCTTCGTGCGCAACTGGTACGCCTACGACCAGCCGACGCAGGACCTCGTCGAGCAGCTCAACGTGCACACCTACGGCACCGGCCAGCGCACGTCGGCGCGCGACCTCGCCAAGGGCGAGGGCAAGCCGCTGTGGATGAGCGAGGTCGAGGGCTCGTGGGGCGCGGGCCAGAGCTTCACCGACATGGCGCCCGGCCTGGGGATGGCCGAGCGGATCACCGACGACCTGCGCGAGCTCGAGCCCGACGCCTGGGTCTTCTGGCAGCCGGTCGAGGACCTGAAGAACATGGAGCCCGGCGGCGAGAGCGCCGCCGGGGCCAACTGGGGCAGCATCCAGCTCGACTTCGACTGCGGTGACGGCGACGTGCTCGTGCGCGACCCCGCCGCCCCGCCCGCCGAGGGCACCTGCCGGATCAAGACCAACACCAAGTTCGACACCGTGCGCAACTACACGCACTACATCGAGCCCGGCGACCGCCTGGTCGCCACCGACTCGACCGACTCCACCGCGGCGCTCACCGACGAGGGCGTCACCGTCGTGCACGTCAACGACTCCGACGCCGCCCGCGACGTCACCCTCGACCTCGCGAAGTTCGCGTCGGTGCCCGACGGCGCCACCGTCACGCCGGTGGTCACCAGCACCGCCGGCGCGCTGCGCACGGGCACACCGACCGCGGTGCGCGACGGCGAGGCCACGCTGCGCCTGCCCGCCCGCTCGGTGACCACGCTGCTGGTCTCGGACGTCTCCGGCGTCGCCGAGGACGCCGCACTGGTGCAGGAGGACCACGTCTACCGCCTGCGCGGCGTGCAGAGCGGGAAGTCGCTCGCCCCGGCCGCGACCGGGTCGGGCGTCGTGATCCGCACCGACAGCGCCTCGGCCCCCGACCAGGTCTGGCGGCTGCGGCCGCTCGCCGACTCGGTGAGCAACCGGCAGCGCTACACGCTGGGCACCGGTGACGGTGAGCTGCTGCTCGCTGCCGGGGCCGACGACCCGACGCTGGTCGCCGCCGACGCCGGGTCGACCCCGGCCGAGAGCGCGCAGTGGATGCTCTCCACCACCGGTGACGGCACCTACACCGTCGTCAACGCCGGCACCGGTCAGCTCCTCGACGTGCCCGGCGGGGCCACCGCCGACGGCACCCGGGTGGCGTTCTACACGCCGACCTCGGGCGACAACCAGCGCTGGCGGATCCTCGACGAGACCGTGCAGGGTGTCCGGCCCACCGCCGTCGTCACCCCCGTCGGGGTCGCTCCCTCCCTGCCCGCGACCGTCACCGGGATCTACGCCGGCGGCGACCGCGACGGCCTGCCCGTGGTCTGGGACCTGCCGGCCGACTCCGCGTGGCAGCAGCCCGGCACGGTCGTCGTGCCCGGCACCGTGACCACCTCCGACGGGCAGCGCCTCACCACGACCGCCGAGGTCACCGTCGACACCCTGGTGTCCACCCGCCCGGCGCGCGCGGCGACGTACGTCGGTCAGGCCCCGACCCTGCCCACCACCGTCACCGCGGTGGGGGAGTCGGGCGCCACCGTCGAGCGGTCCGTCACCTGGGAGGCCGCGCCCGCGGGTGCCTTCGACCGGACCGGCGTGGTCGAGCTGGAGGGCGTGGCCGACGCCGGGGCCGGGCGCACCCTGCCCGCGACCGTCGCGGTGCGGGTGACCGAGCCCGTGCCCGGCGTGGTGCCCACGCCGGAGGGCACCACCGTGGCCGCGACCTTCACCGAGCCCGGCTACGGCACCGCCGGGCTGCTCGACGGAGACCTGGGCGACAAGGCGTGGTCGAACTGGAGGTCGTCGGCCAAGAACACCTCCGACACCCTCACGCTGACGTTCCCCGCCGCCCGCACGCTGACCGGCCTGCGGGGTGTGTTCTTCAAGGACGGCGCGAGCGACAGCTACCCCGCCTCGGTGCGCGTCGAGGTGCCCACCGGCGACGGTGGGTGGCGACAGGTCGGGGAGACCACGACGATGGCCGCCGGGCTCGCCTCGCCGGTCGTCACCGTCAGCTTCCCCGGAGTCGAGGTCGACCGGGCCCGCCTGGTGATGACGGCTCGCGACAACACCCACCTGACCATGAGCGAGCTGCAGGTGCTGGGTCAGGTCGCCGCCGAGGGCTCCGACGCCGGCCTCGCCGAGCTGCGTGTGGCCGGCACCCCGCTGCCCGGCTTCGACCCCGCCCGCGAGTCCTACACCGTCACCTCCACGCAGGTGCAGCAGGTCGCGGCCCGCGCCGCCGACCCCTTCGCCACCGTGGAGGTCCAGCAGGCCGGCGACGGTCGCACCGCCCGGGTCGTGGTCACCAGCGAGGACGGCTCGGCGACCCGCACCTATGCGGTGACCTTCCAGGCTCCGGGCACCGACCCCGACCCGCAGCCCGCCGGGCAGACGATCATCTTCGCGAAGCCCTCCGACATGGAGGTCGGCGATCCCGAGCAGCGGCTGTTCGCGACGGCGACCTCCGGACTCAGGGTCTCCTTCCGCACCGACGGGCCGTGCACGGTGACGGTCGACCGGCTGCGGGCCACCGGGGTCGGCGCGTGCACCGTCACCGCCTCGCAGGCCGGCGACGCGACCTACGCCCCGGCGCCCGAGGTCGAGCGGACCGTCGTGATCACCGAGACCGTCGAGCCGCCCGTCGACCCCGAGCCGGAGCCGGAGCCCGTCCTCGTCGACGGCTTCGAGGAGCCCGGTCGTCTCGACGGCGCCTGGGTCGGCAGCACCTCACGCGCCGACTACCGCGTGACGCCCCGCGGTCTGCGGGTGGGGCGCGGGGGCCCGATCCTGCACACCGGGTCCCGCCAGGGCGCCGACCAGCAGGCCGCCGTCACCCTCGAGCGCGTCGCCCCCGGCGCCCGCTCGCTCGGCCTGCTCCTCGAGGCCCAGGGCCAGGACGGCTTCCGACGCGGCCTGGCCGTCACCTGGAACCCCCAGACCCAGCGCGTGCGTATCGCGGTGAAGCGCTCGGTGGCCTCGGCCTGGACCCGCTCGGTCGGTCCGAGGGTGGACCTCGCCGAGGGCGACGTGCTCGGCGCCCGCACCGTCGGCGACCGGGTCGAGGTGCTGCGCGACGGCGTGGTCGTGGCGACCTTCGTGCTCGAGGGCCGCGACGCCACGGCGTTCGTCGGGCGCGGTGGCCACGTGGGGATCTGGGCGCAGCGCGCCACCGGCTCGGTGCTCGACGACCTGGTGGTCGGGCCCGCGGCCGGCTCGCAGGAGTGAGCGGCTGACCCTCGCACGACCCGCACACGACGGCGGCGGCAGGACCGAGGTCCTGCCGCCGCCGTCGACGTGCGTGGGTCAGCCCGCGAAGGCCGCCACGGCGGCCTCGCCGAAGGCCGGGAGGTCGTCGGGGTTGCGGCTGGTGACGAGCTGCCAGCCGTTGGCCGGGCAGGTGAAGGACTGCTCGTCGACCCAGCTGCCGCCGGCGTTGGAGATGTCGGTCTTGAGGCTGGGCCAGCTGGTGAGGGTCTTGCCGCCGAGCACGCCGGCCTCGACCAGGGTCCAGGGGCCGTGGCAGATCGCGGCGATCGGCTTGCCGGCGTCGGCGAAGGCCTTGACGAGGGCGACGGCCTTCTCGTCGAGGCGCAGGGCGTCGGGGTTGGTCGTGCCGCCGGGCAGCACCAGGCCGTCGAAGTCGTCGACGGACGCGTCGGCCACGGCGAGGTCGGGCTCGAAGGTGTCGGCCTTGTCCACGTCGTTCTCGAAGGCCTGGATGGTGCTCTTCTCGGGCGCGATGAGCGTGGTGGTGGCGCCGGCCGCGTCGATGGTCTTGCGCGGCTCGGTGAGCTCCACCTGCTCCACGCCGGAGTTGGCGACCAGGAAGGCGATGCGCTTGCCGTCGAGCTGGGGCATGTCGGGACCTTTCGTCGAGTGCGGGGCGGCGGTGCGCTCGCCCCGGGGCCGTCGGGGCCCGTCTCCCCAGCCTGCCGCGCCGACTCGGGCGCACCACCGCCTGACGGGGTGAGGACGCACCGGCGTCCCGACGCCCGGGTGTCCCGGTGTCCCGGTGTCAGCGGGCGAGGAGCCAGGTCGTCGTGCGCACGGCGACCACGAGCCAGAGGGTGGCGAGGGCGGCGAGGAGGACGACGGCGAGGTCGAGCAGCGCGATGCTCCCGGTCACCTCGGCCAGGGCGGCGGAGCCCGTCACCACGGTGCCGACGGGGAAGGTGAAGGCCCACCACGCCAGGCTGAAGGGCAGCCCGCCGTCGCGCCGAGCCGCGCGGACGACCAGGGCGCCCGCCACGATCAGCCAGGCCACGGCGAGGGTCAGCACCAGCGCGCCGTACGGCACCACCGCGCCGGCCGCCCACGCTCCCCACGGGCGCGGCAGGACGGCGGGGGAGAGGTCGCCGAGGTGGTGCACCGCGGTCACCGACTGGCCCAGCGGGCCGAGCACGATGAGCAGCGTCGGGGCGGCGGTCGCCGCGATGCCGTGGCGTCGGAGCCGGCGCAGCACCAGGGGGAGGACCACGAGGGTGGCGACCAGCGCGACGCCGGCCAGGCCCCAGCAGCAGAGCAGGAACGCCGCTCGCAGGTCGCCCGCGGGCACCCGCGGCACCAGCAGCGCGCCGGTCGCGGCGCTCACCATGGGGGGCACGACGGGCATCAGCCAGCTGGGGGTCGCGTCGTCCAGCCCGACGCGGTGGGAGACGAGGGCCACGGTCGGCACCACGACCGTGGTGGCGAGGCCCATGAGGGTCCCGGCCACCCACAGCGCCGCGCCCACGGTCAGCGCCGGCGTGACGCCCAGGACGCGGTGACCCACCAGGAGCGCTCCCGCGCCGACCGTCATCAGGGCCATCGCGGGCGCGCCGAAGAAGTGCGCCATGACCGGGTCGGCGAGGTGGGCCCGCACGCTGCCCGGGTGGCGTCGCGACTGGGCGATGGTCGCCGCCATGAGCACGACGAGCAGCGTCGCCGCCACCAGCCAGGCCGCGAGGGCCAGCAGGCCGCGCCCCGGGACGGCCGCGGGCACGGCGGTGAGCGCGACCGCGAGGATGCCGGTGCCCATGACCGACGCGAACCAGTTGGGTCCGATCGGGCCTGCGGCCGGCGTCGCGAGGTCGGATCGACTCGGGGTCGTCTCGGTGGGGGACGTCGCGGTCGTGGTCACCCACCCAGGGTGGGCGGACGCCGCGGTCGGCGGTAGCCCGCACGGCGCTGTGCCGACACAGGCGTGGCCTGTGGGTCGGTGCGCTCAGCCGGCGCGGACGAGCGTGGTCCAGCCGTGGGGGTTGGTCCAGGCGTAGGTGCCGTCGGGGTGCCGGTGGTAGGTCCACGGTCGACTCCCGTCGGAGCCGGTGGTCTTGAGCCGGTGGTGGTGGCGGCACAGCGGGGCGAGGTTGGACGGGTGCGTTTGGCCGGGGCGTCCGCCGTGGTCGAGGGGTCGGTAGGGGGTGATGTGGTCGAGGTCGCAGCGGCGTGAGGGCACGGTGCAGCCGGGGAAGACGCAGCGTGGGTCGCGGATGGTGACGTGGTCGCGCATCCAGGGTGGTGGGTCGTGTCGGTCGACGGCGCCGGCGGTGGTGGGGTCGAGGTCGATGACGGGTCTCACGAACACCTTGGCGTGGGTGAGCCAGCGGCGCAGGGTGGTGGTGGAGACGACCCCGAGACCTTCGACGACCGCGGTGCCGGGTGGTGGGCCGGTGCGGTCGATCTGGGACAGGTGGCTGGTCTCGTAATGGCGGTGGACCGCTGTGGGGCGCAGGTCGGGTCCGGTGGTGCGATACGGGTCGCCCGCGGGCTGCTCCCCGGGGGTGGGGTGGCTTCGAGACGCTCGCTGCGCTCGCTCCTCAGCCACCGGGGCCGGGGCCTGTCCGGCGTTGGTCTCGTGGTCGTTGCCCGCGGCCTGGCGTCGAGACGCTCGCTGCGTTCGCTCCTCGGCCATCGGGGTCGCTGCGGGGCCTGCGGGCGCTGCTGCAGGGGGCTCGGAGTCGTCCTCGGAACCCGGGGTGGGCAGGTCCCGCGGGTCGGGCGGGGGCTGGTCGGCCGGGGCCTCGGTGGGCGGCGGGGGCTCCTCCAGCGCGGGTCCTTCTCCGCTCATGCGGGTGGCGTCTCGGGCGGCGATGGTGTCGGCGTGTGCGAGGTCCTCGGGGCGCAGGTGGACGTAGACCACCCGCTCCTTCGCAGTCGTGGGCTCCACCGAGTCCAGTGCGGTCAGTCCTTGGGCTCGGTCGGTGATGACGCCGATGGCTCGGGCCTTGCGGACCTCCAACGACTCGACCACGGCTCCGGTCGAGGTCTGGTGGCGGCCTAGCTCGGCGGCGGTGGCGCAGATCAGGTCGTGGAACCGGGTGAGGTCCTGGGTGTCACCGAGCACCTCCAACCACGAGGTGCCCGACGCGGAGCCGCGGTCGACGTCGTGGGTCACCCGGACGTTCCACCCGCCGCGGGCTCTTTCCTCCAGCGCGGCCTGGGCATGGGGGTCGTGCTTCGCGGCGGCCTCGGCGACGAACAACTCGATGCGCCGCGCACCCAGGCTCTGCGCGCGGGGGCCGAGGGCGGCGACCTTGCGGTCGACGTACGCAGCCCCGGTGTCGTTGAGGACCTGGGTCTGGGAGGCGATGCGCCGGGCACGCCAGCCGGGGAGGGTGAGGTCCTCCACCATCGCCCACACCCGGGGCAGGCGGTGGACCAGCTCCATGACCTCCGCGAGGTTGCAGCCGGCGTTGACCGGGGAGATGTCCAGGGCCAGGGCGAGGGGTTCGGCGGCGAACTCGTCGAGGCCGTGGCGGATCATCCCGGGCACCGACCAGGCGTAGGCCCGGTCGGGGTTCAGTGCTCCCCAGCGGGCCATGACGCGCAGGGTGCGACGCTCGGCGGCGCGCACGGAGCGGGCGGTGTCGGCGGCGTACTCCAGGACGTCATCGGCCTCGAGGGACTCCACGTCGACCACGGCGCCGGTGGTGTCGAGGTCGAGGAGCATGCGCCTAGTTTATTCGAACACGCATTCGATGACTAGAGGCAGCGGGTGATCTGTGGAGGGGGTTGCGCTGTCGCGTGAGGGTGGTTTCGAGACGGTCGCTGGCGCTCCCTCCTCAACCACCGGGCACGGTCGCTCCCTGCTCGCCACCGGGGCGCGGGCGCTCCCTGCTCGACACCGGGTCGCGGGCGCTCCCTCCTCAACCACCGGGGTGCTGGCGCTCCCTGCTCGACCACCGGGGTGCTGGCGCCCCCTGCTCGGCCACCGGGGTGCTGGCGCCCCCTGCTCGGCCACCGGGGTGCTGGCGCTCCCTGCTCGACGACCGGGGTGCTGGCGCTCCCTCCTCGACGACCGGGGTGCTGGCGCTCCCTGCTCGGCCACCGGGGTGCTGGCGCTCCCTCCTCGACGACCGGGGTGCTGGCGCTCCCTGCTCGGCCACCGGGGTGCTGGGGACTCCCGCCCGGCCGCCGTGGGCTGTGCGGGCTCGCCCCCGGCGGGGGAGCGGCAGGGCGGGGAATGGCGAGAGGCCCTCCCGGTGAACCGGGAGGGCCTCTCATGGGTGGTACGGCATCAGGGACTCGAACCCCGAACCCGCTGAGTAGGCCGATGGGTTTCATGGCAGGTCATCCGAAATCCTCAATCCCGCTCAACAGAGCCGGATTGAGCACTCTTCTGTCTGCGCCGGTTCACGCCAGATCAGCCTTAGCCATGCCGTATTAGGGGAGTAAACGGGGAGTTTTGGAGGCCGCGCGACAGGCGATCTTGATGTCCCCTGAGCTCAGGCTGTGGTGGCGGGCCATGAGGCCGATCCAACCGGTGAGACGTAGTGCTGGTTCTCGTAGGCGATGACGTCGCTGTAGCGATAAGCGACGCGGCTGCCGATCTTGACGTAGCCGATGCCTTCGCCTTGGTGGCGGAGGTTGGCCAAGTGGCCGGTGCTGACGTGCCACCGGTCGGCGAGCTGCGCCGGGGTGAGGAGGTCGCGTCGCGTTGTGTCGGCGGCGCTGACGTGGGTGCTGTCATCAATCATGCTGACCTGCCCGGGGCTGCGGCGCTGACGAATCGCCGGACTTCGGCAGCGGTGATGTAGAGGCGACCGCATCCCTCGAAGCGGGCCCAGGTGGGGCCGATGCCGCGGCGGCGCCAGTCGCGGACGGTGCGCGACGGGATCTGAACGAGGTCGCAGAACTGGTTAAAGGTCAGCAGGTCGTCGTCGTGCCATTCCCTGGGGATGTGGATGGGCTGCATGTCGTGTCCTTGATGGTTCGGTAGGTGCTCGGGTTGGGGTGCTTGTGTCGGTTCAGCGGGCAGGCCCGGAGCGGTGTGATCCCGAGGGGCGGGGTGCTTCGCGTTCTTCGCGGCGCCATGCCCCTCCGATGCCTGACGGCGGGTAGGTTTCGTCGGCGATGTCGTGGACGACGCGGTCGGCGGGGTGTAACGGGTGGGCGCAGATGTGGGCGGCTTCGTTGCGGGCGGCGTTGAGGTGGCGGTAGGTCTGGACGGCGGGGCTGCGGAGCTCGTCGAGGTGACACCGGGCGGCGTCGACAGCGAGGTCCGGGTCGGTGGTGGCGGTCATGTGGTCCATGCCGAGTAGGTGCGTGTGACGCGACTGGTCGAGGATGGCGCCGAGCTGTGAGGCGACTTGGGTACTGCGGCGATCGCCTCGGCGAGATGACTCAAAACGGTGTCGACCTCAGCCGGTGTCAGGCCGGGCGCCCGGGGCCCTGGGTAGGTCAGCCGGGCGAGTTGTCGGAGGGCGTCTTCGGCGTGGCGAGCGCAGTCGATGAGGCCGACGGGGTCGACGCGGTCGACGTCTGGGGTGGTGTTGGTGTCGTCGCCGCGGCGGGGTGTGGGTGGGTGTTCGGTCATCGGGGTGTCTCCGAGGTCGATGCGAGAGAAGTTCTCTTACTTCTCATAAGGCGAAAACAGGGTCGCTGGCGATCAATGTGCGGCGATGAATTCGCCTTTGACGTAAAGACCGCGGGTGATTGGCGTCGTCCTGACGGGTGCGGGGACGTGGACTCCTGGCTGTCTGAGTGGGGCCCTGGGGCGTCAGCGCCGGACGCCGGGACGCTGGCCCGGCGACAAGGCGGGCACAGAGGCTGGTGGACGGCGCTGCCCGCGAGGCTGTTCCAGCGACTGCTCGGGTGGGGGCGTGAGAGGCCCGTAGGTGTCGATGGCTTCGGTTGCGGTTTCGCGGGCTTGGGCGGGGCCGAGGTCGGCGCGGTCGCGGGTGAAGGTGCTGATCCACTGTGCCCTCGCGTCGTCGGTGGTTTCGGCGACGAGGTGCGCGGTGTTGGACTGGCGGCCGCGGGTCATCGCGACGTAAGCCGATGCGGCGCCGGTGGTCTCACCGAGTAGGAAGTGCGCGGCGCCGACGGTCTCGCCCTGGGCGCCATGGACGGTGGTGGCGTAGGCGAGCTCGACGTGGCGGGCGGCGTAGTCGCCGGGCAGGGTCCGGGTGCCACGGCGGCCAGCGATGCTGAGGTCCCCGGTGTGCTCGTCGATCGCTGTGATCTCCCACTGGTCCCGGTTGGCGACGTCGAGGTCGCGGTCGTTGCGGCGGGTCGCGACCCGGTCACCGACAGTCAGCTGGTCGCCGGTGTTGGTGTCGAAAGCCGACCGTTGCTGGTCGTCACATGTGCTCGGAGGTCGTTGGTCGCAGATGGTGGCATTCAGCGCGGCCACTTGTTCGCGGGTGTCGGCGATGACCAGGTCGCCTGGCGAGTCGGCGGCGAGGTCGGCGACGGCTGCGTGTCGTTCGACGTCGGTGGGGTGGATGACGATGTCGCCGCGTTCGTAGAGCTGGTTGAACACGGTGCCGGCGTCGGTGCCGGTGCGCATCTTCAGGGTGAGGTCTGCGTAGGCGGGGTCGGTGAAGCGGTGGACGGCGTCGAGGGTGACCTGGTCGGTGGGGTGGGCCCACCGGGCAGCGTGATCGAGGACGCCGCCGCGGCCGACGGCGGGGAGCTGGTGGCGGTCGCCGAGGAACGCGATCCGGGCGCCGGTCTCGTCAGCGATGGTGAGCAAGGCGAGGGCGGTGTCTTGGTCGAGCATCCCGGCCTCGTCGATGAGGAGCAGGTCCCCCCGGATCAGCCGCGCACCGACATCCAGGGTCTGCCGGTCGACGTGGTGGCGGGTCCAGTGGCCGTCCTCGTCCCACCGGTAGCCGTGTTGGTGGATGAGCCAGGCGGCTGAGAACGCTGGCGTGCCGAGCTCGTGTCCGGCGACCTGGGCGGCCTTCAAGGTGGGCGCGACCACGACGAGCTGCTCGTGGCGCATCTCGAGGACGACCCGTGCCGCGGCAAGGGTGGTGGTCTTCCCGGCACCCGCAGCTCCCTCGACGACAGCCAGTTGGGCGGTGCCGGCCAGGATCGCAACGGTGCGTTGCTGCGCCTCGTCGAGGCGCCCCCGGGCCACGGATGGACCAACCGAGTCGGGCGTGCCGGGGGTGGTGGCACGGGCGGCGAGCCGGTCCACCAAGTCCGCCTCGACCGCAAGGACGTTCGATGAGGTCAGGGCGCGGACGTGCCCGGGGACGTCGGGCCGGTCCAGCAGCGGCGTGCAGGCTTCGACAGCGCGGGCGGTGAGGTCCTCGGCGAGCTCGCGCCGCACCACCGGGTCGACCACGACACCGTCGGACCCGGCTGCGGCGAGGGTGGCGATGATCTTCTCGACCTCGCCGCGGATGTCGGCGGCGTTCCACGCCGACCGTCGGGCACCTAGCCGAGACAGGGCGAGATGGGTGACGGCGTTGCGGTTGATAGCCCCGACCGGTGTCGGCGCGAGCGGTGCTTGTCCGATCGGGTTCCGGTAGCCGAGGTCATGGAGCTCCTCGACCCACCGTCGTGCGAGATCGGTCCCGGACTCGGGGATGACCTTGTCGGGGCGGGCATCGGCCCACGCCCGCCGGTCCCACGACCGCCGGAGTTTCGGGCCGGGTTCGGTGCCGGGGTGCTCACGACGCCAGGCGGATTCGTAGCGGTCGACGTTCCTGCTGATCTGTGACGCCCGGGCGCTGAATGCGCCGGCGTAGTCGGCGAGTTCGCGGACCTCCCCGGATTCCGGGTCCAGGGTGAACCCGTGCGCAGCTAACGTCTGGCGTAGATGGGGGTCGCACACGACCGCGGTGTGTCCGATGCCGTTGATTGCCTCGATCGAGTCCACGACTCCGACCGAATGCAGACCCCTCCACACCCCGCCCGCCTCAACGCCGCCAGCTCGGACCCGGGCGTTGATCTGGACGTGGAGGTGGCTGTGCGGGTCACCGGCACGCGAGGTGTAGTGCCGCACCACTGCGGCCTCGAGCTCATCGACTGGTACTTGGACCTGGCGGCCCCGCGGTCCGACCCGGGTGGTGGCGTGCTCGGCCAGCCACCCGATCACCTCACCCGCAGCACGGTCCTGCGCCGCGTCATAAGCCGCCGCGACCTCCGGGTGCAGCGACGCAGCCAGGGACCAGGTCTTCGGACCGTTGACCGTGAACTCCACGAACCGCAGCCCGTGCTCATCGTTCCGCAACCGGCCCTTCGCGGCACCGTCGAGGTCGTACCCGGCGACCCATCGCTCGTAGGCGTCCCCGTCGAGCGTCCCCCGATCCCGGACCACCACAGGGCCCCGTTCCAGGCTGCGTTCCCCCCTCCCGTCACTGCGTTCCCCCTCCCCTCGAGGCGTCCCCCCGCGTGGCCCTTGGCGCGTTCCCCCCTCGTTCCGAGACCCTCCGGGCCGGCGACGTAGAGCGTGGCAACGCCGGTGCCTTCGGCCAGGTAGTAGTCATCGACGCGCGACCGGTCCGCCTCGACATAGGTGCGTGCCGCAGCAGCTGAGCCGCGGTAGAACTTCACCCCGCCATGCACCCGCACTCACCGCCCCTCGAGCGCCCGCCGATTGCTCGTCACTGGTCGTCACTTAGCCTGGAAATGACGCTCGGCCCGTCCCAGGGGGGACGGGCCGAGCTGATCGATCTACGGACCTTCGTAGCATGCGTGCCGCAGAGTTCCTAGAGGCTCACAAGCGTTACGGGGCCTGGGCTCTGAGGTTCGTCACTCGTCGTCAAGTGCGTTGTGCCCATCGCTCTGACGAGGGGGCATGGTCTTAAGCAGGGGTAGGGATTGCGGCTGTGAGGGCTGCTGTCGAGCTCGGCCCAAAGGCGCTTGATCAATTCCCATAAGCCGAGGCACCCGGCGGCGTTCGGCCCGACCAAGGTTGATCTGCAGGTGTCTCAGGGTTGCGCGGCGCAACTACCCCGTCAGGGCCGGACATTAGCCCACGGTTGAGGTAAGTCGGTACATGCCTGGGGTTGCTCACCCGGCACGTTTGGCCCTGAGTTTGCCAAACAGGGGGCGCACCCCCAGGCGGCTCACCGTGCCCTCTTGAGCGAGGTCCCGTCGTCGCGCTTCAAGTTCGAGTCGGTGGCCGACCCGAACTCCTGCACCGTCGGCGCCGCTGGCGAGTCCCGCTGTGATGGCCATGATGGCCCAGTCATGGCGGGCGGTGGCCACGACGGCGTGGTGAACGACGTCTGTCGGTGGGTTGTTTGCGAGCTCGTCGATGACTTTGCGCACGCCTGAGTAGATCTGTGCGGCGTGGCGCCAGGCTTCGATGACTGCTTCCTCCCGGTCCTCGGGGTCGTCCACGAGGCCGCGTTCGAGGGATGCGACCAGGCGGGTATGCCAGCGAAGTAGCACCGCGTTTGCGAGGTCGTCGATGGTGCTGAAATGTATGTTGATGCCTTCGATGGCGGTGGGCATTCGCCCGTCGTTACGAGTGAGGATCTCCTCCATCACAGCGTGGAGGACGCTGGCGCGGGTTGGCTTAGGCCGTACCTTCACGTGGTCTCCTCATCTAGTCGCCGATGTCGGCCCTCTTACTGAATGGGCAGTGAGGCGAATCCCCGGATCGGGCCGGAGTGGAGTCGGATCGCTGCGTCGAGGTCGACATCGAAGTCACGGTGGCGGGTGAGAAGTGCTTGCAAGGCGATGCGTGCTTCGAGGCGGGCCAGTGACGCGCCGAGGCAGAAGTGGATGCCGCGTCCGAGGGCGACCTGTCGTTCGGGGGTGCGGTGGATGTCGAAGCGGTCGGCGTCGGGGAACGCCTGGTCGTCGCGGTTGGCCGACCCGAAGAGCAGCAGCACGGTGTCGCCTGTGGCCATGGTCTTCCCGTGCAGATCGACCTGTCGGGTGAGGGTGCGAGAGAGGCCCTGGACCGGTGAGTCGTAGCGGAGCAGCTCCTCGACAGCAGCGGGAACGAGGTTGCGATTATCGGCCAGCTCCCGGCGGCTTTCGGGGTGGTGGGCGAGGATGACGGCGCTGTTGGCGAGCAGGTTGGTGGTTGTTTCGTGCCCGGCAATGAGCAACAGGAGACAAAACCCGAGGAGTTCATCCTCACTGAGGTGTTCGCCCTCCACCTCGGCTTGGACCAGCGCGGTCATGAGGTCGTCTTGGGGGTGCGCCCGTCGTTCCGCAAGAAAGGCGGCGAAGTAGTTGTAGAGGGCTGCGGCGGCGTCGAGCCCAGCCCCGAACTCGCCTCGAGCGGGGTTGGACTGAATGAGAGTGGTGGACCAGGCCCTGAAGCGGTCTCGGTCTTCGCGTGGCACGCCGAGCATGTCAGCGATGACGATGGCCGGGAGTGGGCCGGCGAACCCGGAGACGAAGTCCCAGGCATCGGTTTCGGGGGTCTCGTCAAGGAGGTCGTCGACGAGGGTCTGGATTTGTGCCCCGAGTCCGGCGATGCGACGAGGGGTGAAGGCCTTGCTGACGAGTTGGCGAAGCTGGGTGTGCCGGGGTGGGTCGCTCATGATGAGCATGGGCAGGAACAGCTCGGTCATGTCCACGCCCGGTGGGGTCGGGAAGATCCCCGAGGCGGAGGAGTACGTCGCGGGGTCCCCCAGTGCGGCGGACACATCGACGTGCCTACTGAGCACCCAAGTGCCAGCCCTTGATGACCAAAAGACAGGGGCGCCTTCGCGCAGCTGTCGGTAGACGGGGTAAGGGTCCGCGATCACCTCGGCGTCGAACGGACTGTAAGTCAGCTGGCGGGTGCTCATTACTTCTCTTGGTCCTCCGGTCACGGGTGCGGCTTCAACTCGGGGGCAGTCCCCGGCTCTCTCCTCCAAAGCTGGAGAACAGCGGCTTAAATTCACAGTTTGTACTTGCAGTACAACATACGATGGTCTCTGCGTCGAGGGTGTCGAGCGCTGACACACCGCCTCTGGTGACTTGAGAAGCGAGGTAAGAGGAATGCGAAAGCTGCCTGCGAAGCTGGCCAGTCAGTTGTATGGCGCGGCCGACCTGATCGCGGAGCGTGGCTTGGATGGGACCAAGATCGAAGACATCGCCGAAGCAACGGGCATTCCGAAGGCCACGATCTACTACCACCTCGACGGCAAGAACGCGGTGCTGGAGTTCCTCCTCAGCGACCTGTTGGACATGATCGCCGGCGCAGTCGGCGTGGCGGTGTCGAGTGACGAGAACGCCCGTACTCGGCTCGAGGCGGCTGTCGCTGCGCAGTTGGGAGTGATGCTTGAGTACCCGTCTCTGTGCCGGGCCCTTGTCGGCGATCTCGGACGGGCGACCCGGCTCCCCGAGCTGGCGGTGGCCCTGCGCGCTGCTTTCTACGAACCGATTGAGCAACTACTGACCGATGGCGTGTCCGACGGGTCGCTTCGCCGGGTAGCTGATCCGAGCGTGGTGGCTCTGAGCGTGTTCGGCGCGATCACCGTGGCCGGCCTCAGCAGGGCAGTTGAGGGACCATCTCTTGATCAGGCCGCAGACGCAGCGCGGCTTTCTTCCGCGATCTGCGGACTCATCTTTGACGGACTAGGCGCTGCCGGCGACGAGATTGGGGTCTCGGAGGACTCACCTCGCGTCTAGGTCCGAGGTCGGCTACAGAATCGACCGGTTGAAGTGCTCGAGATCGACCGTCACGAAGGTGGCTGCGGCCGACCCGGCTTCATGACCGTCGGCGTCCAACGCGTCAGCCCGGATTGAAAGTCGACGCCCTTCGTGTTCGGCTACTCGGGCCCGGAAGGTGTAAGGGCGGTGAAGCCGGAAGGGGGCTCGGTAGTCGATGGTGAGGCTGCGGGTGACGGCGAGAGCCCCGACTGTGTAGAGGGCGAACCCGCAGAGGTCGTCGAAGGCGAGAGCGACCAGACCCCCATGTGCGATGCCGGGTGCACCCACCTGCGTCTTCGAGAAGACGTGGACCGCCTCCACGCCCGTTGCGGTACGAACCGCCTGCAGCTGCAGGCCGGCGGGATTGAGTGGCCCGCATCCGGCGCACTCCGGGGAGTGCGGGGGTAGGGCCTGGCCGACCTTCGCGGTCTCCTGACCGGCGAGGTGCGTCGTCCAACGGGAGATCACGTCATCGTGGGTGACTTCACGTTCTCCGCTCTCGTCGCCCGCGTGGGCGACGCCGCCTAGTCCGTGGTCGTCATGCATGCCGGTCTCCTGTCTCGTCTGTCCGGGTGCTCGTGGTGGTGCGGATGGTCAACGCGCCGTCACCAACGAGCCGGCAGCACGTTCGAGGGCCCCGACCATGCGCAGTTCCAGGTCCGGCAATCCAGCAACAATCGTGGTCACGTTCGTCAGCCGCGACCGCAGCGGCGCGTCACGCTGGACGGCGGCGCGTGCCGCGTCGGTCCAGGCCTGCGCACATCGATCGGCGCTGCTCGCCAGCTCCGCGGTCGCGGAGTCGCCGGTCAGCCGCGCGATCTCGGTGCAGCCGTCGGCCAGCAGTCGCCGGAAGAGACCGCCGCCGGTTCCTGCCTTCTCGATGAAGGCGCCGAGGCTGAAGAGGAAGATCTCGAGTTCGTCCTCGGTGAGGTACGCCCAGGTCGCGACGTCGGCGGCGAAGTGAGCGACTCCGGCGAGACCCTCGGCGGCGCTGGCCGTCGTCGCGTCGGCACCTGCGATGCTGCGGTGCGACGCACCGCGCATGGTGGCTGCAGATTGGCGGAAGGCGTCGGCCGCGACCTCTTGGACTGGCGGCAGCGAGGACGGCCAGTCGACTCGGTAGGTGCAGTGGCGGGTCGGCTGGGGGAACGCTGTTGAGGAGCGTGCTCGGGCCAACGCGTGCAACGGCACCTTCTGTACCTCCGCGCGGTCATTGTCGACGACGAACGCGATCTTTTCATCGTCGTCGTAGCCAACGACCACGATGTCGTGGCGGCTCATGCGCAGCTGGACCCGCAGGTATGGCAGCTCGGCGATGTCGGCCCATACAAGGCTGGGACGGCCCGCGTCCACCTCGTCCCGCACCCACGCCCACCCCTCCGCGGGATCGTCGGTGGCGAGGACTTCCACTCGGCCGCCGAGACGAGCAGGTAGATCGATCTCGAAGTCGGCGCCTCGCCCTACGAGGTACAGCGGGGGGACGAGGTCGTCCGACCGCATGTAGGACAGGCTCAAAGCTCCCCCGAGAGCAAAGACAAGCCCCTCGTCGGGTGGGCCGTCCCAACCCAGTCCGTGCCAATGCATGAGATCGCGCAATGCACCGGAACCGCAGTGTCCCCCCATCCGATGGGGGTAGTCCTCGATCAGGGGTGCGGGGGGCATGTAGTTCCTTGTCGTCGATGCTGCAGTTCGCGGGGCCGGCAGGAACGTGGTCCTGCTAACCAAGCTCCGGTGGGACCTCGGACCGGGTCGTGAAGGCATCGTCTGCGACGTCCGCGGACGCAGCGATCATCGGTCCGTACGTGACGCGGAGCTCGTCGAGGATCGCTGTCAGAGGAAGGTCGTCGAAGACACCGCGATCTTGCACGTACTCCATGTGTTGCGTTCCGTCGGCGGTGAAGGCGTGCATGAGCGCGTGGTGCTCACCGTCGAACTCCACGGGAGGTACGCCGAACCGAGCACACAGTTCGCTGTTAAAGGCGGGCGTCGCTTTGAGCCACCGGCCGTTGATGAGGATGGCGCTGTAGCCGTGGTAGACGAAGAGATCCGTACCACCCATACGCGCCCTGAGCGTTTCGGTCTGCAGGTGGTTGCGCACGTCGGCGAAGCCCAGACGCGCCGGGATCCCCGCGGCGCGACAAACGGCCGTCAACAGCACGGCCTTCGGCACGCAATAGGCGCGGCCCGCGCCCAACACATGGCTCGCCCTGTAGTGGGCGGGGTCTTCGGAGACGGTGTACGGGTCGTACCAGACCCAGTCGCGGACCGCGGCGAACAGCCGAGTGGCCTTCTCGCGATCGGTGGTGGCCTCGCCGACGGTGTCGGCTGTGAACGCCCGGACGTCCTCATGGACACTGTCGAGGAAGGCGGTCGGTTCGAGGAAGGACATCGTCTCGCTCATCGCTGTGCCAATCTGTCGCGGACCGTCGGGTTGGGATCCGACATGGCCGAGGCTCGTAGCCCGGACGACGCGTCGTCGGCTTGGTGGTTCGGGCTGTACATCGCTGTCACATTATCCTCGCAAGCCGACCTAGGGGGCGCACCGGTCAGCCGACTGCCTGGAGAGCGAGCTCGTCGCGGCCGACCTGGCCCCCGCGGGTGATGACCTGCTTGCTGAACATGAAGTCCCGAGGACGGTTGACGCAGTCAGCTGCGATCAGCTCGCCTCGTCGCAGGTAGTAGCACGTGAAGTCGCGGCCCTCAGCGGGGTCGCCGTTGAGGACTATCTCGTCGTAGCCGGTGTTGATGCCGGCGATCTGGAGCTTGACGTCGTACTGGTCCGACCAGAACCACGGAAGTGCCGTGATCCGCTGGGACTTGCCGCACGCGGTGGCGGCGGCGACCTTGGCCTGCTCCACCGCGCTCGACACGGATTCCAGGCGGATACGGCGCCCGTACCGTGCCATGTCATGGCTCGTGCAGTCTCCGGCGGCCACGATGGCGGGGTCGCTCGTCCGCGCGTGGTCGTCGATGACGACACCGTCGTCGACCTGCAGTCCAGCCGCTGCGGCGAGCTCTGTGTTGGGCTCGACGCCGATCCCGATGATGACGAGGTCCGCAGGGACGGTCTCACCCCCGGCGAGGACGACCCCTTGGACCCGATCGGTGCCCACCAGTTCTTCGACGGTGGCCTTGGTACGGACATCGACGGCTTCTTCGCGATGGATGCGGTCGAAGAACGCCGAGACCTCCGGCGCGGTGACGCGTCCGAGGACGCGCTCGGTCGCCTCGAGCACGCTGACCTGCAGACCCAACCCGCTCAGTGAGGCGGCGGTCTCGAGTCCGATGTAGCCCCCGCCGATGATCACAGCCCGTCGCCCCGGGGAGGCGGCCTCGCGAATCAGCTCGACGTCGGCGGCAGTGCGCAGGTAGTGGACGCCGCAGAGGTCAGCACCGGGGGCAGCGAGCCGGCGGACGCGGGCACCCGTGCAGAGCGCCAGCTCGTCGTAGGCCAGCGACCCGCCGCGGCTGAGCGTGACGCGACCATCCGTCCGGTCGACAGCCTGCACCGTGTCGTCGAGGAGCGTGATCTCCTGCTTCGCGTAGAAGGCTGCGCTACGGATGGCGAGCTGGTCGAGCGTGTTCTTACCGGCGAGGTACGCCTTCGACATCGGTGGGCGTTGGTAGGGCTGCGTCCCCTCGTCGCCGACCAGGACGATCTCGCCCTTCCAACCGCCTTGTCGCAGGCTGGCCGCGAGCTGGGCGCCGGCGTGGCTGGCGCCCACGACCACGGCCCGCCGCCCGGTCACCCGGTCACCCGGTGGCCTTCGGGGTCAGGCGGACCATCAGCCGGCTGATCCCGCGCACGAAGTTGGACTGCACGTACTCGGGGTCAGCGACCACATCAATGTCCTCGAAGCGTGTGAGCAGCTCCTCCCAGAGGATCCGCAGCTGCATCTCGGCCAGCCTGTTGCCCATGCATCGGTGCACGCCGAAGCCGAAGGCAATGTGGTTGCGGGCGTTGGGCCGGTCGATGATGAGTTCGTCGGGTCGCTCAAACACGGCCTCGTCTCGGTTGCCCGAGGCGTACCACATGACGACCTTGTCGCCCTCGCGGATGAACTGGCCGTTTAGGATGGTGTCCTTCTTCGCGATCCGGCGCATGTAGGCCAACGGGGTCTGCCAGCGGATGATCTCGGAGACCATGTTTGGGATCAGTTCCGGATTGGCTTTCAACTTCTCGAACTGCTCGGGGAACTGGTTGAGCGCCAGGACACCGCCGCTCATCGAGTTCCGGGTCGTGTCGTTGCCCCCGACGATCAGCAGCGTCAGGTTTCCCAGGAACTCCATCGGGCGGTCGATCAGGTCCTTGGTGTTCTCGTTGCTCTGCAGCATGGTGATGAGGTCGAATCCAGGCTCCTCACCGCCGGCAAGTCGGGCCGCCTTGTCGTACCAGAGGGCGCTGAGCTCCCGCACCGTGTTCCGCATCTCGGCGAACACCTCGTCGTTATCCGACGGACCCCCGTTGGTCTGCTCCATCGAAGCCGCGAGATCCGACCATTGGACCAGCTTGCGTCGTTGCTCGTAGGGGAAGTCCAGCAAGGTCGCCAGCATGCGAGCGGTCAGCTCGATGGACACCTTCTGCACCCAGTCGAACGGCTCGTTCACGGGCAGGTCATCCAACACCTCTCGGACACGCGACCGGATGAGGCCTTCCATCTCGCGCAGGTTCTTCGGAGCCACGACGCCCTGCACAGCCTGGCGCTGCAGGTCGTGCCGCGGTGGGTCCATGGCGATGAACATCTCGATGTCCATGAATCGAGGTGGCACGCCGATGACGATGAAGGGTTCGGCCGAGAACACGTCGTGGTTCTTGTCGACCGCGATGATGTCCGCGTGTCGGGTGACCGACCAGAAGGGCCCGAAGGGGCTGTGGGCCTGGTAGTGGACCGGAGCCTCCTTTCGGAGGCGCTCGAAGTAGGACTGCCAACGGCCCTGTCGGTAGAGGAACGGGTTGCTGAGATCAATCTCCCCGATCTCGAGCTCGTCGACAGGGGGGATCGGACTCTCGACGAACATCTTCTGACCGTTCGTCCCCGTCACCCACCTCCGAGTCTTGTCGTAGAGGTGGGCGCCCTGGATCTGCCGCTCCATCGGGATGGTGGATTGGACCTTGGCGGTGATGGCCTCGCGGATATTCGTCACGTCAGCTCCTCGTTGTCACATCTGGAATTCGGGGAGTCGGACGGTGAGTCCGTCCCATGCCTCGCAGAGCACCATCTGGCAGGACAGCCGTGAGGTTGGCTCACGCTCTGGGTTCATGGCGAGCATCCCCTCCTCGCCGGCCTCGGAGGACCCCACGCGTTCGGCCCATGCCGGGTCGACGACCACGTGGCAGGTCCCGCACGCGGCCTCCCCGCCGCAGTCGCCGTCTATCCCGGGTACTGCGTTCTCCGTGGCGACCTGCATGAGCGAGCGGCCCTCTTCCAGGGGCGCCTGATGTGTGTCGCCGTCGTGCGACACGAACGTAACCACTGCCATGACCAACTCCTGCTGCGATCGGTGAGATCGGTGAGATCGCTACTCTTGCCGCAGCAGTCAGGCGTGGCTATGTTCGCCCGAACCCGATTTGATGTGAATTCGGCTCACGGGGAGGTCCGAGGGTGGTGAAGGAACACGGGCGGGAACCGGGTGTCCCCTACACCGCGTTCGCGCAGCTGCTCGAGAGCGGCGCGATCTCGGCTGACCACAAGGCCAGATTTCTCGCCATCATGACCCGTGAGGGTGCCGAGGAGGAAGTGCTGTCGAGGCCGGACGGGCAGGCGCCGGCGCGGTGGTTCAAAGAGGTCTACCCCGAACTCGACATCGACCAGGCAACGCGACTAGGTCAAGACTTCGCAGAGCACGTCCAACTGACGTCCTTCGGCCCGTTAAGCCTCCCGCTCATCAGCGCCGGTTCGGTGGCAGAGGTCGTAGAGCTTTTCGCATATCTTCCGCTCATCACGACTGCTGTCGCCACGCGGGTCCGTCCGCAACAAGACGGCCTGGTTGTTGGCCTGGTGGGGAACACGGGCGATTCGGAGCTGGACTGCCTCGTCGTCACGTACTGCGGCTACGCCCTCGCCCGATTGATCCACGTACTCGTCGGCGACACATCGGACATGACGCTTCACTGCGGCTGGCCGTCGCCGGCGTCGAAGGACGGTGACCTGCCCGGGCTCGGCCCGCGCCTTATGTTCGGCGCCCCGGCAACGTACCTGCACGTACCAGCCAAGACGCTAGACGACGTATGCCGCTTCTCGGACCCCACCGCGTACCGGCTTGCGATCGCAGATCTGGAGAAGGCTTTGGACCAACGGACGAAAACGCCTTCACTCTCCGAGCAGGTTCGAATGTCACTGGACGACGGGCCTGGATCGAAACGCATCGCCACTGTCGCCACCGAACTGTCCGTGTCCGTCAGCACCCTGAAACGACGACTCCACGACGAGGGCACCACGTTCCGCGAACTACTCCACACCTCGATGCTGGAGCGTGCCAAACTTCAGCTCCTCGACCCATCTATATCGATTAATCAAGTCGCCGCCGATCTCGGCTATAGCGATGCGACAAACTTTTCTCACGCATTCAAGCGTTGGACCGGACAATCACCGCGCCAGTTCCGTCCGCGCCTTGACGGCTAAACGTCCTCTAGTTGAGAACCTGCTGAGCTCAGGCAGCTTGAGTTCAGTAAATTAACTTCCCTCGCGCTCTTCGATGGAGGTCTCCCTCGTGGTGGCGGTCGGCTGGTGAGGAACCGCCCCCGTCACCACGCAGGACCTCGCGGGCTCTTACGACACGACGAAGATGGGGACTCAATTCTGGCCACCACTGGGGACCGCTACTTGGCCACCAGTGGGTACTTTTTCATGGCCACGAACAAGTAGGTGACGACTAAGCGGCCCTGCTCCGAATCGCCCGTGTTCCCCACCAGGCCAACAACCAGGGCCGTCTTGTTGCGGACGGACCCGCGTGGCGACAGCAGTCGTGATGAGCGGAAGATATGCGAAAAGCTCTACGACCTCTGCCACCGAACCGGCGCTGATGAGCGGGAGGCTTAACGGGCCGAAGGACGTCAGTTGGACGTGCTCTGCGAAGTCTTGACCTAGTCGCGTTGCCTGGTCGATGTCGAGTTCGGGGTAGACCTCTTTGAACCACCGCGCCGGCGCCTGCCCGTCCGGCCTCGACAGCACTTCCTCCTCGGCACCCTCACGGGCCATGATGGCGAGAAATCTGGCCTTGTGGTCAGCCGAGATCGCGCCGCTCTCGAGCAGCTGCGCGAACGCGGTGTAGGGGACACCCGGTTCCCGCCCGTGTTCCTTCACCACCCTCGGACCTCCCCGTGAGCCGAATTCACATCAAATCGGGTTCGGGTGAACATGGCCACGACGGACTGATGCGACAAGAGTGACAAGCTCACAGATCTCAACAGTGGAGTTGGTCATGGCAGTGGTTACGTTCGTTTGGCACGACGCCGAGACGCATCAGGCGCCCTTGGAAGAGTGCCCAGCATGACGCACTCAGCGCTCGGTTTCGTACTGTCCCTGGTTATGGTCTTAACCGCCGTTGCCCCCCCCGCGAGCGCCGGCGCCCCCACCACCGGGTCGACCGCGGTGACTGCCTCAGCGTCGGACCGTGATTTTGCTGGCCGACGCGTCATGAGCCGCGAAATTAGTTTCGATGTGGTCAACCACAACGAGACTGAGGTCGCCTGCCTGCCCGCTCCCGATGGCCGTCCGCACACGCTGCGCGCCCGGCTAATCGGCCCGGCCCGCGTGATCGAGGGTCGCAACGGGTCCGAGACCTTTCACGTGCTCGTCCACGATGCCGGAACCGGCAGTTGGTTTTGGAACTTGCAGGGCCGCCGCGTGGGACGCGAGCAGGACTATGCCACCCGCCTGGCCGAGAAGGGTAAGACCATCGTGGTCCTCGACCGTCTCGGATACGATCGCAGCCCGCTGCGCGACGGCGACGCCACCTGCCTCGGGGCCCAAGCCACCATGCTCGGGCGCGTTGTGCAGGCGCTGTACGCCGGCCTTTACGAGGTTTCCGGCCGTCCGCGCGCAGCCACCCCGCACGCTTCTCACATCGTCCTTCACGGCCATGGCACCGGCGCGACCGTCGCCCGGCTGGAGGCCGCGACTTACAGCGACGTCCAGGCCCTGGTCCTGATGTCGCCGGTCTCGACGAGCCCGTCGAGGCTGACGCTAGAGACCCTGCGGGGCCAGGGCATGGTCTGCGCCCAGGGCGCCGGCTTCGCGCCGTACGGCAAGACCGCCCGCTCCTTCCGCCGGTTGCTGTTCGCGTCGGCCCCGGTCGGCGTCCAGCGAGCTGCCGTGCGTCTGCGCAACAGCACCCCGTGCGGCGACGTCGCCAGTCTGCCGTCGTCGGTCCTCGCCGCTCAGGGCCAGGCGGTCGACGTACCCACCCTGGTGCTGTCCGGTCGCGCTGACGCGAGCCGTGATGGCGACGGCATCACTGCCACCGGCGGTGCCCGCCTGGAGCGGCGCAGCTTCGCCGGCGCTGGAAGCGCTCTGCCGCTGGAGAAGCAGGCGCCGGCCGTACGACGGGCCGTGCTGTCGTTCGTCAACTCGCTCGATGACACTGTCCGTTGAAGAGTGCGGCAGGCGGGATGGCGGCCGCGAAGGCAATTCAACGCGCGATCCAACGAGTCGCGGTCCCGCCAACAGAACATCTCCGGGTAGGGCTTGTGAACGAGGTATCAATCCCTTCAATCTTTGATTAACTTTCAAGTTGCTCGTCAGTCGGGGTCGCGAACTCGCACGCTGCCGCGTCCGCGGAGTGACCGGCTGCCAGTCCAGGGCCTGGCCCACCTTTTAAGCCTGGCACCGGAACGTGCCTCGTGCGAGCACTCGCGAGTCGTGATCACAGACAGCAACCATCTGCTTCTCATCGGCCAAGTCGATCCCGACGACGATTCGCGTTACCTATTGAGACTGCCGCGCGCAGCTGGCCCAGCCGCGCGTTCCTGTTGCGGTCGTTGAGCAAGACTCCACCCCAGCAAGCCATGGCGTTAGCGTTTTTCATCAACGTCCGCCTTCGGTGGGGTTGAGACACCAGGCCCGGATACCGCACCAGGGGGACGTTCCTTCGTCTAGTACGACCCGCCCGACGGCTGCCTAGAACGTCTTTCTATGCCGCCCAGAGCTTGCCGCCCGCCTGTACAGCTCAACGGGCAACCTGAAACAGCACAGCGGTTTCCTTTGGCGGTGAGGGCGGCGGAGACCCCTCGCTCAGGGCAGCGCCGACGGTGTGGCACCCGGGAACGGCACCACCCGTCGAGGACCTGGCCGCCGTCGGGTCCGCCCTCCCAGTGCCTCATAACCGCAAGTTCGTGGCGGACGCGCCGGTCGAGCAGCACAGTTAGGAAGCAGGGGCCGCCCTGAGCGCGCCCCAGACTGAATTTACATTCGCGCCGACGGAGGCTTGGCTGTTCTCAACAGGCCAACCGGTAGCACTGCGAGACCCTGTCAGTCTGGCCGTCAAAGACAGTGATTCGGTCCAGCCGGTCCAGCCGGTCCAGCCGGTCCCGCACCGCGTTGTCTCTCTGCCGCTGCTTGGGCTCAGAGCGTCACGCACTGCTGGTGAGGGCGAGGTCTGATCGCGCTGTTGCGCAGGTCGAGATTGGGGTCTCCAACCCCGTTATCTGATCCCTCATCTTGATAGCATCTGGGGATGGGACGTCCTCGGCTGACGCTCGGAACCTCAGGACGGATCGCGGTTACTCCGCAGGTTGTGTCGGACACGGGTCGCTGGGAGACCGCGCCGGTGGGCACGAAGGCGCAGCGGTGGAAGGCACGGACAAAGTTCCGGGACTCCGATGGCACTGTCCGAGACGTCACGAAGTTCGGGACGACGCGAGCCAAGGCCGAGACCGCGCTGAAGGCCGCCCTAGTGGATCGGCAGGCTCCGGCCAAAGCCGTCGGCTTGCGGCCTGAGATGACACTGGCGGCCGCAGGCGAGTGGTGGCTCGAACGTATCGAGCGACCCGGAGGCAAGCTGAGTCCGAACACGATCAAGCAGTACCGCAGTTCGTTTGAGCGCCTGGTGCTCAGCAGCAGCATCGCCGACCTGTCGCTGCGCGAGGTCAACCGGGTGCCGGTGCTGGAGCGGTACCTCCAGACGGTCGCCGATGGCCACGGGAAAGGGTCAGCCAAGACCGCACGATCTGTGGTCTCGAGCATCCTCACCCTGGGTGTGCGCCACGACGTCCTCGACGGCAACCGCATGCGCGATGTCGAGAACCCAGCTGTCGCCCCCAGGGAGACGACGCGCGACGCAGACCGTGCGTTCACGCTCGCCGAGCTGAGCCACGTGCTCAAAGTGACCCGGGAACATCAAACGGCCAAGGACTACGACCTGGTGGACCTGGTGCACTTCCTCGCCGGCACGGGCGCCCGTCATTCCGAGGCGCTGAACATCCGATGGGCAGACCTGTGCCTCGTTGATGCCGACGGCGGGTCACTCGACGTGGGTGTGGTGCGGATCAAGGGAACCAAGACGACCGGCGCCGACCGTCGGGTCCCGATGCCTGCCTGGCTTACGTCGCGCCTGCAGGTGCGCAGCGAGCGATACGGGACGGACGGATTCGTTTTTCATACGCCAGGTCGGTGGGATTCTGCGAGTCGAGAGACGGTCCGAGACCGACGCAACGTCGGCCGACACCTGCGTCGTGTCCTTGACGACGCTGGGATGCCGTGGGCGAGCGCCAACACGTTCCGCACCACCGTCGGTGACCTGGTGACGAAAACCCTGAGCGGCACCGAGGCCGCGAACGTGCTGGGGCACGCCCGACCTTCGATGACCTACGACCGCTACAGCGACCGCCGCCAGCCTGCAGCCGGAGCGTCGATCGTCCTGGCCGGCGTGATGGGCGTGGCGCCTATGGACATATTAGGGGAGTAAACGGGTAACCCGCCCGGACACAGAACCGCCCCGGACCTGTTTGTGCAGGTCAGGGGCGGTGGTGGTACGGCATCAGGGACTCGAACCCCGAACCCGCTGATTAAGAGTCAGCTGCTCTGCCAATTGAGCTAATGCCGCGCGGTGAAGCGAGAAGAACATTACCAGCGGGCCACCGGGCGGCGAAATCGACGGAGGGGGACCGGTCAGCGGGAGGCGAGGACGGCCTGGGCGGCGTTGTGGCCAGCGATCCCGGAGACGGCGCCGCCGCGACGGGCGCCGGAGCCGCAGAGCAGGACGGCGTCGTGGGCGGTCTGCACGCCCCACTGCTGCGCGGGGGTGTCGAGGCGCGCACGGGCCGGGGCCCACGGCCACTCGAGGTCGCCGTGGAAGATGTGGCCCCCGGGCATGGCCAGGTCGGCCTCGACGTCCTGGGGGATCTTGGCCTCGATGCACGGCTGCCCGTCGGCGTCGCGGGCCACGCACGACGCGAGCGGCTCGACGAGGTGCTCGTCGAGGGAGGCGATGGCCCGGGCGACCGCCTCGGCCTTGGCGGCCTCGCGGCGAGCGGGGTCGGCGAAGAGCGAGGCGGGCGTGTGGAGGCCGAAGTAGGTCATCGTGTGGGTGCCCGAGCCGGCGGCCGACTCGAGGATCGAGGGGTCGGTGAGGGTGTGGCAGTAGACCTCGCCGGGGAGGGCCGTGGGCACGGACCCGCCGGCGGCGTCGGCGTAGGCGCGCTCCAGCTGGGTGTAGTCCTCGGCGAGGTGGAGGGTGCCGGCGAAGGCCACGGCGGGGTCGACACCGGAGCGCAGGGCGGGCAGTCGGTCGAGGAGCAGGTTGATCTTGAGCTGCGAGCCCTCGGGCTTCGTCGCCGCGTCCTCCGCGCCGCCGAGGAGGATCTCCAGCACCCACGGCGCGACGTTGGCCAGGACGTGGCGCCCGCTCACGACGTGGTCGCGACCGCCGGCGTGGAAGGTCACCTCGGCGCCGGAGTCGGCGCCCTTGCCGGTGGGACGGATCGCCGAGACGCCCGCGCCGGTCAGCAGCTCGGCGCCCGCGCGCCCGGCCGCCGCGGCGAGCGCGTCGGTCATCGCGCCCATGCCCCCGACGGGCACCCGCCACTCGCCGGTGCCGTTGCCGATCAGGTGGTAGAGGAAGCAGCGGTTCTGCACGCGCGACGGGTCGTGCAGCGAGGCGAAGGTGCCGATGAGGGCGTCGGTGGCCACCACGCCGCGCACCGTGTCGTCGCGGAAGCGCCGCTCGACGGCCTCGCCCAGCGGGCGCTCGACCAGGTCGCGCCAGATGTCGGGGTCGACCCGGTCGCGCAGCGCCCGCTCGCCGGGCAGCGGCTCGAGGAGGGTCGGGGCGACGGCGTGGGCGAGGTCGGCGACGTCGGCGTAGAACTCGCGCCAGGCGGCGTACTCCTCCTCGCCCCCGGTGAGGTCGGCGAAGGACCGCGCCGTGGCGGGGCCCTCCGGGCGCTCCACGAGCAGCCCGCCGGCCTTCCCGTCGCGTGACGTCGGGGTGTAGGAGGCGGTGGTGCGCGACTCCAGGCGCACCTGGAGGTCGAGGTCGCGCATCAGTGCCTCGGGCATGAGCGAGACGAGGTAGGAGTAGCGCGAGAGGCGCACGTCGTGGCCGCGGAAGGCGGGGGCCGAGACGGCGGCGCCGCCGGTGTGGTCGAGGCGCTCGAGCACCAGGACCGAGAGACCTGCGCGCGCGAGGTAGGCCGCCGAGACCAGGCCGTTGTGGCCGCCGCCGACCACGACGACGTCGTAGGAGGACCGCGTGGGCGCACCCGAAGAGCTCATCGGGCCACGGTAGTGCTCGCGGCGCCGAGCCGCGCCACGCGCCTCGCCCGACCGCGGCTGAGACGTCTCTCAGCGTGCCGTGGCGCCCGAGTCGTGGTGAACCGGCGCCGCCGACGCGGCGGGCGTGCTTCACTCAGGCCGGGACCGACACCGGGAGGGGGAGTCGTGCCGGGTCTTCGCCTGCTCGCCGTCGCGGCTCTCGCGCTGCTCACCGGCGCCATGGGCCTCGCCGCGGTGTCGGCAGCGCCCGACACCGGCCACGCCATCGGCATCTGGCCCGTGGGCCTGGCCAGCGGCCTGCTGCTGCTCGCCCCTCGTCGCGCCGTGCCGGTGCTCGCGCTGCTCGTGCTCGCCCTCGCGGTGCTGACCATCCGGCTCGGCGGGCGCCCCGGCGACGTCGCGGTGGGGTACGGCGCCGGCATCGCGCTGGAGACCGTCGTGGTGTGGGCGGTCCTGTCGCAGGGTGAGGAGGGCCGCTGGCGGCTGCGCCACGACGCCGACCTGCGCCGCTACGTCGTGGCGTGCCTCGCGGGGGCGGCCGTCGGCGCCTCGGCGGGTGGGCTCACCTCGGCGCTCACCGGCTTCGGCGACCCGGCCCTGGTCGTCCTGGCCCTCGCCGTCTCGCACCTGGGCTCCCAGCTGGTGCTGACCCCGATGTGGTCGCGGCTGCCCGACCACGCGGCCTTCGCCGGTCGCGGCGAGCGCGTGCTGCAGTGGGCGGCCGTGCTGAGCGTCGCCCCCGCGGTGTTCGTGCCAAGCGACCTGCCCTCGATCGTCTTCCTCGTCGTGCCGGTGCTGGCCTGGAGCGCCCTGCGGCTGCGCGCCCCCGAGGCCCTCGCCCAGCTGGTGGCGGTGCTGGCGTTCGCGGTGCTGATGAGTGCCTCCGGTCGCGGGCCGTTCACCGACGCGCCCGGACGCTTCGACCTCGACCCCGACCTGCGCGGCGTGCTGCTCTCGGCCTTCATCGCGACCTGCGCCCTGATCGTCGTGCCGCTGCTGCTGCGCGTGGGCGAGCACATCCGCGCCGCCCGCACCGCCGCCGCCGAGCGCGACACCCTGGAGCGGGTCGTGCACAGCGCCTCCGACGCCATCATCGGAGCCGACCTCGAGCGTCGCATCACGCTCTTCAACCCCGGCGCCGAGCAGCTGCTCGGCTACACCGCCGAGGAGGTGATGGGGCGCGAGTCCACCATGCTGCACAGCCCTCACGGGGTGCGGGCCAAGGCGGCCGAGCTGGGGGTGGCCGACGACTTCGACACCGTGGCGGGACAGATGCTCGAGCCCGGTCAGGCCGGCGCCTACATCGGCTTCGTGCGCAAGGACGGCACGGAGCGCACCCACTCGATGACCCTCGACCGGATCCTCGACGACCGCGGTCGTCCGGTCGGCTACCTGAGCATCTCCGAGGACGTCACCGAGCGGCTCGAGGCCGAGCGGGCGGTGCAGGACGCCCTGGAGCGGCTCCGCGAGGTCGACGCGGTCAAGGACGCCTTCATCTCCAGCGTCAGCCACGAGCTGCGCACCCCCATCACGAGCATCGTGGGCTACCTCGAGATGCTCGAGGAGGGCGACTTCGGCGCCCTGGGGGACGCCCAGCTCCGCGCGGTGCGCCGGGTCATCGGCAACAGCGACCGACTGCTCGGCCTCGTCGACGACCTGCTCACGCTCTCCACCGTGCAGCACGACGGCCTCGGGATGGCCGAGAAGGTCCTCGACCTGGGCGAGGTGGTGCGCGCCGGCTGCGCCGTGGTGTCGCCCGGGCTGGAGCGGGGCTCGACCGTGCTCGAGGTCGACCTGCCCGACGAGCCGCTGCCGGTGGTCGGCGACCGCGACCTGCTCGAGCGCGTCGTGATCAACCTCGTCGGCAACGCCGTGAAGTTCACCCCCGACGGCGGTCGGGTGGGCGTGCGCCTCGTCGCGGGCGCCGGGCCGGGCGAGGCCTGTCACGTGCTCACCGTCAGCGACACCGGGATCGGCATCCCCGCCGCCGAGCTCGAGCACCTCTTCACCCGCTTCTTCCGCTCCTCCAACGCCCAGAAGCAGGCCATCCCCGGCAGCGGGCTCGGGCTCTCGATCGCCCACGCCGTCGTCGCCCGCCACGGCGGCCGGATGGAGGTCGACTCGGCGCTCGGCGAGGGCGCGACCTTCACCGTGCACCTCCCGGCCGTCACCTGACGCGAGCCGTTGAATGTTCAACTAGGCGCGGCTAGGATCGGGTCATGCCTGCGATCACCGTCGACGACCTGACCACCCTCGACCGGGTGCGCGGCCCCGGGCTGGGCGACCAGCCGCGCCCGGTGCTGCAGGTGACCACGGCGCCCCAGGGCTACGAGGGCGAGGGCTTCCCCGTGCGCCGCGCCTTCGCGGGCATCGACCTGGCCCGTCTCGACCCGTTCATCATGATGGACCAGATGGGCGAGGTGGAGTACGCGCCGGGCGAGCCGAAGGGCACCGCCTGGCACCCCCACCGCGGCTTCGAGACCGTCACCTACATCATCGACGGCACCTTCGACCACCACGACTCCCACGGTGGTGGCGGCACGATCACCAACGGCGACACCCAGTGGATGACCGCCGGCTCCGGGCTGCTGCACATCGAGGCCCCGCCGGAGTGGCTCGTGCAGTCCGGCGGGCTCTTCCACGGCCTCCAGCTGTGGGTGAACCTGCCCCGCGACGCCAAGATGAGCACCCCGAAGTACCAGGACATCCGCTCCGGGGAGGTGCAGCTGCTGACCTCCGCCGACGCCGGGGCGCTCGTGCGCGTCATCGCCGGCACCGTCGACGGCCACGCCGGGCCGGGGTCGACGTACACCCCCATGGCGCTGGTGCACGCCTCGCTCGAGCCCGGCGCCCGCCTCGACCTGCCCTGGGACGTCGACTTCAACGCGCTCGTCTACGTGCTCAACGGCGACGGCACCGTGGGGGAGGAGGGCCGCCCGCTGCGCACCGGCCAGGCCGCCGTGCTCGGCGCCGGCGACTACCTCACGGTCTCGGCCGCGGGCCGTCAGGAGAGCCGCTCGCCGCGCCTCGACGTGGTCGTGCTCGGCGGTCGCCCGATCCGCGAGCCGCTGGCGTGGGCCGGACCCTTCGTGATGAACACCAAGGCCGAGGTGATGGAGGCCTACCAGGCCTTCCAGCGCGGCAGCTTCGGGCACCCGACGAGCTGAGCGGGCGTAGGCGGGGGCGCTGCTAGGTTCCCCCGCGTGGACGAGCAGGTCGTGCTGGTGACGATGTCGGTGCGCGAGGTGCGCGCCGGCGCGGAGCTGGCCGCGCTCGCCGCCGAGGTCGGCGCGAGCGTCGCCCACCTCCAGCAGGGCGACCCCTCGCCGGCCCGCGAGCTGACCCGCCTCGCCGGCTCCGGCGTACGCCGCGTCGTCGTGGTCGGCGTCGCGACCGGGCCGCTGGCCCCCGGGGCGTCGTGGCTGCGGCGCGTGGTCGCCCACTGGTGGCGCGAGCGGGGCGACGACGCACCGCAGGTGCGCGTCGCCGGCGCGCTGCTGGCCGACCTCGACCCGGCCGCCGGCGCGGGGGAGCGGGTCGCGCGGCTGGTCGCCGCGGCCACGCCGGTGACCGGCGCCGAGGCGGGGCTGACCTCGCCGGCGTGGGAGGAGGTCACCGCCCACCGCCACCAGGTGCTGGTGTGCCGCGGACCGCGGTGCAGCGCGCGCGGCTCCGACGACACCGCCGAGGCGGTGGTGCTGGCCCTGATGGCCCACGGGCTCGGCGACGACGACGTGCTGCTGACCCAGACCGGCTGCCTGCTGCCGTGCAACCACGCCCCGGTGGTCGCGGTGCAGCCCGACGACGTCTGGTACGCCCGCGTCGGTGCCGGCTCGGTCGACCGGATCGTCGCCGAGCACCTGGTCGACGGGCGTCCGGTCGCCGCCCAGCGGCTGGCCCGCCCCGCGCCGCGCGGGATGGCCTAGGCTGCCGCTACACGTCTCGTGGACCCAGGAACCCGGTGCGGCAGCGATGCCCAGTCCGGGGCGGTTCCGCCACTGTGACGCCGTCGCGAGGCCCTGCGCCTCCGACGGCCCAGCCAGATACTGGCCACGGGACTCCGCCACTACCACCGGGGCGAGAACCCCGAGGAGGCCCTCGTGCGCATCGCGCTGCTCTCCACCTCAGACACCGACCTGCTCTCGGCCCGCGCCAGCGGCGCCGACTGGGTCTGGGCCAACCCCGCCCGCCCCGGCCACCAGTCGATGGCCGAGACCATCGAGGGCTGCGACCTCGTCGTGGGCCGGGTGCTCGGCTCCCCGCAGGACCTCTGCTCGGGCTTCGCCCGCATCCGCGCCACCGGCATGCCCGTGGTCGTGCTCGGCGGGGAGCAGCAGCCGAGCGCGGAGCTGATGGAGCAGTCGTCGGTGCCGATCGGGGTGGCCGCCGAGGCCCACCGCTACCTCGCCGAGGGCGGCCCGGACAACCTGGCCCAGCTGCACGCCTTCCTCTCCGACACCGTGCTGCTCACCGGCGAGGGCTTCGAGGCGCCGGCGGCCCTGCCGGAGTGGGGCCTGGCCGAGCGGCCCGCCGACCTGCCCGCTGACCTGCCGCGGGTGGGGATCCTCTACTACCGGGCCCACCAGGCCAGCGGTAACACCGCCTTCGTGCACGCCCTGGCCGACGCCGTCGACGCCACCGGCCGCGCGGTCGGCGTGCCGATCTTCTCCTCCAGCCTGCGCTCGGCCCCCGACGAGCTCTACGCCGCGCTGGGCACCCTCGACGCCCTCGTGGTGACCGTGCTGGCCGCGGGCGGGTCGACCCCGGCCACGGCCAGCGCCGGCGGCGACGACGAGGCGTGGGACGTCGCCCGCATGGCCGCGCTCGACATCCCGATCCTGCAGGGCCTGTGCCTGACCAGCAGCCGCGCGGAGTGGGAGGCCTCCGACGACGGGGTGACCCCGATGGACTCCGCGACCCAGATCGCGATCCCCGAGTTCGACGGGCGCATCATCACCGCGCCGTTCTCCTTCAAGGAGATCGACGCCGACGGCCTGCCCCGCTACGTCGCCGACGCCGAGCGCTGCGCCCGGGTGGCCGGCATCGCGGTCGGCCACGCCCGGCTGCGGCGCGTGCCGCCCGCCGAGCGGCGGGTGGCGCTGATGCTCTCGGCGTACCCCACCAAGCACAGCCGGGTCGGCAACGCCGTGGGCCTCGACACCCCGGTCTCGACCGTGCGGCTGCTGCGGCGCATGCGCGAGGAGGGCTACGACCTCGGCCCGGCCGGCGCGGTCCCGGGGCTCGACCTCGACGACGACACCGAGGCGGGCGACGCGCTGATCCACGCCCTCATCGACGCCGGCGGGCAGGACGAGGAGTGGCTGACCCACGCCCAGCTCACCGACGCCCACGTGCGGATCACGAAGCAGCAGTACGACGGCTGGACCGCCGACCTGCCCGTCGCGCTGCGCGACGACGTCGTGGCGACCTGGGGGGAGTCGCCCGGCGAGCTCTTCGTCAACGACGCCGGCGAGATCGTGCTGGCCACGATCCAGGCCGGCAACGTCGTGCTGCTCATCCAGCCCCCACGCGGCTTCGGGGAGAACCCCGTCGCGATCTACCACGACCCCGACATGGCGCCCTCGCACCACTACCTCGCGGCCTACCGCTGGGTCGGCGGCGACGTGGAGACCGGTGGCTTCGGCGCCCACGCGGTGGTGCACCTGGGCAAGCACGGCTCGATGGAGTGGCTGCCGGGCAAGAACGCCGCGCTGTCGGCGAGCTGCGCCACCGACCAGACCATCGCCGACCTGCCGCTGATCTACCCCTTCCTGGTCAACGACCCCGGCGAGGGCGCCCAGGCCAAGCGCCGCGCCCACGCCACGATCGTGGACCACCTCATCCCGCCGATGGCGCGTGCGGAGACCTACGGCGACATCGCCCGACTCGAGCAGCTGCTCGACGAGCACGCCAACATCGCGGCGATGGACCCCGCCAAGCTGCCCGCCGTGCGCGGGGAGATCTGGCAGCTCATGCACGCCGCGGAGATGCACCGCGACCTCGGGCTCGACGAGCGCCCCGGCGACGAGGAGTTCGACGACTTCCTGCTCCACGTCGACGGCTGGCTGTGCGAGATCAAGGACGCCCAGATCCGTGACGGGCTGCACGTGCTGGGCCAGGCGCCCGAGGGCGAGGCCCGGGTCAACCTGGTGCTGGCCATCCTGCGCGCCTCCCAGGTCTGGGGCGGCGAGACCGCATCGGTGCCGGGGCTGCGCGCGGCGCTGGGCCTCAAGGAGGGCGCGGAGGCGACCACGGTCATCGACGGCGTCGAGGAGCGGGCCCGCGCGCTCGTGCAGGGCATGGAGGCCGCCGGCTGGGACCGCGCCGCCGCGGCGGGGCTGCACGACGACCCCGAGGTGCAGCGGGTGCTGGCCTTCGCCGCGACCCAGGTCGTGCCGCGCCTGGCCCGCACCACCGACGAGCTCGACGCGGTGCTCCACGCCCTCGACGGCGGCTTCGTGCCGGCCGGCCCCTCGGGCTCGCCGCTGCGCGGGCTGGTCAACGTGCTCCCGACGGGGCGCAACTTCTACACCGTCGACCCCCGCGCCGTGCCCTCGCGGCTGGCCTGGCAGACCGGGCTGGCCATGGCCGAGTCGCTGGTGCAGCGCTACCTCGACGACACCGGCGACTACCCCGCCTCGGTGGGGCTCTCGGTGTGGGGCACCAGCGCGATGCGCACCTCCGGCGACGACGTCGCGGAGGTCCTGGCCCTGCTCGGCGTGCGTCCGTCGTGGGACGAGGCCTCGCGGCGCGTCAACGACCTGACGGTCGTGCCGCTGGAGGAGCTGGGCCGCCCGCGCATCGACGTCACGGTGCGGATCTCCGGCTTCTTCCGCGACGCCTTCCCCCACGTCGTGGCCATGCTCGACGACGCCGTGCGCCTCGTCGCCGGCCTCGAGGAGCCGCACGCCAGCAACTACGTGCGCGCCCACGCCCAGGCCGACCTCGCCGAGCACGGCGACGAGCGCCGGGCCACCACCCGGATCTTCGGCTCCAAGCCGGGCTCCTACGGCGCCGGCATCCTGCAGCTGGTGGAGTCGGGCACCTGGCGCGACGACACCGACCTGGCCGAGGTCTACACCGCCTGGGGCGGCTTCGCCTACGGCCGCGACCTCGACGGCGCCGCGGCCGCCGACGACATGCGGGCCAACTACCGCCGGATCAAGGTCGCGGCGAAGAACATCGACACCCGCGAGCACGACATCGCCGACAGCGACGACTACTACCAGTACCACGGCGGCATGGTCGCCACCGTGCGTGCGCTGACCGGCGCCGCGCCGCAGGCCTACGTCGGCGACTCCACCACGCCCGACGCCGTGCGCACCCGCACCCTGCAGGAGGAGACCAACCGGGTCTTCCGTGCCCGCGTGGTCAACCCGCGCTGGATCTCCGCGATGCAGCGGCACGGCTACAAGGGCGCCTTCGAGCTGGCCGCCACCGTCGACTACCTCTTCGGCTTCGACGCCACGACCGGCGTCGTGCACGACTGGATGTACGACACCCTGGCCCAGGAGTACGTGCTCGACGAGACCAACCAGGAGTTCATGCGCCGCTCCAACCCCTGGGCGCTGCGCGGCATCGTGGAGAAGCTCCACGAGGCGAGGGACCGCGGCCTGTGGGCCGAGCCCGACCCCGAGGTGCTGGCCGCGATGCAGGAGGTCTACCTCGACCTGGAGGGCGACCTCGAGGACCGGGCCGAGGACCGGGCCGAGGACCGGGCGTGAAGCGGGTCCGGGTGATCGGGGTGGGGCCGGGCGACCCCGACCAGGTCACGCTGGAGGCGGTGCGGGCGATGCGGGACTCGGCGTACTTCGTCGTCTCCGACAAGTCCGCCGCGCTGACCTCCGAGCGCGGCGGCATGCCCGACCCGCTGGTCGTGGCGCGCGAGCGGCTGCTCGACCGCCACCTCGACGCCACCCCCGTGGTCGTGCGCATCGAGGACCCCTCGCGCGAGCGGCGCCCGGAGCGCACCGGCACCCAGGAGGAGTACGACGAGGCCGTCGAGGCCTGGCACGACGCGCGGGCCGGCGCCTACGAGGACGCCCTGCGCGGTCACGACGGCGACGCGGGCTTCCTGGTCTGGGGCGACCCCGCCTTCTACGACTCCACGATCCGCGTGCTCGAGCGGGTGGGCCGCCGGCTGCCGCTGGAGGTGAGCGTCGTGCCGGGGATCTCCTCGGTGCAGCTGCTGGCCGCGCGCCACCGCCTCGTGCTGCACGAGGTGGGCCAGGCCCTCCACGTCACGACACGGCGCCGGCTGGCCGAGGCCGTGCTGCCCCCGCCGCACGGGCAGGGCCAGGACAACGTCGTGGTCATGCTCAACCGCGTCGTCGACCTCACCGGGCCCGAGCTCGACCTGGGCGACTGGTCGATCTGGTGGGGCGGCAACCTCGGCACGCCGAGCGAGGAGCTCGTGGCCGGTCGCGTGCGCGACGTCGTGGCCGAGGTGGAGGCCGCCCGCGCGCGGTGCAAGGAGGCGGCCGGCTGGGTGATGGACATCTACCTGCTGCGCGCCCCGGAGCCGGCGGCGTGAGCGGTCTGCTCGTCGCCGGGACGACCTCCGACGCGGGCAAGAGCGTGGTGACCACCGGGCTGTGCCGGGCGCTGGCCCGCCGCGGGCTGCGCGTGGCGCCCTACAAGGCGCAGAACATGTCCAACAACTCCATGGTCACCCGCGACGGCCTGGAGATGGGGCGGGCGCAGTGGGTGCAGGCCCTGGCCGCGCGCATCGAGCCCGAGGTGGCCATGAACCCGGTGCTGCTCAAGCCCGGCTCCGAGCGGCGCAGCCACGTGGTCGTGATGGGCCGCCCGGCCGGCGAGGTCTCGGCGCGCGACTTCGTCGACGGCCGGCGCCACCTGGCCGCCGCCGCGCACGCGGCCTACGACGACCTGGCCGGCCGCGTCGACGTGGTCGTCGCCGAGGGCGCGGGCAGCCCCGCGGAGATCAACCTGCGCGCCGGCGACTACGTCAACATGGGCCTCGCGCGCCACGCCGGCCTGCCCACGGTGGTGGTGGGCGACATCGACCGCGGCGGGGTCTTCGCGGCCTTCCTCGGCACGGTCGCCCTGCTCCCGCCGGGCGACCAGGCCCTGGTGGCGGGCTTCGTGGTCAACAAGTTCCGCGGCGACGTCTCGCTCCTCGCGCCGGGCCTCGACCAGCTGGCCGCGGCGACCGGGCGGCGCACCTTCGGCGTGCTGCCCTGGAGCCCCGACCTGTGGCTCGACGGCGAGGACGCCCTCGACCTGGAGGCGCGTCGCGAGCGCTCCGGGCGCTCCGAGTGCTCCGGGGGAGACCGGGCGGTGGTCGCGGTCGTGCGCTTCCCGCGGATCAGCAACGTCACCGACGCCGACGCGCTCGACCTCGAGCCCGGCCTCGACGTGCGCTTCGTGACCACCCCGCAGGGCCTGGCCGACGCCGACCTCGTCGTGCTGCCCGGCACCCGCGCGACCCTCGCCGACCTGGCCTGGCTGCGCGAGCGCGGCCTCGACCGGGCCGTGCTCGACCACGCCGCGGCCGGGCGCCCGGTGCTCGGGATCTGCGGCGGCTGCCAGGTGCTCGGTCGGCGCATCGCCGACCCCCACGGCGTGGAGGGGGACCCCGGCGCCGAGGTCGAGGGGCTCGGCCTGCTCGACCTCGAGACCGTCTTCGGCCCCGACAAGGTGCTGCGCACCCACGAGCCGGCGGGCTACGAGATCCACCACGGCCGCACGAGCGGCGAGCGGGTCGCCGGCGCCGTCACCGGCACGATGGTGCACGGCCGGCTCGAGGACGACGCCCACCGCGCGGCCTACCTGCGCGAGGCCCTCGGTGTCACCTCCACCGCCTCCTTCCCGGCCGCCCGCGAGCGGCGCCTCGACCTGCTCGGCGACCTGGTCGAGCAGCACCTCGACGTCGACGCCCTGCTCGACCTCGCGACCCGGGGCGCACCGGCGGGGCTCCCGGTGCTGGCGCCGGGGGCGCCCGAGCCTGCGGGGACCCGCGCGTGAGGGTGCTGCTGCTCGGCGGCACGGCCGAGGCGCGCGCCCTGGCGGCGGCGCTGGTCACCGAGGGCGTCGAGGTGGTCTCCTCGCTGGCCGGGCGGGTCGCCCGCCCGGCGCTGCCGGTGGGTGAGGTGCGCGTCGGCGGCTTCGGCGGGCCGGAGGGCCTGCGCGAGCACGCCCGCGGCTACGACGCCGTCGTCGACGCCACGCACCCCTTCGCCGCGCGGATCTCCCACAGCGCCGCCGGTGTCGACGTGCCGCTGCTGCGGCTGGCCCGGCCCGGCTGGTCCGACGCCCCGGGGGCCGGGGCCTGGCACTGGGTGGAGGGCCACGACGAGGCCGCCGCGCTGACCGCGCGGCTGGGCCGGCGCCCGTTCCTCACCGTGGGCCGCCAGGAGCTCGGCCGGTTCACCGGCCCGCTGCGCGCCCACGCGGTGCTCGCCCGGGTCGTCGACGAGCCCGAGGTCGCCCTGCCCGAGGCGTGGACGCTGCTGCGCAGCCGCGGTCCCTACACCCTCGCCGGCGAGCGGGCGCTGGTCGAGGAGCACCGCGCCGACGTCCTGGTGACCAAGGACTCCGGCGGGGTCCACACCTGGCCCAAGCTGGAGGCCGCCGCCGCGGGCGGCCTGGCGGTGGTCGTCGTACGCCGCCCGGCGGAGCCGGCCGGGGTCGCGACGGTCAGCGACGTCGCGGCCGCGTGCGCCTGGCTGCGAGAGGTGCGAGCGTGACGAGCGCGCCGAGGCCCACCCGTGCGGCGAGCGCGCGGGCGCGGGGCAGGTCGTGAACGCCGGGCGCGCGGCCGTCGCCGAGCAGCGGGCGCTGCTCGACGCGGGTGGGGTAGACGGTCTCGCCGCCCAGGCGCAGCCCGAGGGCGCCCGCGAAGGCCGCCTCCACCGGGCCGGCGTTGGGGCTGGGGTGGGCGCGCGCGTCGCGGCGCCACGCCCGCACCGCCGCGCGCGGGTCGTCGCCGAGCACCACGGCCAGCAGCGCGCACAGCCGCGCGCCGGGCAGGTTGAGCAGGTCGTCGAGGCGCGCCGCCGCCCAGCCGAAGCGCTCGTGGCGCGGGGTGCGGTGGCCGACCATCGCGTCGAGGGTGTTGGCGGCGCGGTAGCCCAGCAGCCCCGGCACCCCGGCCAGCGCGCCGAGCACGAGGGGGGCCACGACGGCGTCGGAGGTGTTCTCGGCCACCGACTCGACCGCCGCGCGGGCCACCCCGTCGGCGTCGAGCACGCGGGTGTCGCGGCCCACGAGGTGGGTCAGCCGCTGCCGGGCGTCGTCGAGGCGACCCGCGCGCAGCAGGTCGTCGACCGCCCCGGCCTCGCGACCCAGCGACGTGCCGCCCAGCACCACCCAGGTCGCCACCGCCGTGGCCAGCGCGTGGGCCACCGGCCGCTCCCGGGTCGCGCGCTCCACCGCGACGCCGGCGCCGGTCGTGGCGCCGACCAGCACCACGACGTACGCCGCGCCGCGGGGCCGCGCGTCGGCCCACGCCCGCCGCTCCAGGGCGCCCGCGAGGGAGCCGAAGCCGGCCACCGGGTGCCACCGGGCGGGGTCGCCCAGCGCCCGGTCGGCGGCGAAGCCGACGGCCAGGCCCACCGCGCGGCTGCACGTCATGGGAGGCTCCGGTGGTGAGGGTGCTGGTGACCGGGGGAGTGCGCTCGGGCAAGTCGCGCCACGCGGAGGGGCTGCTCGCGGGGCGCGAGGACGTCACCTACGTCGCGCCCGGCCCGGTGCTCGACGACGCCGACTGGGCCGCCCGCGTGGCCGCCCACCGGGCGCGACGGCCGGCGGCCTGGCGCACGCTGGAGACCGGCGACCTCGCCGGCGCCCTGGCCGGCGCCGGGCACGGCCCTGGTCACGGCGCTGGTCACGGCGCGGTGCTCGTGGACTGCCTCGGCACCTGGCTGACCCGGCTGCTCGACGACGCCGAGGCCTGGGAGGAGCCGAGCGAGGCGCTGCACGCGCTGGTCGGGGCGCGGCTCGACGAGGCGGCCGCGGCGCTGGCCGGGGCGGCGGGCGACGTGGTGCTGGTGACCAACGAGGTCGGTCTCGGCGTGGTGCCCGCGCACCGCTCGGGCCGGGTCTTCCGCGACCTGCTCGGCCTGGCCAACCAGCGCCTGGCCGCGGAGTGCGAGGCGGTGCACCTCGTGGTGGCCGGGCGCGTGCTCATGCTCTGAGCGGCTCACGACAGCGCCACCAGCAGCGCGGCGAGCGCCAGCTCGACGGCGGCGCCGAAGACGTCGCCGGTGACCCCGCCGAGGCGCCGGGTGGTGCGCCGCACGAGCAGGCCGACGACGGCCACGGCGGCGAGCGCGGCGACCGGGGCGCGCCACGCCTCGAGGCCGACCGCGGCGGCGACGGCGACGAGCGCGGCCGTGCCCAGGAGCCACGACACCGCCGCGGCGAGCGGCGCCACGGTGCCGGTGAAGCCCGACCCGAGCCCGTCGCCCCGCGCGCCGGGCACCCCGCGCAGGCAGGTCAGCACCAAGGCGCAGCGCGAGACCGCGACGGCGAGGCCGGCCAGCCACCAGCCGCCGTCGAGGCGCAGCAGCGAGGCGAGGGCGGCGACCTGGGCGAGGAGCACGACCACGGTGGCCACGACGCCGGCGGGGCCCGACGTGCCCGTGCGCATCACCGCCAGCGACCGCTCGCGGTCGTAGGAGGCGGTGAGGCCGTCGACGGTGTCGGACAGGCCGTCCCAGTGCAGGGCGCGGCTGCCCGCGGCGAGCAGGCCCACGGCGACCACGGCCACCGCGAGCCGGTCGAGACCGGCCTCGGCGCCGGCCCAGCCGACGAGAGCCACCAGCAGCCCGAGCGGCGCCGCGGCCAGGGGCGCCAGCAGCATCGCGCGCGCGGCGGTGGAGCGGTCGACGTGGCCGGGCGGGGCGACGGGGATCGCGGTCAGCGTGCCGAGGGCCAGGCGCCAGGCGTCACGCACCGGACGGCCCTGGATCGAGCCCCGGGGCGGGCATCAGGTCGGCCAGCAGCGCGACGTCGCGCAGCAGGGCCACCGCGCTGCGCAGCACCGGCACCGCCGCCACCGCGCCGCTGCCCTCGCCCAGGCGCAGCCCGAGGTCGAGCAGCGGCTCGAGGCCCAGGTGGGCCAGCGCCAGCGACTGGGCCGGCTCGGGGGAGCGGTGACCGGCGACGAACCACGCGGCGGACCCCGGCGCGAGCCGCTCCGCGGTGAGCGCGCACGCCACCGACATCAGCCCGTCGAGCAGCACCGGCACGCCGCTGCGGGCGGCCTCGGTGAGCAGGCCGACGGTGGCGGCGAGGTCGGCGCTGCCGAGCGCGGTGAGGGTCTCGACGGGGTCGGCGACGCGGTCGCCGGCGCGGGCGAGCGCCTGGGCCACGACCTCGCGCTTGCGGGCCAGGCCGGCGTCGTCGACGCCGGTGCCGCGGCCGGTGACCTCGTCGGCGCCCAGCCCGAGGCCGGCGGCGACCAGGCAGGCGGCGGGGGTGGTGTTGCCGATGCCCATGTCGCCGGTGAGCAGCAGGTCGGCCCCGGCCGCGACCTCCTCGCGGGCCACGGCGCGCCCGGCCTCGAGGGAGGCGCGGGTCTGCTCGGGGGTGAGCGCGTCCTCGAGGTGGAGCGCCCCGCTGCCGCGGCGCACCTTGTGGGCGGTGAGCGCGGCGTGCACCTCGGGCGCGAGGCCGTCGAGGTCGTCGTCGACGCCGAGGTCGAGCACCCGCACGTGCACGCCGTGGGCGGCGGCCAGCGCCGAGACCCCGGCGCGTCCGGCGAGGAAGGTGCGGACCATGGCCCCGGTGATCGCGGGCGGGTACGCCGACACCCCGTGGCCGGCGACCCCGTGGTCGCCGGCCAGCACGACCAGCCGCACCCGCTCGAGCGGCCGCGGCGGCACGCTGTCCTGCGCCGCGGCCAGCCACACGCCGAGCTCGCCCAGGCGCCCGAGCGCACCCGCCGGCGTGGCCAGGCCGGCCAGCCGCTCGGCCGCGGCCGCGCGCGCGGCGGCCGACGGCGCGGCGGGGCCGGTCGGGCCGGTCGGGCCGGTCACAGGCTGGCCGCCAGCTCGCGGCGGGCCCGCAGGGCGCTCTCCTGGCGGCCCAGCCGGTCGACGGCACCGGCCAGGCCGAGGACGAGCACGCCCCACAGGGCGAGCAGCGTGAGCAGCGATCCGCGGCGGAAGCTCCACAGCAGGTCGGCCGGCACGTCGCCCGCGGAGGCCGGGCCCGGCAGCAGCACGGCGGCGCCCACGACGACCAGCAGGTAGAGGGCGGTGCCGACGAGCACGGCGGCGTACCCGCCCTGGGTCGGGAGCAGGCGACGGGCCACGAGCACGGCGAGCACGGCGGCGGCCACCGAGACGGCGACGAAGGTGAAGTAGAGCGCGGTGCGCGAGCCGATGGTCTCCGCGCTGCCCACGCCCGGCGGGAGCGCGGGGTACTTCAGGAACGGCACGAGGGCCACCGACACGAAGCCGGCGCCGGCCACGAGCGCCGCGGTCGGCCCCGGTCGCAGCGGGCCGAGGCGGCCCACCGCGGCGGCCGCACCCAGGGCGAGCAGACCGCCGAGGGCCACGCCGACGGCGACCGAGCCGGTGAGCAGGCCCCAGGTGCGCTGGGTGCTGCGCGAGACGACCTCCTCCTCGGCGCCGTCGCCCGCGGTGGGGTCATGGGTGTGCTCCGGCGTGCCGGCGGCGTGGTCGTGGCCGCCCTCGCGGGCGATGGCGGCCTCGACCGCGGGCTCACCGGCCCAGGTGGCGACGAGGAAGGCGGCGCAGCCCGCGAGCAGGCCGACGAGCAGGCCGCTGACCAGGAAGGCGCGCGGGGTCATCCGGGTGGTGGCTGGGGACATGAGGGTTCCGTTCGGGTGCCGGCGCCGGGGCGCACCTCAGCGGGCCCCGGCACCGAGGAGGTGAGGGGTGGTGGCGAGCAGGCCCGGACGGGCTCAGTGGCAGGGGTAGCCCAGCAGGTGGCGGCCGTCGTGCACGAGCTCGTGCAGCGCGGTGCCGGAGAAGACCGAGACCGCGCCCTGGTCGGTGCTGACGAAGAACAGCACGAGGCTGCACAGCAGCCCGCAGAAGAGGGCCCAGGGGGCGAGCCGGCCGAGCGGGATCGCGGGGACCTCGACGGCCGGGGAGAGGCCCGGGGAGAGGGGAGCGGTGGGTGCAGACGACTGCGACATGTGTCCTCCTGAGGGATGCGTGCGTCCCTGACGAAGCGGATGGATGACGGACACTCGGGTCTGACTCCAGCTCGCCCGGACCGACCGTGGTCGACCGCGGAGGAGCTGTCACAGTAGCGCGACTGTGCCGGATTCCCACCGGCTTCCTCGTGCCCGCGGGCTCACCCTAGGCCATCGGGGCCCCGCGTGGGGGCCGTCCCGTCCCGGGCTCCGGGGCGGTCGCTAGCGTGGTGCCGTGGACCCCCGCGACCGCTCCCGCAGCACGCCCCGCAGCACTCCCGCCAGCACCGCCCGCCGCGACCCCACGGCCTGGCTGGTCGCGGGCATGGGCGTCGTGCTGCTGGTGCTCGCCGTGCTCCTGGCCGTGGTCGGCCCGATCGACGCCGTGCCGATCGGCACCGGCGTGATGGGGCTGCTCGGTGTCGGCGTCGGGTGGCGGCTGCACGTGCTCCAGTCGCGCCAGCGCTGAGCCCGCGGGCGGGTCAGGCCGGCTCGACCACGACGGCGCGGCCGGCGTAGTAGCGAGCGAGCACGTCGACGGGCAGCCGGGCGTGCTGGCTGTGGCCGGGCAGGCCCGAGGGGTTGGTGAGCCGCACCCCGTCGTCGTCGGCCGCCCACAGCGTCACGAGGTGGCCGCCGCGCGCGGGCGGCGGCTCGGGGGCGCGGCGGACGGCCGGGTGCACGGAGGCGATCGCGAGCGCGCCGGCGGCGACCTCGCGGGCCAGGTCGGCGGCGGGGAGGTCGACGGCCACCCGCGCCCCGATGCCCCACCGGGTGCGCAGCAGCTCGACGAGGGGTGCGTAGACCAGGCCGTGGACGCGCTCGGGGGTGAGGACGTAGCCGCCGACCTCGAGCAGGTCCTCGGCGGTCGGCACGAGCTCGAGCCGCTCGCCGCGGCGGTGCTCCACGAGCCCGGCCAGGGCCGCGACGCCGCACATGCGGTGGGCCCAGAACGCGTAGCCGGCCGGGCAGCAGGCGCCCGTGGTGGCCCAGGCGGGGTCGTCCTCGGCCCGCGCGCTGCCGTCGACCAGCCGGGGGATGAGGGCGGGCGTGGCGTACTGGCTGACGTGGGGGTAGGGCTCCCCGTCCCGGCGTCGCAGCCGGGTGTCGGGCTCGGGGGCCGCGGCGGGGTGGGGGCAGTCGCGGCGGCGGTGGAAGGCGATCACCGCTCCACCGCCGTGGGTGGTGTGGCGGGCGTGGCGAGCGCGGCGAGCAGCCGGTCGCTGACCGCGGGCGCGCGCACCGCGACCCGGACCCAGGCGTCGTCGAGGCCGGGGAAGGTGTCGGCCCGGCGTACGGCGATCCCGCGCTCGCGCAGCAGCTCGTGGGCGCCGCGGCCGGCGCGCACGAGCACGAAGGAGGCCGCGGAGGTCACGTGGTCGACGCCGAGGTCGGCCAGGCCGCGCTCGAGGTGCTCGCGGTGGGCGACGACCTCGCGGGCGCGTCGGGCGCCCTCGGCGACCGCGGCGGGGGTGGAGCAGGCGGTCATCGCGGCGGCGGCCGTGGTGGCGACCGACCAGGGCACCTGCCCGCGGCGCAGGGCGGCGACCGAGCGGCGCGAGGCCAGCAGGTAGCCCGCGCGCACGCCGGGGACGCCCCAGTGCTTGGTGAGGCTGCGCACGACCACCAGGCCCGGGGCGCGCAGCCCGGCCACCGACGCGGTCTCGCCGGGCACGGCGTCCATGAAGGCCTCGTCGACCAGCACCACCCGCCCCGGGCGCAGCAGGGCCTGCACGGCCTCGGCCGGGTGGAGGACCCCGGTGGGGTTGGTCGGGTTGCCCAGCACCACGAGGTCGGCGTCGTCGGGCACCGCGGCCGGGTCGAGCACGAACGGCTCCGGCAGCAGCACCGGCGTGACGTCGTGACCGGCCTGCTCCAGCGCCGCGTGGGGCTCGGTGAACTGCGGGTGCACCACCACCGGGCGGCGCCACGCGCGCCACCGCGCGACGAGGGAGAAGGCCTCGGCCGCGCCTGCGGTGGCCAGCACCTCCTCGGCCGGCCGGTCGTGGCGCCGGGCCAGCGCGGCCTCCGCCTCGGTGGGGCTGGGGTAGGCGCCCGAGGCGTCCACGGCGGCGTGGAGCGCCGTGTCGAGCCACGCCGGCCGGGGGCCGTCGTGGACGTTGACGGCCAGGTCGAGCAGCCCGCTGCCGCGCACCTCGGCGTCGCCGTGGTGGCGCAGCGGGTCGACGGGCGGGGCTTCGTCAGCCATGGGCCAGGTCACGGGCCCGGGCGTGCACCGCGTCGGCGAACCGCTGGGCGAGGTGGGGGTGGCCGGCCCAGTGGGTGTGCAGGTAGGAGGCGTGCAGGCTGGCGGTGCCGAAGCCGACCGCCTCGCCGTCGACCTCCCAGGTGGCGGTGTCGCCCCTCACCGGCTCGACGTGGGTGCGGTGGAACTCGTGGCCGGTGACCTGCTCCCCGCGCCGGGTGAGCAGGCTGTCGCCGACCGCGGTCGCCACGGGGTAGCGCATGGTCAGTCGCGGCGTCATCTCCGCGGTGGCCGGCAGCGCACCCACCATCGGCGCCCCGTCGAGGGTGTCGCAGAGGTAGAGCAGCCCCGCGCACTCCGCCACCGTCGGCACGCCGTCGAGCACGGCCGCGCGCAGGGCGGCGCGCAGCGCCTCGTTGCCGCCCAGCTCCCCGACGTGGACCTCGGGGAAGCCGCCGCCGAGGTAGACCCCCGCCGTGCCGGCGGGCAGCGCCGTGTCGTGCATCGGGTCGAAGCCCACCACCTCGCAGCCGGCCGCGCGCAGCAGCTCCTCGGTCTCGGCGTAGCGGAACGTGAAGGCCCGCCCGCCCGCGACGGCCACGACCGGGCGGCCGGCCCCCTCGGGGCGGCGTACGACGGCCTCCGGCGCCCACGGGTCCTCCGCGAGGTCGGGCGCGGTGGCGGCGAGGGCGAGGACGGCCTCGAGGTCGACGTGGGCGGCGACGTGGTCGGCGAGGTGGTCCAGCGACTCCGCCGACAGGGCGCGCTCGTCGGCGGGCACGAGGCCGAGGTGGCGCGAGGGCGCGGAGACGCCGGCGTCGCGGGGGATGGTGCCGAGCACCGGCAGGTCGATGCTGGAGCGCACCTCGGCGGCGTGGCGCGGGGAGCCGGCCTGGTTGAGCACGACACCGGCCACGGTGACGGTGGGGTCCCAGGTGGCCATGCCGTGCACGACGGCGCCGATCGAGCGCGAGGAGCGCGAGATGTCGACGACGAGCACGACCGGGCTGCGGGTGAGGGCGGCGACGTGGGCGGTGGAGGAGAAGCCGCGGGTGCCGACGCGGCCGTCGTAGAGGCCCATGACGCCCTCGACGACGGCGACGTCGGCCGGCTCGGGGGTGCGGGCGCCGTGCAGCAGCAGCGGCACGACGAGGTCCTCGCCGACCAGGTGCGGGTCGAGGTTGCGGCCCGGTCGGCCGCAGGCGAGGGCGTGGTAGCCGGGGTCGATGTAGTCGGGGCCGACCTTGTGGCCGCTGACGACGTGACCGGCGCGGCGCAGCGCGGCCATCAGCCCGGTGGAGACCGTGGTCTTGCCCTGGCCGGTGGAGGGGGCGGCGACGACGACGCGGGGGAGCCGGGTCACCACTCGATCCCCCTCTGGCCCTTCTGGCCGCGGTCCATCTGGTGCTTGACCTTGGTCATCTCGGTGACCAGGTCGGCGGCCTCGACCAGCGCCGGGTGGGCGCGGCGGCCGGTGACCACGACGTACTGCCGACCGGGCCGCTCGCGCAGGGTGGTGACGACGTCGTCGACGTCGACCCAGCCCCACTCCATGGGGTAGGTGAACTCGTCGAGCACGTAGAGGTCGTGGCGCTCCTCGGCCAGGCGCCGCTTGACCTCGGCCCAGCCCTCGGCGGCCTCGGTGGCGTGGTCGGCCTCCGAGCCCTCCTTGCGCGACCACGACCAGCCGGCGCCCATCTTGTGCCACTCCACCGGACCGCCCTCGCCGGTCTGGTCGTGCAGCTCGCCGAGGCGCTCGAGCACGGTCTGCTCCCCGATGCGCCACTTGGCCGACTTCACGAACTGGAAGACCCCGACGTCCCAGCCCTGGTTCCAGGCCCGGATCGCGAGCCCGAAGGCCGCGGTCGACTTCCCCTTGCCGTCGCCGGTGTGCACCATCAGCAGCGGCTGGATGCGCCGCTGGGCCGTGGTCAGGCCGTCGTCGGGCACGGCCAGCGGCTGCCCCTTCGGCGCCATCAGGCGACCCGCTCGCGCACGGTGGCGGTGAGGGCGCCGGCGCTGACCTCGGCCAGCGGCACGTGCTCGGCGCCCAGGTGGGCCGCCAGGACGCTCCCGAGGCCCAGGCGCATCGGCCCGCTCTCGCAGTCGACGACCAGGGCGGCCTGGCCGGCGGCGGCGAGCGCGGCGGCGGCGCGTCGGGAGCGGGCGACGGCGTCGGTCCCGGCGGTGGCGCGGCCGTCGGTCACCACGACGAGCAGGGAGCGGCGGCGCGGGTCGCGCAGCCGCTCGGTGGCCAGGGTCCGGGCGGCCTCCTCGAGGCCCTCGGCGAGCGGGGTGCGCCCGCCGCCGGGCAGCACCTCGAGCCGGGCGGCGGCCACGTCGACCGAGCGGGTGGGCGGCAGGGTCAGCTCGGCGCCGGCCCCGCGGAAGGTGACCAGCCCGACCTTGTCGCGGCGCCGGTAGGCGTCGAGCAGCAGACTGAGGATCGCGGCCTTGACCTGCTCCATGCGGCGTCGTGCGGCCATGGAGCCGGAGGCGTCGACGCAGAAGAGCACGAGGTTGGACTCCTGGCCCTCCCGCACCGCCACCCGCAGGTCGTCGGCGTCGAGCAGCAGCCGTCCGCCGGCGCCCGGCGCGCGCCCGCGCAGCGCCTGGTGGGGCACGGCCGCGCGCACGGTCTCGGCGAGGTGGATCGCACCGGTGCGGCCCGGCCGCGCGCCGACGCGGCGTCCGGTGTCGGTCTCGGCCCGGCTGCGGCGTCCGCTCTCCCCGCGGCCGGTGCCGCGCACCGTGAACAGCCGCGCCCGGTACGTCGCGCCCGCCGCCACCGTCGTGCCCGCCCCCGCGGGGGACGGGGTCGGCTGCGGGGTCGGCTGCGGGGTCGGCTGCGCGGTCGGCTCCTCGGGCGCCTCCGCGGTCGGGTCCGGGCGGCCGGGGGTGTCGTCGGCCCCGCTCGCCGGCTCGGGCGGCTCGGCCGGCTGGGGCTGCTCGGTGGGTCCTTGGTCCGGCCCGCCGTCGGGCGCTCCCTCGGACCCGCCCTCCGGCCCCTCACCCGGTCCGTCGGGGTCGTCCTCGGGCTCGGGGCCGAGCACGTCGTCGAGGAGATCCTCGTCGAGGCCGGGGGCGTCGAAGGGGTTGCGACGACGGCGGTGGGGGAGGGCGAGCCGGGCGGCGGCGCGCACGTCCTCGACGCTGACGCGGGTCCGGCCGTGCCAGGCGGCGTGGGCCACCGCGGTGCGGGCGGTGACGAGGTCGGCGCGCAGGCCGTCGACCTCGAAGGCCGCGCAGAGCTCGGCGACCTTGAGCAGCACGTCGTCGTCGAGCACGACGTCGGGCAGCAGGGCCTGGGCGGCCGCGACGCGGCGGGTGAGGTCGGCCTCGGCGGCGGCCCACCGCCGCGCGAAGGCCTCGGGGTCGGCGTCGTGGGCCATCCGGCGTCGCACGACCTCGACGCGCAGCGCCGGGTCGCGGGGGGCGGCCACCTCCACGGTGAGCCCGAAGCGGTCGAGCAGCTGCGGGCGCAGCTCGCCCTCCTCGGGGTTCATGGTGCCCACGAGCACGAAGCGAGCGGCGTGGGTCACCGAGACCCCGTCGCGCTCGACGGTGGCGCGGCCCGTGGCGGCGGCGTCGAGCAGCACGTCGACGAGGTGGTCGTGGAGCAGGTTGACCTCGTCGACGTAGAGGATGCCGCGGTGGGCGCGGGCGAGCAGGCCCGGCTCGTACTCCGCCGCGCCCTGCGCGAGCGCCTTCTCCAGGTGCAGCGAGCCGAGCACGCGGTCCTCGGTGGCGCCGACCGGCAGCTCGACGAGCCTGACCGGGCGCTGCTCGGTCGGGGCGTCGGGCCGCTCGGCGGGGTCGGTGGAGAAGGCGTCGCCCGCGACCACCTCGATCGGCGGCAGCACGCCGACGAGACCGCGCACGATCGTGGACTTGGCCGTGCCCTTCTCGCCGCGCACGAGGACGCCGCCGATCTCGGGCGAGATCGCGCTCAGCACGAGCGCGAGCGACATGTCGGCGGAGCCGACGACGGCAGAGAAGGGGTAGTGCTGTGGCATGAGAGGCTCCCGCTCGTCCGCCATCGGAAAGGAACCCCGAGGCCGGTCTTCGGACTTCCCGGGTCGACGCTCGCGCATCGCCCGGGTCACCGCAGCGGGCCTGTGCCGGACTCTCACCGGCTTCCCAGATTCTCCCGTCGGTCTCGCGACCTCGGGGCACCTCGAAGCTGTGGCGGTCACGATAGCGTCACGCAGCGTGCCCCCCGACCTGTCCCCCCTCGACGGCCCCCCGCACGCCTCCGAGCGGGGGTCGGCACCGCGGCGCGTCGACGTCGTCGGCATCGGCGCCGACGGCTGGTCCTCGCTCACCGAGACCTCCCGCGCGCTGGTGGGCGAGGCGTCCGTGGTGCTCGGCAGCGCCCGGCAGCTGGCCCTCCTGCCCGCCGTCGAGGGCCAGCGCCGCCGGCCGTGGGGCCGACCCTTCGGCGCGTCGCTGTCCCTCACCCTGGCCGCCCACGCCGACGACGAGGTCGTGGTGCTCGCCTCCGGCGACCCCACCGTCTCGGGCATCGCCTCCACCCTGCGCGCCCTGGTGCCGCGCGAGCGGCTCGTCGTGCACCCGGCGGTGTCCTCGCTCGCGCTGGCCCGGGCCCGGCTGCACTGGTCCGACGAGGAGTGCGAGGCGCTCACCCTGGTCGGGCGCGACACCGACCGGCTGCGCCGCCACCTCGCGCCCGGGGTGCGCCTGCTCCTGCTGACCTCCGACGCCGGCACCCCCGCGACCGTGGCGGCCCTGCTCGTCGAGGAGGGGTACGCCGCGAGCGACCTCACCGTGCTCGGCGACCTCGGCGCGGCCCACGAGTCGCGCCTGGAGGCCACCGCCGGCGGCTGGGCCGACGTCGCCGCCGCCGACGTGCCCGCCCTGCACGTGCTCGCCCTCGAGGTGCGCCCCACCGGCGGCGACGTGGCGCCGACGGGCTCGTGGACCACCGGTCTGCCCGACGACGCCTTCGAGCACGACGGGCAGCTGACCAAGCGCGACCTGCGCGCGAGCGCCCTCTCCCGGCTGGCCCCGCGGCCCCACGAGGTGCTGTGGGACGTCGGCGCCGGCGCCGGCTCGATCGGCATCGAGTGGCTGCGCGCCCACCCCTCGCTGCAGGCCTGGGCCTTCGAGGCCGACGCCGGGCGCGCCGAGCGGGTGCGGCGCAACGCCCGCCGTCTCGGCGTGCCCCACCTGCAGGTGCGCGAGGGCCGGGCGCCCGCGGTGCTGGAGCGGCAGCCCAGCCCGCACGCCGTCTTCGTCGGCGGCGGCGCCACCGCGCCGGGTCTGCTCGAGCACTGCCGCGCCGCGCTGCGACCCGGTGGTCGGCTCGTGGTGCACGGCGTCACGCTCGAGACCGAGCAGCTGCTCGCCGCCGCCTACGCCGAGCACGGGGGCGAGCTGACCCGCCACGGTGTCGAGACCGCCGCCCCGATCGGCACGTTCACGGGCTGGACCCCCGCCCGCGCCGTCACCCAGTGGGCCTGGACCGCCCCGCCCGACCACCCGACCTGCTGGCCGGGCGACCCCGACTGGAGCACCCCGTGAGCCCCGAGCCCCCGCCCCCGACCGTCCGCTTCGTCGGGGCCGGCCCCGGCGCCGCCGACCTGCTGACCCTGCGCGCGGCGCGCATGCTGGCCGAGGCCGACGTGGTGCTCTACCCCGGCACCTACCTCGACGCCGAGGTGCTCGGCCACTGCCGCCCGCAGGCCCGCCTGGTCGACACCCAGGGCCTCGACCTCGACGCGATGGTCGAGGTGATGCGTGCGGCCCACGAGGCGGGGGAGCAGGTCGTGCGGCTCACCAGCGGCGACCCCTCGCTCTACTCCGCGCTCGCCGAGCAGACCCGCCGGCTCGACGCGGCCGGGGTCACCTGGGACGTCACCCCCGGCGTGCCCTCCTACGCCGCCGCGGCGGCCCTGGTCGGCCGCGAGCTCACCGTGCCCCTCGTGGCCCAGTCGGTGGTGCTCACCCGCGTGCAGGCCCGCTCCACCGCGATGCCGGAGGGGGAGTCGCTGGCCGCCTACGCCGCCACCGGCGCCACCCTGGCGCTGCACCTGGCCGTCACCCGCACGCGCGAGACCATGGCCGAGCTCGCCGGCCACTACGGCGCCGACTGCCCCGTGGCCGTCGTCTTCCGGGCCAGCCAGCCCGGCGAGCTCGTCCTGCGCGGCACCGTCGCCGACATCGCCGAGCAGGTGGAGGCGGCCGGGCTGCGCCAGGCCGCGGTCATCCTCGTCGGTCGCGCCCTGGCCCGCGACACCGACGCCTCGGGGGAGTCGTGGCTCTACTCCGCCACCCGCCCCCGCTCCTGAGCCGACTCAGCCCTCGGCCCGGTCCGGCACCGAGCGGGAGGTCCACACCCGACCCGACGAGGTGACCCGGGTCTGGGCGCAGCCCACGATCAGCAGGCACTTCATGTCGATCGAGGCGGCGTCGAGCTCGGCCAGGGTCGTGACGCGCAGCGACTCCTCGGCGCGGCCCACGTCGCGCCCCACGACGACCACGGTGTCGGCGGGCAGCACCTCCAGCAGCGTCTTCTGGGCCCGCACCACCTGCTCGGTGCGCGAGCGTGACGCGGGGTTGTAGACCGCGAGCACCAGGTCGGCCTCGGCCACGGCGCGCAGCCGCCGCTCCACCACGGCCCAGGATTTGAGCCGGTCCGACAGGCTCATCACCGCGAAGTCGCCGCCGATCGGCGCTCCCGCCCGCGCGGCCACGGCCTGCACGGCGCTGACCCCGGGCAGCACCCGCACCGGCACACCGGCCAGGTCCTCGCGCCCCTCGGCGCCCGCGGCCTCCGCGGCCTCGTGCACCGCGGTGGCCATGCCGAAGACCCCGGCGTCGCCGCCGGAGACCACCGCGACCCGCTCGCCGCGCGCGGCCAGCTCGAGGGCCAGGCGGGCCCGGTCGATCTCGACGCTGTTGCCCGACGCGTGGCGGGTCAGCCCGGCGCGCTGCGGCACGCGGTCGACGTAGGGCGCGTAGCCCACCACGTGGTCGACCTCGGCCAGCGCTGCGCTCACCTCGGCGGTCAGCCACCGGTCGGGGCCGGGCCCCAGCCCCACCACCAGCAGCTCCGCCGCCTCGGTGGCCGCCGGGACCCCTGCTGCGGCCGCCACGTCCGGCAGCCCGGTGTCGCGGGTGCGGCGTCCGTGGCGGCTGTCGCCGGCCACGACGACCAGCGAGAAGTACGGCACCGTCGCGGGATCGACGTCGGCCACCGGGAGCCAGCGCTGCGCGGGCATCGAGGCGCGCTCGACGTACATCGCGTGCTCCAGGCGCCCGGCCGCCGCCAGCGCGCGACGCACGGCGGGGAAGGTGCGGCCCAGCTTCATGATGATCGCGCCGTCGGTGTCGGCCAGGCGACGCGCCAGCTCCGGCTCGGGCAGGGTGCCGGGCAGCACCGTGAGCACGTCGGTCTGGCGCACCAGCGGCGAGGCCACGGCCGCGGCGGCCGCGGCGAAGGCCGGCACCCCCGGCACGACCTCGGTCTCGAAGCGCTCGGCCAGCCGGTCGTGCATGTACATGTAGGACCCGTAGAACAGGGGGTCGCCCTCGGAGAGCAGCACGACGTCGCGACCGGCCTCGAGGTGGGCGGCCAGGCGCTGCGCCGACTCCTCGTAGAACACCGCGAGCGCGCCGGTGTAGCCGCCCGGGTGCTCGGTGGCGCCGGTGGTCACGGGGTAGACCAGCACCTCCTCGACGACGCCGGGCCGCAGCAGGCCCGCCGCCGTACGCCGTGCGTTCGACTCCTTGCCGGGCCCGGCGTGGTAGGCCACGACGTCGGCGTCGCCGATGAGGCGCGCGGCCTTCAGCGTGAGCAGCTCGGGGTCGCCGGGCCCGACGCCGACACCGTGGAAGCGGCCGGACGCCGGGCTGGTCGCCGGGCTGGTCACCGGGCTGGTCACTCCGCCTCCTGGGCCAGGGCGTTGACGGCGGCCGAGGCCATCGCCGAGCCGCCGCGGCGACCCCGCACGGTCGCGAAGGGCACGTCGATCCCGTGGTCGGCGGCCAGCGAGGCCAGCGCCTGCTTCGACTCCGCGGCGCCGATGAAGCCCACCGGGCAGCCCACGACCGCGGCCGGTCGCGGGGCGCCGTCGATGAGCATCTCCATCAGGTGGAAGAGCGCGGTGGGGGCGTTGCCGATCGCGACGACCGCGCCCTCGAGGTGGGGCTCCCACAGCGACACCGCGGCCGCGCTGCGGGTGGTGCCCCAGTCGTGGGCCAGGGCGGGCACCCGCTCGTCGGTGAGGAAGCAGCGGACCTCGTTGCCGGCCGGCAGCCGGCCCGCCGTGATGCCCATGGCCACCATGCGGGCGTCGGTGAGGATCGGGGCGCCGGCGGCCAGCGCCTCGCGCCCGGCGCGGCCGAGGTCGTGGTGGAGCACCAGGTCGGCGGCCAGGTCGACCTGGCCGCTGGCGTGGATCATCCGCACCGCGACCTTCTCGGCCTCCTCCGGCACGCCCGACAGGTCGGCCTCGCGTCGGATGGTGGCGAAGGAGTCGAGGTAGATCTCCGGGCCGAGGGCGACGTAGGGGTAGTGGCGGCCGGGCCGGCGCAGCAGCGTGGTCATCGCGTGGTCTCCTGGGCGGGGGCGGGGGCGAGGTCGGGCACGAGCACGCCGCGCCACGGGGTGACCACGAGGTCGGTGCCCGTGCGGCACAGCGCGCGGGCCAGGGCGGGGTCGAGGCGGCCCTCGGGGGCGAGCACGTGGGTGCCGCCCGGCACGCGGCCGGCCGGCAGGGGGTCGGCGGTGACCAGCGCGGCCGGGTCGGGGTCGGTCGGGCGCGCGAGGGGGTGGGCGAGCGGCACGCCGAGACCGGCCAGCTCGTCGACGTGCCACGGGGCGTCGGGTCTCCCGCCGCGCAGGCGCAGGAAGTCGCGGGCGAGGTCGAGCACGGCCTGCGGCGCCCGGGGCAGGTCGACCACCGCGCCCCAGCCCCGGGCGCCGACGCGCAGCTGGGCCCGGGTGGCGTCGAGGGCGACCAGGCCGAGGTCGGTGGGCGCCTCGTGCAGGTCGCCGCGACCGTCGTCGAGGGTCAGCAGGAAGCGCCCCGGCAGCGCGGTGAGGTCGTCGTCGGCGCGCAGCAGGGAGTCGAGCAGGGCGGCCACGGGCCGCAGGTCGGCGCGCCCGCCGGCCAGGCCCGACTGCGGCGAGACCATGACGTTGCGCACCAGGTCGTGGCTCGGGGCCGGCACCAGCCCGGTCGCGGCGAGGGCCTCGGCGACGGGGGGCGTGAGGCGGTCGCCGTCGTGGGACAGCGCCCGCAGCTGCAGGTTGGCGCGGGCGGTGAGGTGCACGTCGCCGTCGCCCCAGCGCTGGGCGACCTCGCTGAGCCGCAGCAGGGCGGGCGCCGGCAGCGCACCGCCCACCAGGCGCAGGCGCACCAGAGCGCCGTCGTCGGCCAGCCACGGGCGGGTCACCCCCGGGCAGCGGTCGCGCCGCCGGCGCGCGGTGGGGAGGGTCGGGTCGGGCATGGAGGTCACTCCGGAGGCCGGGGCTCGTGCGCGAAGCCCGTCACGACCTCACGGCGGCTGCCGCAAGGGCCAGCAGGTCTTCGGACTCGGGATCACCCGGCGCGGGACACCTTCCCGGACTCTCGTCCAGTGGCCTGTCGTGAGACAGAGGTCCCGCCCGTCACCCATACCGCTGCGCGTCAGTCCCGGACTCTCACCGGGTTCCCTGACCTCCGGGCCCGCCTCGCGGCGCACCCGGGGGTCGACTGGCGCTGCGCACGTTACCAACGACCGCTCCCGCGCGCGCCCCACGTCCGCGTCGGGCGGGTGGCAGGATGCGCCCGTGACCGAGTGCGAGTCCGAGCCCGCTGCCACCGACGTCGCCCGGCCCGACCCGCGCGACCCGCGCGACCCGCGGGGCCCCGCGCTCGCAGGCGGCGCGGCGCTGCTCGGCGTACGCCGGGGGCGCGGGGTCGCGCGCTGAGTCCTCAGCGCACGACCACCCGCCCGACGTCGTCGGTCGCGGTGCGCGCGAGGAAGCGGCGGGCGGCGGCCTCCTGGCCGTCGGCGACGTCGACCTCGAGGTCGGGGCCCCGGCCCGAGACGTCGGCGCCGAGCAGGTCGAAGCGCTCGGCGACGGCCAGCACCGCGGCCTCGCGGGCGGCGACCCGCTCGGCCGAGCCGTCGACGGCCTCGCGCCGGAGCACGAGGTCGCCGGAGGAGACGGTGACCGACTCGAGGTCGTCGAGGAGCAGGTAGCGGTCGGCGACCGAGACGACCTCGGCGAAGGACACCGGCGCCAGCCCGACCTGCACGAGCGGGAGGTCGGGGTAGTCCTGCAGCAGGTAGGACGTCACCACCGGGTCGGCCTGGGCGCGCACCAGGTCCTCCACCTCGCGCAGCGACACCTCCACCCCCTCGCCCGAGGCCAGCGAGGCGCCCGTGGCCCCCTCCAGGGTGACCGACACCGACACGACGTCGCCGGCCTCGACCTGGTCGTCGTAGGCGTCGAAGAGGGCCATGACCTCCTCGGCCGTGGCGTCGGCGCGCATCACCGCGCGCACGTGGTGGCTGGCTGCGGAGAGTGGCCCGGCGCCGTCGTCGGCGGCGTCGGGCTCGACCACGACGTCGACCACGCTCGGGGAGCGCTCGCCCCGCGCGGCGAGGTCGTCGGCCGACGCCGCGCACCCGGTGAGCGCACCCGTCAGCAGGCCGATGAGCCCGACGACGGCGGTCGCGGTGGGCGCGGCGGAGGGCCTCATGCCCCCAGCATCCCCGGGCGCACCAGCCCGGTCAGGCCCCGAGCCGCTCCCAGCGCCCCACGGAGACGACCCTGACCTCGCCGTCGTCGACCACGAGGGCCGAGTCGTCGTCGAGGGCGTAGGAGGGGTGGTCGAGGCCCGCGGCCCAGCTGCGGGCCGCGGCCAGGGTGTTCTCCGGCATCTGCGGGTGGTCGAGGTGGGGGAAGATCGACACGTCGACCCAGCCGAGGGTGCGGTCGTCCTCGGCGCCGGCCCACTCCACGAAGTCGGCCCCGATCCGCGGCGTCGCCACCATGCTCCCGGCGCTCGTGCCCACCCAGACCAGCGCGGGCATCGTCGCGAGCACGTCGAGCAGGCCCGAGGCCCGCAGCCAGTGCGCCAGGTACGTCGCGTCGCCGCCGTCGACCAGCAGCACGTCGGTGTCGCGCACCCACGGCTCCCAGCGCTCGGGGCCGATGCTGGGCAGCGCGGTGAGCTCGAGCAGCCCGACCGAGGCCCAGGGCAGGGACACGCCCGACTGGTCGTGCGGCGCCGCACCGACCACGGCCCCGCGCACCGAGCCGGGCCCGCACATCGGGTGGCCCCACTGGGCGGTCGGCACCAGGAGGGCGCGGCACTCCTCGACCGGCCGGGGCAGCAGGTCGACGAGGGCGGCCTCGATCGCGGCGTTGGTGACGCCGCCGGAGGTGAGCAGGAGCTTCACGAGGTGCCTCCAGGGCGGGTGGGGGAGCCGGGCACAGGAGCAGACCGGCGGTGCGACCCGGACTCATCGGTGCCGGACTCATTGGTGCCGGACGTGTCGCCGGACGCAGCGAGCCCCCGACCTGGGGACCAGGTCGGGGGCTCGGTGTCGGGGTGAGTAACGGGACTTGAACCCGCGACATCTGCCACCACAAGGCAGCGCTCTACCAGCTGAGCTATACCCACCATGCGCGCGCCGGACGGAGCCGGAACCGCGCGATGAAGTGTAGGGGACTCAGCTCCCGGAGGTGGAATCGAGGCCCGTGATCGACCCGCCGTGGGTGGCGGCGATGGCGCGGGCCGCGGCGCTGTCGGGCCCGGGCTGGGGCACGAAGACCGCCTCGCGGTAGTAGCGCAGCTCCTCGATGCTCTCCTGGATGTCGGCCAGGGCGCGGTGGTTGCCGCGCTTCTCGGGGGCTGCGTAGTAGGCCCGGGGGTACCAGCGCCGGGCCAGCTCCTTGATCGAGGAGACGTCGATGATCCGGTAATGCAGGAAGGCCTCGAGCTCGGGCATGTCGCGGGCCAGGAAGGCGCGGTCGGTGCCCACGGTGTTGCCGGCCAGCGGCGGTCGGCTGCCCTCGCCGCAGTGCTCGCGCACGTAGGCCAGGACGGCGGCCTCGGCGTCGGCCATGGTCAGCCCGGCGTCGAGCTCGGTGAGCAGCCCCGACTTCTCGTGCATGTCGCGCACGTAGTCGCCCATCTGCTCCAGCGCGGCGGCCGGCGGGCGCACGACGAGGTCGACGCCCTCGCCGAGCACGTTGAGGTCGAAGTCGGTCACGAGGGCCGCCACCTCGATCAGGGCGTCGGCACCGAGGTCGAGCCCGGTCATCTCGCAGTCGATCCAGACCAGTCGATCATTCATGGCGCGCACCCTACGCGCCGAGGCGCTCGGCCCGACTCAGCGACGGCTCAGGTCGGGCCCCTAGAGTTCTGGACGCCAGCCGTCGACCCGCACCGCCGAGGAAACCCCATGGCCAAGAAGCCCAGTCAGCAGGAGCGCTCGCAGCGCGCCGCCGCCGCCCTCGCGGACCAGAAGCGCGCGGAGCGCCGCCGCACGATCCGCAGCATCACGCTGGTCGTGTTCGCGCTCGTCGTCGTGGTCGGGATCGCCTTCGGGGTCCAGAGCCTGCGGGGCGGGGGAGAGGTCACCGCCTCCCCGGCCGGCCAGAGCGAGTACGGCGTCACCATCGGCGAGGAGGACGCCCCGCACCAGGTCGTCATCTACGAGGACTTCCTCTGCCCCTTCTGCGGTCAGCTCGAGGCCGGCACCGGCGAGGAGCTCCAGCAGCTCGCCGACGACGGGTCGGTGCTGGTGGAGTACCGCCCCTTCAACCTGCTGAGCCGGATCGGCGACTACTCCGAGCGCGCCACCAGCGCCTTCGCCGTCGTGCTCGAGGAGAGCGGCCCGGAGACCGCCAAGGAGTTCCACGACCTGCTCTACGCCAACCAGCCCTCCGAGGAGGGCCCCTTCCCCGACAACCAGGCGCTGCTCGACCTGGCCGTCGAGGCCGGCGCCGAGGAGTCGGCGGTCAGCGACGGCATCCTCGGCGAGTCGATGGTCGACTGGGTCGAGGCCGCCACCACCGCCGCCCAGGACGCCGGCGTGCAGGGCACCCCGACGGTGCTCCTCGACGGTGAGCAGATCTCCGGCGACCCCGAGCAGATCCTCGACCAGATCAACGAGACCGTGGGGTGAGCGACTCCTCCACGACGGGGCTCGGCCCCCGTCCCGACCTGCGCGCCTTCGTCGCCGGGCTGCCCAAGGCCGAGCTGCACGTGCACCACGTCGGCTCGGCCAGCCCCGCCATCGTCAGCGAGCTGGCCGAGCGCCACCCCGGCACCGTGCCGAGCGACCCCGACGCGCTGCGCGACTTCTTCGCCTTCCGCGACTTCGCCCACTTCATCGAGGTCTACCTCGCGGTGGTCGACCTCGTGCGCACCCCCGAGGACATCCGCTTCCTCACCTACGAGATCGCGCGCGAGATGGCCACCACGCAGTCCCTGCGCTACGCCGAGCTGACCTGCACCCCCTACACCTCGGTGCAGGCGCTGCGGGGCGAGCCCCACGTCGCGATCGGGGCCTTCAACGAGGCCATCGAGGACGCCCGCGTCGCCGCCGAGCGCGACTTCGGGATCGTGCTCCGCTGGATCTACGACATCCCCGGCGAGGCCGGCCTGCCCGCGGCCGACCTGACCCTGGACCTCGCGCTGCGCCACCCCACCGACGGGCTGGTCGGCTTCGGGCTCGGCGGTCCGGAGATCGGCGTGCCGCGCCCGCAGTTCGAGCCCCACTTCGCCGCCGCGCGCGCCGCGGGCCTCCACAGCGTGCCCCACGCCGGCGAGACCACCGGGCCGCAGACGGTCTGGGACGCGCTGCGCCTGCTGGGGGCCGAGCGCATCGGCCACGGCACCTCCGCGGCCCAGGACCCCGCCCTGCTGGCCCACCTGGCCGAGACCGGGGTGCCGCTGGAGGTCTGCCCGTCGTCGAACGTCGCCACCCGCGCCGTCGCCACCCTGGCCGACCACCCGCTGCGCGCCTTCCGCGACGCCGGGGTGGTGGTGACGATCAACTCCGACGACCCGCCGATGTTCGGCACGACGCTCAACCGCGAGTACGAGATCGCCGCCGACCTGCTCGACCTCGACGAGGCCGGGGTCAAGGACCTCGCCCGCGCCGGCGTGCGCGCGTCGTTCGCCGACGACACCACCCGGGCGCGCGTGCTCGCCGAGATCGACGCCTACGCCGGACCGGCGTCCTCGGCCTGACCCTCGACCGGCACCTCGGCCGGCGTCTCGACGTAGTGCTCGACCGGCCCGCGGAAGTGGGCCAGGACCCGCTCGGGCAGGGTGGAGAGCTGGCTGACGTGGCTCTGCAGCGCCCGGGCCTTCGTCGCGACGAGGTCGGGGTCGAGGTCGAGGCGCACCATCTGCTCCCAGGGCGCGTCCTCGGGGCCGCGGGTCGGCCACAGCGACACGGGGTACTCCAGCAGCCGCGCACCGCTGCGCTGCGCCGCCACCGCCGCGGCACGCCCGGCGGCCTCGTGGTCGGGGTGCCCGTCGTGGCGCCACGGCGCGGCCAGCAGGGTGCTGGACCCGTCGCCCACCAGGCCGGCGAGGCTCGCGGCGACGGCCTGCTCCTGGGCGGCGACCTCGCCGTCGGCGGCGCCGAGGAACACCAGGGGGGCCTCGGGCGCGAGACGGGCCAGGGCGTTCTCCATCTCGGCCAGCCGGGTGGTCGCCAGCGCGTGGCGCGTCATGAGCTGCGAGGGGCGGTGGCTGGCCTCGCCGGCGGTCAGCAGCACGACGTAGACGGGGACGCCCTGGCGGTGGGCCGTGGCCATGAGGCCCGCGGCCCCGAGGCTCTCGTCGTCGGGGTGGGCGCTGACGACGACCAGCCGGGTGCAGGCCCGCTCGCCGTGGCTCAGCCGCAGCAGCGGCACGGCGCCGTAGCGGGGATGGGCCTGCCAGTCGACGACCGACGAGGTGGCCGGGGCGTCGCCGGCACGGTCGCCGGCGCTCGACGGGTGCGCGCGCTCCCCGTCCCGGTCCGACGTCATCGTCACCGACAGAACCTAGATTCCGGCGGCCCGTGGGCACTTCCTCCCGCCGGGTGAATACTGTCGTGCCATGAGCAACCCGGCCGGCCCCGTGCGCGTCGCGGTCGTCAACGACTACGAGATCGTCGTCGCCGGCGTCGCCGCGCTGCTCGCGCCCTACCGCTCGCGCGTCGACGTGGTGGAGCTCGACATCGGCGTCGGCGTGGTCGGCGACGTCGACGTGGTGCTCTACGACACCTTCGGCCAGGTGCAGGGCGACGGGATCGAGCTGGAGGACCTCGTCGCCGACGGCTCGCCCAAGGTCGTGGTCTTCAGCTGGAACGTGCAGGCCGACCTCGTCGAGCGCACGATCGCCCGCGGGGCGTCGGGCTACCTGTCCAAGCAGTCCGACGCGCGCGACATCGTCGAGGCCATCACCCGGGTCTGCGCCGGGGAGACCGTGCGACCCGGTGAGATCGAGGACCTCGACGAGCACGACCGCGGCGCGTGGCCGGGTCGCGACCACGGCCTGTCGGCGCGCGAAGCCGAGGTGATCGCGCTGATCACCCAGGGCCTGTCCAACCAGGAGATCGCCGACCGGTCCTACCTCAGCATCAACTCGGTGAAGACCTACATCCGCACCGGCTACCGCAAGATCGGGGTCTCCCGCCGGGCCCAGGCGGTGGCGTGGGGCATGCAGCACGGCTTCTCGCCCGACCACGCCCGGGTGCTCCGCTGACCTCACCCGATCGGGTGAGGACTGCAGGGGCGTCGTGCTTTACGTCACGGCGTCTGTATACATTCGACGGCGTGAGTCCCTCCGCACCCGTCGTCGCGACGCTCGTCGACGACTTCCACGTCGTCCTGCCGGGCGTGCGTGCGCTGCTCGAGCCCTACCGCTCGCGGGTGGTGCTGGTGGAGCTCGGTGACGCGCTGGTGGAGCCGAGGGCGGTCGACGTCATCCTCTACGAGCCGGTGCGGCTCTCGCAGAGCAGCCACTCGATGCTCCGCTCGCTCGCCGCCTCCTCGGGCGCGCGTCCGGTCGTCTACACCTGGCGCGAGCACAGCGCCCAGGGCGCGCCCGCCGGGCCCGTCGTCGGCCGGCTCTCGAAGTCGCTCACCGGCGCCCAGCTCGTGGCCGGCATCGAGGCGGTCCACCGCCACGTCGGCCCCCCGCCGGGCCCCCGCCCCACCGTCGACCGGGCGGCCCACGCCGCCGTCGTCGCCCGCGGCGGCGCCGCCGACAACGGCCTCACCCCGCGCGAGGCGCAGATCCTGGCCCTCATCACCCAGGGCTACACCAACGTCGAGATCGGCAAGCGGCTCTACCTGTCGATCAACTCGGTGAAGACCTACGTGCGCGGCGCCTACCGCAAGATCGACGTCGAGCGCCGCACCCAGGCCGTCGCCTGGGGCCTGCAGCACGGCCTCGGCGACGCCGAGATGGTCCGCCAGCCCACGGGCACGCGCGCCTCCTGACCTGCCGCCCCGGCGCTCGGCGGTGAGACCGGTCCAGACCACCTCGACCGGACGATGGCCGGGACGCCCGCGCGTCTGCCTAGCCTGAGCCGATGGACCCCTTCGCCCACGCCGGTGCGCTGGCCGACGCCTACCGCGCGGTCGACTGGTCGCGCTCGCCCGTCGGGGACCCGTCCACGTGGAGCCCGACCCTGCTCCAGGCCCTCGAGACGGCGTGGAGCAGCCGCTTCCCGATCACGCTGATCTGGGGCCCGGAGCTCGTGCTGCTCTACAACGAGGCCTACGTCGCCCTCATCGGCGACAAGCACCCCGCCGCCCTGGGCGAGCGGACCCGCACGGTGTTCCCGGAGGCGTGGGACGGCATCGCGCCGCTGCTCGAGCAGGCGACGCGGGGCGAGGCCACGTGGAGCGCCGACGCCCTCATCCCGCTCGTGCGCCACGGCCACCTCGAGGACTGCTACTTCACCTTCTCCTACTCGCCGGTCCGCTCCGCGGCCGGTGTCATCGAGGGGGTCGTCGACATCTCGGTGGAGACGACCCGCCAGGTCGTCGACGCCCGGCGCCTGGCCCTGCTCTCCGAGCTCGGCATCGCCCTGAGCGGCTCCGCCTCGGCGACCCAGGTCGCGCAGCGCGCCGCCGAGGAGCTCGCCGGCGACCCCGCCGACCTGCCCGCGCTCGCGCTGCGGCTGCCGCGCTCGACCCCCGCCGCGGAGGCCGTGGACGAGGCCGGCGCCGGCGCGCCCGTGCTCCCGGCCGCCCCCTCCGCGCCGTGGGACGGCGACCGTCCGCTGCTGGAGCCGGTCGACGGGGGAGTGCTCGCCTGGCTGCCGGTGCGGGTCACCGGCGCGCGCAGCGAGCGGGGCGGCCACCTCGTCGTACGCCTCCCCCCGGCGCTGGCCGCCGACCCCGACCACCTCGCCTTCCTGGCCCTCGTGGCGCGCGCGGTCGAGCGCGCCCTCGACGCCGTCGCCGTCCTCGAGGCCGAGCGTCGGGCGGTGGCCGACGAGCGCCGTCTCTCCGAGGTGCTCCAGCACAGCCTGCTGACCCCGCCCGCCCAGCCCGCGGGCGTGGCGGTGGCCGTGCGCTACGAGCCCGCGGGCGAGCAGGCCAGCATCGGCGGGGACTGGTACGACGCGTTCGTGCTGCCCGACGGCGACCTGGTGGTCGCGATCGGCGACGTCGCCGGCCACGACCGCGACGCCGCGGCCCTCATGGGGCAGGCGCGCAACCTGCTGCGCGGGATCGCCTACGCCACGCAGGCCGCGGCGTCGCGGGTGCTGTCGCTGCTCGACGAGGCGCTCGAGGGGCTCGGCCTCGACACCACCGCGACCGCCGTCGTCGCGCGGCTCGGGCCCCCCGTCGACCACGACGGCGTGCAGGGCCGCTCCCTGCGCTGGTCCAACGCCGGACATCCGCCGCCGCTGCTGCTCGGCGCCGACGGCCGGGTGCGGCTGCTGGACCACCGCAGCGACCTGCTGCTCGGCCTCGACCCGGCCGCCGCGCGCGCCGACCACGAGGTACTGCTCGCGCCGGGCGACACGCTGGTCATGTGCACCGACGGCCTCGTCGAGCACCGACGTCAGCCGCTCGACGTCGGTCTGGGACGCCTCGCCGACCTGCTGCACGGCCAGCAGGACCTCGACGTGGAGACCCTCTGCGACCGGTTGGTGGCCGGGTCGGAGCGCCACACCGAGGACGACGTGGTCGTGCTGGTGGTGCGGGTGCAGGCCGGTCAGGGCAGCGAGAGCGCCGCGGTGCGCCGGGTGACGTCGAGGCCGACCGGGTCCTCGCCGTCGGCGTAGGCCCTCACCCCGCGGCTCCACACCCGCAGCCGCACCTGGTCGACGTCGGCCCCGTCGGCCGCGCGCGCGAGGCACCGCACGGGGAGCCGGAAGCCGATCGTGTCGGCGGCCAGGTCGACGGTGACGGTGTCGCCCTTGCAGTCGGCGGCGGCGTCGCCGGCCACGAGCGTGGCGCTGGGGCCCTCGGCGGAGGGGGTGCGGGTGATGACGTAGGCGATGTCGGAGGGGGCGACCCCGGAGACCAGCACGCTGAGGTACTGCCTGTAGCGGCGCCCGCCGGGGTGCACCAGCGTGCGCAGGTCCTCGAAGCGCACGCGCCCGACGAGGGCCCTCGGCTGCTCGGCGGCCCGGAAGCCCACGCGGCGCACGTCGACGCTGGGGCGCAGCACGGTGTCGCCGGCGGCGGTCTGGGCGAGGTCGCCGGCCGGGTCCTGCCGCGACACGGCGGTGGGCTGCGGCGCCAGCGCGCCGACCGGGGGCGCCACGGGGCCAGCGAGCACCGCGGTGAGGAGCACAGGGACGAGCACGGCGGGGGGAGTGCGCAGCACCGTGGCCTCCGAGAGGGGTGGGTCGGGTCCGTGGACGGGGCGCCCCCGGCAGGACTCGAACCTGCGACCGGCGGATTAGAAGGCCGCTGCTCTATCCAGCTGAGCTACGGAGGCGTGGACCGGCCCGGGCCGGTCGGGCGTCAGTATGCCGCACCGGCGCGGCCACCCGGTCGCGACCGGGTCAGGGCACGACGACGATCTTGCCGACGTGGCCGCGCTCGGCCAGCCGGGCCTGCGCGAGGGCCAGGTCCTCGAGGGCGAAGGTCTCGGCGACGACGGGTCGCACCAGGCCGCGCCGGGCGATGTCGACCAGGGCCGCGAAGACCCGCCGCGTGTGCATGGTCGAGCCGACCAGGGACAGGTCGGCCAGGTAGAGCCGGCGTACGTCGAGCCCGACGGCCCAGCCGTCGAGGGAGCCCGCCACGACCCACCGGCCGCCGCGGCGCAGCAGGTCGAGGCCCTCGGCGAGGAAGGGCCCGGCGACCACGTCGATCGCGGCGTCGTAGCCCTCGGGGGCGGCGGCCGCGGCGTCGGCGAGCACCTCCCCGCGCCCCCGGTCGACGACCACGTCGGCTCCGGCGGCGCGGACGGCCTGGGCCTTGCTGCCGCTGCACACCGCGACGACGCGCGCGCCGCGGGCGCGGGCCAGCTGCACCGCCGCGAGCCCGACCCCGCCGGAGGCGCCGGTGACCAGCACGGTGTGACCCTCGCCGACCCCGCCCCGCTCGAGCATGCCCAGGGCCGTGCCGTAGGCGATCGGCAGCGCGGCGAGCTCCACGTCGGACAGGGGCGAGTCGTCGACCCGGTGCGCGCACGCGGCGGGCACCACGACGTGCTCGGCGAAGCCCCCGTCGCGCTCGCTGCCCAGCACGTCGACCACGGCGGCGTCGGGGCCCGGGTCGGCGTAGAGGGCGGGGTCGACCAGCACCCGTGCGCCCACGAGGTCGGGGGCGGCGCCGCTGCCGACCGCGACGACCGTGCCGGTCACGTCGGCGCCCTGCACGCGCGGGAAGTCGAGCGGGCCCAGCCAGCCGCCGCGGGCGTCGGGGTCCTCGGCCGAGGCGGCGTAGAAGCCCTCACGGGTCCAGAGGTCGGTGTTGTTGCACCCGGCCGCCGCGACCCGGACCAGCACGTCGTCGGGGCCGGGTCGCGGCAGCTCGACCTCGCGCAGCTCGATCGCGTCGAGGCCGCCGTGGTGGGTGATCACGGCGGCCCGCATCGAGGGGACGTCCGGCGAGGTCACGGGGCGGCCCGCCTCAGGCCGCGGTCATGTCGTTGATCTCGCCCACGAGCACCTCGATGGCGTCCTCGAGGAAGAGCAGGCCGTGGGTGCGGCCGTCGGCGTCCACCGACTTGGCGACGTGCGAGCCGTGCTGACGCATGCGCGACAGGGCGTCCTCGAGCTCCACCTCGCGGGGGATGGCCACGAGGCGGCGCAGGCGCTTGGCCGGCACCGGCACCTCGAAGTCGTCCAGCGGCAGCTCCATGACGTCCTTCATGTGCACGTAGCCCACGGGCTCGCCCGACTCGTCGGTGACGACGTAGCGGCTGAAGCCGTGCTGGACGACGGCGCGCTGCACGTCGAGCGGGGTCGCCGACGGCGGCAGGAGCACGAGGTCGGCCAACGGCACCTCGATGTCGGCGGCCAGCTTGTCGGTGAACTCGAAGGCACCGGTGAGCGGGCCGGGGGCGTCGTCGAGGGTGCCCTCGCGGCGCGACTGCTCGACGATGCCGGCGACCTCCTCGAGGGTGAAGGTGCTGGTGGCCTCGTCCTTCGGCTCCACCCGGAAGAGGCGCAGCACGCCGTTGGCGATGGCGTTGAGCGTCCAGATCAGCGGCCGCACCACGCGGGAGACGAAGACCAGCGCCGGGGCGAGGATCAGTGCGGCGCGGTCGGGCACGGAGAAGGCGAGGTTCTTGGGCACCATCTCGCCGAGCACGACGTGGAGGTAGGTCACCAGCAGCAGCGCGATGACGAAGGCCACGACGCTGATGACGTCGGCGGTGAGCGGCGTGAGGCCGAGGGGGTACTCCAGCAGGTGGTGGATCGCCGGCTCGGAGACGTTGAGGATGAGCAGCGAGCACACGGTGATGCCCAGCTGGCTGGTGGCCAGCATGAGGGTGGCGTGCTCCATCGCCCACAGGGTGGTCTTGGCGGCACGGCTGCCGGCCGCGGCGCGCGGCTCGATCTGCGAGCGGCGCGCGGAGATCACGGCGAACTCCGCGCCCACGAAGAACGCGTTGCCCGCCAGCAGGACGACCAGCCAGACCAGGCCGGGGAGGTACTCGCTCATGCGTGCTCCTGGGCGATCGGGTCGGCGGGGACCGGGTCGGCGGGCACCGGGTCGTCGGGCACGTAGCGCACCCGGGTCACCCTGTTCTCCTCCGCGCGCTCGACGCGCAGCAGGCCGCCGTCGACGACGACCTCGTCGCCGGCCTCGGGGATGCGGCCCAGCTCGGCGGACAGGAAGCCCGCGACGGTGTCCCAGTCCTCGCCCTCGGGCACGGCCACGCCGGCGCGGCTGAGCAGCTCGTCGGGACGCCAGGTGGCGTCGAAGGTGATCGAGCGGCCGCGCCGCGTCAGGGCGGAGTGGTAGCGGTCGTGCTCGTCCTCGAGCTCGCCGATGAGCTCCTCGACGAGGTCCTCCATGGTGACGATGCCGGCGGTGCCGCCGTACTCGTCGGTGACGACGGCGATCTGGAGCCCGCCGCCGCGCAGCTGGTCGAGCAGCGCGGTGGCGCCCAGGGTCTCGGGCACGCGCAGCGGCTCGATCATCAGGTCGGCGGCCGTGGTGGAGCCGCGGGCCTCGAGGTCGACGGCGAAGGCCGCCTTGACGTGCAGGAAGCCGACGATGTCGTCGGGGCCCTCCTCGATGACCGGCAGCCGCGAGTGACCGGTGGCCGCGGCCACCGCGATCACCTCCGCGGCGCTCGCCCCGGCCTCGACCGACGACATCCGGATGCGCGGGGTCATGACGTCGGAGGCGTCGCGCTCGGTGAAGCGCAGGCTGCGGTCGAGCAGCGTCGCGTCGTCCTCCTCGAGCAGGCCGGCCGAGGCGGAGTGACGGATCAGGTAGGTCAGCTCGTCGGCGCTGCGCGCACCGCTGAGCTCCTCCTGCGGCTCCACGCCCATGGAGCGGATCAGGCCGTTGGCGGTGTTGTTGAGCAGCATGACCACCGGCTTGAACACGGTGGTGAACGCCGCCTGGAAGGGCACGACGGCCTTCGCGGTGGCCAGGGGCACCGCGAGGGCGAAGTTCTTGGGCACGAGCTCGCCGATCACCATCGAGAACAGGGTGGCGAGCAGGATGCCGATGACCGCGCCGACGCCGACGACGGCGGCGTCGGGCACCCCGAGGCCGCCGAGGGGCTCCTCGAGCAGCGAGCTGACAGCCGGCTCGAAGGTGTAGCCGGTCAGCAGCGTCGTCAGCGTGATGCCCAGCTGCGCGCTCGACAGGTGGGTCGAGGTGATCCGCAGGGCCTTGATGGTGGTGCCCAGGCGCTGCTCACCGCCGGCCTGGCGCTTCTCGAGGTCGTGCCGGTCGAGGTTGACCAGGGCGAACTCCGAGGCGACGAAAAGCCCGGTCCCCACGGTCAGGACCAGGCCGATGCCCAGCATGAACCACTCGTTCACGCGCTCCACCTCCTGACATCCCCAGGGCTCGGGACATGGTCGTCAGGAGGGTTCGGACTTCGTGGTGTGTCATCCATGGTGGGCCCAGCCTAACGGGCCGCGGCGGCTCAGCCGATGAGGCCGCCCATCCAGTCCTCGACGTCGCCCGAGGAGCGCGGCAGCGCGGCGGAGAGGTTCCGCGAGCCGTCGGCGGTGATGAGGATGTCGTCCTCGATGCGGATGCCGATGCCGCGCAGCTCCTCGGGCACGAGGAGGTCGTCCTCCTGGAAGTACAGACCCGGCTCCACGGTCAGCACCATGCCCTCGGCCAGGTCGCCGCGGGGGTAGACGTCGACCGAGGAGCGACCGCAGTCGTGGACGTCCATGCCGAGCATGTGGCTGGTGCCGTGGAGGGTCCAGCGCGAGTAGACCTTGCTCTGCGGGTCGAGCGCCTCCTCGGCGCTCACCGGCAGCAGGCCCATGTCCTCCAGGCCGTGGGCCAGCACGTCCATCGCGGCCTCGTGGGCCACCAGGAAGCGCGCTCCCGGGCGCAGCGCGTCGATGCCGGCCTGCTGCGCGGTGAAGACGAGGTCGTAGAGCTCGCGCTGCACGGTGGTGAAGCGGCCGTCGACGGGCAGGGTGCGGGTGACGTCGGCGGTGTAGAGGTTGCTCCCCTCCACGCCCATGTCGAGGAGCACCAGCTCGCCGGGGGTGATCGGCCCGGAGTTCTCGATCCAGTGCAGCGTCGTGGCGTGGCGGCCGCCGCCGACGATGGAGTCGTAACCGATGTCGTTGCCCATGGCGCGGGCACGGCGGAAGAAGGTGCCCTCGATCCAGCGCTCGCCGTACTCCCTGACCTGGGGCCACTCGCGCACCGAGTCCTCGAACCCGAGCGTGGTGATGTCGCACGCCTCCTGCAGCTGGGCGACCTCCCAGTCGTCCTTGACCAGCCGCAGCTCGGAGGCCACCCGGGCCAGGTCGTCCTCGAGGGCGGCCTCGGCGGCCAGCATCCGGTCGACGGCGGGGGAGACCCCGCGGTGCACCCGGGTCTTCGTGGTGCCCTGGGTCAGGTCGCCCTGGAGACGGTCGATGTGGCGCACCTCGAGGCCCAGCGACGACGACATCTCGTGCAGCGAGGGGCGGCGCCCGGCCCACAGCTCGCCGTACTGCCGGTCGCGGAAGAACTCGTCGGTGTCCCGCGAGGAGCGGGGGCGGGCGTAGAGCACGTGCTCGTCGTCGTGGACCACCAGGACCGCGTCGCTGGTCTGGTTGCCCGAGAAGTAGGTGTGGGCGGTGTCGGGCCGGAAGCGGTAGTCGGTGTCGTTGGAGCGCACCTTGAAGCCGCCGGCCGGGAGCACCAGCCGCTCGCCCGGGAAGGCCTCGGCCAGCCGGGTGCGGCGCTGGGCGGCCAGGGCGGCCACGGGGTGCAGCGGCAGGTCGAGCTCGCGGTCGCCCCAGCCGGTGCGCATGAAGGCGGCGTAGGCCTCGGGCACGGCCGGGTCGTGCGACTCCGTGGCGGGCGTCGCGGTCGCGGTCTGCTCGGGGCTGGTGGTCTCCTCGCTCATGGGCTCACCCTACGCGCCGAGGGAGGGCGGAGCGGCTGCCCGATAGGCTGCGGGCCATGCCCGGAGCCCGTCGCGACAGTGTCGCCTTCACGGTGCTCGTCACCGTGCTGGTGGTGCTCGGCGCGCTCCCCGTGCTGCTGGTGATCGCCCTGTCGGGAGCGCCCTCGTCGCTCGTGCTGGCCACCGCGCTGGCGGCCCTGCCCGTGGTGCCCCTGGTGGCCTGCTACCTCTGGCTCGACCGCTACGAGCCCGAGCCGCGGGCCCTGCTGCTCCTGGGCCTGCTGTGGGGCGGCTTCGTGGCCACCGCGGCGGCGCTGCTGGTGCAGGGCGTCGGCGGGCTGGTCGTCGGGTTCACCGACGTCGCCAGCCTGGCGGTGGTGGCTCCGCTGACCGAGGAGGCGACCAAGGGCGCCTTCCTCGTGCTGCTGCTGTGGTGGCGCCGCGCGGAGCTCGACGGCGTCCTCGACGGGATCGTCTACGCCGGCATGGTCGGCGTCGGCTTCGCCTTCGTCGAGAACATCCTCTACCTCGCGGCGGCCTACGACGGCACCGACGGCACCGGCCCCGGCGGCACCGAGGCGCTGACCACGACCTTCGTGCTGCGCTGCCTCTTCGGCCCCTTCGCCCACCCGCTCTTCACCGCCTTCACCGGCATCGGGGTCGGGCTCGCGGTTGGCTCGCGCCACGGCGCCGTGCGTGTGGTCGCCCCGGTGGTCGGCTTCTCGCTGGCGGTCGTGGCGCACGGCGTGTGGAACGGCTCGACGCTCTACGGCTTCGGCGGGTTCGTCGTGGTCTACGTCGTGCTCATGCTCCCGGCGCTCGTCGGCCTGCTGGTCCTCGCCGTGTGGGCGCGCAGCCGGGAGTCGCGCATGCTCGCCGCCGCCCTCGGCGACGCCGCGAGCCGCGGGCTGGTGCCGGCCACCGACATCGGGTGGGTCGTCGACCTGCGGGCCCGGCGCGAGGCCCGCGCCTTCGCCCGCCGGCGCGGGGGAGCGCAGGCCGAGCGGGCCATGCGCGACTACCAGCAGGCGGCGATCGAGCTCGGTTTCCTCCATCACCGCTTCCTGCGCGGCACCCCACCGCCAGACTTCGCAGCACGAGGACAGCACTACGTCGCCCGCATCGGCGCCGTCAGGCCGTTCATCGCCTTTCCAGGACAGGTGGTTCCGACCCGATGACAGCCCCGACCGACCCCGGCGCGACGCCCGGCGGCCCCCGCCGCGGCGGATCCGACGACGCCCAGATGCTCACCGCGCTCGTGCGCCTGCGGGGTGCCCTCCAGGCCGCCGAGCTGCCCCTGGAGGTGCCCGGTGTGGAGGCGCAGCGGGCGGCCCGACGCGAGATGGTCGACCAGCTGGAGGACTACGTCATCCCGCGGGTGATGACGATCGACGCGCCGATGCTGACCGTCGTCGGCGGCTCGACCGGCGCCGGCAAGTCGACGCTGGTCAACTCGCTGGTCGGCACCCGCGTCACCCAGCCGGGGCTGCTGCGCCCGACCACCCGCTCGCCGGTGCTGGTGCACCACCCCGACGACGCCGAGTGGTTCGGCCAGGACCGCCTCCTGCCCGACCTCGCCCGGGTCGCCCACAGCACCGACGACCCCGACGCGCTGCAGCTGGTGCCCTCCGAGCTCATCCCCTCGGGCCTGGCGATCCTCGACGCGCCCGACGTCGACTCGGTCGAGGAGCGCAACCGGACGCTGGCCGCCCAGCTGCTCGCCGCGGCCGACATGTGGCTCTTCGTGACCTCCGCGGCCCGCTACGCCGACCAGGTGCCGTGGGACTCGCTGCGCGGCGCGGCCGACCGCGCCACCGCGGTGGCCATCGTGCTCGACCGCACCCCGCCCGAGGCGGTGCAGACGGTCGCGGCCCACCTGGCCCGGATGCTGGCCTCGCGGGGTCTGAAGGACTCGCCGATGTTCATCGTGCACGAGGGCCCGGTCGACGAGGCCGGTCTGCTCCCGCCGGCGCACGTGGCCGACATCCGCGGCTGGCTCGACTCGCTGGCCCACGACTCCGAGGCCCGGGCCGCGGTGGTCAAGAAGACCCTCGACGGGGCGATCCGGGCGCTCACGCACCGCGTGCACCCGGTGGCCGACGCCGCCGCCGAGCAGCTCGCCGCCGCCCGCACCCTGCGCGAGGACGTCGACCGCGCCTACGACGCCGCGGTGCTCGCGGCCACCACCGCCACCGCCGACGGCACCCTCCTGCGCGGCGAGATCCTCGCGCGCTGGCAGGAGTTCGTCGGCACCGGGGAGCTGCTGCGCTCGCTGGAGAACCGCGTCGGGTGGATCCGCGACCGCGTCGTCAACGCCGTCAAGGGCAAGCCCCAGCAGGCCGAGCGGGTCACGGTGGCGGTGGAGTCGGGCCTGGAGATGCTCGTGCTCGAGCACGCCGAGGCCGCCGCCGAGCGCGCCGAGACCGCCTGGAAGCAGCTCAACGCCGGTCAGGGCCTGCTCGACCGGCCCGACGTCGACCTGGGCCGCGCCTCGCGCGACCTGCGGCGTCGCGCGGAGGTGTCGGTGCGCGAGTGGCAGGACGAGGTGCTCGCGATGGTGCGGGCCGAGGGCGCCGACAAGCGCTCGACGGCACGCTTCCTGGCCTTCGGCGTCAACGGGCTGTCGGTGGCCCTCATGGTCGTGGTCTTCTCCAGCACCGGCGGCGTGACGGGGGCCGAGGCCGGCATCGCCTCGGGCTCGGCGGTGCTCGGGCAGAAGCTGCTCGAGGCCGTCTTCGGGGAGCAGGCCGTGCGTGGCCTCGCCGAGCGGGCGCGCCGCCGTCTCGAGGAGCGCGTGCGCACGCTGCTCGAGGGCGAGCGGGCGCGCTGGGTCGCGGTGCTCGACGGGCTCGAGCTCGTGCCGGGCGCCGGCGAGGGCCTGCGGGTCGCCGCCCGCCGGGTCGACGACGTGCGCTACTCCGCGGCGCAGCCCCGGTCCTGACCTACTCCGCACGCGGGCGGGTGCGACCCCCTAGGGTGGTGGCGGAGTTCGACGAGACCGTGCGGGTGAGTGGGAGAAGATGACGTCCTTGCTGGAGGGGGCCAAGAAGCTGGCCACCCGGGGCACCGACATCGGGGCTCGGATCGAGGGTCTCGCCGAGGCGGCCGAGGCCGCGCGCGGCAGGCTCGACGACACCCTGGTGCGGGAGACCGAGGAGGTCGTCGAGCGCGCCGCGGGCCGGCTGCGCCTCTCGGCCACCCACACCGTGGTCGGCATCGCAGGGGCCACCGGGTCGGGCAAGTCCTCCACCTTCAACGCCCTGACCGGGCTGGAGCTCTCCGCCGTCGGGGTCCGCCGGCCCACCACCTCCTGGGCCACCGCCTGCGTGTGGGGCAGCGACGGGGCCGAGGAGCTGCTGTCGTGGCTCGGCATCCCGCCGCGCCACCAGACGACGCGTGACTCCATGCTCGACACGCGGCGCGAGTCCAACGCCCTCGACGGCGTGGTGCTGCTCGACCTGCCCGACCACGACTCCACCGAGGTCGCGCACCACCTCGAGGTCGACCGCCTGGTCAAGCTGGCCGACATGCTGGTGTGGGTCCTCGACCCGCAGAAGTACGCCGACGCCGCCATCCACGACCGCTACCTCGCCCCGCTCGCCACCCACGAGGGCGTCATGGTCGTCGTGCTCAACCACATCGACAGCGTGCCGGTCGAGCGCCGCCAGTCGATGCTCGACGACGTACGGCGCCTCCTCGACGCCGACGGCCTGCCCGGCGTGCCCGTGATCGGCATCAGCGCCCGCGAGGGCCTGGGGGTCGACGAGCTGAAGGCCGAGATCGGTCGGCGGGTCTCCGAAAAGGCCGCCACCCGCACCCGGCTCGAGGCCGACGTGCGCGCCGCGGCGGCCCGGCTGGAGGCCGCCGGCGGGAGCGGTCGCACGCGCGCCCTGCCCGCGGCGCGCGTGGAGTCGATGGAGTCGGCCCTCGCCGAGGCCGCCGGCGTCACCACCGTCGTCGACGCCGTCGAGCGCTCGACCCGCCTGCGCGCCGCGGCCGCGGCGGGCTGGCCGGTCGTCTCCTGGACCCACCGCTTCCGCAAGGACCCCCTCGCCCGGCTCGGGCTCGAGCTGGGTGCCGACGCCGCGGCGCTGCGCGGCAGCCGCCGGGCGGTGCCGGAGGCCAACGCCGTCCAGCGGGCCCGGGTCGACAACGAGGTGCGCGCCCTGGTCGACGACGTGTCGACCGGGCTCCCGCAGCCCTGGACGGAGTCGATCCGCCGCGCCTCGGTGGCCCGGCTGCCGGAGATCGGCGACCGTCTCGACGCCGCGGTCGGCTCCGTAGACCTCGACGCCGCCCGGATGCCCGCATGGGCCGGGGCGGTGCGGGCCCTCCAGTGGCTCCTGCTCCTCGCCGCGGGGGTGGGACTCGTGTGGAGCGTGGCCGCCGGGCTGTCGGGCTCGCTGCCCGACACCGTGGCCGTCGCCGGCATCGCCCTGCCCCTCGTGCTCCTCATCGGTGGCGTGGCCCTGGGCGTGCTGCTCGCCCTGGGCTGCCGCGGTCTGGTCGCCGGCACGGCCCGCAGTCGCGCGGAGGCCGCCGACCGGCGGCTGCGCGAGGCGGTCTCGGGGGTCTCCACCGAGCTGGTGGTGCGCCCGGTCGAGGCCGAGCTCGCGGCCTACACCCGGCTGCGCCACGGGCTCGACGCGGCCCAGCGCTGACCACGAGTCGTCCACACGGGCGCGTGACGGTCCGTCCGTCCCCAGGCCCGGCCCGAGGCGCTGCGGCGGTCGGCGCCGCGGCGTTCGCTTGTCCCCACGGGCCGCCCCGAGGCGGCGGCCACCGAGGGACGAGGAGACTCCCGTGCTGAACGAGACCATGCTGACCCTGCAGGGCTGGGTCGGGGGCGAGGTGACCCTGCGCCACGCCGGTGAGGCGCCGGTGGCCGGCTTCCGGCTCGCCGTGACCCCGCGACGCTTCAACCGCCGGTCGGGGGAGTGGGGCGACGGGCCGACGGTGTGGTACTCGGTCAACGCCTGGCGCGGCCTGGCCGACAACGTCGCGACCTCGGTGCGCCGCGGCGACCCGGTCGTGGTGCACGGGCGTCTCACCACGTCGTCGTGGGTCAACTCCGCGGGCGTCGAGGTCACCTCGATGGAGGTCGACGCCGTGCTCGTCGGCCACGACCTGACCCGTGGCACGAGCAGCTTCGCCCGCACGCCCCGCCCGGCCTCGGGCGCCGCCGGCGCCGAGGAGGCCGCGGCCGGCGACGGCGTCGCGGCCTGAGCCGCCGGCGGGGCCCGGGGTGCCCGGACGCCCGGGCGACCCCGTAGGCTCGGGGACCATGGCGGAATATGTCTTCACCCTGCGCAACGTGCGCAAGGCCCACGGCGACAAGGTCGTCCTCGAGAACGTCACCCTCTCCTTCCTCCACGGGGCCAAGATCGGCGTCGTGGGGCCCAACGGCACGGGCAAGTCGTCGCTGCTCAAGATCATGGCCGGTCTCGACCAGCCCAACAACGGCGACGCGATCCTCGACCCGCAGGCCACGGTCGGCATGCTCCAGCAGGAGCCGCCGCTGAGCGAGGGCAAGACGGTGCTGGAGAACGTCGAGGAGGCGGTGGCCGAGACCAAGGCCAAGATGGCCCGGCTCGACGAGCTCTACATGATGATGGGCGACCCCGACGCCGACCAGGACAAGGTCGCGACCGAGGCGGGCGACCTGCAGACCGAGCTCGACGCGGCCAACGTGTGGGACCTCGACAGCCGGCTCGAGCAGGCCATGGACGCCCTGCGGTGCCCGCCGCCGGACGCGATCGTCGACAACCTCTCCGGTGGCGAGCGCCGCCGGGTGGCGCTGTGCAAGCTGCTGCTCCAGCAGCCCTCGCTGCTGCTGCTCGACGAGCCCACCAACCACCTCGACGCCGAGTCGGTGCAGTGGCTGGAGGGGCACCTCAAGGACTACCCCGGTGCCGTCCTGGCCATCACCCACGACCGGTACTTCCTCGACAACGTCGCCGAGTGGATCCTCGAGCTCGACCGCGGCCAGGCCCACGGCTACGAGGGCAACTACTCCAAGTACCTCGAGACCAAGAAGGAACGTCTCAAGATCGAGGGGCAGAAGGACGCCAAGCGCGCCAAGATGCTGGAGAAGGAGCTGGAGTGGGTCCGCTCCAACGCCAAGGCCCGCCAGACCAAGAGCCGCTCCCGTCTCGCGCGCTACGAGGAGATGGCGGCCGAGGCCGACCGGATGCGCAAGATCGACACCTCCGAGATCAACATCCCCGCCGGCCCGCGGCTGGGTGACATCGTCCTGGAGGCCGACCACCTCACCAAGGGCTTCGAGGGGCGCACCCTCATGCACGACCTCTCCTTCTCGCTGCCGCGCGCGGGCATCGTCGGCGTCATCGGCCCCAACGGCGTGGGCAAGACGACGCTGTTCCGCATGATCACCGGCGGCGAGGAGCCCGACGAGGGCGCCCTCAAGGTCGGCACGACGGTCAAGCTGTCCTACGTCGACCAGAGCCGCGGCGGCATCGACCCGAACAAGAACGTCTGGGAGGTCGTCTCCGACGGCCTCGACTTCGTCAAGGTCGCCAACTTCGAGATGAACTCGCGCGCCTACGTCGCGTCGTTCGGCTTCAAGGGCCCCGACCAGCAGAAGAAGGCCGGCGTGCTCTCCGGTGGGGAGCGCAACCGGCTCAACCTCGCGCTGACGCTGAAGATGGGCGGCAACCTGCTGCTGCTCGACGAGCCCACCAACGACCTCGACGTGGAGACCCTGTCCTCGCTCGAGGACGCCCTGCTCGACTTCCCCGGCTGCGCCGTGGTCACCTCGCACGACCGGTGGTTCCTCGACCGCATCGCCACCCACATCCTCGCCTGGGAGGGCGACGACGAGGACAGCGCGAAGTGGTTCTGGTTCGAGGGCAACTTCGCGGCCTACGAGGAGAACAAGATCGAGCGTCTCGGCGCCGAGGCGGCCCGGCCCCACCGGGTCACTCACCGCCGCCTCACGCGCGACTGACGAGCTACTGACGCGCGACCCACCGGGTCGCCGGGCTCAGCGGATGTCCATCTCCGGGTGCCCGGCGACCAGGTGGTCGGCGACGACGTTCATGACCCGCCCGACGGCGGCGAGGTCGTCGGCGTCGGCGAGGTCGACCAGGTGCTCGCGCACGCCCGCGACGTGCATCGGGGCCGCCTGGCGCAGGACGTCGAGGCCCCGCTCGGTGAGCGAGGCGAGGATGCCGCGGCCGTCCTCGGGCGAGGACACCCGCTCGACGAGCCCGGCGCGCTCCATCCGGGCGACGGTGTGGGTGACCCGGCTGCGGCTGTGGGCCATCGCGTCGGCGAGCTGGGCCATGCGCAGGCGTCCGTCGCGCTCGGAGAGCCGCACCAGGATCTCGTACTCGGTCAGCGACAGGTCGAAGCCGCGTCGCAGGTCGTCGTCGAGCCGCGCCATGAGCAGCGTGTGGCCGACGAGGAGGGCGCGCCACGAGCGCTGCTGCGACTGGTCGAGCCAGCGCGGCTCGGCCGTCGCGGGATCGCTGTCGGGCGCGGTGCGGTGCTCGGTCGTCATTCGACGGAGTCTAGGAGAGCCGCACCGCGGCCGCGGCACCCGAGACCGACTCGTGACGCACGAGCCGGCCGGGTGCCGCGGACCGGGGCGGGTCAGACGCGCTCGAGGATGAGGGCCATGCCCTGGCCGCCGCCGACGCACATCGTGATGAGGCCGGTGGTCTTGTCGTGCCAGTCGAGGCTGTTGATCATCGTGTTCTGCAGCCGGGCCCCGGTCATGCCGAAGGGGTGGCCGACGGCGATGGCGCCGCCGTTGACGTTGAGGCGGTCGATGTCGATGCCCAGGTCCTGGTAGGACGGCACGACCTGGGCGGCGAAGGCCTCGTTGATCTCGACCAGGTCGATGTCGCCGATGCTCATGCCGGCGTACTTCAGGGCGTTGCGGGTGGCCTCGACGGGGCCGAGGCCCATGATCTCGGGCGACAGGCCGCTCACGCCGGTGGAGACGATGCGCGCGAGCGGGGTGAGGCCGAGCTCGGCGGCCTTGGTGTCGGACATGATGACGACCGCGGCGGCGCCGTCGTTGAGCGCGCAGCAGTTGCCGGCGGTGACCACGCCGTCGGGGCGGAAGACCGGCTTGAGGTCCTTGATCGCGTCGTAGGTGACGCCGGCGCGGGGGCCGTCGTCGGTGCTGACCACGGTGCCGTCGGGGGTCGTGACGGGGGTGATCTCGCGGGCCCAGAAGCCGTTGTCGATCGCCTTCTCGGCGAGGTTCTGCGAGCGCACGCCGAACTCGTCGAGCTCCTGGCGCGACAGCCCGCGCAGGCGGGCGACGTTCTCGGCGGTCTGGCCCATCGCGATGTAGGCGTCGGGGAGCAGGCCGTCCTCGCGCGGGTCGTGCCAGTCCACGCCGCCCTCGGCGGTCTTCGCGGTGCGCGACTGCGCGTCGTCGAAGCGCGGGTTGACGGTGTGGGGGATGTGGTCGGAGGTGCCCTTGGCGAAGCGGGAGACGGTCTCCACGCCGGCGGAGACGAAGATGTCGCCCTCGCCGGCCTTGATGGCGTGGAAGGCCATCCGGGTGGTCTGCACCGAGGAGGCGCAGTAGCGGGTGACGGTGGCGCCGGGCACGGCGTCCATGCCGTTGAGCACGTTGACGACGCGGCCCATGTTGTTGCCCGACTCGCCGCCGGGCAGGCCGCAGCCGAGGTAGAGGTCGTCGACGGTGTTGGGGTCGAGCCCCTCGATCTTGTCCAGCGCGGTCTTGACGATCAGGGCGCTGAGGTCGTCAGGACGGAAGTCCTTGAGCGAGCCCTTGTTGGCGCGCCCGATGGGGCTGCGGGCGACGGAAACGATGACGGCCTCGGGCATGCGGGACTCCGGTCTGGTGTGGGTTACTGGCGGGTAATGCTGCCGGATCCACCCTAGACCCCTCGTCCAGCGCTCACGCGCAGGTGAGCGCGTCGGTGACCAGCGTGAGGGTGCGGGCCAGCCAGGCGCGGCGCTCGTCGTCGGGGCGCAGGAGGGCGGCGGCGAGGATCCCGTCGTAGGCCGCGACCAGCGCGTCGGCCCGCTCGGTGCTGTGGGGGCGGCCCGCCGCGGCCAGGATGGCGTCGACCACGTCGACGAGGCGGGCGCGCCAGGGCGCGAGCTGCTCGGCGATCGCGGGGTCGCGGGTGGCGGCGGTGGACAGCTCGAGGCTGACGACCACGAGGTCGCGCCGCTCGACCCAGCGCTGCATCAGGGCCATCGCCAGGTCGAGCGCCGGTCCGGGTGGTGCGCCCTCGGCGCGCGGGGGCAGTGCGGCCACCTGCGCCGCGAGGTCCTCGACGTCGGCGGCCATGCTGCCGGCGACGTGCTCGGTGAGGGCGTCCCGCAGGGCCCTGCTGGTGCGCAGGTAGGCCGAGCAGCTGCCCTCGGCGATCCCGGCCTCCCGGTCCACCGCCCGGTGGGTCAGGCCGCGTAGGCCCTCGCGGGCGACCACGGCGGTCGCGGCCTCGGCCAGCTGCCGACGCCGCGGGGTCGGGTCGGGCATGGCGGCTCCTGCGGCGGGTGGTTGCTGCGGGTGGGTACGACGGGTGGGTGTGGCGGGTGAGCGGCGACACTACCCGGCACCGTTGCGGGCCTCGGGGCTGCGGCGTACCTTCTACATCAGTAGAAGTTCTACACCTGTAGAAGGAGTCCTCATGGAACTGCTCAGCCCCGCCGCCGTCGCCGTCCTGTGGGCCGTGGTCGCCGTCGGCGTCCTCGGCGGCCTGCTCGCCGTGGGCGTGCTCGGCCAGACCGTCCTGCGCCACCGCCACGTGCGGGTCGCCCGCCACCTGGGCCTGCGCGAGTACTACGGCGGGCTCGTGCTCAGCCACTGAGCGCCGCGTCTGGCAGAGTCGCCCCGTGCGTCACCTCTACGAGTGCCAGCTGCGCTGGGCCGACCTGGACCTGCTGGGCCACGTCAACAACGTGGTCTACGTCGACTACCTCCAGGAGGCCCGGGTCGACATGCTCCGGACCCACCGCCCCGCGCGGGAGGACGGCGCCGACGCGACCGCGGGCCTCGTGGAGGGACTCGTGGTGGTGCGCCACCGGGTCACCTACGTCGAGCCGCTCACCTTCCGCTTCACCCCCGTGCGCATCGAGTGCTGGGTCACCGAGGTCCGCGCGGCCACCTTCACGATGGCCTACGAGGTCTTCGACGAGACGCCCGAGGGGCGCCGCGTCTACGTGCGCGCCACGACCGTGCTGACGCCGTTCGTCTTCTCCGAGGAGCGACCCCGCCGTCTCACCGCCGCCGAGCGCGAGGTGCTGGCCGGCTTCCGGGAGGAGGGCGACGCCGTCGAGCGTCCGGCCCGCACCCCGGCGCGCGAGGAGGACCTGGGGCACTTCCCGCTCCAGGTGCGCTTCAGCGACGTCGACGTCTACGGCCACGTCAACAACGTGAAGTACTTCGAGTACCTCCAGGAGTCGCGCATCGCCGTGCTGGCCCGGTTGTGGGGCGCCGCGCCGGGGGAGGACTCGCGCGCCAGCCTGGTCGTCGCGCAGATCGACGTCGACTACCGCGTGCCGATCCTCTTCCGCCCCCAGCCCTACGACGTGTGGAGCTGGTTCTCCCACGTGGGACGCAGCTCGTCGGTGGTGGAGAGCGAGATCCGCGACGGCGACACCGTGCTGGCCCGGGCCCGCGTCGTGCTGGTCTTCTTCGACACCGCCACCGGTCGCTCGGTGCAGCCGAGCGAGGAGGTGCGAGCGCCGTTGCTCGCCGCCCTCGACGGCTCCTGGACCGCGCGCCCGACCGGCTGAGTCCGCCCGGGCCCTCAGCCGGCCGCCCGGAGGTCGGGCGCCGGGGCCGAGGGGGCGGGGAGGCCGATGCTCGCGTCGTGGCCGCGGAAGTTGCGCAGCCACCACGCCCAGTCCGCCGGCACCAGGCCGAAGGGGTCCTCGTGGCCCAGCTCCCGCGCGGCCCAGACCGGCCAGTGCGGGTTCGACAGGGCGGGCCGGCCCAGGAAGGCCAGGTCGATGGCCCCGCTGGCGATCGCGGCCGCGGCGTTCTGCGGCACGCCGAGGTTCCAGCTCGTGGCGACGGGGATGTCCACCTCGCGCTTGATGCGGGCGGCCCGCTCGAGCATGAACCCCCTGTCACCGAGCGGGGGCTCGACCATGTCGTCGGTGTTGAAGCCGATGCTCACGTCGGCCAGGTCGAGCCCGTGCTCCTTCATCCAGCCGATCGCCTCGATGGAGTCCTCGAGCCGGATGCCGTCGGGGTGCAGGTCGTCGACCCCCAGACGCATGGTGAGCGGGTACTCCTCGGGCCAGACCTCGCGGACGGCGTCGAGGGCCTCGAGCAGGAAGCGCGCCCGGTTGCGCACGCTGCCGCCGTACTCGTCGGTGCGCTGGTTGGCCAGCGGGGAGAAGAAGCTCGCAGCCAGGTAGCCGTGGGCGAAGTGCATCTCCAGCCACTGGTAGCCGGCGTCGAGGGCGCGCCGCGCGGCGTCGGCGTAGCTGCGGTGCAGGTCGGCGATCTCGGCGACGGTGAGCGGGTGGACGGGGTAGGAGTGGTCGCCGCCGTAGGGGATCGCGTCGGGGGCCACACAGGTCCAGCCGTCGGGGTGGTCGGGCGGCAGCGCCTTCCACGAGCCCTGCTCGTTGACGCCCTTGTGGGGCGGCAGCTCGCTGCCCTTGCGTCCGGTGTGGCCCAGCTGGATCCCGGGCACCGCCCCCATCCGGCGGATCATCGCGGTGACCCGCGCGTGCCCCTCGACCTGCTCGTCGCTCCACAGGCCCGCGCACGACGTCGTGGTGCGGCCGTCGGGGGTGATGGCGACCTGCTCGGGGAAGACCAGCCCGAAGCCCCCGGCGGCCCGGGCGCCGAGGTACATCGTGTGGTAGTCGTCCATGCGGCCGTCGACGGAGTTGTACATCGTCATCGGTGACATCACGATGCGGTTGCGCAGCGTCACGCCCTTCAGTGCGTACGGCGAGAACAGGTCGGTCATGGGTGCCCCTCGGTCCGGCGGTCGGTGGACCTGCAGTCGACCACCCGTGCCGCCGCCCGGGTGTTTCGCCCGTGGCCGGCCCCCGTCACGTTTCCCTCACGGCCTCACGGCCTCACGGGCACAGCCCCCGGCCGGGGTCGCGCCCGGGGTGACGGGTGGGTCAGGGGCGCGGGCGGACGCCCGCGAGGTCGGGCTGGTCGCGCAGCCGGCGCAGCCCGCGGTGGCGGGCCACCCGCACCGCGACGGCGCTGATGCCGAGGGCCTGGGCCGTGGTGGCGACGTCGAGACCGACGACCTCGGTGCAGGCCACGACGTCGCGCTCGCGCGGCGGCAGCCGCTGGAGCACCTGCCGCGCCCAGTCGATCGCCACGCGCGACTCCTCGGGACCCTCGTGGTGGCTCGTCTCGGGCGGGGCCTCGGTGGGGGTGGTGCCGCGGCGGGCGCTGCGCCGGTGGAGGTTCAACCCGACCCGGCGCGCGATGCCGAAGAGCCAGCCGGCGAACTCCTCGTCGTCACCGTCGAACTCCGCGATCCGGCGCGCGGCCACCAGCCAGGCCTCCGCCGCGACGTCGTCGGCGCTGACGGCGGCGTCGCCGGTGGGGCGGGTGCCGAGCCACACCACGAGCCGCCCGGCGTGGGCGCGGTAGAGCGCACGCCAGGCCTCGGCGTCGCCCGTGCGGGCACGCCGGACGAGGTCGTCGGTGGGGGTCGTCACCCGAGCGGCCCCGCGTCGCCGACGGAGGCCCGCAGGGAGCCTCGGACGGAGGCACTGACCGAGGCACTGACCGAGGCGCTGGCCGAGGCGCCGATCGACGGCTTCCCGGTCGTCTTCCCACCCGGCGTGCGGCTCCCGGCTCCGGGAGTGATGTCGGAGGGCGTGGGGAGGTCGCTGGGCGTCGGCACCGACGAGCCGGGCACCGACGTGCCGGGGGACCCGCCCGATGACGTCGGCCCCGACGACTGCGGCGACCCGGCGCCGTCGTCCTGAGACTGAGACGGCGGCGCCGGGCTGCTCCCGCTCCCAGGTCCGGCCGGACCGCCTGGGCGCGTCGCCCCGCCGGTGGTCGGTGACGGGGACGGCGTGGTGCCGGGCGTGCCCGGGGCGCTCGGCGACGGGGACGGGCCGGGGTCCGGGTCGCCGAGGGGTGAGCCACCCGGGAGCGCTCCGGCGAGCCAGGCGGTCGCGGTGAGCACCGCGGCCGCCAGGGCGGTCACGACCGCGACCCGCCAGCCGCTGCGCGGCAGGTCGCTCGTGCCCGTCGCCCCGCTCTCCCGGGCGAGGAGGGCCAGCTGCTCCACGAACCAGTCCTCGGGCTCGAGGTCGGGCGCCGGGACCCGCAGGTCGCGTCGGTCCATCTCGCCTCCTCGGCTCGGGCTGGGTGGTGCGCCGGCACCCCCTACCTGTCACGGCGACGGGGCGGCGTTACACGGTGCGGTCCCCGAACCTAGATCGGTGGTGCGCTCCCGCGTTGGACGTCACTCCAAGGTGTTGACCATGAACTGGGCGGCGTGGGTGACGTACTCCCAGAACTGCGCGTCCTGCTCCGGGGTGAGGTCGACCGCGTCGAGCCCGGCGCGGAAGTGGGTCAGCCAGTGGTCGCGGGCCTCGGGGGTCACGGCGAAGGGCGCGTGGCGCATGCGCAGGCGCGGGTGACCTCGGGTGTCGGAGTAGGTGGTCGGGCCGCCCCAGTACTGCACGAGGAAGAGCAGGAAGCGCTCCTCCGCCGGCCCGAGGTCCTCCTCGGGGTAGAGCGGGCGCAGCACCTCGTCCTCGGCGACGCCCTCGTAGAACGTCGCCACGATGCGCCGCATCGTCTCGAGGCCGCCGATCTCGTCGTAGAACGTCACGGGACCATCTTCGCGCCTCGGGCCGGCGGGCGGCTCACTCGGGGGCCTGCTGGCCCGCCGCGGCCGCCTTCTGCTCCTCGCGGTGCCACACCACGCGCTGGGGGAAGGGGATCTCGATGCCCTCGTGGTCGAAGCGGGCCTTGATCCGCTGGCGCATCTCGCGGGCGATGGCCCACTGCTCTCCCGGGGCGGTCTTGAGCGCGACCCGCACCGAGATCCCGTCGATGCCGAGGTCCTGGACGCCCCAGACCGACGGCTCCTCGATCACGCGCCCCGTGAAGTCCTCGTCCTCCCACACGTCGTGGGCCACGTCCTCGAGCACGCGGCGGACCTTGACCAGGTCCTCCTGGTAGCCGACCTGGATGTCGAGCACCGTGCGCGCCCAGTTCTGGCTCATGTTGCCCACGCGCAGGATCTCGCCGTTGCGGACGTACCAGACGGTGCCGTTGATGTCGCGCAGTCGCGTGACCCGCAGGCTGACCGCCTCGACCACGCCCACGGCCTCGCCGAGGTCGACCTCGTCGCCCACGCCGTACTGGTCCTCGAAGATCATGAAGATGCCGGACAGGAAGTCCTTGACCAGCGACTGGGCGCCGAAGCCGATGGCGACGCCGAGGATCCCGGCGCTGGCGATGATGGGGGCGATGTTGACGCCGATCTCGCTCAGCATCATCGTGCCGACGACGGCGAGCACCAGCCCGGTGATGATCGACTTGAGCAGGCTGCCCATCGTCTTGGCCCGCTGCACCCGGCGCGTGCTCGCGGCCACGTCGGTGCGGGTGGGCGCGCCACCCGCCTTGCCGCCCCGGCCGTGGATGCGCGAGAGGCGCCCGACCCGGTCGGGCAGCACGCCGTCGGCGGCGCGCAGCACGATCCGGTCGACCGCGCGGTGGGCCAGCCAGCGGATCACCAGGCCGAGGACGAAGAGGCCGACCAGGGCCGAGGGCTTGCCGATGACGAGGTCGGAGATCCGGGCCAGGGTGTCGTTGTCGGTCTGGTCGAGCACGAAGTCGCAGACCTGTTGGCCTGCTTCGCAGGGGGACGTGGCAAGAGCGGACATGGCGCCCAGTAAACACACGCCACCGGGAGTCCTCGACCCGGCGGAGGGGGCTCGTCACCACCCCACCCACCCGTACGCCGTGCCTGCGGCCCGCGCCGCCGGCGGATGTGACCCAGTCGACCCGGTCCGCGTCCGGGTGGGCGTCGGCGAGCCGATATCCTCGTGGTGTGACGCATCACCTCGCCGCCCTGCTCCGTCGGTCCGCCGTGGTCGGCACGACCGCCCTCGTCGGTGTGCTCGGGGGCGTGGCCCTGGCCGGCCCGGCCTCCGCCGACGTGCCGGTCGGCTGGTCCGACCCCGACGCGGTCGACCCGCTGCACGCCATCCTCGTGCTCGGCGGCATCCCGCTCCTCATGCTGATCGCCCTCGTGGCGATGATCTACGTGCCGCCGCTGGTGCGGGGCGAGCGGATCGCCCCGGGGGCCCCGCCGGTGCAGAACCAGTGGATCGGCGGTCCTCGCAAGACCACCGCCGAGCTGGCCGCCCCCGACACCGACGAGTCGCAGGCCGGTGGCGCACGTGCCCGCTGGTGACCCGTTCTCCCACGCCGAGCGCGCGGCGCTCGACGAGGCCGTGCGTCGTGCCGAGGAGCTGAGCCGGGTCGAGTTCTCGGTCTTCGTCGGCAACGTCGAGGGCGAGTCGCGGGCCTTCGCCACGCGGCTGCACAACTCCCTGGTCGCCCCCTCGCGCAGCGTGCTGATCATGGTCGACCCGACGCTGCGCGTGCTGGAGATCGTCACCGGCGGCTACGTGCGCCGCACGCTGTCGGACAAGCAGGTCGAGCTGGTCGCGCTGCACATGCAGGCCGACTTCGCCACCGGCGACCTCGTGGGCGGTCTGCGCGCCGGCATCCGGATGCTCGCCGACTACGCCCGCCCGCAGAACACGCTGCACGCCGGCGCCTGAGCGCCGCTCCAGCACGGCTCGAGCACGGCTCGAGCAGCACCTGATCACGCAGAAGGCCCCCACCGCGACGCGGTGGGGGCCTTCTGCACGCTGGCCGGGGGTCAGCCCCGGGCGTCGCGCTCCTGGGCGGCGAGGGCGCGGGCGACGTCGGCGCGGCCCTCGGCGACGTAGCGCTTGGCGGCCGGGGGAGCCGGGGTGCGCGCGAGCCAGGCGTCGGCCCGGTCGAGCAGCTCCTGGCTGGCCAGCTGGCGGGGGAACATCGCCTCGAGCGCGGTCGACGCGCGCTTGTTGCCCAGGCGGTCCCACACGTCGTCGGCGGCGGCGAGGTAGCGCTCGACGTAGGGCGCGAGCACGTCGTCCTGGCCCGAGCGCTGGAACGACATGGCCACCGAGCGCTGCGTCTCGTTGGGGGTCTCGGTGGAGACCATCGCGACCTCCCAGGCCTCGGCCTTGGCCTCCGCGGTGGGCCGGGCGGCCCGGGCGGCGGCGGCGTGCTCCTGGCCCGAGATCGTGCGGTCCCGCTCGAGCTCGGCCTCGATGCGCTCCCCGGCGTTGCCGGAGGCGGCCAGCGAGGTGACCAGCGACCAGCGCAGGTCCTGGTCGACGGCGAGACCGTCGATCTCCAGGCCGCCGTCGAGCAGGGCCTCGACGTCACCGACGGCCTGCTCGGAGCGGGCCGCCGCGGCGTAGGAGCGGGCGAAGGTGAGCTGGGCGTCGCTGCCGGGCTCGGCGGCCAGCACCAGCTCGCGCAGGCCCGACTCCCAGCGCGAGCGCAGCTCGTCGCGGTGCTCGGGGGCGGAGAAGGTCGACACGGCCTGGGCGGCGTAGGTGGGGATCCGGCTGACGCCCCAGGCGTCGGTCTCGGCGCCGATGTTGGCCAGGACCAGGGTCACGAAGTCGCGCGCGGCCATCTCGGCGTCGCGGGTCATGTCCCAGGTCGCGCCCCACACCAGCGCACGGGCCAGGGAGTCGTCGAGCTTGGAGAGCCCGTCGACCACGGTGGCCAGGGAGCGCTCGTCGAGGCGGATCTTGGCGTAGGTGAGGTCGCCGTCGTTGAGCAGCAGCAGGTCGGGCTGGGTCTCGCCGACGAGCTCGGGGATCTCGGTGAGCTCGCCCTCCACGTCGACCTCGACGCTGCGGCGCAGCACCAGGCGACCGTCGCGGTCGTCGTAGAGGCCGATGCCGAGGCGGTGGCGGCGCAGGGTGGGCCAGTCGGGGTGGGCGCTCTGGCGCACGGCCAGGCGGGTGTAGGCGCCCTCGCCGTCGAGCGCGAACTCGGGGGTCAGCGTGTTGACGCCCGCAGTCTGCAGCCACTCCTTCGCCCAGCCCGCCAGCTCGCGGCCCGAGGCCTTCTCGAGCGCGGCGAGCAGGTCCTTGAACTCGGAGTTGCCGTAGGCGTGGTCCTTGAAGTACTGCCGCAGACCGGCCATGAAGTCGTCGAGCCCGACCCAGGCCACCAGCTGCTTGAGCACCGAGGCGCCCTTGGCGTAGGTGATCATGTCGAAGTTGACCTCGACGGCCTGCAGGTCGACGTTGTCGGCCGCGATCGGGTGGGTCGAGGGCATCTGGTCCTGGCGGTAGCCGGTCTGCTTGCGCGCGTTGGCGAAGCCGGTCCAGGAGTCGGTGTACTCGGTGGCCTCGACCTCGGCGTGGTAGCAGGCCCACTCCGCGAAGGACTCGTTGAGCCAGAGGTCGTCCCACCACTTCATGGTCACGAGGTCGCCGAACCACATGTGGGCCATCTCGTGCAGGATCACCGAGCAGCGGAACTCGTAGAACGAGCGCGGCTGGCGGCTGCGGGGGAGGTACTCGTCGCGCAGCGTCACGCAGCCGGCGTTCTCCATCGCGCCCATGTTGTACTCCGGCACGTAGAGCTGGTCGTACTTGCCGAAGGGGTAGGGGAAGTCGAAGGCCTCCTCGAAGAACTCGAAGCCCTGCTTGGTCAGCTTCACCAGCTCCTCGCGGTCGAGGTGCTCGACCAGCGACTGGCGGCAGTAGTGGCCCAGCGGGATGTCGCCGTGCTTGCCCTGGTAGACGTCCTGGACCTCGTGGTACTCACCGGCCACGAGCGCGGTGATGTAGGTGGACATGCGCTTGGTGGGCTCGAACTCCCAGCGCGCCGTGCCGTCGCCGAGGGCGGTGGGGGCGGGCGTGGGGGAGTTGGAGACGACCTTCCACTGCTCGGGAGCGCGCACGACGAAGGTGAAGACCGACTTCAGGTCGGGCTGCTCGAAGGTCGTGAAGACCCGGCGGGCGTCGGGCACCTCGAACTGCGAGTAGAGGTAGACCCGGTCGTCGACGGGGTCGACGAAGCGGTGCAGGCCCTCGCCGGTGCGCGAGTAGGTGCAGTCGGCCACCACCACGAGGGTGTTGGTCGCCGCCAGCCCGCTGAGCGCGATGCGGCTGTCGGCGTAGGCCGTCGCGGGGTCGAGCGACTCGCCGTTGAGCGTGATGCTGTGCACCGTCGCGTCGACGAGGTCGGCGAAGGTCTCGGCACCGGGCTCGGAGCAGGTGAACTCGATCGTGGTGGTGGAGGCGAAGGTGGTCTCGCTCGTCGTGAGGTCCAGGTCGACGGAGTACGACGAGACGTCCAGGAGGGCGGCGCGGGTGGCGGCCTCGTCCCGGGTCAGGTTGGTTCCAGGCATGCGCTGCATCCTGCCACCGGCGCGCGGGGTGACGTGCATCGCACCGTGCCGCAGGGTGCTCCACCACGACGCGGGAGGGGCCTGAGAGGCCGCCGGGACGCGTGGGACGAATGTGAAAATTTGTGACGTACCGGCGTGTCGGTGCTTGACGTGGTGTTACATAGCGCCCCGTGACTCGGCTGCTGCACCACTTCCGACCCGTCCTCGTGGGGTTCGTCGCGCTCGCGGCGGCCCTGGTCGTGCTCCCTGCGGTCTCGGTGCCACCGGCCGCGGCGGCCTCGACGTACCTGTGCACCGGCTACGCCGCGTGCAAGGACGCCGGCTACTCCCACCACGGCTACCGCACCGAGGGCAAGAAGATGTGGTGGCAGATGTACTCCGGCCACAACTGCACCAACTACGTCGCCTACCGGATGGTGCAGGCCGGCATGTCGACCACACGGCCGTGGGTCGGCGGCGGCAACGCGGAGTACTGGGGCGAGCACCTCGCCGGGCGCACCGACCAGACCCCGATGGTCGGCGCCGTGGCGTGGTGGAAGGCCGACGTGCCCGGGGCCGGGTCGGCCGGCCACGTGGCCTACGTCGAGCGGGTCATCTCCGCCACCGAGATCGTCATCTCCGAGGACAGCTGGGGCGGCGACTTCCACTGGCGTCGCATGACCAAGGGCACCGGGTGGCCCTCGGGCTTCATCCACCTGGCCGACAAGGCCGTGGAGACCACCACCCCCGTCGACACCGAGGGGGCTGCACGGGTGGGGGAGCGGCTCACCGCCCGGACCGGCACGTGGAAGCCCGCGGCGTCGGTGGCCGTGCAGTGGCTCCGCGACGGCAAGGCGATCGCCGGGGCCACCTCGCGCACCTTCACCCCGACCCCCGCGGTGCTGGGCCACCGGCTCAGCGTGCGCGTGACCGCGAAGAAGCGCGGCTACAAGACCGGTGTCGTGCGGTCGGGGTCGACGATGAAGGTGCGCCGCGGCATCCTCGCCAACCCCTCCGCGCCCGACCTGGCGGGCACGCCGCGGGTCGGGGAGACCCTGGCCGCGGTGCGCGGGTCCTTCTCCCCGCGCCCCGACGCCACGACCGTGCAGTGGTACGCCGACGGCAAGCCGCTCGCCGACGCCACCACCGGGCGCCTCGAGCTGCGCCCCGGCCTGGTCGGTCGCACGGTCACCGCCAAGGTGCGGGCCGTGCGCGAGGGCTACCGCCCGCTGGTGGTGGCCGCCGACCCGACCACGGTGCAGCGCGGCCGGATCGGGACCGACGGGACCTTCGCGGTCACCGGCACCACGCGGGTCGGCGAGCGGCTGCGCGTGGAGCGCGGCGCCACCACCCCGCGCGACGCCGACGTCACCTACACCTGGGTGCGCGACGGCCGCCCGATCGACGGCGGCAAGGGCGCGTCGTACGCCGTGCGTGCGGCCGACGCCGGGGCCACCCTGGCGGTCCGTGCCCGGATCACCCGCCCCGGCTACGAGCCGCGCACCCTGACCCTGCCGGCGCCCGCGCGCATCACCACCCGACCCGGGGTCGACGTCGACCCGGTCGGTGGCCCGCGCCGCGCGGTCGTCGCGGTGCGCGTGGCCGCCCCGGGCGTGCCCCGGCCCGGCGGGCGGGTGACGGTGAGGATCGGCACCCACGAGGAGTCGGCGCGGCTGGTCGCCGGGCGGGCCAGGCTGGTGCTGACGGGGCTCGGCGCGGGGCGCAAGCGGGTCCGTGTCCTCTACTCCGGCACGCCCGTCGTCGAGGCGCGCCGCGTGGTCGACGCCGTGCGGGTCACGCGCTGAGCCCGCTGAGCCCGCTGCGGCCGCGCGCGGCCGCAGCGCGGCGGAATGTTTCGGGCGCCCGGCGCCTTGGCCCGTCATGACCACCAAGGCTGACTTCTGGTTCGACCCGCTGTGCCCCTTCGCCTGGATCACCTCGCGCTGGATCCTGGAGGTGGAGCAGGTGCGCGACATCGAGGTGACCTGGCGCGTGATGAGCCTGGGCTACCTCAACCAGGACAAGGACATCCCCGCGGAGTACCGCGAGGCCCTCAAGGACGCCTGGGGCCCGGTCCGCGTCGTGACGGCGGTGGAGCAGGCGCACGGTCGCGAGCAGTTGCTGCCCCTCTACACCGCGATGGGCACCCGGATCCACAACGAGGGGCGCGGCGTCAGCAAGGAGGTCGTCTCCGAGGCCCTGGCCGAGGTCGGGCTGCCGGCCGAGCTGGTCGAGGCCTTCGACGACGCCGGCTACGACGAGGCGGTCAAGGCCTCGCACCACCTGGGCATGGACCAGGTCGGCGACGAGGTCGGCACGCCGACCATCGCGATCGAGGGCGCGGCCTTCTTCGGGCCCGTCCTGTCGTCGATCCCGCGCGGCGACGAGGCCGGGAAGATCTGGGACGGCGCCGTCGCGATGGCGTCCTACCCCTTCTTCTTCGAGCTGAAGCGCTCGCGGACGGCGGAGCTCGACTTCAGCTGATCGTCCGGCGGGTCGTTGGGCCTGTCGGCTCGACCTGTGGTGCGCGTGTGACGCATGATGTTTCGTGATGTCTCACGCTGATGCAGGTCGACGCAAGCTGCTCATCGCCGCCGGAGCGGGGGTGGTGGCCGTGCCGGCCATCGCCGCCCTCGCCCGCTGGGGCCCCGGCCAGGAGCCGACCACCCCAGACGGACGGCTCATGCTCTCGGCCGACGACGGCTCCGACGTCGGCGAGCTCGAGGTCGCCCTCGACGACCGCCGGCTCCGCCCGGTCGACGCCTCGGGGCGCGTCGTGCAGGACGACGGCGGTGGCGGTGCTCCCTCGGGACGCCGCGTCGCCGGCGCCGAGACCTGGAGCACCGGCCCGCTGGAGACCACGTCGTTCGCGATGCTGGGCCTCACCTGGCGCGGCAGCGACCCGGTGCTGCGGGTGCGGACCCGCAGCGGTGGTGCCTGGGCCCCCTGGCGCTCGACCCCCGCGCTGGCCGACGGCCCCGACGCCGGCGTCGAGGGCGACAGCTCGCTGCGCGCCACCGACGTGACCTGGGTCGGCCGTTGCGACGGGGTCGAGGTGGCCGTCGACGGCCCCCGCCCCGAGGACCTGCGCCTGGTGCTGCTGGACCCCGCCGGTCGCCCGACCGACGCCACCGTCGTGCCCGACGAGCCGCCCACGACCGCCTCCGGCGGGTCCTCCGGCGCCTCCACCGTCTCCGCGACCGTCTCGTCGACCGTCTCCGCGCGGGCCGACGACGCCACCGACGACGCCGCCGACGACGCGGGCGTGGTGCCCGCGGCGAGCACGGCCACGCTGTGGCCCAAGCTCTACTCGCGCAAGACCTGGGGCGCCGACGAGTCCTGGCGCAGCGGCACGCCGACGCGCAACGCCACGCTCCAGCAGGTGCACGTGCACCACACCGTCAACGCCAACGACTACTCCAAGGCCGAGACCCCGGCCCTGCTGCGCGGCATGTACCGCTACCACACCAAGTCGCTGGGCTGGTCCGACATCGGCTACAACTTCCTGGTCGACCGCTTCGGCCGGATCTGGGTCGGCCGTGCCGGCGGCCCGGGCCGCAACGTGCGCGGGGCGCACACCCTGGGCTTCAACGACACCTCCACCGGCGTCTCGGTCATCGGCAACTTCGAGACCGCGCGGCCCTCCAAGGCGGTCGTCTTCGCCGTCACGCGGGTCGCGGCCTGGAAGCTGGAGATGCACGGACGCAAGCCCGCGGGCACCGCCACGGTGCGCTCCACCGGCAGCGACCGCTACTCCGCGGGCGCCACGGTGAAGCTCCCGGTGATCGACGGCCACCGCGACACCAACGACACCGCCTGCCCCGGCTCGCTCCTCTACGCCCAGCTGCCGCTCATCCGCAAGCGCACCCGCAAGCGGATCGCGCGCTTCAAGGACGGCACCCTCGGGGCCTGACCCCGGCCCCGGGCCGGGTGCTCCCTAGGATCACCCCATGAGCACCGTGCTGTCCGCAGTCGCCTGGCCCTACGCCAACGGCCCCCGCCACATCGGCCACGTCGCCGGGTTCGGCGTGCCCTCCGACGTCTTCTCCCGCTACATGCGGATGGCCGGCCACGACGTGCTCATGGTCTCCGGCACCGACGAGCACGGCACCCCGATCCTCATCGCCGCCGACGAGGCCGGGGTGAGCCCCCAGGAGCTCGCCGACCGCAACCACCGCGTGATCGCCGAGGACCTCTGCGCCCTCGGCGTCAGCTACGACCTCTACACCCGCACCAGCACCCGCAACCACCACGCGGTGGTGCAGGAGCTCTTCCTCGGCGTGCACGCCAACGGCTACTTCGTCGAGCAGACCACCTACGGCGCCATCTCGCAGTCCACCGGCCGCACGCTGCCCGACCGCTACATCGAGGGCACCTGCCCCATCTGCGGCGCCGGCGGGGCCCGCGGCGACCAGTGCGACACCTGCGGCAACCAGCTCGACCCCCACGACCTCGTCGACCCGCGCTCGAAGATCAACGGCGAGACCCCGGAGTTCGTGGAGACCCAGCACTTCTTCCTCGACCTGCCGGCCCTGGCCGAGGCCCTGGGGGAGTGGCTCGACGGCCGCGAGGCCACGGGCCTGTGGCGGCCCAACGTCATCCGCTTCAGCCAGAACATCCTCAAGGAGATCCGCCCCCGCGCCATGACGCGCGACATCGACTGGGGCATCGCGGTGCCCCTCGAGGGCTGGCGCGACAACCCCACCAAGAAGCTCTACGTGTGGTTCGACGCCGTCATCGGCTACCTCTCGGCCTCGATCGAGTGGGCGCGGCGCACCGGCGACCCGGAGGCCTGGCGCCGCTGGTGGAACGACCCGGAGGCGCTGTCGTACTACTTCATGGGCAAGGACAACATCACCTTCCACAGCCAGATCTGGCCCGCCGAGCTGCTGGCCTACTCCGGCAAGGGGAGCAGGGGCGGCGAGCCGCGCGAGTACGGCGAGCTCAACCTGCCCACCGAGGTGGTGAGCTCGGAGTTCCTCACCATGGAGGGCCGCAAGTTCTCCTCCTCCCAGCGCGTGGTCATCTACGTGCGCGACCTGCTCAGCCGCTACCAGCCCGACGCCTTCCGCTACTTCGTCGCCGCCGCGGGGCCGGAGAACCAGGACTCCGACTTCACCTGGTCGGAGTTCGTGCGCCGCACCAACGACGAGCTCGTCGCCGGGTGGGGCAACCTCGTCAACCGCACCGCCACCCTCATCGCGAAGAACTTCGGCGAGCTGCCCGCGGCCGGGGCCCTGGAGCCGGCCGACCAGCGCCTGCTCGACTCGGTGGAGGCCGCCTTCGGCGTCGTGGGCGACCTCATCGGCCGGCACCGCCAGAAGCAGGCCATCGGCGAGGCGATGCGCACCGTGGCCGAGGTCAACAAGTACGTCTCCGACACCGAGCCGTGGAAGCTGAAGGGCGAGGAGCAGCGCGAGCGCCTCGCCACCGTGCTCCACGTCGTGGCGCAGTGCGTGGCCGACCTCAACCTCGTGCTCGCCCCCTTCCTGCCGTTCTCGGCCAACGAGGTCGACAAGGCCCTCGGCGGCGCCGGCACCGTGGCCCCGATGCCGCGCCTGGAGGAGGCCGAGGACCTCGACGGAGGCGCGGGCTACCCCGTGCTCACCGGCGACTACACCGGCGTGCCGACCTGGCGGCGCCACCCGATCGCGGTCGGCACACCGGTGGCCAAGCCCTCGCCGATCTTCACCAAGCTCGACCCGTCGGTGGTCGACGAGGAGCTCGGGCGCCTCGCGCAGGCGTGAGCCGCTAGGTTTCCGGGCATGACCGCGGGCATGTACCTCCCCACCTTCTTCGTGAAGCAGAAGTTCGCCATGACGACGAACCGCTACGAGCTCTACGCCGCCGGCCCCGACGGCTCCTTCGGGCAGCTGATGGGGCTGGCGGAGCAGAAGCGGATGGCCTTCAAGGAGGAGGTCACCTTCTACGAGGACGCCTCGAAGTCGCGGGCGGTCTTCAGCTTCAAGGCGCGCAAGCGCATCGACCTCGGCTCGGGCTACGACATCGTCGACGAGGCCCGCCAGCCGCTCGGCTTCTTCAAGAAGGACTTCGGCGCCAGCCTGATGCGCTCCACCTTCCAGATCGAGGGCCCGGGCTACGCCGGCACGGGCCAGGAGCGCAGCCAGGCCATCGCGCTCATCCGCCGCTTCACCGACATCCCCTTCCTGCCGATCCACTTCGACTTCACCACCGCCGACGGCCAGCCGCTGCTGGGCGTGGAGCGCCAGGGCTCGGTGCGCGACAAGTACACCGTGCACGTGCCCGACCAGCGCGTCGACTTCCGGGTCGCCGCGGCCGTCGCCGTGGGCCTCGACGCCCTGATGCAGCGGTAGGTCCCGCGGTGGTGCTCTTCCCGCAGGCGCGGCGCGCCGTCGAGGCCGCCGCCGGTCAGCCGCGCGTCTTCGAGGCCGGCTTCGACGTCGCTGCCGCCCGGCTCGAGGCCCGCCGTCTGGCCGCCGCCCAGCCGCGCGAGGACGTCGCCGAGGTGCTCGACGTCGACGCCGGCGGCGTGCCCTGCCGGCTCTACCGACCCGCCGGGGCCCGCCCGGGCGTCGTGGTGCACGTGCACGGGGGCGGCTTCGTGATGCACGACGTCGACGTCCACGACGCGGTGGCCCGCCGCCTGGCCGACCGGTCGCGCACCGCGGTGCTCAGCGTCGACTACCGCCGACCGCCGGAGCACCCCTTCCCCGCGGCGCCCGACGACGTCAGCACCGCGCTGGCGTGGCTCGAGGAGCAGGCCGCGCGGCCCGGCGACCCGCTGGGGGTCGCGGGCCCGACGTACGGCCACGGCGACAGCGCCGGCGCCAACCTCGCCCTCGTCGCGGCGCTGCGCCACCCGGGACGCTTCACGGCCCTGGCGCTGATCTACCCCTTCCTCGACCCGACCGCGTCCTTCGACAGCTACGCCACGGCCGCCGACGGCTTCGACCCCCGCGAGGCGGCCTGGTACTGGGAGCAGTACGCCGCGACCCCGGCCGACCTGGAGCACCCCGACCTCGCACCGCTGCGCTCCGAGGGCCTCGGCGCCCTGCCGCCGACGCTGGTGGTCACCGCCGAGCACGACCCGCTGCGCGACGAGGGCGAGGAGCTGGCCCGCCGGCTGGCCGCCGAGGGCGTGGCGGTCGTCGCCACGCGCTACCTCGGGCAGGTCCACGGCTTCTGGCGCCACGTCGACGTCTTCGACGCCGCCGAGCCGCTGATGCGCCAGGTGGCCGCCTTCCTCGACCAGCACCGCCCCGACCAGCACCGCCCCGACCAGCACCGCTAGCCCGGCGACGGGGCCGGCAGCCGCTCTGGGAGGATGCGGCCCATGCGCGTGCACCTCGGCTCCGACCATGCCGGCCTCGACCTCAAGGACCACCTCGTCGCGTGGCTGCGCGACCACGGCTACGAGCCGGTCGACCACGGCCCCTTCGTCCACGACGCCCTCGACGACTACCCCGTCTTCTGCCTCCGCGCCGCCGAGGGCGTCGCGGCCGACCGCGAGCGCGGCCTCGACAGCCTCGGCGTCGTCGTCGGCGGCTCCGGCAACGGCGAGCAGATGGCCGCCAACAAGGTGCTGGGCATCCGCTGCGCGCTGGTGTGGTCGGAGGAGACCGCCCGGCTCGCGCGCGAGCACAACGACGCCCAGGTCGTCTCGGTCGGCGGGCGGATGCACACCCTGGAGGAGATGACCCGCTTCGTGGAGGTCTTCCTCGCCGAGCCGTTCAGCGGCGACGAGCGCCACGTGCGCCGCATCGGTCAGCTCGGCTCCTACGAGCAGACCCGCGAGCTGCCCCCGCTGCCGGAGTCGGCGCAGGGCCTCGGCCCCTCCGATGCCGCGCACTGATGCCTGAGGGCCACACCCTCCACCGCCTGGCGGCCGACCTCGGCGCGGCCTTCGCCGGGCGCGTGGTCGCGGTGGGCAGCCCCCAGGGGCGCTTCGCCGACTCGGCCACCCTGCTCGATGGCCGGGTGCTCGCGGGCGCGGAGTCGTGGGGCAAGCACCTCTTCGTCGCCTTCCCCGGCGAGGTCTTCGTCCACGTCCACCTCGGGCTCTACGGCACCTTCGCCGTGCACCCCGACGTCGCCGACGTGCCCGACCCCGTGGGCCAGGTGCGCCTGCGCCTGGTGGCCGACGACGCGCGCGGCGCGGCGTACGCCGACCTGCGCGGGGCCACGACGTGCGAGCTGCTGACGCGGGCCGGGCGCGACGCGGTCGTGGAGCGCTCGGGGCCCGACCCGCTGCGCCCCGACGCCGACCCCGACCGCGCCTGGCAGCGGATCCGCCGCAGCAGGGCCCCCATCGGCGGCCTGCTCATGGACCAGACGGTGCTCGCCGGCGTGGGCAACGTCTACCGCGCCGAGATCCTCTTCCGCCACCGCATCGACCCGCTGCGGCCCGGCAGCACCCTGCGGGTGGGGCAGTGGCAGGCGATGTGGGACGACCTCGTCGTGCTCATGGCCGAGGGCGTGCGCACCGGTCGCATCGACACCGTGCGACCCGAGCACACCCCCGAGGCGATGGGGCGTCCCGCCCGCGTGGACGACCACGGGGGAGAGGTCTACGTCTACCGCCGTCACGGCCAGGACTGCCTGGTGTGCGGGGCGCGGGTGAGGACCACCGAGCTGGCCGGTCGCAACCTGTTCTGGTGCCCGGGGTGCCAGCGACGGTTCCGCTCACGCGCGGCCGCGGCGGGCTAGCGGCGGGCGAACGGCGGTTGGGGCGTGGCGGGCGCGGTGTGGCACGATGTGGCCCGGTCCGACGGCGCTCCACCCTGCCCAGCAGAGGGCGTCACGGCCACGCGGATGTAGCTCAATGGTAGAGCCTCAGTCTTCCAAACTGATTACGCGGGTTCGATTCCCGTCATCCGCTCTCAGGGAGCGTCACGGTCCGCCGGGGCGCCTCTTGGCGGGGCGTAGCGTAGTGGCTAGCGCGCCTGCTTTGGGAGCAGGAGATCGCAGGTTCGAGTCCTGTCGCCCCGACGACAGCCACACCCCTCACCGTCCGGTGAGCAGACCCCCGATTGATAGAGGAGACACCCTGTGAAGAGCGCCGTCGAGACCTTGAGCCCGACCCGGGCCAAGCTGACCGTCGAGGTGCCCTTCGAGGAGCTCAAGCCGAGCCTCGACGCGGCGTACAAGCAGATCGCCCAGCAGATCAACGTCCCCGGCTTCCGCCGCGGCAAGGTCCCGCCGATGGTCATCGACCGTCAGGTCGGCCGTGGCGCGGTGCTCGACCAGGCCATCAACGACGCCCTGCCGAAGAAGTACGTCGAGGCGCTGCAGGAGAACTCCCTCGAGCCGCTGGCCCAGCCCGAGATCGAGGTGACCCGCCTCGAGGACAACGAGCTGGTGGAGTTCACCGCCGAGGTCGACATCAAGCCCGCCATCGACCTGCCGGCCTACGAGGGCCTCGAGGCCGAGGTCGACGACGTCGAGGTCAGCGACGAGGACGTCGAGGAGCAGGTGACCGCCCTGCGCGAGCGCTTCGGCACCCTCAGCGACGTCGAGCGCCCGGCCGCCGACGGCGACTTCGTGGTCATCGACCTCAAGGCGACCAAGGACGGCGAGGTGCTCGAGGGCGCCGAGGTGTCCGGCATGTCCTACCAGGTCGGTCGCGGCGGCATGCTCGAGGGCCTCGACGAGGCGCTCACCGGCATGTCGGCCGGCGAGGACAAGACCTTCTCCTCCCAGCTCGTCGGCGGCGACCTCGTCGGCGAGGAGGTCGAGGTCGCGGTGACCGTGACCCAGGTGCAGGAGCAGGAGCTCCCCGAGCTCGACGACGACTTCGCCCAGGAGGCCTCGGAGTTCGACACCGCCGAGGAGCTCACCGCCGACGTGCGCGAGCGGCTCGGCCGCGGCAAGCGCCTCGAGCAGGCCGCCGCCGCCCGCGACGCCGTGCTGGAGGCCCTGCTGGAGAAGGTCGAGGTGCCGCTGCCCGACAGCCTGGTCGCCGACGAGCTCACCGCGCGCCGGCAGAACATCGAGCAGCAGCTCGCGATGGCCGGCATCACCATGGCCTCCTACCTCGAGGACGAGGAGCAGACCCAGGAGGAGTTCGAGGCCGAGCTCGAGCGCCGCGTGCGCGACGCCGTCGCCGCGCAGTTCCTGCTCGACGAGATCGCCAAGAAGGAGGAGCTCGGGGTCAACCAGGAGGAGCTCTCCCAGCACCTCGTGCGCCGCGCCCAGCAGTCCGGCCAGGACCCGCAGGAGTTCGCGAACCACATGTTCCAGCACAACCACATCCCCGACCTGGTCCAGGAGATCCTGCGCGGCAAGGCGCTCGCGACCCTGGTCGAGTCGGCCGTGGTGAAGGACGCCTCCGGCAACACCGTCGAGCTGAAGAACCTGCGCCCCGACGGCACCATCGGTGAGCCCGAGGCCGAGGTCGAGGCCACCGACGAGGCCAACGACGAGGCCCCCGAGGTCACCGAGGCCGACGCGGAGAAGTCCGAGGCCTGAGGCCGACGCCGTCGCCCGGCGACGGCACCACCCGCTGCACCCCGAGAGCCCGCCGGTCGCGACCGGCGGGCTCTCGGCGTACCCCCGTCCCCCCAGGAGAGTGCACAGGTGTGCACTGACGGGTAGCATGGGCGCCATGAGCCCCGTCCCCGTCACACCGGCGCCCGGCCCCTCGGTGCTCGACGCCGCCTCGCTGCTGTGCGAGGTGGCCGACGAGCTGGTGGTGCGCAGCGTCCGCGACACCCACGTGGCCGTGCTCGACCGGGTCCACGGCATCGGCCGTGCGGTCACCCAGGGCGGGCCGGGGGTCGTGGAGCGGGCCCACCGTGGCATCGCCGGCGGGATCTACGGCGGCCTCAGCGCCGGGCTGCGCGCCGCGTCGACCGGGCTCGACCGGGTCGCCGCCACCGGGGCGGGGCCGCGCCTGGAGTCACGGCCCGAGGGCCGTTTCCTCAGCGCCGCGGTCAACGGCCTCATCGGCGACAAGCTGCTGCGTGAGCGCCCGCAGATGGCCATCCCGCTCGCGGTGCGCCGCGACGGCAGCGACGTCGAGGTCGACGAGGCCGGGCTGTCGGCGGCCTTCCCCGACGCCACCGGGCGCCTCGTGGTGTTCCTCCACGGACTGTGCGAGGACGACTCCTACTGGGACCGCGGGCGCGACGAGGGCCGCCAGACCTACCCGGAGGCGCTGGCCGCCACCGGGTGGACCCCGATCGTGCTGCGGGCCAACACCGGTCTGCCGCTGCGGGAGAACGGCGTGGCCATGACGGCGCTGCTCCAGCGACTCGTCGAGGCGTGGCCCGTGCCGGTGACGCGGATCGCCCTGGTGGGCCACTCCATGGGAGGGCTGGTCATCCGCGCCGCCGGCGCGGTGGCGGCCGACCACCCGCAGCCGTGGACGGGCCTGGTCAGCGACGTGGTCACCCTCGGCACCCCCCACCTGGGGGCGCCGGTGGCCAAGGGGGTCGGCCACGGCAGCCGCGGGCTGGGCCTGCTGCCCGAGACCGCCGCCTTCGGTCGGATCCTCGACTGGCGCTCCTCGGGCGTGCACGACCTGGTCGCGGGGCTCACCGACGACGTGCCGCCGCTGCCGCACGCCCGCTACCACCTCGTCGCCGCCACGCTGAGCGGGTCGGAGGGCCACCCGGTGGGCCGCTTCGTCGGCGACCTGCTCGTGCGCCCGCGCTCGGCCTACGGCCGCGACGCCCGCGGACGCACCCTCTTCCCCGACGCCGACGTGCTCCACGTCGGGCGCACCGACCACTGGGGACTGCTCAACCACCCCGACGTCCACGGCGCTCTCGCCACCTGGCTGTCGTAGCCCCGGTCGGAGGGCTGACGCCGGCACCGCCGGCGTGGCAGGCTGCGCGTCATGGATGCCGAGGCCAGCACCGCGACCGGCGCCGCCCGCGAGCTGCGCGCGGAGGCCCTCGTCGCCGCCCCGCCGGAGCGGGTCTGGGCGCTGCTGACCGATCTCGGGGCCATGGCCCGGCGCAGTCCCGAGCTCGTCAGGATGCTGCCGCTCAAGCCCGGGGGCCTGCGCCCGGGTCAGTGGTACGTCGGCGTCAACCGCCGCGGCCCCGTCGTGTGGCCCACCCGGTCGGTCGTCGCCACCGTCGAGGCGCCGCGCGTGCTCGCCTGGGACACCCCGTCGAGCGGCGCGCGCTGGATCTGGGAGCTGGCCCCGGAGGCGGGTGGCACCCGGGTGGTCCACCGTCGGCCCGTGCCGCGTGCGCTGACCCGGGTCAGCGGGCTGTTCGCGGGTGCCCTGCTGGGCGGCGCGGCCGGGCACGCCGACGAGCTGGAGGCCGGCATGCGCGAGGGCGTCGAGCTGCTCCGGGTCGCCGCCGAGGGCGGCTGAGGCCCCCGCCGGACCCCGCAGGACCCCGTCGGGTGGTCATAAATCCGCTGTCGGCGAACAGGGGTGGATAAGGCGTGGATGTGTCCGTGGCACGGGCTAGGGTCGCCAACGTGAACCAGAACTCCAGCTCCTCGGCGCACGGCCCCACGATGGGCGGGGCCGGGCTCAACGTCCTCGACGACCACATCTACCAGCGCCTGCTGCGCGAGCGGATCGTCTTCCTCGGCTCGGAGGTGCGCGACCAGAACGCCAACGCGATCTGCGCCCAGCTCCTGCTGCTCTCGGCGGAGGACCCGGAGGCGGACATCTTCCTCCACATCAACTCCCCGGGTGGCTCGGTCGACGCCGGCATGGCGATCTACGACACGATGAACTACATCCCCAACGACGTGGCGACGGTCGGCATGGGCCTGGCCGCCTCGATGGGCCAGTTCCTGCTCTGCGCCGGCACCAAGGGCAAGCGCTACGCCCTGCCGCACGCGCGCATCATGATGCACCAGCCCTCCTCGGGCATGGGCGGCTCGGCCTCCGACATCAAGATCCAGGCCCAGCAGTCGCTCCACATCAAGAAGGTGCTCCTCGACCTCATCTCCGAGCACACCGGCCAGCCGGTCGAGCAGGTCATCGCCGACGCCGACCGCGACCGCTGGTTCACCGCCGACCAGGCCCAGGAGTACGGCCTGGTCGACCAGGTCATCAAGAGCGCTCGCGAAGCCGCCGACGACGGCCGCCCGGCCCGGCAGAAGGACTGACGACATGAACTACTACATCCCGCAGTGGGAAGAGCGCACCTCCTACGGCTTCCGCCGCATCGACCCCTACGGCAAGCTGTTCGAGGAGCGCATCATCTACCTCGGCACGCCGATCAGCGACGACGTGGCCAACGCCGTCATCGCCCAGCTGCTGTGCCTGCAGTCGATGAACCCCGACCAGGACATCAGCATCTACATCAACAGCCCCGGTGGCTCCTTCACCGCGCTGACGGCGATCTACGACACGATGCGCTTCATCAAGCCCGACGTGCAGACGGTCTGCCTGGGTCAGGCCGCCTCCGCGGCCGCGATCCTGCTCGCCGCCGGCACCCCGGGCAAGCGGATGGCGCTGCCCAACAGCCGCATCCTGATCCACCAGCCCTACACCGAGGGCACCTTCGGCCAGACCTCCGACATCGAGATCCAGGCCAACGAGATCATCCGCATGCGCGAGCTGCTCGAGAAGATGATCAGCGACCACAGCGGCAAGGACATCGAGCAGGTCAGCCGCGACATCGAGCGCGACAAGATCCTCACCGCCGAGGCCGCGGTGGAGTACGGCCTGATCGACTCGGTGCTCGAGTCGCTCAAGAGCCCGGCCCTGGCCTGAGCCACCCCGCTCCACCCGGAGCGACCCGACGGCCACCCTCGTGTCACCGCCCTCGTGGCGGCGGCGGGGGAGTACCGTCGTCGGGTCGCCCCGGCCGGTCCCGGCCGGCGCCCGACCCAGCAGCACACCGCTCCACCCAGCACCCGGCAGACAGCACAGGTAGGACCCCGGCCCCGGCGCCGGCAACGAGGAGGATGACCCCGTGGCACGTATCGGTGACGGCGGCGATCTGCTGAAGTGCTCCTTCTGCGGCAAGTCGCAGAAGCAGGTCAAGAAGCTCATCGCAGGCCCCGGCGTCTACATCTGCGACGAGTGCATCGACCTGTGCAACGAGATCATCGAGGAGGAGCTCAGCGAGGGCGCCGAGGTCAGCCTCGACGAGCTGCCCAAGCCGCGCGAGATCTTCGAGTTCCTCAACTCCTACGTGATCGGCCAGGAGCAGGCCAAGAAGTCGCTGGCCGTCGCGGTCTACAACCACTACAAGCGGGTGCAGGCCGGCCTCCAGCCCGTCTCGGGCAAGCACAGCAAGGACGAGGCGGTCGAGGTCGCCAAGTCCAACATCCTGGTCATCGGCCCGACCGGCTGCGGCAAGACCTACCTCGCCCAGACCCTGGCCCGCATGCTCAACGTGCCCTTCGCCATCGCCGACGCCACGGCGCTGACCGAGGCCGGCTACGTCGGCGAGGACGTCGAGAACATCCTGCTCAAGCTGATCCAGGCCGCCGACTACGACGTCAAGAAGGCCGAGACCGGCATCATCTACATCGACGAGATCGACAAGGTGGCCCGCAAGGCGGAGAACCCCTCGATCACGCGCGACGTCTCCGGCGAGGGCGTGCAGCAGGCCCTGCTCAAGATCATCGAGGGCACCACCGCCTCGGTGCCTCCGCAGGGCGGGCGCAAGCACCCGCACCAGGAGTTCATCCAGATCGACACCACCAACATCCTCTTCGTGGTGGGCGGCGCCTTCGCGGGTCTCGAGCACATCATCGAGCAGCGGGTGGGCAAGAAGACCCTGGGCTTCACCGCCGAGGTCCGCACCCAGGCCGAGCGCAAGGAGGAGGACCTGCTGGCGCTGGTGCGCCCCGAGGACCTCACCAAGTTCGGCCTGATCCCCGAGTTCATCGGCCGCCTGCCCCTCATCGCCAGCGTCAACAAGCTCGACCAGGCCGCGCTCGTGCAGATCCTCACCGAGCCCCGCAACGCCCTGGTCAAGCAGTACCAGAAGCTCTTCGAGCTCGACGGTGTCGAGCTGGAGTTCACCGACGACGCCATCAAGGCCATCGCCGACAACGCCATGGAGCGCGGCACCGGCGCGCGCGGCCTGCGCGCCATCATCGAGGAGGTCCTCCTCCACGTGATGTACGACGTGCCCTCGCGCGGCGACGTCGCCAAGGTCGTCGTCACCGGAGCGGTCGTCACCGGTGACGAGGCACCCACGCTGGTGCCCCGCGAGAGCGAGACCAAGAAGAAGAAGTCGGCCTGATCCCGGGTCGCACCCCGACGCACGAAGAACCGCCCCGGACCGTCGGTCCGGGGCGGTTCTCGTCGTGCGTGGGGCCCGCTCAGCCCTCGGTGGGCGCCGCGAGCTCGGCGCGCACCGAGATCGCGGTGGCCTCGGGGTCGCTGCGGAAGACCAGCTCGCCGGTGATGCGACCGGTGCGGCGCAGGTCGTCGGCGGCGCGCTCGGCGGCCACCACGAGGGCCTCGGGGCCCACGACCTCGACGCGGGAGAGCTCGGCGCGCATCGAGACCTTGGCCTGCGACTTGGCGCCGCGCACGCCGATCAGGGCCTGGGCCACGGCGTCCAGCGTCGACGGGTCGGCCGCGGCCGGTGCGCCGAGGTCGAGGGCGGTGGGCCACGGCGCGTGGTGGATCGAGCCGTCGGCGTCACCGCGGGGGTGCCACCACGACCAGACCTCCTCGGTGACGTAGGGCAGGAAGGGCGCGAGCAGGCGCAGCTGCACCTCGAGCGCGAGGGCGAGCGCGGCCTTGGCCGAGGCCGCGCCGGCGCCGCCGGACTCGTCGTAGGCGCGCTCCTTGACCAGCTCGAGGTAGTCGTCGCAGAACTCCCAGAAGAACTTCTCGACCGTCTCCAGCGCCGTGGTGTAGTCGTAGGCCTCGAAGGCCTCGGTGGCGCGCTCGACGACGATCGCGAGGCGACCGAGCAGCGCGCAGTCGACGGGCTCGGAGACCTCGAAGGCGTTGAGGGTCGTGGCGCCGACGCCGCCGAGGACGAACTTCGAGGCGTTGAGCACCTTCATGGCCAGGCGGCGCCCGACCTTCATCTGGCTCTCGTCGAAGGGCGAGTCGAGGCCGGGGCGGGCCATGGCGGCGCGCCAGCGCACGGCGTCGGCGCCGAACTTCGTGAGGATCTCGTCGGGCACGACGACGTTGCCCTTGGACTTCGACATCTTCTTGCGGTCGGGATCCATGATGAAGCCGGAGATCATCGCGTGGGTCCACGGCGCGGCGTGGTGCTCGAAGTGGCTGCGCACGACGCGCGAGAAGAGCCAGGTGCGGATGATGTCGTGGGCCTGGGTGGCCAGGTCCATCGGGAAGACGCGCTGCCACAGGTCGTCGTCGGACTCCCAGCCGCCCGCGATCTGCGGGGTGAGCGAGGAGGTGGCCCAGGTGTCCATGACGTCGGGGTCGCCGATGAAGCCGCCGGCCTGGCCGCGCTGGGCCTCGTCGTAGCCGCGGGGGGCGTCGGTGGAGGGGTCGACGGGCAGCTCGGCCTCGGTGGGCAGCAGCGGGTGGGCGTAGTCGGGCTCGCCGGAGTCGTCGAGGGGGTACCACACCGGGAAGGGGATGCCGAAGAACCGCTGGCGCGAGATCAGCCAGTCGCCGTTGAGGCCGCCGACCCAGTTGTCGTAGCGGTGCTTCATGTGGGTCGGGACCCAGGTGATCTCGCCGCCGCGGGCGATCATCTCCTCGCGGATGCCGGCGTCACGTCCGCCGTTGCGCACGTACCACTGGCGCGTGGCGACGATCTCCAGCGGCTTGTCGCCCTTCTCGTAGAAGTTCGTCATGCGCTGGGTGGGCTGGGGCTCGCCGTCGAGGTCGCCGGACTCGCGCAGCTTGGCCACGACGGCCTCGCGGGCGCTGAAGGCGGTCTTGCCGGCCAGGTCGGCGTACGCCGCGGCGGCGGGCTCGCTCGCCAGCCACTCGGGGGTCTCGCGCAGGAAGCGTCCGTCGCGACCGACCACGGTGCGCACCGGCAGGTCGAGCTCGCGCCACCAGGTGACGTCGGTGAGGTCGCCGAAGGTGCAGCACATCGCGATGCCGGCTCCCTTGTCCATCTCCGCGGCGGGGTGGGCCAGCACCGGCACCTCGACCCCGAAGACGGGGCTGGTGACGTGGGTGCCGAAGAGCGGCTGGTAGCGCTCGTCGTCGGGATGGGCGATGAGGGCGACGACGCTGGGGATCAGCTCGGGCCGGGTGGTCTCGATGTGGACCGCCTCGCCGGGCGAGCCGTCGGCGGCCACGGTGCGGAAGGCGACGCGGTGGTAGGCGCCGGCGTACTCGCGGGCCTCGAGCTCGGCCTGGGCGACGGCGGTCTGGAAGGTGACGTCCCACAGGGTGGGGGCCTCCTGCAGGTAGGCCTCGCCGCGGGCGTAGTTGCGCAGGAACGCGCGCTGGCTGACGGTCTGGGCCTTCGGGCCGATGGTCGTGTAGTGCTGCTTCCAGTCCACCGACAGCCCGAGGGTGCGCCAGAGGGTCTCGAAGACCTTCTCGTCCTCCTCGACCAGCCGCTCGCACAGCGCGATGAAGTTGGGCCGGCTGATCGGCACCTGCTTCTTGGCGTCGGGCTTGGCCGGCGGCTCGAAGTCGGGGTCGAAGGGCAGCGAGGGGTCGCAGCGCACGCCGTAGTAGTTCTGCACCCGGCGCTCGGTGGGCAGGCCGTTGTCGTCCCAGCCCATGGGGTAGAAGACCGACTTGCCGCGCATGCGCTGGAAGCGGGCGACCAGGTCGGTGTGGGTGTAGGAGAAGACGTGGCCGACGTGCAAGCTGCCGCTCACCGTCGGGGGCGGGGTGTCGATGGAGAAGACGTTCTCGCGCGGCTGGGTGCGGTCGAAGGCGTAGGTGTCGTCGGCCTTCCACCGCTGGCTCCAGGAGGCCTCGAGACCCTCCAGGGCAGGCTTGTCCGGTACGACGACGGCGCGGGTCGCGCTCGTCGTGTCGGGGGCCTGGGGCGACTGGGTCTCGGTCATGGCCCCAGATTACGGGTGCCGGTCGTCACCCTGAAATCGGTTCCCGAAACCATTAGCGCTGGTCAGCGGCACCGTCCTAGCCTGCCGGGCATGTCCGACGCGAGCGTCCGCACGACGGTGGAGCTGCTCACCGACCCCGCCGCCTTCCTCGCCGCGGCCGAGCCGGTGCTCGCCGCCGACCCGGTGGTGGCGACCGTGGTGGCCTCCGTGACCCGCCGGGCCGTCGAGGCGGCCGAGCGCGGCGAGCCCTGGACCGGGACCGGCCGGCCGTGCTGGTGGGCGCTCGTGCGCGAGGACGGTGCGGTGGTCTCCGCCGCGATGCGCACCGCGCCGCTCGCGCCCTGGCCGCTCTTCGTGCTGCCCATGAGCGAGGTCGCCGCGCGGGCCCTCGCCGGCCTGCTGCTCGAGCGGGGCGAGGAGGTGCGCGCGGCCAACGGTGCGCTGCCGGCGACCCGGGTGCTGTGCGAGGTGCTGGCGGCCGGGGGCGGGGGAGAGGTGCGGGTGCACGAGCAGACCCGGCTCTTCGAGCTGCGCGAGCTCGTGGCGCCCCGGTCTCCCGTGGGCCGGCTGCGGGCCGCGACGTCGCGGGACCTCGACCTGCTGGCGGGCTGGTTCGCGGCGTTCCACGTCGACGCGGCGGCGCAGGCGGGCCGCACGCCCGAGCACGACACGGTGGACGTGGTCGACCGCGCCGAGGTGGCCCGCCGCACGGAGGCGGGTCTGCTGTGGGTCTGGGAGGACGCCGAGGGGCGCGTCGTCCACCTCACCGGCCACAACGCCCCGGCGCACGGGGTGCTGCGCATCGGCCCGGTCTACACCCCGGCCCCCCACCGCGGCCACGGGTACGCCGCCGCCGCGGTGGCCGCCGTGGCGGCACGGGCGCTGGACCACGGGCACCGGCCCTGCCTCTTCACCGACCGGGCCAATCCGGTCTCGAACCACGTCTACACCGCCCTGGGGTTCGAGCCGGTCGTCGACATGGCCAACCTGCTGGTGGAGCCCGACCGCGGGCCCGACCCGGTGCCCGCGGCGGGCGGCGATCCCACCGGGGCCACCTCCTAGACTGGGAGGGCGATGACCCAGACCCCTGCGACACCCGACGTCCCCCGCCTCGCCGAGACCTTCTCCGAGGTGGAGGACGCCCTGCTCTCGCGCTGGCCCGAGACCCGCCTCGAGCCCTCGCTCGACCGGATCGCCGCCTTCACCGAGCTGCTCGGCGAGCCGCAGCGCTCCTACCCCGTCGTGCACCTGACCGGCACCAACGGCAAGACCAGCACGTCGCGGATGATCGACACCCTGCTGCGCAAGCTCGACCTGCGCACCGGCCGCTTCACCAGCCCCCACGTGGAGCGGATGAACGAGCGCATCAGCATCGACGGCGAGCCGCTCGACGACGAGGCCTTCGTGCGCGCCTTCAACGACGTGGCGCCCTACACCCACCTCGTCGACGAGGACCAGCTGCACCCGCTGTCGTTCTTCGAGACCGTGGTGGGCATGGCCTTCGCGGCCTTCGCCGACGCCCCGGTCGAGGTCGCGGTGCTCGAGGTCGGCATGGGCGGGGCCTGGGACGCGACCAACGTCGCCGACGCGGCGGTGGCCGTGGTGCTGCCCGTCGCCGTCGACCACGCCAAGTACCTCGGCGACCGGCCCGACACCATCGCCGCCGAGAAGGCCGGCATCATCAAGGCCGGCTCGCGCGTGGTGCTGGCCCAGCAGACGCCGGAGGCCGCGGCGGTGCTGCTCGCGCGCGCCGCCGAGGTCGGTGCCGAGGTCGTGCAGGAGGGCCTCGACTTCGGCGTGGCCGCCCGCACCCCGGCCGTCGGCGGCCAGGTGCTCTCGCTGCAGGGCCTCCGGGCGCGCTACGACGACGTCTTCCTCCCGCTCCACGGCGCCCATCAGGCCCAGAACGCCGCCGTGGCGCTCGCGGCGGTCGAGTCCTTCGTCGGCGGCGAGCAGCCCCTCGACGCCGACCTCGTCGGCGCGGCCTTCGCCGAGGTGACCTCGCCGGCGCGTCTCGAGGTCGTGCGCCGCAGCCCCACCATCGTGCTCGACGCCGCGCACAACCCCCACGGCGCCGAGGCCCTGGCCGCCGCGCTCGACGACTCCTTCACCTTCTCCCCGCTCATCGGGGTCGTCGGGGTCATGGGCGACAAGGACGCCGAGGGCCTGCTCTCCGCGCTCGAGCCGCACCTCTCCCACGTCGTGTGCACCCAGAGCTCCACCGACCGGGCCCTGCCCGCCGAGGACCTCGCCGAGATCGCGCGCGGCATCTTCGACGACGACCAGGTCACCGTCGTGCCCCGCCTGGCCGAGGCCCTCGACGCCGCCGCCGCGCTCGCCGAGGCCGGGGAGGCCTTCGGCGACCCGCTCGGCTCCGGCGCGGTGCTGGTGACCGGCTCGGTCGTCACCGCCGGCGAGGCCCGCGGCCTGCTCGTCAGCGAGCGCGGCACGCAGGCCCAGCGGGTGGCCCGCCGCGAGATCGACCAGCAGCTCGAGCAGGAGGACGACCAGTGAAGCGCTCGCCCAAGCGCGGCATGTGCGCCGCGATCCTCAGCCTCGAGGCGATCACCCTCGGCCTCACCACCCCGGTGCTGCTGACCCTGACCGACGTCTCCACCGGCGTCGGCCTGGCCATCGGCCTGGGGCTCGCCGTCGCCTGCGTCCTGCTGGCCGGGATGCTGCGCGCGGAGTGGGCCTACACCGCCGGCTGGGTGGTGCAGGCGGCCGCGGTGCTGCTCGGCTTCGTGGTGCCGATCATGTTCTTCCTCGGCGCGGTCTTCGCGCTGCTGTGGGGCACCGCCGTCCTCCTCGGGGTCAAGATCGAGCGCGAGCGCGCCGCGGCCTACGCCGCCCTGGAGCGCGACGGCGGACCCGAGCCGGTCTAGCGCTCCCGGGCGTCACCCCCGGGCCGCACCCGCCAGCGCGGCCAGGGCCCGGTCGAGCTCGGCGTCGGTGCAGCCGCCGAAGCCCACCACCAGCCCGGTCGCCCCCGAGCCGCGGGCGTAGTCGGCCAGCAGCGGCACGTCGAAGCCCGCGGCCCGCGCCGCGTCCTGGGCGGCCTGCGCGCGGTCGGCGTCGAGCGGCACCGTGACGTACATGCCCGCCGGGGGGCCGGCCGGCTCCCCGAGGGGCGCCAGCGCGGCCACGACGCGGGCCGCGCGCTCGGCGTACGTGCGGCGCGCGGAGCGGACGACCTGGTCGACGTAGCCGTCGCGCAGCAGCGAGAGCAGGGCCCGCTGGGCGGGCCAGGAGGCCGCGTCGTGGGTGGCGGCCCGGCGCTCGCACACGGCCGCGACCAGGTGGGCCGGCGGCACCAGCCAGCCCAGGCGCAGGCTGGGGGCGACGGTCTTGCTGGTGGTGCCGAGGTAGGCAACCCGGTCGCGGTCGAGCGCGGCCAGGGCGGGGATGGGCGCGACGTCGTAGCGGAACTCGGAGTCGTAGTCGTCCTCCACCACGACGGCGTCGGCGCGCCGCGCGGCCTCGAGCAGGCGCAGCCGGTGCGCGGCGGGCATCGGCGGACCGAGGGGGTGCTGGTGGGCGGGGGTGACGTAGGCGGCGGCGCAGCCGGCGAGGTCGTCGACGGGGGCGAGCGCGGGGAGGTCACGCACCTGGCGGCCGGTGCCGCGCACCGTCTCGACCGCGGCGCGGTAGCCGGGGTCCTCGACGCCGACCGGGCCGGGCGGGAGGACGCCCAGGAGGTGGCGGAGCCCGTCGGTGGTGCCGGCGGTGACGAGCACCTCGTCGGGGTCGAGCACCAGGCCCCGCGTGCGGGCGAGCCGCTCGGCCAGGGCCTCCCGCAGCTCCGGCAGGCCACGCGGGTCGTCGTAGCCGCGGGGTGGGACGCTCGCCGACACCTCGCGCCACGCGCGCCGCCAGGCCGCCCGGTGGCGCGGGTCGATCCACGGGGTGCCGGCGTCGAGGCGCACCAGCGCCGGGCCGGGGGGTGCGGGAGCCGGCCGCGCGGGCGGCGGTGCGGCCCGTGCGTGCAGGGCGGTGACGAAGGTGCCCGACCCGTGGCGTCCCTCCAGCCAGCCCTCGGCCACGAGCTGGGCAAAGGCTTGCTCGGCGACCGTGCGCGCCACCCCGAGGTCGGCGGCCAGGGCGCGGCTGCTGGGCAGCCGGTCGCCGGGGGAGAGGGCTCCCCGCGCGACCAGCGCCCGCACCTGGTCGCCCAGCTGCACCCCGAGCGGGTCGGCGGCGCGGCGGTCGAGGTGCACGGGCAGTGTCGTCGTCACGAGTGGCCTGCCGATCTGGTCGAGGAGTGGCACGTGTGCGAGGGCCATTCAACGGCGAGGCTGGACGTCGTGTCCACGCCTGCCCCTGCCGCCCCGCGCTCGCCCGCCCCGCTCTCGCCCACGCCGCGCACCACCGTGACCCGCGGTCGCAGTCGCGCGGTCGAGGACCGCGCCGCCATGCACGCGCTGCTCCAGGACGCCCTCGTCGCCCACCTCGGCGTCGACGTGGGCGACCACCCGCTGGTGCTGCCGGTCGCCTTCGCCGTCGACCTCGACGGGCCCGACCGCGACGGCACCCTCTACGTGCACGGCTCGGTCGCGGCCCGCTGGCTCACCCGCTCCGAGGGGGCGACGGTCTGCGTCACGGTCACCGAGGTCGACGGCCTCGTCACCGCCCGCTCGGCCTTCCACCACTCCATGAACTACCGCTCCGTGGTCGTGGTCGGCCCCGCCCGGATCGTCACCGACCCCGCCGAGAAGGCGCGTGCCCTCGACCTCACCGTGGACCACATGGTGCCCGGTCGCGCGGCCACGCTGCGGCCCAGCACCCGCAAGGAGGTCGCCGCCACCGCGGTGCTCGCCGTGCCGCTGCACGAGGCCTCGATGAAGGTGCGCGCCGAGGGGCCCGTCGACGACGAGGCCGACGTCGAGGCCGGCACGTGGGGCGGGCACGTGCCCGTCGTACGCCGGCTGGGGGAGGCCGTCAGCGACCCCCTCACCGACGCCCCGGTGCCCGCCGACGTGCTCCGGCGGGTGGCGGCGGGCCGGGCCTCGCTAGGGTGCGAAGCATGACCCAGCGCACCCTCGTCCTGCTCAAGCCCGACACCGTCAAGCGCGGACTGGTCGGGGAGGTCCTCTCCCGCTTCGAGGCCAAGGGCCTGCGCATCGTGGCCATGGAGCACCGCCTCATCGACGCCGCGAAGGCCGACGAGCACTACGCCGAGCACGTCGAGCGCGACTTCTACCCGCCGCTGCGCACCTTCGTCACCAGCGGCCCGCTCGTCGCACTCGTGCTCGAGGGCGACGAGGCCATCGAGGTCGTGCGCGCCCTCAACGGCGCCACCGACGGCCGCAAGGCCGCCCCCGGCACCATCCGCGGCGACCTGTCGCTGTCGAACCGCGAGAACCTCGTGCACGGCTCCGACTCCCCGGAGTCCGCCGAGCGCGAGATCGGGATCTGGTTCCCCGCCCTCTGAGCCCACCGGGGTCGCCACCCCACGAGTCACACACGCACCACGCGCCTCGGCGTGCCTGCGCCGAACCGGGCGGGGTCGTCCTTACCCTCGGGTGAGGGTCGACCCGTCCGTCGTGCCCTCCTTCCCCTGCACGGCACGAGCGCACTGCGAGGCACGAGTCATGGCGAACAGCTTCTTCGGCCGGGACATGGCCGTGGATCTCGGCACCGCCAACACGCTGGTCTACGCCCGCGGCAGGGGCGTCCTGCTCGACGAGCCCAGCGTGGTGGCCCTCAACGCCTCGACCGGCGAGATCCTCGCGGTCGGCCACGAGGCCAAGCGGATGATCGGGCGCACGCCCGACAACATCACCGCCATCCGCCCCCTCAAGGACGGCGTCATCGCCGACTTCGAGGCCACCGAGCAGATGCTGCGCTACTTCATCCAGCAGGTGCACCGGCGCCGGTCGTGGGCCAAGCCCCGCATGGTCATCTGCGTGCCCAGCGGCATCACCGCGGTCGAGCAGCGCGCGGTGAAGGAGGCCGGCTACCAGGCCGGCGCCCGCCGGGTCTACATCGTCGAGGAGCCCATGGCCGCCGCCATCGGCGCGGGCCTGCCGGTGCACCAGGCCACCGGCAACATGGTGGTCGACGTCGGCGGCGGCACGACCGAGGTCGCCGTGATCTCGCTGGGCGGCATCGTGACCAGCCTGTCGATCCGCACCGCGGGCGACGACCTCGACGCCGCGATCGTGGCGTGGATGAAGAAGGAGTACTCGCTCATGCTCGGCGAGCGCACCGCCGAGGAGGTCAAGATGACCCTCGGCTCGGCGTTCCCGCTGCCCGACGAGCCCGAGGCCGAGATCCGGGGCCGCGACATGGTCTCCGGCCTGCCGCGCACCGTCGTGGTCTCCAGCGCCGAGGTGCGCCTGGCCCTGGAGGAGCCGCTGCACGCGATCGTCGACGCGGTGCGCGCCACCCTCGACCAGACCCCGCCCGAGCTGGCCGGCGACATCATGGACCGCGGCATCGTCCTCACCGGCGGCGGCGCGCTGCTGCGCGGCCTCGACGAGCGGCTGCGCCACGAGACCGGCATGCCGGTCCACGTCGCGGAGGACCCGCTCACCTCGGTGGCCCTCGGCGCCGGCAAGTGCGTCGAGGAGTTCGAGGCCCTCCAGCAGGTGCTCGTGAGCGACCCGAGGCGCTACTGATGAGCCTGCTCGAGCGCGTGCGCACCCCCGACGGCTCCGGCCAGCCCGGCGCGTCCGGCCTGCCCGGCCGCTCCGGGTCGACCGTCCGCTCCCGCTCCGAGCGCGAGCGTCGCTGGAGCGCGGGCCGTGGGCCGCAGCGTCGCCCCTCCCGCGCCCTGCTGCTGGCGCTGGTGCTGGCCAGCACCAGCCTGATGGTGCTCGACCGCACCGGCGGCGAGGACTCCCCGCTGGAGCCGGCACGCCGCGTCGTGGGCGAGGCCCTCGGCCCCGCGGAGACCGGCGCCACCGCGGTGGTCCGCCCCTTCGCGAGCATCCCGGAGTGGTTCCGCACGCAGGGATCGCTGCGCGACGACCTCGACGCCCTCGAGGCCGAGAACTCGCTGCTGCGCGGCGAGCTGGCGACGGCCGGCCTCGACGCCAACCGCCTGGCGGAGTACGACGGGCTCACCCGCACCGCCGAGGACCTGGGCCACACGCTCGTCCCGGCGCGCGTGGTCGGCGTCGGGCCCGCCCAGTCCTTCTCCAGCACCGTCACCCTCGACGCCGGCTCCCAGGCCGGGCTCGCCCCCGACATGACGGTGGTCAACAACGACGGGCTCGTGGGCCGCGTCCTGCGGGTCACCAGCACCACCGCCACGGTCGTGCTGGTCATCGACTCCGAGTCGACCGTCGGCGCCCGCGCGGGGGAGAGCATGGAGGTCGGCTTCTTGCGCGGACGCGGCTCCTTCGGCGACGGCGGTCGGCTCGACCTCGAGCTGGTCGACGACCAGTCGGTGCCGGCGCGCGACGACAACGTCGTCACGTGGGGCAGCGACGCGGGCGCGCCCTACCTCTCCGGCATCCCGGTCGGCCGTGTCACCCAGGTCTACAGCTCGCTGCGCGACACCTCGCAGCGCGCCGTGGTCGAGCCCTTCGTCGACTTCAGCTCCCTCGACCTGGTGGGCGTCATCGTGCCCGCCGGCACCGACAGCGACCGCGCCGTCATCGACGCCGAGGGGGAGCTGCGATGAGCGCGCTGCGCGCGGCGGTGGCCGGCCTGGCCGTGCTGGTCGCCCTCGCCCTCCAGGTCGCCCTCTTCCCGCACCTGGCCTGGCAGGGCATCGTGCCCAACCTGTGCCTGCTGGTCGTCGTGGCCGCGGCGCTGACGCGGGGCCCGCAGTTCGCGATGGTGCTCGGCTTCGCCGCCGGCCTGCTGCTCGACCTGGCCCCGCCGGCCGACCACGTCGCCGGCCGCTGGGCCCTCGCGCTGCTCGTCGTGGGCTACGTCGCCGGGCTCGTGCGCCAGGACGTGCGACCCACCGCGGTCACCGTGGTCGGCACCGTCGCCGCCTCGTCCTTCGTCGGCACGTCGGTCTTCGCGATCAGCGGCCTGCTGCTGCGCGACCCGGTGCTCGGGGTCGGCGACATGATCCAGGTCATCGGCGTCGCCCTGGTCTGGGACGTCCTGCTCACCCCCTTCGTGCTGCCTCCCCTCATGGCCGCCTTCCGCCGCCTCGAGCCCGGCCGGGCGGCCCTGCTGTGAGCGTGCGCCCCGGCCGTCCCACCGGCCTGACCGTCAACGGCGAGGAGCAGGCCGGCACCCGGCGCAGCCGGCTGCGCCTCGTGGTCATCCAGGCCCTCGTCTTCTCCCTCTTCGCGACCCTCGGCGTGCGCCTCTACTACCTCCAGGTCGTCAGCGGCGAGCAGTACCGGACCCAGGCCGCCTCCCAGTCGGTGCGCGACATCGTCGTGCAGCCCCAGCGCGGCCTCATCGTCGACGACATGGGCCGACCCCTGGTGAGCAACCGCACCTCGTGGGTGGTCTCGGTCGACCGCACGCTGCTGGGCAAGTTGCGCGCGCGCGACCAGCGCACCGTGCTCGAGCGGGTCGCCGAGGTCAGCCGCACCCCGGTCCGTGACATCCGGCGCGCGCTGCTGACCTGCGGCGACCCCGGCAGCATCGAGGGCTCGTGCTGGAACGGCTCTCCCTACCAGCCGGTGCCCGTGGCCGAGGACGTGCCCAAGCGCACCGCGCTCATGATCCTCGAGCAGCCCGAGGACTACCCCGCGGTGCTCGCCGAGCAGCAGACGGTGCGGTCCTACCCCTCGCCGTACGGCGTCAACCTGGCCCACGTGCTGGGCTACCTCAGCCCGATCACCGAGGACGAGCTCGACCAGGCCGAGGCCGACGACGACAGCTCGGTCAACGGCGCCTCCTCGGTCGGACGCGCCGGCGTCGAGAAGCAGTACGACGCCTGGCTGCGCGGCATGCCCGGCTACAAGTCGGTGGCCGTCGACTCGATGGGCCGCGTGCTCGGCGACGACGGCGAGGTGCAGGCCCGCCCCGGCGACACCCTCGTCACCTCCATCGACGCGCGGGTGCAGGGCGTGGTGGAGCGCCAGCTGGCCCAGACCATCACGACCGCCCGCTCGACCTTCGACACCGTGACGGGCAAGAACTACGTCGCCGACTCCGGCGCCGCGGTGGTGCTCGAGGCCGACACCGGCCGCGTCGTGGCCATGGCCAGCCAGCCCACCTACGACCCCGAGGTCTGGGTCGGCGGCATCACCCAGAAGCAGCTCTCGCGGCTGTTCTCCGAGGCGGCCGGCACCCCGCTGCTGGGCCGCGCCACCCAGGGCCAGTTCGCCCCCGGCTCGACGTGGAAGCCGTTCATGACCGCGGGCGCGCTCACCCACGGCTACTCACCGAGCACGTCGCTGAACTGCTCCTCCTCCTTCCGCGTCGGCAACCGCGACTTCAAGAACTACGAGTCCGGCGCCTACGGCTTCATCTCCTTCGCCAAGGCCCTCGAGGTCTCCTGCAACACCTTCTTCTACCGCGTGGGCTACGACTACTGGCAGCGCTTCGGCTCCGACGTCAGCGACGTCGACGCCAAGGACCCGCTCGTGGCCGAGGCGCAGGCCTTCGGCTTCGGCTCCGAGACCGGCATCGACCTGCCCGGCGAGGCCTCGGGCCGCATCGCGGACCGGAAGTGGAAGCTCGCCTACTACGAGTCGATGAAGGACTACTACTGCGGCATCGCCGACAAGCCGCAGGACGCCGAGACCTCCGACTTCGTCTACACCTTCGCCGGGGAGTTCTGCGTCGAGGGCTTCGCCTACCGCGCCGGCGACGCGGTCAACTTCGCCATCGGCCAGGGCGACACCATCGTCACCCCGCTCCAGCTGGCCCGCGCCTACGGCGCGCTGGCCAACGGCGGCACCCTCTACGCCCCGCGCGTGGGCAAGGCCGTCGTCGGTCCCGACGGCAAGGTCATCCAGCGGATCCCGCCCCAGGTGCAGGGTCGTGTCGACCTGCCGGAGGAGACGCTGCGCTACGTCGACGAGGCCCTGAAGAACGTCACCCGCGTCGGCACGATGGCCTGGCGCATGGTCGGCTTCCCCCTCGACGAGGTGCCGATCCGCTCCAAGACCGGCTCCGCGGAGGTCTACGGCAAGCAGTCGACCTCGTGGGTCGCCTCCTACTCCGACGACTACGTCGTGGTGATGATGGTCAGCCAGGGCGGCACGGGCTCGGGCACCTCGGGCCCGGCGGTGCGCAAGATCTGGGAGGCGCTCTACGGCGTGGACGGTGAGTCGGTCGTGGCCGACGACGCCGCGATCCCCGGCACCACCCCGCCCGCGGGCCTGCCCACCTTCGCCGACGACGGCTCGATCCTGCCGCCGGTGCGGCCGACCACGGAGGAGTCCCGGTGAGCACCACCGTCCGCCCGCCCGTCCGACCGACTGTCCGACCGAGCATGCGTCCGGGCCTGCGCCCGGCCCCGGTGTCGGCGACCACGCGTCCCCGGCTGCGCTGGGCCGGCGTCGACTGGGTCCTGCTCGGCGCCGTGCTCGGCCTGGTCACCCTGGGCACCCTGCTGGTCTGGTCGGCCACGATCGGTCGTGACGACCTCACCGGGGGCGACCCCACGGCCTACCGCGACAAGCAGCTGGTCAACGTGTCCATCGGCCTGGTGCTGATGGCCGGGGTGGCCGTCTCCGACCACCGCTGGGTCCGCGTCGCGGCGCCGCTGGTCTACCTCGGCTCGGTCCTCGGCCTGGTGCTCGTGCTCGTCATGGGCACGACCATCAACGGCTCGCGCTCGTGGCTGATGCTCGGCGGCATGTCGGTGCAGCCCTCGGAGTTCGCCAAGCTCGCCGTGGTCATCGGCATGGGCCTCGTGCTCGCCGGCCGGGCCCGCGGCCGCTGGCGCTCGCGGGTCGGCGGGGTCGAGGTGGGGCTGATGCTCCTCATCGCCGCCGTGCCCGCCGCGCTCATCCTCCTCCAGCCCGACCTCGGCACGATGCTCGTGCTGACCGCGACCGTGTTCGGGGTGCTGGCGGTCTCCGGGGCCCCGCGCCGGTGGCTGGCCCTGCTCGCCGGCGGCGGCGTCACCGCCGCCGCGGTCGCGGTGGCGGCCGGGGTGCTCAAGGACTACCAGGTCGACCGCTTCATGGCCTTCACCAACCCCGACCTCGACCCCCGCGGCGCCGGCTACAACGTCGAGCAGGCCCGCATCGCCGTCGGCAACGGCGGCCTCGTCGGCGAGGGCCTCTTCGACGGCTCGCAGACCCGCTCGGGCTTCGTGCCCGAGCAGCACACCGACTTCGTCTTCACCGTGGCCGGCGAGGAGCTCGGCCTGCTCGGCGCCGGCCTCGTCATCGCCCTGCTGCTCGTCGTGCTGTGGCGGGCGCTGGTCATCGCCACCCGCACCGAGGACGTGTTCGGCCGCGTCGCCGCCGCCGGCATCGCCTGCTGGTTCGGCTTCCAGGCCTTCCAGAACATCGGCATGTGCCTGGGGATCATGCCCGTCACCGGCGTGCCGCTGCCCTTCGTGTCCTACGGCGGCTCCTCGATGTTCGCCGGCATGCTCGCCGTCGGCCTGCTGCAGAACATCCACCTGCGCGCCAGCGCGCCCCAGCCGCAGCGCTACACCGCCTCGCCCCGGGTGCGCGCCGTCCGCTGACCCCGGTGCACCCCTGGGGCGGTGCGGCTCAGGGCTGCACGGACAGGAACAGGAACGTCGCGAGCAGCACCAGGTGCACGAAGCCCTGGAGCGACTTGGCCCGGCCCTGCGCGATGGTGAGGCTCGAGACCACCACGGTGATGGCCAGCAGCACCATCTGCGTCGGCTCGAGGCCGAGCACGAGCGGGCCGTCGAGCCAGATCATCGCCACCGCGATGGTCGGGATGGTCAGCCCGATGGAGGCCATCGCCGAGCCGTAGGCGAGGTTGAGGCTGATCTGCACCCGGTCGCGCGCGGCGTTGCGCACGGCGGCGATCGACTCCGGGGCCAGCACGAGCAGGGCGATGACCACGCCGACGACGGCGTAGGGGAAGCCCAGGGCCGAGACGGTGTCCTCGATGGTGGGGGAGAGCAGCTTGGCCAGGCCGACCACCGCGACCAGGGCCCCGACCAGCAGGCCCAGGCTCAGCCACGCCTCCCGGGCCGGCGGCGGGTCGGCGTGGCCGTCCTCGTCCTCGTCGACCAGTCCGGTGACCCGGCCCTGCTCGTCGCTGGTGACCGGCACGAAGAAGTCGCGGTGGCGGATGGTCTGGGTGAAGACGAAGGCGCCGTAGAGCGCCAGCGAGGCGACCGCGGCGAAGCCCAGCTGCGAGGCGGAGTACTCCCGGCCCGCGCCGGAGGTGGTGAAGCTGGGCAGCACCAGGCAGACCGCGGCGAGCGCCACCACGGTGGAGAGGGCCGAGCCCGTGCCGGAGGCGTTGAAGCTGACCAGGTGGTGCTTGACCGCCCCCACCAGCAGGGCGATCCCGGCGATGCCGTTGAGGGTGATCATGAGGGCGGCGAAGACGGTGTCACGGGCGTAGGTGCTGGTGCCCTCGCCGCCGCTGGTCATCAGCATGACGATCAGCCCGACCTCGATCACGGTCACCGCGACGGCCAGGATGAGGGAGCCGAAGGGCTCGCCGACCTTGTGGGCGACGACCTCGGCGTGGTGCACGGCGGCCACGATCGCCCCGACGAGGACGACCGCGATGAGCACCAGCACCGGCCACGCCTCGTGGCTGGCCCAGGTGGCGGCGAGCACCACCAGGGCGAGGACGGGCACCACGACCGTCCACTGGAACCGGCCGCGGACGCTCGTGTCGGTCATGGCACGAGCCTAGACGCGCGGACTCGGTCGGCTCCGCGGGGCTGACGTACCCTGAGACCTTGTCCGGAGCGCGTCCGGGGACCCCCGGACGCCACCACGACCCGCTGTGAGGTTGCTGCATGTCCCCGACCCTGGGCTCCGCCGAGAGCCGCGTGCTCGGCGAGAGCGTCTTCTCCCGTCTCGAGCCCTTCCTGCCGAGCGTGTCGAAGCCGATCCAGTACGTCGGCGGCGAGCTCAACTCCACCGTCAAGGCCTGGGACTGCGCGGCCGAGAGCACCGACGGCGGCGAGACCGTGCGCTGGGCGCTGATGTACCCCGACGCCTACGAGGTCGGCCTGCCCAACCAGGGCGTCCAGATCCTCTACGAGGTGCTCAACGAGCGTGACTGGATCGTCGCGGAGCGCACCTACGCGGTGTGGCCCGACCTGGAGGAGATCATGCGGCGCGGCGACGCGCAGGGGCCGATCCCGCAGTTCACCGTCGACGCCCACCGCCCCGTGCGCGACTTCGACGTGCTCGGGCTGAGCTTCTCCACCGAGCTGGGCTACACCAACATGCTCAACGCCCTCGACCTCGCGGGCATCCCGCTGCACGCCGCCGACCGCACCGACGGCGACACCATCGTGCTCGCCGGTGGCCACGCCGCCTTCAACCCCGAGCCCATCGCCGACTTCGTCGACGCCGCCGTGCTCGGCGACGGTGAGGAGGTCGTGCTGGCGATCTCGGAGGTCGTGCGCGACTGGAAGGCCCAGGGCCGCCCGGCCGGCGACATGGCCTCGGGTCGCGACGAGCTGCTGCGCCGGCTCGCGGTGAGCGGCAACATCTACGTGCCCCGCTTCTACGACGTCTCCTACGCCGCCGACGGCACGCTCGAGGCCGTCGTGCCGACCGTGCCCGGCGTGCCCCACCGCGTGCGCAAGCACACGCTCATGGACCTCGACGCCTGGCCCTACCCCGCCAAGCCGCTGGTGCCGCTGGCCGAGACCGTCCACGAGCGCTTCTCGGTCGAGATCTTCCGCGGCTGCACCCGCGGCTGCCGCTTCTGCCAGGCCGGCATGATCACGCGCCCGGTGCGGGAGCGCTCCATCGAGACCATCGGCGCGATGGTCGAGAACGGCATCCGCACGACGGGCTTCGAGGAGGTCGGCCTGCTCTCGCTCTCCAGCGCCGACCACACCGAGATCGGCGAGGTCGCCAAGGGCCTGGCCGACCGCTACGAGGGCACCAACGTCTCGCTCTCGCTGCCCTCGACGCGCGTCGACGCCTTCAACATCTCCCTGGCCAACGAGTTCTCCCGCAACGGCCGGCGCTCGGGCCTGACCTTCGCCCCCGAGGGCGGCTCGGAGCGGCTGCGCAAGGTGATCAACAAGATGGTCACCGAGGAGGACCTGATCCGCACCGTCGCGGCGGCGTACTCCCACGGCTGGCGGCAGGTGAAGCTCTACTTCATGTGCGGCCTGCCCACCGAGACCGACGAGGACGTGCTCCAGATCGCCGACCTGGCCAAGCGGGTCATCGCCAAGGGCCGCGAGGTCTCCGGGCGCAACGACATCCGCTGCACGGTCTCCATCGGCGGGTTCGTGCCCAAGCCGCACACCCCCTTCCAGTGGGCCGCGCAGCTCGACCACGAGACCACCGACGACCGGCTGCGCCAGCTGCGCGAGACCGTGCGCGCCGACAAGAAGTTCGCCCGCGCGATCGGCTTCCGCTACCACGACGGCAAGCCCGGCATCGTCGAGGGACTCCTCTCCCGCGGCGACCGCCGCGTCGGCGCCGTCATCGAGCAGGTCTGGCGCGACGGGGGCCGCTTCGACGGCTGGAGCGAGCACTTCTCCTACGACCGCTGGATGCAGGCCGCCGCGCAGGCGCTGGCGGGCACCGGCGTCGACGTCGACTGGTACACCGTGCGCGAGCGCGGCTACGACGAGACCCTCCCGTGGGACCACCTCGACTCCGGCCTCGACAAGGACTGGCTCTGGGCCGACTGGGAGGACGCCATCGACCCCTCCTCCGACGTCGAGGTCGAGGACTGCCGCTGGACCCCCTGCTACGACTGCGGCGTGTGCCCCGAGATGGACACCGAGATCCAGATCGGCCCCACCGGGCGCCAGCTGCTGCCGCTCGCCGTCGTCTGACCCGTCCTCTGACCCGGCGTCCTCGGGAGCGGGGTCAGGAGGCGGCGCCCAGGAGCGGGGCAACGAGGGAGGACCCGTCGGTGTTGTAGGCCACGCAGACCACCCGGTCGCCGTCCTGCGGCGGGACCTGCTCGGAGATCGGGATGAGGGTCATGCGGGAGATGTCGACGTTGGTGCCGTCGTAGCCCTCGGCGCTGGCCAGCTCGGCGCAGCCGGTGGGCTCGCCGTCGACGACCTCGGTGGCCACGACCTCTCCGTCGTGGGCCTCGGTGCAGTCGACCTCGCGGATGTCGGTGACGTTCTCCTCGGAGTCGTCGGTCAGTCCGTCGGCGGTGAGGCAGGTGCCGGCCTCGAGGTCGTCGAGGGTGGTCAGGCTGGTGCCCACGGTGACGAGGGCGACGATGCCGCCGATGAGCGCGAGGGTGCCGAGCAGGCCCACGACGATGGCGGTGACCGCGGCCCAGCGGCCCTTGGCGCGGCCCTCCTTGGTGCGGCCCAGCCCGACGAGGCCGAGGATCGCGCCGACGAAGGACAGGCAGCAGGTAAAGCTCAGCACCAGCGCCACGACGGAGAGGGTGTCGGTGCCCTGCGAGCCGGACGGGCCCGACGGGCCACCGGGGTAGCTCTGGCCGTAGGGCCCGGCGGGCTGGGCCCCGGGCTGGCCGTACGGCGACCCCGCAGGCTGGCCGTACGGCGACCCCCCGGGCTGGCCGTAGGGGGTGGGCTGGCCGTACGGCGACGGCGGGCCGGCCGGGTCGCCGTCGGCGCCGCTCTGGTCGCCGGGGCCGTGGGGAGGTGTCGTCACGCGCTCACTGTAGGGCGCGGCGCGCCGGCGGGAGGGCGTCCTCGAGAAACACCGGACGGGCGACGTAGGCCCCCAGGACGGCCATGGGGAGCACGAGCGCGGTGAGCACGAGCAGCGGCACGGTCCAGCCCCCGGTGGCCTCGTTGAGCAGCCCCACGGCGAAGGGGCCGAGGGCGGCGAGCAGGTAGCCGACCGACTGGCTGAAGGCCGAGAGCGCCGCCGTGCCCTCGGGGGTCCGGGCGCGCAGCCCGATGAGCGTGAGCACGAGGGGGAAGGTGCAGGCGCCGACCCCGGCGACGACGGCCCACAGCGGTGCGGTCCACCACGGGCTCAGCACCATGCCCAGGTAGGCGACGGGGTAGGTGCCGATCACCCCCAGCAGCAGGGCGCGGGGGCGGCGGGTGGTGGCCATCAGCCGCGGCAGCCACAGCGACAGCGGGATGCCGGTGCCGGCCAGCAGGCCCACCAGCGCCCCCGCGGCGGTCGGCGACCAGCCGGCGTCGCGCCACAGCTGGGCGAACCAGCCGAAGATCGCGTAGGCCTGGAGCGCCTGGAGCCCGAAGCAGCCCGCCATCGCCCAGCCCAGTCGCGTGCGTGCGACGTCGAGGAAGGACACGCGCGAGCCGCCGCGCTCGACCGCGCGGTCGCGTCGCACCAGCGCGACCCACGGCAGCGCCGCGATCACCGCCAGCAGGGCCCACGTGCCCAGGCCCCAGCGGAAGCCGCCGCCGGCCTCGGAGATCGGCACGGTGAGGGTCAGTGCGAGGGTGAGACCCACGGCGAGGGCTGCGGTGTAGAGCGAGGTGACCGGTCCGATGCGGTCGGGGAAGTGCAGCTTGACCAGCGACGGCAGCAGCACGTTGGCCATCGCCATGCCGCCCACCGCGAGCAGGGAGGCGGCCAGGAACACCACGTCGTCGTCGGTCAGCACCCGCGCCACCAGCCCGGCCGCCGCGGCGAGCAGGGTGAGCAGGGTCGTGCGGTGCAGTCCGACGCGCGCCGCCGTGGCCGGTGCGAGGGCACCGAGCACGGCGAAGGCCAGCACCGGCAGCGAGGTGAGCAGGCTGGCCTCGCCGGCCCCGAGGCCGAGACCGCTCCTGACCTCGGCCAGCACCGGGCCGACGCTCACGGCGGCGGGGCGCAGGTTGAGCGCCAGCAGCAGCACGCCCACGAGGACGAGGGGCACGGTGCGAGCGACGTGGCGGGTGGCGCGGCGGGTGGCGGGGCGGGTGGCGGGGCGGGGGGAGCTCACCGGGCCCATGCTGGCACCGCACCCACGACGCACGACGGGCGGTGGGGGCAGGATGGGGTCGTGCTCCACGTGAGCGACCGGCAGCGTCGCGACCGCATCGCCCTGCGCCACGGCATCGACCCGGCGCGGCGTCGCGCCGACGCCGAGGACGCCACCCGTGCGGTCGCGGTGCTCCACGCCACCGAGCCCGCCACGGTGCACCTCTCGCTGCAGGCGCGGGTCGACGGGCTGCGGCGCTCCGACGTGGAGCGTGCGCTCCACGAGGAGCGCACCCTGGTCAAGCAGCTGGCGATGCGCCGGACCCTCTTCGTGCTGCCGCGCGACCTGCTCCCCGCGGCCTGGGGGAGCGCCTCCGCACGGGTGGCCGGCACCGAGCGGGCGCGCCTGGCCAAGGACGCCGAGGCCCACGGCCTGGCGGACCCGGGCGGGGGCGCCGCCTGGGTCGAGCGTGCCCGCCGGGAGGTGCTCGGCGTGGTGGCGGGCTCCGTGGAGGGTCGCCCGGCGGCCGAGGTCAGGGCCGCCGTGCCGGCGCTGGCGGCGCCGGCGCCCGCGGCGGGCGCGCCCTCGTCGTCGGTGCCCCCGACGGTGAGCCGGCTCCTGACCCTGCTGGGCGCCGAGGCCGAGGTGGTGCGGGGGGTCAACACGGGTCACTGGCGCGTCTCCCGGCCGCGCTGGGCGCCGATGGCGGCGTGGCTGGGGGAGGAGCCCCGACCGTGGTCGGCCTCCGACGGCTGGGCCGAGCTGGTGCGCCGCTGGCTCGGCGCCTTCGGGCCGGGCACCGAGGCCGACCTGGTGTGGTGGCTGGGCTCGACCAAGGGCATCGTGCGGGCGGCGCTCGCGCGCCTCGAGGCCGTGGAGGTCGCCCTCGACGGCGGAGCCACCGGGTGGCTGCTCCCCGACGACGACCTCCTCGCCCACCCGCTCGACGGGGCCCGGAGCCAGGAGGTCGGGCCCTGGGCGGCGCTGCTGCCCGTGCTCGACCCCACGGTCATGGGCTGGAAGGAGCGCGCCTTCTACCTCGGCCCGCACCGCGACGCGCTCTTCGACCGCAACGGCAACGCCGGCACCACCGCGTGGTGGGACGGTCGCGTCGTGGGCTGCTGGGTGCAGGACGAGGCGGGGCGCGTGCTCGTGCGCCTGCTCGAGGAGGTCCCCGCCGCCGGGCGCGCCGCGCTGGAGGCCGAGGCCGACCGGCTGTCCGACTGGCTCGCTGGTGAGCGCGTCGGCACGGTCTACCCCTCGCCGGCGATGCGGGCGCCGGCCTGACCTCTCGTAGCCTGTGCGGGTGCGAGAGCAGCCCGAGCAGCAAGCCCCTCCGGTCCAGCGCCTGCGCATCCGCTACGCCAAGCGCGGACGCCTCCGCTTCACCAGCCACCGCGACTTCAGCCGCGCCTTCGAGCGCGCCGTCTTCCGCGCCCGCGTGCCGATGGCCTACTCCTCCGGCTTCAACCCCCACCCCCGCATCTCCTACGCCGGGGCAGCACCGACGGGCTCCGCGAGCGAGGCGGAGTACCTCGAGATCGGGCTCGCCGAGGTCGTCGACGTCGCCGCGGTCCGGGCGTCGCTGGAGGAGGCGCTGCCCGACGGGCTCGACATCCTCGAGGTCGCGGTCTCTCCCGGGGGCTCGCTCGCCGACCTGCTCCAGGCCAGCCACTGGCGTCTCGACGTCGCCGCGGAGGAGTCGGACGCCGGGGCTGCGGTCGAGGCCTTCCTGGGGCAGGAGTCGGTGGAGGTCGAGCGGATGACCAAGAAGGGTCTGCGCACCTTCGACTGCCGCGCCGCCGTGCTCAGCCTCGAGGCCGGCCCCGTGACGGGTGCGGGGGTGGGGGCGCGCTCGACGCTCGACCTGGTGCTGCGCCACGGCGTGCCCTCGGTGCGGCCCGACGACGTGCTCACCGGCCTGGCGGCCGTCGGCGGCCTCCAGGCGGGGCCCGCTCCGCTGCTGACCCGGCTGGCCCAGGGTCCGCTGGAGGAGTCGACCGGCACGGTCGGCGACCCGCTCGCAGCGCGGACATGACCTGGATCGACGGCCCGTGTGCGATACTCGCCACGGTCGTCGCACCGGTGGAACCTGCCGCGGACGACGACCCGACGACGTTCTCGCCGGCCCGCACTCTCGGGGTCGGCACAGTGGGTGCGACGTCGGCGCCAGACCGCGACGCGGCCCGGCAGGCTCGGTGACAGCGAGTCGGCCCCCGGCTCCGGGATCCTCCCGGGGCAGGCCCAGCGACCGCGGCAGGCGACGACGACGCGTCCAGTGACGCACCGCGGAGGGTGTCGCCGCCACCGAAGGCTTACGCGTCGTGCCCCGGACCTCCTGCGGGCCGACGTCTGACACGTCCGGGTCGCCAGTGCGCCGCCCGGGCAGAGGAGCACCACATGCCCGACGAGAACCTGGGCGAGGACGTCACCACCGACACGGGCGCCGACACGGCCCCCACCGTCACCGTGACGACCCGCAAGGCCGCGGCCAAGAAGACGACCGCGAAGAAGACGGCCGCCAAGAAGACCGCCGCCGACGCCCCCGCGAAGAAGGCCGCCGCCAAGAAGGCGCCGGCCAAGCGCACCACGAAGAAGGCGGCGGCCGCCGAGCCGTCGACCCCGGACCCGGCGCCCGCCGACGTCGCCCCGGACGCCCCCGCCGAGGTGGCGGTCGACGCGCCTGCCGAGGCTCCGGGCGAGGCGCCCGCGGAGAAGCCGGCCAAGAAGGCCGCCGCCCGCAAGAGTGCCGCCAAGAAGGCGCCGGCCGCGAAGAGGGCCACCACCACGACCCGCACCCGCAAGAGCGCGGCGACCAGGGCCGCGGAGGCGGCCGCCGCCGAGGCGCCGGCGCCCGAGGCCGTCGTGACCGAGGCCCCGGTCCAGACGCCCGCCGAGACGCCCGCTGAGACCGAGGTGGCCGCGGCGCCGGCCGTGCTCTTCCAGGCGCCCGACGCCGCGAAGGCCACCAAGGCGACCGTGACCCGCCGCACCCGGGGCAGGGCCGCGGCTCCCGTGCGGACCGAGCCCACCCCCGAGCCCGCCCCCGAGCCCGCCCCCGCGGAGACCCCGACCGAGGTCGTGGCCGAGACTCCCGACGAGACACCCGCCGAGGCGGCCACCGACGCCCCCGCGCGCACCCGCACCACGACGACCACGCGCAGCCGCGGTCGCAGCCGCTCGGCCGGCGGGACCCGCACCGCCGCGCCGCAGGAGGCGGCACCCGAGGAGGACGAGCTCGAGGCCGTCGCCGCGAGCGTGGCTCCCACCACCGGGCCCGCCGACGAGGCCGACACCGCCCGGGGCGGCGCCGACGCGTCGGCCGACGACACCGACGAGCCCGACGACGCCGACGAGGCCGACGAGGCCGACGAGTCCGAGGACTCCGACGAGGACCGCTCCGAGGGCGGTGGCGGCCGACGTCGTCGCCGCCGCGGTGGCCGTCGTCGCCGCAAGTCCGGCGACGGGGGCTCCGGCCGCTCCGAGGACGACTCCGAGGACGACTCCGAGGGCCAGCACGCCAGCGGCGACGCGGAGAGGGACTCCGACCAGGACGCCGACCAGGGCTCCGCCCGTGACGGCGGCCAGGGGCGCCAGGGCAACCGGGGCGGCGGCAACCAGGGCGGCAACCAGGGCGGCGGCCGAGGTGGTCAGCGCCAGGGTGGCGACACCGGCCCCCAGGAGCAGGGCGCCAAGGACGACACCGAGTCCGGCGAGGGCTCCTCGCGCCGGCGTCGTCGCCGGCGCCGCTCGGGCGACGACGGGGGAGAGCAGGGCGACGACCCCGACAACACCGTGACCCGGGTGCGCAAGCCGCGCTCGGCCGAGGACGAGATCACCGCGATCTCGGGCTCCACGCGCCTCGAGGCCAAGAAGCAGCGCCGCCGCGACGGTCGCGAGGCCGGCCGTCGCCGCGCGCCGATCGTGTCGGAGGCCGAGTTCCTGGCCCGTCGCGAGGCGGTCGACCGGACCATGGTCATCCGCCAGCGCGAGGACCTCACCCAGATCGGCGTGCTCGAGGACAAGGTGCTCGTCGAGCACTACGTCGCCCGCGAGTCGCAGACCTCGATCATCGGCAACGTCTACATCGGGCGCGTGCAGAACGTGCTGCCCTCGATGGAGGCCGCCTTCATCGACATCGGCAAGGGCCGCAACGCCGTCCTCTACGCCGGCGAGGTCAACTGGTCCGCGCTGGGCCACCGCGACGGCCAGCCCCGCAAGATCGAGTCGGTGCTGTCCTCGGGTCAGCCGGTCCTCGTGCAGGTCACCAAGGACCCGATCGGCCACAAGGGCGCCCGGCTCACCAGCCAGATCAGCCTGGCCGGCCGCTTCCTGGTCTACGTGCCCGACGGCACGACCAGCGGCATCTCCCGCAAGCTGCCCGACACCGAGCGCAACCGCCTCAAGACGCTGCTCAAGGAGATCGTGCCCGAGGGCGCCGGCGTCATCGTCCGCACCGCGGCCGAGGGTGCCTCCGAGGACGAGCTGACCCGCGACGTCGAGCGGCTCAAGGCGCGCTGGGAGGACATCGAGAAGAAGTCCAAGGGCAGCGCCCCCCAGCTGCTCTACGGAGAGCCCGACCTCACGCTCAAGGTGGTCCGTGACCTCTTCACCGAGGACTTCGCGACCCTGGTCATCCAGGGCGACGACGCCTGGGACACCGTGCAGAGCTACGTCTCGCACGTCGCCCCCGACCTCGCCGACCGCCTGCAGCGCTACGAGCCCGCCGAGCACAACGGCCACGACCTCTTCACGACCTACCGCGTCGACGAGCAGATCGCCAAGGGTCTCGACCGCAAGGTCTGGCTGCCCTCCGGCGGCTCGCTGGTGATCGACCGGACCGAGGCGATGACCGTCGTCGACGTCAACACCGGCAAGTTCACCGGCTCGGGCGGCAACCTCGAGGAGACCGTCACCAAGAACAACCTCGAGGCGGCCGAGGAGATCGTGCGCCAGCTCCGGCTGCGCGACATCGGCGGCATCATCGTCGTCGACTTCATCGACATGGTGCTGGAGTCCAACCGCGACCTCGTGCTGCGACGTCTCGTGGAGTGCCTCGGGCGCGACCGCACCCGCCACCAGGTCGCCGAGGTGACCTCGCTGGGCCTGGTGCAGATGACGCGCAAGCGCATCGGCACCGGACTGCTCGAGGCCTTCAGCGACAACTGCGAGCACTGCCAGGGTCGCGGCATCGTCACCCACGACGAGCCCGTCGAGCCCAAGCGCGACGACGAGGGTCGGCGCGGTGGCAACCGCAGCGGCGGCGGCAACGGCGGCGGCAACGACGGCGGCCAGGGCGGACGCCGCTCGCGCGGCGGTCGCGGCCGCGGCCAGGACGACCAGGCCGAGCAGAGCGGCGGCCAGGGCGACGGGGGAGCCTCCAAGCCCCCCACCCCGCCCTCCCCGAAGGACATCGCGGCCATGGCGCGCCCCGAGCCGACCGAGGCGAGCGAGCCCACCGAGACGGACGAGGCCCCGGTCGCCGCGGCACCCGAGCAGCCGGTCGCCGAGCAGCCGGTCGCCGAGCAGCCCGAGGCCGAGCAGCCCGAGGCCGAGCAGCCGGAGGCCGAGCAGCCGGAGGCCGAGCAGACGACGGTGGTCACCCGCAGCCGTCGCCGCGGTGCGAGCCGCACGGCGCCCACGGTGACCGAGCCGGTCGCGGCCGAGGACCCCGTGGTCGCGCCGGTGGAGCCGACGCCGGCCCCGACGCCCGAGCCGGTGGCCCCGCCGGAGCCCGACGCGGTGAGCGAGGCCCAGGCCGCGCAGGCCCCCGCCACCACGGTGGTGACCCGCACCCGTCGTCGTACCGCGGCCCGGCCCGCCGCAGCGCCTGAGCCGACGTCGGCGGCGGAGCCCGCACCGCAGTCGGCCCCTGACCCCGACCCGGCGCCCGCGCCGGAGGCCGACCCGGAGCCGCCCGCGGCGCCGGCCGAGCCGACCGTCGTGACCCGCACGCGCACCCGCCGCGCCACCCGCCCCGCCGGCCCCCCTGCCGGTGGGACCGCCGGTGAGGCGACTGGTGAGCAGGCCGAGGAGTCCGCGGAGGAGGGCTCGGCCGCGCACGTGCCGGTCAAGAAGAAGGGCGCCCGCAAGCGCTGAGCCGGCCCGTCCGGCGCCACGGCCCGCCGGGGCGACACCGAATTGCTGTCGCCCCGGCGGGTCCGTACTATGGGTCCTCGGTGCGCTGATGCGTGCCCTTCTGTGTGGCACCACCCACGACGCCCGGCCGGTCAGGCCCGGTGCGGCGGCACGGGAGCCCCAGACCACCGACTTACCTGTCAACTGACACAGCACAACCCGACGAAGGAGACCGCGGTGTACGCGATCGTGCGCGCAGGCGCCAAGCAGCAGAAGGTTGCCGTGGGCGACGTCATCGAGATCGACAAGGTGACGACCGGGGTCGGCGAGACGCTGACGCTGCCCGTCGTCCTCGCCGTCGACGGCGAGAGCGTCACCTCCGACTCCTCGGCCCTCGACAAGGCCTCGGTGACCGTCGAGGTGCTCGGCGCCACCAAGGGCCCCAAGATCATCATCCAGAAGTACAAGAACAAGACCGGCTACAAGAAGCGCCAGGGTCACCGTCAGAAGTACACCCAGGTCAAGGTCACCGACATCTCCCTCTGAGCCTTCCCGGTCTCAGGCTTCCTGCAGCGCACACCAAAGGATTCGACATGGCACACAAGAAGGGCGCGGCGTCCACCAAGAACGGTCGCGACTCCAACTCCCAGCGCCTCGGCGTCAAGCGCTACGGCGGCCAGCTGGTCAACGCCGGCGAGATCATCGTGCGCCAGCGCGGCACCCACTTCCACCCGGGCAGCGGCGTCGGCCGCGGCGGCGACGACACCCTGTTCGCGCTGCAGGCCGGTGCGGTCGAGTTCGGCACGCGCCGTGGCCGTCGCGTCGTCAACATCGTCCCGGGCGAGTGAGCTGACGCTCCCACCTGGCACACCAGGCTCTTCCACGTTGGGCGTCCCGGACCTCCGGGGCGCCCTTCGTCGTCCGCAGCACCCCTGAGCAGCACCCCTGAGCACCACCTCTGAGCACCACCACCGAGAGAAGGCACCATGGCTGTCCCCACGTTCGTCGACCGGGTCACGCTGCACATCAGCGCAGGCCGGGGAGGCAACGGTGTGGCCTCGGTGCACCGTGAGAAGTTCAAGCCCCTCGGCGGCCCCGACGGCGGCAACGGGGGCCCCGGCGGCTCGGTGATCCTGCGCGTCGACCCCGACGTGACCACGCTGCTCGACTACCACCACAGCCCCAAGCGTCGCGCCGAGCACGGCGGGCACGGCGCCGGCGCCCACCGCAACGGCGGCCACGGCGCCGACCTCGTGCTGCCGGTGCCCGACGGCACCGTGGTGGCCGACCCGCGCGGCGAGGTGCTGGCCGACATGGTCGGGCCCGGCACCGAGCTGGTCATCGCCCAGGGCGGGCGCGGCGGTCTCGGCAACGCCGCGCTGGCCTCCTCCAAGCGCAAGGCCCCCGGCTTCGCGCTGCTCGGTGAGCCCGGCGACGAGCTCGAGATCGTGCTCGAGCTCAAGGTCGTCGCCGACATCGGCCTCGTGGGCTTCCCCAGCGCCGGCAAGTCGAGCCTGATCGCCGCGATCTCGCGGGCGCGGCCCAAGATCGCCGACTACCCCTTCACCACCCTGGTGCCCAACCTGGGCGTCGTCACCGGCGGCGACACCACCTTCACCGTCGCCGACGTGCCCGGCCTCATCGAGGGCGCCAGCGAGGGCCGCGGCCTGGGCCACGACTTCCTGCGCCACATCGAGCGCTGCGCGGCGCTCGTGCACGTCATCGACACCGCCTCCATCGAGCCGGGTCGCAACCCCGTCGACGACCTCGACGTCATCGAGAACGAGCTGAGCCGTTACGGCGGCCTCGAGGACCGCCCGCGCCTGGTCGCGCTCAACAAGATCGACGTGCCCGACGGCCGCGACCTCTCCGACATCACCATCGACGACCTGCGCGAGCGCGGCCTGCGCGTCATCCCGATCTCCGCCGCCTCCGGCGAGGGCCTGCGTGAGCTGACCTTCGCGATGGCCGAGATCGTGGCCGCGGCGCGCGCCGCGAAGCCTGCGGTGGAGACCACCCGCATCGTGCTGCGGCCCCAGGGCGCCGACGGCAGCGGCGACTTCACCGTCTCCCAGACCGTCGACGGCTGGCGCGTGCGCGGCACCAAGCCCGAGCGGTGGGTGCGCCAGACCGACTTCAGCAACGACGAGGCCGTCGGCTTCCTCGCCGACCGCCTCGACCGGCTCGGCGTGGAGGAGAAGCTGCTGTCGATGGGCGCCCAGGAGGGCGACGCCGTGCTCATCGGCGACCCCGACAACGCCGTCGTCTTCGACTTCAAGCCCGGCATGGACGCCGGCGCCGAGATGCTCGGTCGCCGCGGCGAGGACCAGCGCATCGACCACTCCCGCCCGGCGGCCAGCCGCCGCCGCGAGATCGACGAGGCCATGGAGCACCGCGCCGAGGGCGAGACCCGCGCCGACGTGGCGCGCCGTCTCGACGCCGAGCGCAAGGGCCAGACCTACGGGCCCTCGTCGTACGAGATCGGCGGGAGCGAGGACCCGGACTGGTCCGAGCAGGACCCCGGCCGGTGAGCGGCGGCGCCGGTCGCGAGGTCGTGCTGGCCGCGCGCCGGATCGTGGTCAAGGTCGGCTCGTCGTCGCTGACCACCGCCGCCGGCGGGATCGACCCCGAGCGGGTCCGTGCCCTGGTCGACGCGCTGGCCGCCGCCCGCGCCCGCGGCGCCGAGGTGGTGCTGGTGTCCTCAGGAGCCATCGCCGCCGGCCTGGCGCCGCTGGGCCTGGCTCGTCGTCCGCGCGGCCTGGCCGCCCAGCAGGCGGCCGCGGCGGTCGGCCAGGGCCTGCTGGTGCACCGCTACACCGAGGAGCTGCGCCGCCACGACCTCACCGCCGGCCAGGTGCTGCTCACCGCCGACGACGTCACCCGGCGCTCGCACTACCGCAACGCCTACCAGACCTTCGCCAAGCTCCTCGAGCTCGGTGTGCTGCCCATCGTCAACGAGAACGACACGGTGGCGACCTCGGAGATCCGCTTCGGCGACAACGACCGCCTCGCCGCTCTGGTCTCCCACCTCGTGCACGCCGACCTGCTCGTGCTGCTCTCCGACGTCGACGGGCTCTACGACGCCGACCCCCGCGAGCCCGGCAGCGCGCTGGTGCCGGAGGTCCACGGACTCGACGACCTCGGCGGGGTGCGGATCGGGTCCACCGGCGCCGCGGGCGTCGGCACCGGCGGCATGGAGACCAAGGTCGAGGCCGCCCGCATCGCCACCGGCGCCGGCATCCCGGTGGTGCTGACCTCTGCGGCCCGGGCCGGCGAGGCCGTCGCCGGCGAGCCCGTCGGCACGCTCTTCCACAGCACCGGCAGGCGCCGCCCGACCCGGCTGCTGTGGCTGGCCCACGCCACCGAGCCCCGCGGCACCCTCGTGCTCGACGCCGGCGCCGTGCGCGCGGTGGTCGAGCGCCGCGCCTCGCTGCTGGCCGCCGGGGTCACCGGTCACACCGGGGTCTTCCACGCCGGCGACCCGGTCGACCTGGTCGACCCCGAGGGCCGCCCGGTGGCGCGCGGGCTGGTCAACGTCGACGCCACGGAGGTGCCCGGGCTGCTCGGCCGCTCCTACGAGCGCGAGCTCGTGCACCGCGACGCCCTCGTCGTGCTCTGAGCACCCACCGGCCCACGTCGCCGGTCCAGGTCGGGCTGGGGCCCGTTGCTACCTTCGGCCCCGTGCGGTGGCGAGGCGCGGTGTGGTGGCTCCTGCTGGCGGCGACCCTCGGGCCCGCCCTGCTGCTCACCGCGCTGAGGTCTACCGACCCGAGGCCCGGCTGGGCGGTGCAGGCGGTCGCCTTCACCCCCCTCGCCCTGCCCCTGTACGCCGCAGCCCTGCTGCTCCTGCTGGGCCGGGCGCTCACCCGCGGCCGCAGCGGCCGCCGCGGCCCGGCCGTCGTCGCGGCCCTCGTGGTGCTGGGCCTCGGGGGGCTGCACGCGTGGTGGTGGTCGCCGCTGGTGGCGGGCACGCCGCCCGACGCGGGCGACGGTGCGCGGGTGACGGTGATGACGGCCAACCTGCTCAAGGGGCGGGCCGACGGCGCCGAGGTCGTGCGCGCGGCGGTCGACGCCGACGTCGACGTGCTGGTGCTGGAGGAGGTCACCGACGACGTGCTGGCCGACATGGAGCGCGCCGGGCTCGACGAGCTGCTGCCCGAGCGGATCGGGGAGACCGGTGCCTCGATCGACGGCACGATGGTGCTGTCGCGGGCGCCGCTCGGCGAGGCGACCGCGGTGGACACCTTCACCCAGACCTGGGGCGTCGAGGTCGACCTCGGGGACGCGACCGTGCGGCTGCTGGCCGTGCACCCCGCCGCCCCGGTCGACCCCGAGCGCTGGCACGCCGACCTCGACCTGCTGCGCGACGTCGCCCGCGACACCGACGCCGACGTCGTCGTCGGCGACTTCAACGCCACCCTCGACCACGCGCCGATGCGCCGCCTCCTCGACGACGGCTACGCCGACGCGGCCGCCGAGACCAACGCCGGCTGGCAGCCCACCTGGCCGGCCAACGGGCTGTTCCCCGTGCTCGGGGTGCCGCTTCCCACCTCGGTGGCGATCGACCACGTGCTCGTGGGCGAGGACGTGCTGGCCCTCGACACCCGCACCGTGGAGATCGGGGGCACCGACCACCTCGCCCTCGTGGCCGACCTCGTGGTCGTGGGCTGAGCGGCCCCGCCGTACCCTGGGAGGGACATGACCGCCACTCCCGTCTACCTCGACCACGCCGCCACCACCCCGATGGTGCCGGCCGCGATCGAGACCATGACGCGGCACCTGGCCGACGTGGGCAACCCCAGCTCGCTGCACGCCTCGGGCCGCCACGCCCGGCGCGTGGTGGAGGAGGCCCGCGAGCAGATCGCGCACGCGGTGGGCTGCCGGCCCGGCGAGGTCGTCTTCACCTCCGGCGGCACCGAGGCCGACAACCTCGCGGTCAAGGGCATCTTCTGGTCGCGCCGCAGCGCCGACCCGCGTCGCGTGCGGGTGCTGGCCACCGCGGTGGAGCACCACGCGGTGCTCGACCCCGTGCACTGGCTGGGGGAGCACGAGGGCGCCGAGGTCGAGCTGCTCGCGGTCGACGGCGAGGGCCGGGTCGACCTCGACGCGCTGCGCGCCACCATCGAGCGCGACCCCGCCTCGGTGGCGCTGGTGTCGGTGATGTGGGGCAACAACGAGGTCGGCACCCTGCAGCCGGTGGCCGAGGTCGTCGCGCTCGCCGCGCCCCACGGGATCCCGGTGCACAGCGACGCCGTGCAGGCCCTCGGCGCCGTGCCGCTGGACTTCGCGGCCTCCGGGCTCGACGCGATGACCGTCACCGGCCACAAGGTCGGCGGCCCCTACGGCGTGGGCGCGCTGCTGGTGCGCCGCCAGGTCGAGGTGACCGCCCTGGTGCACGGTGGCGGGCAGGAGCGCGACATCCGCAGCGGCACCATCGACACCCCCGCGATCGCGGGCTTCGCCACCGCGGTCGCGCACGCCGTGGAGCACCAGGCCGCCCACGCGGAGCGGGTGGCGGCCCTGCGCGACCGTCTCGTGGCCGGCCTGCTGGCCGCCGTGCCCGGGGCGGTGCTCAACGGCGACCCGGTCGAGCGGCTGCCCGGCAACGCCCACCTGTCCTTCCCCGGCTGCGAGGGCGACTCGCTGCTCATGCTGCTCGACGCGCGCGGCATCGAGTGCTCCACCGGCTCGGCCTGCTCGGCCGGCGTGCCGCAGGCCTCCCACGTGCTGCTGGCCATGGGCCACCCCGACGACGAGGCCCGCAGCTCGCTGCGCTTCTCCCTGGGCCACACCTCCACCGACGCCGACGTCGACGCCGTGCTGGAGGCCATCGGCCCCGTCGTGGCGCGGGCCCGGGCGGCGCGGCTGTGAAGGTCCTCGCCGCCATGTCGGGCGGCGTCGACTCCGCGGTGGCCGCGGCCCGCGCGGCCGAGGCGGGCCACGACGTCACCGGCATCCACCTTGCGCTGTCGCGCAACCCGGCGTCGTACCGCTCGGGCGCTCGCGGCTGCTGCACCATCGAGGACGCCAACGACGCCCGCCGCGCGGCCGACGTCATCGGCATCCCGTTCTACGTCTGGGACCTCTCCGAGCGCTTCCACGCCGACGTGGTCGAGGACTTCATGGACGAGTACGCCGCCGGCCGCACGCCCAACCCGTGCCTGCGGTGCAACGAGCGGATCAAGTTCGCCGCCGTGCTCGACCGGGCCCTCGCGCTGGGCTTCGACGCCGTCGCCACCGGCCACTACGCGCAGCTGCGCACGGGCACCGACGGCCTGGTCGAGATGCACCGCGCCGCCGACGCCGGCAAGGACCAGTCCTACGTGCTCGGGGTGCTCGACCAGCAGCAGCTGGTCCACTCGCTCTTCCCCCTCGGCGACACCCCCAAGCCCGCCGTGCGCGCCGAGGCCGAGCGGCGCGGGCTGCTCGTGGCCGACAAGCCCGACAGCCACGACATCTGCTTCGTCGCCGACGGCGACAACGCCGGCTGGCTGCGCGAGAAGCTCGGCGACCGCGCGCCCAACCACGGCGGCGCCATCGTCGACGACGCCACGGGGGAAGAGCTGGGCCGCCACGACGGCACGTTCGGCTTCACCATCGGCCAGCGCAAGGGGCTGCGGCTCGGGGTGCCCGCCCCCGACGGGCGGCCGCGCTTCGTGCTCGACATCGAGCCGGTGGAGGGCACCGTGCGCGTCGGGCCGCGCGAGCGGCTCGCGGTGAGCGCCCTGGAGGCCGACCGCCCCCGCTGGTGCGGCACCGTGCCGCGGGTGCTGGAGGGCCCCGCGGTCACCGTGCAGCTGCGCGCCCACGGCGCCGAGCACCGCGCCCGGGTCGAGGTGCACGACGGCGACCGGGTGCGCGTCGAGCTGCTCGACCACGCCTCCGGCATCGCCCCCGGCCAGGCCGCGGTCTTCTACGACGGCACCCGCGTCGTCGGCTCCGCCACCATCACCGCGACCACCCGGGTCGCCGCGTGAGCGCCGCATGACCGCCGCCACCGGCATCGGCTCGATGCCCGGCGACGACGACGCCGCCGTCGCCGAGGCGACGCGCACCGTGCTCGACAGCCTTCCCGACCTGCCCCACCTCGTGGAGCTGCCCGGCCGCGGCGCCACCGCCTCGATGACCGGGCGCGGCCTCGCGGTGCTGGCCGAGCTGGGTGCCGACCTCCAGCCCGCCGGCTGGCGCCTGACCGGCGGCGGCGCCGGGGTCGACCACCGGCGCGCCCGCAGCCTGCTCGCCCAGGACCTCGACGTGCTGGAGGAGCAGGCCCAGGGCCTGTCGGGCTCCTTCAAGATCCAGGTGGCCGGGCCGTGGACCCTGGCCGCCACCGTGGAGCGGCCCCGCGGCGACAAGCTGCTGGCCGACGCCGGGGCGCGCCGCGAGCTGGCCCAGGCGCTGGCCGAGGGCGTGCGCGACCACGTGCGCGACGTGCGGCGGCGCCTGCCCGACGTCACCCGGCTCGTCGTGCAGGTCGACGAGCCCGCGCTGGCCGCGGTGCTCGACGCCCGGGTGCCCACCGCGTCCGGCTTCGGCCGCCACCGCACCGTGCACCCGCCCGAGGCCTCCGACGCTCTCGGCTGGGTGCTCGGCGCCGCGACCGAGGCGGGCGGCGAGGCGTGGGTGCACACCTGCGCCGCCGGCACACCTCTCGGACTCCTGCGCGGCGCCGGGGCCCGCGGCCTCGCCGTCGACCTGTCACTGATGACCGCCGCCGACCACGACGCCCTCGGCGAGGCGCTCGAGGCCGGCGACAGCGTCGTGCTCGGCATCGTGCCGACCACCGCCGCCGCGGCCGGGCCCGAGGCGGGGGAGAGGGCGCTCGTCGAGCGGGTCGAGCGCTGGCTCGACATGCTCGGGATCGACCCCGGCACCGTCTCCGGGCAGCTGCTCGTCAGCCCGGCGTGCGGCCTCGCCGGCGCCGACGTCGCCTGGTCGCGCCGCGCGCTGGCCCTGTCGAGCGACACCGCGCGCCGCCTGAGCTGAGGGCTCCGCCGTACGACGGCCGCACCCGGGCCGCACCCGGGCGGCACGGGCACCGACGCCACGGGCCCGGTCACCGAGGTGACCGGGCCCGTGGCGTCGAGCGGTGGGGTGCGGGCGTCAGCCCAGGTGCACCGGGGCGCCCTCGGGGCCGTCGGTGGCGAGCTCCTCGTGCTTGACGTCGAGGAAGAGCCACACGATGAGCGAGCCGACCAGGATCATCGCCGAGCCGACGAGGAAGGCCGCGGTCGCGCCGTCGGTGAAGGAGCCGAGCTGCGTGGCGGCGCCGACGACCTGCGGGATCTGGTCGCCGCTGAGGCCCTGCTGCTGCGCGGCCGCGAGCAGGTCGGGGGAGAGCTCCTCGCCCCGGCCGCTGGCGAAGTGCAGCGACACGGTGGCGAGCACGGCGAGGCCGAGGGCGCCGCCGACCTGCTGCATGGTGTTGAGCACGCCCGAGCCGATGCCGCTGTCCTCGGCGCGCACGTGGTGGACGGCGGTGAGGGTCAGCGGCACGAAGACCATGCCCATGCCGAAGCTCATCAGCACGATGAAGGGGAAGATCGAGGCCCAGTAGTTGAGGTCCTCGCCCACGGGCTGGCCGCCCGGCATCACGGCCTGGAGCAGGTTGGCGCTCGACTCGTCGACCGAGAGCCGCGAGAAGCCGAAGAGCGCGATCGCGGCCAGCAGCGTGCCGGTGCCGGCGATGAAGCGCGGGTCGATGCGGTTGACGAGGTTCGACGACAGGCCCGCGCCGATCACGATGCCCACCGAGAACGGCAGGAACGCGAAGCCGGTGTGCAGCGGGCTGTAGCCCACGACCTGCTGGATGAAGAGGCTGAGGAAGAAGAACATCGCGAACATCGCGGCCGGCACGAGCATCATCACCAGGAAGCTGGCCGCACGGGTGCGGTTCTGGAAGATGCGGATCGGCAGCAGCGGGTGGGCCGCACGCGACTCCACGAACGCGAAGGCCACCAGCAGCGCGACGCCGGCCACCAGCGAGGCGATGGTCCAGGTGTCGCCCCAGCCGTGGGCCTCCTCGCCGGCGCGGGTCAGGCCGTAGACCAGGCCGAGCAGACCCAGGGTGCCGGTGACGGCGCCGGGCACGTCGAGCTGGCCCTCGGTGCCCTCGGACTCGTTGAGGAAGCGCGGGGCGAGGGCGGCGGCGACCAGGCCGATCGGGACGTTGATGAGGAAGGTGAGGCGCCAGCCGTCGACGTCGACGCCGAGCAGCTGCGGGGAGATGCCGGTGAGCCAGCCGCCGAGGATGAGGCCCACGGCCGCGCCGGCGCCCGACATGGCGGCGTAGACGGCGAAGGCGCGGTTGCGCGCGGGGCCGGCCGGGAAGGTCGTGGTGATGAGCGCCAGGGCGGCGGGCGAGGCGAGCGCCGCGCCGAGGCCCTGGAGGCCACGGGCCGCGAGCAGCAGCGGCTCGTTGGTGGCGATGCCGCCGAGCAGCGAGGCGACCGCGAAGACGACCAGGCCGATCATGAAGACGCGGCGGCGGCCGTAGAGGTCGCCGAGGCGGCCACCGAGGAGCAGCAGGCCGCCGAAGGCCAGGGCGTAGCCGGTGACGATCCAGGTGAGGTTGGCCTGGTCGATGTCGAGGTCGGCGCCGATGAAGGGCAGGGCGATGTTGGCGATGGTGGCGTCGAGCACGACCATCAGCTGCGCGATCGAGATCACGACGAGGGCCCAGCCGAGGCGGAGCTGGCGCGGCTCGTGCGCCCCTGCCTGCTGGTCGGGCGGTGCGGTGTCGGTCATGGGATGTCCTTGGTCTGGTCGAGACGTGGTGGAGACGTGGTGGAGCGGGCGGGCCCGGTCAGGGTCGGCGGGTCGCCGCGGGGAGGATGATCTGGTCGATCACCCGCGTGATGGTGTCGGCGTCGGGCGCTCGCCCGAGCAGGAAGACGCGGTGCATGACGATGCCGGCCAGGGCCGGCTCGATGAGCTCGAGGTCGACGTCGTCGCGCAGCTCGCCCCGGGCGCGGGCCCGCTCCCAGATCGTGCGGGAGCCGGCGATCTTGGCCTCGAGGACGTCGCGGCGGAAGGCGGTGGCGAACTCCGGGTCGACGCTGATCGCGGTGAGGATGCTGGTGAAGTGCGAGACCGTCTCGTCGTCGGTCAGACCGCCCATCCCGCAGAAGGCGGCGCGCAGGTCCTCGCGCAGGCTCCCGGTGTCGGGCAGGTCGGGCTGCTGCTTGGCCGCCTTGAGGGCGTCGATGACCAGGGCCACCTTGCCCCCGCCCCAGCGGCGGTAGAGCGTCGCCTTCGACGCCTTGGCCCGGGTGGCGACGGCGTCCATGGTGAGGCGGTCGTAGCCGACCTCGCCCAGCAGCTCGAGGGTGGCGTCGAGGATCTCCTGCTCGCGGTCTCCCTCGACGCGCGGTCGGGTCTCGGCGGGGGTCATGGCTGCTCCACGTCTGGTCGTGCGGTCCGTTCACCTGGATGAAACGAAACGGTTCCGTTCCATCCCGAACAGCATGGCACGCCCAGGTGTTCCCGCGCCAACGCGCGGATGTCGGTCCGGCGTCCCGCGGGGGGAGGGGGGAGGGGCGGGGTGCGCGCTCAGTCGGGGCGGCGGTGCTCGGTGCGGTGCTCGGTGCGGTGCTCGGGCCGGTGCTCGGGCCGGTGCTGGAGGAGGTCGAGCACGCCCTCGGTGGCCACGCGGTTCCAGTCCTCGACCCGGCGGAACATGTAGTGCCCCACGCGGCCCATGTCGACGAGGCGGGCCGACGCCGCGACGCGGGCCGCACGCTCGACGTACGCCGCGGTCTGGCGGGCCGAGGTGATCTTGTCGCTGCGGCCGTGGGCGGCGAGCAGGTGCCGGCCGGTGAGGGCGCGCACGGGCTCGTCGGGCGGGAGCCACGGTGCGAGCGCGACCACGCCGGCGACCCGGTCGTCGTCGGCGACGTGCACGGCGGTGCGCGCGCCCATGGAGTGACCGAGCAGCACGACGGGGGTGTCGGCGAGCTCGGCACGGGCCCGGGCGAGGGCCCACCGGGCGTCGGCGATGGCGCCCGCGCCGTCGAGGTTCCACCCGCGGGCGCGGTAGCGCAGCAGCCAGGTCGAGGCGCCGGCCTCGTGCAGGGCGGGGGTGATGGCCCGCTGCAGGGCCGCCACGCGGCGCCACGACGCGCTGCGACCGTCGACGACCTGCTGCGAGGTGGGCTTGCCGCCGTGGAGCATCAGCACGAGCGCCCGGGGAGCGCCCTCGACGTCGAGCCGGGTCAGCGAGGGTGCGGGGCGATCGGCGTGCGGGGTGGTCACGGTGCTTCTTCGGTGCCGCGGCGGGGGGTGGATGGGCCCGGGGCGCCCCGGACCGGAAGGGGGTGCGCCGCTGTCGGCGCGACCCGGCAGGATGGCTCCCATGACCGAGCCTGTCCCCGTGAGCGACGACGCCCGCGACGAGCACCGCCGGCTCAGCGAGGAGGTCGAGGACGCCCGCTGGCGCTACTACGTGCTCGACTCGCCGACCCTCGACGACGCCGCCTTCGACTCCCGGATGCGCCGGCTGGAGGAGCTGGAGGAGCAGTTCCCCGAGCTGCGCACCCCCGACTCGCCCACGCAGCGGGTGGGCGGCGCGGTCAGCACCGAGTTCACCGCCGTCGACCACCTCCAGCGCATGGAGAGCCTCGACAACGCCTTCTCCTACGACGAGCTCGCGGCCTGGCACACCCGCCTGGCCCGCGACGGCGTCGACGACCCGGCGCTGCTGTGCGAGCTGAAGGTCGACGGGCTGGCCATCAACCTGCTCTACGAGCAGGGCCGCCTGGTCAGGGCGCTGACCCGCGGCGACGGCAGCACGGGCGAGGACGTCACCCCCAACGTGAAGACCATCGACTCCATCCCGCACCGCCTGGTCGCCGCCGAGGGCTTCGCGGTGCCCGAGCTCGTGGAGGTCCGCGGCGAGGTGTTCCTGCCCACCGCGGCCTTCGAGCGGCTCAACGCCGCCATGACCGACGCGGGCAAGCCGGTCTTCGCCAACCCGCGCAACGCCGCCGCGGGGTCGCTGCGCCAGAAGGACCCGCGGGTCACCGCCACCCGGGCGCTCGGCATGGTCTGCCACGGCATCGGCGCGCGGCGCGGCTTCGAGCCGGCCTCGCAGTCGCAGGCCTACGACGCGCTCGCCGCCTGGGGCCTGCCGACCAGCCCGCGGGTGCGGGTGCTGCCCGGGCTCGCCGAGGTCCGCGCCTTCATCGAGCACCACGGCGAGCACCGCCACGACGTCGAGCACGAGATCGACGGGGTCGTGGTCAAGGTCGACGACGTCTCGCTGCAGCGACGGCTCGGCTCGACCAGCCGGGCGCCGCGGTGGGCCATCGCGTTCAAGTACCCCCCGGAGGAGGTCAACGCCGAGCTGCTCGACATCCGGGTCAACGTCGGCCGCACCGGGCGCGCCACGCCGTACGGCGTGATGGTGCCGACCCGGGTGGCCGGCTCCACGGTCGAGAACGCCACCCTCCACAACGCCCACGAGGTGCGCCGCAAGGACGTGCGACCCGGCGACACCGTCATCCTGCGCAAGGCGGGCGACGTCATCCCGGAGATCCTGGGGCCCGTGCTCGCGCTGCGGCCCGAGGGGCTGGCGGAGTGGGTCATGCCCACGCGCTGCCCCGCCTGCGACACCCCGCTGGCGGAGCAGAAAGAGGGCGACAAGGACCTGCGCTGCCCCAACCACGAGCACTGCCCGGCCCAGGTGCGCGAGCGGGTCTTCCACGTCGCGGGCCGCGGCGCCTTCGACATCGAGGGGCTCGGCTACGAGGCGGCCTCCGCGCTGCTCGACGCCGGGGTGATCGCCAACGAGGGTGACGTGTTCTCCCTCGGGCCCGACGACCTGCTGCGCACCGACCTGTTCACGCGCGCGGCGAAGAAGGGCGAGGAGGGCGAGCGGGTGCTGTCGGCCAACGGGCAGCGGCTGCTGACCCACCTCGGCGAGCGCAAGCAGGTCCCGCTGTGGCGGGTGCTGGTGGCCCTCTCGATCCGCCACGTCGGCCCGACCGCCGCACGGGCGCTGGCCCAGGAGTTCGGCTCCATGGCCGCGCTGCGCGCCGCCACCGAGGAGCAGCTCGCCGCGGCCGAGGGCGTGGGGCCCACCATCGCTGAGGCCGTCATCGAGTGGTTCGAGGTGCCGTGGCACGCCGCGATCGTCGACCGCTTGGAGCAGGCCGGCGTGAGCATGGCCGACGAGCGCGACGAGTCGGTGCCCCGCACCATCGAGGGACTCACCGTGGTCGTCACCGGGTCGCTGGAGGGCTACAGCCGCGACTCGGCCAAGGAGGCGATCCTCTCGCGCGGCGGCAAGGCCGCCGGGTCGGTGTCGAAGAAGACCGACTTCGTCGTCGTCGGCGCCAACGCCGGCTCCAAGGCCGACAAGGCCGAGCAGCTCGGCCTCCCCGTCCTCGACGAGGAGGGCTTCACCCGCCTGCTCGCCGAGGGACCGCCACCCCCGGTCGACGACCAGGACGCCACGTCGCAGGCTCCGGAGGGTGCCGGCGACGACGGCTGAGCCCCGGAGGCTCCGCTCCGGCGCCGAGCCCCGGTCGTGGAGGGGGGGGACCGCCAGCCCTGGTGGTTGAGGAGGGAGCGCCAGCGCCGGTGGTTGAGGAGGGAGCGCCAGCGCCGGTGGTTGAGGAGGGAGCGCCAGCGCCGGTGGTTGAGGAGGGAGCGCCAGCGACCGTCTCGAAACCACGGCGCCACGTGGTGCTCGAGCGGGAGTACGAGCGACCGTCTGACAACCACCGACTTCCGCGCGAGGTCCCTCTCACGCCCGCCACGCAGGCGAAGCGCCTCGCGTGCCCGGCCAGCCCGCTCTAGAAGTGGCGGCGCACGACCGGTCGAGTGCCGCCGCAGGTGTCGTCCCCCGCCACTGCGCACGGTCGGTCACCGCGAGCGACGACAGCACCGGCCGGCCAGGCGGGGGCGCCGCGGCGCCGACCGGCCCGCCCGCCCGAGAAAAGGCGGCACATGACCGGTCGACGGCCGCCGCAGGTGTTGTCTCCCGCCACTGCGCACGCTCGGGCCTCGCGAGCGCCGCCAGCAGCGGGCCGGTCACACCGGGGGCGCCTCGCCTCGCCTCGCATCGCCGGTCGGCCCGCCCGAGAAGTGGCGGCATACGACCGGTCGACGGCCGCCGACGGTGTCGTTTCCCGCCACTTACCGCACGGTCGGTCCTCGCGAGCGATGCCAGCACCGGCCGCCCACGCGGGGCGCCGCGCGTCGCCGGCCGGCCGAGAAGTGGCGGCATACGACCGGCCGACGGCCGCCGACGGTGTCGTTTCCCGCCACTTACCGCACGGTCGGTCCTCGCGAGCGATGCCAGCACCGGCCGCCCACGCGGGGCGCCGCGCGTCGCCGGCGCGCCGGAGAAGTGGCGGCATACGACCGGTCGACGGCCGCCGACGGTGTCGTTTCCCGCCACTTGCCGCACGGTCGGTCCTCGCGAGCCACGCCAGCACCGGCCGGCGACATGGGGGCGCCGCGCGTCGCCGCCCGGCGCGCCTGAGAAGTGGCCGCGTACGACAGGTCGACGGTCGCTGAAGGTGACGTCTCCCGCCAGTGCGCACGGTCGGTCCTCGCGAGCGACGCCAGCACCGGCCGCCCCCGCGGGGGCGCCGCGCGTCGCCGGTCGGCCCGCCCGAGACGTGGCGGCGTACGACGGTTCGACGGCCGCCGCGGGTGTCGTCTCCCGCCACTCACCGACGCCGATGACTGACCGCACCGGCTGACCGCACTGGCTGACCGCATCGGGTGACCCGACCAGTCAGGCGAGTCCCCGACACGCGGCGAGCGCCGCCCCACGGCTGTGGGACGGCGCTCGCGAGCGGGTGGAGCCGAAGCTCAGCGGTTCAGCTTGTCGCTGACCGAGAGCACGCGGGTGACCAGGTGGTCGAGCGCGCTGCGGTCGGTGTCGTCGAGCTCGCTGGTCTGGCCGGTGACCTTGCCGACGCCGTAGGGGTTGCCGTCGGCGAACTTCACCGGGTCGGTGTAGCCCGGAGGCACGATGATGCCGCCGAAGTGCGCGAAGGTCGTGTGCATGGCCTCCAGCGTCGTCTCCTGGCCACCGTGGAGGGTCTGGCTGGACGTGAAGGCGGCGTAGACCTTGTCGGCCAGCTTGCCCTCGCCCCACAGCGGGCCGAGGGTGTCGATGAAGGACTGGAGCTGGCTGGTGACGTGGCCGTAGCGGGTGGGCGAGCCGAAGAGGACGGCGTCGGCCCAGTCGAGGTCGTCGGGGCTGGCGGTGGGCTTGCTCGCCTGCTCCTCCACGTGCTGCTTCCAGGCGTCGACCGACTCGACGGCCTCGCGGGGCGCGGTCTCGGCGACGTGGCGCAGCCGGACCTCGGCGCCGAGGCCCTCGGCGGTCTGGGCCAGGCGCTCGGCCATGGCGTGGGTGCTGCCGAAGCCGGAGTAGTAGATGATCGAGAGCTTGCTGGGCACGGGTGGTACCTCCGTGGGATCGCGAGTCGGTTGACCGTTCAACTTCCACGGTAGTCATCGCTCGGCGCCCCACAAGGTCCCTGCGGGTGACCCGGGGCGACGGCCCTAGGATGAGCGCCATGCCTGAGATAACCCGAGACGAGGTCGAGCACCTGGCGAACCTCGCCCGGATCGACCTGTCCGACGCCGAGCTCGACCACCTCGCCCCGCAGCTGTCGGTGATCCTGGAGTCGGTCGCCTCGATCAGCGGCGTGGCCGGTGACGACGTGCCCCCGACCTCCCACGCGCTCCCGCTCACCAACGTCTTCCGCGAGGACGTCGTGGTGCCCGGGCTGGGCGCCGAGGCCGCGCTGGCCGGCGCCCCCGAGTCGGAGCAGCAGCGCTTCATGGTGCCGCGCATCCTCGGGGACGAGCAGTGAGCGCCGACCTGACCCGCCGCACGGCCGCCGACCTGGCCGCCGACCTCGCCGCGGGCACGACCACCTCCGTCGCGCTGACCCAGGCCCACCTCGACCGCATCGCCGCGGTCGACGGCGGACCCGACGCCGGCGTGCACGCCTTCCTCCACGTCGACGCCGAGGGTGCGCTGGCCGCGGCCGCCGCCTCCGACGAGCGTCGCGCGGCGGGGTCGCCGGCCTCGGCGCTCGACGGCGTGCCGATCGCGGTCAAGGACGTCCTGGCCACCCGGGGGCTGCCCACGACGTGCGGCTCGAAGATCCTCGAGGGCTGGGTCCCGCCCTACGACGCCACGGTGGTCGCCCGGCTCCGGGCCGCCGGCCTGCCGATCCTGGGCAAGACCAACATGGACGAGTTCGCGATGGGCTCCTCCACCGAGCACTCCGCCTACGGCCCGACCCGCAACCCGTGGGACCTCGAGCGCATCCCCGGCGGCTCCGGCGGCGGCTCGGCCGCGGCCCTGGCCGCCTTCGAGGCTCCGCTGGCCCTCGGCACGGACACCGGTGGCTCGATCCGCCAGCCCGGCGCGGTCACCGGCACCGTGGGCGTCAAGCCGACCTACGGCGGTGTCTCGCGCTACGGCCTCGTGGCCATGGCCAACTCCCTCGACCAGGTCGGCCCGGTCACGCGCACGGTCCTCGACTCCGCGCTGCTGCACGAGCTGGTGGGCGGGCACGACCCGCTCGACTCCACCTCGGTCGACCAGCCGCTGCCGTCGCTGGTCGACGCCGCCCGTCGCGGCGCCGAGGGCGACCTGTCCGGCGTGCGCGTCGGCGTCATCACCGAGCTCTCCGGCGAGGGCTACCAGGCCGGGGTGCAGGCGCGCTTCGAGGAGTCGCTCGAGCTGCTGGTCAAGGCCGGCGCCGAGGTCGTCGAGGTGTCGTGCCCGACCTTCGTGCACGCCCTGGCGACCTACTACCTGATCATGCCGTGCGAGGCCTCCTCCAACCTCGCCAAGTTCGACGCCATGCGCTACGGCCTGCGGGTGCTGCCCGAGGGCGTCGACTCGCCGAGCGCCGAGCAGGTCATGCGGGCCACCCGCGACGCCGGCTTCGGCGACGAGGTCAAGCGCCGCATCATCCTCGGCACCTACGCCCTGTCGAGCGGCTACTACGACGCCTACTACGGCACGGCGCAGCGGGTGCGCACGCTCATCGCCCGCGACTTCGCCGCCGCGTTCGAGAAGGTCGACGTCTTGGTCTCACCGACCGCGCCGACGACGGCCTTCAAGCTGGGGGAGAAGCTCGACGACCCGCTGGCGATGTACCTCAACGACCTCGCCACCATCCCGGCCAACCTGGCCGGCGTGCCCGGCATGTCGCTGCCCAGCGGCCTGGCCGACGAGGACGGCCTGCCGGCCGGCTTCCAGATCCTGGCGCCGGCCCTGGCCGACGACCGGATGTACCGCGTGGGCGCGGCCCTCGAGGCCGCCCTCCACGAGCGGTGGGGCGGCCCGCTGCTCGACCGCGCGCCCGCCCTGGCCGCCCAGGCCGGCCCGACCGACGCGAACGGAGCCTCCGCATGAGCACCTCCACCACCGGCGACGTCCTCGTCGACTACGACGAGGTCCTCGCCGCCTACGACCCGGCGATGGGCCTGGAGGTCCACGTCGAGCTCAACACCGCGACCAAGATGTTCTGCGGCTGCCCCACCGAGTTCGGCGCCGAGCCCAACACCCAGGTCTGCCCGACCTGCCTGGGCCTGCCGGGTGCGATGCCGGTGGTCAACGCCAAGGCGGTGGAGTCGGCGATCCGCATCGGCCTCGCGCTCAACTGCGACATCGCCGAGTGGTGCCGCTTCGCGCGGAAGAACTACTTCTACCCCGACATGCCGAAGAACTTCCAGACCAGCCAGTACGACGAGCCGATCGCGTTCGAGGGCTGGATGGACGTCCTGGTGCCGACCGCCGACGGCGGCACGGAGACGGTGCGCGTGGAGATCGAGCGCGCCCACATGGAGGAGGACACCGGCAAGTCGCTGCACGTCGGCGGCTCCACCGGCCGCATCCACGGCGCCGACTACTCGCTGGTCGACTACAACCGCGCCGGGATCCCGCTCATCGAGATCGTCACCAAGCCCATCACCGGGCTCGGTGCGCAGGCCCCCGAGGTCGCCAAGGCCTACGTCGCGCAGCTGCGCGAGCTGATCGTGGCCCTCGGCGTCTCCGACGCCCGCATGGACCAGGGCTCGATCCGCGCCGACGTGAACCTCTCGTTGGCCCCGAAGGGCTCCGGTGCGCTCGGCACCCGCACCGAGACGAAGAACGTCAACTCGCTGCGCTCGGTCGAGCGTGCGGTGCGCTACGAGATGCAGCGCCACGCCGCCGTGCTGGGGGAGGGCCGCTCGATCCTGCAGGAGACGCGCCACTGGCACGAGGACACCGGCGTGACGACGTCGGGGCGCGAGAAGTCCGACGCCGAGGACTACCGCTACTTCCCCGAGCCCGACCTGGTGCCGGTGGCACCGTCGCGCGAGTGGGTGGAGCAGCTGCGCGGCACCATGCCGGAGAACCCCCGCGCCCGCCTGGCCCGGCTGCAGGAGTCGTGGGGCTTCACCGACCTGGAGATGCGCGACACCGTGGGCGCGGGCGCCCTCGGCCTGGTCGAGGAGACCATCGCCGCCGGCGCCGCACCACAGTCCGCGCGCAAGTGGTGGCTGGGTGAGATGGCGCGGCGCGCCAACGACTCCGGGGTCGAGATCGGCGCCCTCGGCGTCACGCCGCAGCACGTCGCGCGCGTGCAGGCCATGGTCGACGCCGGCGAGCTGACCGACAAGCTGGCCCGCCAGGTCTTCGACGGCCTGCTGGCCGGCGAGGGCACCCCGGACGAGGTCGTCGCGGCCCGCGGCCTGGCCGTGGTCTCCGACGAGGGCGCCCTGTCGGCCGCGGTCGACAAGGCCATCGCCGAGAACCCCGCCATCGCCGACAAGATCCGCGACGGCAAGGTCGCCGCGGCCGGTGCGCTCATCGGCGCCGTGATGAAGGAGATGCGCGGCCAGGCCGACGCGGCGCGGGTCAAGGAGCTCGTGCTCGAGAAGCTGTCCTGAGGCGGCGGCGGGGGCGGTCCCGGGTTACGCTGCCCCCGCACCACTCATCACGCCCGCACGTGGGGGAAGCCGGTCGGAGTCCGGCGCTGACCCGCAACCGTAGGCCGTGCCGGGACCTCCCCGGGGCGGCGAGCCGGAGCACCTGCTGCGACGCGTCCTGATCATTCGCTGTCGAGGAACACGGCGGGTGGCCCGCCCCGGATCAGCCGGGGCGCCTCCCGCCGTGCGCAGCGGGAAGGAAACCCCATGCGTCACCCCCTGCGCCGCGCGAGCGCCCTCGCCGCCGCTCCCGTCCTGTCCCTGGCCCTGCTGGCGGTGCCCGGCCTCACCACCCCGGCCCAGGCCGCCGCCGGCGACCTCGACCCCGTGGCCGCGCAGCGCGCCGGCGGCTGGCTCGCGGGCCAGGTCGACGACGGCCTGCTGACCTACGACAGCTTCGGCGCGCCGTTCACCGACTACGGGCTGTCCATCGACGCCGAGCTCGCACTCGCCGCCGTCGGTGGGCAGGACGCCACCGTCGACGCGATCGCCGCGGCCGTCGCCGAGGACCCCACGGTCTACACCGACTACGCCTACTCCTTCGACGGCGCCCAGTACGCCGGGCGCGCGGCCGGCGCCGTGGCCAAGGCCCTCGTGGGCCTCCAGGCCGCGGGTGTCGACCCGGCCACCGTCGAGGAGATCGACCTCGTCGGCGCGCTGGAGGCCCAGACCGCCGACACCGGTGCCACCGCCGGGCGCATCGCCGACGTCGCCACGAAGGACGGCGAGCCCGACCCGACCGGCGACTTCGCCAACACGCTGGGCCAGGCCTTCGCCGTGCGCGGCCTCCAGGCCGCGGGCAGCGACGAGGCCGACGCCGCCACCGACTTCCTGCTGCTCCAGCAGTGCGGGGCCGGCTTCTTCCGCCAGGACTTCGCGCCGGTCACCGCGACCGACCAGGCCTGCACCGCCGGGTCCGACGCCAGCGTCGACGCCACCGCGCAAGCCGTGCTGTCGCTGCTGCCCCAGGCGGGTGACGCCGAGGTCGACGCCGCGCTGGCCGACGCCGCCGCCTGGCTGGCCGGCTTCCAGAACGCCAACGGCTCCTTCGACTCCGGCACCGACGCCACCGCCTTCCCCGGCAACGCCAACAGCACCGGCCTGGCCGGCTGGGCCCTCGGCGACCTCGCCGACCTCGGCGTGGGCGCGGCCAGCGCCGACGCCGCCGCCGACGCCGCGGCCTGGCTGCGGGCCCGCCAGGTCGCCGGTGTCGGCGACTGCAACCGCTTCGACGACGCCGACCTCGGCGCCGTGGCCTACGACGACGCGGCGCTGAAGGGTGCCCGCGCCGACGGGATCGTCGCGGCCGACCGTGGGCAGTTCCTGCGCGCCACCGCCCAGGCCGCGCCCGCGCTGGCCTCCTCCACCGACACCGGCGAGGACGCCGTCGCCGCGAAGGACCTCGCCCGCAAGGGCCGCGCCCTCACCGTGAAGGTCACCGGGCTGGCCCCGGGCGCCAAGCTCTGCCTCACCGGCCGCGGCGCCGGTCGCGGCGAGACCGTGGGCGCCACCGCCGGTCGCGACGGCTCGGCCGACCTCACCGTCAGCCCCGGGCGCGCCGGCACCGCCACCTACGAGGTGCGGGGCGAGAGCGGCCTCGTCGGCTCGGTCGACGTGCGCGTGCTCGGCCCCAAGACTCTCGGCGTCGACACCGCCCGGCGCGCGGAGCGGGGTGGGTCCCAGGTCGTGACCGTCTCCGGTCTCGTGCCCGGGGAGCGCACCGTGGTGACGTTCCGCGGCGCGAAGAGCGTGGCCCGCGCCGACGCGGAGGGCCGTGTCGTCACCGAGGTGCGCATCAGCGGGGCGCTGGGACTCGCGACGCTCCGGGCGAAGGGTCAGTTCGCCGACCGCACCGGCGAGGCGACCGTCCGGGTCGTGCGCTGACCGTGCGCGCCCACACCGTCCTGCGCGCCGTCGCCGCCGCCGTCCTGACGGCGGTGGCGACGGGCCCCGCGCTGGTGCCGGCCCCGGCCTCGGCCGCGTCGTGCACCGGCGGCGAGGGCGCCAGCGCCGTCGTCGACTTCAAGGAGCTCGGCGGCGGCATCGCCCAGCTCTGCGTGCCCGGGGGCGGGGGCGACTCCGCCCAGGAGGTCTTCGAGGCCGCCGGCGTCGACCTGGCCTACGTCGCGGGCCAGGGCGACTTCGTCTGCACCGTGCAGGGCAAGCCCGCCGAGCAGACCTGCCAGCGCACCCCGCCGGCCACCGCCTACTGGTCGCTGTGGGTCTCCGACGGCACGTCGGGCTCGTGGACCTACGCGACCCGCGGCGTCTCCGGCCTCACCGTGCCCGAGGGCGGCTCGGTCGCCTTCGCGTGGGTCGACGGCAGCGGCAGCGACCAGCCCGGTGTCGCCCCGGCCCGGTACGACGGCCCCGCGGGCGGCTCCGGAGGCGGCGCCGGCTCCGGCGGGAGCGGCTCCGGGGGCTCCGGCGGCGGCTCGGCCGGAGGCGGCGCGGGTGGCCCCGCGCCCTCCGCGCCCGCGGCCACCCCGACGCCGAGCGCCACGGCCGACCCCGACGGCCCGTCCGGGACGTCCGGCGCGGCCGGGTCCGACCGCTCCGGGCGCACGGGCGACCGGCGCCCCGACGAGCGCGCCCGCGACGAGGACCGCGCCGGGCGCGAGGGTCGCGGCGGGCGGGGCGAGCGTGACGACGCCTCCGCGTCGCCGAGCCCCTCGGCGAGCGGCTCGGCCGAGCCCTCGGGCGCCGAGGTGCTGGCCGACGCCGCCGCCGACTCCGCCGACGACGCCGAGGCGGCCGCCGACGCGGACGGCCTGCCCGCGTGGGTGGGGCTGAGCGCCGTGGCCGGGCTGCTGGCCGTGGCCGGTGTCGTGCTCGTCGTACGCCGCCGCTCCGCCGGGGGGCCGCAGGCGTGAGCCGCGGCCGTCTCGCGCGCGACCTCCACCCCGTGGCCTGGTGGCTGTGGGCGATCGGTCTCGCCGTGGCGGCCTCGGCCACGACCAACCCGCTCAGCCTGCTGCTCCTCGTGGGGGTGGCGGCGCTGGCGGTGGGCCTGCGCCGCTCCGACCAGCCGTGGGGGGCGTCGTTCCGCCTCTACGTGTGGCTCGGCGTCGCCATCGTGGTCATCCGCGTGGTGTTCCGGGTCGTCTTCGGCGGCGGGTCCAACGGCACGGTGCTGCTCGACCTGCCCGCGGTGCCGCTGCCCGAGGCCGCGGCCGGCATCGTGCTGCTCGGGCCGGTGACGCTGGAGTCGCTGCTCGCCGGCGCCTACGAGGGCCTGCGCCTGGCCACGATCGTCATCTGCGTGGGCGCGGCCAACTCCCTGGCCAACCCCAAGCGGCTGCTGCGCTCGGTGCCCCCGGCGCTCTACGAGGTCGGCACGGCCCTCGTGGTCGCGGTCTCGGTGCTCCCGCAGCTGGCCGACAGCGTGCAGCGGGTGCGCGCCGCGCAGTCGCTGCGCGCGGCGCCCGCGGCCGGGCGGGTGGGGTCGCTGCGCCGCTTCCTGGTGCCGGTGCTGGAGGACGCGCTCGAGCGCTCCCTGGCCCTGGCCGCCGGCATGGACACCCGCGGCTACGGCCGCTCCGGTGACGCCTCGCCGGCGCGTCGCCGGGTCACGGGTGCCCTCATGCTCACCGGCCTGTGCGGGGTCTGCGTCGGCGTCTACGCCGGCCTCGACCAGGAGGCGCCCCGCTGGCTGGCCACGCCGATGCTGCTGCTCGGCGTCGCGGTGGCCGTGCTCGGCACGGTCAGCGCCGGGCGGCGCGTGGAGCGCTCGCGCTACCGCCCCGACCGCTGGCGCACCCCCGAGCTGCTCGTGGTCGCCGCGGGCGTGGTCGTGGCCGTGCTCGGCCAGTGGGTCGCGCGCCAGCAGCCGCTGGTGGCGCTGCCCCGCCTCGACGCCGTGCCGACGGTGAGCCTCGCGGTGCTCCTCGGCGCCGGGGTGGCGCTGCTGGGCGCCGTGGCCAGCCCGCCGACGCGGGTCACCGCCCCCGGGGTGGTGACGGCGTGATCGCGCTGCGCGACATCGGCTTCGCCTACGACGGCGCCGCCCGGCCCGTGCTCCACGGCGTCGACCTGGAGGTCGAGGAGGGCGAGCTGGTGCTGGTCTCGGGCCCGACCGGCGCGGGCAAGTCGACCCTGCTCGGGGTGGTGACGGGTCTGGTGCCGCGCTTCTCCGGCGGGGTGCTCTCCGGCGACGTGCTGCTCGAGGGCCGCTCGATCGTGCACGACCCGCCCCGCGAGCGCGCCCACGCCATCGGCTACGTCGGGCAGGACCCGGCCGCCGGCTTCGTCACCGACACCGTCGAGGAGGAGCTGGCCTACGGCATGGAGCAGCTCGGCCTGCCCGGCGAGACCATGCGCCGCCGGGTCGAGGAGACCCTCGACCTGCTCGGCATCGCCGACCTGCGCGGGCGCGACCTGCGCACCCTCTCGGGCGGCCAGCAGCAGCGCGTCGCCATCGGCGCGGTGCTCACGATGCACCCGCGGCTGCTGGTGCTCGACGAGCCCACCTCCGCCCTCGACCCCACGGCGGCCGAGGAGGTGCTGGCCACCCTCACCCGCCTCGTGCACGACCTGGGGGTCTCGGTGCTCCTGGCCGAGCACCGCCTCGAGCGGGTCGTGCCCTTCGCCGACCGGATGGTGCTGCTGACCGGCGACGGCGGGGCGCGGGTGGGGGAGCCCTCGGAGCTGCTCGCCACCTCGCCCGTCGCGCCCCCGCTCGTGGAGCTCGGCCGTGCCGCCGACTGGGACCCGCTCCCGCTGAGCGTGCGCGACGCCCGGCGGCGGGTGCGGGCGCTGCGCGAGCGCCTCGCGGAGCCGCCGGCCGCGCCGGCCCCGGTCGCCCCCGACGCCGCGCGCGCCGCCCGGGCCCGCGGGGTGACCGTGGCCCACGGCCAGACCGTCGCCCTGCGCGAGGTCGACCTCACCCTGCTCGGCGGACGCGTGGTCGGCCTCATGGGGCGCAACGGCGCCGGCAAGTCGACCCTGCTGTGGACCCTCCAGGGCAGCCGCGCCCGCCGCGGCGGCGACCTGGAGGTCGACGGCGTCGACACCGGCCGGCTGCCGGCCGACCGGCGCCGCGGGCACGTCGCGATGCTGCCCCAGACCGCCGCCGACCTGCTCTACCTCGAGACCGTGGCCGAGGAGTGCGCGGCCGCCGACGTCGACGGCGCCCCGGGCGACTGCCGCGCGCTGCTCGACCGCCTCGTGCCCGGCATCCCCGACGACTCCCACCCGCGCGACCTCTCCGAGGGCCAGCGCCTCGCGCTCGCGCTCGCCGTGGTGCTGGTGGCCCGGCCCCGCGTCGTGCTGCTCGACGAGCCCACCCGCGGTCTCGACTACGCCGCCAAGCACGTGCTCGCCCGGGTGCTGCGCGACCTCGCCGCGGGCGGTCAGGCCGTGCTCGTGGCCACCCACGACGTCGAGTTCGTGGCCCAGGCCGCCGACGACGTGGTGGTCCTGGCCGAGGGCGAGGTCGTCTCGGCCGGCCCCGTGCGCCGGGTCGTGGCCGAGTCGCCCGCCTTCGCCCCGCAGGTCACCAAGGTGCTCGGCGCGCCGTGGCTGCGCGTCGACGAGGTCGTCGCCGCGCTGGCCGCCGGCCCCGGCGAGCCGGTGACGGCGTGAGCTCCTCGACGACCCCGCGGGTGCGCGCCCCGCAGCCGGCGCGGCCCGCCGCGGTGCCGGTCTCGCGGCGCACGGCGGCGGTGCTGGTCGTGGCCGGCGTCGCCGGGCTGCTCATGCTGCTGTGGCCGCTGCTGCTCGACGCCCCCGCGGGGGAGCGGGTCGACCCGCCGTTCGTCTTCCTGGTGCTGCTGCCGGTGGTGGTGGCGGTGGTGCTCGCCGAGGTCAGCGAGGGCGGACTCGACCCCCGGGTGCTGGCGGTGCTCGGCGTGCTCAGCGCGGTGGTGGCCGTGGTGCGGGGCGTCTCCCCGGGCACCGGCGGCGTGGAGCTGGTCTTCTTCCTCATCATCCTGGCCGGGCGGGTCTTCGGGCCGGGCTTCGGCTTCGTGCTCGGCTGCACCTCGCTCTTCGCCTCCGCGCTGCTCACCGCGGGCGTCGGGCCGTGGCTGCCCTTCCAGATGATCTGCTCGGCCTGGGTGGGCATGGGCGCGGGGCTGCTGCCACGACGGGTGACGGGCCGCGGCGAGCTCGTGCTGCTGGCGGTCTACGCCGCGGTCGCGGCGTACGTCTACGGGCTGCTGATGAACCTCTCCAGCTGGCCCTTCCTCACCGGCGTCTACGTGCCGGGTCAGGAGCTCCAGCTCGCCTTCGAGCCGGGCGCACCGGTGCTGGAGAACCTGCACACCTTCGCGGTCTACACGCTGCTCACCTCCACGGCCGGGTGGGACACCGTGCGGGCGGTGACCAACGTCGTCGCCGTGCTGGTGCTGGGCCCCGCCGTGCTGACCACGCTGCGCCGCGCCGCGCGGCGCAGCCTCGTGACCGGCCGGGTCAGCCGCTGACGCGGGACAGGAACTCCCGCAGCAGCGTGTGGACCCGGTCGGGGTGCTCGAGGGGCAGGAAGTGGCTGCCGGCGATCTCGGTGTAGGTGGCTCCGGGGATGCGGGCGGCGGCGCTGGCCATGTCGCGGGCACCGGCCAGCACGTCCCAGGTGCCGGCGACGAAGGCGGCGGGCACGCGGATGTTGCGCAGCGAGACCCGCCCGTGCTCGGAGGTGCGCAGGGCGAGGTGGAAGTACCAGCCCAGCGGGGTGGTGAGGAACTCCTTCACCGTGAGCGCGGTCGCCTCGAGGTCGTGCACCGGCAGCATGAAGCCGCTGTGGCTGAGCAGCGCCACGGCCTTCTCGCCGATCGGCAGCCGCGTCGAGATCGGGGTCAGCAGCGGGCCGGCCAGGCGCATCGCGCGCGAGACGTTGACGGTGAGCAGGCGCGCCAGCGGGTGGGGCAGGTGCAGCGGGCCGAGCATGGTGGCGAAGGTGTCGCCGGGCACGCCCGCGACGGCGAAGAGCCCCGCGACCCGCTCGGGGTGACGGAAGGCCAGCTCGTACATCGTGTTGACGCCCATCGACCACCCCATGAGCACCGCGCGGTCCACGCCGAAGTGGTCCATCACCGACAGCCCGTCCTCGACGAACTCCTCGATGCCGACGCGGTCGGTGTCGACGGGGCGGGCCGAGCCACCGGTGCCGCGGTGGTTCCACGAGATGACCCGCACACCGCAGTCGGGCTCGAGCAGCGCCGGCCACGACCAGGGGTTGGTGCCCAGGCCGTTGCACAGCAGCACGGTGGGCCCCGGGAAGGCGCCCTCGGCGTCGTTGGTCCACGCCCGCAGGCGCGTCCCGTCGTCGGAGAGGACCTCGTGGAAGCTCAGCGAGGAGGCGGTCCCGGTGCGGGCGCGGGAGATCGGCATGACCCGATCATGCCGCAGGATCGCGCGGTGCGGGGCGTGACGTGCGACGCGCGGTCAGGCGTGGCGGGCGCCGGGACCGGCCTCGGCGGCCCGGGCACGGGCGGCGAGGAACTCCTCGACGTCGTCGCGCTCGGCGCGGGTGCGGGCCAGGGCGGTGCTCGCGACCATGGCGTTGCGGCAGGCCCGCTGCTGGGCCTCGACCGGCCAGCGGCGGGCGCGGGCGAGCGGCTGGAGGACCTGGTGGGGGATCCGGGTGCGCATGGGCGGCTCCTGTCGACGAGTCCTGCTGACGAGTCCGGGGCGATGGGTCCGACGGTAGTGCGGGCTCGCGACGGCCACGTCAAGGCCGTGTGTCGGGGGAATGAACCGTGCCCGCGACACGGTGTCAGGCCTCAGTCGGGCGCGGGCGCCGGCAGCGGGCGCCCGCTGCGGGTGGCGCCGATGCTGGCCACGACCACGCACGCCATGGCCAGCCACTGCGGCGCGCTCAGCAGCTCGCCGAGCACGACGATGCCGGCGAGCGCCGCCGCGGCCGGCTCCAGGCTCATCAGGATCCCGAAGACGGCCGGGCGCAGCGTGCGCAGCGCCACGAGCTCGCAGCTGTAGGGCACCACCGAGCTGAGCAGCCCCACGGCGGCGCCCACGGCGAGAACCCAGGCGCTGTCGAGGTCGCCGCGCCCCGGTCCCACGACGTACGGCGTCAGCAGGAGCGTCGCGACCAGGCTGGCCACCACCAGCCCGTCGACGCCCTCCCAGCGCCGTCCGGTCTGCGCGCTCAGCAGGATGTACGCCGCCCACGCGGCGCCGGCCAGCAGCGCGAACCCGGCGCCCGCCCAGGTGACGCCGTCGGTGTCGAGGCCGAGCAGCGCCACGCCGGCGGCGGCGAGGCCCACCCACGCCAGGTCGCGCACCCGCCGCGAGCCGAGCAGCGCGAGGCTGAGCGGCCCGACGAACTCGATGGTGACCGCGATCCCGAGCGGGATGCGCGCGAAGGACTGGTAGATCGCCCAGTTCATGGTGCCGAGCGCGAGGCCGAAGCCGAGCACCACCAGCCAGTCGCCGCGGCTGTGGCCGCGCAGGCGCGGGCGCACGACGGCGGCGAAGATCAGCAGGCTCGAGGCCAGGCGCAGCCACACCAGCGTGGTGGGGGAGACCTCGTCGAATAGGCTCTTGGCCACCCCTGCGCCCAGCTGCACCGAGGCGATGCCCACCAGGACGAGCAGCACGGGCGAGGTCGCCACGCGCCGCACCGATGACTTCCGCCCGCTCACCGGGTCACGGTAGTGACCGACCCGTCGACGAGAGGAATCCGAGCATGTCCGAGACCGTCCTGATGGTGGGCACGCGCAAGGGGCTGTGGATCGGCCGCTCCGACGCCGAGCGCGAGGAGTGGCGCTTCACGGGGCCGCACGTCGAGACCGACGAGGTCTACTCCTGCCTGGTCGACACCCGCGAGGGCCGGGTGCGGCTGCTCGCCGGCGCCTCCTCGATGTGGCTGGGCCCGCGCGTGATCCGCTCCGACGACCTGGGGGCCACCTGGCAGGCCGCTCCCGACGGCGGCGTGCGGTTCGAGGAGCGGCGCGAGGCCGCGGTGGAGCGGGTCTGGCAGCTGGTGGCGGGCAGCGCACCCGGCGTGGTCTGGGCCGGCACGGAGCCGGGGGCGGTGTGGCGCTCGCACGACGGCGGCGAGACCTTCGCGCTCGTCGAGGGGCTGTGGGACCACCCCCACCGCGAGCGGTGGCGCGCCGGCTTCGGCGGCCAGGCCTTCCACACCCTGCTCCCGCACCCCGAGGACCCCGACTCCCTGGTCGCCGCGATCTCGACCGGCGGGGTCTACCGCACCCGCGACGGCGGTGCCACCTGGGAGCCGGCCAACCAGGGGCTGCGCGCGGAGTTCCTGCCCGAGGGCGAGCAGTACCCCGAGTTCGGCCAGTGCGTCCACAAGGTGGCTCGCCACCCGGCGCGGCCCGAGCGGCTCTACCTGCAGAACCACGGCGGGGTCTACCGCTCCGACGACGAGGGCGCCCGGTGGACCCCGATCGCCGACGGGCTGCCCTCCGACTTCGGCTTCCCCGTGGTCGTGCACCCCCACGACCCCGACACGCTCTTCGTCTTCCCCCTCGGCGGCGGCGACGGCCGCTTCCCGCCGCAGGGCCGCGCGCTGGTGTGGCGCTCGCGCGACGCGGGGGAGACCTGGACCGGTCACGGCGAGGGCCTGCCCGCGCCCTTCTGGGTCGCGGTGATGCGCGACGCGATGTGCACCGACACCCACGAGCGCGCCGGGCTCTACGTCGGCGCACGCAACGGCACCGTCTTCGGGTCGCTCGACTGCGGCGAGACGTGGCGCCCGGTGGTCAGCGACCTGCCCGACGTGATGGTGGTCCGGGCCGCGGTGCTCCCCTGACAGGACAGGCCTCGGGAACGGACACGCCCCAGGAAAGACAGAGACCCGCTCGGCCGGTGGCCGAGCGGGTCTTCTGATCTTGGTCCTGGTCGCCCCCCGGCGACCTGTCGGACTCCCCCCGGAGTCCCGGACCTGTTCACCTCGGCGTCGTGACCGCGTTCCCCCCAGAATCGCGGTGCTGCGTCGCTTCGGATCGTGGTTGTCGGTGCCGGTCCCCCCGGACCGCTCCGACAAGAAGAACACTAGGGCCGGCGGGCGAACAGGACGTCCAAGCGAAATCCACAGTTCGGCAACAAAATCGGGGGCCGGGCGGGGGAGGGGTGGCTCAGATGAGGGTGGCGCCCTCGCCGCCGCCGGCCTGCTCGTCGAAGGTCTCGTGCTCGAGCAGGTGCAGCACCGGCACCCCCAGCTTGCGGCGGGCCTGGGAGGACCAGTCGACGTGGAAGAACTCCGCGACGGCGTGGGAGCTGGTGAGGATGATCGCTTCGCGGCCGTCGACGGCCGCGACCTTGGCGGCCAGCGCGTCGACCGGGGGAGCGGTGACCAGCTCGCCGTGCACGGTGACCCCGGAGGCCCGCAGGTGGGCCAGGGTGTCGGCGAGCTCGCGCTCGCTGCGGCTCAGCGCCTCCTGCTCGACGACCTCGAGGTCGTCCTCGTCGAGGACCACGGCGGGCGAGGCGAGCGGCTCGGCGCCGCCGAGGGAGCCCATGGCCGCCTGCACCCGGGCCGGGGCGTCGTCGACGGGGAGCAGCACGTGGTAGACCACCGGCTCCTCGAGGGCCTCGTGCAGCGACCTGACCTGGGCGGCGTCGGCGGCGCTGAGCGCCTGCTCGACGAGCAGCACGACGTCGTAGTCGGGGTGGACGGTCTCGTCGGCGGGTGCGCCGCCCGGGGTCTGCGTCATCCTGCGACTCTAGTGGTCCCCGCTCAGCCCTGGAGCACGCTGTCGAGGTCGTAGCCGACCGGCTCCTCGAGCTGGTCGTAGCCGCAGGAGGCCGGGTCGCGGTCGGGGCGCCAGCGCAGGAAGTGGGCGGTGTGGCGGAAGCGGCTGCCCTCCATGTGGTCGTACTTGACCTCCAGCACCCGCTCGGGGCGCAGCGGGGTGAAGGACAGGTCCTTGCCGGCGCTCCAGCGGCTCTGGGTGCCGGGCACCCGGTCGGGGTTGGCGACCGCCCACTCCTGCCACTCGCCCCACGGGTGCTCCTCGACGGGGCACACGAGCGGTCGGAGCTCCTCGACCAGCGCGGCGCGGCGCGCCGCGGTGAAGCTGGCGCTGACCCCGACGTGCTGGAGGCGGCCCTCGTGCCACAGGCCCAGCAGCAGGCTGCCCAGCAGCGGCGCCTCGGGGGTGGAGGTCTTGTGCTCGCGGTAGCCCGCCACCACCACGTCGGCGGTGCGCACGTGCTTGACCTTCAGCATGGTGCGCCCGTTCTCGACGTACGCCGCGCCGAGCGGCTTGGCCACCACGCCGTCGAGGCCCGCGCCTTCGAACCGCTCGAACCAGCCTTCGGCCTCGGCGCGGTCGGTGGTGGTGCGGGTCAGGTGGCAGGGCCCGCCGCCGCCGACGAGGCCGGCGAGGGCCTGCTCGAGCGCCGCGCGGCGCTCGCGGAAGGGGCGGTCGACGTAGGAGTCCTCGTCCAGGGCGAGGAGGTCGAAGGCGACGAAGGAGGCCGGGGTGGTGGTCGAGAGCAGCTCGACGCGGGAGGCGGCGGGGTGGATGCGCTCCTGGAGCACCTCGAACTGCAGCCGGCCCCCGGAGGCGACGAAGAGCTCGCCGTCGAGCACGCAGCGCGGCGGGAGCTGCTCGCGCGCCGCGGCGACCACCTCGGGGAAGTAGCGGGTGAGGGGCTTGGTGTTGCGCGAGGTCAGCTCGACCTCGTCGCCGTCGCGGAAGACCAGGCAGCGGAAGCCGTCCCACTTGGGCTCGAAGGAGAGCCCGCCGTGGGAGGCGGGGTCGGGCACACCGGTGACGGCCTTGGCGAGCATCGGCCGCACGGGCGGCATCACGGGCAGGTCCACCGGGCCACCGTAGCGAGACCGGCAGGTTGTGACGCTCCTCGGCGGGGGCCCTACCCTGTGGCACCTATCCCCGGTTGGTCTGCCGGCAGGGCCCGCCTGACTTTGAATCAGGACTAGCGACGTAGGTTCGACTCCTACCCGGGGAGCATGGAGGCACCGTTGAACGACGTCACCGTCATCGTCCTCGCCGCAGGCGGCGGCACCCGGATGCGGTCGAAGACCATGAAGGTCCTGCACCCCATCGGGGGTCGCTCGATGATCGGTCACGTCCTGGCCGCGGTGGGCGCGCTCGAGCCGCGCCAGGTCGTGGCGGTGGTGGGCCACCAGCGCGAGCAGGTCGGGCCCCACATCACCTCGATCCACCCCTCCGCCGTGCTGGCGGTGCAGGAGGAGCAGCACGGCACGGGCCACGCCGTGCGGGTCGCGGTCGACGCCCTGGTCGCGGCGCAGGCGCGCCCGCAGGGCACGGTGCTGGTCGCCTACGGCGACACCCCGCTGCTGAGCGGGGAGTCGCTGCGGCGCTTCGCCGCCGACCACGAGGCCGCCCAGCGCGCGGTGAGCATCCTCTCGGGCCTGGTGCCCGACCCGTTCGGCTACGGCCGCGTCGTGCGCGACGCGCTCGGCGACGTGGTCGCGGTGGTCGAGGAGAAGGACGCCACCCCGGAGCAGCGCGAGATCGGCGAGATCAACTCCGGCATCATGGCCTTCGACGGCGACTTCCTCGTCGAGGCCCTGCCCCGGCTGCGCAACGACAACGCCAAGGGGGAGTACTACCTCACCGACCTGGTCCAGATCGCCCGCGACGGCGGGATGATGGTCGGTGCCTACGCCATCGACGACGTGCGCCAGACCGAGGGCGCCAACGACCGCGTGCAGCTGGCCGCCCTGGGCCGCGAGCTGAACCGGCGCATCGTGGAGCGCTGGATGCGCGAGGGCGTCACCGTCATGGACCCCGAGACCACGTGGATCGACGCCGACGTGGTGCTCGAGCCCGACGTGACCATCCTGCCGGGCACCCAGCTGCTCGGCGCCACGGTCGTCGCCGAGGACGCCGTGGTGGGCCCCGACACCACGCTCAAGGACTGCGAGGTCGGCACCGGCGCCCGGGTCGTGCGCACCCACGGCGAGCTGGCCGTCGTCGGGGCCGGCGCCACGGTCGGCCCGTTCTCCTACCTGCGCCCCGGCAGCCGGCTCGGCGTCGAGGCCAAGGTGGGGGCCTTCGTGGAGACCAAGAACGCCGTGCTCGGCGACGGCGCCAAGGTGCCCCACCTGTCCTACGTCGGCGACGCCGAGATCGGCGAGGGCACCAACATCGGCGCCGGCACGATCTTCGCCAACTACGACGGCGTGGCCAAGCACCGCACCACCGTGGGTCGCCACGCCCGCACGGGCTCCAACAACACCTTCGTCGCGCCCGTGAGCATCGGCGACGGCGCCGCCACCGGCGGCGGCACCGTCGTGCGCGGCGACGTGCCCGCCGGCGCCCTCGCGGTCAGCGCCGGGCCGCTGCGCGTGATCGAGGGCTGGGCCCGGCAGCGCCGCGCCGGGACCGCTCAGGCCGAGGCCGCGGAGGCGGCGCGGCCCGAGGAGCCCTGAGGCGTCGCCCGGGTGAACGAGAGGTGTCGCACACGCGCGAGGACCGCGGTGGACCCGGGGTTGGGGAGCGGGGCCGGTCTGGGCCAGACTGCTCGTCGTCCCCCTTCCCGCGAGACGAAGGCAGCGCCGTGACCGGAATGAAGAAGACCACCGAGAAGAACCTGATGGTCTTCAGTGGGCGGGCCCACCCCGAGCTCGCGGCGGAGGTGGCCGAGATCCTCGGCACCGACCTCGTGCCGACCTCGGCCTACGAGTTCGCCAACTCGGAGATCTACGTCCGCTACGAGGAGTCGGTGCGCGGCTGCGACGCGTTCGTGCTGCAGAGCCACACCGCGCCGATCAACGAGTGGATCATGGAGCACCTGATCATGGTCGACGCGCTCAAGCGCGCCTCGGCCAAGCGGATCACCGTGGTCATGCCGTTCTACGGCTACGCCCGCCAGGACAAGAAGCACCGCGGCCGCGAGCCGATCTCGGCACGCCTGATGGCCGACCTCTTCAAGACCGCCGGCGCCGACCGGCTGATCGCCGTCGACCTGCACGCCGACCAGATCCAGGGCTACTTCGACGGCCCCGTCGACCACCTCATGGCGCTGCCGATCCTCACCGACTACGTGATGGAGAAGTACGGCGACCAGCAGCTGTGCGTCGTCTCGCCCGACGCCGGGCGGATCAAGGTCGCCGAGCGCTGGTCGGCCAAGCTGGGCGGGGCCCCGCTGGCCTTCATCCACAAGACCCGCCGCACCGACGTGGCCAACGAGGTCGTCGCCAACCGCGTCGTCGGCGAGGTCGCCGGCAAGATCTGCGTGCTCACCGACGACATGATCGACACCGGCGGCACCATCGTGAAGGCCGCCGAGGCCCTCATGGCCGACGGGGCCGCCGGCGTCATCATCGCCGCGACCCACGCGATCCTCTCCGACCCCGCCGTCGACCGGCTCAAGAACAGCCCGGCCGCCGAGGTCATCGTCACCAACACCCTGCCGATCCCCGAGGACCGGCACTTCGACAAGCTCACGGTGCTCTCGATCGCCCCGCTGGTCTCGCGCGCCATCCGCGAGGTCTTCGAGGACGGCTCGGTCACCTCGATGTTCGACGGGCACGCCTGAGCCAGCCCCCGGGGCGTCGCGGCTAGGGTCGCGGCGTGCGGCAGCGTGACCTCGAGACGGTGGACCGGTGCGTGACACCGGCCCGCCTCCCCGGGGCTACCCCGGGGACCACCGGCACGTCCGGGCACGGCACCGCGCGCGAGTCGCTGCGCTCCGCTGCAGGACCCCGCGCGCACGACGGGACAGGTCGAGCCACGCTGCCGCACCCCGGCGCCTCGAGCGCCGCCACCGGGTCGGGCCGGTGAGACCCGACCTGGCGAGGGCGCTGGCCGCGGGGTTCCTCGCCGGCGAGTGGAGCACCGAGGGGCTGGTGGCCAGCGGCGCCGCCGTGCTCGGGCGCCGCCCCCGCTGGCTCACGTCGCTGGCCCGCCAGGTCGTGGCCCTGCACCCGCGCCCGCCGCTCGACCGCCCCCGCGAGCTCGCGACCCTGGTGGCGAGCCGTCCCGCGGCCGCCCGGGCCGGGCGGGCGCGTCCCGTGGCGCGGCCGGTGTCGCCGACGCGGATGATCACCAACCGCTGGCGCCTGCCGGTGCTGCACGACCTGGCCGACCTGGCCGCCCTCCTCGAGCTCGACGCCGGCGAGCTCGACTGGTTCGCCGACCCCAAGCACTGGGCGCGCACCGCCGGCGAGGCACCGCTGCAGCACTACCGGGTCTCCCACCGGGTGGCGGCCAGCGGGGGTATCCGGGTGCTCGAGGCGCCCAAGCCCCGCCTGCGCCGCCTCCAGCGGCGCCTGCTCGACGAGGCCCTCGGGCTCGTGCCGCCCCACGACGCAGCCCGGGGCTTCCGCGCCGGCGGCTCGGTGGGCTCCCACGCCGCGCCCCACGCCGGTCGACCCGTGGTGCTCCGCCTCGACCTCGAGTCGTTCTTCGCCAGCGTCACCGTCGGCCGCGTGCACGGGATCTGGCGCACCGCGGGCTACCCCGAGTCGGTCGCCCACGCGCTGGCCGGGCTGACGACCGCGGTGCTGCCGCTGGCCGCCTGGCGCGGGGTCCCGCGCCCCGCCGACCCCGGCCTGCTCGACGCCCACTGGCGCCTCGGTCGCCGCCTCGCCGCACCCCACCTGCCGCAGGGCGCCCCCACGTCGCCGGCCACCGCCAACCTCGCGGCCTTCGGGCTCGACGTACGGCTCACGGCCCTGGCCGCCGCGTGGGGCGGTCGCTACACCCGCTACGCCGACGACCTGGCCTTCTCGGGCGACGCCGGCTGGGGCCGTGGCACCAGCCGCCTCCTCGACGCCGTCGAGGAGGTCGTGCGCGACGAGGGCTTCCGGCTCAACCCGCGCAAGACGGCGGTCATGCCGCGGGCAGGGCGCCAGAGCCTGGCCGGGCTGGTCGTCAACGACCGCCCGCGCGTGGCCCGCCACGAGGTCGACCTGCTCCGCGCGATCCTGCACAACTGCCGCCGCCACGGACCCAGCACGCAGAACCGCGACCAGGTGCCGGCCTTCGCCGAGCACCTGCGGGGCCGGATCGCCTGGGTGGCCCAGCACGACCCCGCGCGCGGCGCCCGGCTGCTGGCCGAGCACGGCGCGATCGACTGGACCCGCTAGCGCGGCTGCCAGCGACGGCGCAGCTCGGCCAGCTCGTGGCGCTCGCCCGAGGCCAGCGCGAGCACCAGCGACAGGCGCCGCCCGGAGCCCCAGCGCACCCGGCGTACGGCGAAGCGCGCCGCGCCGGCCTCGGGGCGGTCGGGGTGGCGGCGCCCGAAGCCGGCCGAGGCCCGCCCGGTGTCGGCCTCCTGCTCACCCTCGTCGGAGACGACCAGCAGCCGCGTGCCGTCGGAGGGCACGCCCGCGGCGAGCAGCAGCAGCCCGCTGACGCGGACCTCGGGGGCGAGCAGGTCACCGGCGTCGAGCTCGAGGACGCTCACGGCGGGGCTCGGGCGCACGACGGTGTCGACGACCTCCTCGTGGGTGGCGGCGACGTGGTCGGCCACGAGCCCGCGCAGCAGGCCGGCGAGGGCGGTGACGTCGCGGTGGCCGGGCTCCCCGGTGCGCAGCAGCAGGTCGAGCCGCGTGTCGTCCCAGCCGGTGAGGCGGGCCAGCTCCTCGCGCTCGTCGGGGGCGAGGTCGAGCCGGCCGGGGGAGACCCGCTCGCTCCAGGCGGCGCGCTCCAGCGCCACCGGCACGACCGCCGCGTCGAGCACGGCCTCCAGCCCGGGCCAGGCCGACCGGGTCTCGGGGGCGACCTGGGTGAGCTGGCGCAGCGCCTCGGTCTCGCAGGCGTCGAGCCCGGTGTTGGTGCGCGCGTGGGGGCCGGGGTCGAAGGGCAGCCCGAGGTGGGCGAAGAGGTCGGCGGCGGTGTCGGGCGCCTGCTCGTAGGAGCGCACCTCGAGGCTGCCGCCGACCGCGTCCAGCGCGGCGTGCAGGGCGCGCAGCGCGGCGACGGGGTCGAGCAGCCGCTGCTCGCCGGCCACGAAGTGGTCGAGGTCGCGCACGTGGGCGCGGCGGCGCACCAGCTCGCGGTGCAGGCTGCGGGCGTAGGAGAGCCGGTTGCGCAGGTAGACCACCGCGCGGACCTCCTGCACGGCGCCGGCGTCGCGGAGCCGGGTGAGCAGCGCGGTGAGGGAGTCCTCGGCCCCCGGGCGGCTCCAGGCCTCCGACGACAGCAGCACGCGGGGGGCGGGGGAGGCCACGACCTCCGCGACCAGGTCGTCGACCAGGGCCTCCCAGGCGGGGCGGTCGCGCCAGCGGTAGACCAGCGGCGTGTGACGCACCCCCACCTCGGGCTCGTCGAGCGAGAGCCCTGCGCGCGGGTAGAGCCAGCCGGCGTCGAGCAGGGCGTCGCGCTGCTCCCAGGCGTGGGTCTGGATGCGCGAGGAGCCGGTCTTGAACGCCCCGCAGTGCAGCCACAGCACCCGCCCGGTGCTCACTCCGTGACGTCCTCGGCGAACTCCGGGTGGGCGGCCACGAAGTCGGGGAAGCGGGTGCGCGCCCGGGCCCAGTCGAACTCCCAGGTGGGGTCGGGCCGGCGCCACGCCGCGCCGTAGTTGCTCTCGAGGAAGGGCTCGGGCTCGGCGGGCACCGGCACGGTGCCCGCGGAGGTCTCGCGGGAGGCCAGGGGCAGCAGGGCGGCCGCCGGCACGTCGCCCGCGGTGTGGGGCCAGACCCAGGCGCGGTCCTCGAGCACCCAGGCCGGGAAGAGGTCGATGCGGGTGCCGCGGGCCCCGATGACCTTGGAGTGCAGGGCGTTGCGCTGCTCGAAGTCGGCGTCGGTGACGCCGTCGGCGGCCAGCCGCGCGCGCAGGTCGGCCCAGGCCGCGACGACCTCGGCGAGGGTGTCGCCGGGCAGCAGCACGCCGAGGTCGGCGTCGTCGTCGTCGGCGATGACGTCGCCCTCGCGCACCAGCCCGAGCAGCGTGCCGGAGTTGGCGAAGGCCCGGTGCCCGGCGGCGTCGAGCAGCGCGGTCAGCTCGGCCACGTCGGCCCACACCGCCGGTCCCTGGTCGCGCAGGGCGCGGCGGTAGCCGTGGCCGCCGAGGGTCCAGCCGTCGAGCAGCGCGACGCAGCGGGCCCAGAAGGCGTCGAAGCGGTCGAGGGTGTCGGCCTTGCGGTGGTTCTCCCGGATGATCGACAGCTGGGCGTGGGCGCGCTTGGCGCGCTTGCGGAAGGCGAGGTCGAGCAGCACGCTGGTGCGCCGCCACGCGCTGGTGCGCTCCTCGGAGGGCACGTCGTTGAGCCGGGCACGCAGGTCGTCGTAGAGCGCCTCGTCGCGCCCGGGGTCGGCGCTGAGGGTCTCCAGGTGTCCCTGCACCTCGGCCACCAGGGCCTTGACCTGCTCGCTCATGCGCCCCGCCCCGTCGCCTCGATCATCGGGACAATCTAGGTGCTCGGGGCCTCGGTCCCCGCACGCAGGTCGTCGAGCCGGTCCTCCCAGTGCCGGCGCAGCACGGTCGGGAGCGACCCGGTCAGGGCCGTCTCCAGCTGCTGCACCTGGGCCGGGGAGAGCGCCACGCGGGGGAAGGAGCGCAGGCCCACGACCGCGCCGAAGGCCTGGCCGCGGCGGGCGGCCAGCAGCGGCCCCTGCTCGAGGTAGCGCGAGACCCACGGCGCGAGCAGGTCGGCCTGCTCCGGCGACCACATGCCGCCCACGAGCGCCTCGAACATCCGGTTCGAGACGCGGTCGTCGTCGGCCGCGGCGGCCCAGGCCTCCGCCTTGGCCTCGGCGGTGGGGCGCGCGGCCAGGGCCGCGGCGGCCCCCAGCTCACCGGCCACGCTCGGGTCGGCGCGCCGCTCGGCCGCCACGAGCGCGGCGTCGGCGGCGCCGAGCGCCGCGAGACGTCCGACGACGCTCCAGCGCAGGGCCGGGTCGAGCTCGACGCCCTGGGCGGTGCGACCCGCGTCGAGCCACGCGCGCAGGAGCCCCGGGTCGTGGCTGGTGGCGGCCAGCCCCTCGGTGAGCACGATCGCCCGCTCGAGGCCCGCCGCGCCGTCGGACGCGCCGCCCTGCGCCAGGGCGTCCAGCCCTGCGCGGCACGCGGCGGCCACGGTCTCGACCGCCTCGGCGGCCCGTGCGGGCGGCACCGACCGCACGACCACGGTGTCGAGGGTGCGGCGCAGCACGGCCTGCACCAGGGCCACGTCGCGCTCGACCGGCAGGTGGCGCGCCACCAGCGCGAGGTAGTCGTCGACCGGCAGGTCGCGCGCCTGCACCCGCTCGAAGGCCGTGGCCCACAGCACCGCGCGGGTCAGGGGGTCGGGCAGCGACCCCAGCCCGGCGGCCACCGCGTCCCAGGAGCGGGCGTCGAGGCGCAGCCGCGCGAAGGTCTCCCCGTGGGCGTTGGGCACGACCACGTGGGCGCCCCAGCCCTCCAGCCGCACCGGGTCGTCCTCGAGGTCGACCAGGCGCGTGGCGACCTCGGCCCACGTGTGCTCGTCGTAGGCCGTGACCCGCAGCCGGTGGGGGCGCACGCCCTCGCGCCGCAGCAGCGGGTCGCCGCCCTCCTCGGGTCGCTCGACGAGGACCGTGTCGAAGCCGGGTGTGCGCAGCCACCGCTCGGCCCAGCCGCGCACGTCGCGCGGCGAGGCCTCGTCGAGGGAGGCGACGAGGTCCGCGAGGGAGGCGTTGCCGAAGCGGTGACGGGTCAGGTGGGCGTCGACCCCGCTGAGGAAGTCCTCGTCGCCGAGCCAGGTGACCAGCTGACGCAGGCAGGAGTTGCCCTTGGCGTAGGAGAGGGCATCGAAGTTGGCGAAGGCGCTGTCGACGTCGGGGACGTCCTCGGCGAGCGGCGCGACCGGGTGGCGCGAGCGGCGCTGGTCGGCGTCGTAGGCGGCCGGCTTGCGGCCGGCCTCGTGGGCCACCAGCGCCCCGGCGAAGCCCGCACCCGCCTCGGCCACGCGGTAGCCCAGGTAGTCGGCGAAGCTCTCGTTGAGCCAGGTGTCCTCCCACCACCGCATCGTCACCAGGTTGCCGAACCACATGTGCGCCATCTCGTGGGCGATCACGGTGGCGCGCTGGGCGGTGGCCCGCGCGGTGGTGCGGCCGCGGGGGAGCAGCTCGTCGCGGTAGGTCACGCAGCCCGGGGTCTCCAGGGCGCCCCAGTTCTGCCCCGGCACGAAGACCTGGTCGTAGGAGTCGAAGGCGTAGGGCTCCGCGAAGAGCCCGGCGTAGTGGTCGAAGCAGGCCGTGGTCGTGGCCACCAGCTCGGCGGCGTCGCGGTCGAGGTCGGCGGCCAGGGAGGCCCGGGCGTGCCACCCGAAGGGCAGGCCGGCGTGCTCCCACGTGACCGAGTGCCACGGCCCGGCGCACACGACGAGCTGGTCGAGCGGCACCGGGGGCGTGGTGGCGAAGCACCAGCGCACGGCCGTGCCGCCAGCCTCCTCGCGCTCCTCGAGCCGGCCGTTGGCGAGCACGGTCCACCCCGCCTCGGCGGTGACGCTCATGCTCACCGGCGCCTTGAGGTCGACCTGGTCGAAGCAGGGCAGCACCCGCTGGGTGACGTCCATGCCGAGGTAGGCCGAGGCGTAGGTCGCTCCGTCGGCCGGGTCGGTGGCCAGGTGCATCCCGTCGCCGTCGCTCACGTAGGGCACCCGGGCGGTGACCCGCACCTCCACCGGCACCCCGGTGGGCAGACCCGCGAGGGTGATCCGGCGCCCGTCGTACGCCGGCTCCCGCGCGACGCCGTCGACGGTCACCGTCACGTCCTGGGCCGCGGTCAGCTCGAGGAACGTGTCGGGGGAGGCGGTCCGCAGCCGCACCGTGGTGTCGACGCCGAAGGTGCCGGCCTCCCACCCCGTGAGGTCGAGGTCCACGGCGTAGGACAGGTCGGACAGGGCGGCCGCGCGCGAGCGTGCCTCCTCGAGGGTCAGCGACATGCCCGGACCCTACGACGCCATTCTTTGCGAAGGCGTGCGGAGCGGCGCCGACTCGTGGTGGAATCTGTCTAGACCAGGTTTGCCCACCCGTGGGGGTGGACACACCACGGGTCGACCCCCCGCACCAGGACCGTCACCACGGGCCGGCCCGACCCTTCGCCGCGCCCTCACGAGGAGAGCCATGTCTGTCGCCCGTCACTCGGCGAGGAACCACCCGAGAGCGGTCCGCCGCACGGCTCAGTCGGCGGTGGTGGTCGCCCTGGTCGGCGGCCTGCTCTCGGCGGCCACGACCTCGGCCGAGGCCGCGACCGAGCAGACCCTCCAGGCGGTCGACGTGCAGCTCGGCCCCGACGGCAGCATCGGCTCGCTCTCGGGCACCACCATCACCCAGGACTCCGACGGCGGCTCGGCCAGCGAGAGCCAGGACTTCGACGCCGCCGACGCCGGCGACCTCCCGGTGCGCGTCTCCACGACCTACCGCCTCGACGACCGGGCCGGCACCGACCTCTCCGACATCGAGGGCGAGAGCGGCCGCGTCGTCATCGACGTCACCGTGCAGAACACCACCGTGCGGCCCGAGCGGGTCAGCTACGACGCCGAGGGCGTCTCGCGCACGCAGTACGCCCTCATCGGAGCGCCCCTGACCGTCGTGGCCTCCGCCGACCTCGGCGACGAGGGCCTGACCCAGGTGCTGACCCGCGGCGAGGACGGCACCAACGGCGTGCTGAGCCAGTCCGCCGACGGCGCCGCCCAGGTGCAGTGGGCCTCGATGCTCGCCCCGCCGCGCCTCGCGCCCAGCGCGACCTTCCGCCTCGTGATGAAGTCCGACTCGCTCAGCGTGCCCGACTTCGACCTCAGCGTGCAGCCCGGCCTGGTCACCGACACCTCGGTCGCGGCGCTGCTGGAGCAGGCCTTCGCCGACGACGCCGGCAGTACGGTCTCGATGGAGGCCCAGACCATCCAGCTCGTCGGCGACGTCAACGCCGTGCTCACCGAGGCCAGCGGCGTGCTGGGCGAGATCGAGAGCCGCCTCGGCGCCTCGGCCGACCAGCTCGGCGCCCGCACCATCGCCGAGCTGCAGCGCTCCTCGCAGGAGGTCACGGCCTCCCTCAGCGGCCTCACCACCGATCTCGACGCCCTGCGCGAGCAGGTCGGCGGCGAGCTCGACGGCGCCACCGACTCCGCCAACGCCGCGCTCGCCCGCAGCATCGACGCCGTCAAGGCCAAGCTCGGCGACCCCGACCGGATCCCCGCTCCCCAGCCCGCCGGCACCGGCGGCGGCTGCGGCGTCGTGCTCGGCGGCAGCCTCGCCTCCGACACCGTCTACGGCCAGCTCGTGGCCGTGGCCAGCCGCCTCGAGACCCTCGGCGAGGCCGGCACGGAGTGCAGCGAGCGCATCGTCGACTCCCTGCGCGAGCAGATCGGCTCCGCCGCCGACGTCGCGACCTGCACCGAGGAGTCCACCTCCGCGGTCTGCGTGCTCTCCGCGGCCAGCCGGGCCGTCGGCGACCAGGGCGAGGTCCTCCAGGCGCTGGGCGACCGCCTCGGCGGCCGCTTCGACGAGAGCCTCGTCGACGACCTGGGCGTCCAGGTCGCCGGGGTGACCTCCCTGGTGGAGTCGGTGAAGAAGACCGCGCTCCAGGTCGACCCCACCAACCCGGGCAACCCCCTCGAGCCGCTCGACGCCGTCCTCGGCCAGCTGAGCGTCACGCTGACCAACCTCAAGAACCTCCTCGGCCCCGACGCCACCTCCGGGCTGCGCCGCCGCTTCGAGACCATCAACGCCCAGGCCGTCTCCCAGGCCGCCACCGCCCGCAGCCTCCAGGCCGACCTGGCCGCGCTGCGCGGCACCGTGTGCGCCATGGACCCCGCGGCCACCGCCGACGCGACCCTGGCCGGCCAGATCCAGACCGCCCAGGACCAGGCCGGCTGCGCCACCCCGGGCTCGACCGTCGACGCGCGCCTCGCGCCGGTCGTCGCGACCCTCGACAGCATCGCGGGACTCTCGTCGAAGGACGCCGTGGCGGTCGACTTCGCCGCGATCCAGAGCGGCGTCGACCAGGCCCTCGAGCGCGTCACCGCCGCCACCAACGCCTCCGCCGGCTCCCTGGCCGGCCGGCTCTCCAAGCTCACCGAGAGCGTCGTGTCGCTCAGCGACTCCTACGCCGCGCCCTCGTGCGAGGACGTCGACGACGCACCCGCGCTGAGCAAGCCCGTCGACCGCCTCGTCCTCACCTACACCAAGGTGGCCTGCAACCAGGACGGCCTCGAGGCCGACCTCGACGCCAGCATCGACGCGATCACCGACGGCCTCTCGGGCTCGGGCGGCGCGCTGGGCGAGGCCATCGCCGGCACCGACGCGGCCCGCATCCAGGCCAGCGGCAAGGTCAGCGAGCTCTTCGGCCGCCTCGGCCGCGGCGCCCAGCGCACCTCCGACCGGATCACCGGGCAGGGCGCCGAGCGCATCGAGGCCCAGCGCACCCAGCTCGACGCCACGGTCCGCGCGTCGGGCCTGGCCCTCGACGGTGCCGTCGGCGACGCGCTCTCCGTGCTCGACTCGACGGTCTCGGCGGCCAACCGCAGCGTCGCCGACTCCGAGTCCCGCCTGACCGAGGACCTCGGCAACGTCCTGGCCGACCTCGGCACCCGCGAGTCCGGCGGCACCGGCATCCTGGGCTCGCTGGTCACCGGGGCCACCCAGACCGCCGTGGCCAACGAGCAGATCTCCTCGGCCAACGCCCGGGCCACGCGCTTCCGCAGCGTGCGCAGCCAGGCCCTGGCCGACGTCTTCCTGCAGCAGGCCCAGATGGCGCGTGCGCTCGAGCTCCAGGAGGCCCTGCCGGCCTTTGGCCTCGACGTGCCCGAGGGCAGCGACGTGCTGACGGTCTACTCCTTCCACCTCGGCCGGGACTGAGCGTGCGCACGACCCCGCCCCGCGCCCGCCGCGCCGCCGGACTGACCCTGGCCGCCCTGGCGCTCACCACGCTGGTCGCCTGCAGCGGTGACGACGACGGCGAGCAGCCGGCGGCCCCCGCGTCCGGTGCCGCCGGCGCCGCCCCGGCCGTCGAGCTCGACGCGGCCGCGGCCCTCGCCGAGGTCGGCGAGCCGTTGCGGGTCGGGGTGCTGGTCTCGCTGCGCTCCGCGCCGGGGGAGGGCCAGGACGTCCTCACCGCGGCCGAGGGCGCCCGCGTCGCGGCGTACCGGCTCGGGCTGGGCGGGGCCGACGTGGAGCTCGAGGTCGTCGACGACGCGGGCACGAGCGAGGGCGCGACCCGGGCGGTCGCCGACCTCGTGGACGCCGGCGTGTCCGGCATCGTCGCCGCCAGCACCGGCGAGCACCTGCAGGCCGCGGTCGACGCGGCCGCAGGGGCCGGTGTGCCGCTCCTGCTGCCCTACGAGCGCGAGCTCACCGCCCTGCCCGACGGTGTGTGGGCCACCGGCCCCTCGGGCGACGCCGTCGACCAGGCGCTCCTCGCCGCCATGGGGGAGCGCGGCCTCGAGCGGCCCTTCGTGGTCAGCGCCGACGGCGTCGACGTGGACGGCGTGGGCTCGGCCGACCGCGAGGACTACACCGGCGACAACCTCGGCGCCGTGGTGGCCCGGGCGACCCGCGCCGTCGAGGACGGCACCGCTGACAGCGTGGTCGTCGCGGCCTCGGCCACCAGCCAGGCCCAGGTCGTGGCCGCGCTCCAGGGCCGTGGCAGCACCGCGCCGGTCGTGCTGTCGCCCGAGGCCCTCAGCCCGGGCTTCGCCACGGGGCTGACCGAGGCGGGGGGCACCCCGGCCGGGGAGTTCCTCACCGTCGGCGTGGACGCCTCCGACGCCACCACCCTCGGCACGAGCCAGCGCGCCGAGGCGACCGCGTCGTACTTCTCGGCCCTGCGCCTGGCCGCCGGCGACCCGGAGCTCCAGGACCTCTTCGGCAGCGTGCCCTTCGCCGACGTGGCCGAGGGTGCCGACACCGCCAGCCACGACGCGGTGCTCGCGCTCGCGGCCGCCGCCGTGGAGGCGGGGTCGGTCGAGCCGGCCGACGTCGCCGCCGCTCTCACCGGGCTCACCGTCGACACCTCCGACGGCCTGGCCGGCCCGGCCCTGGACTTCGCCGACAGCCAGGCGCTCGCGCCCGACGCCGTCGTCGCGCTCGAGGCGACCACCCAGGACCCGCAGGTCCGCCCGGTCGCGGCCACCGAGGAGGAGGCGGCGCCGCGCCTGTACTGGTTCGCGACCGCCGCCGCCGGTCGATGAGAGCGGGCCGGTGAACCGTCAGGCCCTGGGCAGTCGCTACGAGCTCGTCGACGAGCTCGGCGAGGGTGCGATGGGCACCGTGTGGCGCACGTGGGACCGCGTCGGCGAGCGGTGGGTGGCCGCGAAGGTGCTGCGTCGCGAGCTGGCCCACGACCCGCAGATCGTCGGGCGCTTCATCCAGGAGCGGGCCATCCTGCTCGCCCTGCACCACCCCAACATCGTCGAGGTCCACGACCTCGTCGTCGAGGGCGACGCGCTGGCGATCGTCATGGACCTCGTCGAGGGCACCGACCTGCGCAAGCACCTGCGCGACGTCGGCACCCTCCGCGCGCGCGACGCGGTGCGGCTGACCGCCGCCGTGCTCGACGCGCTCGACGCCGCCCACCAGCAGAGCTGCCTGCACCGCGACGTCAAGCCCGACAACGTGCTCCTGCGCGGCGTCGACGGTGACTACGACGAGAGCGACCTGCTGCTCACCGACTTCGGCATCGCCCGCCTGGCCCAGGAGTCGACCGTGCAGGCCACCGGCCTGCTCGGCACCCCCGGCTACATGCCGCCCGAGCTCTTCGTGCAGGGCAGCTTCAGCGCCGCCTCCGACGTCTACGCCGCGGGCATCCTGCTCTACGAGCTGCTCGGCGGGCGCACTCCCTTCTCCGGCTCCGGCACGGCCCACACCGTCGGGTTCCGGCACGCGTCGGTGCAGCCGCCGCGCCTGCCGGTGGCCCCTGCCCTGTGGAACGTGCTGGCCACGATGCTGGCCAAGGACCCCACGACGCGCATGACCGCCGCGGCCACCGCCCAGGCGCTGCGCCAGCTGCCCGACGAGGTGCTCGACGCCCCGCGCCTGGAGGTCCAGCCGGCCCCTGAGGAGTGGGACATCGTGCAGGGCACCATGCTGCGGGCGCCCGCGGTGCAGATCGACGCCAGCCCCGCCCACCTCGACGTGGGCGCCACCAACCTCCACGCCGACCGACCGGCCGCGGCCTTCGCCGCACCCACGGGTCCGCCCCCGTCGGCCCCGCCGTCGACGGCGCCGTCGACCGCGCCGTCCACCCCGCCGTCCACCCCGCCGCGGCGCCGTGCCGCCCGGCCGGGCTGGGTGCCGTGGGCGGCCGGCGCGGTGGCGCTCGCCGCGGCGGCGGCCGTGACCCTGGGCGTGGTCACCGCGGGCGCCGACGACGGCGGCGGCGACGCACCGGAGGTGCCCGTCGGCGTGGCCGCCGAGGCCTCCCTCGACGGCGACCCGCTGCCGACGGGGCTGAGCATCGACCGCGAGGCCAGCTACGACCCGGCCTCCTCCACCGTGGAGCTCACCGTGACCTACTCCGCGGGCGGCTCGCCGCTCACGGGGCCCTTCCTCGAGGTGCTGCCGGCCGCCGACGGCGGCGAGTGCCCCGGATCGATCTCCTGGTCGGGCGCGCAGGCGCGCGCCAACAACGTCGCCGACACCGGCGTGCTGGCCGACTGCGGCTGGGCCGTCGACGTCGGGCAGGTGCCCGCGCGCGGTGAGGTGGCCGTGACCGCGCGACTGCCGCTGGAGCTGGGCGTCGACAGCGAGGAGGAGCTCCAGGGCTGGCTCGAGGGCGCGGCCGAGGCGGGGGAGACCGCTCTGGCCCGCCAGACCAGCGACGACGCCTACCCGGTGCAGCGGCTGCGCGGCGTCGAGGTCGACGTCGCGCCCCGCGTCGACCTGCGCACCGCGGGCGGCGCGCCGGTGCAGTACACGCTCTACCCGCTGTGGGGAGGCGAGCCCGACCTGGCCCGGCCGCTCCTGGCCGCCCCCGTGACCGGCTCGGCCACCGGCGTGCTGACCGCGGTGGCCGGCGGCCTCGACGGGGTCGAGCTGGAGGGCTGCAGCGCGCTGCGCTTCTCCGGCGACGGGCTCACCGTGGTGGCCTCCTTCACCGGGCCGTGCTTCCTGCGGGCCCAGGTCGGGGAGCTGAGGGTGAGCCCCCGGGCCCGCTTCACCGTCGAGTCGCGCGGGAGCTGACCCGCCCCGTGCGCGTCACCGTCACGCTGCAGACCCCCGCGCGGGCCCTCGACGTGCTCGTCGACTGCGACGAGTCCGGCCCCGCCGCCGAGCTCGAGCGTCGGCTGCGCGCCCTCGCCGGGGCCCCCGACGCGCCCATGGTGGTGCCGCGCGGGGAACCCACCACGCTCGACGGCGGCATCCCCACCGGGCGCGGCACCGTCGCCGACCTCGGGCTCCTCGACGGCAGCCGGATCGGCTTCCTCGGCGCCGACGTCTCGCCTCCTCGGCTGGGCCGCGGTCTCCAGCTGCACGTCGTGAGCGGGCCCGACAGCGGCGCGGTCCTCCCGCTGCCGGCCGGCACGCACGAGATCGGCCGCAGCGGCGCGCTCTCCTGGGCCGACCACTCGCTCTCGCGGCGCCACTGCCGGGTGGGGGTCACCTCGGTGGCCGTCACCGTGACCGACCTGGGCTCGAGCAACGGCACCGCCATCGACGGGCGGGCCTGCCCACCGCAGGTGCCCGTGTCGTGGCGCCAGGGCGAGTCGCTGGAGGTGGGCGACTCGCTGTGCGAGCTGCGCGTCGGTGCGGCGGCGGCCGCCCTGACCGAGCCGGCCGCACCCGGCTGGCTCAGGCTCCAGCGGCCCCCGCGCGTGCGGGGCGCCGCCCACCCGCTCGCCATCGACCTCCCCCCGGCCCCGCGGGGGCGGGGGTGGCGGGGAGGGCGCGCCGGGCCCAGCGACCTCGGCGACGACGTGCGGCGGCTGCTGCGCGAGGCCGTGCTGCAGGAGCAGAAGGAGGCCCGCGGGCTGCTGCCCGACCCGGCGAGCACGGTGGCCACGGTGCTGCAGCACGGTCGGCGGCTGTGGGAGCGGCGCCCCGAGGATGACGACTTCCTCGTGCTGCGCGTGGGCACCGGCCCGCGACCGGCGGGCATGGAGCTGCGCGGCGGCACCCCCGCCGACCGGCCCTGGCTGCGCGACGTGCCGGTGGCGGTCTCGCTGCGCGGGACCCCGGTCCTCGGGGTGGCCGGTCCCCGCGCCGTCGGCGACGCCGTGCTGCGCTGGCTGCTGCTGCAGCTGTGCGCCGCCCACGCTCCCGGCGACCTCGGCCTCACCGTGCTGAGCAGCCGCGCCGACGAGGCCTGGTCGTGGCTGCGGTGGCTGCCGCACCTGCGGCCCCCCGGTCCCGCGAGCGGGGCGGCGCGGGTGGGGGTCGATCCCAGCGGCCACCAGGCCCGCCTCGGCGACCTGCTGGCGACCGTGCGCCGGCGCCGTGCCGGTGAGCGCGGGGCGGCCCACGTCGTGGTCGTCCACGGCCACCGCGCCCTCGCCGACGCCCCGGGCGGGTCGGCCGCGCTGACCGAGCTGCTGCGCGACGGACCGTCGGTCGGCGTCCACGCCGTCTGCGTCGACGAGCGCGAGGCCGACCTCCCCGAGCGCTGCTCGGCGACCCTGCTCGTCGACGCGGCCCAGCCGTCGTACGCCGCCCTGGCCCGCAGCGGCCAGGAGCGACTGCCGCGCGTGCGTCTGGAGGGCGTGGCCCCGGCGCTGGTCGACCGCGCCGCCCGGCGCCTCTCGCCGGTGCTTGACCCGGTCGCGGGTCCGCTCCTGCCCGAGCGGGTGCGCCTGCGCGACCTGCTGCCCGCCGACGCCCTCGGCGAGGCCGCCCTGGCCCGGGCGTGGGACGAGCGCGACCGTGGCGCCCCCGCGGGTGCGGTGCCGGTCGGGGTCGGTGGCGACGGCCCGGTGGACCTCGACCCGCTGGCACCCGGCGCCCACACCGTCGTGGCCGGGCTCCCCGGCACGGGGCGCACCGCGGCGCTGCTGACGATGGCGGGCGCCGCGACGCTGTCGCGCTCACCCGACGCCCTCGCCGTCGTGCTCGTCGACGGCGGAGCCGCCGCACCCGGGCGGGCACCCCTCGCCGGACTCGCGGCGCTGGCCGGGCTCCCGCACGCGCGACCCGCCGACGCCGCCGCGGGGGAGGGCCCGGTGCGCGCCGCGGAGGCCGCCCTGCGCACCGCCCGGGAGGTCCTCGTGGTGGTCGACGACCTCGACCTGCTGGAGTCGGCCTCGCCCGGCACGGCCGAGGCGCTGGCCTGGCTAGCCGGCCGCGACGCCCGGCTGCACCTGCTGGCGGCGACCGGTCGACCCCGCGCGGTGCCCGCTGCGGTGCGCTCGGTGGTGACGCGTCGCATCGCGCTGCGCCTCGACGAGGAGGGCAGCCTCGACCTGCTCGGCACCACCGCGGCCGCGGCCCTCCCGGCCGCGGTGCCGGGCCGCGCCCTCGTCGCCGGCGCGGGCGCCGGGGAGGCCGGCGACGAGGTGGCCGTGCAGCTGGCCTGGGTGGGCGGTCAGCCCCCGGGCGCTGCGGCGGTCACCGCCGCGGTGCACGTGCAGCCGCTGGACTGGTGGGGGCTGGGCCGGCCCGTGCCCGACCCGCCGCGGACGGACACGACGCCCGTGCGCACCGACCTCGACGACCTCGTCGACGCCGTCGACGCCGCGGCGCGATTCGTGGGTGGCCGGGAGCCGGGCTAGACTGCTGCGGTTGCCTCGGCGAGGGAGGGTCTGGAGACAGACCTCCGTGATCGACGCGGTCGGCTGCCTCATCGCGCCGTGCTGTGCGTCTCGGTCCCGTCCTCCGGGCGACCACACGCACGCACCACCTCCACACCGCACGAGCCGACCGCACAGGAGAAGCAGCATGTCTGCCGAGAAGATCACCGCCGAGTCCCGCACCGAGTTCGGCAAGGGCGCCGCCCGCCGGATCCGCCGCGAGGACAAGGTCCCCGCCGTCGTCTACGGCCACGGCATGGACCCCCAGCACATCACGCTGCCGGGCCACGAGACCATGATGGCGCTCAAGCACGGCGGCGCCAACGCGCTGCTCGAGCTCTCGATCGACGGCAAGACCCAGCTCGCGCTGACCCGCGAGGTGCAGATCGACCCGATCAAGCGCCACCTCGAGCACATCGACTTCGTCGCCGTCACCAAGGGCGAGAAGGTCACCGTGCAGGTGCCCGTCACCATCGTCGGCGAGGCCGGCCCCGACACCCTGGTCGTCACCGACACCACCGAGATCGAGCTCGAGGCCGAGGCCACCGACATCCCCGAGACCATCGAGGTCTCCGTGGAGGGCCTGCCCGCCGGCACCCAGATCCTCGCCTCCGAGCTCACCCTCCCCTCGGGCTCGACCCTGCTCCTCGACGGCGAGACGCTGGTCGTCAACGTCACCGAGCAGATCAGCGCCGAGGCCCTCGAGGCCGAGCTGGAGGAGGCCGAGGCCGAGGCCGGCATCGAGCGCGAGGAGTCCGACGAGGAGCAGGCCGAGGCCGAGGCCGCCGAGGGCGACTCCGCCGAGGGCTCCGAGGACTCCTCCTCCGAGGAGTGAGCGAGACCTCCGAGGTCTGGCTGGTCGTCGGGCTGGGCAACCCCGGCCCGACGTACGCCGGTCACCGCCACAACATCGGCTACCTCGTCAACGACGAGCTGGCCCGTCGCATGGGTGCGCCCTTCCGCGCGCACAAGACCGGGCGCGCCGACGTCGTCGAGGGACGACTCGGTGCGCCCGGCACCCCGGCGCCGCGCGTCGTGCTCGCCCGGCCGCGCTCCTACATGAACGAGGTGGGCGGCCCGGTCAAGGCGCTCGCGTCGTTCTACAAGGTCGCTCCGGCGCGCATCGTGGCGATCCACGACGAGCTCGACCTCGCCTTCGACACGATGCGGGTCAAGCTGGGCGGTGGCGACAACGGCCACAACGGCCTGAAGTCGATGCGCTCCTCGCTGGGCACCGGCGACTTCCACCGCGTGCGGGTCGGGATCGGCCGGCCCCCGGGTCGCCAGGACGTCGCCGACTTCGTGCTGTCGAACTACTCGACCGCGGAGCGCAAGGTCCTGCCCTTCGGCGTCGACCTGGCCGCCGACGCGGTCGAGAGCCTGGTCACCGAGGGCCTCGAGCGCACCCAGCAGCGGTTCAACTCCTGAGGCGGGCCCCGGTAGGGTCACGGCCGTGACCTTCGACCCCGGTACCCCGCCCGCCGCCTCCGCCACCGACGACCACGTGCTCGCCACCTGGCTGGCCGAGGTGGCGGGACGCCGCCTCCTCCAGGTCCGCCAGGAGGGCCTCGGGGGTCGCGAGCTCAAGGACGCCGGGGACCGGGCGGCCCACGAGCTGCTGATGGGCCTGCTCGCCGAGCTGCGCCCCGGCGACGCCGTGCTCTCCGAGGAGGGCAAGGACGACAAGGCCCGCCTCGAGGCCGACCGGGTGTGGATCGTCGACCCGCTCGACGGCACCCGCGAGTTCTCCGAGCCCCCGCGCGACGACTGGGCCGTGCACGTGGCCCTGTGGGAGCGCTCCGCCGACGGCGGCGACCTGACCGCCGGCGCGGTCGCCCAGCCGGTGCTGGGGGAGACCTTCACCACCGGCGAGGCCCCCGCCGTGCCCGCCTCGAGCTCCGAGCGGCCCCGGATCGCGGTCTCGCGCAGCCGCCCGCCGGCCTTCGTGCAGGCCCTGGCCGAGGAGATCGGCGCCGAGCTCGTGCCGATGGGCTCGGCCGGGGTGAAGATGATGTCGGTCGTGCGCGACGTGGCCGACGCCTACGTCCACGCCGGCGGACAGTACGAGTGGGACTCCGCCGCCCCGGTCGCCGTGGCACGGGCCGCGGGGCTGTTCACCTCCCGCGTCGACGGCAGCCCGCTGGTCTACAACCAGGACGACGTCTACCTGCCCGACGTCGTCGTGTGCCGCCCCGAGCTGTCCGAGCGGATCCTGGCCTTCATCGCCGCCCACGGCACCGAGTGAGCCCGCGGCACGTCCTGTGGGACGCCGACGGCGTCCTCCAGTCGCTGCCCGGCGGCTGGGAGCGCGCCGCCGCGCCCTGGCTGGGTGAGCGTGACGAGGCCTCCGAGGCCCTGCTGCGCGAGGCCGTGGCGGTGGAGCGCGAGGCGCTGGTCGGGCGCAGCGACTTCCTCGCCGACCTCGCCGGCGTCCTGGAGCGCCACGGCGTCGACGTGCCCGCCCGTGACCTCCACGCCGCCATCTGGCTGGCCACCGAGCCCGACGCCGCCTCGTGGGCCGTGGTGGAGCGGGTCCGCGCCGCGGGCCACGGCGTCCACCTGGGCACCAACCAGGAGGCCCACCGTGCCGCCCACATGCGCACGGTGCTGGGCTACGACGAGCGCTTCGACGTCAGCGTCTACTCCTGCGACCTCGGCGTGGCCAAGCCCGACCCGGCCTACTTCGAGCGGGCGGTCGCGATGATCGGTGCCGACCCCGACGACGTGGTCTTCGTCGACGACCGCGCCGACAACGTCGCGTCCGCGTGCGAGGTCGGCCTGCGCGGGGTGCACTGGACCATCGCCGAGGGCCACGAGCGACTCGTCTCGCTGCTGCACGGCGCCGGCATCTCGCTCGCCGACTGAGACGGCGGCTGCCATCCTGGGCGGGTGACCGCCTTCGTCTCCCACACCAGCGTCGACTGCGCCGACGCGTACGCCCTCTCCGAGTGGTGGAAGCCCGTGCTGGGCTACGTCGACCTCGAGGGCGACCCCAACCTGCCCGGCCACGAGGAGTGCATGATCCGCGACCCCGGCAGCGGGCACCGGCTGCTCTTCATCGAGGTGCCCGACGTCCGCCGGGTCAAGAACCGGTTGCACCTCGACCTGCGCCCCCGCTCGGCCACCCGCGAGGCGGAGCTGGGGACGCTGCTCGCCCACGGCGCCACGGTCGTCGCCGACCGTCGGGGCATCCACGGCCCGGGCAGCGGGTGGGTCGTGCTGGCCGATCCCGAGGGCAACGAGTTCTGCCTCCTGCGCAGCCTCGCCGAGCTCGACGACGAGGCGGGCCCGGCCTGACCGGTCGGCGGCGTCCCGGCGGGTGCTGAGCGCCGTCGGGGCCGAGTCGGTCCATGATGGTCCCGTGAACCTCCCCGTGCCCGGCTGCGCCCTCGCGCGCCGCCGTCGCGGGTGAGCCGCCCGCCCCGGGCGGTGGTGCGACTGGCGGGACTGCTCGCCGTCGTGTGCCTGCTCGCCCTCGCCGCCTCGCGCCTCTACGCCCCCGAGCGGGTGCTCGACCTGACGCCGGGTGCCGACTACGTCGCCGCGCCCACCCCGCCGGAGCGTGCCCGCTCGGCCGGGCAGCTCGTCGAGCAGCGCTGGCTGACCCGCACGGCGCGGGCCACCGGCATCCCGGTGCCCGCGCTGCGCGCCTACGCCGACGCCCAGCTCGCCGACCCCGGCTGCCGGGTCGGGTGGACCACCCTGGCCGGCATCGGCTGGGTGGAGTCGCAGCACGGCACGCTCGGCGGTCGCACGCTCGGCGCCGACGGGCGCTCCTCGAGCACGATCCTCGGCCCGGCGCTCGACGGGTCGGGCGGGTTCGCGGCCATCCGCGCCACCGGCGGGTCGGCGCGCTGGCACGGCGACACCGTGTGGGAGCACGCCGTGGGGCCGATGCAGTTCCTGCCGACCACCTGGGAGCCGTGGGGGGCCGACGGCGACGGCGACGGCGCGGCCGACCCCCGCGACCTCGACGACGCCGCGCTCGGGGCGGCGCGCTACCTGTGCGCGGCGGGCGAGGACCTCACCGGCCTGGAGACCTGGGAGGCGGCGGTGCTGACCTACAACCCCTCGCGCGAGTACGTCGACGCCGTGCACGCCGCCGCGTCGGCGTACGCCCGGGACGCCGGGGCCTGAGCCCGGGCCGGAGCCTGAGAGCCGTCACAGGCGGGCGCCCTAGAGTGACCGCCATGGTCGCGGAGTCGTGGGAGGAGCTGCTGGGCGAGCCCGGTCAGGACTTCCGCCGGTTCATGCTGGAGTACAAGTTCGGCATGGAGGAGATCGTCACCAAGCTCGAGATCCTGCGCGACGAGTTCGCCCACCTGCACGACTACAACCCCATCGAGAACGTCTCCTCCCGGCTCAAGTCGCCGGCCAGCCTGGCCGAGAAGATGCGCCGCAAGGGGTGCGACGACGGGTCCCTGGACTCGATCCGGCGCACGGTCACCGACGTCGCCGGCGTCCGCGTGACCTGCAGCTTCCTCTCCGACGTGCGCCGGGTCTCCGACCTGCTGGCCGAGCACCGCGACCTGACCGTGCTGGAGGTGCGCGACTAGATCACCACGCCCAAGGCCAACGGCTACCGCTCGCTGCACGCGCTGCTCGAGGTGCCGGTGTTCCTCTCCGGGGGCCCGGTGCCGGTGGTCGTCGAGGTGCAGTTCCGCACCATCGCGATGGACTTCTGGGCCAGCCTGGAGCACAAGATCTTCTACAAGTACCGCCAGGACGTGCCGCGGGAGCTCCTGGACGGGCTCGCCGAGGCCGCCGAGACCTCCTACGCCCTCGACGCGACGATGGAGCGGCTCCACCACGAGGTCAGGGGGCACGAGGCCGGGGGGCACGAGGCCGGGCGCTAAAGAAGGTGCCCCGCGGCCGCGCGTGCCGGACAATGGCTCGTCGTGGGTCACGTGGATGTCGCCGGGGTGCGCTACGAGCTGCCGGACGGGCGGGTGCTGCTCGACGACGTGTCGTTCCGGGTGGGCGAGGGGGCCAAGGTCGCGCTCGTCGGTGCCAACGGCGCGGGCAAGACGACGCTGCTGCGCCTCATCACCGGCGACCTGGTGCCCCACGGCGGGGTCGTGACCCGCTCCGGCGGTCTCGGCGTGATGCGGCAGATGGTCGGCAAGGACCTCGGCGAGGCCCCCACGGTGGCCGACCTGCTGCTCAGCGTGTCGAGCCCCCGCGTGCGCGCGGCGGCCGCCGAGGTCGACCGCCTCGAGCTGGCGCTGATGGAGAGCGACGACGAGGCCACGCAGATGGCCTACGCCACGGCGCTGGGGGAGTACGCCGACGCCGGGGGCTACGACGCCGAGGTCACCTGGGACGTCTGCACCACCGCGGCGCTGGCCGTGCCCTTCGACCGCGCGAAGTACCGCGAGCTGGCGACCCTCTCCGGCGGGGAGCAGAAGCGCCTCGTGCTCGAGCTGCTGCTGCGCGGGCCCGACCAGGTGCTGCTGCTCGACGAGCCCGACAACTACCTCGACGTGCCGGGCAAGATCTGGCTGGAGCAGCGCATCCGCGAGTCCGACAAGACGATCCTCATGATCAGCCACGACCGCGAGCTGCTCGACAACACCGCCACCCGCGTCGTGACCGTCGAGCTCGGCGCCGCCGGCAACACGGTGTGGACCCACCCGGGCGGCTTCTCCTCCTACCACCAGGCGCGCAAGGACCGGTTCCTGCGCTTCGAGGAGCTGCGCCGCCGGTGGGACGAGGAGCACGCCAAGCTCAAGGCGCTCGTGCTGCGCTACAAGATCAAGGCGGAGTACAACGACGGCCTGGCCTCGCAGTACCGCGCGGCGCAGACCCGGCTGCGCAAGTTCGAGGAGGCCGGACCGCCGGCCGACCAGCCCCGCGAGCAGCAGGTCACGATGCGGCTCAAGGGCGGGCGCACCGGCAAGCGCGCCGTCGTCTGCGAGGGCCTGGAGCTCTCCGGTCTGATGCACCCCTTCGACCTCGAGGTCTGGTACGGCGAGCGCGTGGCCGTGCTCGGCTCCAACGGCTCGGGCAAGTCGCACTTCCTGCGCCTGCTCGCCGCGGGCGGCACCGACCCCGACGTCGAGCACCGCCCGGTGGGCGACGTGGTCATCGAGCCCGTGCGCCACCGCGGGCTGGCCCGCCTGGGGGCGCGCGTGCGGCCGGGCTGGTTCGTGCAGACCCACGACCACCCCGAGCTGGTCGGGCGCACGCTCGTGGAGGTGCTGCACCGCGGCGACGAGCGCCGCGCCGGCATGGGGCGCGAGCAGGCCGCCCGGGTGCTCGACCGCTACGAGCTGGCCCACGCCGCGGAGCAGCGCTTCGAGTCGCTCTCCGGCGGGCAGCAGGCCCGCTTCCAGATCCTGCTCCTCGAGCTCTCCGGCGCCACGCTGCTGCTGCTCGACGAGCCCACCGACAACCTCGACGTGCAGTCGGCCGAGGCGCTGGAGGAGGGGCTGGAGGCCTTCGAGGGCACGGTGCTGGCCGTCACCCACGACCGCTGGTTCGCGCGCGGCTTCGACCGGTTCCTGGTCTACGGCGCCGACGGCGACGTCTACGAGTCCGACGGGCCGGTGTGGGACGAGGGACGCGTGGAGCGCGCCCGGTGAGCGAGGCCGCGGCGTCGGGCGCGCTGACGGTGGTGGAGGTCGACCCCTTCGACCCGGGGTCCTTCGACCCGTGGCACGCGACCTACGAGGCCGCCCAGCGCCACGGGCACGAGGAGCTCGCGACGCCGTGGCGGCGCGAGGAGCTGCGCCTGCAGCTGCAGGGTCAGGTGGCGGGCGCGAGCCGGACCCGGCGGGCGAGCGCCTTCGCCGGGCTGGTGGGCGGGGAGGTGGTGGCCACGGGGTGGATCGGCGCGAGCCTGCGCGACAACCTCGACACCGCCGAGGTCGAGGTGGGCACGGCCCCGGCGCACCGGCGCCGCGGCCACGGCTCCGCCGTGCTCGAGCACCTGCTCGGGGTCGCGCGCGAGCGCGGGCGCAGCGTCGTGCAGGCCCGGACCTGGTGGCCCGCGGGGGCCGCGGACGACGGGGCCACGGAGGCGGGACCGGCGTTCCTGCGCCGCCACCGCTTCGAGCTCGGGCTGGTCGAGGTGCTGCGCACGCTCGAGCTGCCCGTCGACCCCGACCGCCTGGCGGTCCTCGGCGAGCAGGCGGCCACGCACCACCCGGACCACACGCTGCGCTCCTTCGTGGGGCCGGTGCCCGAGGAGCTGCTGCGGGGGTGGGCCGAGGCGAGCGCCCGGGTGGAGTCCGACGCCCCGACCGGCGACCTCGACCGCGAGCCCGGGACCGCCGACCCCGCCGGGGTGCGCGAGGCCGAGGAGGTGCAGCGCCGTCAGGGCCGCACGAGGATCGGCACCGTCGCGCTCGACGCCGACGGCGACGTGGTCGCCTACACCGACCTGGTCACCGGCCGCCACGAGCCGGGCCGGGCCTTCCAGTGGGGCACCCTGGTGCGCCGGGAGCACCGCGGCCACCGGCTCGGGCTGGCGGTCAAGACGGCCAACCTGCGGCTGCTGCAGGCCACCGACCCCTCCGTGCGCCGCGTGCTGACCTGGAACGCCGACGCCAACGCGCCGATGGTGGCGGTCAACGACGCCCTCGGCTTCCGCGCGGCCGAGGGAGCCGGCGCCTTCCAGCGCCGACTCCCTCGTGGTGACCGACCTCCCGGTGACTGACCTCCCGGTGACTGACCTCCGGTCGCGACGGGGTCAGGAGGTGGTGGCGTCGGAGTCGAGCTCGAGGTCGGTGGTCTGCTCCTCGCCGTCGCGCACGTAGGTCACGGTGACGGTGTCGCCGGGGCGGTAGGAGCGGATGGTGGCGATGAGCGAGTCGGAGCCCGAGATGGCGGTGTCGTCGATGCGGGTGATCACGTCGCCGGCCTGCAGGCCCGCGTCGCCGGCCGTCGAGCCGTCGCCGATCTCCTGCACCTGGGCGCCGTCGACGACGGCCGCGGTCGAGCCGCCCTCGGCGCGCACGTCGCTCACGGTGATGCCGAGCCGGGCGTGGGTGGGCGTCTCGCCGTCGACCATCTGCTCCACGATCGGCATGACCTCGTCGATCGGGATCGCGAACCCGAGGCCGATCGAGCCGCCCTCGGCGGTCTCGCCGAAGGGCGAGCTCGAGCCGCTGCCGGCGGTGCGGATGGAGGAGTTGATGCCGACGACGTGGCCGTACATGTCGACCAGCGGGCCGCCGCTGTTGCCGGGGTTGATCGCCGCGTCGGTCTGCACGGCGGGGTAGGCGGTGGTGTTGCCCTCGCTGTCGGAGCCGACGTCGACCGGGCGGTCGAGTGCGCTCACGATGCCGCTGGTGACGGTGGCGTCGAGGCCGTAGGGCGAGCCGATGGCCACGACGCCCTGCCCGACCTGGAGGTCGTCGGAGGAGCCGATGGTGGCGGGGGTCAGGCCGCTGACGTCCTGGGCCTGGATCACGGCGGTGTCGGTGAGCGGGTCGGTGCCGACGATCTCGGCCAGCGCCGTCGAACCGTCGTTGAAGTCGACCTGGATGGTGCCCGAGTCGCCGGCCACCTCGACCACGTGGTTGTTGGTGAGGATCTGGCCGTCGGAGCTGAGCACGATGCCCGAGCCGGAGCCGGACTCCTGGGCGCCCTGCACCTCGATCTTGACCACCGAGGGCAGCACCTCCTGGGCCACCTGCTGCACCGTGCCTTGCTCGCCGGGGTCCTCGGGGGTGTCGACCACCTGCGAGGTGGTGCTCGCCGTCGAGGCCCCGGACGCCGACCCGCCCGTGGCGTCGTCGCTGAGCGAGGACCAGACCGCCGCACCGCCGAGACCGGCGCCGCCGCCCACGACGAGCGCGGCGGTGAGCAGGCCGGCCGCGAACACGGTGCGCCCGCGCCGCGGCCGCTCGGCCACGGCCGTCGACCCGGCGTACGGCGGGGGCGGCGGCGGGCCGGCCGGGGCGGACCAGGCCGGCTGGTCGGGGCGGGTGGGGCCGGCGGGCTGCTCGTCGCGAGGGAAGTCGTTCATGGTGACGACTGTGCTCAGCCACCCTGTGACCAGGCTGAGACGGCCCTGTTGGCGGGGGAAGAAGCCGGCACGCGACGGACCCTTGTGACTGACTGTGCTCTCGGTCACAATCTGGGCCATGAGTGCCACGGCGACGCCCGAGACCACGTCCTCCCGCCCCGCCCCCACGGCCGTCTTCGTCGACGACCGGCTGGCCCACTGGGCGTCGGTGGACCCCGACGGCGAGTGCATGACCTACCTCGGCCGCACCTGGACGTGGTCGCAGTGGCACGACCGGGTGCGCCGCGCCGCGGGGGCGCTGCGCGACCTCGGCGTCGGTCGCGGCGACGTCGTGGCCTTCCTCGACAAGAACCACCCGGCCTGCGTCGAGGTCTCCCTCGCCGCCGCGATGCTGGGCGCGGCCAACGCCGTCGTCAACTGGCGCCTGGCGCCCGACGAGGTCGACTACGCCGTCAACGACTCGGGGGCCACGGTCGTCGTGGTGGGCTCCGAGCTGGTGCCGCTGCTCGAGCGGGTCCGCGAGCGGCTGAGCGGCGTGGAGCACGTCGTCGAGGTGACCACCGACGGGGCCGAGGGCGACGCCTACGAGGCCATGCTGGCCGCCGCCACCCCGGTCGACCGCGACCCGGCCGTCACGCCCGACGACACCTGCCTGGTGCTCTACTCCTCCGGCACGACCGGGCGCCCCAAGGGAGTCATGCTGACCCACGCCAACATGGTCGCCCACACCGTCAACGCCCACGACGGCTGGGAGTTCGAGCCCGGTGACAAGTCCATGGTGGCCATGCCGCTCTTCCACGTCGGCGGCTCGTCCTACGTGCTCTTCGGCATCCACGACGGCATCCCCAGCGTGATGACCCGCGAGCCCGACGGCGCCTCCCTGGCCGGAGCGATCATGGCCGGCGCCAACCGCACCTTCCTCGTGCCCGCCGTGCTGGCCCAGGTCCTGCAGGCGGGCCCCGACGCGGTCAAGCTCTTCGGCGCGCTGCGCACCTACACCTACGGCGCGGCGCCGATGCCGCCCCCGCTGCTGCGCGCGGCGATGCAGGCCTGGCCCGACACCGACTTCATCCAGGTCTACGGCCTCACCGAGGTCGCGGGCGTCGCCACCCACCTCATGCCCGAGGACCACCGCGACCCCGAGCACCCGGAGCGGCTGGTCTCGGCGGGGCGCCCGGTGCCCGGCGTCGAGGTGCGCATCGTCGACCCGGCCACGCTGGAGGACCTCCCGGTGGGCGAGCACGGCGAGATCTGGCTGCGCACGCCGCAGCTGATGAAGGGTTTCCTGAACAAGCCCGAGGCCACCGCCGAGGTCGTCACGGCCGACGGCTGGTTCCGCACCGGCGACATGGGCCGGGTCGACGACGGTGGCTACGTCTTCGTCGAGGACCGGCTCAAGGACATGATCATCTCGGGCGGGGAGAACATCTACAGCCCTGAGATCGAGCGCGTGCTGGCCGAGCACCCCGCGGTGATGGAGGTCGCCATCATCGGGGTGCCCGACGACACCTGGGGCGAGGCGGTCAAGGCCGTGGTGTCGCTCAGGGAGGGCGCCTCGGCGACGCCGGAGGAGCTCATCGCCCACTGCCGCGAGCACCTCGCGCACTTCAAGTGCCCCAAGTCCGTGGACATCCTCGACCTGCTCCCGCGCAACCCCACGGGCAAGATCCTCAAGCGCTCGCTGCGCGCTCCCTACTGGGAGGGTCGCGACCGGGCGGTCAACTGACCGCCCGGCCGGTCGCGCTCAGGGGTTGTCGTCGTCGAGCTGGGAGAGCTGGGTGGCGCCGTTGAGGGCGATGTCCGGCGTCTTGAGCGTGGCGCTGCTCCAGGCGTCCTCGAACTTCACCAGGTTCTGCCCGGTGGTGCGGGCCATGTCGAGGAGGTCGTCGAGCAGGTCCCCGAAGCGCCCCATCGACACGATGAGGTCGTCGACGAACTTCCCGATCGTGGCGGCGAGGCTGGCGACCTTGGTCGTCAGGGACCGGATCGCGTCGGGGGCGAAGACCACGGAGAGGAACTTCACCACCAAGGAGCCGATGGCGCCCACGATGTCGGCGATCGTGTCGCGGACCGTCGACCGCACGCCCCCGACCACTCCTCCGGCGGCCTCCACACCGCCGGCCAGCCCGGTGACCATCACGGCCATCGCGTCGAGGGTGAGCGCGAGCCCGTCGGCGGTGGTGCCGTAGGCCGTGCCCGCGAGGCCCCCAGGAAACGCGGCCGACGTCGTGGACCGTGTCCGCGTGGTCCCTCACGAGGTCCGCACAGTGCCCGCAGCCGCCTGGGCTGACCGGAGGAGACCGTCGTGGAGAACCGCACCATCCGCTCGACGCCGCGGTGGCGCCTGATCGTCCTGGTGCTGACGGTGGCGGCGCTCGCGGCGACCGTGGTCAACGTCGCCCGATCCTGGGCGACGCCCCCGAGCTGGCCCGCCAGCTGCGCGGGGCCATGGCGCGCAACCCCGACCTCCCGGCCGACGACTTCACCCGCGACAAGCTGATCACCGACGGGGCGATCCGCCGCGGTCTGTGACGGTCCGCGGGGCGCCCAGCCCTCGGACCCGACACCGGCCGTTCACCTGGCTGCGACAGCCTCCGCCCCGTGAGCGACACGACGAGCACCGCCCCGACGAGCGCCCTGCGCCGCGGCGCGGCGGCGCCCGCCCCCCGGACCCTGGTCGACGTCTTCCGCACCACGGTGGCGACCTTCCCGGACGCCACGGCGCTCGACAGCGGCGCGGAGCAGCTGACCTACCTCGAGTTCGCCGAGGCCGCCGACGAGGTGGCCGACGAGCTGGCCTCGCTCGGCGTGGGCCGCGGCGACAGGGTCGGGGTCCGCCTGCCCAGCGGCACGACCGACCTCTACATCGCGATCATGGCCACCCTGCTCGTGGGCGCGGCCTACGTGCCCGTCGACGCCGACGACCCCGACGAGCGGGCCCGGCTGGTCTTCGGCGAGGCCGACGTCGCCGCCGTCGTGGGCGCCGACCTGGCGATCGAGCCACGCCGCGCGGCCGCACCCCGCGAGCGCGAGGACCCGGCTCACGACGACGACGCCTGGGTCATCTTCACCTCCGGCTCCACCGGCACCCCCAAGGGCGTGGCCGTGAGCCACCGCAACGCCGCGGCCTTCGTCGACGCCGAGTCGCGGATGTTCCTCCAGGACGACCCGATCGGCCCGCACGACCGGGTGATGGCCGGGCTCAGCGTCGCCTTCGACGCCAGCTGCGAGGAGATGTGGCTGGCCTGGCGCTACGGCGGCACGCTCGTGCCCGCGCCCCGTGCGCTGGTCAAGAGCGGCATGGACGTCGGGCCGTGGCTGGCCGCCAACCGCATCACCCTCGTCTCCACCGTGCCCACCCTGGTCAGCCTCTGGCCCGACGAGGCCCTCGAGCGCGTGCGCATGGTCATCCTCGGCGGCGAGGCGCTGCCGCCGGAGCTGGCCGCCCGGCTGGCCCGCGAGGGCCGGGAGGTGTGGAACACCTACGGCCCCACCGAGGCCACCGTGGTGGCCTGCGGCGCCCTCGTCGGCGCCGAGGGGCCGGTGCGGATCGGGCTGCCGCTCGACGGCTGGGACCTCGCCGTCGTCGACGCCGACGGTCACGAGGTGCCGGTGGGGGAGACCGGCGAGCTGATCATCGGCGGCGTCGGGCTGGCCCGCTACCTCGACCCGGTCAAGGACGCCGAGAAGTACGCCCCGATGCCGACGCTGGGCTGGGAGCGGGCCTACCGCTCCGGCGACCTCGTGGTCCACGACCCGGCCGGCCTGCTCTTCGGCGGCCGCGCCGACGACCAGGTCAAGCTCGGCGGTCGCCGCATCGAGCTCGGCGAGGTCGACTCGGCGCTGCTCGCCCTGCCCGGGGTCGTCGGGGCGGCGGCCGCCGTACGCCGCTCCCGCACGGGCAACCAGCTGCTGGTCGGCTACGTCACCGTCGACGAGCGCTACGACGCGGCCGCGGCGGTGGCCGCGCTGCGCCGCGACCTGCCGGCGGCGCTCGTGCCGCGCCTGGCCGTCGTCGACGACATCCCCACCCGCACCTCGGGCAAGGTCGACCGCGACGCCCTGCCGTGGCCGCTCAGCGCCGCGTCGCCGCAGGAGTCGGGGCTGACCGGCACCGCCGCGCGGATCGCCGAGCTGTGGAACGAGGTGCTCGGCGCCTCGGTCACCCGCCGCGAGGAGGACTTCTTCGACGTCGGCGGCGGCAGCCTCACCGCCGCGCAGGTCGTCACGCTGCTGCGCCGCGAGCACCCCGACGTCGCGGTCGGCGACGTCTACGACCACCCGACGCTGGGCGGGCTGGCCGACTTCGTCGACTCGATGGACGCCGGCGTCGACAACGCCCAGGACCGGCTGGTGCCCCCGATCCCGCTCAAGACCCAGGCCGGGCAGGTGGCGGCGGTCGTGGCGCTGCGGGCGCTGGCCGCGCCGCGGTGGGCGGTGTGGCTGCTGGCCGCCAGCACCCTGGTCCACGACCTGCGCGACGTCGGGGGGCTCCCCACCGCCCCGTGGTGGCTGCTGGGCCCGGCCGCCCTGCTGGTGCTGACGCCTCCGGGCCGGATGGTGCTGGCCGCCGGCGCGGCGCGGCTCTGGCTGCGCGGCATCACCCCGGGCGACTACCCGCGCGGCGGCAAGGTGCACCTGCGGGTCTGGGCCGCCGAGCGCATGGTCGACCAGCTCGGGGCCACCGCGCTCAGCGGCGCCCCGCTCATCACGTGGTACGCCCGGCTGCTCGGCGCCCGCGTGGGCCGCCACGCCGACCTGCACTCGGTGCCGCCGGTCACCGGCTTCCTGCGCCTGGGCGCCGGCTGCTCGGTGGAGCCGGAGGTCGACCTCACCGGCTACTGGGTCGACGGCGACGTGCTCCACCTCGGCGAGGTGAGGGTGGGCCGGCGTGCCCGCGTCGGCACCCGCTCGATGCTCTGCCCCGGCGCCCGCGTCGGCGACGACGCCGAGGTGGCGCCGGGCTCCGCCGTCGTCGGCGTCGTGCCCGACGGGGAGTTCTGGTCCGGGGCCCCGGCCACCCGGGTCTCGGGCGCCGCACGCGGCCCCTGGTCGGAGCGCCCGGCGAGCTCGGCGGCCTGGGTCGTGGCCTACGCCGCCGTGGCGGTCGCGCTCGGCCTGCTCCCGGCGCTGGCCATCGGGGCCGGAGCCCTGGTGGCGCTGCTGGGCGCGGACCTGAGCGCCGTCACCGGACCCTTCGACCTGCTCGGCGCGCTGCTGGCCTGGCTGGTGCCGGGCACGCTGGTGGGTCTGCTCGTGCTGGCCGCGCTCGTGCTGGGCGTGGTGCGCCTGGCGGCGCTCGGGCTGAGCCCGGGGGTCTACCCCGTGCGCAGCCGCGCCGCCCTGGGCGTGTGGGCCACGGTGCGGGTCCTCGACGAGGCCCGCACGTGGCTCTTCCCGCTGTACTCCTCGACGCTCACCCCGGCGTGGCTGCGCCTGCTCGGCGCCCGGGTCGGCGCCGACGTCGAGGCCTCGACGGTGCTGATGGTGCCGGCGCTGACCACCGTCAACGACCTGGCCTTCCTCGCCGACGACACCCTCATCGGCGGCTACGAGCTCGGCGGGGGCTGGCTGCGCGTCGAGCGGGTCAAGATCGGCAAGCGGGCCTTCGTCGGCAACTCCGGCATGGCCGCCCCGGGTCGCAAGGTGCCCAAGCGGGCACTGGTCGCGGTGCTCTCGGCCGCGCCCAACCGCAAGACCGCGCGCGCGGGGGAGTCGTGGCTGGGCAGCCCGCCCGCGGCCCTGCGGCGTACGACGGGCGCGGCCGACGACGCCCGCACCTACGCCCCGCCGACCCGGCTGCGGGTCGCGCGCGCCCTGTGGGAGGCGGCGCGTGTGGTGCCGCTGGCCTGCACGGTGCTGCTCCACGCGGCGGTCGGGCTGCTCGCCCTCGCCGCGGCCGACGCGGTCACGGGGCCGGGCGGGGGAGCGGCGGTCCTCGTGGCGGTCGTCCTCGCCCTGGTGCCGCTGCTGGTGGCCGGCGGCCTCGTGGCGGCCGCGCTCGCCACCGCGACGAAGTGGCTGCTGGTGGGCCGTCACCGCAGCGGCACCCACCCGCTGTGGAGCTCCTTCGTGTGGCGCAACGAGCTGGCCGACACCTTCGTGGAGGTGGTGGCCGCGCCGTGGTTCGCCCGGCTGGCCACGGGCACGCCCCTGCTCACCGCGTGGTTCCGCTCGATGGGCTCCACCGTGGGCCGCGGGGTGTGGTGCGAGACCTACTGGCTGCCCGAGGCCGACCTGGTCGAGCTCGGCGACGGGGCCACGGTCAACCAGGGCAGCGTGGTGCAGACCCACCTCTTCCACGACCGGCTGCTGGCGACCGACCGGGTGCGGGTGCGCCGGGGCGGCACGCTCGGGCCCAACTCGGTGATCCTGCCCGCGGCCAGCATCGGCCGGCACGCTACGGTCGGCCCGGTGTCCTTGGTGATGAGGGGTGAGTCGGTGCCCGACAAGACGATCTGGATCGGCAACCCGATCGGCCCGTGGGCCGCCGGCGAGGCCTCCTCGTGAGGGGCCTGCCGACCGCCGACGACTACCTGCCCGGCCACGGCGACCCCGCCTACGCCGTGCGCCACTACGACCTCGACCTGACCTACGCCGTCGAGGGCAACCGGCTCACCGGGCAGGCCACGCTCTCGGTGAGGGTGCTCGAGGCGACCCGGCGGCTCGTGCTCGACCTGGCCCACCTGCGCGTCGACAAGGTCCGTGTCACCGGTGCGCGGCTGGCCAAGCACTCCGCCCGCTCGGGCCGGGTCGTGCTGACCCTCGACGACGAGGTCGCCCCCGACACCCTGCTCACCGTGGTCGTGCGCTACTCCGGCAGCCCGCGGCCCGTGGTCGAGCGCCACCTCGGCGACGCCGGCTGGGAGGAGCTGACCGACGGCGTCATCGTGGCGGCCCAGCCGCACGGGTCTCCGACCTGGTTCCCCTGCAACGACCGCCCCGACGACAAGGCGTCCTACCGGATGACCTTCCGCGTCACCGCGGGCTACCACGTCGTCGCCAACGGCGTGCTGCGCGAGCACCGCCGGGGCGGGTCGAGCGAGACGTGGGTCTTCGAGCAGTCCGAGCCGATGGCCACCTACCTGGCCACGGCCCAGATCGGGCGCTACACCGACTGGCAGCTCCTGGGGCGTCCGGCCTCGGGCACCCCGCTGCGGGTGGTCGCGCCCGAGGACCTCGACGAGGACGACTACGTCGCCGCCTTCGGCCGCCAGCACGAGATGGTCGAGGTCTTCGAGCGCCTCTTCGGGCCCTACCCCTTCGACGGCTACGCCGTGGTCGTCACCGCCGACGACCTCGAGATCCCGCTGGAGAGCCAGAGCCTGTCGACCTTCGGGCGCAACCTCGTGCGCGGCGACTGGGACGCCACCCGCCTCATCGCCCACGAGCTGGCCCACCAGTGGTTCGGCAACGCCGTCACCCTGCGCCGGTGGCGCGACATCTGGCTGCACGAGGGCTTCGCCTGCTACAGCGAGTGGCTGTGGTCGCAGGAGTCCGGTGGCGAGAGCGCCGACGAGCACGCCCGCCACCACCACGCCCGGCTGGCCGAGCTCGACCACGACCTGCTGCTCAGCGACCCGGGCCCGGAGCTGATGTTCGACGACCGGGTCTACAAGCGCGGCGCGCTCACCCTCCACGCGCTGCGGCTGACGGTGGGCGACGAGGCGTTCTTCGCCCTGCTGCGCTCCTGGGTGGCCGAGCACGCCGGCGGCTCCGTGGTCACCGACGACTTCCTGGCCCACGCCGGCGCCGCCACCGGCCACGACGTCGCCGCGCTGCTGCGCCCCTGGCTCCACGAGACCGCCCTGCCCGACCTACCGGCCTGAGCCTGCCGGCCGAGGCTGCCGGGCCACGCTCAGCGGTGCTCGCGCCACCGGACCTCGACCGGCCGCGCGGGCAGCACCGCGAGGGTGCCGGCCCAGCCGGGCGGCAGCGGCAGGGCGGTGGTCCAGGCCTCGTCGGCGCGCACGGACGTCGGGTCACGGTGCAGGCCCTCGCCGGTGGCCTTGAGCACCGCCTCGGCGCGCGTCCACGCGGCGCGGTCGGCCAGCCCCGCCGGCGTCGGGCCGACACCGGGGTCGGGCTCCACGTCGACACCGAGCCGCAGCCCGGTGCCCTCCGCGCGGGCCAGCACCACGAGGCCCGCGGCGTACGCCAGTGACAGCGCGCCACCGGCGGTGCGCGGGCGGCCGTGGTCGGTGCCCGCGCAGCGCGGGCACAGCCGCGTGACCGGGCCGGCCAGCGACTCCGCCGCGGCGCGCAGCCCGGCCCGGTCGAGGCCGGGACGCCACAGGGCGTCGACGCGCACCAGCACCGCGGGCGCGCTCACGCCCGCAGCGGCAGGCCCAGGGCGCGCAGGTCGGCGCGCAGGGCGTCGGCGTCGGTGAAGACCAGCCCGTGCATGCCCAGCGCGCTCGCAGCCGCGACGTTGTCGGCGCGGTCGTCGACGAAGGCCAGGCGTGCGAGGGGCAGCCCGGCGCGCCGCTCCACGATGCGGTAGACGCGGGGGTCGGGCTTGGCCACGCCCTCGGTGCCCGACACCACGACGTCCTCGAGCAGGCCCAGCACGTCGAAGAGGCGCGGTGCGTGGGGGTAGAGCTCGTGGGACCAGTTGGTCAGCCCCCACATCGGCACCCCGGCGGCGTGCAGCTCGCGCAGCAGGTCGGCGGTGCCGGGCACCTCGCCGCGCAGCGAGGCCGCGAAGTGGCGCCGGTAGGAGCGGGCGTGCTCGGCCCAGCGCGGGTGCGAGGCGGCCACCGCGGCCTCGGCGTCGTCCCAGGACCCGCCGGCGTCGCAGCCGTGGTTCCACGCCATGAAGTCGAAGTCGTCGGCGGCCAGGAAGCGGGCGGCCTCCTCGGCGCCGACGCCGGCCGCGATCGCCGCGGAGGCGTCCCAGTCGACGATGACGTTGCCCAGGTCCCAGACGACCCCCGCCGGCGGGCCGGCGGGGGTCGTGGGTCGTGCGGGGGAGGGGGCCAAGGTCAGGCCCAGCGCTCCGAGGCGGGGACGAAGTCGAGGGTCCGGTCGCCGGTGTAGATCTGCTTGGGCCGGGCGATCTTCTGCTCCTTGTCCTGGACCAGCTCGAGCCACTGGGCCAGCCAGCCGGGGGTGCGGCCGATCGCGAACAGCACGGTGAACATCTCCGGGGGGAACTGGAAGGCCTCGTAGATCAGCCCCGAGTAGAAGTCGACGTTGGGGTAGAGCTTGCGCTTGATGAAGTACTCGTCCTCGAGCGCGATCTTCTCCAGCTCCTTGGCGATCTCGAGGAGCGGGTTGACCCCGGTGACCTCGAAGACGTCGTCGCAGGCCTTCTTGATGATCGTGGCGCGGGGGTCGAAGTTCTTGTAGACCCGGTGGCCGAAGCCCATCAGCCGCTCGTTGCCGTCCTTGACGCCCTGGATGAAGGCCGGGATGTTCTCCTTCGACCCGATGCGCTTGAGCATGCGCAGCACGGCCTCGTTGGCGCCGCCGTGCAGCGGGCCGTAGAGGGCGCCGACGCCCGCGGCGACCGCGGAGTAGGGGTCGACCTGCGAGGAGCCGACCGAGCGCACGGCGTTGGTCGAGCAGTTCTGCTCGTGGTCGGCGTGGAGGATGAAGAGCACGTCGAGGGCCTTGACCAGGCGCGGGTCGGCCTCGTACTTCGACTCGCTCATCTTGAAGAGCATGGAGAGGAAGTTGGCGGTGTAGCTGAGGTCGTTGTCGGGGTAGACGTAGGGCTTGCCCTGCGCGTGGCGGAACGACCAGGCGCCCAGCGTCGGCATCTTCGCGATCATGCGCACGATCTGCATGTGCCGGTTGTCGGCGTCGCTGATGTTGCGGGCGTCGGGGTAGAAGGTCGACAGCGCGCCCACCGAGGCCATGAGCATGCCCATCGGGTGGGCGTCGTAGCGGAAGCCCTGCATGAAGGTCTTCACGTTCTCGTGGACGAAGGTGTGGTAGGTGATCTCGTGCACCCACGCGTCGTACTCCGCCTTGGTCGGCAGGGCGCCGTGGATCAGGAGGTAGGCCACCTCGAGGAAGGACGACTTCTCCGCCAGCTGCTCGATGGGGTAGCCCCGGTACTCCAGGATGCCCTTCTCGCCGTCGATGTAGGTGACGGAGCTGCGGCAGGACGCCGTGTTGACGAAGCCCGGGTCGTAGACGGCCAGGCCGGGGGTGTCCTCGGCGGTCTTGATCTTCCCGAGGTCGGCGGCCTTGATGGTGCCGTCGAGGATCGGGACGTCGTACTCCTGTCCGGTGCGGTTGTCACGGACGGTCAGAGAATCAGTCACGCGTCTTAACGTATCCGTCGTCTCGTGACACGCGGAACCCGGTGTCCACGACCCGGGTCGCGAGGCCACCCCTGCGGGTGAGCGACGGGCGCCACGCGGTCCCCGCCCGGGGCGTTTTGACCCCGTCGCCCGCGCGCGCCTACCCTGAGTGGTCGCGACTCCTGCCGCGCCCCGTCACAGCCGTCCCCGGCTGCCGGCGAGGTGCAGTCCCGGAGGCCACCAGCCGGTCCCGACCGGCGGCGAGCCGGGCCGTGTTCGTCAGAAGCCGCAGCTCCACCCCCCGCCAGGCTCCACCTGGCGGTCCCCACGAACGAATGAGAGTAGATCAGCCGTGCGCACGTACAGCCCCAAGCCCGGTGACATCACCCGGGAGTGGCACGTCATCGACGCCACCGACATCGTCCTGGGCAAGCTCGCCGTGACTTCCGCGAACCTGCTCCGCGGCAAGCACAAGGCGATCTTCGCCCCGCACGTCGACACCGGTGACTTCGTCGTCGTCATCAACGCGGAGAAGGTGTCCCTGTCGGGCACCAAGAAGACCACCAAGATGGCCTACCGCCACTCCGGCTACCCGGGCGGTCTCTCGGCCACCCCGATCGGCGAGCTCCTCGAGAAGGACGCCCGCAAGGCGATCGAGAACGCCGTGTGGGGCATGCTCCCCAAGAACAAGCTCGGCCGTCAGATGCTGAAGAAGCTGAAGGTCTACAGCGGCCCGACCCACCCGCACGAGGCCCAGAAGGCCGTTCCGTTCGAGATCACCCAGATCTCCCAGTGAGCAGTGGCTCCTTCAACTTCCATGCAGAAAGCTGAGTGAGGATTACCGTGGCTGAGACCACCAACGAGGTCGAGGAGACCTTCGAGACCGACGAGCGCGGCGTTGCCTACAGCTCCGAGAGCGCCCCGTCGGCCGACGCCCCCGAGCGTCCCGCGACCATCGCCCCCGCCAACGCGACCGGCCGTCGCAAGGAGGCCGTCGCCCGCGTCCGCCTCGTGCCCGGCACCGGTGTGTGGACCGTCAACGGCCGCACGCTCGACTCGTACTTCCCGAACAAGCTGCACCAGCAGGTCGTGAACGAGCCGTTCGCCACCCTGCAGCTCGAGGGTCGCTTCGACGTCATCGCCCGCATCCACGGCGGCGGCATCACCGGCCAGGCCGGCGCCCTGCGCCTCGGTGTGGCCCGCGCCCTCAACGCCATCGACGTCGAGGCCAACCGCCCGACGCTGAAGAAGGCCGGCTTCCTGACCCGCGACGCGCGCGTCATCGAGCGCAAGAAGGCCGGCCTGAAGAAGGCGCGCAAGGCGCCCCAGTTCAGCAAGCGCTGATCCGCGCCGACGTGGTGGCTCCCACCGGGCCCCTCTTCGGCACCGACGGCGTCCGTGGCCTGGCCAACGGCGGTGTGCTCACCGCCGAGCTGGCCCTGGGTCTCGGAGCGGCCGCCGCCCGTGTCCTCGTCGATCATGGCGAGTTCACCGGGCGGCGGCCGCTCGCCGTCGTGGGCCGTGACACCCGCATCTCCGGGCAGTTCCTCGAGCACGCCGTCGTGGCGGGCCTGGCCTCGGCCGGGGTCGACGTGCTGCGCCTGCGCGTGCTGCCGACCCCTGGGGTCGCGTTCTTCACCGACTCCCTCGGCGCCGACCTCGGCGTCGTCATCAGCGCCTCGCACAACGCGATGCCCGACAACGGCATCAAGTTCCTCGCCCGCGGCGGGGTCAAGCTCGACGACGACCTCGAGCGCGAGATCGAGGCGCAGTTGGGCCGCACCTGGGAGCGTCCGACCGGCTCCGACGTCGGTCGCGTGCGCCCCTACGCGCCCACGGTGGAGGAGTACTCCGCCCACCTGGTGCGCACCCTCGACACGCCGCTGGCGGGCCTGCGCGTCGTGCTCGACTGCGCCCACGGCGCGGCCAGCGAGGTCGGGCCCCGTGCCCTGGCCGACGCCGGCGCCGACGTCGTGACCATCGGTGCGGAGCCCGACGGGCTGAACATCAACGACGGCTACGGCTCCACCCACCTCGACCGGCTGCGGCGCGCGGTCGTGGACGAGGGCGCCCACGCCGGCTTCGCCGTCGACGGCGACGCCGACCGGTGCCTGGCCGTCGACGCCACCGGCGCCGTGGTCGACGGCGACCAGGTCATGGCCGTGCTCGCCCTGTCGATGCAGGAGCGCGGACGCCTGGTCGACGACACCCTGGTGGCGACCGTGATGAGCAACCTCGGCCTGGTGCGCGCCCTGCGCCCGGCCGGCATCACCGTGCGCCAGACCAAGGTCGGCGACCGCTACGTGCTCGAGGACATGCGCGCCGGCGGCTACTCCCTCGGCGGCGAGCAGTCGGGCCACGTGATCATGAGTGACCACGCCACCACCGGCGACGGCCTGCTGACCGCGCTGCACGTGTGCGAGCGCATGGTGAGCACCGGTCGCAGCCTGCGCGACCTCGCCTCGGTGATGACCCGCCTGCCGCAGGTGCTGGTCAACGTGCCCGAGGTCGACCGCGCGCGCTGCGACTCCGACCCCGAGGTGGCCGCGGCCGTGGCCGCGGAGTCGGCCGACCTGGGCGAGGAGGGTCGGGTGCTGCTGCGCCCCTCCGGCACCGAGCCGCTGGTGCGGGTCATGGTCGAGGCGCCCACCCCCGAGCGGGCCTCGGCGGTGGCCGAGCGCCTCGCCGACGTGGTGCGCCGCCGCCTCGCCCTGGCCTGAGCGGCTAGAGCTTGCGCAGGCGCACGTAGCGCACCGAGTGGTCCTTGTCCTTGCGCAGCACGAGCGTGGCCCGCGAGCGGGTCGGCAGCACGTTCTGCACCAGGTTGGGTCCGTTGATGGCGTCCCAGATGCGCTCGGCCTCCGCGACGGCCTCCTCGTGGGTCAGCGCGGCGTACTTGGCGAAGTAGGACCCGGGGTCGCGGAAGGCGGTCTCGCGCAGCCGCAGGAAGCGCGAGACGTACCAGTCGCGGATCGTGGTCGTGCCGGCGTCGACGTAGACGCTGAAGTCGAAGAAGTCGCTCAGCGTCAGCCCCGTGCGTCCGTCCTCGCGGGTGCGGGCGGGCTGCAGCACGTTGAGGCCCTCGATGATGACGATGTCGGGGCGGCTGACGACGACCCGCTCCTCGGGCACCACGTCGTAGACCAGGTGGGAGTACGTCGGCGCCTCCACCTCCTCCTTGCCCGACTTGATGTCGACCACGAAGCGCAGCAGGGCGCGGCGGTCGTAGGACTCCGGGAAGCCCTTGCGCTGCAGCAGCCCGCGCCGCTCGAGCTCGGCGTTGGGGTAGAGGAAGCCGTCGGTGGTCACCAGCGCGACGTGGGGGTGCTCGGGCCAGTGGGCCAGCATCTGCTGCAGCACGCGCGCGGTCGTGGACTTGCCCACGGCCACCGACCCGGCCAGGCCGATCACGAACGGCGTGCGCGGCGGGGTGCGGCGGTGCAGGAAGCCCTCCTGCTCGCGGTGCAGGTCGCCCGCGGCGCCGACGTAGAGGCTGAGCAGGCGCGAGAGCGGGAGGTAGACGTCGCGGACCTCGTCGATGTCGAGGTTGTCGCCCAGGCCGCGCAGGCGCCGCACCTCCTCGGCGGTCAGCGGGCTCTCGGTCTCCTGGGCCAGCGCGGCCCAGGCGGAGCGGTCGAGCTCGATGTAGGGGGAGGTCTCCCGCCCGGTGTCCTCGTGACCGTGGTGGCCGCTGTGGGCGTGGTGCCCGTTGGACGACCGGGTCGCCCCCTGGTTCGGCATGGACCTCATCCTTGCAGCCGCCGCGCCCTGCACGACGGAGGGCCCGCCCCTCGATAGACTCTCGGCCCATGTGCGGGATCGTGGGATACATCGGAAGCAGGCCCGCCCAGGACGTGGTGGTCGAGGGGCTGCGTCGTCTGGAGTACCGGGGCTACGACTCCGCGGGCATCGCGCTGGTCGACGACGGGGCGCTGGCCACGCGCAAGCGCGCGGGCAAGCTGGCCAACCTGGAGAAGCTCGTGGCCGAGGAGCCGCTGCCCGCGGCGAGCCTCGGCATCGGGCACACCCGGTGGGCCACCCACGGTGCCCCCAACGACGTCAACGCCCACCCCCACGTCGGGGCGAGCCGTCGCGTGGCCCTGGTGCACAACGGCATCATCGAGAACTTCGCCGACCTGCGCGCCCGCCTCGAGGCCGACGACCACGTGCTGGTCTCCGAGACCGACACCGAGACCGTGGCCCACCTGCTGGAGCTGCAGGTGGAGTCGGGCGAGGACCTCACCACCGCGATGCAGCGAGTCTGCGCGATGCTCGACGGGGCCTTCACGCTCGTCGCGGTCGACGCCCACGACCCCGACCGGGTCGTCGCGGCGCGGCGCAACTCCCCGCTCGTCGTGGGCCTGGGCGAGGGGGAGAACTTCCTCGGCTCCGACGTCGCCGCCTTCATCGAGCACACCCGCGAGGCCCTCGAGCTGGGCCAGGACCAGGTGGTCACCCTGACCCGCGACGGCGTGGACGTGACCGGCTTCGACGGCCGCCCCGCCGAGGCCACGCAGTTCCACGTCGACTGGGACCTCTCGGCGGCCGAGAAGGACGGCCACGACTGGTTCATGCGCAAGGAGATCTTCGAGCAGCCGCGCGCGGTGGCCGACTCCCTGCTGGGCCGTCGCACCCGCTCCGGCGCGCTCCAGCTCGACGAGATGCGCCTGTCGGACCAGGAGCTGCGCGACATCGACAAGATCATCATCATCGCCGCCGGCACGTCGTTCTACGCCGGCATGGTCGCCAAGTACGCCATCGAGCACTGGTGCCGGATCCCGGTCGAGGTCGAGCTGTCCTCGGAGTTCCGCTACCGCGACCCGATCCTCGACTACTCCACCCTCGTGGTGGCCATCAGCCAGTCCGGGGAGACCGCCGACACCCTCCAGGCGATCCGCCACGCGCGCTCGCAGCGCTCCAAGGTGCTGGCCATCTGCAACACCAACGGCTCGACGATCCCGCGCGAGTCCGACGCCGTCATCTACACCCACGCCGGACCCGAGATCGGGGTCGCCTCGACCAAGGGCTTCCTGACCCAGCTGGTGGCCTGCTACCTCCTCGCGCTGTACCTCGCGCAGGTCAAGGGCACCCGCTACGGCGACGAGATCACCCAGGTGATGGAGCAGCTCGAGGCCGTGCCGGACCAGATCGAGGCGGTCCTGGGGCGCTGCGAGCAGGTCTACGAGCTGGCCCGCACCCACGTCGGCACCCGCTCGGTGCTCTTCCTGGGCCGCCACGCCGGTTACCCCGTGGCCCTCGAGGGCGCGCTCAAGCTCAAGGAGCTGGCCTACCTCCACGCCGAGGGCTTCGCCGCCGGCGAGCTGAAGCACGGCCCCATCGCCCTGGTCGAGGAGGGCCTGCCGGTGCTGTGCGTCGTGCCCCCGCGCGGGCGCGACCAGCTGCACGGGAAGATGCTCTCGGGGATCCAGGAGGTGCGCGCCCGCGGCGCGGTCACGATCTGCCTGGCCGAGGAGGGCGACGCGACCATCACGCCCTACGCCGACGTGCTGATCCCGCTGCCGCGCGTGCCCGTGCTGCTGCAGCCGCTGGTGGCCGTCGTGCCGCTGCAGCTCTTCGCCTGCGAGCTGGCCTCGGCGATGGGCCACGACGTGGACCAGCCCCGCAACCTGGCCAAGTCGGTCACCGTCGAGTGAGCGGGCGGCGGGGGAGCGGGCTGCGGGGGACCGGGGCGGCCACGTCGTGGCGGTGATCGGCGTCGGCATCGACGTGTGCGACATCGAGCGCTTCGGCGCCTCGCTGACCCGCACCCCGGGTCTGCGCGAGCGGCTCTTCACCCCCGGAGAGGCCGGGCGCTCCCTGGCCTCGCTCGCGGCGCGCTTCGCCGCGAAGGAGGCGCTGGCCAAGGCCCTCGGCGCGCCGGTCGGCCTGGAGTGGCACGACGCGGAGGTGGTCTCGGAGTCCTCCGGACGCCCGCTGATGCAGATGCGCGGCTCCGTCCTGGCCCGCGCCCGGGCCCTCGGCGTCGCCTCCGTGCACCTCTCGCTGTCCCACGACGCCGGCATCGCCTCCGCGGTCGTGGTGCTGGAGTCCTGAGCCGGGTCGTCGTCGCACGACGGCGTGATTCGTGGTTTGATCGCCCCGTGACGACGATTGCCGTCGTCAGCGCGCCCATGACGCATGGATCCGTAGGAGATGAATCCCGATGACGACGCATCCGACGACGCATCCGACGACGGGTCCGACCGCGCTCGAGGGCGCCGGGCTCGACGCCCGGGCGCGCGAGCTCGACCGCGCCCACGTCTTCCACTCCTGGTCGGCCCAGGGGGCCCTGTCGCCGATGGTGGTGGCCGGCGGGCTGGGGTCGCGGGTGTGGGACCACGAGGGCCGCAGCTGGCTCGACTTCTCCTGCCAGCTGGTCAACGTCAACATCGGCCACCAGCACCCCAAGGTCGTGGCCGCGATCCAGGAGCAGGCCGCGACCCTCGCGACGGTGGCGCCCTCGACGGCGGCGCTGGTGCGCGGCGAGGCGGCGCGCCGGATCACCGAGCGGGCGCCCGCAGGGCTCGACAAGGTCTTCTTCACCAACGGCGGTGCCGACGCCGTCGAGAACGCGATCCGGATGGCGCGCCTGCACACCGGACGCGACAAGGTCGTCTCGACCTACCGCTCCTACCACGGGAACACCGGCGCCGCGGTCGTCGCGACCGGCGACTGGAGGCGGGTGCCCAACGAGTTCGCCCGCGGGCACGTGCACGTCTTCGGGCCCTACCTCTACCGCAGCGAGTTCTGGGCCACCACGCCCGAGGAGGAGGGCGAGCGCGCGCTGCAGCACCTGCGCCGCGTCGTCGAGAGCGAGGGTCCCTCGGGGATCGCGGCGGTGCTCCTCGAGACGGTGCCCGGCACCGCCGGCGTGCTGGTGCCCCCGCCGGGCTACCTCGCGGGCGTGCGCGCGCTGTGCGACCGCCACGGGATCGTGATGATCCTCGACGAGGTGATGGCCGGCTTCGGGCGCACGGGCGAGTGGTTCGCCCTCGACGCCCACGACGTCGTGCCCGACCTGATCACCTTGGCCAAGGGCGTCAACTCCGGCTACGTGCCGGTCGGCGGCGTCGTGATCGGCGAGGAGGTCGCGGCCTCCTTCGACGAGCGCGTCTTCCCGGGCGGGCTGACCTACTCCGGCCACCCGCTGGCCGCGGCGTCCATCGTCGCCGCGCTCGACGCCATGGCCGAGGAGGGCATCGTCGACCACGCCCGCCGCATCGGCACCGACGTGCTCGGGCCCGGCCTCGCCGCGCTCGCCGAGCGCCACCGCGTGGTGGGCGAGGTGCGCGGCGTCGGCGTCTTCTGGGCCCTCGAGCTCGTCGCCGACCGCGCCACCCGCGAGCCGCTGCCGGCGGCGAGCATGGCCCGCGCCAAGTCCGAGCTGCTCGCCCGCGGTCTGCTGCCGCTCACCGCCGACAACCGCATCCACGTCGTGCCGCCCTGCGTCGTCACCGACGACGAGGTCGCCGAGGCCCTCGAGGCCTACGACGCCGTCCTGACCCTGCTCGACGAGGAGTGACCGTGACCCTGGACCCGACCGACCTGCCCGTGCTCGACCACTGGGTGGGCGGCGCCGCCTGGGCGGGGGAGTCGACCCGCACCCAGCCGGTCACCGACCCGGCCCTCGGCGTCGCGACCAAGCACGTGCGCCTCGGCTCGACCGCCGACGTCGACCACGCGGTCGAGGTGGCGCGCGCGGCGTACGAGACCTGGGGGGTGGCGTCGATGGCGGCGCGCCAGCAGGTCATGTTCCGCTTCCGCGAGCTCTTCACGGCCCGGCGCGAGGAGCTCGCCGAGATCCTCACCGGCGAGCACGGCAAGGTGCTCTCCGACGCCCTGGGCGAGATCGCCCGCGGCCTGGAGGTGGTGGAGTTCGCGTGCGGCATGCCGCAGCTGGTGAAGGGCGCCTACTCCGAGAACGTCTCCACCGGCGTCGACGTCTACTCGCTGCGCCAGCCGCTCGGCGTGGTGGGCGTCGTCAGCCCCTTCAACTTCCCGGCCATGGTGCCGCTGTGGTTCTTCCCGATCGCGATCGCGGCCGGCAACACCGTGGTGCTCAAGCCCAGCGAGAAGGACCCGAGCCCCGCGGTGTGGATGGCCGCGCTGATGCAGGAGGCCGGTCTGCCCGACGGCGTGCTCAACGTCGTGCACGGCGACAAGGAGGCCGTCGACGCGCTCCTCGACCACGACGACGTCGCGGCGGTCTCCTTCGTCGGGTCCACGCCGATCGCGCGCTACGTCTACGAGCGCGGCACCGCCGCCGGCAAGCGCGTGCAGGCCCTGGGCGGGGCCAAGAACCACATGCTGGTGCTGCCCGACGCCGACCTCGACCTGGTGGCCGACGCCGCGGTCAACGCCGGCTTCGGGTCTGCCGGGGAGCGCTGCATGGCCGTCTCGGTCGTCGTGGCGGTCGACTCCGTCGCCGACGCCCTGGTGGCCAAGGTGCGCGAGCGGATGGCCACCCTGCGCACCGGTGACGGCCGTCGTGCCTGCGACATGGGTCCGCTCATCACCCGCGAGCACCGCGACAAGGTCGCGGGCTACCTCGACGTGGCCGTCGCCGACGGTGCCGACGTCGTCGTCGACGGGCGCGGGGTCGAGGTCGACGGCGAGCCCGACGGCTTCTGGCTCGGCCCCTCCCTGGTCGACCGGGTGCCGACGACCTCGGCGGTCTACACCGACGAGATCTTCGGACCGGTGCTCTCGGTGGTGCGGGTCGGGGGCTACGAGGAGGGGGTCGCGCTCATCAACGCCTCGCCCTACGGCAACGGCACGGCGATCTTCACCCACGACGGAGGCGCCGCGCGTCGCTTCCAGCGCGAGGTCGAGGCCGGCATGGTCGGGGTCAACGTGCCGATCCCGGTGCCGGTGGCCTACCACTCCTTCGGCGGCTGGAAGGCCTCGCTCTTCGGCGACACCAAGGCCTACGGCACCCACGGCGTGGACTTCTACACCCGCGAGAAGACGGTCACCAGCCGCTGGCTCGACCCCAGCCACGGCGGGGTCGACCTGGGCTTCCCCCGCAACTCCTGACGGCGGCGCCCGACCGCGACTCCCGACCGCGACTCCCGCGCCGCGTGGCACGGCGTGGCTAGGGTCGGGCCATGAGGAGCGCCCACACCGTCGAGCAGGTCCGTGCCGCCGAGGCGGCCCTCATGGCGCGGCTGCCCGAGGGCGCGCTGATGCAGCGGGCCGCGACCGGCCTGGCCCACGCGGTGGCGAGGCTGCTCGGTGCGTCGTACGGCGCACGGGTGCTGCTGCTCGTGGGGTCGGGCGACAACGGCGGCGACGCCCTGTGGGCCGGCGCCCACCTCGCCCGCCGCGGCTGCGGGGTCCACGCGCTGCTGCTGTCGCGGCGCGTGCACGCCGAGGGCCTCGCCGCGCTGCGGGCCGCCGGGGGACGGGTGGTGGACGGCGTGGCCCCGCTGGCCGGTGCGGACTACGACGTGGTGCTCGACGGCGTGGTCGGCATCGGCGGTCGACCCGGCCTGCGCCCCGAGGCGGTGGCCGCCCTGGAGGCCGTGCGCGGTGTGCCCGTGGTGGCCGTCGACACGCCCTCGGGCGTCGACGTCGACACCGGCGAGCTCGACGGCGCCCACGTGCGCGCCGACCTCACCGTCACCTTCGGCACGCTCAAGGCGGCGCACCTCGTCGACCCGGCCGCGGCCGCCTGCGGACCGGTGCACCTGGTCGACCTCGGCCTCGACCTGCCCCCCGCCGACCTCGAGGCCCTCCAGCCGCCCGACGTCGCCGCGCTGCTGCCGCGCCCGGCGCCCGACGCCCAGAAGTACACCCGCGGCGTCGTCGGCGTGCGGGCCGGCTCGGCGACCTATCCCGGCGCGGCCCTGCTGTCGGTCGCGGGCGCGGCCACCGGCCTGGTCGGCATGGTGCGCCACGTGGGCGACAGCGCCGTCACCGACCGGGTGCGCGAGGCCCACCCCGAGGTCGTCGGACCCGGCCGGGTGCAGGCCTGGGTGGTCGGCTCCGGGGGCGGCGAGGCCGCCGGCGAGGAGCTGCGCGCGGCGCTCGCCGACGGGGTGCCCGTGGTCGTCGACGCCGACGCCCTCGCCCACGTCGAGGGCCCGCTCGGCGTGCCGGCGGTGCTCACTCCCCACGCCGGGGAGCTGGCGGCGATGCTGGGGGAGGAGCGCGCCGCGATCGAGGCCCGTCCGCTGCACTTCGCCCGCCACGCGGCGGCGGCGTACGACGCGGTGGTGCTGCTCAAGGGCCGCCACACGCTCGTCGCCACCCCCGCCGGACGGGTGCGCTCGACCACCACCGGCACGCCGTGGCTGGCCACGGCGGGTGCCGGCGACGTGCTGGGCGGGCTCGTGGGCGCCCTGCTGGCGGCCGGCCTCGACCCCTTCGACGCCGCCTCGGTCGGGTCGTGGGTGCACGGCGCCGCGGCCACCGTGGCCGCCGACGGCGGGCCGCTGGTGGCCCTCGACGTCGCCCGGGCGGTGCCGGGCGTCGTGCGCGCGTGCCTCGCCGGGTGAGGCGCCGGCGCGCGGTGGTGGGAGAATGGCCGCGATGACCCCGTCGCCCTCCGCCGCGCCCGAGCCCGGGCCCCCGCACCCCGAGATCGTCGTCGACCTGGCGGCGGTCCGGCACAACGTGGGCGTGCTGCGCGCGCAGGTCGCGCCTGCGGCGCTCATGGTCGTGGTCAAGGCCGACGGCTACGGCCACGGCATGCTCGAGGTCGCCCGGGCGGCCCGTGGGGCCGGCGCCGACTGGCTCGGCGTGGCCACGCTGGAGGAGGCGGCCGCGCTGCGCGCCGCCGGTGACCGGGGCCGGCTGCTCACCTGGCTCACCGTGCCCGCCGACGACCACGCGGGCGCCGTCGCCGCCGACGTCGACGTCACCGTCTACGACCTCGACCAGCTCGCCGCGGTGTCGGCCGCGGTGTCGCGGGCGGGCCGTCCGGCGCGGCTCCAGCTCAAGGTCGACACCGGCCTGTCGCGCGGCGGCTCCACCGCCGCCGCCTGGCCGGCGCTGGTCGACGCCGCCCGGGCCGGGGAGCGCGACGGGTCGTGGCGCGTCACCGGCGTGTGGTCGCACCTCGCGTGCAGCGACGAGCCCGACCACCCCGCCAACGCCGCCCAGGAGGCCGCCTTCCGCGAGGCGGTCGCTCTCGCCGAGGCCGCCGGGCTGCGACCCGAGGTGCGGCACCTGGCCAACTCCGCCGGCGCCCTGCTGCGCCCCTCGGCCCGCTTCGACCTCGTGCGCTGCGGCCTGGCCGCCTACGGCCTCGACCCCGCCCCCGGGCACACCCCCGACCTCGGGCTGCGCCCGGCGATGACCGTGCGCTCCCCGCTCGCCCTGGTCAAGCAGGTCCCGGCCGGCGCCGGGGTCTCCTACGGCCACCGCTGGGTCGCCCCCGCCGCCACGACCCTCGGCCTGGTGCCGGTGGGCTACGGCGACGGGGTCCCGCGCCACGCCTCCGACCGGGCCGAGGTCGCCGTGGCCGGCCACCGGGTGCCCGTGCGCGGCACCGTGTGCATGGACCAGCTGGTCGTCGAACTCGGCGCGCCCGCGGGCGCGCCCGGTGCCCGGGCCGGCGACGAGGCCGTGCTGATCGGCCCGGCGCCGGCGCCCAGCGCGCAGGACTGGGCCGAGGCGTGCGGCACGATCAGCTACGAGATCGTCACCCGCCTCGGCGGGCGGCTGCACCGGCGCCACACCGGGGCCGAGCCCGACGCCGACCCGGCCCCGACCGTCGTACCCGTCCTCGAGCCGCAGGAGACCGCATGAGCGCCCGCAGCCGCATCTGGCAGCTGGCGGCCGGGGCCGCCGGCGCGGCGGCGGCCGGCACCGCCGCCGTCAGCGTCGCCCGCTACCGCCGGGTCATGGCCCGCCACGGCGCCGGCGACACCGTGCGCTTCGGCTCGCTGCGCTCCCCGGCGCGCACGGTGGTCGCCGACGACGGCGTGCCACTGCACGTCGAGGTCGACGAGTACGCCGCGCCGCGCGGCCAGCTCGGCCGCGGGCCGGGCGAGCCGCCGCTGACCGTCGTGTTCTGCCACGGCTACGCGCTCAACCTCGACTGCTGGCACTTCCAGCGCGCGGGCTACCGCGGCCTGGTGCGCAGCGTCTACTACGACCAGCGCTCCCACGGCCGCTCCGGACGCTCCCCGCGCGGCAACGCCACCATCGACCAGCTCGGCCGCGACCTGCGCCAGGTGCTCGACGAGGTCGTGCCCGAGGGCCCGGTGGTGCTCGTGGGCCACTCGATGGGCGGCATGTCGATCATCGCGCTGGTCGAGCAGTTCCCCGAGCTGGTCGGCGACCGCGTGGTCGGCGTCGGCCTCATCGCCACGACCGCGGGCGGGCTCGACCCCAGCCGGCTGCTGCTGCCGCTGGTGCCGACCCCGCTGGGCAGCCGGGTGACCGGCTCGGCGGTCAAGACCCTGGCCCGCGGGCACCACCTGGTCGACCTCGCGCGTCGTCTCGGGCGCAGCTTCGCGACGGTGGCCACCGACGTCTTCGCCTTCGGCGACGACGTGCCGGCCTCCTACATCAGCTTCGTCGACGACATGCTCAGCGCGACGCCCTTCGCGGTGGTCGCGGAGTTCTTCCCGAGCTTCAAGGGCCTCGACAAGTTCGACAGCGTGGAGGTGCTCGAGCAGGTGCCGGTCTCGATCGTGTGCGGCACCGCCGACAAGCTCACCTCGGTCGGCCACAGCCGCAAGCTGCACGAGCGCATCGAGGGCTCGCGGCTGCTGGAGTGCGAGGGGGCGGGCCACATGGTGATGATGGAGCGCCACGACCACGTCAACGCCGAGATCGACCAGCTCGTGGCCGCCGCGACCGAGCAGGTGTCGCGCCGATGACGCTCACCGTGCGCCAGGTCGGCCCGGAGCACGCCCGCGAGGTGCTCGAGGTGGTGCGGGCGGCGTTCTCCGCGCGACCCCCTCTCGACCCGCCGGCCGACGCGCTCGGGGAGAGCGTCGAGACCATCGCCGAGAGGCTCAGCCGCGTCGGCGCCGGCGGCGGGGGCCTGCTGGCCTGCCTCGACGGCGAGCCCGTCGGTGCCGTCGTGCTCGACCCGGTCGGCAGCACGACCTACCTGCGCCGCTTCGCCGTCAGCCCCGACCACCAGGGCCACGGCATCGCCGGGGCGCTCATCGAGGCCGCGGTGGAGGCGGTCGAGGCCTCCGGCACGGGCACCGACGACCTCACCGTCGTCGCGCGCGAGGAGCTGCCCCGCACGGTGCGCTTCTGGGAGCGCCAGGGCTTCAAGGAGATCCTGCGCTACTCCCCGCACGTCGAGATGCGCCGGCCCCTGCGTACGGCGGTCTGGGCCGCGCCGACCGCGGAGGCCATGCGCGGGATCGGCCGCTCGCTGGCCGGCCAGCTCACGCGGGGCGACCTCATCGTGCTCACCGGCGAGCTGGGGGCCGGCAAGACGACCTTCACCCAGGGCCTCGGGGCGGGGCTGGGCGTGCGCGGCGGGGTGACCTCGCCGACCTTCGTCATCGCCCGCGTGCACCCCTCGGAGGTGGGCGGTCCGCAGCTGGTGCACGTCGACGCCTACCGCCTGGGCGGCCTCGACGAGCTCGACGACCTCGACCTCGACACCTCGCTGTCCGACGCGGTGACGGTGGTGGAGTGGGGCGCGGGGCTGGCCGAGGGCCTCAGCGAGTCGCGCCTGGAGATCAACATCGTGCGCGACCTCGACCCCGAGGGCAGCGAGGACCCGCGCCGGGTGGAGATCACGCCGGTCGGCCCGCGCTGGCACGCCCTGTCCTTCCGCGCCCTCGGCTGATCCCGGGTCGGTCCGCGGGCTGGGCTAGCCTCGGGCGCGTGCTGCTGACCTTCGACACCTCCTCGCCCCAGGTCTGCGTGGCCCTCCACGACGGCGACGACGTCGTGGTCGACCTGGTCTCCGAGCGCACCATGAAGCACGGCGAGCAGCTGGCCCCGCTCATCGAGCGGGCCCTGGCCCAGGCCGGCATCGTGCGCCAGGACCTCACTGCGATCGGGGTCGGTGCCGGCCCCGGGCCCTTCACCGGGCTGCGGGTCGGGCTCGTCACCGCGCGCACGCTCGGCTTCGTGCTGGAGCTCCCGGTCTACGCCGCCTGCTCCCTCGACGTGCTGGCCGTCGAGGCCGCCGACACCCTCGGCGAGCGGCTGGCCGGCGGCTTCGTCGTGGCCACCGACGCCCGGCGCAGGGAGGTCTACCTCGCCTCCTACGACGCCGACGGCGCCCGCCTCGAGGGCCCGGTGGTCGACAAGCCGGCCGTGCTGGCCACCGACCGGCCCGTGGTGGGCGAGGGCGGTGCGCTCTACCCCGAGGCCTTCCCCGCCGCGCTCGGGCCGCAGCGGCCCGGTGCGGGCTGGCTGGCCCGCGCCATCGCCGAGGAGCGGGTCGAGCTGATGGACCCCGAGCCGCTCTACCTGCGCCGCCCCGACGCGGTGGCGCGCGCGGTGCCCGCCGCCCCCGCGACCCCGTGACGGGCCCGTGAGCGGCGCCCTGGTGCGCCGCGCGGTCCCCGGCGACCTCGACGCGGTGGCCGGGCTCGAGCGCGAAGGGCTCGGCGACGACGCCTGGAGCGAGGCGCTGGTCGCCGCGGGCCTCGCCGGCGACCTGCCCACCGTCGCCTACCTCGTGGCGCAGGACGGCTCCGAGGTGGTGGGCCACGCCGTGGTCAGCCTGCCCCTGCCGGCGACCTCCGCCGCCGACCCGGGCCTCGACCCGGGCCTCGACCCGGACCCCGACACCGACCCCGATCCCGCCGAGCTCCAGCGGATCGCGGTGGCCGCCGACCGGCGCCGCGGCGGGCTGGCCAGCGCCCTGCTGGAGGCCGTGGCGGCGCTGGCCCGCGAGGCCGGCGCCGAGCGGCTCCTGCTCGAGGTGCGCGAGGACAACGCCGGCGCCCGGGCCTTCTACGCCGCCCGCGGCTTCGGCGAGATCGCGCGCCGGTCGCGCTACTACCGCGACGGCACCGCCGCGGTCGTGCTCGAGCGCGCGCTCGTGGGGCCCGAGACGAAGGTGTGGACCGTCTCGTAGCCCAGCGAGGCGTAGACGGCCAGCGCCGGGGCGTTGTCGGTGTAGACGCCCAGCGTCACCACGTCGGCCAAGGCCAGGCCCGCGCGCGTGAGCGACGTCGACACCGCCCGGCCCAGCCCGCGGCCGCGCTCCCCGGGCAGCACGGCCACCCCGCGCAGGTGCCCGCTGCCGTCGGGCTGGGCGGCCAGGGCGCCGACCGCCACCAGCGGGCGGCCCGGCCCGGAGCGGCGTACGCCGTGCCAGGTGAGGACGCCCGGGGTGTCGGAGCGGGCGAAGGACCCGGGGTTGGCGGCGTCGAGCACGGCGTCGACCTCCTCGGGGTGCGCGAGGCCGAGGTCGACCACCTCCGGGGTCGGCGCGAGCGGCACGTCGCCGCGCCGGGCCCGCATCCAGTGCCACGTCCACGGGTCGACCTGGCGCCACGGCGCCGGCACGACGTGGGCCGAGCGGGCCTCCACGCTGAGCCGCCCGGGCACCGGCGACGTGGCGGCGGCCAGCGCCAGCACGGGGCCGAGCAGGGCCGGGCGACCCACCGCGGTCACGACGTCGACGGGTCCGCCGGGTCGACCGCCCGGCCCCCACCACGCGGCCGCGGTGGGCCCGGCGAGCCACGCCCGCCGCACCCCCGCGCGCGGCACCTGGTGGTGCAGCAGCTCCGCGCCGCAGCCGGCGTAGAGCTCCTCGACCGACACCTCCCGCGCCGGCTCGCCCGTCGGCCCCTCCCCGACGCCGCCGTCCACCCCGACCCCGACCCCGACACCCTCGTCACGCACCCCGCCATGCTGGCACGCGGCCCCCGGCGCGCGACGGGCACAATGGGCGGGTGGAGCACACCGACGGACCCCTGGTGCTGGGCATCGAGACCTCCTGCGACGAGACCGGGATCGGCATCGTGCGCGGGCGCACCCTGCTCGCCGACGCGGTGGCCAGCAGCGTCGAGGAGCACGCTCGCTTCGGCGGCGTCGTGCCCGAGGTCGCGAGCCGGGCCCACCTCGATGCCATGGTCCCGACCATCGAGCGGGCCTGCGAGACCGCAGGGGTCGCCCTGCACGAGGTCGACGCGATCTCGGTGACCCACGGGCCGGGCCTCGCCGGCGCCCTGCTGGTCGGGGTGGCCGCGGCCAAGGCCCTCGCGCTCGGCCTCGGCAAGCCGCTCTACGGCGTCAACCACCTGGCCTCCCACGTGGCCGTCGACCAGCTCGAGCACGGCGCGCTGCCCGAGCCCTGCGTGGCGATGCTGGTGAGCGGGGGCCACTCCAGCCTGCTGCGGGTGGCCGACGTGACCGGCCACGACGACGGCATCGTCTCGATGGGCTCGACCATCGACGACGCCGCGGGGGAGGCCTTCGACAAGGTCGCCCGGCTGCTTGGCCTGCCCTTCCCCGGGGGTCCCCACGTCGACCGGGTCGCCCGCGAGGGCGACAGCGTGGCCATCGACTTCCCCCGCGGCCTCACCGCCCGCAAGGACCTCGAGCGGCACCGCTTCGACTTCTCCTTCTCCGGGCTCAAGACCGCGGTGGCGCGCTGGGTCGAGACCCGTGAGCGCTCGGGGGAGCCGGTGCCGGTGGCCGACGTGGCGGCGTCCTTCCAGGAGGCGGTGTGCGACGTGCTGGTGCGCAAGGCGCTCGACGCGGCGGCCAGCGAGGGCATCGACGACCTGCTCATCGGCGGCGGGGTCGCGGCCAACTCCCGGCTGCGGGCGCTCGCGGAGTCGCGCGCCGAGACCCTGGGCATCCGGGTGCGGGTGCCGCGGCCCGGCCTGTGCACCGACAACGGCGCGATGGTGGCGGCCCTCGGCGCCGAGATGGTCGCCCGCGGCCGCACGCCCTCCTCCCTCGACCTGCCCGCCGACTCCTCGCTGCCCGTCACCGACGTCCTCGCCGGCTGAGCGTCCGGGGCACCGCCTAGGCTCGGTCCACCGGCGCCGCTCGGCGCCACCCCGACCGGAGGAGAACCATGCAGCAGGTGAAGGCCGTCGTCGCACGGGCCAAGGGACAGCCCGTCGAGGTCACCACGATCAACGTGCCCGACCCCGGGCCCGGCGAGGCCGTGGTCAAGATCCAGGCGTGCGGGGTGTGCCACACCGACCTGCACTACCGCGAGGGCGGGATCAACGACGACTTCCCGTTCCTGCTCGGCCACGAGGCCTCCGGCGTCGTCGAGGCCGTCGGTGACGACGTCACCTCGGTGGCCCCCGGCGACTTCGTCGTGCTCAACTGGCGCGCGGTGTGCGGCCAGTGCCGCGCCTGCGAGCGGGGCGAGCCGCAGTACTGCTTCGCCACCCACAACGCCACCCAGAAGATGACGCTGGCCGAGGGCGACGACGCCGGCACCGAGCTCAGCCCCGCGCTGGGCATCGGCGCCTTCGCCGAGAAGACCCTGGTCGCGGCCGGCCAGTGCACCAAGGTCGACCCGTCGGCCCGTCCGGCCGCCGTCGGCCTGCTCGGCTGCGGGGTGATGGCCGGCATCGGCGCGGCCATCAACACCGGCGCCGTGGGCCGCGGCAGGTCGGTCGCGGTCATCGGCTGCGGTGGCGTGGGCGTGGCCGCGATCGCCGGCTCCGCGCTGGCCGGCGCGAGCCCGATCATCGCCGTCGACATCGACGCCGGCAAGCTCGAGACCGCCAAGGCCCTCGGCGCCACCCACACCGTCGACTCCTCGACCACCGACCCCGTCGGGGCGATCAAGGAGATCTGCGCCCAGACCTACGCCGGGGCCGAGGGCGCCGACGTCGTCATCGAGGCCGTGGGCCGCCCGGAGACCTGGAAGCAGGCCTTCTACGCCCGCGACCTGGCCGGCACCGTCGTCCTGGTCGGCGTGCCGACCCCCGACATGACCGTGCCCGAGCTCCCGCTCATCGACGTCTTCGGCCGCGGCGGCGCCCTGAAGTCCAGCTGGTACGGCGACTGCCTGCCCAGCCGCGACTTCCCGATGCTCGTCGACCTCTACCAGCAGGGCCGTCTCGACCTCGACGCCTTCGTGACCGAGGAGATCGGCATCGACGACGTCGAGGCCGCCTTCGCCAAGATGCACGACGGCGGCGTGCTGCGCTCGGTGGTGATCCTGTGAGCGGCGCTGCCGGGGGAGTGCGCATCGACCACGCCGTCTCCAGCGGCACCTTCAGCCTCGACGGCGAGACCCACCAGGTCGACAACAACCTCTGGGTCGTCGGCGACGACACCGAGTGCGTCGTCATCGACGCCCCCCACTCGGTCGACGACATCCTGGCGCTGGTGGGCGAGCGCACCGTGCGCGCGATCCTGCTGACCCACGCCCACGACGACCACTCGCGGGTGGCGCCGGCCCTGCGCGAGCGGGTGGTGGCGCCGATCATGCTGCACCCCGACGACAAGCCGCTGTGGGACCTCACCCACCTCTCCGAGGACGGCCAGGGCCACCTGTGGGACGTCGACCTCGGCGACGGCTTCGAGATCCTCGTCGGGGGCACGGTGCTGCGGGCGCTGCACACGCCGGGCCACGCCCCGGGGGCCGTGTGCTTCCACGCCCCGGCGCTGGGGTGCGTCTTCACCGGCGACACCCTCTTCCAGGGAGGTCCGGGGGCCACCGGCCGCTCCTACAGCGACGAGGACGTCATCAAGGCCTCGATCCGCGAGAAGCTCCTGGCCCTGCCCGACGAGACGGTGGTCCACACCGGTCACGGCGACGACACCACCATCGGCGCCGAGCGCGCCGGCCTGGCGGGCTGAGCCCGCTCCACCCGCGGCCCTCGCCCACTCGGGCGAGGGCCGACGGGGGCGGCCTGGGTAAAGTCGTGAGGTCCCCCCAGGAGGTGCACGGTGCAGCAGCAGGTGCAGCACGACCCCGGTCCCGACCAGGCGACCGGCACGAGCGTCACGCCGACCCAGGACGCGACGACGACCCTTCCCCCGGTCGCCCTCGCCCCGGTCGACGACCCGGAGTGGGAGTCGGCGTGGAGCACCTACTGGGCCGCGCTGGAGTCGGGCGACCGCCACGGCGCCCTGGCCGTCGTGCGTGAGCGCCACGAGGGCGGGGCCGCCCCCATGGAGGTCATCGAGCGGCTCGTCGTGCCGGCCCAGGCCCGCATCGGCGACCTCTGGCTGACCGGTGGGTGGAGCGTGGCCCAGGAGCACCAGGCCACGGCGATCAACGAGGGCCTCGTGCACTGGCTGGGCTCCTTCGCCCCCGAGGTCGACGCCTCGGCGCCGCTGGTGATCGTCTCCTGCCTCGAGCACGAGCGCCACGCGCTCCCGGCGCTGATCGTGGCCGAGTCGCTGCTGCTCGCGGGCTACCGCGTCACCTACGTCGGCGGTGACCCCGAGCCCGCCGGGCTCCTGCACGACATCCTCAGCCTCAAGCCCCGGGCGGTGCTCTTCAGCGCCTCGCTCACCTCCTCGCTGGCCGGGCAGAAGTCGCTCTTCAGCTCCATCCGGGCCATCGGCATCCCCGTGGTGGTGGGCGGCCAGGCCTTCGGGGGCGACGAGACCCGCGCCCTCGCGCTGGGCGCGACCGCCTACGCCGCCACCCCGGGCGAGGCGGCGCGGGTCATCGACGCCCTCCCGCCGCGCGTGCCGCAGACGGGCCCCGCCGAGGCCGGGCCCGCCGACGTGGAGGCGGCCTGGATCGCCGACTACCACCACGAGATCGCGCCCTACGTCGTGCGCGCGATCGCCGCCCGCCACGACGTCGCGGTCGGGGCGCCCTCCAGCGCCCCCGACTGGTGGACCGACTTCCCGGGCTACGTCGACCACGTCCTCGGCTGCCTCGCCGCCGCCCTCGTGGTCGGCGACGAGACGATCATGATCGAGGTGCGCGACTGGCTCGAGCGCGTGCTCGAGGCCCGCCACGCCCCCGACGGCCTGGTCGCCGAGGTGTGGGGCCTGCTGGCCGAGCCGCTGCGCGGCCACCCCCTGGCGCGGGTCCACCTGGCCGGGGCGGCGCCGGGGCACGTCCCGGGGCAGGTGCCGGGCTAGAGGGGGCGCACCAGCAGGGCGGTGCCCTCGCCGGCCACACGGGTCATCACCAGGGTGGCCTCGCCGTCACCCTGCAGCGCGAGCCGCTTGCGCAGCTGCTCGGGCACCACGTCGACGCCGCGCTTCTTGATGGTCAGCCGGCCCACGCCCCGCTCGCGCAGCGCCGCGCGCAGCTGCTTCTCGCGGTAGGGCAGCTCCTCGACCACCTCGTAGCCGCGCGCGAACGGCGTACGGGTCGCGGAGTCGGAGGTGAGGTAGGCGATGTGGGGGTCGAGCAGGCCCGCGTCGTCACCGGCGTGCGCCGCGGCGACGGCGGTGACCAGCCCGGCGCGCACGACGGCGCCGTCGGGCTCGTAGAGGTAGGCCCCCAGGGACCGCACCGGAGCCCCGGGGTCGTCCTCGTCGGTGAGCGTGGCCAGGCCGCCGTCGCCGATGACGGTGGCCCGGCGGCGGGTGGTGGCCAGCCGGCCCGCCCACAGGGCGGCCTCCTTGACCTCCCCGTGGTCGCTGACCCACTCGGCCTCGACGCCCTCGGGCACGAGGTCGTGGGGGATCCCGGGCGCGACCTTGACGCACGCGTCGCGGCGCAGGAGGCCCTCGACGAACGACCAGGGCGGCGTCCAGTCGTCGACGTCGAAGGCGCGACCCCGTGCGGTGCGCCGCGCCGGGTCGGCGAAGGCGACGTCGAAGGGGGAGGTGTCGACCGTGGTGGCGTCGGCGACGACGGTCGCGCCGTCGAGGCCCAGCGCGGCCAGGTTGGCCCGCGCGACCTCGACCCGCACCGGGTCGAGGTCGACCCCCGCGCACACGATGCCGGCCCGGGCACCCGCCATCAGGTCCCCGCCGATGCCGCAGCCCAGGTCGACCAGCGAGATCGCCTCGAAGGCGCGCAGCCGGGCCGCGCGGTGGTCGGCGACGGCGCGACGGGTCGCCTGCTCCAGGCCGTCGGGGGTGAAGTAGAGCAGCCGGGCCTCCTCACCCAGCTTGGCCTCGGCGCGGCGGCGCAGCGTGGCCTGGGTGAGCGCCGCGGCGACGTGGGCGGGGTCGGTCCCGGGGTGGCGCCGGCGCAGCGAGGCCGAGACCCGCAGCGGGTCCGGCGTCGCGGGCTCGGCCGCGAGGACGGCGACCGCCTCGGCGAGCAGGGCCTGGCCGTCGTCGGTGAGCAGCCACCGCAGGTCGTCGAGGTCCATGGCCGCGATCCTGTCAGGCCGTCCGGGTGCCGGCGCAGCCGCGGGGGACCCCGGCCCTGGCACTCAGGGTGAGCGAGTGCTAGTTTCAGGGTTGGCACTCTCCCCGTGAGTGTGCCAGCCACCCGCAGCGCAGCGCGACCCCCGCGACGGCGTGCCACGCGAGCGGTGGACCCAGACGTGCACCACCCGCCATCAAGTAGTGACGAAAGTGGAGGTCGACATCGTGTCGGTCAACATCAAGCCCCTCGAGGACCGCATCGTCGTCAAGACGCTCGAGGCCGAGCAGACCACGGCTTCCGGCCTGGTCATCCCGGACACCGCCAAGGAGAAGCCCCAGGAGGGCGAGGTCGTCTCGATCGGCCCCGGCCGCATCGACGACAAGGGCAACCGCGTCCCGCTCGACGTCGCCGTCGGCGACAAGGTCATCTACAGCAAGTACGGCGGCACCGAGGTCAAGTACGCCGGCGAGGAGTACCTCATCCTTTCCGCCCGCGACGTCCTCGCCGTCGTCTCCTGACGCACCTGGCATCCCGGCTGGCAGCGTTGCCGCCGCTCGACGACCCGCTTCGCTCCAAGGTCGTCGTCGCGGCGGCGCCTCGCCAGCCGGGCGCCAGGCACGTCAGGCCAGTGCTTGAAAGCCTCGTGCTTCTAAGGAGAACGCATGCCCAAGATTCTTGAGTTCGACGAGAGCGCCCGCCGCGCCCTCGAGCGGGGCGTCGACGCCCTCGCCAACGCCGTCAAGGTGACCCTCGGCCCCAAGGGCCGATACGTCGTCCTCGACAAGAAGTGGGGCGCGCCGACCATCACCAACGACGGTGTGACCGTCGCCCGTGAGATCGAGCTCGACGACCCCTTCGAGAACCTCGGCGCGCAGCTGACGAAGGAGGTCGCCACCAAGACCAACGACGTCGCCGGTGACGGCACCACCACTGCCACCGTGCTCGCCCAGGCCATGGTCCACGAGGGCCTGCGGGCCGTCGCGGCCGGCGCCAACCCGATGGGCCTGAAGCGGGGCATGGACCTCGCCGCGGCCGCCGTCGGCGACGCCCTGCGCGACGCCGCCCGCGAGGTCGACTCGGTCGAGGACATGGCCTCCGTGGCCACGATCTCGAGCCGTGACAAGGTCATCGGCGACCTGCTCTCGCAGGCCTTCGACAAGGTCGGCAAGGACGGTGTCATCACCGTCGAGGAGTCCAACTCCATGGGCACCGAGCTCGACTTCACCGAGGGCATGCAGTTCGACAAGGGCTACCTGTCGCAGTACTTCGTCAGCGACCCCGAGCGCATGGAGGCCGTCCTCGACGACCCCTACATCCTCCTGCACCAGGGCAAGATCTCGGCGATCGCCGAGCTCCTGCCGCTGCTGGAGAAGGTCATCGCCGCCGGCAAGCCGCTCTTCATCCTCGCCGAGGACGTCGAGGGCGAGGCCCTCTCGACCCTGGTCGTGAACAAGATCCGCGGCACCTTCAACGCCGTCGCGGTGAAGAGCCCCGCCTTCGGTGACCGCCGCAAGGCGATGATGCAGGACATCGCGACGCTGACCGGTGGCGAGATCGTCGCCCCCGAGGTCGGGCTCAAGCTCGACCAGGTCGGCCTCGAGGTGCTGGGCCAGGCCCGCCGCATCGTGGTCACCAAGGACAACACCACCATCGTCGACGGCGCCGGCGACGCCGCCGCCGTCGAGGGCCGCGTCAACCAGATCAAGGCCGAGATCGAGAACACCGACTCCGACTGGGACCGCGAGAAGCTCCAGGAGCGCCTCGCCAAGCTGGCCGGCGGTGTCTGCGTGATCAAGGTCGGCGCCGCCACCGAGGTGGAGCTGAAGGAGAAGAAGCACCGCATCGAGGACGCCGTCTCCGCGACGCGCGCCGCGATCGAGGAGGGCATCGTCGCCGGTGGCGGCTCGGCCCTCATCCACGCGGTGTCCGTGCTCGAGGGCGACCTCGGTCTCACCGGCGACGAGGCCGTCGGCGTGCGCATCGTGCGCAAGTCGGCCGACGAGCCGCTGCGCTGGATCGCCGAGAACGGTGGCGTCAACGGCTACGTCGTCACCACCAAGGTCCGCGAGATGGGCGTCGGCAACGGCTACAACGCCGCCACCGACACCTACGGCGACCTGGTCGCCCAGGGCGTGCTCGACCCGGTCAAGGTGACCCGCTCCGCGCTGGTCAACGCCACCTCGATCGCGGCGATGCTGCTGACGACCGAGACGCTCATCGTCGAGAAGCCCGAGGAGGAGGACGACGCCCCCGCGGGCGGCGGCCACGGTCACGGGCACGGCCACTGAGCCGCTAGGCACCACCTGATCCACCGGCGGCGCCGGGTCCCTCACGGGGCCCGGCGCCGTCGTCGTCGGTGCCGGTCAGCAGGGTCGGGGTCGGGTCAGCCGCAGTCGGGCGTGACCGCCGGGCGCTCGACGCCGCGGAGCAGCCACACGGTCCGACCCGTGTCGCCGCAGCCCGCACCGTGCGCGACGTACTCGCTCCCGACGAGGTCGGCCAGCGCCGCACCGCCGGCCGGGCTCCAGGTGGTGAAGTCGACCCACTCCACGATCCACGTCGGACGCTCCGGTCCGGCGACCACCGCGGCGAGCTCGGCGAGGTCGGGGTCGAGAGTGCGCATCGGCAGGCTCCACAGGTGCTCGTACGGCGAGGCCATGCTGCTCGCCAGCTGGAGGTCGGCACGCCCCCCGAAGACGACCATCGTGTCGCCGGGCGCGGCGGCCCGCCCGACGGCCTGCCCGGTGCGCACCTCGTCGAACTCCTGCAGCCCGCTGGCCTGGATCACGACCCACCCCAGCAGGCAGACGACGGTGGAGGCGGCCGCGCCGAGGATGACCGCCCGCATGCGCAGGCCGCGCCGCGACCCGTGGCGCACCAGCAGGGCGGCGCACAGCGCGGTGGCCGGGAGCAGGGCCAGCAGGTAGTCGCGCCAGAAGCTGCCGCCGAGCACCAGCGCGGTGAGGTCGAAGAGGACCAGGGTGGCGGTCGCGGCGGTGAGGGCGGGGTCGCCGGCCCACTCGCCGCGCACGTGCACCACGAAGCCGGCGACGATGAGCAGCATCCCGGCTCCGACGGCGCTGAGCACGAGGGTGGCCAGCCGCGTCGCGGGCTCGCCGGTGGCCTCGCCGGCCAGCGCCGCGGCGGCGTCGGAGCGGAAGCCGTAGACGGCGTACCAGAGCACGTCGAGGCGCACGCCCTGCGACCACGCCCACGCCACCGTGGCGGCCACGGGGGTGGCGGCGCCGGCGAGCCCGGCGAGTGCGAGGCGGGCGAAGGTGCCGGGGGCGACGGCCCGGGTGAGCAGGGAGGCGAGGAGGAGCGCGCCGGCGAAGGCCAGGCCGCCGGCGAGGTTCTGCTTGAAGCCGACCGCGGTGCAGGCGAGCACACCGGCGAGGAAGGCCAGGGTGGCGGAGTCGCGCCGCAGGGCGAGCAGCGAGAGCCAGCAGCCCGCCATCACGAAGGGCACGCCGAGGAGCTCGCCCTTGACCGCGACGGCGTCGATGAGCGTGTTGGCGCTCATCGCGGCCACCGCGACCGCCACCCACCCGGCGGCGCGCTCCCCGGCCACGAGCCGGGCGGTGCGGGCCGCGGCCACCACCAGCAGGGCGGCGGCCAGCGCGCCCAGCACCCGGATGAACAGCGGCCCCCCGAGGAGGTCGGAGAGCCGGAAGACCTCGATGAGCAGCGGGGGCCGGTCGACGAAGTAGCGTCCGTAGACGCTGTCGGGGGAGGGGTCCCAGGAGCGGGCGACCAGCAGGAAGCCGGCCTCGTCGGCACGCACGGGCCGCGAGAGACCGGGCAGGCGCAGCAGCACCACGAGCACGGCCGCCAGCGGCACCGTCCAGCGTGACTCGACCGCCGCGCCCACGCGGTGCACCACGCGGTGCACCACCGACGACGGCGGCAGCGCGCGCGCAGGTGCCGTCGTCATGGGCGACAGCCTCTCAGGCCGGGGGCCGCCCACGTCGCACCGCAACGCTGCGAGCAGCCGTTGCACGCCCGAAACATCCCCGATCCCTCCCGGCAACGCGCGGCGGCGAGCGTGGGCGACATGCTGTGGAGAGTGCGCACGACCATGCCCGACCGTCCCGGCGGTCTCGCCCGTCTGGCCCAGCGCTGCGGCGAGGCGGGGGTCAACATCCTGGGTCTGCAGATCTTCCCGGGCGCCGACGCCGTGACCGACGAGCTCGTGATGCGCACCCCCGAGGGCTGGGACGTCCACGACCTCGCGCTGCTGGTCGAGGGGTCGGGGTGGACCTACGTGTCGGCGACCCCGTGCTCGGCGGCCGCCCTCTCCGACCAGCCGACCCGCTACGTCCAGGCGGCGCGCACGATCCTGGCCCGCCCGACCTCCTTCCCCGAGGTGGTCGCCGGGCTCTTCGACGCCGAGTCCGACCCCGCGCCGGGTGAGGGTCCGCCGCAGGACTCGCTGGAGCTGACGGTCGGTGACGTGCAGGTGCAGGTGCGCCGGGCGGCGCCCTTCACCGAGACCGAGCGCGCCCGCGGCGCGGCCATGGCCGACCTGGTCAGCGACGTGCTCCAGCGCAGCCGCGAGTCGGCGGCGATCGGCACGACCAGCCCGGGTCGACGCCTGGGCGGAGGAGCGACCCCCGAGTACGCCGTGGACGGGACGTCGGTCTCGGCCGTGCTCGAGGGCGCCGTGGTGGGCCTGGCCACGGTGCACGACCCGGTGCCCGGTGACGACGGGGCGGTCGTGCGCCCGGTGGCGCTGCGGGTCGACCCCGGCTTCCAGCGCCGCGGCATCGGCACGCGCCTGCTCGTCGACGCCTCGCGGCTGGCCCACATGCTCGGCGCCGACGAGATCCTGCTCACCACCCGCTCCGACAACCAGGCGGTGCTGCCGATGGTGCTGGCCGCGGGCATGCGGGGGCGGATCAGGATGGCCGCCGACGTCCTCACCGTGCGGGTGCCCGTGCGCGACCTGAGGCCGCTCCCGGGCTGAGCCGCGGGTAGGCTCGGGGCGTGGAGCTCCCTGACAAGTTCGCCGCCCTCGGGCTGACCTACGACGACGTCCTGCTGCTGCCGGGTCACTCCGACCTCGCGCCGGCCGACATCGACACGACCTCGCGGCTGACCCGCGAGATCTCGCTCAAGGTCCCGCTCGTGAGCGCGGCCATGGACACCGTCACCGAGTCGCGCATGGCCATCGCGATGGCCCGTGAGGGCGGCCTCGGCGTGCTGCACCGCAACCTCTCCATCGAGGACCAGGCCTACCAGGTCGACCTCGTCAAGCGCACCCAGACCGGGATCATCTCCAACCCCGTCACCATCGGGCCCGACGCGACGCTGGAGGACCTCGACCGCATCTGCGGGGAGTACCGCGTCTCCGGCCTGCCCGTGGTCGACACCGACAACCGCCTGCTGGGCATCATCACCAACCGCGACCTGCGCTTCACCCCGGTCGCGGAGTGGGCCACGACCAAGGTCGACGAGATGATGACGCCGATGCCGCTCATCACCGGTCACGTCGGCATCTCGCGCGACGACGCCACGCTGCTGCTGCGCAAGCACAAGCGCGAGCGGCTCCCGCTGGTCGACGACGAGGGCCGCCTGGCCGGCCTGATCACCGTGAAGGACTTCGTCAAGGGCGAGCAGTTCCCCCACGCCTCCTACGACGGCGCCGGGCGGCTCATGGTCGGCGCGGCCATCGGCTACTTCGGCGACGCCTGGGAGCGGGCCACCACCTTGGTCGAGGCCGGGGTCGACGTGCTGGTCGCCGACACCGCCCACGGCAACGTGCGCCTCCTGCTCGACATGGTGGCGCGCCTCAAGGGCGACCCCGCGACCCGCCATGTGCAGGTCATCGGCGGCAACGTCGCGACCCGCGAGGGCGCGCAGGCCTTCGTCGACGCCGGCGCCGACGCGGTCAAGGTCGGCGTGGGCCCGGGCTCGATCTGCACCACCCGCGTCGTGACCGGGGTCGGCGTGCCCCAGGTGACGGCGGTCTACGAGGCCTCGCTGGCCTGCGCCCCCGCCGGCGTCCCGGTGATCGCCGACGGCGGCATGAAGCACTCCGGCGAGATCGCCAAGGCGATCGTGGCCGGGGCCGAGTCGGTCATGGTCGGCTCGCTGCTGGCCGGCTGCGAGGAGTCGCCCGGCGACCTGGTCTTCGTCAACGGCAAGCAGTTCAAGGCCTACCGCGGGATGGGCTCGCTCGGCGCGATGTCGAGCCGGGGGAAGAAGTCCTACTCCAAGGACCGCTACTTCCAGGCCGAGGTCACCAGCGACGACCAGATCGTGCCCGAGGGCATCGAGGGCCAGGTGGCCTACCGTGGTCCGCTGTCCGCGGTGGCCCACCAGCTCATCGGCGGGCTCAACCAGTCGATGTTCTACGTCGGCGCGCGCACCATCCCCGAGCTGCAGGACAAGGGGCGCTTCGTGCGGATCACCTCGGCCTCGCTCAAGGAGAGCCACCCCCACGACGTCCAGATGACCGTCGAGGCCCCGAACTACACCGGTCGCTGATCCGCCGGACCTCCTGCGCGTCGGGGCCCCGGCGCACCTCTAGTAGCCTTCCCCGGTGACCGAGATCGAGATCGGCCGGGCCAAGCGCGCCCGGCGTGCCTACTCCTTCGACGACATCGCGATCGTGCCCTCGCGGCGCACCCGCGACCCCGAGGAGGTCAGCACCCACTGGCAGATCGACGCCTACCGCTTCGACCTCCCGGTGCTCGCGGCACCCATGGACTCGGTGATGTCGCCGGCGACCGCCGTCGCGCTGGGTCGCCTCGGCGGCCTCGGCGTCCTCAACCTCGAGGGCATCTGGACCCGCTACGAGGACCCCGAGTCGCTGCTGGCCGAGGTCGCGGGGCTGGAGGGCGTCGACGCCACCCGCCGGATGCAGGAGATCTACGAGGAGCCGATCAAGCCCGAGCTCATCACCGAGCGGCTGCGCGAGGTGCGCGAGGCCGGGGTGACCGTGGCCGGCTCGCTCTCGCCGCAGCGCACCAAGGAGTTCGCCAAGGCCGTGGTCGACGCGGGTGTCGACATGTTCGTCATCCGGGGCACGACGGTCTCGGCCGAGCACGTCTCCAGCCAGGCCGAGCCGCTGAACCTCAAGGAGTTCATCTACGAGCTCGACGTGCCCGTGATCGTGGGCGGCTGCGCGACCCACCAGGCCGCGCTGCACCTGATGCGCACCGGTGCCGCCGGCGTGCTGGTCGGCTTCGGGGGCGGGGCCGCCCACACCACCCGCACCGTGCTCGGGATCGCCGTGCCCATGGCCAGCGCCGTGGCCGACGTGGCCGCGGCGCGCCGCGACTACCTCGACGAGTCCGGCGGGCGCTACGTCCACGTCATCGCCGACGGGTCGATCGGTCAGTCCGGCGACGTCGCCAAGGCCATCGCCTGCGGGGCCGACGCGGTCATGGTCGGCTCTCCCTTCGCCCGCGCCACCGACGCGCCCGGCCACGGCTTCCACTGGGGCACCGAGGCCCACCACGCCGAGCTGCCGCGCGGTCGGCGCGTGCAGTTCGAGACCGTCGGCACCCTCGAGGAGATCCTCTTCGGCCCCTCGCGCGTCGCCGACGGCACGATGAACCTCATCGGCGCCCTCAAGCGCTCCATGGCGACCACGGGCTACACCGACGTCAAGGAGTTCCAGCGGGTCGGGGTCGTCATCGGCTGAGGCGTGACCAGGCTTTCCCGGCCGAAGGCTACCGAAGGGTAGTCGCGGAGACCGCAGTCACATACTCTCGGTACATGAACGCCGCGAACCCCAGTCCGGCCGGCGGCCCGCTCGTCGAGGGCCCGCACGACCCCGAGCACGACCCGACCGCGTCCTACGCCCTCGAGCCCGACTACGTCGCCTCGCTGACCCAGCGCATCCTGGCCACCTCGGGGGAGACGGTGCCGGTGCGCTCGCCCCTCGACGGGGCGCCGCTGGCCCACCTGCCGCAGTCGAGCGAGGCCGACGTGGCCGAGGCGTTCGTCCGCGCCCGCCGGGCCCAGGTCGCCTGGTCGCGCACGAGCCTGGAGCACCGCTCGGCGATCCTCATGCGGCTGCACGACCTCGTGCTCGACCGCCAGGAGGAGATCCTCGACCTGATCGTGCTGGAGTCGGGCAAGGCCCGCAAGCACGCCTTCGACGAGCCCCTGCACATCGCGCTGACGGCGCGCTACTACGCCCGCACGGCCCACGACCACCTCGACACCCGGCGCAAGGCCGGCGTGGTGCCGGTGCTGACGCGGGTCGAGGTCAACCGGGTCCCCAAGGGCGTCGTCGGCATCATCTCGCCGTGGAACTACCCCTTCACGATGGCGCTGTGCGACGGCCTGCCGGCGCTGATGGCCGGCAACGCGGTGGTGGCCAAGCCCGACAGCCAGACCATGCTCACCGCGCTGCTGGGCGCCCAGCTGCTGGAGGAGGCCGGCTTCCCGCGCGACCTGTGGCAGGTCGTCTCGGGGCCGGGCTCGGTGGTCGGCACGTCGATCATCGCGAAGTCCGACTACGTCTGCTTCACCGGCTCGACGGCCACCGGCACCCGCGTGGCCCAGGCCTGCGCCGAGCGGCTCATCGGCTGCTCGCTGGAGCTCGGCGGCAAGAACCCCATGCTGGTGCTGCGCGACGCCGACGTGGAGCGCGCCGCCGAGGGCGCCGTGCGCGGTGCCTTCTCCAACGCCGGCCAGCTCTGCGTCTCGATGGAGCGGCTCTTCGTGGCCGACCAGGTCTACGACCGCTTCGTGGAGCGCTTCGTGGCCCGCACGCAGGCGATGACGCTGGGGGCCACGTTGGCGTGGGAGAACGACATGGGCTCGCTCATCTCCGCCGACCAGCTCGAGACCGTCACCCGTCACGTCGAGGACGCCGTGGCCAAGGGCGCCCGCGTGCTCACCGGCGGACGGGCCCGCCCCGACCTCGGCCCCTTCGTCTTCGAGCCCACCATCCTCGAGGGCGTGACCCCCGAGATGACCTGCTTCGGCCAGGAGACCTTCGGCCCGGTGATCTCGCTCTACCGCTTCCACGACGAGTCCGACGCCGTGGCCCGGGCCAACGACGGCGACTACGGCCTCAACGCCTCGATCTACAGCCAGGACGGCGCCCGCGCCCGTGAGCTGGCCCGTCGGGTGCGCTGCGGCACGGTCAACGTCAACGAGGCCTTCGCCGCGACCTTCGCCAGCGTCGACTCCCCGATGGGCGGCATGCGCGCCTCGGGCATGGGTCGGCGCCAGGGCAGCGAGGGCATCCACCGCTACACCGAGTCGCAGTCGGTCGCCACCCAGCGGCTGCTGCGGTTCTCGCCCGTGCTGGGCATGTCGGAAGAGACCTACGCGAAGGTGATGACCCTCAACCTCCGCCTGATGAAGAAGCTGGGGCGCGCCTGATGGGCAAGCACGTGGAGCACGACTACGACGTCCTGGTGATCGGCAGCGGCTTCGGCGGCTCCGTCACCGCGCTGCGACTGACCGAGAAGGGCTACAAGGTCGGCGTCATCGAGGCCGGGCCGCGCTTCGAGGACGACGACTTCGCCTCCGGCACCATGGACCTCAAGCGCTACCTGTGGGCCCCGGCGCTGGGGATGTACGGCATCCAGCGCATCGACGCCGTCCGCGACACCCTGATCGTGGCCGGCGCGGGGGTCGGCGGCGGCTCGCTGGTCTACGCCAACACCCTCTACGAGCCCCTCGAGCAGTTCTACGCCGACCCGCAGTGGGCCTCGATCACCGACTGGCGCGAGGAGCTCGCGCCCTACTACGACCAGGCCAAGCGGATGCTCGGCGTGGTCGAGAACCCCGTGCGCACCCCGGCCGACGAGGTCATGGAGAAGGTCGCCGGCGACATGGGCGTGGCCGACACCTTCCACCCGACGCCGGTGGGGGTCTTCTTCGGCGGCCCCGGCCAGGAGCCGGGGGAGAAGGTCGCCGACCCGTTCTTCGGGGGCGAGGGCCCCGACCGCAACGCCTGCCTCAACTGCGGCGAGTGCATGTCGGGCTGCCGCCACAACGCCAAGAACACCCTGGTCAAGAACTACCTCTACCTCGCCGAGAAGAAGGGCGCGCGGGTCATGCCGCTGACCACGGTGACCCGGGTCAGCCCCCGCGAGGGCGGCGGCTACGACGTCGCGGTCAAGTACACCAAGGCCAAGCGCGCGACCGCCCGCACGACCCGCACCCTGACCGCCGAGCACGTCGTCCTCGCCGCCGCCTCGCTCGGCACCCAGAAGCTGCTGCACCGGATGAAGGACGAGGGCCACCTCCCGGGCCTGTCGGACCGGCTCGGCTACCTCTCGCGCACCAACTCCGAGTCGATCCTCGGCGCGATCGCGCCGGCCTCCGACCCGACCGACTACTCCTACGGCGTCGCCATCACCTCCAGCTGGCACCCCGACGAGCACACCCACATCGAGCCGTGCCGCTACGGCAAGGGCTTCAACACCATGGCGATGATGCAGACCGTCCTCACCGACGGCGACGGCGAGGGCCCGCGCTGGCGCACCTGGCTCAAGGCGATGTGGACCGAGAAGGCCAAGCTCCTCGAGCTCTACGACCTGCGCCACTGGTCGGAGCGCACCGTCATCGCGCTGGTGATGCAGAGCCTCGACAACTCCATCACCACCTACGGCAAGCGCGACCGGCTCACCGGGCGCTGGCGGATGACCTCGCGCCAGGGTCACGGGGCGCCCAACCCGACCTGGATCCCGGTGGCCAACGAGGCCGTGCGCCGCATCGCCGGCGTGCTCGGCGGCACTGCCGGCGGCAACATCGGCGAGCCGTTCAACATGCCGCTCACCGCCCACTTCATCGGGGGCTGCGCCATCGGCGAGAGCAGCGAGACCGGCGTCGTCGACCCCTACCAGCGCGTCTACGGCCACCCCGGCCTCCACGTCGCCGACGGGTCGGCGATCAGCGCCAACCTCGGGGTCAACCCGTCGCTGACGATCACCGCCCAGGCCGAGCGGGCGATGGCGCTGTGGCCCAACAAGGGCGAGGCCGACCGCCGCCCGCCCCTGGGGGCCGGCTACGAGCGCGTCGCTCCGGTCGAGCCGCGCTCGCCCGCCGTACCTCCGCAGGCGCCGGCGGCGCTGCGGCTGCCGATCGTCGGGGTCAGCTGAGGGTGCCTGTCTAGACCGCGCGCGGTTCTGGAAGGAAGTCCTGTCAGCCCCGTAACCCGGCCTCGGGGGGCTCGTTGAGGTGAGCAGACCCGGCAGTCATGCTCCCTCCCAAGGCCGGGTCAGTGGTCCAGGCGCTGTCCAACAGAGGCGTGGACGATCAGGGCCCGGCCAACCCTCCCTCCCCGGCCGGGCCCTGGTGCATTTCCCCCTCCCGCGCACGCTCGTCCGGGGCCGAGACCGGCGCGACGGCACGGTGCCGGGCCTCGATAGGCTGGGCCCATGAGTGACGAGACGCCCGGGCTGCCCGACCACGACCTCGTGCTGGTGGTCGACTTCGGCGCGCAGTACGCCCAGCTGATCGCCCGCCGCGTCCGCGAGGCGCGGGTCTACTCCGAGATCGTGCCGCACCACGTGCCGGTGGCCGAGATGCTCGCGCGCCGGCCGAAGGCGATCATCCTCTCCGGCGGTCCCTCCTCGGTCTACGCCGAGGGCGCGCCGAGCATCGACGCCTCGCTGTTCGAGGCCGGCGTCCCGGTCTTCGGGATGTGCTACGGCTTCCAGCTGATGGCCTCCGGCCTGGGCGGCGAGGTCGCGCGCACCGGCGCCCGGGAGTACGGCCGCACCGCTGTCTCGGTCGCCGAGCCCGGCACGCTGCTGGCCGACGTGCCCGCCGAGCACACCGTGTGGATGTCGCACGGCGACTCCGTCACGGCCGCCCCCGCCGGCTTCTCGGTGCTGGCCTCCACCGCGACGACGCCCGTGGCGGCCTTCGAGAACGTCGACGCCGGCTTCGCCGGCGTGCAGTGGCACCCGGAGGTGCTCCACACCGAGCACGGCCAGCAGGTGCTCGAGCACTTCCTCGTCGACATCGCCGGCTGCCGCCAGACCTGGACCATGGTCAACATCGTCGAGGAGCAGATCGAGTCGATCCGCGCGCAGATCGGCGAGCGCGGCCACGCGATCTGCGGGCTCTCCGGCGGCGTCGACTCCGCCGTGGCCGCCGCGATCGTGCAGCGCGCGATCGGCGACCGGCTGACCTGCGTCTACGTCGACCACGGCCTCATGCGCCAGGGCGAGACCGAGCAGGTCGAGCGCGACTTCGTCGCCGCCACCGGCGTCGACCTCAAGGTCGTCGAGGCCGAGCAGCGCTTCCTCGACGCCCTCGCCGGCGTCACCGACCCCGAGGAGAAGCGCAAGGTCATCGGCCGCGAGTTCATCCGCGTCTTCGAGGCCGCCGAGGCCGAGGTGCTGGGCGAGGCGGTGAAGGAGACCGGTGAGACCGTCGCCTTCCTCGTGCAGGGCACGCTCTACCCCGACGTCGTGGAGTCCGGCGGAGGCGCCGGCGCCTCCAACATCAAGAGCCACCACAACGTGGGCGGACTGCCCGACGACCTCGAGTTCGAGCTCGTCGAGCCGCTGCGCACGCTGTTCAAGGACGAGGTGCGCCTGGTCGGCGAGCAGCTCGGCCTGCCCCCCGAGATCGTGTGGCGCCAGCCCTTCCCCGGGCCCGGCCTGGGCATCCGCATCATCGGCGAGGTCACCCGCGCCCGCCTCGACCTGCTGCGCCAGGCCGACGCCATCGCCCGCGAGGAGATGACCGCCGCCGGCCTCGACCGCGACATCTGGCAGATGCCCGTCGTGCTGCTCGCCGACGTGCGCTCCGTCGGCGTCCAGGGCGACGGCCGCACCTACGGCCACCCGGTCGTGCTGCGGCCGGTCACCTCCGAGGACGCCATGACGGCCGACTGGGCGCGCCTGCCGTACGAGGTCATGGAGCGGATCTCCACCCGCATCACCAACGAGGTCGAGGAGGTCAACCGGGTCGCGGTCGACATCACCTCGAAGCCCCCGGGCACCATCGAGTGGGAGTGAGCCCCTCCGTCAGGTGACGAAGGTGGCGTGCCTGCCCGCCCCCGGTGGGGGTGGGGCGGTGGAGTGGTACGTGTGGCCGGTGGGGGTCGTGAGCTCGACGGTATGGCGTGGGCCCGGGGCGCAGCGGGCGCGCCAGTCGAGCGCCTGCTTGGCGTAGTTGCACGCCTCGCACAGGCTCTGACCGTTGTCGGTGGTGGTGGGTCCGCCGTCGACGAGGGCGCTGACGTGGTCGCTGTGGCGTACGGGGGAGTCGCACCAGGGGGTGCGGCAGACGGCGTGGTCGCGAGCCCGCAGGTGGCGGGCCAGGCCGGCGCCGAAGTGGGTGGCGCGGGAGTCGCTGGCGAGGAGCCGGCCGGTGGTGGGCGCGGTGTAGAGCCGGCGGTACCAGGCGTGGTCGGCGTCGGCGGCCGCGGCGGTGAGGTAGCGGGCGTAGTCGGCCGGCACGGTGCCGTAGCCCAGCAGCGTGGCGGGCTCGTCGTCGTCAGCGAGCAGGGTGCGGTCGGTCATGACGAGACAGACCTCGACGGGCACGGGCTCGGCGTGGCTGCGGCCGGTGAGGCGCTCGAGGAGGGTGTCAGCCATGACCTGCCCGCGCGAGCGCCGCTCGGTCTCGGCCCGGCCGGCCGCGGTCGACCCGCGGTGGCTGTCGGCGGCGCGGCCGAGGGCGGCGTACGCGGCGACCGCGTCGGCGACGGGAAGCAGGGCGGTGAGGTAGGCCATGGTGTCGGGAGCCGGGCGGAGGGTGACGGCGCGCTCCTGGGCGGCGCGGCGGTTGCGGTCCACGACGGAGTGCGGGTCGAGCTCGTAGGCGATCCGCCGCGCTGCGGCCACGAGCTCACGGTCGCCGAGGGCCTCCAGCGTGGCGGTGTCGCCGGCCAGGTGGGCGTCGACCACCTGCCGGTCCTCCAGGCTCAGGCAGGCGGTCTCGCGGGCCAGCAGGGTGGCGCGCCACTCGGTGAGGACGCCAGCGCCCAGCGCCCGCAGGGTGTGGGGCATCTCGTGGACGAGGACCTCCGCGAGGCCGAGGTCACGGGTGCCGCGGTGGTGGCTGGCGCGGCGCGCCAGGGCGACCTGCGCGGCGATGCCGGCGCCGATGCGGTCGCGGCGGACGCCCGCGGCGCGCTGGGCGGCCCGCTGCGACGCGGCCAGTCGCGCGGTGGCCCGGGCCTGTGCTGCGGCCGCCGCAGCCTTGGTCTCCTCCAGGGCCCGGATCAGGTCGACCAGCTCGGCGTCGGTGAGATCGGCACGGCGCGACCGCCCGTCGTCACCCGCAGGATCGAGCGGGGCCACGGTGGCCAGGGCTGCCACCAGGCCCGCGACCTCGACCACCGGCGATGCGAACATGTGTTCGATTCTACGCCGACGTGCGTCTCGTGTCGATGGTGAGCGGCGCGCTGTGGACGGTTGCTGGCAGGCTGGCCAGGTGGGCGTCGAGGAGATCAGGGTCAGGGCAGCGCGGACGGAGGAGGTCGACGAGCTCCTGGACCTGTGGGCCCGGGCCGGCGAGAACGCCTCGCGACCACCGGACCGGCCCGACCTCGTCCAGCGGCTGCTCGAGCACGACCCCGGAGCCGTCCTCGTCGCCGTGGCGGGCGGCCGGCTCGTCGGCAGCGTCGTCGCGGGCTGGGACGGGTGGCGGGCCAACCTCTACCGCCTCGCCGTCGAGCCCGACCGGCGCGGCCGCGGCGTCGCCCGCCTGCTCGTGGCGGCGGCCGAGCGCCGGCTCACCGCGCTGGGGGCCGAACGGCTCTGCGCGATGGTGCTCGACGACAACGACCCGGCGCGCGGGCTGTGGTCGGCGCTCGGCTACGCGCCGCAGGGGGAGTGGCGACGGTGGGTGAGGGAGGTGCCGGGAGCAGACGGCGGCGCGGGAGCGACCCCCGCCTGACCCGCACGTGCCAGGCGTACGCCGCCCCCCGGGCCATGGCGCATGGCCCGACCGGGCCATTTCGCGGCGCAGCGGCTGACAGCGCCCTCGCGAGCGCCTAACGTTCTTCTCGAGCCGCTGGTGACCCGAGACGCCAGCGGTTCACTACGTGCGAAGAGGCCCCCGGCAGCAGCCGGGGGCCTCTTCTGCGTCCTGCGCCCGTCGGTCAGGCGTTGAAGGTGTCGGGGTCGGAGTCGTCGGGCACGACGTGCACGGCGGCCTCCTCGGCCGAGGCCGCGGCGCCGTCGATGCCGACGTCGTCGCCCACGAGCTCCTGGTCGACGTCCTCGCCGAGGCCCTGGTCGGGGTCGACCAGGCGGCCCGCGCGCTCGTCGCCGACCTCGCCGTCGTCGAGCTGGTCGAGGCGCACGTCGGGATCGGCGTCGGCCTTCTCGGCCTGCTCGTAGGGGTCGGCCTCCGGCACCTCCTGGGCGACGCGCTGGTCGAGGGTCTCGCCGGTGGCCTCCTCGTAGGGGGTGTTGCCGAAGCCCTGGGCGGCCGAGTACTTCTCCGGCGGGGAGTAGCCGCGGTCGAGCTCGTCGGCGACGTCGGGGTCGCCGAGGTCGTCCATGTTGGTGGGCTGGTCCTCGTCGTCGACGGAGTAGTCGCCGTAGGTCTCGGCGTCGGTCGTCGGGTCAGGAGTGCTCTCGGTCATGGCCCCACCGTAGGCCGCCCCACGGCGTGGTCAGGTCACCCGAAGGGACCCCGGGCCCGACGCGGGGCCGACCTCACGACGGCTCAGGCGGGCGCGATCAGCTCGGTGCGCTCGGCGGCCACGATGACGGCACCCACGAGGCTGGCGCGGTTGCCGAGCTCGCTGGCCAGGACGGGCGTCAGGGCGGCCGCGTCGAGGGCGTGGCGGCGCAGGCCGACCCGCGCGGGCTCGAGCACGAGCTCGCCGGCGCGGGCCATGTCGCCGCCGACGACCACGATGTCGGGATCGAGCAGGTTGACGATGCTGGCCAGCCCCCAGCCCAGGTGCAGCCCGACGTCCTCGAAGGCGCGCTGGGCGGCGACGTTGCCGGCGAGGGCTGCGTCGACGATCTCCTCGATGACCGCGCCGGGCAGCTGGCCGCCCATCATCGACTGCACCGTGCCGATGGAGGTGTAGGCCTCCAGGCACCCGCGGCTGCCGCAGCGGCACAGCGGGCCCTGCTCGTCGAGGGTCAGGTGCCCGATCTCCCCGGCGCTGCCGTGGGCGCCGCGGAAGAGCTCGTTGCGGATGACGACGCCGGCGCCCACGCCGGAGGAGATCTTCACGAAGACCGAGCTGCGGTGGCCGCGGCCCACGCCGCGGCGGTGCTCGGCGAGCGCCCCCAGGTTGGCGTCGTTCTCGACCAGGGCCGTGGCGCCGAAGACCTGCTCGGCCGCGGTGCGGGCGTTGACCCCGACCCACGACGGCAGGATCGCGGAGGACTGCACGACGTCGGCGGTGACGGGGGCCGGCAGGCCCAGCCCGACGGTGCGCAGGGTCGGCCCGCCCGGGAGCATGCCGAGGAGCATCTCGTGCGCGCAGTCCAGCGCGGCGCGGTGGTCGAGCCCGGAGTGGAGCGGGCGCCGCTCCTCGTGGAGGAGCCGGCCGGCGAGGTCGCCGACGGCGACGGCGACGTGGCTGTGGCCGAAGTCGACGCCGGCGACGACCCCGGCGGTCTCGGCGAGCCTCACCGAGGACCCGCGCCGGCCGCTGCCGGGCGCGATGGCGACGAGCCCGGCCGACGACAGGTCGCGCAGGATGTTGGACACCGTGGCCGGGGCCAGCCCGGTGGTGCGGGCGAGCTCGGCCTGGGTGTACTCCGCGGGCAGGGCGTCGACGTCCTCGCCGGCCACCGCGGGGTCGACGACGCCGAGCCCCCGCAGGACGTCGAGCACGCGGTGCTGGTTGGCGGTGCGCAGCGTCGACGTCGACCCGGGGGCGGCGTCGAGACGCTGTCTGGTCATGGGCGGAACTGTGCCTCGGGTCACAGCTTGTGGTCAAGACGTGAATGATCAACGTGCGAGTAACGAGTTATGACCATCTTTGCGTTCACTACTTGACGACAAGTCTGTGACGGCTGACACTCGACCCAGTCAACCCGGCGGCGTGCCCGCCCCAGTCGAGGGAGAACCATGTCCACACCCCTGCACCGCCTCGCAGCCTTCGGTGCTGTGCTCGCCATCGGCACCGCCGGCCTCACCGCCTGCGGCGCCAACGACGCCGAGAGCGGCTCCGACGGCGGCGGCGACAGCGCCTCCGGCGGCACCATCGCCCTGCTCCTCCCGGAGTCCAAGACCACCCGCTACGAGGCCTTCGACAAGCCGCTCTTCGAGGCCGCGGTCGCCGAGCTGTGCTCGGACTGCGAGGTCGACTACTACAACGCCGACCAGGACGAGGCCAAGCAGGCCCAGCAGCTCACCAGCGCGCTGACCGCCGGCGCGTCCGTCGTCGTGCTCGACCCGGTCAACGGCGCCGGCGCCACCGGCATGGTCCAGGAGGCCCAGGGCCAGGACGTGCCGGTCATCGCCTACGACCGCTTCATCGACGGCGCCGACTACTACATGTCCTTCGACAACGAGACCGTCGGCCAGATGCAGGCCGAGGCCCTCGTCGAGGCCGTCGGCGACACCGGCAACATCCTCATGCTCAACGGTGCGCCCAGCGACCCCAACGCCGCGCAGTTCAAGGCCGGCGCCCACAGCGTGCTCGACTCCAGCGGCGTCACCATCGCCGAGGAGTACGACAACCCCGACTGGAGCCCCGAGAACGCCCAGCAGTGGACGACCGACCAGCTGAGCAAGTACGACCCCAGCGACATCCAGGGCGTCTACGCCGCCAACGACGGCCAGGCCGGCGGCGTCGTCGCGGCCCTGACCGGCGCCGGCGTCTCCTCCGACGAGCTGCCCCCGATCACGGGTCAGGACGCCGAGGTCGCCGCGATCCAGCGCATCCTCGCCGGTGAGCAGGAGATGACGATCTACAAGCCCATCCCGATCGAGGCCGAGACGGCCGCCGAGGTGGCCGTGGCCCTGGCCCAGGGCGAGGAGCCCGCGTCGACCAGCGAGACCGGCATCGACCAGAGCGACTACGAGGGCGTCACGTCCTACATCTTCGACCCGATCGTCGTGACGGCCGACAACGTCGCCGACACCGTCATCGCCGACGGCTTCTACTCCGCCGCCGACATCTGCACCGGCGACTACGCCGCTGCGTGCTCGGAGGCTGGCATCTCCTGATGAGCGCCACGACGACGGAGAAGCCGGTCACGGGACAGACCGTCCTGTCCCTGACCGGCATCAACAAGAGGTTCGGGGCCGTGCAGGCCCTCACCGACGTGCACCTGGAGGTGGCGGCCGGCGAGGTCGTCGCCCTCGTGGGCGACAACGGTGCGGGCAAGTCGACCCTGGTCAAGGTCATCTCGGGGGTCTACCAGCCCGACGAGGGTGACATCACCTTCGCGGGCCGCAAGATCTCGGTCGGTGGCCCGTCCGACGCCCAGGCGCTGGGCATCGCGACGGTCTTCCAGGACCTGGCCCTGTGCGACAACCTCGACGTCGTCGCCAACCTGTTCCTGGGCCAGGAGCGCCTGCTCGGGCCGGTGCTCGACGAGGTCACGATGGAGAAGGAGGCGTGGCGCCTGCTGCGCACCCTCTCCGCCAAGATCCCCTCGGTCCGCATCCCCATCGCGGGGCTGTCGGGCGGTCAGCGCCAGACGGTGGCGATCGCCCGCAGCCTCGTGGGCAACCCCAAGCTCGTCATGCTCGACGAGCCCACCGCGGCCCTCGGTGTCGCGCAGACCGCGGAGGTCCTGAACCTCGTCGAGCGGCTGCGCGAGACCGGGCTCGGGGTCATCCTCATCAGCCACAACATGGCCGACGTCCAGGCCGTGGCCGACCGCATCGTGGTCATGCGCCTGGGCCGCAACGCCGCGGAGTTCCGCACCGAGGAGACCACGACCGAGCAGCTGGTCGCGGCCATCACCGGCGCCTCCGACAACGTGGTCGCCGCGCGCGCCAGCCGGCGTGCCGGCACCACCGACACCACCGAGGGAGCGGGCCAGTGAGCGCCACGACCGACGAGACGCAGTCGGCCGTCGCCGCCGACATCGCCGACGAGCGGCTCATCCAGAGCCAGGGTCTCGGCGGCCAGGCCCGCGCGGTCTGGAACCGGCTCAAGGGCGGTGAGCTCGGCATGCTGCCCGTGGTCATCGGGCTCATCGTCATCTCGCTGGTCTTCTACTCCCAGGAGCCGACGTTCCTGTCGTCGAAGAGCCTGGTCAACATCACGCTCTTCGCCGCACCGGTCGGCGTCATCGCGCTGGGCATCGTGCTGGTGCTGCTGCTGGGGGAGATCGACCTCTCGGTCGGCTCGGTCTCGGGCTTCGCGGCCGCCTCCATGGCGGTGCTGGTGGCCAACAAGAGCCAGTCGCTGATCGTCGGCATGATCGCCGGCATCCTGATCGGCACCCTGATCGGCTCGGTCTACGCCCTGCTCTACACCCGCCTCGGCGTGCCCAGCTTCGTGTTCTCCCTCGCCGGCCTGCTCGGCTTCCAGGGAGCGCTGCTCTACGTGCTGGGCGACCAGGGCACCATCGTGCTGCCGACCGACTCGGGCCTGCGGCAGTTCGCCCGCGAGCGCTTCCTCAGCGACGGTGCGGCCTACGTGCTGCTCGCGGTGGTCGTGCTTGCCTACGTCGGCTCGCAGCTGCTGCTGGTGCGCCGGCGCAAGGCGGCCGGCCTGACCCCGCCCAACCTCACCATGGTCGGCATCAAGGCGGTGCTCCTCGCGGGCGGGCTGGGCTTCCTGACCTACTACCTCGGCATCGACCGCGGCTGGGGCTACCTGTTCGTGCTCTTCGTGGCCCTGGTCGTCGTCATGGACCTCATGCTGCGCAAGACCACCTGGGGTCGCCACGTCTACGCCGTGGGCGGCAACGAGGAGGCGGCCCGTCGCGCCGGCATCAAGGTGGGCCGGATCTACTTCTCGGTCTTCGCCGCGACCTCGACCTTCGCGGCCCTGGGCGGCATCCTGCTGGCCGGTCAGCTCACCTCGGTCTCGCAGAGCAGCGGCACCACCGACACCAACCTGACCGCGATCGCGGCCGCGGTGATCGGCGGCACCAGCCTCTTCGGCGGCCGCGGGTCGGCGTACTCCGCGCTGCTCGGCATCATCGTGCTCCAGGCCATCCAGAGCGGCCTGAACCTGATGAACGTCGACTCCTCGGTGCGCTTCATGGTCACCGGTGCGGTCCTGCTGCTGGCGGTCGCGATCGACTCGGTCTCGCGCCGGGTGCGCTCCTCCAGCGGACGCGGGTAGCGGCCCCGGCCCCGCCCCACCCGCACCACCGCCGACGGGCGGGACCCTTCCGGGGTCCCGCCCGTCGGCGCGTCCGCACCCGGCCGCCCGCGCCCGGCTCAGTCCCGCTCGACCTCGAGGCGCGTGCGGGGCAGGCCGGCCGGGTCGTGGTCGCGCAGCCAGGCCACCAGCTGCTCGCGCACGTGGCAGCGCAGGTCGAAGAGCGTGCCGGCGTCGACGGCGGTGACCAGCACCCGCACCCGCACGAAGCCGGCGACGGCGTCGGTGACCTGCAGCAGCGAGACGCGCCCGTCCCACAGCTCGCCGGCCGAGGCCATGACCCCCGGCAGGGCCTCGCGCATCCGGGCGGTGTCGACGCGCCAGTCGAGGTCGAGCTCCACGGCGCCCAGCAGCTCGGAGTTGCGGCGCGTCCAGTTCTGGAAGGGGGTGGTGGTGAAGTACGTCGAGGGCAGCACCATGCGACGGTCGTCCCAGAGCCGGACGACGACGTAGCTGAGGGTGATCTCCTCGATCCAGCCCCACTCCTCCTCCACGATCACGACGTCGTCGATGCGGATGGCGTCGCTGAAGGCCAGCTGGATGCCGGCGAAGACGTTGGCCAGCGTGGACTGCGCGGCCAGCGCGGCGACCACCGAGATGAGGCCGGCGGAGGCCAGGACGCTCGCGCCGATGGTGCGCACCCCCGGAAAGCTGAGCAGGATCGCGCCGAGGGCGACCACCACCATGAGGGCCACGGTGAGACGGCGCAGGATGAGCACCTGGGTGCGGACGCGGCGCGCGGCCCGGTTGTCGCGCACGTCGGTGCGGGCGCGGCCCAGGCCCAGGTCCTGGAGGAAGAGCAGCACCACGGTGACCAGCCAGGCCGCGGCGATGATCCACAGGGTCCGCCCCGCCAGGACCGCGGCGTGCCACCACACCTCGTCGTCACCGCGACGCCGCACGCCGGCCACCCAGCCGTTGAGCGCGATGACCAGCACGAGCACCCGGTAGGGGACCCGGGCCTGGCGGAAGAGCCGCTCCCCGGGCGGCCAGCGTCGCTGCACCAGGCGCGCGACCACGTGGGTCAGCACGATGAGGGCGAGGGCCCCGAGCAGGGCCGACCCGCCGGCGATGAGGGCGTTGGTCCACGAAACGCGCATGGGTCATCGTGCCCGGTCCGCGGCCGGCCCCGCGGGCGGGGTCAGCGGGCGGCGTACAGGGTCGTGCGCTCGGTCACGGGCCGGTCGATGCCCGCGCCGATCTCCACCAGCTCGGCGACCGTCTTGGCCGAGCCGTGCTCGGAGCCGGCCATGCGCGAGATCGTCTCCTCCATCAGGGTCCCGCCCAGGTCGTTGGCGCCCGCGCGCAGCATCGCGCGGGTGCCCTCGACGCCGAGCTTGACCCAGGAGGTCTGGATGTTGTCGATGCGCCCGTGCAGCAGGATCCGCGCCATCGCGTGCACGGCGAGGTTGTCGCGCAGCGTGGGGCCGGGGCGGGCGACGCCGGCGAGGTAGATCGGCGCGGAGGTGTGCACGAAGGGCAGCGGCACGAACTCGGTGAACTCCGCGGCGCCGTGCTCGCGCGCGGTGTCCTGCACCCGGCTCAGCACGCGCAGGTGGTTGACCCAGTGGCGCGGGTTGTCGACGTGGCCGTACATCATCGTCGAGGTCGTCGGCACGCCCACGCGGTGGGCGGTGGAGACGATGTCGATCCAGGTCGAGGCGGGCAGCTTGCCCTTGGTGAGCACCCAGCGCACGTCGTCGTCGAGGATCTCCGCGGCCGTGCCCGGCAGCGACCCCAGGCCGGCCTCGCGGGCCTTGATGAGGAAGTCCTCGGTCGACAGGCCCGTGCGGGCGGTGCCGTTGAGCACCTCCATGGGGGAGAAGGCGTGCACGTGCATCTGCGGCACGCGACGCCGCACGGCCCCCACCAGCTCGACGTAGGCCGACGCGGGCAGCTCGGGGTCGATGCCGCCCTGCATGCAGACCTCGGTCGCGCCGAGGTCCCAGGCCTCCGCGGCCCGGTCGGCGACCTCGTCGAGGGACAGCGAGTAGGCGTCGGCGTCGGTGCGCCGCTGGGCGAAGGCGCAGAAGCGGCAGCCGACGTAGCAGACGTTGGTGAAGTTGATGTTGCGGTTGACGACGTAGGTGACGGTGTCGCCCACGACCTCGCGGCGCAGGTCGTCGGCCAGCCGGCAGACCTGATCCAGCAGCGGGCCCTCGGCGGTCATGAGGGTGAGCGCGTGCTCGTCGGACAGCCCGCCGGGGTCGGCCTCCGCGGCCCGCAGCGCGGCGGACCCCTCGGCGTGCAGCACCGCGGGGGCACCGTCGATCAGCGAGGTCGACCCGGCCGCGTCGCGCACCGAGTCCCAGTCGCCGTAGACCCCGGCGAAGTCGGAGCGGCGGTCCTCGCTGCGGCCCTCGGTGTCGATGCTGGCGTGCAGGTCGGTGCGCCCGGTGCTGGTGGTGAGCGAGGCCGCCCCGCCGTCGGGCTCCTGCCACACCCGCCCCTCCGGTCGTACGCCGACCCGCGCCAGACCGGCCGCGGGCCCGTCGGGCACCGCGAGCGCCGCGACGTGGGCGCTGACCCGCGGGTCGAGCCACGGGCTGCCGCCGCCGAGACCGGCCCGGACGTGCTCGGGGTGCACGGTGAGCCGGGGCGCCAGCTCGAGGCCGGCCGCCGCGGTGTGGGCGCGCAGCCGCTCGAGGGTCGGCCACGGGCGCTCGGGGTTGACGTGGTCGGGGGTGAGCGGGCTGACCCCGCCCCAGTCGTCGACGCCGGCGTCGAGCAGGGCGCGGCACTCCGCGGAGCCCTCGGAGGCGTCGACCAGGTTCGGCGGGGCCTGCACCCGCATGCGGGGGCCCATCACCAGGCGGGTCACCGCGATCGCGGCGCGGTACTCCTCCAGGCCCAGGTCGTCGCGGTGACGCATGGCGGTGTCGGGCTTGGCGCGGAAGTTCTGCACGATCACCTCCTGCACGTGGCCGTAGGCCTTGGCCACCCCGCGCAGCGCGAACACCGTCTCGGCGCGCTCGCGCAGGGTCTCGCCGATGCCGACGAGCAGCCCGGTGGTGAAGGGGATGGAGAGACGACCGGCGTCCTCGAGCACCCGCATCCGCACGGCGGGGTCCTTGTCGGGGGAGCCGAAGTGGGCCAGCCCGCGGGTCTCGAAGAGCCGTCGCGAGGTGGTCTCGAGCATCATGCCCATCGAGGGGCTGACCGGCTTGAGCCGGTTCATCTCCTCCCAGCTCATCACCCCGGGGTTGAGGTGGGGCAGCAGCCCGGTCTCCTCCAGCACCCGCACGGCCATCGCGCGCACGTAGGCCAGGGTCGAGTCGTAGCCCTGCTCGTCGAGCCACTGCCGCGCCTCGGGCCAGCGCTCCTCGGGGCGGTCGCCGAGGGTGAAGAGCGCCTCGAGGCAGCCCAGCTCGGCGCCGCGGCGGGCCAGGTCGAGGATCTCGTCGGGGGAGAGGTAGAGCGGTCGGCCCTCGCGCTGGAGGTGGCCCGGGCTCTCCACGAAGGTGCAGTAGTGGCACCGGTCGCGGCACATCGTGGTGACCGGGATGAAGACCTTGGGCGAGTAGGTGACCACGCCCGGGCGCCCCGCGGCGAGCAGCCCGGCGTCGCGCACGGTGGCGGCGGCCGCGCAGAGCCGGTCGAGGTCGGCGCCGGTGGCGGCCAGCAGCACCGACGCCTCCTCGACGTCGAGCGCCGCCCCGCGCTCGGCGCGCGCGAGGGCGCGGCGTACCTGCTGGGGGGTCGGGTCGGGGTCGGGTCTCGGGGCGGTGCGCTCAGCCATCACCGAGAGGCTATCCCGCGCCCCCTGCGGGCCCGGCGCTCAGGACACCCGCTCAGGACACCCACTCCTTGACCTGGGCGATCGTGGCGGCCGGGTCGGCGGAGGCGGGGGTGACCGAGAGGTTGGTGACGCCGGCCTCGCGGAAGGCGGCGATGCGCTCCTTGACGTAGGACTCGGGGCCGACCAGGTTGCCCGCGCGCAGCCACTCCAGCGGCACCAGCGCCTCGGCCTCCTTCTTCTTGCCCTGGAGGTAGAGCTCCTGGATCTGCTCGGCCTCCTGCTCGTAGCCGTACTGGCGCGCCAGCTCGTTGTAGAAGTTCTTGCCCTTGGCGCCCATGCCGCCGACGTAGAGCGCGTAGGTGGGGCGCATGAGGTCGAGCATCCCCTCGACGTCCTCGCCGATCGCCACCAGGCCGCCGGCGCTGACCTCGAGGGGCGCCAGGTCGGCGGAGCGCTTGGCCCGCCCCTGCGCCAGCGGCTCGCCCCAGACCTCCTGGGCCTTCTCGGGGTGGAAGAGGAAGGGGAGCCAGCCGTCGGCGATCTCGGCGGTCATCCGCACGTTGGCGTGGCCGAGCGCTGCCACCCACAGCGGCACGACCGGGCGCTCGGGGCGCGTCAGCAGCTTGAGCGGCTTGCCGAGCCCGAGGCCCTGGTCGGCGGGCAGGGGCAGCGTGAAGACCTTGCCCTCGTGCACGAGGGGCTCGCGGCGCAGCCCCAGGCGCAGGATCTCGATCATCTCGCGGGTGCGGCCGAGCGGCTTGTCGTAGGGCAGGCCGTGGAAGCCCTCGATGACCTGGGGTCCCGAGGCGCCCAGGCCGATGACCGCGCGGCCGCCGGAGACGTTGTCGAGGCCCGCCGCGGTCTGCAGCATCGCCCCCGGGGTGCGGGAGTAGACGTTGAGGATGCCGGCGCCGATCTCGATGGTCTCGGTCTTGGCGGCGAGGTAGCCCATCAGCGTGGGGGCGTCGAAGCCGTAGGGCTCCGCGACCCAGACCATGTCGAGACCGGCCTTCTCGAGCGCGACGACCTGGTCGGCGGCCTCGCGCGGGTTGCCGGAGTAGACGAGGGGCATCGACAGCTTCATGGGTCTCCTGGGCCTGGGGCCGGGCCGGTCCCGGCGGCGACGCTCGCGACCCTACCGTGACAGCGGTGCTGTCACCATCGGTGCGTCGGCGCTCAGTCGGTCATGCCGGTGGCGCGGCCCAGGGAGCCGGCCAGCAGCTCGGAGTACTCCGTGGTCAGGTGGTCGGTGTCGCGGTAGGACAGCGTGCCGCCGATGACCACCGGGCACTCGCCCTGGTAGCACAGCCACGGGGTCGGGTCGACGACCTCGGCGTCGGCCAGGAGGGCCGACTTCACCGCGACGTCGCCGAGGATCTCGGCGCGCTCGACGGGCTGGAACATGCAGTCGCCGAGGCTGGGGGTGCCGGTGGTGAGGCACTCGCCGGGGTCGATGCCCGACTTGGGCACGTCCTTGATCAGCAGCACCCGCTCGGAGGCGGCGTGCAGCTCGTCGAAGAGCTCGTCGTAGCCCTCCTCCAGCACCGGGGCGACCCGCTCGATCGTGGCGGCGAGCTCGCCGTCGATCCACACCCCGTTGACCGGGGGCGAGGAGGAGACGATCGTGAGGTCGGGCTGCAGGGCCTCGACCTGGTCGACCACCCAGTCCTGGAAGCCGGTGCACTCGGTGAAGACCCGGCGCTCGTTGAGCGGCGCCACCGGCACGTGGGCGGCCGGGCACTGCGGCTTGACCAGGTAGTAGGCCCTCCAGCCGTTCTCCACCGCGATCCGCTCCACGGCCGGGATCCAGGCACGGGCGTGGGAGTCGCCGGTGACCACCACGGTGCGCTCCCCGTCGGGGTCGCCGCGCAGGCAGAGCTCCTGCACGTCCTCCTCGTAGTCGCACGCGCCGACGTCGGCCACGCTGTCACGCAGGGTCAGCAGGTTGGGGTCGAGCTCGCTGGGCACCGCCATCCGGTCGCGCGCGGCGTTGACCGAGGCCCGCACGAGGGCAACGGTGCTGTCGGCGCCCGCGGGGTCGGCCACCGCGATCGCGGGCACGTCGCCCTGGCCCGTGCGGGCCTCGATCCACTGCCACCCGCCGACGCAGGACGCGGCGACCACGGCCAGGCTCAGCGGGTAGAGCAGCAGCGGACGGGGGGCCACGAGCAGCCGCGGGGGCAGTCCCTGCCGGAAGGGCGTCTCGACGAAGCGGAAGGTCAGCGCGGCCAGGCTCAGCACCACCAGCAGCACCAGCGCGCGCTCCGCGCCGGTCAGGGGGCGCAGCGCCCACTCCTCGGCGAGGATCAGCGCCGGCCAGTGCCACAGGTAGAGGGAGTAGGACCAGTCGCCCAGGACTCGCACCGGGCGCCAGGTCAGCAGGGCCCGGACCGGGTCGTGGCGGGGGCCGGGCCGGATGCCGGCGAGCAGCAGCGCCACCGTGCCGAGCACCGGCAGGAGCGCGGCCCACCCCGGGAAGGCCGTGGCCGAGGAGTAGAGGACGCAGGCCAGCCCCACCGCGAGCAGGCCGCCGGCACCGAGCAGCGGCACCGCCAGGGCCGGCATCCGCTTGCGCAGGCGCGGCGCGGCGAGCGCGGCCAGCGCGCCGGCGCCGAGCTCCCAGGCCCGCCCGAGGGTGGAGTAGTAGGCGCTGCCGGAGTCACCGGCCGTGCCCGCCACCGACCAGGCGAAGCTGGCCGCGGTCAGCGCGACCAGCACGCCGGCGAGGGTGCGCTCGGGCAGCCGGCGCTCGGGGGAGCGGGTGACCACGCGCACCGCGAGGGCGCAGAGCACCAGCAGCACCGGCCACACGACGTAGAACTGCTCCTCGACCGCCAGGGACCAGTAGTGCTGCATCGGCGACGGGGGACCGTCCTGGGCGAAGAAGTAGTCACCCTGGTCGGCGAAGCGGACGTTGGCGGCGAAGAGGGTGGCCCAGACGGCGTCGACCACGACCTCGCGCGCGTCGATGAGGCTCATCCACGCCACCGAGGCCAGCACGGTGAGCGCCGTGACCAGCGTGGCGGCGGGCAGGATCCGCCGGGCCCGGCGCGACCAGAAGGCGGTCAGCGAGACCTTCTCGCCCCGGCGCATCTCGCGGAAGAGCAGCCCCGAGATCAGGAAGCCGGAGACGACGAAGAAGACGTCGACCCCGACGAAGCCGCCGGGCAGGAACGGGACACCGGCGTGCGCAGCGATGACGACGAGCACGGCGACGGCGCGCAGGCCCTGGACATCGCTGCGGTATCGACTCGCCACCCCTGAGCTCCTGCGCGGTTGAGGGGCCGACGGTACCAAAACCTGATGACGAGTACGGCGTCCTCGCTCCCACTGGCACACTCGCTCGCGTGACCAGCCAGCCCGCCGCCACGTCCGAGACCGCCACCGACCACGCCACCGACGGCGTCGACCCGGTCCGGCACCGCATCGCCGTGGTCGGCGGCACGGGGCCGCAGGGCAAGGGGCTCGGCTACCGCTTCGCCCGCGGCGGCCACGACGTCGTGCTGGGCTCGCGCGCCGCCGACAAGGCCGAGGCGGTCGCCGCCGAGGTGGCCGACCGGCTCGTCGGCGTCGAGGGCGCCGGGACGGTCACGGGCGCCACCAACGCCGACGCCTGCGCGGGCGCCGACCTCGTGCTGCTCGCCGTGCCGTGGGACGGCCACGACGAGCTGGTCGCCACCCTCCCGCTGGCCGGGACGACGGTGATCTCCTGCGTGAACCCGCTGGCCTTCGACAAGCGCGGCGCGCACGGCCTGGTCATCGACGGCGGCGAGGGGTCGGCCGCGGAGTCGGCCCAGCGCATCGTGGGGGACTCGGCCACCGTGGTGGGCGCCTTCCACAACGTCTCGGCGGTCTCGCTGTGGGGCGACGACGACGTGCTGGCCCACGAGGACGTCCTGGTGGTCGGCGACGTCAAGGAGGCCAAGGAGACCGTCATGGCGCTGTGCGCCAGCGTCACCGGGCGGCCCGGCATCGACGCCGGCAAGCTGCGCCTGGCCCGCCAGGTCGAGCCGCTCACCGCCGTGCTGATCTCGATCAACCGGCGCTACAAGATCCACTCCAGCATCAAGGTCACCGGCTTCTAGCCCGTCAGCCGGCCAGGCCCTCCACCACCTCGGCCCCGGGCAGGTCGGCCAGCAGGCGACCCGGCAGCAGCACCTTGGAGCGGCGCACGCCGGAGCCGACGACGGCCACCTCGACGTCCAGCACCCGCGCGTCGACCAGCAGCCGCCAGCCGGCCGGCAGGCCGATCGGCGTGATCCCGCCGTGCTCCATGCCCGACTCGGCCACCGCGCGCTCCATGGGCAGGAACGACGCCTTGCGCACGTCGAGGGTGCGTTTGACCAGGCCGTTGACGTCGGCGCGGGTGTCGGCGCGCACCACGCAGGCGGCGACCCGCTCCTCCCCGTCGCGGCGCCCGGCCACCAGGACGCAGTTGGCGCTGGCCTCCAGCGGCACCTGGTGGGCCTCGCTCAGGGCCGCGGTGTCGGCCAGGTCGGGGTCGATGGCGACCACGCCGACACGCTCCGCGCCCGGCAGCGAGGCCAGGGCGCGGGCCACCGGCGCGGCGAGCAGGTCGGGGTGGTCGAGGGCGGGCGAGGGCGACAGGGTGCCGACGGGGGAGAGGTCCACGGCCCCATCCTGCCCACCGCCCCTCACGCGTCGTTCACCTCGGGGTCACCGCGCGGACGGAGGTGCCACGCACCGTCGAGGTCGTGACCACCGTGTCCCTGCCCGTCCGTCGTCCCCGCACCCTGGCCGTGACCCCCGCCGTCGTGGGCCACCGCGGCGCCAGCGGCACCTGGCCCGAGCACACGCTCGAGGCCTACCGCGCCGCGATCGCGATGGGCGCCGACGACATCGAGCTCGACCTGGTCGTGAGCGCCGACGGCGTGCTCGTGGTGCGTCACGAGAGCGACCTGGCCCGCACCACCGACATCGCCGCGCGCCCCGGGCTGGCCCACCGCCGCAGCACGCGGGTGGTCGACGGCGAGGAGGTGACGGGCTGGTTCGCCGAGGACCTCCCGCTCTCGGAGCTGCGCACGCTGCGGGTGGTCGAGCGGATGCCCGGGCTGCGCCCGGCCAGCGCCGCCCACGACGGCCGGCTCCCGGTGGCGACGCTCGACGACGTGCTGGAGATGGTGGCCGCGGAGTCGTCCGCCCGGGGCCGCTCGATCGGGGTCATGATCGAGCTCAAGGACGCCGCCTGGTCCGCCTCGCGCGGGCTGCCGCTCGACACCGCGCTGGTCGCCACGCTGCGGCGCCACGGCGTCGACACGCCGCGCTCGCGGGTGACGGTGATGTCCTTCGAGCCCACGATCCTCCAGCAGCTGGCCGGCCAGGTGCGGGTGCCCCTGGTGCAGCTGCTCGACCGGCGCGACCGACGCCCCGCCGACCTCGCCGCGGCCGGCGACCCGCGCACCTTCGGCGACCTGGCCAGCCCCGCGGGCCTGGCCCTGGTGGAGCGCTACGCCGACGGCGTCGGCGCCCACCACTCGCTGGTGGCCGCCGAGGCGCCCGGCGGTCGCGGCATGCGCCCCTCCACCCTGGTGGCCGACGCCCACCGCGAGTGGCTGACCGTCCACGTGTGGACGCTGCGGGCCGAGAACCACTTCCTGCCGGCCCCCTTCCGCCGAGGCGAGGAGGCCGGGGAGCGCCCCGCAGCGCACGGCGACCTCGGCGGCTTCGTGGAGCTGCTGCTCGAGCTCGGCGTCGACGGGCTGATCACCGACCAGCCCGACGCGGCGGTGGCGGCCCGCGAGGCCTGGCTGGCGCCGGTCGGCGTACGCGTGCCGGCCTGAGGCCGCCGCTCCGCCGGGGCGGGGGCCAGGGTCACCCGGCGGGGTGAGAGCGCCGCCGCGGGCTTGACCCCGGGCTCCGGGGGCGGCTTCGGTGGGCCGATGGCCGACTCCTCCGCAGCCACCACGACCGCGCTCCCCGACGACGGGGACCTCACCCGGTCGATCACCGGGAGGCTGCTGTTCTTCTACGTCCTCGGCGACGTGCTCGGCTCCGGCATCTACGTGCTCATCGGCGCCGTCGCGGGTGCGGTCGGGGGCGCCTTCTGGATCGCCTTCGCCGTCGGGGTGTCGGTCGCGACGATCACCGGGCTGGCCTACGCCGAGCTGGTGACGAAGTACCCCCAGGCCGCCGGCGCCGCGCTCTACGTCAACAAGGCCTTCCGCAGCCCCGCGCTGACCTTCCTCGTCACGATCTCGATGCTCTCGGCCACCTTCGCCGCGGCCGGGTCGCTGGCCACCGGCTTCTCCGCCTACTTCGCCGAGGTGTGGGAGCTGCCCCCGGGCCTGCTGGTGGCGCTGGTCTTCATCCTCGTGCTGGCGGTCGTCAACTACATCGGCATCACCGAGTCGGTCGTGGCCAACATGGTGATGACCGTCGTCGAGATCGCCGGTCTGGTCATCGTCGTGGTCATCGGTGTCGTCTACGTCGCGCAGGGCGACGCCGACTTCGGCACGCTCACCGAGTTCCGGGCCGACGGCGACCCCGTGCTGGCGATCGTGGCCGGCGTCGCGCTGGCCTTCTTCGCGATGACGGGCTTCGAGAACGCCGCCAACGTCGCCGAGGAGACCATCGACCCGGCCCGCACCTTCCCGCGGGCCCTCGTCGGCGGCATGGTCGTCGCCGGCGTGATCTACGTGCTGGTCGCCGTGACCGCGGCCCTGGTCGTGCCCGTGGCCGACCTGGCCTCCTCCGACGCCGCCCTGCTGGAGGTGGTCGAGGCCGGCGTGCTGCCCCTGCCCGTGGGGCTGCTCAGCGTGGTCTTCGCCGTGATCGCCATGGTCGCGATCACCAACACCACCCTGGTCTCGGTGGTCACGCAGTCGCGCATCCTCTACGGCATGGCGCGCGAGGACGTCGTGCCGGGCGTCTTCGCCCGCATCCACTCCAGCCGCCGCAGCCCCTGGGTCGCGCTGAGCTTCGCGGCCGTCGTGGTCTGCTCCCTGCTGGTCGTCGGCGCCCTGCTCAACCGCGCCGGCGTCGGCGTCGACGTGGTGGCGCGGCTGGCCACCGTCACGGTGGTCTTCACCCTCTTCATCTACGGCCTGGTCATCCTCTCCGCGCTCAGGCTGCGCGGCCACGACGAGGCCGACGACACCTACACCGCCCCCACCGCGCTGCTCGCCGTCGGGATCGTCGGCAACCTGGTGCTGCTGGCCTACGTCGTGTACGACGACCCCACGTCGCTGCTGTGGTGCGGCGGGCTGCTGGCCGTCGGCCTGGTGCTCTACGTCGTGGAGCGCCTGGTCGGTCGCCGCGACCGGCCGCACGGCCGCGCCCGGGGCGAGTCCACCGTCGAGCCCCGCACCTGAGGCCCGCCCCCCACCAGCCCCCAGCACCACCGGACGCCCGAGGAGGCCCCCGTGCACGTCATCGTCGCCACCGACGGCTCGCAGCAGTCGCTCGACGCCGCGCGCCACCTGCGCTCCTTCGCCGACCCGGCCAGGATCACCGACGTCACGGTGCTGGCGGTGGTGCGTCCGCTCGCCGCGGTGGCCTTCGCCGACGACCTGGCCCCCGCCGACCGCACGCGGGCCGAGGGGGAGTCCTCGTCGTTCCGGGCGGCCGCCGAGAGCGCCGTGCGCGTCGTGGCGGCGGAGCTCGACGGCTGGGGCCCCACGGTCCGCACCAGCATCCGCAGCGGCTCGCCGGCCCAGGAGATCACCAAGGCCGCCTCGGCGCTGGGAGCCGGCCTCGTGGTCGTCGCCGCGGGCGGTCGCGGGCTGAGCCGCACCGTGCTGCTCGGCAGCACCGCCCAGCGGGTCCAGCACTCCGCGCCCTGCCCCGTGCTGGTCGTGCGCCCTGTGCCGCGGCCCCGCGCGCCGCGACCGTAGGCTGCGCGGCATGGAGATCCTGCGGCTGGTCCTGCTGTTCGTGCACATCCTCGGTTTCGCGGCCCTCCTCGGCGGCCTGCTCGCGCAGGCCCGCGAGCCGCACAAGCGGGTCAACGAGCTGATGCGCGACGGCGCCGGCACGGCCGTCCTGGCCGGGATCGCGCTGGTCGGCGTGCTCGAGGCCGGCGACACCGACGTCGACCACGCCAAGATCGGGGTCAAGCTGGTGGTGGGCCTGGTCATCCTGGGCCTGGTGATGGCCAACCTGCGCAAGGAGCGCATCGCCCAGGGTCTGTGGGCGGCGCTGCTGGGGCTCACGGTGCTCAACATCGCGGTCGCGGTCTTCTGGTCGCCCGCCCACGGCTCCTACTGAGCCGACCGCGGCGTCGGCGCTGCCCGACCACGCCGACCGCGGCCGTAGGGTGGAGGGCAGCATGAGCATCCCGTTCCCCCTCCCTGGTCTCGAGTCCGTCGCTCCCGAGGAGCCCCGCACCACCCGGCGCGGCCCCACGCGCGAGGAGCTGCTCGAAGGGCTCAACGAGCCCCAGCGCGCGGCCGTCGTGCACGAGGGCGCGCCGCTGCTGGTCGTCGCCGGCGCCGGGTCGGGCAAGACCCGCGTGCTCACCCGCCGCATCGCCTGGCTGATCCAGGAGCGCCGTGCGCACCCCGGCTCGATCCTGGCCATCACCTTCACCAACAAGGCCGCGGCCGAGATGAAGGAGCGCGTCGAGGAGCTGGTCGGCAAGCGCGCCCGGATCATGTGGGTCTCGACCTTCCACTCCGCCTGCGTGCGCATCCTGCGCAAGGAGGTCGACAAGCTCGGCCTGAAGTCGAGCTTCTCGATCTACGACGCCGCCGACCAGAAGCGGCTGATGTCGCTGGTGGTCGCCGACCTCGAGCTCGACCCCAAGCGCTACCAGCCCGGCGCCCTGCTGCACTGGGTGTCGGACCACAAGAACGAGCTGCGCGACGCCGAGGCGGCCACGGCCCTGGCCACCAACAACCTCGAGCAGACCTACGCCGCCGCCTACACCCTCTACGAGCGACGCCTGCGCGAGGCCAACGCCCTCGACTTCGACGACCTGATCATGTCGACGGTGCACCTCCTCCAGCGCTTCCCGGAGGTCCGCGAGACCTACCGGCGCCGCTTCCGCCACGTGCTCGTCGACGAGTACCAGGACACCAACCACGCGCAGTACGCCCTGGTCCACCAGCTGTGCGCCGAGCAGCTCGACGACGCCTCGCTCGCCGACCCGACCTCGACCGTGGAGCCCGCTGAGCGCGTCGAGCCGGCCGAGCTGATGGTCGTCGGCGACGCCGACCAGTCGATCTACGCCTTCCGCGGCGCCAACATCCGCAACATCCTGGACTTCGAGGAGGACTTCCCCGACGCCACCTCGATCCTGCTGGAGCAGAACTACCGCTCCACCCAGACCATCCTCACCACCGCCAACGCCGTCATCGGCCACAACAAGGGCCGCAAGCCCAAGCGGCTGTGGTCCGACGCCGGCGACGGCGAGCGGATCGTGGGCTACGTCGCCGACGACGAGCGCGACGAGGCCCGCTTCGTCTCCTCCGAGATCGACACCCTCGTCGACCAGGGCGCGCGGGCCTCCGACGTCGCGATCTTCTACCGCACCAACGCCCAGTCGCGGGTCTTCGAGGAGGTGTTCATCCGCACCGGCCAGCCCTACAAGGTGGTCGGCGGTGTGCGGTTCTACGAGCGCCGCGAGGTGCGCGACGCCCTGGCCTACCTGCGGCTGCTGGCCAACCCCGACGACCAGGTCTCGCTGCGCCGGATCCTCAACACCCCCAAGCGCGGCATCGGCGACCGGGCGGTGGCGTGCGTCAACGCGCTCGCCGAGCGCGACCGCACGACCTTCTGGGAGGCGCTGCGACGCGCCGAGGAGGCGCCCGGGCTCGCGACCCGCTCGCTGGGCAGCATCCGCGGCTTCGTGGCCATGATCGAGGAGCTGCAGTCGATGGTCGACGGCGGCGAGCGCGCCGACGTCGTGCTCGAGACCGTGCTGGCCCGCTCGGGCTACGTCGCCGCCCTGGAGGACTCCGACGACCCGCAGGACGCCACGCGCGCGGAGAACCTCGCCGAGCTCGTCGCAGTGGCGCGCGAGTTCAGCGACGACCCCGTGGCGGGCCCCTCGGCCGACCCCGCCGACGTCGACGCAGGGCAGGTCGCGCCCGGTCTGCGCGACTTCCTGGAGCGCGTCGCGCTCGTGGCCGACTCCGACCAGATCCCCGACACCGACCCCGACGACCCCGACGACACCGGCGTGGTGACCCTGATGACCCTCCACACGGCGAAGGGGCTGGAGTTCCCGGTGGTGTTCCTCACCGGGCTCGAGGACGGCGTCTTCCCGCACTCGCGGGCCCTCGGCGACCAGCCGGAGCTGGAGGAGGAGCGACGCCTGGCCTACGTCGGCGTCACCCGCGCCCGCGAGCGCCTCTACCTCTCCCGCGCCGTGGTCCGCTCGGCCTGGGGCGCGCCGTCGCACAACCCGGCGTCGCGCTTCCTCGACGAGATGCCGGTCGACCTCGTCGACTGGCGCCGCACCGAGGCCGCGCAGACCCAGTGGTCGCGACCCGACCTGGGCGGCTCCTACGGCGGCGGCCTGGGCTCGCCGACCGCGGCCGGTCGCCGCAACTTCTCCTCCGCCGCGCTGCGCGCCGACGCCGCCGCCAAGTCGCGGCCGGCGCGCGAGGTGCCGTCGCTGGAGCCGGGCGACCGGGTGCAGCACGACTCCTTCGGCCTCGGCTCCGTGGTGGCGGTCGAGGGCGTGGCCGACAAGTCGGTGGCCTCGATCGACTTCGGCTCGCAGGGCGTCAAGCGGCTGCTGCTGCGCTACGCGCCCGTGCAGAAGCTCTGAGGCCGAGGCCGGCGGCCGGGTCCTGGGGCGGGCACGTGAGGTGCGGGGCCGAGCCCGGCCCTGGCGGTGCTACGGCGTGACGCCGTTGACCGAGAGCGCCTCGTAGGGGTCGACCGGGTCGCCGCCGCCGGGGCGGACCTCGAGGTGGAGGTGGGGGCCGGTCACGTTGCCGGTCGAGCCGACGGTGCCGATCTGCTGGCCCGCGGTGACGGTCTCGCCGGGGGAGACGTCGATCGAGGTCTGGTGGCAGAACCACAGTTCAGTGCCGTCCTCGAGGGTGAGGACGGTCTTGTTGCCGTAGGCGCCGTCGTAACCGGTCGAGGTGATCGTGCCGTTGGCGATGGCCACGAGGGGCGTGCCGGTGGGGGCGGCGAAGTCGAGGCCGGTGTGGTAGGTCGCCCACAGGCCGTACTCGCCGTAGCGCGCGGTGAGGCGGTAGCCGCTGAGCGGCAGGACCCACTGGTTGGCCTCGATCTTCTTCGACTGCACCTCGGCGGCGTTGGCGAGGGTGCGCAGCTCGGTGTTGCGCTCCGCGGCCTGGGCCTCGGCGGCCTCGACGAGCCGCTCGTCGGCGAGGTCGCCCAGCGCGTCGCGGCTGGAGTCGCGCGAGATGCGCTCCTCGCGGTCGAGGCCCACGACGCCACCGCCGCTGGAGCCGGTGAGGGCGCTGCTGGGGCCGACGGGCGCCGCCTCCTGGGCGGCCAGGTCGGTGTCGGTGGCGGTGACCGCGCCGCCCACGGAGACCGCGAGCGCCGCGATCCCCACGAGCACCGGCACCGAGGGCATCCGGCGCAGGAGCGCGCCGCGGTCGCCGGCGTGCTTGACGGCCTTGCGCCTGCCCGCGGTGCGGAGCTCGGCGGTCTCGGGGTGCGACAGACCCGGGCGCGCCGGCGTCAGCGGCAGCAGCTCGGTCGGGTCGGAGGCGAAGGAGGTGGTGTGGTCGACCGGCTCGAGGTCGGCGAGGATCCGGTCCACCGTGCCGGCGTCGAGACCCGGGCCGGTGTCGAGGCGCCCGGCGGACGCGGTGACCGGCTCGACGGTGACGACCGGGGCCGGGCGGGCCACGCGGCGGCCGACGTAGGGCGCCGCCGGTGCGGCGGTCGTCGCGGCGGAGTCGACGGGCACGGTCGCCACGCGACGGCCGCGGTAGGCCGGGGTGACAGCCGGGGTGTCCGCTGGGGTGTCAGGGGTCCCGAGATCGCTGCGGCTGGTGCCGGTGGGTGCGACTCGGTGATGACCCATGAAGCAGTGACTCCCGTGATCGACGGTGGTGGGGGGCGCCGGACCTGGCGGCCGGCCCACCCTTTCAGGTGGTCGGGGGCGAACGAGCCAAGACTGTAACGGACCCGGTGCAGCAGGCGGAACTCGGCGCCGTGACAAATGTGGACGACGGCGGCCCGTCACCGCATGACCTCGGTCACGTCGCGCCCCCGCGCCCTCGTGCCGCGGCCCGCGACGGGACTAAGGTGCCGGAGGCCTCCGCCCGTGCTCACGCGGGAGCGGACGGTCGTCGGGCCCAGGCTCGCCCAGGCTCGTCCAACGACTCAACCAAGGCGCCCTCACAGCGCAGCACACTAGAGAACTGGTGGATCAGTGGACCTGATGGAGTACCAGGCGAAGGAGCTCTTCGCCAAGCACGGCGTCCCGGGGACTCCCGGCATCGTCGCCAACACCCCCGCCGAGGCCCGCGAGGCCGCCGAGAAGCTCGGCGTCTGCGTGGTCAAGGCGCAGGTGAAGGCGGGTGGCCGCGGCAAGGCCGGCGGCGTCAAGCTGGCGAAGACCCCCGACGAGGCCGAGCAGCACGCCCAGGCCATCCTCGGCATGGAGATCAAGGGCCTGACGGTCAACCGGGTGCTCATCGCCCCCGCGGCCAGCATCGAGGAGGAGTACTACTTCTCCTTCCTGCTCGACCGCGCCAACCGTCAGTACCTCTGCATCGCCAGCGTCGAGGGCGGTGTCGAGATCGAGGAGGTCGCGAAGACCAACCCCGACGCCGTCAAGCAGATCGCCATCGACCCGGGCACCGGTGTCGACGAGGCCAAGGCCCGCGCGATCGTCGCCGAGGCGGCCTTCCCCGAGGCGCTCACCGACCAGGCCGTGCAGACCGTGCTCGCGCTGTGGAAGGTGTTCGTCGAGGAGGACGCCACCCTCGTCGAGGTCAACCCGCTGGCCCGTCTGGCCGGTGACCGGCTCGAGGCGCTCGACGGCAAGGTCTCCCTCGACGAGAACGCCGAGTTCCGCCACGCCGAGCACGCCGACTTCGAGGACAAGGCCGCGGCCGACCCGCTCGAGGCCAAGGCCAAGGAGAAGGGCCTCAACTACGTCAAGCTCGACGGTGCCGTGGGCATCATCGGCAACGGCGCGGGCCTGGTCATGTCGACCCTCGACGTGGTCGCCTACGCCGGCGAGAAGCACGGCGGCGTCAAGCCGGCCAACTTCCTCGACATCGGCGGCGGCGCCTCGGCGCAGGTCATGGCCGACGGCCTCGACGTGATCCTCAACGACGAGCAGGTCAAGAGCGTCTTCGTCAACGTCTTCGGCGGCATCACCTCCTGCGACGCCGTGGCCAACGGCATCGTGGGCGCCCTCGACATCCTCGGCGACGAGGCCACCAAGCCGCTGGTCGTCCGCCTCGACGGCAACAACGTCGAGGAGGGTCGCCGCATCCTCCAGGAGAAGAACCACCCGCTGGTGACGCTCGTGGAGACGATGGACGGCGCGGCCGACAAGGCCGCCGAGCTGGCGAACGCCTGAGAACGGGACTGAGAGCGATATGTCGATCTACCTCAACAAGGACAGCAAGGTCATCGTCCAGGGCATCACGGGCGGGGAGGGCACCAAGCACACCGCCCTGATGCTGAAGTCCGGCACCAACGTCGTGGGCGGCGTCAACGCCCGCAAGGCCGGCACCACCGTGACCCACACCGCCGCCGACGGCTCCAGCGTCGAGCTGCCCGTCTTCGGCTCCGTCGAGGAGGCCATGAAGGAGACCGGCGCCGACGTGTCGGTCGCCTTCGTGCCGCCGGCGTTCACCAAGGACGCCTGCCTCGAGGCCATCGACGCGGGCATCGGCCTGCTCGTGGTCATCACCGAGGGCGTGCCGGTGCAGGACACCGCCGAGGTGTGGTCCTACCTCCAGGGCTCCAGCAACCACGGCGGCACCCGGATGATCGGGCCCAACTGCCCGGGCATCATCACCCCGGGCGAGGCCCTGGCCGGCATCACCCCGGCCACGATCTCGGGCTCCGGCCCGGTGGGCCTGGTCTCGAAGTCGGGCACGCTGACCTACCAGATGATGTTCGAGCTGCGTGACTTCGGCTTCTCGACCGCCATCGGCATCGGCGGCGACCCGATCGTGGGCACCACCCACATCGACGCCCTCGCGGCGTTCGAGGCCGACCCCGACACCCGCGCGATCGTCATGATCGGCGAGATCGGCGGCGACGCCGAGGAGCGCGCGGCGGCGTACATCAAGGACCACGTGACCAAGCCGGTCGTCGGCTACGTCGCGGGCTTCACCGCTCCCGAGGGCAAGACGATGGGCCACGCCGGCGCCATCGTCTCGGGCTCCTCGGGCACGGCGCAGGCCAAGAAGGAGGCCCTCGAGGCCGTGGGCGTCAAGGTCGGCAAGACGCCGTCGGAGACCGCCCAGCTGATGCGGGAGATCCTCCAGGGTCTCTGACCCCGGACCCACCCCGCGTACGCCACGAGCGGCCCGTCCCCTGCCGGGGGCGGGCCGCTCGTGCGTGCGGGCGGACGCCGTCAGCCGGCGAAGACCTCCATCGCGGCCGCCACCTCGCGCACGGCGGTGTCGCTCTGAGCGGCGGCCTCGGCCGGGCTGGAGCCGGCCGGCACGGAGGGGCCGGTCACCAGCGAGACCAGCACCGCCCGACCCACCCTGACCACGTGCAGGACCTGCGGCGGGGCGGCGTCGGCGCCCGTGGTGCTCCGGACGACCACGCCGGCCTGCTCGCCCAGGTCGCTGGCGACGACCGCGGTCTCGACGGCGGTGCCGGTGGCACCCGTGTCGACGGGGCAGTCGCGGTGGAGCGCGAGCACGTCGTCGGCGTAGGCGCGGGCGTCCTCGGCGCGGGCGAAGACGGCCAGGTTGCGCAGCCGGAGGTCGTCGCGGTCGCTCCACCCGGCCCGGACGAGGTCGGTGCGACCGGGGGGCAGCGCCACCTCGCGCCCGCACGCGGCGAGGGTCAGCGGACCGACCGCCCGGGAGAGCTCCTGGAGTCCCGGCTGACCGCTCCCGGCGGCGGCGTCGTCGGGGTAGCCCGCGGTGAGCGGGAAGCCGTCGGGCACCCGGTCGCCGGCCGTCGTCGCGTCGGCGTCGGTCGCGCCGGGCGGCTGCGAGCAGGGGTCGGCGGCGAAGACGCACAGCGAGGAGACCACGAGGGCCGAGGTGCTCTGCGCCAGCTCCCGGGTCTGCTCGACGACCTGCGCGTCGCCGGCGCCGCCGAACGTGGTCGACGTCGCGAGCACGGCGTTGCCGACCGTGACGAGCTGCACGAGCTCGCCCTCCCCGGCGTCGCCGGAGCGCTGGACCCAGACCACCGAGCCCTCGCCGAGGTCGGAGACGAGCGGGTCGGCCGAGCCGCAGCCGTCCGCGAGCGCCGCCTCCTGGGCCGCGAGCACCTCCCGCGCGGCGTCGTCGTCGGCGTAGAGCAGCAGGCCGCGCTGCACGCCGCCCTCGGAGCCCGGCGCGTTGGGTGCGTCGAGCTGCACGGCGTCGACGGCCCGCACGGGGGCCTCGGCGGTGTAGGCCCCGCCCTGGCAGCCCCGCACCGGCGGGTCGGGAGCGAAGCCGGGCACGACCTCGGGCTGCTCGCTCAGGCCCCGCAGACCCGCGCCGAGCGGGAAGTCGGCGGGCACGCCGGTCACCCAGTCGACGTCGCCCGGCGCCGGGGTGGCGGTCGGGCTCGGCGCCGCCGGGTCGAGGCCGGCGGTCTCGGCGCCCCGGGTGGCCAGCGCGAGCGGCGTGGCGACGAGGAGGGCCGCAGCGGCGCCGGCGGCGGCTGTGAGGGCGCGGTGGCGGCGGCGCAGCCGGTCGCCGCGGCGGCGTACCTCGGACGCGGGCAGGGGGTGCACGGGGGCCTCCTCGGCCAGGAAGCGGGTGAAGAGGTCGGCGGGATCGGTGGGCTCAGGCATGGTGGGCTCCCTCCTGGAGGCCGTCGTCGTCGGCGAGCAGGGCGGCGAGAGCGGCGCGGCCCCGGCTGAGCCGCGCCTTCACCGTGCCCTCGGGCACCCCGACCTCGCGGGCCACCGCCCGCACCGGCAGGTCGGCGATGTGGTGCAGCACCAGCGCCTGGCGCTGCGCCTCGGGCAGGCGTCCCAGCGCCGCGACCAGCGCGACGTGGGCCTCGCTCGGTGGCGGGGCGGCGACCGGCGCGGAGACGGCGCGGTCGGCGGGGCGGCGACCCAGCACGGTGCGGCGCCAGCGGCTCACGGCCAGCCGGTGGGCGGTGGTGCGCACCCAGGCCTCGGGGTGGTCGGCCCGGTCGAGCCTGCGCCGGTGCGCCCAGGCCCGCACGAAGGCCTCCTGCACGCACTCCTCGGCCTCGTCGCGGCTGCCGATCATGGCGTGGACCTGGCCGACTAGCCGGGCGTAGGACGCGGCGTAGAAGTCGTCGAACTCGCGTTCGTCCATGGCGTCTCCGTCCCGTGCCCGCGCTCGTCGCGTGCTCCCGTGTCGCTGCTGTCTCGGGAGTGGTACGCGCGGCGGGGCCGTGCGGTTGCACGACACGCCGCACCCGTGCGGAGCGGCTCTCAGTCGGCGCGTCGGGGGGCCGGCTGCTCGGCCAGCCGCTCGGCGGCGCGCTCGGCGAGCGCGAGGAACGCGCCGCCCGCCATGGTCGCGTCGGGGCCGGGCACGAAGCCGATCTGGCTGACCGCCGTGCCGCGCCGCAGCAGGGCGACGACGAAGCGCACGGAGGTGTCGTCGGAGACGTCGACGGTGACGTCCCAGACGTCGAGGGAGCGCTCGGGACCGGTCTGGGAGGTCACGGTGACCACGTCGGTGCCCAGGTCGCGGTCGGCGCAGCTGGCCATCCTCGAGCGCACCTGCTCGACGAGGGCCCGCGCCTGGGGCACCGGCAGGGACCCGACGGTCTGCGTCAGCCCGAACGACGTGGGCAGCCGTCCACCCGGCACGAGGAACGTGCGGGTGCGGCTGTCGCTGAAGCGCGCGCCGCGGAAGTCGCCGACGAAGCTGGTCTGGTCGCAGCGCGTCGCCGCGTCGTTGTCGCGGGCGCGCTCGGGCTCGGTGCCGACCCAGGGGCGGGTGACCGAGCCGACCGGGGGCAGGTCGACGGCCGAGAGCAGCGAGGGCACCTCGCCGACCGGCAGGGCGTCGGCGGGGCTGAGCCGCGCCCGGGTGGTGCAGGCCCCGCCGTCGGTGAGGTCGCACAGACCGTCGACGGCGCCCCCGAGCAGCCGCGCCTGGTCGAGCAGGTCGTCGGCGGAGGTGCCGCGGCGCTGGGAGGCGGTCACCGTGACGATGCGACCGGTGCGGGCCACGCCGGCGACCACCGTGCGCGTCGGCGCGGCCCAGTCGCGCAGCACCAGCAGCACCGCCTCGTCGCCGACCCCGTCGACGCGCTGGGTCGAGATCAGCTGGGCCCGGGGCTCGTCGCAGCCGGCGAACCAGCCGGCGGCGCCGTCGTAGGCGGCCCGGGCGGCCCGGTCGGTGCGGGAGGACTCGGCGAGCTGCCAGGCCGAGCGGGGGGCCTCCTGCCCGCGCGGGCGGTCCCGGAAGGCGCGCACCAGGGCGACCGTGCCCTCGGGGTCGGCGTACCGCGCCCCCTGGCAGGGCAGCACCAGGCCGTCGCCCTCGGTGCCGTCGGTGGTCGCGGCCTCGCGCCAGCCGCCGCCCGGCAGCCGTGCGGCCACCTCCTCGGCGCCGAGGAGCGCGGCGGCCTCGAGCGGCTCGGGCTCGGGCGTGGGGGAGTCGGTCGGCGCGTCGTCGGCGGGGTTCTCCGCGCCGGGGGCGACGGAGTCGCCGGGCGCGGCCACGGCGTCGCGCTGCAGCGTGGGCCTCACCCCGGCCGTGTCGGTGACCAGCGTGCCCGTCAGCAGCAGGGCGCCCACGACCAGCGCCGCGCCCACGCCGGTGTGCGTACGCCGCCGCGCGGCCCCGGTGCGCCGCACGATGGTCGGGCGGGGCCAGCGGGCCTCGGCGACGACCTCGGCCAGCGGCTCGAGCGCGGTGCGCACCAGCGGCGTGGGCAGGTCGCGCAGCAGCCCGAAGCGCGCCGTCGCGCTCTGCAGCTCCCGCTCGGCGTCGGCCGGGGGGATCCCGACCTCGCGGGCCAGGTCGGTCATCGACAGCGACGCCAGGTGGGCCAGCAGCAGCACCCGGCGCTGCAGCAGCGGGAGGCCGGCCAGCGCCTCCAGGGTGGCGGCGGCCTCGGGGTCGAGGCCCTTCTCCTTGTGGAAGGGCCGCGTGGTGTGGCGTCGCAGCGCGTGCGACCAGGCGACGGGGCGCACCCAGGCCTCGGGGTCGGCGCTGCGCGAGACCTTGCGCCAGTGGTGCCAGGCGGCGACGAAGGCGTCGCGCACCGCGCGGCGCGAGGCGGCCAGGTCCCCGGTGAGCGCGTAGGTCTGCAGCAGCAGTCGCGCGCGTGCGTCCTTGTAGAACGCGTCGAAGTCGGTGGGGTCCGCCATGGCGTCGTCCAACGTAAGCGATCCGCGGTGAGGCCCGCCAACCCGAGCGGCGCGTCACCGGCGTGGCGCTCGCCACCCGCGCCGAGGGCCCGCGCCGCTCGGCGTGGGACCGACGCGACGCCGGGGGGCGGGGTCAGGATGGTCGGGCCATGACCTCGCTGCTGCCCGACTCCTCGACCGCGCGCCGCACCCCCGGCGCCACCGGCCGGCGCCCGGCGCCCGGCGGTGCCCACCGCCGACCGCTCGTGCTCACCGCCACCCTCGGCGGCGCCGTGGCAGCCGGTGCGACCCTGCTGGTGTGCCTCGCGGTGGCGGTGATCGGGTGGTTCCTCACCGACGCCGGCGCCCACGGCGAGCCGCACGACGCCCTGCGCGTCGGCGCGCTGGCGTGGCTGACGGCCCACGGCTCGGGCGTGGTGGTCGGCGGGGTCGCGGTCACCGCCGTCCCTCTCGGGCTCACGGCCCTGTGCGCCTGGTCGTGCTGGCGGGTCGCGCTGCGCGTCGGCGACGCGGTGTCGGGGCACGGCCCCGACGCCGACGCGATCAGCGACGGGGAGCGCGACTGGACCGTGCCGGTGGCCGCGCTGCTCTTCACCGTCGCCTACGCCGTGGTCGCGGTGGGGGTAGTGACCCTCGCCGCCACGGCGACCACGGCGCCCGCGACCACCCCGGTGCTCGGCTGGGTGCTCGGCCTGGGCCTGCTGGTGGCGACCCCGGCCATCGCGGTCGCCTCGGGCCGCGCCGCCATCTGGGCCCCGGCGGTGCCCCCGGTGCTGCGCCACGCGTCCCGGGTGGCGCGCCGGCTGCTGGTGACCTGGCTGGCCCTCTCCGCGGCGGCCTTCCTCCTGGCCCTCCTGGTCGACCTCGACACCGCCGCCAACGTGCTCTCCCAGCTGCACACCGACGCCGGCGACGCCACCGCCTTCTCGGTGGCCAGCCTCGCCGTGGTGCCCAACGCGGTGCTCTTCGCCGCCTCCTACCTCGTGGGTCCGGGCTTCACCGTCGGCGTCGGCACCCTGGTCTCGCCCTCCGCCGTCGTGCTCGGCCCGCTGCCGATGTTCCCGCTGCTGGCCGCCCTGCCCGACACCGGACCGACCCCCGCCTGGACGGTCGCCCTCGTCGCGCTGCCCGCCCTCGTGGCCGCGGTCGTCGCCGTGCAGGCCCAGCGCCGGGCACCGACCCTGCGCTGGGACGAGGGCGCGCTGCGCGGCTGCGCCGGGGGAGTGGTGGCCGGTCTCGTGCTCGGCCTCCTCGCCTCCCTCGCGGGCGGCGCCGTCGGCCCGGGCCGCATGCGCGACGTGGGCCCGCTGGCCCACGAGCTGACCGTCCACGCCGTCACCGCCTTCGGTCTCGGCGGCCTGGTCGGCGGGCTGCTCGTCACCGCCTGGCAGCGTCACCGGTCGCGCAGCCTCGACGGCGAGGCGCCGGCGCCCGTCGTCGGCCGCCCCTGGGCGTCGCGGCTGCGCCGCTCCCCGCGCCCGCGCCGCTGAACGCGGGCTAGAGTCCGGCCGTGTCCTCCCGTCTCGTCGTCCTCGTGTCGGGCTCCGGCACCAACCTCCAGGCCCTCCTCGACGCGTGCGCCGACCCGGCGTACGGCGCCGAGGTGGTCGCCGTCGGCGCCGACCGCGACGGCATCGAGGGGCTGGCCCGTGCCCGGCGAGCGGGGGTGCCGACCTTCGTCCACCGCGTGGGCGAGCACGCCTCGCGCGAGGACTGGGACGCCGCCCTCACCGACGCCGTCGCCGCCCACGAGCCCGACCTGGTCGTGCTGGCCGGCTTCATGAAGCTGGTCGGGGCGAGCTTCCTGGGCCGCTTCGGCGGTCGCGTGGTCAACACCCACCCGGCGCTGTCGCCGTCGTTCCCGGGCATGCACGGCCCGCGTGACGCGCTGGAGTACGGCGTGAAGGTCACCGGTGCGACGCTCTTCGTCGTCGACGCCGGCGTCGACACCGGGCAGATCGTCGCGCAGAGCGTCGTGCCGGTCGAGGACGACGACGACGTCGCGAGCCTCCACGAGCGGATCAAGACCGCCGAGCGCGCGATGCTCGTCGACGCGGTGGGCCGCATCGCCCGCGAGGGCGTGGTGGTCGAGGGCCGTCGGGTGCGCTTCGGCGGCTGAGTCCTCCTATGATGGGCGCACACGACTGGCGCAGGTGGGACCACCACCGGGGAGTGCCCCGCTCGATCCACGCGGGGGCGAGTGCATCGACCGCCTGGGTGCCCTCATCGACTCGACCGACGAACCGATGAGGAGCAACCCCTCCATGAGCGACATGCGCGTCCCGATCCAGCGGGCCCTGGTCTCCGTCTACGACAAGTCCGGGCTCGAGGAGCTCGCCCGCGGCCTCCACGAGGCCGGGGTGGCCCTGGTCTCCACCGGTGGCTCGGCGGCCCTGATCGAGGGGCTGGGCCTGCCGGTCACCAAGGTCGAGGACCTCACCGGCTTCCCCGAGTGCCTCGACGGCCGGGTCAAGACGCTGCACCCCAGGGTGCACGCGGGCATCCTGGCCGACCGCCGTCTCGAGACCCACGTGGCGCAGCTGGCCGACCTCGGCGTGGAGCCCTTCGACCTGGTCGTCTCCAACCTCTACCCCTTCACCCGGACCGTCGCGTCCGGCGCCTCGCCCGACGAGTGCGTGGAGCAGATCGACATCGGCGGGCCCTCGATGGTGCGCGCCGCGGCCAAGAACCACCCCTCGGTCGCGATCGTCACCTCGCCGCAGCGCTACGCCGACGTGCTCGCCGCCGTCGCCGCGGGCGGCTTCACCCTGGAGGAGCGCAAGGCGCTGGCCGCCGAGGCCTTCGTGCACACCGCGTCCTACGACGTGGCCGTGGCCTCGTGGATGGGCAGCGTGCTCACCGACTCCTCCCGCGGCACCGGCTTCCCGGCCTGGATCGGCGCGACCTGGGAGCAGGCCTCGGTCCTGCGCTACGGGGAGAACCCGCACCAGCCGGCCGCGCTCTACCGCAGCGGCCACGGTGCGGCCGGACTGGCCTCGGCCGAGCAGCTGCACGGCAAGGAGATGTCCTACAACAACTACGTCGACACCGACGCCGCCCGCCGTGCGGCCTACGACTTCGCCGAGCCCGCGGTGGCGATCATCAAGCACGCCAACCCCTGCGGGGTGGCGGTCGGGGCCGACGTCGCCGAGGCCCACCGCCGTGCCCACGCCTGCGACCCGGTCTCGGCCTTCGGCGGCGTGATCGCCGCCAACCGCCCGGTGACCGTGGCGATGGCCCAGCAGGTCGCCGAGGTGTTCACCGAGGTGATCGTCGCGCCGGGCTACGAGGACGGCGCCGTCGAGGTGCTCCAGGGCAAGAAGAACATCCGGATCCTGGTGTGCGAGCCGCTGGAGCGCGGCGGGGTGGAGACCCGCCCCGTCAGCGGCGGCCTGCTGGTGCAGGAGCGCGACTCCTTCCAGGCCGAGGGCGACGACCCGTCGGGCTGGACCCTGGCGACCGGCGAGGCGGCCTCCGAGGAGGTCCTCGCCGACCTCGCCTTCGCCTGGCGGGCGTGCCGCTCGGCGAAGTCCAACGCCGTCCTTCTGGCCCGCCAGGGCGCCTCGGTGGGCATCGGCATGGGTCAGGTCAACCGCGTCGACTCCTGCCGGCTGGCCGTCGAGCGCGCCAACACCCTCGGCGAGGGCGAGGACCGCGCCCGCGGCGCCGTGGCCGCCTCCGACGCCTTCTTCCCCTTCGAGGACGGCCCCCAGGTGCTCATCGACGCCGGCGTCACGGCCATCGTGCAGCCGGGCGGCTCGGTGCGCGACGAGCTCACGGTCGAGGCCTGCAAGGCCGCGGGCGTGACGATGTACCTCACCGGCACGCGGCACTTCTTCCACTGACCCCAACCTCCGTGCGCCTCCCCCGGGTCTGCTCCCACCCACCCGTCTCGAGCGCGACCTCGCGCTGCAGTGCGTCCTGTCGGCCTTCGCCACCGGCTCCTTCCTCACCGGCACCGCGGTGTTCTTCACCCAGGTCGTGGGCCTCTCGGGGGCCCAGGTGGGCCTGGGGCTGTCGGTCTCGGCGGGGGTCGCGCTGGCGCTCTCGGTGCCCCTGGGCCGGGTCAGCGACCGGGTCGGCGCGAAGCGGCTGTGGGTGCTCGCCTCAGTGCTGGAGGCCCTGCTCTACTTCTCGTGGCCGGCGGTCGGTGGCTTCGTGCTCTTCGTGGCCGTGCTCGCCACCCTCGCCGCCGTCGAGACCGCGGCGCGCTCCGCACGCGAGGTCTACCGGATCAGCGTCTTCCCCCGGGAGACCCGCGTGCGGGCGATGGCGTACATGCGCGCGGCCCGCAACGTCGGCTACACCCTCGGGGCCGGGGCCGGTGGCGTCGCGCTGGGCATCGGCACGCGCGAGGCGATCGTCGCCGTCCCGCTGCTCACCGGCGCGCTGCTGCTGCTCAACGCCGCGATGGTCTCGCGGCTGCCGTCGGTCGCCCGGCCGGTGGTGGTGCGGGGCCCGCTCGAGCAGGCCGGCCCCGCCGCCTACCGCAACCCCGGCTTCGTGGTGCTCGCGTTGTGCAACGGCGTCCTGGGGTCCAACCAGGTGCTGCTCAACGTGGTGGTGCCGCTGTGGCTGGTGGAGCGCACCGACGCCCCGCAGACGCTGCTGGCGTGGCTCTTCGGCACCAACACGGTGCTGGCGGTGCTGCTGCAGGTGCGCGCCTCACGGGGCTCCGACACCGTCGCGGGCGCGCTGCGGGCCGTGCGGTGGTCGGGGTGGGCCTTCGTGGCCTCCTGCCTCGTGCTCAGCGTCACCCACGAGACCGCGGGCTGGGTCTCGATCGCGCTGCTGTGGGTCGGCCACGTCACGATCACCGGCGCCGAGCTGTGGCAGTCGGCCGCGTCGTGGGGGTTCGCGGCCGAGCTCTCCGACCACCGCCGTCTCGGCGACTACCAGGGCGTGTGGGGCATGGGCATGCAGGTCGAGGCGATCGCGTTCCCGGCGCTCTACACCTTCCTCGCCCTCGAGGTCGGCACGCCGGGGTGGGCGCTCATCGCGGGCATCGCGGTGACGGCCGCCGTCGTCTCCCACCCCGCCGCCGGCGCCGCGCAGCGCCACCTCGAGCGCGTCGGCGCACCGGTCGGGCGCTGAGGCGTCCGCGTCCCTAGACTGGCGGTCGTGACGGCACAGAGGCTGGACGGCAGCGCCACGGCGGCGGCGATCAAGGACGAGCTGAAGGCCCGGGTGGCGGCCCTGCGCGAGCAGGGCGTCGTGCCCGGCCTCGGCACGGTGCTCGTCGGCGACGACCCCGGGTCGCGGTGGTACGTCGGCGGCAAGCACAAGGACTGCGCCGAGGTCGGCATCGAGTCGATCCGCGTCGACCTGCCCGCGACCGCGACGCAGGAGGAGATCGAGGAGCACGTCGCCCGCCTCAACGCCGACCCCGCGTGCACCGGTTACATCGTGCAGCTGCCCCTGCCGCGCGGCATCGACGAGAACCGCGTGCTCGGCCTGGTCGACCCCGCCAAGGACGCCGACGGCCTCCACCCGACCAACCTGGGCTGGCTGGTGCTCGGCACGGAGGCGCCGTTGCCCTGCACGCCGTACGGCATCGTCGAGCTGCTGCGCCGCCACGGCGTCGAGATCGCCGGGGCCCACGTCGTGGTCGTCGGACGCGGGGTCACGGTCGGTCGCCCGCTGGGCCTGCTGCTGACCCGGCGCAGCGAGAACGCCACCGTGACGCTGTGCCACACCGGCACCCGCGACCTGGCCGCCCACGTGCGCGAGGCCGACGTCGTGGTCGCAGCCGCCGGCGTGCCCGGCATCATCACCGCCGACATGGTCAAGCCCGGCGCCGCGGTGCTCGACGTCGGGGTCTCGCGCGTCGACGGCAAGATCGCGGGCGACGTCGCCGACGAGGTCTGGGAGGTCGCCGGCTGGGTCTCGCCCAACCCCGGCGGCGTCGGCCCGATGACGCGGGCGATGCTCCTGTCGAACCTGGTCACGATGGCCGAGAAGGCCACGGTCTGAGGTGACCCTGATGAGCCGGCCACAGCCCGCGGGGGAGGAGCAGCCCCCCGCCCACCTCGACGACGTGCCGCCGGTGCCGTCGGCCGAGGAGGTCGCGGCCGAGCTCGAGGCCGTCGCGGATCCCGCTGACCCGGCTGACCCGGCCGACCCGGCCGACCCCGCCGACCCGGCCGACCCCGCGGCCCCCGTCGGCGAGGAGCCCGAGGACCGACGTCACCCCTCCACCGTCGGCGGCCTGCTCTACCTCTTCGTCCTCGCTGCCGGTGCCACCGGAGTCTTCATCGCCTGGTCCGGCGACTGGCGCCTCGGCGTGCGCTGGATCGGCGGGGCGCTGGTCGGTGCGGCCACCTTCCGGCTGGTGCTGCCGCGACGCGACGCCGGCATGCTCGCCGTGCGCCACCGGCTGCTCGACTGCCTCCTGCTCGGCGGCGTCGGGGCGGTGCTGCTCTTCCTCGCCCAGACCATCCCGAACCAGCCGGGCACCTAGCCCACGAGGGCCCGCCCGGATCGCTCCGGGCGGGCCCTCGTGGGTGTGCGCGGGATGCTCGCGCGTCAGTGGCTCAGATGAGTCCGAGCTCGGTGACCGCGGCGCGCTCGTCGGCGAGCTCCGCGGTGGAGGCGTCGATGCGGGCGCGGGAGAAGTCGTCGATCTCCAGGCCCTCCACTATCGACCAGTCGCCGTCCTTCGTGGTGACCGGGAAGGAGGAGATGAGGCCCTCCGGCACGCCGTACTCGCCCTGCGAGCGCACGGCCATGGAGACCCAGTCGCCCTCGGCGGAGCCGTAGAGCCAGTCGCGCGCGGCGTCGATGGTGGCCGAGGCGGCCGACGCGGCCGAGGAGGAGCCGCGGGCGTCGATGATCGCCGCGCCGCGCTTGGCCACGGTAGGGATGAAGGTGCTCTCGATCCACTCCTGGTCGCCGACGACCTCGGCGGCGTTGCGTCCGCCGACCTGGGCGTGGAAGAGGTCGGGGTACTGGGTGGCGGAGTGGTTGCCCCAGATGGTCATGTGGCTGATGTCGGTCACCGCGGCGCCGGTCTTGGCCGCCAGCTGCGAGATCGCGCGGTTGTGGTCGAGGCGTGTCAGCGCCGAGAAGCGCTCCTGCGGGATGTCGGGGGCGTTGGTCATCGCGATGAGGGCGTTGGTGTTGGCGGGGTTGCCCGTGACACCGACGCGCACGTCGGAGGCCGCAACCTTGTTGAGGGCCTTGCCCTGGGCGGTGAAGATCGCGCCGTTGGCCGAGAGCAGGTCGCCGCGCTCCATGCCGGGGCCGCGGGGGCGGGCACCGACCAGGAGGGCGAGGTTGACGCCGTCGAAGATGGTCTCCGCGTCGTCGCCGATCTCGACACCGGCCAGGCCCGGGAACGCGCAGTCGTCGAGCTCCATGACGACACCCTCGAGCGCCTTGAGCGCGGGGGTGATCTCGAGCAGGCGCAGCTCGATCGGCTGGCCGCCGGTCAGCGCACCGCTGGCGAGGCGGAAGAGCAGGCTGTAGCCGATCTGGCCGGCGGCGCCGGTGACGGCGACCTTCAACGGGGTGGGGCTCACGAGATCTCCTTGACGAGGTCCTGGGGCGGTCTGGCTTCCGACGCTAGCAGCGGCGCGGGGCCCAGCAGCAGCGGGGTTCGCGCCCTGGGGGAGCATGGGCGCCATGCGTCTGCGCCGCGGCCGTCCCCCCGCCCACCCCTCCCGTCGCGGTGCGGGCGCCGCGGTGGTGACGCTGGCCGCCGTCGCCGTCCTCGGCGGCTGCTCCTCCTCGGCGCCGCTGAGCCCGCCGACGGGCGTCGACCTGCTGACGGTGCCCACGCCCACGCCCGACCCCGACGACTTCGTGGAGCGCGTCGACAACCCGTGGTTCCCCCTGGAGCCGGGCGCCGTCGCGACCCTGGCCGCGCCGACGACGCCGACCGGCGCGCAGGGCCCCGGGCTCGAGGTGACCCGCAGCGTGAGCGCCGGGCCCGACGTCGCCGGTGTGCCGACCACGGCCCTCACGACCGTGACGACGGGCCGGGGCGCGGGCGGCGGCCGCGTGGTCGACCTCTTCGCGCAGGACGTCGACGGCAACGTGTGGTGGATGGCCAGCGCCGGGGGCGGGCCCGACTTCGAGGCCGGGGTCGACGGCGCGGAGGCCGGGCTGTGGATGCCGGCGCAGCCGCGGTACGGCGACGGGTGGCTCGCCGTCGGGGGCACGGCTGGCACGCCCGTGGTCGTCACCGTGGTCGCGGTCGACCAGGACCTCGCGCGCCCCGGCGGCTCCTCCGACGACGTGGTGGTGCTCCAGGTCGAGAGCCGCAGCGGCACCCGCGTCGACTCCTACGCCCCGGGAGACGGGCTGGTGCGCAGCGACGCCGGTGAGGACGAGGTCGTCCTCACCGGCGTCGGGTGAGCGTCGAGCGGGTGGGTCGGCGGGTGGGTCAGGGACGGATCTGGGTGCGGCCGTCGCCCTCGTCGGGCCACTGCCCGCCGGCCTGACCGGCCTGACCCGTCTGCCCGGTCTGCCCGGTGGTCGGCCCCCAGCCCTGCTGGCCGGTCTGCTGGCCGGTCTGCTGGGGCGCCTGGGGCTGCTCGAGCGGCTTCCACTGCCCGGCGACCGGGTCCCACTGCCAGCCGTCCTGGATGATCGGTGCCGGCTCGGGCGCCCAGCCCTGCTGGCCCTGCTGGCCGCCCTGGGCCCAGCCGCCCTGCTGGGCGCCCTGGGACCAGCCCTGCTGGCCACCCTGCTGGGCGACGGGCTGCTGGGCCCTGGCCGGGCGGGAGAAGCTGAGGCCCGAGCCCTCGACCGGGTCGGCGTCGCGACCGAAGAGCGCGGGGTAGGCCAGGCCGCCGGCCACGGCACCGAGCAGGGGCGCCACGATGAAGACCCACAGCTGCAGCAGCGGGTCGACCCCGGAGAAGAGCGCGGGCCCGATCGAGCGCGCGGGGTTGACCGACGTGCCGGTCAGGGGGATGGCCACGAAGTGGATGACCGCCAGGGTCAGGCCGATGACGAGCGGCGCGAAGGCGGCGTTGACGCTGCTGCGGCGGTCGGTGACCGCGAGGACGACGAAGACGAAGAGCGCGGTGAGCACGATCTCGACCAGCAGCGCCGCCCAGAGGGCGTAGCCGGTGCCGTCGTCGCCCCAGCTGTTGGCGGCCAGGCTGGTGTCGAAGGCCTCGAAGCGGTCGTTGCCGAGCGCGAGCACGAGCAGCACGAGGGCGCCGATGATGCCGCCGACGACCTGGGCGCCGGCGTAGCGGCCGGCCTCGGCCCACGTCATCCGCCCGCTGACCGCGGCCGCGACGGAGACGGCGGGGTTGAAGTGCCCGCCGGAGACGCGTCCCACGGCGTAGGCCATGACGGTGACGGCGAGGCCGAAGGAGAGGCCGACCGAGAGGATGTTGGCGTCGCCGAACCCGCTGCTGCTGGAGGCCAGCACGAGCGAGCCGCAGCCGACCAGGACGAGGACGGCGGTGCCGAGCGCCTCGGCGGCCAGCTTCTGGGCGGGGGTGCCGTCGGGGGCGGAGGGTGCGGTGGCCGCCGGGGTGACGGCCTCCGAGGACGTGGGGTCAGGGGATGTGGCCATGCCCGGAGTCGTCCCCCCGCGGCGACCCGACCAAACCCGCCGGCGCACCCCCGACGGGGTGACTAGACAGCCGCCGGCTGACAGGCTGGGCGGGCCCGGACGGTGCGACCCGTGGTCGCCGACGCGTCGGGTATCTTGACATCAAGAATTCTTCCAGCTCCTGAGGAGTCGCCGCACACCATGGCCACCATCATCTACACGCACACGGACGAGGCGCCGCTGCTCGCGACGTACTCCTTCCTCCCGATCATCCAGGCCTACGCCGCTCAGGCGGGCGTCGAGGTCGAGACGCGTGACATCTCCCTCGCCGGCCGCATCATCTCGCAGTTCCCCGAGCGGCTGACCGAGGAGCAGCGGGTGGCCGACCACCTCGCCGAGCTCGGCGAGCTGGCCACCAAGCCCGAGGCCAACATCATCAAGCTGCCCAACGTCTCGGCCTCGGTGCCGCAGCTCAAGGCGGCCATCAAGGAGCTCCAGGAGCAGGGCTACGACCTGCCGGCCTACCCGGAGAGCCCGCAGACCGACGAGGAGAGGGAGATCCGGGCCCGCTACGACAAGACCAAGGGCTCCGCGGTCAACCCCGTCCTGCGCGAGGGCAACTCCGACCGGCGCGCCCCCGCCTCGGTCAAGGGCTACGCCAAGGCCCACCCGCACCGCATGGGCGCCTGGAGCGAGGACTCGCGCACCAACGTCGCCACCATGGGCAAGGACGACTTCTTCTCCAACGAGAAGTCGGTGGTCATCGAGGCCGACGACACCCTGCGCATCGAGCACGTCGCCGCCGACGGCACCGTGACGGTCCTCAAGGAGTCGGTGCCCGTGCTGGCCGGCGAGGTCGTCGACGGGACGTTCATGAACGTCGCCGCCCTGCGGCGCTTCCTCACCGAGCAGATCGCGCGGGCCAAGGCCGACGACGTGCTCTTCTCCACCCACCTCAAGGCCACGATGATGAAGGTCTCCGACCCGATCATCTTCGGCCACGTCGTGCAGGCCTTCTTCCCCACGCTCTTCGAGCAGTACGGCGAGCAGCTCGCCGCCGCAGGCATCTCGCCCAACGACGGGCTCGGCGCCCTGATGTCGGCCGTGGCCGACCTCCCCGACGGCGACGCCGTCAAGGCCGCGGTCGAGGCCGGCCTGGCCGACGGCCCGAAGCTGGCCATGGTCGACTCCGACAAGGGCATCACCAACCTGCACGTGCCCTCCGACGTGATCATCGACGCCTCGATGCCGGCCATGATCCGCACCTCGGGCCACATGTGGGGCCCCGACGGCGAGGAGGCCGACACGCTCGCCGTGATCCCCGACTCCTCCTACGCCGGCGTCTACCAGACCGTCATCGACGACTGCCGCGCCCACGGCGCCTTCGACCCGGCGACCATGGGCTCGGTGCCCAACGTCGGCCTGATGGCCAAGGCCGCCGAGGAGTACGGCTCGCACGACAAGACCTTCGAGGTGCCGGCCGCCGGCACCGTGCGCGTGGTCGACGGCTCGGGCGCGACCCTCATCGAGCACACCGTCGAGCCGGGCGACATCTGGCGTGCCTGCCAGACCAAGGACGCCCCGATCCGCGACTGGGTCAAGCTCGCCGTCACCCGCGCCCGCGCCACCGGCGCCCCGGCGATCTTCTGGCTCGACGAGCAGCGCGCCCACGACGCCAACCTCATCGCCAAGGTCCGCGAGTACCTCCCCGAGCACGACACCGACGGCCTGACCATCGAGATCATGGCGCCCGCCGAGGCCACGGCGTACTCCCTGGAGCGCATCCGCCGCGGCGAGGACACCATCTCGGTGACCGGCAACGTGCTGCGCGACTACAACACCGACCTCTTCCCGATCCTCGAGCTCGGCACGTCGGCCAAGATGCTCTCGGTCGTGCCGCTGATGAACGGCGGCGGCCTCTTCGAGACCGGCGCCGGCGGCTCCGCCCCCAAGCACGTGCAGCAGCTGGTCAAGGAGAACTACCTGCGCTGGGACAGCCTCGGGGAGTTCTTCGCCCTGGCCGCCTCCTTCGAGCACCTGGCCGGCTACGCCGACAACGCCCGCGCGCAGGTGCTGGCCGACACCCTCGACCGCGCCACCGGCACCTTCCTCAACGAGGACAAGTCGCCCACGCGCCGCGTCGGCGGCATCGACAACCGCGGCTCGCACTTCTACCTGGCCCTCTACTGGGCCCAGGAGCTGGCCGCGCAGACCGACGACGCCGACCTGGCCGAGAGGTTCACCGCGCTGGCCACCACGCTGGCCGACGCCGAGGACACCATCGTCGGCGAGCTCAACGGCGTGCAGGGCAGCCCGGCCGACATCGGGGGCTACTACCGCCCCGACGCGGCCAAGGCCGACGCCGTCATGCGCCCCTCGCAGACGCTGAACGACGCGCTGGCCACCCTGGCCTGACGTCCCGCCGCACCCGCGCTCCACCGGCCGGGCCGGTCCTGTCGTACGACGGGGCCGGCCCGGTCGTGCGTCGGGAGGAAAACCGGTCGATCGGCGTCGGTGCCGGCGCGTAGCGTGCGGGGCGATGACCAGGACCAGCCTCGCCGAGCGCGACACCACCACCCCGTCCGCACCGACGAGGCCCTCGACCTCCGACCCCTCCCGCCGCGTCGACTGGCGTCGCCTGCGGGGCCCGGTCGCCACCGTGGCCCTGACCGCCTCGGTCCTGGCGGCCCTCGGCCAGACCCTCGGCACCGTGGTCGCCGGTCGGCTCGCCGCCGACCCCGTCGTCGCCCTCGTCGGGGCGCTCGCGCTCTGCGTGGTCGGCGCGGCCCTGCTCGACGCCGTCGGGCGCACCCTGTGGGCCGGGGTGGTCGACCGCGCCGAGGGCGCGCTGCGCGCCGACCTGCTCGACGCGGCGCTGCACCAGCCGCTGGCCCTGCTCTCGGAGCAGGCGGTCGGCGAGGTGCTCGACCGCGTCGACGACGACACCCACGAGGTCGGCACCCTCGTGCGCCGCCAGGTGTGGGACGCGCTGCAGACCGCCTTCGGCGTGGTGCCGCTGTGGGTCGTGGCCGGGCTCACGTGGTGGCCCGCCTGGCTGCTCTTCCCGCTCTTCGCGGTGGCCGCGGTGCTCGTGGTCCGTCCGCTGCTTCCCGAGGTCTCGCGGCGCAAGGTCGTCGAGGAGATCGCGTGGACCGACCAGGCCGCGGCGATGGAGGAGGGGGTCGCCGGGCGCGACGACCTGCGCACCAGCCTGGGCCAGGCCCACGTCGTGCGCCGCTGCGCCGAGCTCTCGGCGCGGGTGCACGAGCGCCTCGACCGGGTGCTCCAGGTGGAGACCCGCGTGGCCCGGCGCGCCGGCGTCCTGCTGCACGCGCTGCTCGCCGCCACGGGCGTGGTGGGCGTGGCCCTGGTGGTCGACGGCGGGCTGTCGGTCGCCAGCCTCGTCACCCTCTTCCTGGTCACGACCCGCTTCACCGGTCAGATCGCCACGCTGGCCCAGCACCTGCCCGACCTCCAGGCCGGACTCGGCGCCCTGATGCGGCTGCGCCAGCTGCTCGACACCGAGCCGGAGCCGGTCGGCGGCGCCCCGGTGCCGACCGGGCGCCTCGACCTCGAGCTGCGCGACCTGCACTTCTCCTACGCCGAGGGCTCCTTCGCCCTGCGCGAGGTCGACCTGCGCGTGCCGGCGGGCCGCACGTGCGCCCTGGTGGGGCGCACCGGATCGGGCAAGTCGACGCTGGCGGCGCTCGTCTCGCGCGCGGTCGACCCCGAGCCGGGCACGGTCCTGCTCGGGGGAGTCGACGTGCTCGACCTCGACCTCCAGCAGCTGCGCGCCGCGGTCGGCGTGGTCACCCAGCGCACCGAGATCCTGGCCGGCACCCTGGCCCAGAACGTCGCGCTCTTCTCCGACGTGCCCCGCGCGCGGATCGAGGCAGCGATCGCCGAGCTGGGCCTCGAGCCGTGGGTCGCGGGTCTGCCCGACGGTCTCGACACCGCGCTGGGCCCCGGCGGCACCACCTTGTCGGCGGGGGAGGAGCAGCTGGTCGCCTTCGCCCGGCTGCTCGTGCGCGACGTGGCCGTGGTGGTGCTGGACGAGGCCACCGCCCGCATGGACCCGCTCACCGAGTCGCTCGTCGTCCGTGCCGCCGACCGGCTGCTGGCCGACCGCACGGGCCTGCTCGTCGCCCACCGTCTCTCCACCACCGCCCGTGCCGACCTCGTGGCCGTGCTGGAGGCGGGCCGTGTGGTCGAGCAGGGCCCGCGCGCCGTGCTGGCCGCCGGCCCGGGCCGCTTCCGCACCCTGCTCGACGCCGGCGGCGAGGACGCCCTGCAGGCCGCGCAGCCGGGGGACCCGGGGGGCCTGGGCCGGCCGGGCACGTCGGCGGAGTCGGCGGAGTCGTCGGGGTCGGAGTCGTCGGGGGCCCCGGTCGCGACCGCGGTGGGCGGGCGTCGGCGCAGCGGCCCGCCGCCCGCGCTGCCCGAGGTCGGGGGCGGGCGCAGCCTGGCCGGCGGCATCAGGCACGCCCTGGCGATCCGGCCCGCGTGGGGCCTGGTCGGTGCGGCCCTGTTCCTGCTGGCCTCCCTGACGGGGGCCTACGGCGCGGCCACCGGCTTCGTGTGGGGCCGCCTGGTCCAGGGCCTCGAGCAGGGCGACGCGACGACGGGCACGACCGTGGGCCTGACGGTGGTGCTCGTGGCGGCGCTCATGGTCGCGCCGCTCATGCTGGCGGAGGCCTTCCGCCGCTACCCCCGCTGGTGGATCGAGGTCATGCTCCGGGTGCGCATGGCGGTGCTGGTCGGGCAGACCGGCCAGGAGCGCCTCACCCGCACCCCGCCCGGGGAGGTGGTGGCCCGCGCCATGGACGCCGACCGTTTCGCGCGCTACGCCGACCGGTGGGTCGACTTCGTCAACGGCCTGATCATCATCGTCGTCACCACCCTGCTCTCCGGCAGCCCGCTGGCGGGCGCGGTGCTGCTCGCGGTGATGGTGGCCTCGGCGCTGGCCTCCTCGGTCGGTCGTCCGATCGCCGGGCGCTCCGCGGCCGCGTCGTCGGCGGCGCGGGCCCGCTTCGGCCGCTCCCTGGTCTCGGCCCTGGAGTCGAGCCGCACGGTCAAGCTCGCCGCGGCGACCCCGGCCGTGCACGCCCACCTGCGCCACGTCGACGGCGGACGCGTCGAGGCGGCGGTGCGCGAGCACCGGGTGCAGGCCGTGCTCGACGGCGTGCCGGTGGTCATGGTGCAGTGCGGCGTCGTGGCCGCCTGGGCCGTGCTCGTCGCGGGTGGCTGGGACCTCGCCACCGCGCTGCTGGTCGCCAACGCCGTCAACGGCTTCGACTGGTTCGGCCGGGTGGCCGGGTCGGTCATCACCGAGGCCCCCGGCACCCGCGCCTGGCAGCAGGCGACCAGCCGGCTCGCCGGCGGCGTCGACCTGATGGACCTGCCCCCCGGCGTCGACCTCGTCGCCGGCGCCGCCCCCGAGCCCGCCCCCAGCGACCGCGTGCCGCTGCGCCGTCTCGAGCTGCGCGGCGTCGACGCCGTGCACGACGACGGCACCCGGGGCGTCGTAGGGGTCGACCTGACCGTCGAGGCCGGCGAGCTGGTGCTGGTGCTCGGGCAGGTGGGCTCGGGCAAGTCCAGCCTGCTCGCCGCGCTGGCCGGGCTCGTCTCCCACACCGGCTCGATCCGGTGGAACGACGTGGAGGTCGACGACCCGCAGCTGTTCCTGCGACCGGGGCAGGTCGCGCACGTCGCCCAGGTGCCGCGGGTGCTCTCGGGCACCTTCGACGACAACGTGCGGCTGGGCCACGCCCGCGGTCTCGACCGCGCCGTCGTCGACGCGCGGCTGCAGGCCGACGTCGACGAGGCCGGCGGCCCGCACGCCGTGGTCGGCCACCGCGGGGTGCGCCTCTCCGGCGGTCAGGTCCAGCGCCTGGCCCTGGCCCGGGCGCTGGCCGCCGACACCGAGCTGCTGCTGGCCGACGACGTCTCCAGCGCCCTCGACGCCGCCACCGAGATCGAGCTGTGGACGGCCCTGCGCGGTCGCGGCACGACCGTGCTGGGCGCCACCTCCAAGCAGGCCGCCCTGGCCGAGGCCGACCGCGTGGTCGTGCTGCTCGACGGGGAGGTGGCCGAGGTGGGCCCGTGGCGCGAGCTGTCGTCGCGCTGGGCCCACCTGGCCGGCTGAGCCGGCGGCGGCCGGCTGGGTCCCCGCAGGTCTGGCACGCTGGTGGCTCCGCCCGTCCCGCCCGTCGAGGAGCCCCCGTGCGTCGTACCGTCCGCGCAGCCGACCGTGTGCCCAGCCGTGTGCCCAGCCGCCTGCCCAGCCGCCTGCCCAGCCGTCTGCCCGCCCTCCTGGCCGGCTGCGTGCTCGCGGCCTCGCTGACCGCCTGCTCCGAGGAGCAGGTGCGTGACGCGGCCTCCGACGCCGCGGGCGACGCCGCCTGCTCGGTGGCGCGGGAGGCGATGGGGCAGGTCGCCGACCAGGCCGGTGCGGTGGCCGACCGGATCGGCGCCGACCCCGCCGCCGCCGAGCGGGAGCTGACGGCGCTGCGCGACACCCTCGCCGCGGCCGAGGACAACCTCGGCGGGGAGACCAGGGCGCGCCTGGAGGAGGCCCGCACGGCCCTCGACGGGCTGGCCGCCGAGGCCGAGCAGCACGCCGAGGGCACGCCCGTGGACCGCGCCGCGGTGCAGCGCGAGCGTGAGCGGCTCAGCGAGGCCGTGCAGGGGCTGCGCGAGGTCTGCTGAGGCCGTGGACGCCTCCCGGCGTGAGACCTCTCACGATCCACGGCGACCGGCGTCCCAGGAATAGCCGCGGGCGCCGCCGGGGTTGGAGCATGGAGTCACCCCCGACTTGGATCGATCGAAGGCTCTCCCCATGACGACCCCCGCTCCCGCCCCCGAGCGCACCGGCGCCCACCCGCGCTACGCGCTGGCCGTGCTGGCGCTGGCCCTCGGCGGCTTCGCGATCGGCACGACCGAGTTCGTGACCATGGGCCTGCTGCCCCAGATCGCCGAGGGCATCGGCGTCTCCGAGCCCACCGCGGGCCACGTGATCTCCGCCTACGCCCTGGGCGTGGTCGCCGGGGTGCCGGTCCTGTCGTTCTTCGCCGCGCGGCTGCCCCGGCGCGGCCTGCTGGTGGGACTGATGGGCGCCTACGCGCTCTTCAACGTGCTCAGCGCCCTCGCGACCGGCTACGGCATGCTCACCGCCGCCCGCTTCCTCGACGGTCTGCCCCACGGCGCCTACTTCGGCGTCGCCTCGCTGGTCGCGGCCGAGCTCGCGGCCCCCGACAAGCGCGGCCGGGCGGTGGCCGCGGTGATGCTGGGCCTCTCGGTGGCCAACGTGGTGGGCGTGCCCGCCGCGACCTTCGTGGGGCAGAACCTCGGCTGGCGCGCGGCCTACGTCGGCACCGCGGTCATCGCCGCCCTCACCATGGCCCTCGTCCTCGCCTTCGTGCCCTCCCGCCCGGGCGACCCGGAGGCCACCGGCGCCAAGGAGGCGCGCGAGTTCTTCGGCTCCAGCCAGGTCTGGCTGACCATGGCGGCCGGGGCGATCGGCTTCGGCGGCATGTTCGCGGTCTACTCCTACATCGCCACCACCGTGACCGACGTCGCGATGCTCGGCTCGGGCACCGTGCCGGTCTTCCTGCTGGCCTTCGGCCTCGGCATGGTCGCCGGCACGTGGGTGGCGGGCGAGCTGGCCTCGTGGTCGGTGTTCCGCTCGCTGATCGTCTCGGGCGTCGGCTCGGGCGTGCTGATGCTGGCCTTCTGGGCCGTGGCCCCCTACGGCTGGTTCCTGCTGCCCGTGGTCTTCCTCATCACCGCCGTGGGCTCGATCCTCGTCGTCAACCTCCAGCTGCGGCTGATGGACGTGGCCGGTGACGCCGTCACCCTGGGCGCGGCCATGAACCACGCGGCCCTCAACGCCGCCAACGCCCTGGGCGCCTGGCTGGGCGGCGTGGTCATCGCCGCCGGCTACGGCTACCGCGCCCCCGCGCTGGTCGGTGCGGCGCTCTCGGTGCTGGGCGTGGCGATCCTGCTGCTCGCCTCCTGGCACGACAAGCGCGGCGCGGGCCGCACCCCCGTCGACGTGGGTGCCGGCGAGGAGCGCTCCTACGCCCCGGTGTCGAGCCGGTCGTAGAGGACGAGGTCGGCCCGCCCGTCGCGCACGAGGGCGCCGAGCCGCTCGACGCCGTAGGTGGTGAACCCGGCCTGCTCGATCACCCGCCGCGAGGCGGTGTTGCCGGTGGCCGCGGCGCAGCTGACCCGGCGCACCATGAGGTCGTCGAAGGCGTGGCGCGCCACGGCGCGCAGCGCCCGGGTCGCCACGCCCGTGCCGCGGGCGTCGGGGTGGGTCCAGTAGCCGATCTCGCAGGTGACGTACGGCGTCAGGGCGAACCACCCGACCGAGGCCAGTGCACGGTCGGGCTCGGCGGGGTCGACCACGGCCCAGTTCACCGCGCCGCCGGTGGCGAGCCGCTCGGTGACGTCCTCGAGCCAGGCCCGCGCGTCGCGGTCGGTGTAGGGCGCGGGCAGCTGCCCGAGCCAGCGCTGGCTCTCGGGGTCGCTGCACGCCTCGACGACCCGCGCGACGTCGGTGTCGCGCCACGGCCGCAGCAGCAGCCCGTCGGCCTCCAGCGTCGGCACCTCCAGCCAGCGGGTGCGCGGCCGGCGCGGGTCGGTGCTGCGCAGCGTGCCGACCCAGGCGTCGTGGAGCTCGCCGCGCTGGGGCAGCCACGCCCGCAGCGAGCCGTCGACCTCGAAGCCCAGGCGCCACGCGGTCTTGCGCGAGGCCCAGTTGCCGCGCTCGGCCCACCAGACGACCGTGCGCAGGCCCTGCTGCTCGAAGCCCCAGTCGAGGAGCACCCGCAGCGCCTGCTCGACGGCCCCGGTGCCGCGCACCCACGGGTGGGCGGCGTAGGCGACCTCGGCGCGGTCGCTGCCCTCCGGGCGCAGCGACGCGCTGCCGGCGTACCGGCCGTCGACCTCGACGACGAAGCCCCACTCGCTGCCGTCGGCCCAGCCGGCGGGCATGACGCGGCCCACGAAGTCCTCGGCCATCTCGCGGGTGTAGGGGACCGGCACGGTGGTCCAGCGCTGGGTGAGGGGGTCCTGGCACTGCTCGAGGCAGCCCTGGGCGTCCTCGGGGCGGTGGCCTCGCAGCACCACGGTCCGGCCGCCCTCGTGCGAGGTGAGGACGGGGGCGGCGCTCGGCGATGGTGGCGGGGTCATGGCGCGCACCCTGCCAAGCGGGCCGGTGCTCGGGCAACCGGGTTGTGGGGCCGGGGGAGGACCCGGGCCGGCGTCGGGGAGAATGGGCCCATGCCCGCCACGACCGAGCCGGACGTCGCCGTCCCCAGCGCCCCCACCGGGGGCGCGCGCCCCCGGGTCCTCTCCGGGATCCAGCCGACCGCCGACTCCTTCCACTTCGGCAACTACCTCGGCGCGACCCGGCAGTGGGTCGACCTCCAGCGCGACCACCAGCCGTTCTTCTTCATCGCCGACCTGCACGCGATCACCGTCGAGCAGGACCCCAAGGTGCTGCGCGAGCGCTGCCTGCGCGCCGCGGCCCAGTTGCTGGCCATGGGCGTCGACCCGGCCCGCTCGGCGATCTTCGTGCAGAGCCAGGTGCCCGAGCACGCCCAGCTCGGCTGGGTGCTGCAGTGCCTCACCGGCTTCGGCGAGGCGCGGCGCATGACGCAGTTCAAGGACAAGTCGGCCAAGGCGGGGGAGGGGGCCGCGTCGGTCGGCCTGTTCACCTACCCCGTGCTCCAGGCCGCCGACATCCTGCTCTACCGCCCCCACTACGTGCCGGTGGGCGAGGACCAGCGCCAGCATCTCGAGCTGACCCGCGACCTCGCCCAGCGCTTCAACCACCGCTACAAGAAGACCTTCCGGCTGCCCGAGCCCTACATCCTCAAGGCCACGGCCAAGATCGCCGACCTGCAGGACCCCACCGCGAAGATGTCGAAGTCGGCGTCCTCGCCGGCCGGCATCGTGGAGATGCTCGACGACCCCAGGGTGAGCGCGAAGAAGATCCGCTCGGCCGTGACCGACTCCGGCTCCGAGGTCCGCTTCGACCCCGAGGAGAAGGCCGGCGTCAGCAACCTGCTCACGATCTACTCCGCCCTCACCGGCGAGGCGGTCTCCGCCCTGGAGGAGCAGTACGCCGGGCGCGGCTACGGCGACCTGAAGAAGGACCTGGCCGAGGTGGTGGTCGACTTCGTGACGCCCTTCCGCGAGCGCACCCTGGAGCTGCTCGACGACCAGGCCCACCTCAGCGCCGTGCTCGAGCAGGGCCGCCAGCAGGCGGCGGAGGTCGCCGAGGCGACCCTGCGCGACGTCTACCAGCGGGTCGGGTTCGTCGCCCCGTCCCGCTAGGGTCGCACCGTGATCACGATCGGCGTGGCGGTGGCGATCCCGGAGCCCTGGGCCAGCGAGCTCCAGGACTACCGGGCCTCCGTCGGCGACGCCACCGCGGCCATGATCCCGACCCACATCACGCTCGTGCCGCCGACCGACATCGTCGACGGCGAGCTCGAGCAGGTCTCCGACCACCTGCGCTCGGTGGCCGACGGTCTCGACGGCTTCCGGGTGCACCTGCGCGGCACGGGCACCTTCCGCCCCGTCTCGCCGGTCGTGTTCGTGATGCTCGCCGAGGGGATCTCGCAGTGCGAGCAGCTGGCCGAGGCCGTGCGCCGGGGGCCGCTCGACGTCGACCTGAGCTTCCCCTACCACCCCCACGTCACGGTCGCCCACCACCTCGACGACGAGCGGCTCGACCGCGCCTTCGCCGAGCTCGCCGACTTCGAGTGCACCTTCGACGTGACCGACTTCCACCTCTACGTCCACGACGAGGCCCACGGCTGGCGCCCGCGCCACGAGTTCGTGCTCGGCGCCGGCGCGCAGGCCCGCTGATGGCCTCCGTCGTGCAGCGGGCCCAGGACGCCCTGCGAGGGCTGCGTCGGCGGCGCCCGGGCGTCGACCACGTCCTGCTCATGCAGGAGCACTACGGCGCGGTCAAGGCCGGCCAGCAGGCCGGCGCCGTGACGTACTTCGGGTTCCTGTCGGTCTTCCCGATCCTGGCCCTGGCCCTCTTCGTCGTCGGCTACGTCTCCCAGGTCTACCCCGGCGCCAACCAGGACCTGCGCGAGGCGATCGACCAGCTGCTGCCCGGGCTGATCGGCCAGGACGAGGGTCAGGTCTCGCTGGCCGACATCCGCACCTTCTCCGGCTGGGCCGCCGTCATCGGCCTGGCGGGCGTCCTCTACTCGGGCCTCGGGTGGCTCTCCGCCCTGCGCGACGCCCTCCTGGTCGTCTTCGAGACCCCCACCCGCGAGCTGCCCGGCTTCGTGGTGGGCAAGCTGCGCGACCTCGTGACCCTGGTGGTGCTGGGCTCGGTGCTCCTGCTCTCGGTGGCCGTGGCCGGCCTGGTGAGCGCGTTCTCGACCGTCATCCTCGATGCCCTCGGCCTGGGCGAGGAGCTGTCGTGGCTGGTGCGGCTGCTCACGGTGGTCTTCGGCCTGGCCGCCAACACGGTGCTGTTCTACGCGATGTTCCGGCTGCTGGCCGAGCCCCACGTGCCCGCGCGCTCGCTGTGGCAGGGGGCGCTGCTCGGCGCCGTGGTCTTCGAGGCCCTCAAGCAGCTCTCCGGGGTGCTGCTCGCCGCCACCCGCGAGCAGCCGGCGGCCCAGGCCTTCGGGATCGCACTGATCCTGCTGGTGTGGATCAACTACTTCTCCCGCCTCGTGCTCTACGCCGCGGCCTTCGCCTTCACCACGCGCGCCGCGCGCGCCGCCCGGGTCGCCGAGCCGGCCGACCCGGTGCAGGGCCCGCCGCTGGCGTCCGCGGGTGCGCTCGACGGCACCGCCCGCGCCGGTGAGGCGGCGGGCTCGCGGGTCCGGCCCTTCGTGGCCGGGGCCGCCACCGGCGCGGCGGCGCTCGCCGTCGTGCTCAGGACGACCAAGGGGGAGGACCGATGAGGTTCGAGCGCAAGCACGGCTGGCTGCTGGTGGGGGTGGCGGTGTGGAACGTCGTGACCTACGCGATGTTCACCCGCAACCTCTGGTCGGCGCACGCCTCGGGGGAGGACCGCCCGACCGGCTACTGGGTGGCCCACACCGTGCTGATCGTGGTCAACCTGGTCATCGCCGTCGTGCTGGGCCGCCTCGGCCTGAAGGCGCTGCGGGCCCGCGCCCAGGACTGACCGGCAGACCGGCACCCGCTCACGACGAAGGGCCCCGACCGCTCGCGGTCGGGGCCCTTCGTGTGGTGGTGCGGGGACTCGGTGGTGCTCTCAGTGGCCGTTGCGGATCGCCGTGCGCAGGTCGCGGTTGAGCTGGGAGATCACGTCGAGCGGGATCTCCTTGGGGCACGCCGCGGTGCACTCGCCGATGTTGGTGCAGCCGCCGAAGCCCTCGTGGTCGTGCTGGGCGACCATGTTGACCACGCGCTCGTCGCGCTCGGGCTGGCCCTGGGGGAGTCGGCCGAGGTGGGTGATCTTGGCGCCCATGAAGAGCGAGGCCGACCCGTTGGGGCAGGCGGCGACGCAGGCGCCGCAGCCGATGCAGGTGGCGACGTTGAAGGCCTTGAGCGCGTCGGCCTGCGGCACCGGGGTGGCGTGGGCGTCGGGCGCGGCACCGGTGTTGACCGACACGTAGCCGCCGGCCTGGATGATCCGGTCGAAGGCCGAGCGGTCGACGATGAGGTCCTTGATCACCGGGAAGGCGCTGGCACGCCAGGGCTCGATGGTGATCTCCTGGCCGTCCTTGAAGGACCGCATGTGCAGCTGGCAGGTCGTGGTGACCTCGGGGCCGTGGGCCTGACCGTCGATCATCAGGTCGCACGAGCCGCAGATGCCCTCACGGCAGTCGTGGTCGAAGGCGACCGGGTCCTCGCCCTGCTCGTTGAGCTGCTCGTTGAGCACGTCGAGCATCTCCAGGAAGCTCATGTCCTCGGAGATGTCCTGCACGTGGTACTGGTGCATGGCGCCGGCGGCGGTGGGGTTGGCCTGCCGCCAGATGTTGAGGGTCAGGTTCACTTGTAGCTCCGCTGCTTCATCTCGATGGCCGTGTAGAGAAGGTCTTCCTTGTGCAGCACCGGCTGGCCGGCGTCGCCGCCGAACTCCCAGGCCGCGACGTAGGCGAACTCGTCGTCGTGGCGCAGCGCCTCGCCCTCGTCGGTCTGCGACTCGGCGCGGAAGTGGCCGCCGCAGGACTCGCGGCGGTTGAGGGCGTCGATGCACATGAGCTCGCCGAGCTCGATGAAGTCGGCGACGCGGCCGGCCTTCTCGAGGCTCTGGTTCAGGCTGTCGGCGGTGCCGAGCACCTTGAGGTTGCTCCAGAAGTCGGCCTTGAGCTCGCGGATCATGTCGATCGCCTTGCGCAGCCCGGGCTCGGAGCGCTCCATGCCGCAGTACTCCCACATGATGTGGCCCAGCTCCTTGTGGTAGCTGTCGGCCGAGCGGGTGCCCTGGATGGAGAGCAGCTTCGCGATGCGGTCCTCGACGGACTTCTTGGCCTCGGCCACCGCCGGGTGCGACTCGTCGATCGGCGCGAAGGGCGCGTGCGCGAGGTAGTCGCGGATGGTGTTGGGCAGCACGAAGTAGCCGTCGGCCAGGCCCTGCATCAGCGCCGAGGCGCCGAGGCGGTTGGCGCCGTGGTCGGAGAAGTTGGCCTCGCCGGCGACGAAGAGCCCCTCGAGGTTGGACTGGAGGTCGTAGTCGACCCACAGACCGCCCATGACGTAGTGCACGGCGGGGTAGATCCGCATCGGGACCTCGTAGGGGTTCTCACCCGTGATCCGCTCGTACATGTCGAAGAGGTTGTCGTACTTGGCTTCGATGCCGTCCTTGCCCAGGCGCGCGATGGCGTCGGAGAAGTCGAGGTAGACGCCGCGGCGGAAGTCGCCGACCATCGGGCCGACGCCGCGGCCCTCGTCGCAGACGTTCTTGGCCTGGCGCGAGGCGATGTCGCGGGGCACCAGGTTGCCGAAGGAGGGGTAGATCCGCTCGAGGTAGTAGTCGCGGTCCTCCTCGGGGATGTCGCGCGGGTCCTTGTCGCAGTCCTCGGCCTTCTTGGGCACCCAGATGCGGCCGTCGTTGCGCAGCGACTCCGACATCAGGGTCAGCTTCGACTGGTGCTCGCCCGAGACCGGGATACAGGTCGGGTGGATCTGGGTGTAGCAGGGGTTGGCCATGTAGGCGCCCTTGCGGTGGGCCCGCCACGTCGCGGTGACGTTGCAGCCCATGGCGTTGGTGGAGAGGAAGAAGACGTTGCCGTAGCCGCCGGAGGCGAGCACGACCGCGTCGGCGAGGTGGGTCTCGATCTCGCCGGTGGCCATGTCGCGGGCGATGATGCCGCGGGCCTTGCCGTCAACCATGACCAGCTCGAGCATCTCGTGGCGGGTGAAGGTGGTGACGGTGCCGGCGGCGACCTGGCGCTCCAGGGCCTGGTAGGCGCCGATGAGCAGCTGCTGGCCGGTCTGGCCGCGGGCGTAGAAGGTGCGCGAGACCTGCACGCCGCCGAAGGAGCGGTTGTCGAGCAGGCCGCCGTACTCACGGGCGAAGGGCACGCCCTGGGCGACGCACTGGTCGATGATGTTGGTGCTGACCTCGGCCAGGCGGTAGACGTTCGACTCGCGCGAGCGGTAGTCGCCGCCCTTGACGGTGTCGTAGAAGAGGCGGTGGACGGAGTCGCCGTCCTCCTTGTAGTTCTTCGCGGCGTTGATGCCGCCCTGCGCGGCGATGGAGTGCGCCCGGCGCGGGGAGTCCTGGTAGCAGAACGACTTCACGTTGTAGCCGGCCTCGCCGAGCGTGGCCGCGGCCGCGCCGCCGGCGAGCCCGGTGCCGACGATGATGACGTTCAGCTTGCGCCGGTTGGCGGGGTTGACCAGCGCGTTGGAGAACTTGCGGTTGGTCCAGCGCATCGCGATGGGGCCGGTCGGCGCCTTCTCGTCGACGAGCGGCGCACCGGGCGTGTAGTAGCCGTGGGCGTCGTCGGACTGCTGCTGCGACGGCTGGTTGAGGTACGTGTCGGTGGTTGCCATGGAGGGGCTCCCTTTACTCGATGACGCCGAAGAGGGTGAACAGGGGGACCAGCGAGAATCCGCCGGCGACGACCACGGCGACGACCCAGCCGGCCAGGCGTGCCCGGGAGCGGGCGGCGACGGTCTGGGTGAAGCCGAGGGTCTGCATCGCGCTGAAGGTGCCGTGGTGCAGGTGCATCGCCAGCGCGGCCATCGCGACCAGGTAGATGAGCGTCATCCACCACAGGTCGAAGGTGTCGACCATCAGCTGGTAGGGGTTGTTGGTCTCCCCGCCGGCCGGGTTGATCTTCACGATCGAGAAGTTGAGCAGGTGCCACACGAGGAACGCCAGGATCGTCAGGCCGCCCCACCGCATGGTCCGCGAGGACAGCGAGGAGTTGCGGCGCTTGGCGACCTGGTACTTCACCGGCCGGGCGTCGCTGGCGCGCTTCCACAGCGCGAACGCCGAGGCCACGTGGACCACGAGCGCGGCGATGAGGCCGAGACGCAGGATCCACAGCAGGCCGCTCTCGGGGAGCAGGGGCTCCCCGATGGTGCGCAGGTGCTCGGCGTACTCGTTGAACGACTCCTCGCCACCGAAGGCCTTGAGGTTGCCGTACATGTGCGCGAGGACGAATCCGATGAACACCAGCCCGCTGGCGGCCATCAGGATCTTCAGCGTGATCGTCGAGCGCGAAGCGCGCGCTCCTCTGACGAGAGTCGGGGTTGCCACATCACAAACGCTACCCCCCATCTGGGGGGTGAGTTCCATCGTGGCGTGTGACATATCCCCCGTCGACGGGGGTCGCCGGCCCTCAGGGCCGGCTCAGGCGCCGCTCAGGGCGGGTTCAGACCCCGTGCGCGGGGCGGGCGCCCGCGTGACCCCGGGCCAGGCGGTCCAGGTGGCCGAGGAGCTCGTCGGCGGCGTCGGTCCACGAGCGGTCCAGCGCGAGCTCGCGGCCCCGGTGGCCGAGCAGGGCGCGCCGCGGGTCGGCGGCCACCGCCGCGACCGCGCGGGCCAGGGCCCCGGGACGGTCGGGGTCGTAGAGCAGGCCGGTCTCCAGCGGCAGCACGAGGTCGCGGGCGCCCCCGCTGCGCGGCGCCACCAGGGGCAGCGCGCTCGCGGCGCCCTCGCGCAGCGCGTGGCAGCAGGTCTCCTCCTCGCCGGGGTGCACCAGGACGTCGAGGGAGGCCAGCGCCACGGTGAGGTCGCCGGTCGACAGTGCGCCGGTGACCTTGGCCGCGGGCAGTCGCTCGCGCAGCCAGTCCTCCTGCGGCCCGGTGCCGATGACGACGGGTCGGATGCCCGGCACGTCGGCCAGCTCGGCCAGCCGCCGCACCCCGTGGCGCTTGTGCAGGCTGCCGACGTAGCCGACCACCACCAGGGGGCCGCGGGCCGAGCGCGCCCGCGCCCAGTGGTCGTGGAGCCACGGGTCGCGCAGGGCCGGGGTGTAGGCGCGGGCGTCGACCCCCGGCAGCCACGTGCCGGCGGTGACGCCGAGGGAGGAGAAGCGGTCGGCCAGCCAGGGGGCGGTGACGACGAGGTGGTCGGTGCGCTCGGCGACCGTGCTGCGCCAGCGCTCCCAGGTCAGGTCGCGCGGCGGGGTCTGCTGCACGACCAGGGAGGGCACGCCCGTGCGGTGGGTGTGCTTGAGCGCCTTGCGACCGATCGTGCCCGGCCCCGTGACCTGCACGACGTCGGGCGCGAACGCGTCGAGGGCCGCCCGGACCTGGCCGCCCGGCCTGGTCAGCGCGCTGATGCGCACGACCCGGGCGCCGCGGTAGGTCGCCAGCCCTGGCCCGCTCGCGACCACCACCACCTGGTGGCCACGGTCGACGAGACGGTCGACCACCGCCCTGACCGTCGTGGTGGTGCCGTCGACGGCGGGCAGGAAGGACTCGGAGACCACGGCGATCCGCATGCGCCCACGGTGGGCCCGCCGGACGACGGCACCGCGACGGGCGCGCGGCCTGAGGGTGAACACCGCCCCCGGGGCGAGTCGGGGTCGAAAAGGTCACACTCGGTGGCCGCCGTCACGTCGCGTCCCTAGGGTGCCGCCATGACTGAAGTCGAAGGCGGTCTCGACGAGCCCGCGGAGCTCGAGCCCGAGCAGGGCGCGCTCGACCTGGCCGACGCCGGCGACCGGTGGGAGCGCGCCGACTGGGAGAGGGCCGCGGCCGGCGTGCTGCGCAAGGCGCGTCGCCTCGGCGAGGACGACCCCGACGCGCTCGTGTGGGAGCGGCTGACCCGCACCACCCTCGACGACATCGCGGTCACCCCGCTCGGCACCTCCGACCTGCTCGACGGGCTCCGGACCGAGGGCCGCCCGCAGCGCGCCGGGGACTGGGACGTGCGCGCCCACCTCGACCTGCCCGCCGGCGCCGAGGCCAGGGCGGCCAACGAGACCCTCCTGGTCGACCTCGAGGGAGGCGTCACCTCGCTGTGGCTGTGCGCGGCGCCTGACGCCGACCTCGCCACCGCCCTCGACGGCGTGCTGCTCGACCTCGCGCCCGTCGTGCTGGAGGCCCGCGGCGACGCGACGGCCCAGCAGGCGCTGGCCGAGAACTTCCTCGCCCACGCCGGCGAGCGCGACCTCGCCGCGGGCACCAACCTCGGCGCCGACCCCCTCGGCGCGGCCCTGCGCCACGGCACCGGCCCGGGCGCCGACCCGGCCGGCGAGGTCGACCTCGCCCCGCTGGTCGCCGTGGCCCGTGCCGCCCACGAGCGCGGGCTGCTCGGCGTGGTCGTCGACGCCACCGCCGTCCACGACCGCGGCGCCTCCGACGCCCAGGAGCTCGGCTGGTCGATGGCCGTGGCCGCGGCCTACCTGCGGGCGCTCACCGGGGCGGGCCTCACCGTCGCCGAGGCCGCCGGCCTGGTCGAGGTGCGCTACGCCGCCACCGACGACCAGTTCGCCACCATCGCCAAGCTGCGCGCGGCCCGCCGGCTCTGGGCGCGGGTGCTGGAGCTCAGCGGCGTCACCGACGAGGAGCGGCTGCGGCTGGCCCAGCGCCAGCACGTCGTGACCAGCCGGCCCATGATGAGCCGCTACGACCCCTACGTGAACATGCTGCGCACCACCGTGGCGGCGTTCGCCGCAGGCGTCGGCGGGGCCGAGGCCGTCACCGTGCTGCCCTTCGACAGCCCGCTGGGCCGCCCCGAGGCCCTGGGCCGCCGCATCGCCCGCAACACCTCCGCGCTGCTCGTCGACGAGGCCCACGTCGCCCACGTCGCCGACCCCGCCGGCGGCTCCTACGCCGTGGAGAAGCTCACCGACGACCTCGCCGTCGCCGGCTGGGCCGAGCTCGGCCGCACCGAGGAGGTCGGCGGAGCGGCGGCCGCCCTGGCCGACGGCTCGCTGCTGGCCCGCGTGGCACGGACCGTCGAGCGCCGCGACGACGAGGTCGCTCGCCGCCGGCGACCCCTCACCGGGCTCACCGAGTTCCCCCAGGTCGACGAGGTCCTGCCCGAGCGCGAGCCGGTCACCCCCGACTCCGCGTCGGGCTGGGTCGGCGTGCGCCCCTACGGCGCGGCCTTCGAGGCGCTGCGCGACGACCCGCCGACGGCCCGGGCCTTCCTGGCGACCCTCGGCCCGGTGGCCTCGCACACCGCGCGGGCCACCTTCGCCACCAACCTGCTCGCCGCGGGCGGCGTCGGCGTCGACGTCGCCGGGGCCACCGCCGACGTCGAGGCGCTGCTCTCGGCGTACGACGGGCAGCGGGTGGCGGTGCTCGCCGGCAGCGACGCGACCTACGCCGCCTGGGGCACCGCCGCGGCCCGCGCCCTGCGCGAGGCCGGCGCGCGCCACGTCGTGGTGGCCGGCAAGCCCCTCGACGGCACCGACGACGCCTGCGCGCTCGGCGTCGACGCCCTGTCCTTCCTGACCCGCACGAGGGAGCAGCTCGCATGACCGTCCCGACCAGCTTCGCCGGCCTGCCGCTCAGCGGCCGTGGCACCACGAGCGCGCCGCAGCCCGAGGCGCGGCCCTGGACCTCGCCCGAGGGCATCGAGATCCGGTCGCAGTACACCGAGGCCGACCTCGAGGGCCTCGACGCCCTCGACACCTACCCCGGCCTGAGCCCGTTCCTGCGCGGGCCCTACCCGACGATGTACACCACCCAGCCCTGGACCGTGCGCCAGTACGCCGGCTTCTCGACCGCCGAGGAGTCCAACGCGTTCTACCGGCGCAACCTGGCGGCCGGTCAGAAGGGGCTCTCGGTGGCCTTCGACCTGGCCACCCACCGCGGCTACGACTCCGACCACCCGCGCGTGCGCGGCGACGTGGGCATGGCGGGCGTGGCCATCGACTCCATCTACGACACCCGCACCCTCTTCGACGGGATCCCGCTCGACGAGATGTCGGTGTCGATGACCATGAACGGCGCCGTCCTGCCCGTGCTGGCGCTCTACATCGCCGCCGCCGAGGAGCAGGGGGTGGCGCCGGAGCAGCTCGCGGGGACCATCCAGAACGACATCCTCAAGGAGTTCATGGTCCGCAACACCTACATCTACCCGCCGGCGCCGTCGATGCGGATCATCTCCGACATCTTCAGCTACACCTCGGCGCGCATGCCGCGCTTCAACTCGATCTCGATCTCGGGCTACCACATCCAGGAGGCCGGGGCGACCGCCGACCTCGAGCTGGCCTACACCCTCGCCGACGGCGTCGAGTACATCCGCGCCGGGCTCGGCACCGGCATGACCATCGACCAGTTCGCGCCCCGGCTGTCGTTCTTCTGGGCCATCGGGATGAACTTCTCGATGGAGGTGGCCAAGCTGCGCGCGGCCCGCGCGCTGTGGGCCCGGCTGGTGCGGCAGTTCGACCCGCGGAACCCCAAGTCGCTGAGCCTGCGCACCCACAGCCAGACCAGCGGCTGGTCGCTGACCGCCCAGGACGTCTACAACAACGTCCAGCGCACCTGCATCGAGGCGATGGCCGCCACCCAGGGCCACACCCAGTCGCTGCACACCAACGCCCTCGACGAGGCGATCGCGCTGCCCACCGACTTCTCGGCCCGCATCGCGCGCAACACCCAGCTGCTGCTGCAGCAGGAGAGCGGTACGACGGGCACGATCGACCCCTGGGCGGGCTCCTACTACATCGAGCGGCTCACCCACGACCTGGCCGAGAAGGCGTGGGCCCACATCCAGGAGGCCGAGCGCGCCGGGGGCATGGCGAAGGCCATCGAGCAGGGCATCCCCAAGATGCGCATCGAGGAGGCGGCCGCCCGCACGCAGGCGCGCATCGACTCCGGGGCGCAGAAGGTCATCGGCGTCAACACCTACCGTCTGGCCGCGGAGGACAGGCTCGACGTGCTGCGCGTCGACAACGACGACGTCTACCGCCAGCAGATCGCCAAGCTCGAGCGGCTGCGCGCCGAGCGCGACGACCGGGAGGTCGAGCGCACCCTCGCGGCGCTGACCCGCTCGGCCGAGCAGGGCCCGGCCACCGACGGCTCCCTCGACGGCAACCTGCTCGCGCTGGCCGTCGACGCCGCGCGCGCCAAGGCCACCGTCGGGGAGATCTCCGACGCGCTGGAGAAGGTCTACGGGCGCCACCAGGCGGTCATCCGTACGATCTCCGGGGTGTTCAGGGACGAGTCGGGCAGTGGCGACGGGCCGGGCGCCGGCAAGGTGCAGCAGGTGCTCGACGCGACCGCCGACTTCGAGGAGGCCGAGGGCCGCCGCCCCCGCATCCTGGTGGCCAAGATGGGCCAGGACGGTCACGACCGCGGCCAGAAGGTGATCGTCTCGGCCTTCGCCGACATGGGCTTCGACGTCGACGTGGGGCCGCTGTTCTCCACGCCCGAGGAGGTCGCCCAGCAGGCCGTGGACGCCGACGTGCACATCGTCGGCGTCAGCTCGCTGGCCGCCGGCCACCTCACCCTGCTCCCGGCGCTGCGCGAGGCGCTGGCCGAGCAGGGACGGCCCGACATCATGGTGGTGATCGGGGGCGTGATCCCGCCCGACGACGTGCCCACGCTGCAGGAGATGGGCGCGGCCGCGGTGTTCCTGCCCGGCACCGTCATCGCCGAGTCGGCCCTCGACCTGCTGGCCCGGCTGCGCGAGCAGCTGGGCCACTGAGGCCGGGCCCCGTGCCCGTCGACGTCGAGGCCCTCGTCGAGGGCGTCCGGGCCCAGCGGCGCGCCGCGGTGTCGCAGGCGATCACGCTGGTCGAGAGCTCGCGCCCGCAGCACCGCCGCCAGGCGCGCGAGCTGCTGACCGCGCTGGCCGAGGGCTCCGGCGACCCGGCGGGCGGCGCCGGGCCGGGCGTGGTGCGGGTGGGCGTCTCCGGCGTGCCCGGCGTCGGCAAGTCGACCTTCATCGAGGCCCTCGGCACCCGGCTGACCGCCGCCGGCCACCGCGTCGGCGTGCTCGCCGTCGACCCGTCCTCGGTGCGCACGGGCGGCTCGGTGCTCGGCGACAAGACCCGGATGGGCCGCCTGGCCACCGACCCGGCCGCCTTCATCCGGCCGTCGCCCTCGGCGGGCACCCTCGGCGGCGTCGCCCGGGCCACGGTGCAGGCCATGGCGGTGCTCGAGGCCTCCGGCCACGACGTGGTGCTGGTCGAGACCGTCGGCGTGGGGCAGTCGGAGGTCACCGTGGCCGGCATGGTCGACACGTTCCTCTTCCTCACCCTCGCCCGCACCGGCGACCAGCTCCAGGGCATCAAGAAGGGGATCCTCGAGATCGCCGACGTCATCGCGGTCAACAAGGCCGACGGCGACCGCGAGCAGGAGGCCCGCGCCGCCGCCCGCGACCTCGCCGGCGCGCTGCGCATGGTGCGCGGCGCGGGGGAGTGGGCCCCACCGGTGGTGACCTGCTCGGCGCTGGAGGGCACCGGCGTCGACGACCTGTGGGAGCGAGTGCTCGACCACCGCGCGCACCTCGGCGAAGCGGGGCTGGCGGCCAAGCGCGCCGAGCAGCAGCTCGACTTCACCTGGGCGATGGTGCGCGACGAGCTCGACCAACGGCTGCGGCTCTCGCCCGGCGTGCGCGCCCTCCGCGCCGAGGTCCGCGCCCAGGTGCTCGCGGGCGAGCTGCCCGCCACCGTGGCCGCCGACCGGCTGCTCGCGGCGTACGACGGCGACCGCGACGGCCGGCACGACGACCGGCACGGGTCGGGCGGACACCCGCCGGGCACCGACGCCCGGTGAACTAGCCTGCACCCGATGTCCTCCGACGGCCCCACTGCTCCCACGACCGCGTCAGCGGTGATCGCCGCCTCCGTCGCCGCCCACCGTGACGCGCTCGTCGCCCTGCGCCGCGACCTGCATGCCCACCCCGAGCTGTCGTGGGCCGAGACCCGCACGACCGAGGTCGTCGCGGCGCGGGTCGCGGCCGCCGGCTGGGAGGTCGAGCTGCTGCCGCAGACCGGCCTGGTCGCCGAGCTCGGGCCCGACGACGGGGAGCCCGCGGTGGGCCTGCGCGCCGACCTCGACGCGCTGCCCGTGCAGGAGGACACCGGCCACGACTGGGCCAGCACGACACCGGGCGTGGCCCACGCCTGCGGCCACGACGTGCACACGACCTCGCTGGTCGGCGCCGCGCTCGCGCTGGCCGAGGTGCACCGTGCGGGACTGCTGCCCGGACGGGTCAGGCTGTTCTTCCAGCCGGCCGAGGAGGTCATGCCCGGGGGAGCGCTGCACCTGATGAAGCTGGGCCGCCTCGACGGCCTCTCGCGCGCCTTCGCCCTGCACTGCGACCCCGCCGTCGACGTGGGGCAGGTCGGGCTGCGCCTCGGGGCGCTGACCAGCGCCACCGACAAGGTGGAGATCCGGCTGCGCGGCACCGGCGGGCACACCTCGCGCCCCCACCTGACCGGCGACCTGACCTTCGCCCTGGCCAAGATCGTCACCGAGCTGCCCGCGATCCTCTCGCGCCGCCTCGACCCGCGCGCCGGGGTCAGCGTGGTGTGGGGCATCGTCAACGCCGGCTCGGCCGCCAACGTCATCCCGGGGCGCGGTCTGGTGGCCGGCACCATCCGCATCCGCGACGCCGTGGCCTGGGCCGACTGCGAGAAGCTGGTGCGCGAGGTCGTCCACGACGTCGTGCGGCCCTACGGCGTCACCGCCGACCTCGACTACCAGCGGGGGGTGCCCCCGGTGGTCAACGAGGCCTCGGCCCACCACGTGCTCACCGGGGCGGTGCGCGACGTCCTCGGCCCCGAGGCGGAGGTGCTGGCGCCGCAGAGCCTGGGCGGCGAGGACTTCGGGTGGTACCTCGACCGGGTCCCGGGCGCCATGCTGCGCCTCGGCACGCGCACCCCGGGCGGGCCCACCTACGACCTGCACCAGGGCAACCTCCAGGTCGACGAGCGGGCGATCGGGGTCGGCGCGACGATGCTCGCGGAGGCCGCGGTGCGCAGCTTGGTCACCGACAGGTAACAACCTCACGAAATTCGGCTCGCGGGGCGCACAAGGCGTCCGGGCCCACCTAGGGTGACGCGATGTGCCCCGCGCTGCGGGGTGCCAGTCACGAACCCAGGAGGATCGCCGTGAAGAAGACGGCCCGAATCGCTGCGGTGGCCACCATGGTCGCCCTGTCCCTGTCCGCGTGCGGCGAGCGCGAGACCGACGCCGGCGAGGACCCCGCGTCGACGCCGTCCGAGAGCACCTCGGAGTCGGCCTCGGCCGACCCGAGCCAGCAGTTCCCCGACTTCAAGGCCTGCATGGTCTCCGACTCGGGCGGCTTCGACGACAAGTCGTTCAACCAGACCTCCCGCCAGGGCCTGCGCGACGCGGTCGAGGCCTACGGGATGCAGGAGGCCGACATCGAGTCGAACGACCCCTCCGAGTTCAACGACAACATCAACGAGCTGGTCAGCCAGGGCTGCAACTCGATCACCACGGTCGGCTTCCTCCTCGGCGACTCCACCCTGGCCGCCGCGAAGAAGAACAAGGACGTCGACTTCTCCATCGTCGACTTCGCCTACACCGACGACAAGGGCGACAACACCGCCCCGGCCAACGTCAAGGGCCTCACCTTCAACACCGCCGAGCCCTCCTTCCTGGCCGGCTACACCGCCGCGGCCTCCTCCGAGTCCGGCGTCGTCGGCACCTTCGGCGGCCTGAACATCCCCACGGTCACCATCTTCATGACCGGCTTCGTGCAGGGCGTCGAGCGCTACAACGAGGACACCGGCTCCGACGTGCAGGTCATCGGCTGGGACCCCGAGTCCGCCGAGGGCTCCTTCACCAACGACTTCGAGGACAAGAACCTCGGCCAGTCGACGGCCACCGAGATGATCAACCAGGGCGCCGACGTCATCTTCCCGGTCGCCGGCCCCGCCGGCCTCGGTGGCCTGCAGGCCGCCCAGGACAACGACGTCAAGGCGATCTGGGTCGACACCGACGGCTGCGTCTCGGCCGAGGAGTACTGCGACGTGCTGCTGACCTCGGTCATGAAGGGCATGGACGTCGCCGTGCAGGACGCCGTGCTCGCCTCCGCCGAGGACGAGTTCTCCAACGAGGTCTACGTCGGCACGCTGGAGAACGAGGGCGTCAAGCTCGCCCCGTTCAGCGACGACGTCGACGAGGAGCTCCAGGCCACGATCGAGGACCTCAAGCAGCAGATCATCGACGGCGAGATCACCGTCGGCTGACACGCCGCGCCACCGGCCGGTCCGGCCGACCAGCACCACACCGGCAGCACACCAGCAGCACAGCACCACCTCCGACAGGTCGGGGCGGGGACCCCGCCCCGACCTGTCGGGTCTAGGGTCGTCCCCCGGCCATCTCGGGGGAGCGGCCGACGTACGTCGTGAGGGAGTAGATGGAACTCGAGATCAGGGGCCTGACCAGGCGGTTCGGCTCCTTCACCGCCAACGACGGCATCGACCTCACGATCAGGCCCGGTGAGATCCACTGCCTGCTCGGCGAGAACGGCGCCGGCAAGTCCACGCTGATGAACATGCTCTACGGCCTGCTCGACCCCTCCGAGGGCGAGATCCTGGTCGACGGGGAGCCGGTGGCCTTCGCCTCGCCGGCCGACGCCATCGCCGCCGGCATCGGCATGGTGCACCAGCACTTCATGCTCGTGCCGCCCTTCACCGTCGCCGAGAACGTCATGCTCGGGCGCGAGCGCACCCGCGGCCTCGGCGTGCTCGACCGCAAGGCCGCCTCACGGCTGGTGCGCGAGCTCTCCGAGCGCTACCGGCTCGCGGTCGACCCCGAGGCCCTCGTGGAGGACCTCCCCGTCGGCGTGCAGCAGCGCGTCGAGATCATCAAGGCGCTGGCCAACGAGGCGAAGGTGCTCATCCTCGACGAGCCGACCGCGGTGCTGACCCCGCAGGAGATCGACGAGCTCATGGGCATCATGCGCGAGCTGCGCGCCCAGGGCACCTCGATCATCTTCATCACCCACAAGCTGCGCGAGGTCCGCGCCGTCGGCGACCGGATCAGCGTGATCCGCCGCGGCAAGGTCGTCGGCACCGCCGAGCCCACCGCCAGCGAGGCCGAGCTGGCCGAGATGATGGTCGGCCGCTCCGTGCAGCTGGTCGTCGACAAGGCCGCCGCCGCGGTCGGCGAGCCGGTGCTGGAGGCCCGCAACGTCACCGTCATCGACCCCCGCGGCCACCAGGTCGTCAAGGACGTCTCCTTCGTGGCTCGCGCCGGTGAGGTGCTCGGCATCGCCGGCGTGCAGGGCAACGGGCAGACCGAGCTGATCAAGTCGCTGCTCGGGCTCGTGCGTCCCGACGCCGGCGAGATCTGGCTCGACGGTCGCGACATCAGCCGCCACGGCCCGCGCCAGAGCCTGGAGGACGGCATCGGCTACGTGCCCGAGGACCGCTCCCACGACGGCTACGTCGGCTCCTTCAGCGTGCGCGAGAACCTCGTGCTCGACCTCTTCCGCAGCGAGCGGTTCGCCAGCGGCCCCGCGCTGCGCCTGGGCGCCATCGAGGCCAACGCCCGCCAGCGCATCGAGGAGTTCGACATCCGCACCGAGACCATGGAGACCCCCGTCAGCGCGCTCTCGGGCGGCAACCAGCAGAAGGTCGTCGTGGCCCGGGAGTTCTCCCGCCCGCTCAAGGTGCTCATCGCCTCCCAGCCCACCCGCGGCGTCGACGTCGGCTCCATCGAGTTCATCCACAAGCGCATCGTCGAGGAGCGCGACAAGGGCACGGCGGTGATCATCGTGTCGACCGAGCTCGACGAGGTCTTCGCGCTCTCCGACCGGATCGCGGTCATGTACGACGGCCGCATCGTCGGCACCGTCACCCCCGACATCCCCCGAGAGGAGATCGGCCTGATGATGGCCGGCGCCACGGACACCGACCAGGCCGGGGCCACCGGCGCCACCGGCGCCGGCACCCACGGCACCGGGGGAGGAGCGGCATGAGCGACCCGCAGAAGGGCCCCGCCGCCCCGTCCGTCGTCGACCCCGAGCGGGTCGACCCCCACGAGGCCGCCGCCGCGCCGCGCCGGCGCTTCGACGCCTCCGCCTTCGTGCCGACCGTCGTCGACAGCGTGCTGGCCGTCGTGCTGGCGCTCGTGGTCGGCGCGGTGCTCATCGTGTTCTCCACCGAGCGCGTGCTGGGCTCGCTGCCGTACTTCTTCAGCTACCCCTGGGACTTCTTCCGCTTCGCCGGCGAGGCGGTCGGCGACGGCTACGCCGCGCTGGTCAACGGCTCGCTCGGCGGCGCCGACGCCCTCACCCGCACCCTCAACCGCGCCGCCCCGCTCATCTGCGCCGGCCTGGGCGTGAGCCTGGCCTTCCGCGCCGGGCTGTTCAACATCGGCGCCCAGGGGCAGATGCTGGTCGCGGGCCTCGCCGCGGGCTACGTCGGCTTCACCTGGGACCTGCCCACCGGGCTGCACGCGCTCGTGGCGCTGCTCGCGGCGCTGGTGGCCGGCGCGCTGTGGGGCGGGGTGATCGGGCTGCTCAAGGCCCGCACCGGCGCCCACGAGGTGATCACCACGATCATGCTCAACAACGTCGCCCGCTTCGTGGTGCTCTACTTCCTCGGTCTCGAGGCCTTCCAGCGCCCCAACAGCGACAACAAGCTCTCCCCGCCGGTCGACGACAGCGCGACCTTCCCCGCGATCGGCAACCTGCACCTCGGGATCGTGCTGGCCGTGCTGGCCGCCCTCGTCGTGTGGTGGCTGCTGGAGCGCAGCACGCTGGGCTTCGAGATGCGCGCCGTCGGCGCCAACCCCGACGCCGCCCGCACCGCCGGCATGAGCGTGCCCCGGGTCTACGTCACCGCGATGACGCTGGCCGGCGTGCTGGCCGGGCTGGCGGTCACGATGACGGTGCTGGGCCAGCAGAACTCGGTGACCGACCAGGTCGCCGGCACCGTGGGCTTCGACGCCATCACGGTCGCCCTGCTGGGCCGGGCCACCCCCGTCGGCACGGTCCTGGCCGGTCTGCTCTTCGGGGCGCTCTCGGCCGGAGGCCTGTCGATGCAGGGCGCCGCCGGCATCGCCCCGGAGCTCTCGCAGGTGCTCCAGGCGCTCATCGTGCTGTTCGTCGCCGCACCGGCCCTGGTGCGCGGCATCTTCCGGATCAAGGGACGCGGGCAGGGCTCCAGCGTCGAGGCGAAGGGATGGGGAGGATGAGCGTCGTCGACGCCCCCGCACGCAGCGAGGCCCCCGAGGAGCAGGTGCGCGACCGGGCCGACGTGCGCCGTCAGGTGCGGCTGGTCGTGGTCTTCGCCCTGGCCGCCGCGATGGTGCTGCTCTTCCGGCTCACCACCGACAGCTTCTCGGTCACCTACCTGCTCGAGGCCCAGCGCTCGGCCGACAGTCAGCCGCGCTCCCTCGACGGCTCCCTGGTCAACTGGGTCGCCCTGGTGCTCGCCCTGGCCGGCGTGGTGCTCGCCGCCCTCAACCGCGTGCCCCGCGGCGGACTCGGGCTCCTGCTCTACGTGCTGGTCGGGCTGTCGTTCTACGTCGCCTTCATGGCGTGGGCCTTCGCCGACCAGGGCGAGGGCTTCCAGGCCTCGATCTCCAACCCGATCCCCGGCACGATCAGCATCGCCACCCCGCTGGTGCTCGGCGCACTGGCCGGCGTGGTGTGCGAGCGGGCCGGCGTCATCAACATCGCCATCGAGGGCCAGTTCCTCGCCGGCGCCTTCTCGGCCTCGCTCTTCGCCAGCATCGCGCTGTCGTCGCTGGCCTTCATCCCGCTGTGGCTGTGCGCGCCCTTCGGCCTGCTCGGCGGCGCGCTCGCCGGCATGCTCGTCTCGGCGATCCTGGGTCTCTTCGCGCTGCGCTACCAGGTCAACCAGGTCGTGCTCGGCGTCGTCATCGTCGCCTTCGCCACCGGCCTGACCGGCTTCCTGCTGGGCCAGATCCCCAGCGAGAGCACCGGTCGCCTCAACAACCCCGACCCGCTCGAGCCGCTGGCCGTGCCCGTGCTCAGCGACATCCCGGTGATCGGTCAGGCGCTCTTCGAGCAGACGATCCTGGTCTACCTCACCTACGCCGCGGTCGTGGTCGTCGCGCTGCTGCTCTTCCAGACCCGCTGGGGCCTGCGGGTGCGCGCGGTCGGCGAGCACCCCAAGGCCGCCGACACCGTGGGCATCAAGGTCAACCGGCTGCGCTGGCAGGCGGTGCTCTTCGGCGGCCTGCTGGCCGGGCTCGGCGGCGCCTACTACACCGTCGGCAGCTCCGGGGCCTTCGACAAGGAGATGTCGGCCGGCACGGGCTTCATCGCCCTCGCCGCGGTCATCATGGGTCGCTGGCACCCGGTCTGGGCCGCGCTGGCCGCGGTGTTCTTCGGGTTCATGCGCAACCTCGGCACCCAGCTGAGCCTGGTCGACCGGATCCCCGGCGACCTGATCGGCGCCCTGCCCTACCTCGCCACCGTCATCGTCGTGGCCGGCTTCGTCGGACGGGTGCGACCACCCGCCGCCGACGGCGAGCCGTTCGTGAAGGCCTGACGTGGCCGTCCCCGACGTCCTGGACGTCCCGGACTCCCCGGACGGGTTCGACTGGGCGGCCCTGCGGGCCGTCGCGGTCGAGGCGGCGACGCACGCCTACGCCCCCTACTCCCGCTTCGCGGTGGGCGCGGCGGCGCGGGTCGACGACGGGCGCACCGTGGCCGGCTGCAACGTCGAGAACGCGGCGTACGGCGTGACGCTGTGCGCGGAGTGCGGCCTCGTGGGCCAGCTGCACCTGACCGGCGGGGGCCGGCTGACGCACTTCGTGTGCGTCAACGGCGACGGCGCGGTCATCATGCCGTGCGGGCGCTGCCGCCAGCTGCTGTTCGAGAACGGCGGTCGTGAGCTGCAGCTGTGGACCGTCTCCGGGCTGCGCACCATGGCCGAGGTGCTGCCGGATGCCTTCGGACCCGACGACCTGTCCTAGGGTGCCGGTCCCAGCCCAACGGTGACGGCGACGGAGCCGTCGACAAGGAGCCCCACGTGAGCAAGCACGACGCGGTCGAGGTCATCACGACCAAGCGCGACGGCCAGCGCCTCAGCGACAGCCAGGTCGACTGGGTCGTCGACGCCTACACCCGCGGCGAGGTCGCCGACGAGCAGATGTCGGCGCTGGCGATGGCGATCCTGCTCAACGGCATGGATCGCGCCGAGATCGCCCGCTGGACCGCCGCGATGATCGCGTCGGGGGAGCGCATGGACTTCTCCTCGCTCTCGCGGCCCACCGCCGACAAGCACTCCACCGGTGGCGTGGGTGACAAGATCACCCTCCCGCTCGCCCCGCTCGTCGCCGCCTGCGGCGTGGCCGTGCCGCAGCTCTCAGGTCGCGGCCTGGGCCACACCGGCGGCACCCTCGACAAGCTCGAGTCGATCCCCGGCTGGCGCGCTGCGCTGTCGAACGAGGAGATGATGGGCCAGCTGGAGTCGGTCGGCGCGGTCATCTGCGCCGCCGGCGACGGGCTCGCCCCGGCCGACAAGAAGCTCTACGCCCTGCGCGACGTCACCGGCACGGTCGAGGCGATCCCGCTCATCGCCTCCTCGATCATGAGCAAGAAGATCGCCGAGGGCACCGGCGCCCTGGTGCTCGACGTCAAGGTCGGCACCGGGGCGTTCATGAAGTCCGTCGACCGGGCCCGCGAGCTGGCGGAGACGATGGTCGCCCTCGGCACCGACGCCGGCGTGCGCACGGTCGCCCTGCTCACCGACATGTCGACCCCGCTCGGCCTGACCGCCGGCAACGCCCTCGAGGTGGGCGAGTCGGTGGAGGTCCTCGCCGGTGGCGGACCCGCCGACGTCGTCGAGCTCACCGTCGCGCTGGCCCGCGAGATGCTCACCGCGGCCGGCGTCACCGACGTCGACCCCGCCGACCGGCTCGCCGACGGGTCGGCCATGGACGCCTGGCGGGCCATGGTCGCCGCCCAGGGCGGCGACCCCGACGCCACGCTGCCGGTGGCCCGCGAGCAGCACGTCGTCACCGCCCCGGCCGACGGTGTCCTCAGCCGCCTCGACGCGATGGCCGTGGGCATGGCCGCGTGGCGCCTGGGTGCGGGCCGTGCCCGCAAGGAGGACCCGGTGCAGGCCGGCGCCGGGGTCGTGTGGCACGCCCGCCCGGGCGACGCCGTGCGCGCGGGCGAGCCGCTGCTCACGCTGCACACCGACGAGCCGGCCCGCTTCGAGCGCGCCCTGGCCTCGCTGGAGGGCGGCTACGACGTCGTGCCCGCCGGCACCGAGGTCGCCGTCGGCCCGATCGTCATCGACCGCGTGGGATGACCCCCGACCCCACCGGCACGCCGGCCGGCACCCCGGCCGGCACCCCGGCCACGGGCCTGGGCCCGCGCGCCGCGGGCGCGCTGGTCTTCGGCTCCTCGGCGGCCGTGCTCGTGGTCGAGCTGGTGGCGCTGCGGCTGCTGGCGCCCTACCTCGGACTCACCCTCGAGACCAACACCGTGGTCATCGGGATCGCGCTGGCCGCGATCGCCCTCGGCTCCTGGGCGGGCGGTCGCGCCGCCGACGTCGTCGACCCGCGGCGCACCCTCGGCGCGCTGCTGGCCGTCTCGGGGGTGGTCGTGGCGCTGACCCCCCTGCTGGTGCGCAGCGCCGCCGAGCTCGACTCGGGCGGACTGCTGCTGCCGACCGCGACGCTGACCATCCTCGTGCCCGGCGCCCTGCTGGCGGCGGTGACGCCGATGGTGACCAAGCTGCGGCTGACGACCCTGGCCGAGACCGGCACGGTCGTGGGCCGGCTCTCCGGGCTCGGCACCGCCGGGTCCATCGCCGGCACGGTCGTGACCGGGTTCGTGCTGGTCTCGACGGTGCCGGTCAGCACGATCCTGGTGGGTCTCGGCGTGCTGCTCGTGCTCGCGGGGGTCGCGGCCGACTGGCGCGTGCGCGGCTGGCGTGCCGGCGCGGCCGCCCTCCTGCTGGTCGGCGCCGCGGGACTCGGCGCCGCCGTGGCCCCCGGCGGCTGCGACGTGGAGACGACCTACCACTGCGCGGTCGTCGAGGACGACCCGGAGCGGCCCGACGGCCGGGTGCTGGTGCTCGACGGGGTGCGCAACTCCTACGTCGACCTCTCCGATCCGACCTACCTCGACTTCGAGTACGTGCAGGCCGCGGCCACGGTCGTCGACACCGCCTTCCCCGCCGGCGAGGCCCTCGAGGCCTTCCACCTCGGCGGCGGCGGGCTGACGCTTCCGCGCTACCTCGCCGAGGTCAGGCCCGGCACCTCGAGCGTGGTCTCCGAGATCGACGCGGGGGTGATCGAGGTCGACCGCGACCGGCTCGGGCTCGAGACCGGCCCCGACCTCGAGGTGCGTGTCGAGGACGGGCGCCTGGGCCTCGACCGGCTCGCCGACGACAGCCGCGACCTCGTGGTGGGCGATGCCTTCGGAGGGGTCTCCGTGCCGTGGCACCTCACGACGGTCGAGGCCGTCGACGACGTGCGCCGCGTGCTGCGGCCCGGCGGCGTCTACGTCATGAACCTCATCGACCACGGCCCGCTGGCCTTCGTGCGGGCCGAGACCGCGACGCTGCGGGAGGTCTTCGACCACGTCGCCGTGCTCGCCCGGCCGGCGGCCTTCGCCGGCACCGCGGGCGGCAACGTCGTGGTCGTCGGCTCCGACCGGCCCCTCGACCTCGCGGCGCTGGCGGCGGGCCTGGAGGGCCGCGACCTGGCGTGGGAGGTGCGCGCCGACGCCGACCTCGACGCCTTCACCGGCGACGCCGAGGTGCTCACCGACGCCTTCGCCCCGGTCGACCAGCTGCTCACGCCGTTCGGCAGCGCCTGAGCGCCGCCGCGCGGGCTCAGCCCTCGAGCAGGAGGACGACGGTCTCGGCCACGCAGGCCGGCTTGGGCTCGTCCTCGATCTCGACGACGTGGCGCAGGGTGATCTGCTTGCCGGCCGGGAGGTCGGTGACCTCGCCCATGGTGACCGTGAGGCGCACCCGCTTGCCCACGCGGAGCGGGTTCGGGAAGCGGACCTTGTTGACGCCGTAGTTGAGCTTGGCCCCGGGGGTCTCGAGCGCGAAGACCGAGGAGCCGAGCCACGGGATGAGCGAGAGCGTGAGGTAGCCGTGGGCGATGGTGCCGCCGAAGGGGCCCTCGGCCGAGCGCTCGACGTCGACGTGGATCCACTGGTGGTCGCCCGTGGCGTCGGCGAAGGTGTCGACGCGCGCCTGGTCGATCTCGACCCAGTCGCTGGTGCCGAGCTCCTCGCCGGCGGCGGCGGAGAGCTCGTCGAAGGTGCTGAAGGTGCGCATGGGGGGCCTCTCGTGGCGGGTGGCGGTCGTGGCGCCGGCCGCGACCGGACACCGTCTGGGGACCCTAGCGCGCCACCCGGCGCTCCGGTCGTGGGTGGCGGTGCGGGAGGATCGGGGGGTGACCGCACCGACCGCAGCGACCGCCCGCCCCACGCCCACCCACGACCAGGTGCGGCGCGCGCCCAAGGTGCTCCTGCACGACCACCTCGACGGCGGCCTGCGCCCCCAGACGATCCTCGAGCTGGCCGCCGAGGTCGGCCACGCGCTGCCCGCCGACTCCGCGGAGGCGCTCGGGGCGTGGTTCGCCGAGTCGGCCGACTCCGGGTCGCTGGTGCGCTACCTCGAGACCTTCGACCACACGGTCGCGGTCATGCAGCACGGCCCCGCGATCACCCGGGTCGCGCGGGAGTGCGTCGAGGACCTCGCCGCCGACGGCGTGGTCTACGCCGAGGTCCGCTACGCCCCCGAGCAGCACGTCGACGCCGGGCTCACCCTCGACGAGGTCGTCGCGGCCGTGGCCGAGGGCTTCGCGCAGGGCGTCGCCGCCACCGGCGGGCGCATCGTCGTGCGCCAGCTGCTCACCGCGATGCGCCACCAGGCCCGGTCGATGGAGATCGCCGAGCTCGCCATCGCCTGGCGCGACCGCGGCGTCGCCGGCTTCGACATCGCCGGAGCCGAGGCGGGCTTCCCTCCCACCCGCCACCTCGACGCCTTCGAGTACCTCCAGCGCGAGAACGCCCACTTCACCATCCACGCCGGCGAGGCCTTCGGGCTGCCGTCGATCTGGGAGGCCATCCAGTGGTGCGGCGCCGACCGGCTCGGCCACGGCGTGCGCATCGTCGACGACATCGACGTCGCCGACGACGGCTCGGTCACCCTGGGCCGGCTGGCCTCCTACGTGCGCGACCAGCGGATCCCGCTGGAGATGTGCCCGGCCTCCAACGTGCAGACCGGCGCGGCGGCCTCGATCGCGGAGCACCCGATCAAGCTGCTCACCGACCTGCGCTTCCGGGTCACCGTCAACACCGACAACCGGTTGATGAGCCGCACGTCGATGACCGCGGAGATGACCTCGCTGGTCGACGCCTTCGGCTACGGGCTCGACGACCTGCAGTGGTTCACCGTCAACGCGATGAAGTCGGCCTTCCTGCCCTTCGACGAGCGCCTCGCGATCATCGACGGGGTGGTCAAGCCCGGTTACGCCGCGCTGGCCGCCGAGGCCTGAGCCGACCGCGTCGGCAGCACGACGAACCAGGGTCGCCGCCAGCGGCCGAGGGGGAGTGCGGCGTCGGCGTAGGCGTCGCGGGTCAGGGTGCGCAGCGTGCCGGACCCGGGGTCGTAGACCCCCAGGCGGGCCGCGGGCCCGTCGCCGTCGCGTCCCACCGCGAGCAGCACGTGGCGCGGCAGCCACCGGTCGCCCACGTAGAGCGCGGCCGGGCCGTGGCCGACCGCGCGCAGCAGGTCCTCGAAGCGGCCGCGGGCGCGGCGCACCCCGTGGGGGCCGCGGGGCAGCGCGCGGGCGACGGCCCACGGGGGAGTGCCGACGGCGCGCGGCCACGGCGCCTGCAGGGCACCGGTCGCGTCCCGCGCCCCGGTCAGCCGTTGGTGGGCGGCCAGCACCTCCGCGCCGAAGCGGGGCAGGGCGCGCTCGGCGTACGCCGGGTCGGCCAGCATGCGTGCCACGACCACCACCGCCGCGCCGCAGGAGCGCTGGTCGGGCTGGCGCAGCGCGGGCCCGAAGGGCAGCGGGGCGCCGCCGGTCACGGCGCCGGCGCCCCGGCCCGCACGGCGTCGACCACGGCCACAGCCTCGTCGGGGGAGACCGGGCGGCAGCCCTTGGCCACGGCGTCGGCCACCACGCCGCGCTGGGCGCGGGCCAGGGCCAGCCCCCGGCGCACCAGCACCAGCGGCGGCTTGCGGTGCTCGCGCAGGTCGCGGGTCAGGCGCAGCCAGAAGGTGAGCGCGGCCGAGCGACGGATGCACAGTGCCGCGCCGAGGATCCCCGCCTCGCGGGCCGGGCCCACGACGTCCTGGGCGAAGATGCCCTCGGCGAGGAAGAGGTCGCCGCCGCCGAGGTCGAGCATCCGGGTGCCGGTGCGGCCGTCGTGGGCGATGTCGTAGACCGGCACCTCCGCGCGCCCGTCGCGGCACAGCGCGACCATCGCCTCCAGGGCGTCCTCGGGCAGCCAGGAGTCGGGGTGGTCCCAGTCGACGATGCCGGCGTTGGCGCCCTCGGTGATCCGCGGGAGCGTGGGGTCGCCCCCGGACTTGTAGAAGTCGTCAAGGCGCAGCACGGGCAGCCCGATCCGCTCCGCGAGTCGCGACTTGCCCGACCCGGAGGGGCCGGCGAGGACGATCACCCGGGCACGCACCGGCCCATTGTGCCGCCTGGCGCGGGGCGTCGGTGTTTCGGGGGCGGGCCCGGCGGGCAGGAGGGCCCCATGGTGGAGAAGAGGACCGCGCTCGGCGTCGCGGCGGGTTTCGTGGCGGGCGCGGTCGTGGTCGTGACGGCGACGGCCGTCGCCGGCGGGGGAGAGGCTCCCGTCGCCGACCCGCCCGACGTCTCCCCGCGCGTCTGCGCCCAGGTGCTCGACACCTCCCTGCTGCGCAGCCTCGACTGGCAGGCGCCGGGCGTCGAGGCCACCGGCGACCTCGTGGCCGGCGGCTGTCGCCTGCGCGCCTACGACGTCGGCTCGATCGGGGTCCTCAGCGTGCCGGTCGTCGTCGAGGAGGAGCCCGAGGAGTCCGGCTCCACCGGGTCGTCCACCGGGTCCTCCGCGGGGCCCGCCACGGAGGCCTCCGGCTCGCCCTCGACCGACACCGGGTCGGCGGCCCCCGAGAGCGACGAGGAGGCCGCCCAGCGCACCTGGGACGAGGCGTGCGCGCTGATGCGCTCGCGCGGTGAGACGGTGGAGTCGCCGGTCGTCGGCCTCCCCGCCGACCTCGAGGCCTGCGGCACCCTGCTCGACGGCGACGACCCGACGGGCGTCTCGCGGGTGTGGTTCCGCGAGGGCAGCGCCGTCGTGCGGGTGACCCTCACCGCCGCGCGCCCGGTCGACCCGGTCGCCGCGCGGCAGGCCGTCGCCGACGTGGTCACCGCCACCCGCAGCGCCCTGGCCGCCGCGGGCTGACCCCGCCAGGCGAGCCTCCCACGCGAGCCCGCACGCGACGACGCCCCCGGCCGTGGGCCGGGGGCGTCGCTGACGTCGCTGCTGTCGGGGTGAGTGACCCGGGTCAGACGCCCATCGGGTGCCAGACCGTCTTGAGCTCCAGGAAGTCGGTCATGGTGTCGAGCCCGGGCTCGCGGGTGAAGTCGGGCTCGGCCGCCGGGGCGCGACGCACGCGCTTGAGGTTGTCGGCCGCGGCCACCTCCAGGTCGCGCGCCAGCTCGGTCTGGCCCGCGGTGCCGAGCAGGTCGAGGGCGTTGACGTCCATGTGCGAGGCCAGCCACGGGCCGAGGGTCGCGGCCGACCCGGTCAGCACGTTGACCACGCCGCCGGGCACGTCGGAGGTGGCGAGCACCTCGGCGAGGGTCACGGCCGCCAGCGGCCGGGAGTACGACGACACGACGACCGCGGTGTTGCCCGTGACGACGACCGGCGCGATCGCGGTGACCAGCCCGAGCAGCGAGGACCGCTCGGGGGCGAGGACGGCGACGACGCCGGTGGCCTCGGGGGTGGTGAGGTTGAAGAACGGCCCGGCGACGGGATTGGCGCCGCCGACCACCTGGGTGATCTTGTCGGCCCAGCCGGCGTACCAGACCAGCCGGTCGACGGACTCGTCGACCACGCGCTCGGCCTTGCTCGCCGAGAGTCCCTCGGACTGCACGACGGCCTGCACGAACTGCGGGCGACGGTCCTCGAGCACCTCGGCGACGCGGTAGAGCACCTGGGCGCGGTTGTAGGCCGTGCGGCCCGACCAGGGACCGAAGGCCTTGCGGGCGGCGACGACGGCGTCGCGGGCGTCCTTGCGCGAGGCGAGGGCGGCGTTGGCCACGAAGGCTCCCTTCGCGTCGGTGACCTCGTAGGTGTAGCCGGACTCCGAGCGGGGGAAGGCGCCCCCGACGTAGAGCTTGTAGGTCTTGCGCACGTCGATGCGGTCGCTCATCGCTGTCCTCCCTCGAGGTAGGCCGCGAGGCCGTGACGGCCGCCCTCGCGCCCGTAGCCGGACTCCTGGTAGCCGCCGAAGGGGCTGGTGGGGTCGAACTTGTTGAACGTGTTGGCCCACACCACGCCGGCGCGCAGCCGGCTGGCGATCTCCAGGATGCGCGAGCCCTTCTCCGACCAGATGCCGGCGGAGAGGCCGAAGGGGGTGTTGTTGGCCTTCTCGACCGCCTCGGAGGGGGTGCGGAAGGTCAGCACCGACAGCACGGGGCCGAAGATCTCCTCGCGGGCGATGCGGTGGGCCTGGGTCACCCCGGTGAAGACCGTCGGGGGGAACCAGAAGCCCCGCTCGGGCAGCTCGCAGGCCGGCGACCAGCGCTCGCCGGAGACCTCCTGCTCGCCGATGTCGGCCAGCTCGCGGATGCGGGCGAGCTGGGCGGCGGAGTTGATGGCCCCGATGTCGGTGTTCTTGTCGAGCGGGTCGCCCAGGCGCAGGGTCGACATCCGCTCGCGCAGCCGGTCGAGGACCTCCTCGGCGATCGACTCCTGCACCAGCAGGCGCGAGCCGGCGCAGCAGACGTGGCCCTGGTTGAAGAAGATGCCGGTGACGATGCCCTCGACGGCCTGGTCGACGGGGGCGTCGTCGAAGACGATGTTGGCCGCCTTGCCGCCCAGCTCGAGCGTGACCTTCTTGGAGGTGCCGGCCACCGTGCGGGCGATGGCCTTGCCGACCGCGGTCGAGCCGGTGAAGGCGACCTTGTCCACGCCGGGGTGGGCCACGAGGGCCTGGCCGGTGGCGCCCGCGCCGGTGACGATGTTGACGACGCCCGCGGGCAGGTCGGCCTGCTGGCAGATCTCGGCGAAGAGCAGCGCGGTCAGCGGCGTCGTCTCGGCCGGCTTCAGCACCACGGTGTTGCCGCAGGCCAGGGCGGGCGCGACCTTCCACGCCAGCATCAGCAGCGGGAAGTTCCACGGGATGACCTGGCCGGCGACGCCGAGCGGGGTCGTGCCGTAGCCCGCGTGCTCGAGCTTGTCGGCCCAGCCGGCGTAGTAGAAGAAGTGCGCGGCGACCGTCGGCACGTCGACGTCGCGCGACTCCTTGATCGGCTTGCCGTTGTCGATGGTCTCCAGCACGGCCAGCTCGCGGCTGCGCTCCTGGATGATCCGCGCGATGCGGTAGAGGTACTTGGCGCGCTCGCGGCCGGGCATCCGGCCCCACACGCGCTCGTGGGCCTTGCGGGCGGCCTTGACCGCGGCGTCGACATCGGCGTCGCTGGCCTCGGCGACCTCGGCGAGGACCTCCTCGGTGGCGGGGTCGACGGTCTTGAAGGGCGTGCCGTGGCCGTCGACGAACTCTCCGCCGACGAAGAGGCCGTAGGTCGCCTTGATGTCCACCACGGCGCGTGACTCGGGCGCGGGGGCGTAGTCGAAGGGGCTGCTGGGTGTCATGGGATCAGTCCAGGGTGAAGTAGTCGGGGCCGGAGTAGCGGCCGGTGCGCAGCTTGGTGCGCTGCATGAGCAGGTCGTTGAGGAGCGTCGAGGCGCCGAAGCGGAACCAGTCCGGGTCGAGCCAGTCGGCGCCGGCGACCTCGTTGACCATCACGAGGTACTTGATCGCGTCCTTGCTGGTGCGGATGCCGCCCGCGGGCTTCACCCCGACCATCTGGCCGGTCTGGCGGCGGAAGTCGCGCACGGCCTCCAGCATCACCAGCGTCACCGGCAGGGTGGCGGCGGGCTGCACCTTGCCGGTCGAGGTCTTGATGAAGTGGGCGCCGGCCAGCATGGCCAGCCAGGAAACGCGGCGGACGTTGTCGTAGGTCTGCAGCTCGCCGGTCTCGAAGATCACCTTGAGGTGGGCGTCCTCGCCATCGGCGCGGGCGCAGGCCTCGCGCACGGCCACGATCTCCTCGAAGACCTGGAGGTAGCGGCCGGAGAGGAAGGCCCCACGGTCGATGACCATGTCGATCTCGTCGGCGCCGGCCTCGACCGCGTCGCGGGTGTCGGCGAGCTTGATGTCGAGGGCCGCGCGACCGCTCGGGAAGGCGGTGGCCACGGCGGCCACGTGAACGCCGCTGTCGCCGAGGGTCTCCTTGGCGGTGGCGACCATGTCGGGGTACACGCACACCGCGGCCGCAGATGGGCACGCCGGGTCGGCGGGGTCGGGGCGCACGGCCTTGGCGGCCAGCGCGCGCACCTTGCCGTGGGTGTCGGAGCCCTCGAGGGTGGTGAGGTCGACCATGCGGATGGCCAGGTCGAGCGCGTGCTCCTTGGCCGTGGTCTTGATCGAGCGCGTCGCCAGCGACGCGGCCCGGGCCTCGGCGCCGACCTGGTCGACGCCGGGGAGCCCGTGGAGGAAACGGCGCAGCGCCGCGTCGGACGAGGTGACGTCCGCGAGGCCGCTGCCGCCGGTCGGCGCGGTGGCAGCCGACGAGGCAGTGATAGGCATGAGGGCAGCATAGGGTTGCGCGCCGTCGGTGCCCCAACCGGCGACCGGGCCCCACCGGGCCCCGCAGCGAGCGCACGCGGAGGAGAGTCACGTGGTCGACGAGAGCGTCGAGGTCCAGCGCTTCCCGCCCAGCAACGGCAGGTTCACCGGCTACCTCGGTCTCGCCATCGGTCCGGCCGTCCTCGTCCTGGCCGGCGTGTACGGCGGTCTGGGCCCGGCGCTCGTCGTGGGCGTCGCGCTGTTCGAGGTCGTGGTGTGGCTGGTCATGCTGCGCCCGGCCGTCTGGGTCGAGGGCGACGTGCTGGTGCTGCGCCACCTCGTGCGCACCGACCGGGTGCCGCTGGCCGCGGTCACCAGCGTGGTCGTGCGCCACGTCCTGGCCGTCTTCGCCGGTGAGCGCCGCTTCGTCTCCCCGACCATCGCGCGCAGCTCGCGCCAGCTCATCGGCGAGGCACGTGCGGCCCGTCGGGGAAGTCGCCCCAGCAGCTGGCTCAGCGAGGTCACCGCGCCCGCGGGCAAGGGCGTCGACCAGGCCGACTTCGTCGAGCAGCGGCTGCGTCACCTGGCCGAGCAGGCCCGTCTGGCCCGCGGGGTGGCGGCCCGCTCGCCCGAGCAGGAGGCGCTGCTCGGCGAGGCGGGGCGCACCACCAGCTGGCCCTGGGTGGGCGTCGTCGTGGTGCTCGCCGTCGCCCTCGTCGTGACCCTGCTCGTGTGATCCCGACGCCGTGACCGCGCCCGGCCGCGGCTACAGCCCCGCGGCGGCCGCGAGGTCGGTGCGGACGGCGTCGAGGCGTCCCGCGGCGACGATGCGGGCGGCCGCGACGGCATCGGCCGCGTCGTCGTCAGGGCCGGCCTCCACGGGCACGACCACCTCGAGGTAGCACTTGAGCTTGGGCTCGGTGCCGCTGGGGCGCACGACCACGCGCGCGCCCTCGGCGAGGCGGTAGCGGAGACCCTCGGTGGGCGGCAGGCCGCCGGCGGGCGGAGCGGCGAGGTCGTCGACCGCCTCCACCGCGAGGCCGCCGAGCACGGTCGGCGGGGTGGAGCGCAGCGTCTGCATCGCCCGGGTGATGACGCCGAGGTCCTCGACGCGCACCGAGAGCTGGTCGGTGGCGTGCAGGCCGTGGCGGCGCGCGATGTCGTCGAGCAGGTCCAGCAGCGTGCGGCCCTCGGCCTTGGCCCCGGCGGCGATGTCGCACAGCAGCAGGAGCGCCGAGACGCCGTCCTTGTCGCGCACGTGCTCGGGGTCGCAGCAGTAGCCGAGCGCCTCCTCGTAGCCGAAGGCGAGGCCGTCGACGCGACCGATCCACTTGAAGCCGGTGAGGGTCTCGACGTAGGGCTGGCCGGCGGCAGCGGCCATGGTGCCGAGCAGGCTGGAGGAGACGAGGGAGGTGGCGTAGGTGCCTTCGCGGCCCGAGCGCAGCAGGTGGTCGGCGAGCAGGGCGCCGACCTCGTCGCCGCGCAGCATGCGCCAGCCCTGCGGGGTCGGCACGGCCGCCGCGCAGCGGTCGGCGTCGGGGTCGTTGGCGACCACGAGGTCGGCGTCGACGCGGGCGGCCAGCTCCATGGCCAGGTCCATGGCGCCCGGCTCCTCGGGGTTGGGGAAGGCGACGGTGGGGAAGTCGGGGTCGGGCTGCTCCTGCTGCTCCACCACGCGGGGGGCCGCGAAGCCGGCCGTCTCCAGCACCGCGGCGACCGAGGTGCCGCCGACGCCGTGCAGGGGGGTGTAGACGATGTCGAGGTCGCGCGGCCCGTCGGCCACGAGGGCGGCGGTGGTGTCGAGGTAGCGGTCGACGACCTCCTCGCCCAGCACCCGCCCGGGGCGACCGCGGGGCACGTCGGCGACCCGGCCGACCGCGGCGATCTGCGCGGCGATGGCGGCGTCGACGGGGGCGACGATCTGGCTGCCGTCGCCGAGGTAGACCTTGTAGCCGTTGTCCTCGGGCGGGTTGTGGCTGGCGGTGACCATCACGCCGGCGGCGCAGCCGAGCTCGCGGATGGCGTAGGCCAGCACGGGTGTCGGCAGGGGGGCGGGCAGCAGGTGGGCCTCGAAGCCGGCGCCGGTCATCACCTCGGCGGTGTCGCGCGCGAAGACGTCGCTGTTGTGCCGCGCGTCGTAGCCGATCACCACGCCGCCGCGCGCCCCCGTCTCCCGGAGGTACGCCGCGAGGCCGGCGGCCGCCCGCGTCACCACGACGCGGTTCATCCGGCGGGGCCCCGCACCCAGGGCGCCGCGCAGGCCGGCCGTGCCGAACTCCAGCGTGCCGTCGAAGCGGTCGGCCAGGTCGCCCTGCGCCGCCGCGTCGCCCGCCTCGGCCGCCGCCACGACCGCGTCCAGCTCGGCCCGGGTGGCCGGGTCGGGGTCGTCGGCGCTCCAGGCGCGGGCGAGGTCGAGCAGTGTGGCGAGGTCGGGGCGGGTCATGGGGCTGACGCTAGTGCGTGGCGACCGGCGGTCCTAGCCGGGCCGGTCCGGCGCCGCGGGCGCTCAGGAGCCGCAGCGACCACCCGGCGCCGACACCGGGTCCGACGCGGCCCGGAAGCCGGTGGCCCAGGCGCGCGCCACACTGCCGGCCACCCCGTCGGCGTCGGTGAACTCCAGGCCGAAGCGGTCCCAGCCGCCGCCGCGGCGGGCCTGCGAGACGCGTGCGAAGACGTAGTAGTCGCCGGGCCCCACCTGCGCGGGCAGGGCGCTCCGCTCGCCCCACGCCACGGTGTCGCGCTCGCCGCGGGGAGGCGCGGTGCCGCGGGCCATGCCGGTGTAGGACCCCTGCCCGGGCGGGCGGCGACTGATCGACTGCCCGGAGACCTCGACCCCCCGCAGCCCCCCGAGCACCAGGCGCTCGACCGTCGCCGGGGCGCTCACCCGGAACGACTCCCAGACCACGTAGGGCTTCCGGGCCGGCGCGCACCGGGTGCTCGTGCCCCGGTCCAGGGTGACGGCGGTCGAGCGGGCGGGGGGCGCCGGGTCGCTCGGGGTGGGCGTGGCCGGCGAGGACGCGGCGGGAGCGCCGGGCCCGCCCGACCCGTCCTGGCCGCCGCCACTGCTGCAGGCGGCGGTGACGCCGACGAGGAGGGAGAGCAGGGCGACCAGGGGACGACAGGGCACGACCGGATGCTGCCCCTCGCCGGCGCAGGGAAACCGGGTCCCCCTCACGCCCGCTCAGGCGTCGATGCTGCTCATGTCGCCGTAGCGCTCGCCCACGACGGCGTCGCGCGGCACGGCGCGCTCGAGGGCCTCGAGGTCGGCGGCGTCGAGGGAGACCGCGACGGCCCCGGCGTTCTCCTCCAGGTAGCGCACGCGCTTGGTGCCGGGGATGGGGGCGACGCCCAGGGTGTCGTCGCCCTGCGCGAGCACCCAGGCGAGCGCGAGCTGGCCGGGGGTGCAGCCCTTGGCCTCGGCGATCCCGCGCACCTTCGCCACGAGCGCGAGGTTGGCGCGCAGCCCCTCGCCGTTGAGCCGGGGGAAGTACGCCGTGCGACGCGAGTCGCCCTCCTCCAGCTGGCTCTCGTCGGTGATCGCGCCGGTGAGGATGCCGCGACCCAGCGGCGAGTAGGGCACCAGGCCGATGCCGAGCTCGCGCAGCACGGGGAGGATCTCGTCCTCGAGGTCACGGGTGAACAGGGAGTACTCGGTCTGCAGCGCGGTGATCGGGTGGGTGGCGTGGGCGCGGCGGATCGTGGCGGCCGAGGCCTCCGAGAGGCCCAGGTGGCGGACCTTGCCGGCCTCGACGAGCTCGGCCATCGCGCCGACGGTCTCCTCGATCGGCACGGTCTTGTCGACACGGTGCTGGTAGTAGAGGTCGAGGTGGTCCACACCGAGCCTGCGCAGCGAGGCGTCGCAGGCGGTGCGCACGTAGTCGGGCCTGCCGTTGATGCCCAGGCGGGTGCCGTCGGGCAGCCGCTCGTTGCCGAACTTCGTGGCCAGCTGGACCTCGTCGCGGCGTCCGGCGATGGCGCGGCCCACCAGCTGCTCGTTGGTGAACGGGCCGTACATGTCGGCGGTGTCGAGGAAGGTCACGCCGAGGTCGAGGGCGCGGTGGATGGTGTCGACGCCGGTCTGCTCGTCGCCGGTGCCGTAGAACTCCGACATGCCCATGCAGCCCAGGCCGAGGGCGGAGACGGTGAGGGGTCGACCCTCGTGGGAGGCGGTGCCGAGGGTGCGGGTCGGGATGCTCGCGGGGGTCGGGGCGGAGGTGCTCATGGGTCCACCCAAGCGCGGCGGTCCAAGCCGCGCGTGCGTCAGCGCGCGCCGAGCAGGTCCAGCTCCGCCGCGAGCTCGACGAAGAGCGCCTGGTTGAGGGCGAAGGCCGCCTGCACCTCGGCCACGACCGCCTCCTGCTGCGCCTCGTCGAGGTCGAGCCCGTCGAGGCGCAGGCGGTAGGCGTCCTTGTACGGCTTGGGCCTCGGTACGGCGTCGAAGCGGTAGAAGTCCGTGCCGCGGCCCCCGAGGTCGAAGGTCCGGTCGAGGGTGCGGCCGATGGCCTGGCCCCCGGAGAGGTCGCCGAGGTAGCGGGTGTAGTGGTGGGCCGCGAAGCCGGCGCCGCCGGCCACGCCGGTGCTGGCCTCGATGCGGCGCTCGTAGGCCGCGACCGCGGGGGAGTCGACCTCGCGGGGTCCGCCGGGCGCCCAGTGCTCCAGGTCGGCCTCCAGCGCGGCCGACCGCTCGAGGTCGGGGTCGTGGACCGCGACGACACCGGGGTGGTGCAGGTGGGCGCGGGCGGTGCGCTCGAGCGCGGCGTACACGCGCTGCAGCCGCAGCAGGTAGGCGGTGTAGCCGGCGGCGTCGACCCCTCCCTCGAGCAGGCGGGTGACGAAGACCGAGGCCTCGGCGGCGCGGTGCTCGGCCATCGACCCCTCGCGCATGCGCGCCGACAGCGTGCTCACGCGGGCAGGCCGGACGCGGGCACGTCGGGCAGGGGGTGGGCGCGCAGCATCGCCGCGGCCATGGCCACCAGGTTGGCGACGAAGGCGTCGGTGTCGAGGCGCTCGCGCCGGGGGGAGTCGCCGCCCAGGGCCCGGGCGCGGTCGCCGATGGCGCGCAGCACGAAGCCGGTCATCAGGGTCAGGCGCTCCTCGCGCAGCGCGTCGGGCAGCGCCGGCATCCGCTCGACGATGAGGGCGTAGACCTCGTGGCCCCCGGTGCGGGCCAGCGCCTCCTCCACGCCGTCGAGGGCGCGGGCCTGGTCGTCGGCGATGAGCTCCGCGACGATCATGAGGTAGCAGCGCCCGCGCCAGTCGCCCTCGGCCACCTCGACGCTGGGCCGCACGACGGCCTCGATCGCCGCACCGAGGTCGTCGTCGGGCCGCTCGCGCGCCGCGGCGAGCAGCTCGCGCTCACGCGCGGCGAGGACCTCGGTGAACTGGTCGAGCACCGTGGTGAGCAGGCCAGCGCGCGAGCCGAAGTGGTAGTGCACGGCGCCCCGGTTGCGCTGGCCGGCCTGGCGGGTGATGTCGAGCAGCGAGGCGTTCTGCACGCCGTGGTCGGCGAAGGCGCGCGTGGCCGCCTCGACCAGCCGGGCCCGGGTCTCGCGACCCGAGGACAGGTCGCCGGTGGGGTCGGGTGTCTCGCCGGTCGTCTCGTCGGGGGCCATCAGATCCGCGGGACGATCGTGGAGAGGAGGTCTCCCATCCGGCTGGCCGCGGCGCGGCCGGCCTCGAGGACCTCGGCGTGGTCGAGCGGCTCGCCGCTCATGCCGGCGGCGAGGTTGGTGACCAGGCTGATGCCGAGGACCTCCATGCCGGCCTCGCGCGCGGCGATGGCCTCCAGGGTCGTGCTCATCCCGACCAGGTGGCCGCCGATGGCGCGGACCATCCCGATCTCGGCGGGGGTCTCGTAGTGCGGTCCGGGGAACTGGACGTAGACGCCCTCGTCGAGGCTCGGGTCGATCTCGCGGCACAGCGCGCGCAGGCGCGGGGAGTAGAGGTCGGTGAGGTCGACGAACCGCGCGCCCTCGATGGGGGAGCGGCCGGTGAGGTTGATGTGGTCGCTGATCAGCACGGGCTGGCCGGGGCTCCAGGTCTCCTTGAGCCCGCCGCAGCCGTTGGTGAGCACGATCGTCGAGCACCCCGCGGCGGCCGCGGTGCGGACCGGGTGGACGACGGCCGGCACGCCCTTGCCCTCGTAGTAGTGGGTGCGCGAGAGGAACACCAGCAGGTTGCGCTCGCCCGAGCGCACCGAGCGGATCGTGCCGGAGTGGCCGGCGACCGCGGCGGGGTTGAAGCCGGGCAGGTCGGTCGTGGCGATCTCGGCGGTGGCCTCGCCGAGCGCGTCCACCGCGGGGAGCCAGCCCGAGCCGAGCACCAGGGCCACGTCGTGGCGCTCGACGCCGGTCAGGTCGGCGAGCTTCTGGGCGGCGTCGGTGGCCAGGGAGTAGGCGTCGTCGTTCACCGGCCCAGCCTATGCGTGCCGCGACCCGTCGCGAGCCGGGGGCCGGGAGCTACAGGCCGGAGGAGCGGCAGGGGCGTCGGCGCAGGGCGGCGACGTAGTCGGCAGGGGCGTCGGCGGCCTCGGCGGCGTCGGCCAGCACGCCGAGGTAGGAGGCGGAGGGCAGGCCGCCCTCGTAGGCGTCGAGGACGTAGGCCCACGTGACCTGCTCGCCGGTGAGCGTGGAGACCCGCACCCGGGTCTTGCGGTAGAGGCCGGTGTCGGCCTGCTCCCAGCCGTCGAGGCTGCTCTCGTCCTCGCGGGTGACGTCGTAGACGGCGACGAAGACCTGCTCGAAGGGGTCCTGGACGATGGTGGGCAGGGCGCCGTCCCAGCCGTGTTCCTCGCCACCGAAGGTCAGCCGCCAGCCCTCCAGCCAGCCGGTCGTGCGCAGCGGCGAGTGGGGGCAGCGCTCGCCCATGCGGGCGGGATCGAGGTTGCTCCCGTAGGCGGCGTAGAGCGTCACGTGACGAAGAGTAGTGCCGGGTGCCCGCCCGCCTTGGGCCGACCTGCGCGCGAGCCCTAGGGTGGAGCCCGTGAGCACGCACTTCGATGTCCTCGTCCTCGGCGCCGGTCCCGGCGGCTACGTCGCCGCGATCCGCGCGGCCCAGCTCGGCAAGAAGGTCGCCGTGGTGGAGGAGAAGTACTGGGGCGGTGTCTGCCTCAACGTCGGGTGCATCCCCTCCAAGGCCCTGCTCAAGAACGCCGAGCTCGCCCACGTGCTGACCCACGAGAAGGCCAAGTACGGCATCGAGGGCGACGCCACCATGGCCTTCGGGCCCACCCACAAGCGCAGCCGTCAGGTCTCCGGCGGCATCGTCAAGGGCGTCCACTTCCTGATGAAGAAGAACAAGATCACCGAGATCGACGGCTGGGGCACCCTCACCGGCGCGGTCGACGGTGGTCAGGGCGTCGAGGTCAAGGACAAGGACGGCAACGTCACCTCCTACACCTGCACCGACCTCATCGTCGCCGCGGGTGCCAAGACCCGGCTCATCCCGGGCACCTCTCTCAGCGAGCGGGTCGTGACCTACGAGGAGCAGATCCTCACCGACCAGCTGCCCGGCTCCATCATCATCGCCGGCTCCGGCGCGATCGGCGTGGAGTTCGCCTACGTGCTGAAGAACTTCGGCGTCGAGGTGACCATCGTGGAGTTCCTCGACCGCATGGTGCCCACCGAGGACGCCGACGTGTCCAAGGAGCTGCTCAAGCACTACAAGAAGCTCGGCGTCGACGTGCGCCTGTCGACCAAGGTCGAGTCCATCGAGGACTCCGGCGACCAGGTCTCGGTGACGGTGTCGAAGGACGGCCAGCAGGAGGTCCTCAAGGCCGACAAGGTCATGCAGGCCATCGGCTTCGCCCCGCGCGTCGAGGGCTACGGCCTCGAGGCGGCCGGTGTGGAGCTCACCGAGCGGGGAGCGATCGCCGTCGACGGGCGGGGTCGCACCAACGTCGAGCACGTCTACGCCATCGGCGACGTCACCGGCAAGATGATGCTGGCCCACGCCGCGGAGGCCATGGGCATCGTGGCCGCCGAGACCATCGCCGGCGCGGAGACCATGGAGATCGACTTCGACATGATCCCGCGGGCGACCTACTGCCAGCCGCAGGTGGCCTCGTTCGGCTACTCCGAGCAGCAGGCCAAGGACAAGGGCTACGACGTCAAGACCTCCACGTTCCCCTTCTCGGCCAACGGCAAGGCGCAGGGTCTCGGCGACGCGGTCGGCTTCGTGAAGGTCGTCGCCGACGCCGAGCACAACGAGATCATCGGTGCCCACCTCATCGGCCCCGACGTGACCGAGCTGCTGCCGGTGCTGACCCTGGCCCAGCAGTGGGACCTCACCGCCGACGAGGTGGCCCGCAACGTCTTCGCCCACCCGACGCTGGGTGAGTCGGTGAAGGAAGCCGTGCACGGCATCGCCGGCCACATGATCAACTTCTGACCGAGCCCGCCAGCGCGAGGAGCACAGCCATGCCCGACCGGACAGTCGACAAGGTCGTCATCATCGGCGGTGGTCCCGGGGGCTACGAGTCCGCGCTGGTCGCCAGCCAGCTCGGGGCCGAGGTGACCGTGGTCGACACCGACGGTCTCGGCGGGTCGGCGGTCATCACCGACTGCGTGCCGAGCAAGACCCTCATCGCCACCTCCGAGCTGATGACCGAGGTCGCCGGCGCCGCCGAGCTCGGGGTCAACTTCCACGACGTGGAGGGCGACGCGGCCACGACGCTCAGCGTGGACCTGGCCCGGGTCAACACCCGGGTCAAGGCCCTCGCCGCCGAGCAGTCGGTCGACATCGGCCGCCGCCTCGACCGCGAGAACGTCACGGTGGTGCGCGGCCGCGGCCGCCTCGACGGTCCCGAGCGCGTCGTGGTGACCGGCCCCGACGGCTCCGAGCAGACCCTCGAGGCCGGCGCCGTGCTCATCGCGACCGGCGCCTCGCCCCGCACGCTGCCCAGCGCCCAGCCCGACGGAGAGCGGATCCTCACCTGGGAGCAGGTCTACGACCTCACCGAGGTGCCGACCGAGCTGATCGTGGTCGGCTCGGGCGTGACCGGGGCCGAGTTCGCGTCGGCCTACCTCGCCCTCGGGATCCCCGTCACCCTCGTCTCCTCGCGCGACCGCGTGCTGCCCGGCGAGGACGCCGACGCCTCGGCCGTGCTCGAGGAGGTCTCCAAGCGCCGCGGCATGAAGGTGCTCTCCCGCTCGCGGATGGAGTCGGTGACGCGCGACGGCGACGTCGTGACCGTGACGCTCACCGACGGCCGCAGCGTGCAGGGCTCGCACTGCATCCTCGCGCTCGGCTCGGTGCCCAACACCACCGACCTCGGTCTCGAGGACGCCGGCGTGCGGCTCAAGGACGGCGGCTTCGTCGGCGTCGACCGCGTCTCGCGCACCACCGCCCGCGGGGTCTACGCCGCCGGCGACTGCACCGGTGTGCTGATGCTCGCGTCGGTGGCGGCCATGCAGGGCCGGATCGCGATGTACCACTTCCTCGGTGACGCCGTCGCGCCCCTGGACCTCAAGAAGGTCGCCTCCAACGTCTTCACCGCCCCCGAGATCGCCACGGTCGGCTGGTCGCAGCAGGCCGTCGACAACGGGGAGATCACCGCCGAGGTCGTCATGCTGCCTCTCTCGGGCAACCCGCGGGCCAAGATGCAGGGCGTGCGCGACGGGTTCGTCAAGCTCTTCTGCCGTCCCGGCACCGGCATCGTCGTCGGCGGCGTGGTGGTCGGTCCTCGGGCCAGCGAGCTGATCCACCCGGTGTCGCTGGCCGTGGCGGAGTCGATCACCGCCGACCAGCTCGCGGCCACCTTCACCGTCTACCCCTCGATGAGCGGGTCGATCGCGGAGGCCGCCCGCCGGCTGCACCGCGTCTGACCCGCGCCCGACCCGTGTCCGGGCCGCGTCCGACCGGGAGCGGCCGGCCTCAGAGCCGGTCGAGCAGGACCTCGAGCCGCTCGATCTCCGCGGTCTGGCCCGCGGAGATCTCGGTGGCGATCTCGTTGACGCGCTGGTCGGAGCCGTCGGCGAGCACCGCCTCGGCCATCGTGACCGCGCCCTCGTGGTGGCGGATCATGTCGGTGAGGAAGAGCCGGTCGAAGTCGACGCCCTCGGCCGCGGCCAGGGCGTCGAGGTCGTCGGAGCCGAGCATCCCGGGCATGGCCCCCATGCCCTCCATGCCCTCCATGTCGTGACCCTCGTGCCCCGCCGCGGGGTCGCCCGACACCGCCTCGGTCATCTCCGCCAGGTCGGACTCGTCGGGCACCGGGAGGCCGCGGGCGTCGAGCCACGCCGCCATCTCGAGGATCTCGGGGCCCTGGCCCGCCGCGATGCGGTCGGCCGCCGCGAGCACGGCCGGGCTCGCAGCCCGGGTCTGCGCCAGGTCGACCAGCGTCAGCGCCTGCGCGTGGTGGGGCACCATCTGGGTCAGGAACGACGCGTCGTCGGCGTCGACCCCGGCGGGCAGCTCGGCGGCGGGGGAGCCCGCGGGGGCGTCGGACGCGCCCCCCTGCGGCGTGTCCGCGGCGCCGTCGTCGGAGCTGCACCCCGCGAGGCCCAGCGCGAGCACGGCGGCGGCCGCGGCGATCGACGTACGGTGCAGGACAACGACCCGAGTCATGGATCCAGCACATCACAGGGTGGCGCGATCGGGCCACAGCGGCCAAGATTCTCCTGACCCACCCCTCCGCGGCACCCGCGGAGGGATTCGACACTCGGACGAAGGGCCCACCCCCCGTGACACCACCCACCCCCCGCCGCACCCGCGCCGGGCTCGCGCTGCTCTCGCTGGCCCTCGGCGCCGGCGCGGTCGCCGGCCTCACGATCACCGGCGCCGGCTCGGCCTCCGCCGAGCGCACCGACCCGACCTGCACCCCCGCCGAGCGCGCGGACCTGCGCGCCGCCGGCGACAACTTCGACGACGCCTGCGCGCTGCCCGGCCAGGCGCTCGCCGGTCTCGACTCCTACGAGGCCACCGCCGACCAGGGCGAGGTCGACAAGAGCAGCAACGTGCGACAGATCGCCCGCAAGCCGCTGGTCGGCTCCTTCACGCCGGAGAACGGCGGCGTCGGCAGCGACCTGGCCTTCCAGGGCAAGTACGCCTACGACGGCAACTACAACGGCTTCGCGGTCTTCGACATCTCCCGACCCACCGAGCCGAAGCGCGTGGCCCAGGTCGAGTGCCCCGGCGGTCAGGGCGACGTCTCGGTCTACCGCGACGTCCTCGTGCTGAGCGTCGACTCCAGCCGCAGCGACGACTCGTGCAGCAGCGTCTCGCAGTCGGCCGAGGAGGAGTCGTCGTGGGAGGGTCTGCGGGTCTTCGACATCTCCGACCCCGCCGCCCCGGAGTACGTCGCGTCGGTGGAGACCGACTGCGGCTCGCACACCCACACCCTCGCGCCGTCGAAGTCGGGGGAGCGGCTGTTCGTCTACGTGTCCTCCTACGGACCCAACGACGCCTTCCCCGACTGCCAGACCCCGCACGACCGCATCAGCATCGTCACCGTGCCCGTGGCCGACCCCGCCGGTGCGGAGCTGCTCCGCACGCCGAGGCTGTTCCCCGGCGGCGGCAACCCCGGCAGCGGCGTGCCCGGCGGCAACAGCGCCACGAGCGGCTGCCACGACATCACCGCCTACCCGCAGAAGGACCTCGCCGCGGGGGCCTGCATGGGCGACGGCATCCTGATGGACATCAGCAAGCGCGCCGAGCCCCGCGTCATCGACCGGGTCCGCGACGAGCGCAACTTCGCCTTCTGGCACAGCGCCACCTTCAACAACGCCGGCACCAAGGTCGTCTTCACCGACGAGCTCGGCGGCGGCGGTGCGCCGACCTGCAACCCCGGCACCGGCCCCAAGCGGGGCGCCAACGGCATCTACGACATCGTGCGTCGCGACCTGGAGTTCCGCAGCTACTACAAGATCCCGCGCACCCAGGCGCTCACCGAGAACTGCGTGGCCCACAACGGCTCGCTGATCCCGGTGGAGGGCCGCGACATCATGGTGCAGGCGTGGTACCAGGGCGGCTTCTCGGTCTTCGACTTCACCAACTCCCGCAAGCCGGTCGAGATCGCCCACTTCGACCGCGGAGCCATCTCCGACACCGAGCTCGTGCTCGGTGGCTCCTGGTCGACGTACTGGTACAACGGCCACATCTACTCCAGCGACATCACCCGCGGCCTCGAGGTCTTCGCCATCGACGACCCGCGCGTGAACAAGGCCAAGAAGGTGCGCATGGGCACCTTCAACGCCCAGTCGCAGCCGTCCTACAACGGCTGACCGCACCACCCCGCACGGCACCGAGCGGGCTTGAGACGCGTCCGGTCCTCCTGTGAGGATCGGGCGCGTCCTGCCTGCCTCCACCCCCCGGGAGTCCCTGTGCGCCACCCCCGCCCCGCCCGTGCCCACCCCGCGCGCCGCCTGAGCGGCGCCGGCTCCCTGCTGTCGGCCGCCCTGCTGTCGGTGGCACTGATGTCGGTCGCCCTGCCGACGCGCGGTGCGGCCGCCGAGGAGGGGGAGCGGAGGGCCCCGATCGGTGGCGTCGACCTGGCCGGGCGCGGCTACGGCCACGGCATCGGCCTGTCGCAGTGGGGCGCCGAGGGTGCCGCACGCCAGGGCCTCGGGGCCCAGCGGATCCTGCGCTTCTACTACCCCGGCACCGGCCGGGGCACGGTCGGCGGCGACGTCAGGGTGCTGCTCTCGGCCGACACCAGCGACGACGTCGTCGTGAGCGCGCGTCGGGCCCTGACCGCGACCGGGTCGGCGGGCTCCGCGCGCACCTGGCGGCTCGCCGAGGCCCGCCCCGAGGCGAGCCGGTGGCGGATCACCGCCGCCGCCGACGGTGACAGCCTGGTCTCGTCGCAGACCTCCGGCGGCCCCTGGAAGCGGTGGCGGGTGCTGCCGGGGCAGGCGCAGTTCGCGGCCGGGGGAGCGCCGGTGCGGCTGCACACGCCCGCGGGCGCCGTGGACTACCGCGGCGCGCTGCGCTCGGCGGCCTCCGGGTCGGGCCGCGACACCGTCAACGTCGTCCCGCTGGAGTCCTACCTGCGGGGCGTGGTGCCGGCCGAGGTGATCGCCTCGACCTGGGACCCCGACGCGATCCGCGCCCAGGCCGTCGCCGCCCGCACCTACGCCGCCTTCGAGCGCGCCGCCGCACCGGGCTCGCGGCACTACCAGCTGTGCGACACCGCCGCCTGCCAGGTCTACGGCGGCTTCTCCGCCGAGCACCCGCGGGCCGACGCGGCGATCCGGGCCACCGCGCGCCAGGTGCGCACGAAGGACGGGAAGCCGATCTTCGCGCAGTTCTCGGCCAGCAACGGCGGCTGGACCCGGGCCGGATCCTTCGGCTACCTGCGGGCGAAGAAGGACCCCTACGACCCGTGGCGCGGCAACCCCTACGTGCCGTGGCCCGAGGGCACGGTGCGGATCAGCGACGAGGCGCTCGAGGGGGCGCTGCCGCAGATCGGAGAGCTCACCGGCGTGGAGGTCACCCGCCGCGACGGAGACGGCCCGCGCGGCGGTCGCGTCGTCGAGGTGCGCGTGAGCGGCACCGATGCCTCCAGCACCGTGAGCGGTGACCGGTTCCGCTCGTTCTTCGGGCTGCGCTCGGACTGGTTCTGGCTCGTCTGAGCCCCCTCCCGCGAACTACCCCGGCGTAGTTCGCGAAGAGCCCCGCGGGGCCGGTGGGTCGTGTGGTGCCATCGGGTCATGCTGTCCCGCCGCCCCCGCGGTCGTGCGCGCGTCGCCCTGCTGCTCGCCGCCGTCGCCGTGCCCCTGCTCGCCCCGCTCGCGGCGACGCCGTCCGCGTCGGCCGCGTCGGCCGCGTCGGCCGCCGACACCTGGACCGTGCCGCCCGACGCCGTGCTGACCCTCACCGGCCACGGCTACGGTCACGGTCACGGCATGTCGCAGTACGGCGCGGAGGGCGCGGCCCGCCAGGGCCTGGACCACCGCGAGATCCTCGACTTCTACTACCCCGACCTGACCTGGGGCCGGCGCGCCGGACGCATCGACGTGCTCGTCGGCGCCGACACCACCGACGACCTCGTCGTGCGCGCCCGGCCGGGGCTGACGCTGCGTGACACCGCGACCGGTGAGCTGACCCTGCTGCCCGACAAGGGCGCCTCGCTGTGGCGGGTGCAGCAGGCCGCCACCGGGGCCACCCGGGTCTCCTTCCGCACCGACCGCTGGCGGCGCTGGCGCGAGCTCGAGGGCGACGGGGAGCTCGCCGCGGGCGGTCAGCCGCTCACCCTGGTGACGCCCGGCGGGGACCAGCAGTACCGCGGTCGGCTGCGTGCCGCCACCGTGACCCCGGGCTCGGCCGCCCGCGACACCGTCAACGACCTGCGCCTGGAGGCCTACCTGCGCGGCGTGGTGCCGCGCGAGGTGCCGGCGAGCTGGTCGCCGGCCGCCGTGCGGGCCCAGGCGGTGGCGGCCCGCACCTACGCCGCCTACGAGCGGCTCCACCCCCGCGGGGGCCACTTCGACGTCTACGACACCACGGCCTCCCAGGTCTACGGCGGGGTCGGCTCCGAGCACCCCGCCTCCGACGCCGCGATCGCCGACACCGCCGGCCAGGTGCTGCTCGCCGACGGGTCGCCCGCCTTCACGCAGTTCTCCTCGAGCAGCGGGGGATGGACCTCGGCCGGCTCGGTGCCCTACCTGGTGGCCCGGGCCGACCCGTACGACGACTGGGCCGGCAACCCCGTGCACGACTGGTCGGTGCGGCTGGCCGACGAGACCCTGGAGCGGCGCTGGCCCGCGGTCGGCGACCTGCGGGGCGTGCGGGTCACCGCCCGCGACGGCAACGGCGAGTGGGGCGGTCGCGTCACGACCCTCGTGCTGAGCGGCACGCGGGGCTCGGTCACGGTGAGCGGCGACGGGTTCCGCTCCGCGCTGGGCCTGCGCTCGACCTGGTTCACCGTCGCGGTGTCGTGACCGCCCGGGGGCCCGCGCGCAGCGCCGCGCGCACCCCGAGCCCGGCCAGCAGCGCCCAGAACGCCGCCCCCACGCCGAGCACGACCACGCCGGAGGCGGCGACGAGGAAGGTGACGGCCGCGGCCTCGCGCTCCTCGCTCGCGCCCAGGGCGTCGCTGGCCGAGGCGGCGAACGTGCCCAGCAGCGCCAGACCGGCCGCGGCCGGCACCACCGCGCTGGAGGAGGCGGCCACCAGCGAGGCCAGGGCGGCGCTGGCCACTGCCAGCGCGAGGTAGGCCACCGCCGCGGTGACGGCGGCGACCCAGCGGCGCTCGCGGTCGGGGCCGGCCTCGGGGCCGGCCGCCAGGGCCGCGGTGATCGCGGCCAGGTTGACCGTGTGGGCGCCGGCCGGGGCGCCGACCACGGTGGCCACCCCCGTGACCGCCATCGACTCGCGCCACGGCACGGCGTAGCCCTCGGCGCTCATGACCGCCACCCCGGGGAGGTTCTGCGAGGCCATCGTGACGACGTAGAGCGGCAGCGCCAGGCCCACCAGGGCCGGCAGCGTCCACGTCGGAGCGGTGAGGTCGAGACGCGGCAGCAGGTCGCCCGCGGCGAGCCGGGCGCCGTCGCCGGCGGTCACGTCGACCACGGCGACGACCAGCGCGGCGCCCAGCGCCGCGGGCGCGGCCCACCGGCGGGCCGCGCGCAGCAGGACCAGCCACACCACGACGACCGGCGCCACCGCCCACGGGTCGGTGGCGAGCGCCGTCACCGGCGCCAGGCACAGCGGCAGCAGCACCCCGGCGAGCATCGCCCGGGCGAGCGCGGGCGGCACCCGGGCGACCAGGTCACCCAGCCGCGGCCACGCCGCGGTGAGCAGCACGAGCGCGCCGGTGGCGACGAACGCGCCCACCGCCGCGGGCCAGCCGCCCACGGCACCGCCGGTCGTGGCCAGCAGCGCCGCGCCCGGGGTCGACCAGGCCAGGGTGAGCGGGATGCGGTGACGCAGGCTGAGCCAGAGCATGCCCAGCGCCTGCGTGACGCAGAGCGTCAGCAGCCCGGAGGCGGCCTGGGTGGGCGAGGCGCCGACGGCCACCAGCCCGGCCAGCACGACCGCGAAGGAGCTGGAGAAGCCGACGAGGGCGACCACCACGCCGGCCAGCACGGGGCTGCCGTGGGCGGGCGCCTCCGGGGCGTCGTCGGTCGTGGTCGGCACCGGGGGCCTCCTCGCCGCGCTAGGGTTCCGTATACAGAACCCTAGTCGGAGGGAGCCGCCCGTGGCGGACGAGGTCCACCGCCCGGGCGCCGAGGCCGGTGCGCGGGTGCGCGCCGTACGCCGCGCGCGCGGGCTGTCGCTGGCCGCGCTGGCCGAGGCCGCCGGCGTGGGCAAGGGCTCGCTCTCGGAGCTCGAGACGGGGCGCCGCAACCCGACCCTCGACACGCTCTACGCCCTCGCGGGCCCGCTCGGTGTGCCGCTGGCCGCCCTCGTCGAGGACCGCGACGGGGTCGCGGTGGCCGACCCGGGTCTGGAGACCGTGCGGCTGCACCTGCTCGCCGAGGCCGACCGCACGGTGGAGGTCTGGCTGCTGCGCATGCCGCCCGGCGGTCGTCGCCGCTCGCCGGCCCACGCCCCGGGCACCCGCGAGCGCCTGGTGGTGCTGACCGGCTCGTGCCGGGTGGAGCCGGGCGACGACGCCCCCCTGGAGCTCGCCGCGGGCGCCACCGCGGAGTGGGCGGCCGACCGGCCGCACGCCTACACGGCGGGTGCCGGCGGCATGACGGGCGTCGACGTCATCACCACGCCGGCGCCCGCGACGCCCGGGGGCTAGCCGACCCGCTGGAGGAAGGCCAGGACCCGCTCGAGGAGCAGGTCGCTCGCGGCGGGGTCGTGGTCGACCGAGGAGGCGTCGGTGAAGAGGTGGCCCGCGCCGGGGTAGAGGAAGAGCTCGACCTCGTCCTGCGCGGCGGCCAGGGCGCGGCAGTCGTCGACGTCGCCCCAGTCGTCGTGCTCCATGACGTGCACCTGCGCCGGCAGCCCGCTCGGCCAGGGCGACCCGAGCGCCTCCGGCGGCACGCTGCCGTGCAGGAGCAGCGCCCCGCGGGCGCCGGGCCGGGTCTGGGCCAGGGTCTGCGCCGGCATCAGCCCCAGGGACATCCCGGCCCACACCACGTCGTCGGGCAGGTCGGCGGCGGCGTCCAGGCCGCGCTGACGCACGACGTCGAAGCCGGTCGCGCGGGCGTGGGCCACGCCCTCGTCGAGGTCGGTGAAGGTCGCCCCGGCGTAGAGGTCGGGGGCGGTGACCTCGTGACCGGCTGCGCGCAGCCGGTCGGCGAAGGCGTGGAAGCCGGGCGTCTGCCCGAGGGCGTGGTGGAAGAGGACGACGTGGGTCATCGCCCGACCCTAGGCCAGCACGACGACCAGGTCACCGCCCTCGACGGCCTGGGTGCCCGACAGCGCCACCCGCTCCACCGTGCCGTCGACGGGGGCGGTGATGGCCGCCTCCATCTTCATGGCCTCGATGGTGGCCACGGTGTCGCCCGCGGCGACGCGGTCGCCCTCGGCCACGACGACGCTCACGACGCCCTGGAAGGGGGCCGCGACCTGGCCCGGCTTCGCCGGGTCGGCCTTCTCCACGGCCGCGGCGTCGGCCGAGACCGAGCGGTCGCGCACCGGGATCGGGCGCATCTGGCCGTTGATGGTGCACATCACCGTGCGGATGCCGCGCTCGTCGGGCTCGCCGATCGCCTGGACGCCGAGGATGAGCTTCTTGCCCTCCGCGATCTCCACGGTGTGCTCCTCGCCGCGGCGCAGCCCGTAGAGGAAGTCCAGGGTGGACAGCACCGAGAGGTCGCCGTAGGTCGAGCGCGACTCGCGGAACTCCTTGGTCGGGCCGGCGAAGAGCAGCTCGTTGAGGGTGTCGCGGCGGGTGCGCTGGCTGACCTCGCCGTCGAGGCCCAGCCCCGCGGCCTGCTCGTCGGTGAGCTCCTCGGCCGGCGCCTGGTAGGAGCGACCCTCCAGCGCCCTGGTGCGGAACGGCTCGGGCCAGCCGCCGGGCGGGTCGCCGAGCTCGCCGTGCAGGAAGCCGATGACCGAGCCGGGGATGTCGAAGGAGGCCGGGTCGGCCGCGAACTCCTCGGGGTCGGCGCCCGCGGCGACCAGGTGGAGCGCGAGGTCGCCGACCACCTTGGAGGACGGCGTCACCTTCACGACCCGGCCCAGGATGTCGTTGGCCGCGGCGTACATGTCCTCGATCTGCTCGAACTTCTCGCCCAGGCCGAGCGCGATCGCCTGCTGGCGCAGGTTGGAGAGCTGGCCGCCGGGGATCTCGTGGCGGTAGACCCGCCCGGTGGGCGCCGGCAGGCCCGACTCGAAGGGGGCGTAGACGCGGCGCGTGGCCTCCCAGTACGGCTCGAGCGCGTTGACCGCCGCGAGGTCGAGGCCGGTCTCGCGCGCCGAGAAGTCGGTGCCGGCGACCAGCGCCGAGATCGGCGGCTGCGAGGTCGTGCCCGCCATCGCGGCGGTCGCGGCGTCGACCGCGTCGACCCCGGCGTCGATGGCGGCCAGCAGGGTCGCCAGCTGCCCGCCCGGGGTGTCGTGGGTGTGCAGGTGCACCGGCAGGTCGAAGCGCTCGCGCAGCGCGGTCACCAGCGTGCGGGCCGCGGGGGCGCGCAGCAGTCCTGCCATGTCCTTGATGGCCAGCACGTGGGCGCCGGCGTCGACGATCTGCTCGGCCAGGCGCAGGTAGTAGTCGAGGGTGTAGAGGTCCTCGGCGGGGTCGGAGAGGTCGCCGGTGTAGCACAGCGCGACCTCGGCCACCGTGGTGCCGGTGGCGCGCACGGCTTCGATGGCCGGGCGCATCTGCTCGACGTCGTTGAGGGCGTCGAAGATCCGGAAGACGTCGATGCCGGTGGCGGCGGCCTCCTCGACGAAGGCGTGGGTCACCGCGGTGGGGTAGGGGGTGTAGCCGACGGTGTTGCGCCCGCGCAGCAGCATCTGCAGGCAGATGTTGGGCACGGCCTGGCGCAGCTGGGCCAGGCGCTCCCAGGGGTCCTCGGCGAGGAAGCGCAGCGACACGTCGTAGGTCGCGCCGCCCCAGGCCTCCAGCGACCACAGCTGGGGGGTGGTGCGGGCGACGTGGCCCGCGACGGCGAGGAGGTCCTTGGTGCGCACCCGGGTCGCCAGCAGCGACTGGTGGGCGTCGCGGAAGGTGGTGTCGGTGACGGCCACCCCGGTGCGCTCGCGCAGGTCGCGGGCGAAGGCGTCGGGCCCCAGCGCCAGCAGCTGCTGGCGGGTGCCGTCGGGGGCGGGCACCGACAGGTCGACCCGCGGCAGCTTGGTGCGGGGGTCGAGGGTCACGGGGGCCTCGCCGTGGGGCTTGTTGACGGTGACGTCGGCGAGGTAGGCCAGCAGCTTGGTGCCGCGGTCGCCGGAGGCGCGTGCGGTGAGCAGCTGCGGGTGGGTCTCGATGAACGACGTGGTCACCCGGCCCGCGGCGAAGTCGGGGTCGTCGAGCAGCGCCTGAAGGAAGGCGATGTTGGTGGCGACACCGCGGATGCGGAACTCCGCGACGGCGCGGCGCGCGCGGGCCACCGCGGTGGGGAAGTCGCGACCGCGGCAGGTGAGCTTGGCCAGCATCGAGTCGAAGTGGGCGCTGACCTCGGCGCCGGAGTAGGTCGTGCCGCCGTCGACGCGCACACCGGCGCCGCCGGGGGAGCGGTAGGTGGTGATGGTGCCGGTGTCGGGCCGGAAGTCGTTGGCGGGGCTCTCGGTGGTGATGCGGCACTGCAGCGCGGCGCCGCGCAGCTGCACGGTCTCCTGCGACAGCCCGAGGTCGGCGAGGCTCTCCCCGGAGGCGATGCGCATCTGCGACTGCACGAGGTCGACGTCGGTGACCTCCTCGGTCACGGTGTGCTCGACCTGGATGCGGGGGTTCATCTCGATGAAGACGTAGTTGCCGTCGGGGTCGAGGAGGAACTCGACGGTGCCGGCGTTGCGGTAGCCGATCTCGCGGGCGAAGCGCACCGCGTCGGCGCACATGCGATCGCGCAGCTCCGGGTCGAGGTTGGGCGCCGGGGCGATCTCCACGACCTTCTGGTGACGTCGCTGCACCGAGCAGTCGCGCTCGAAGAGGTGCATGACGCCGCCCTGGCCGTCGGCGAGGATCTGCACCTCGATGTGGCGCGGCTCCACCACGGCCTGCTCGACGAAGACGGTGGGGTCGCCGAAGGCGGCCTCGCCCTCGCGCATGCAGGTCTCGACGGCCTCGCGCAGCCTGGCCGGGTCGTCGACGCGGCGCATGCCGCGCCCGCCGCCACCCGCCACGGCCTTGACGAAGAGCGGGAAGGGCAGCTCCTGGGCGGCCTCGACGAGGGCGTCGACGTCGGTCGAGGGCTCGACGCTGGCCAGGACGGGCACGCCCGCCGCCTTCGCGGCGGCGATGGCACGGGCCTTGTTGCCGGTCAGCTCGAGGACGTCGGCGGTGGGCCCGATGAAGGTGATCCCGGCGTTGGCGCAGGCTTCGGCGAGGGCGGGGTTCTCCGAGAGGAAGCCGTAGCCGGGGTAGACCGCGTCGGCGCCGGCCTGGACCGCCGCGGCCACGATCGCGTCGGGGTCGAGGTAGGTGCGCACGGGGTGGCCGCGCTCGCCGATCTCGTAGGCCTCGTCGGCCTTGAGCCGGTGCTCCGAGCCCCGGTCCTCGTAGGGGAACACCGCGACGGTCTCGGCCCCGAGCTCGTACGCCGCACGGAACGCCCGGATCGCGATCTCGCCGCGGTTGGCCACCAGCACCTTGGAGAACATGCCCGGAGGGTACCGACGTCGGTGTGTCAGCCGTGTGACTCGTCCACCAGGAGGAACTGGGCCAGCAGCCCGGGCCGGGCGGAGGCGGCGAGCCGGACGGCGAGGGCGCGCGGCACGTCGGCCACCACCACCGACTGCCGCCCACCCGCGGTCGTCGCGACCAGCGAGCACAGGCCGGCGCGCCGCTGGAGCCACGTGGCCCGCAGCGTCCACCCGATGACCGCCTCGCGGGCGAGCACGTCGCGGCGCCGCACCACGCTGCCGCGGCGCGCCACGAGGTGGCGCGCGGTGAGCGCGTGGCCCAGCGAGCGGGCGCGGTCGCGGCCCAGCAGGGCCCCGCCCACGAGCAGCACGGGCACGAGCGGCAGCAGCCACGACGACGTGCCCGGGAGGTCGGCGAGCACCACCGCCACCACCAGGCCCGCGAGCACGAGCGCCGGCGCGCAGGCGCGCACCCACGCACGACGCGTCGCCTGCGGACCGTGCGGCACCAGCGGCCCCGTGACCGGCTCGGCGTCGCCCACCACGGCCGCGGCCGTCGCGGCGACCACGGCGTACGGCGCGGGCGGGGTGAGCAGGGCGCTGGCCGCGCCGCCCTCGCCCCGCAGCCCGGTGACGATCGCGCTGAGCCCGGCGCCGCCGGCCAGGCGGAGCCCGACCGGCTCGGTCAGGGTGACGCCGTGCAGGCGCGCGTCGTCGAGGCTGGTCTCCCGGGTGGTGAGCAGGCCGCGCACCAGGTGCCAGCTGGCTCCCGACCGCCGTAGCGAGAAGCCCCAGTAGGACACCAGGTAGGCCACGACGGCGAGCCCGGCGACGACCACGAGGCCGAGGCCCACGGCGACGGCCGCGAGGGCCAGCAGCGGTGCGGTGGCGACGTCGCGGGCCACGCCGTCGACGTCGATGCGGTCGAGCCCGCCGAGGACCTGCAGGAGCTGCAGCCCACCGCCGACGACGGCGGCGGCGAGCACGAGCCCCGCGCTGGTGAGCGGGGCGTAGCGGGCCCAGGCGGCGTCGAGCACGAGCACGGGCGGCGCCGCGGGCGCCGGGGGCCGCGACCGGCCCTCGGCGTCGAGGTCCCCCTCGGCGCCCGGCGCGGAGGGGGCCGCGCGCAGCAGCTCGTCGCGCAGCCGGCGGGCCCGCTCCACGGGCAGCCCGTCGAGGTCGAGCTGCTCGTCGTCGTCGCTGGAGGCCGTGCCGGTGCCGACGCGCATCGTGGTCAGGCCCAGCACGCGGTGCACGGGGGAGGCGGTGAGGTCGACCGTGCGCACCCGGTCGACGGGGGTGGAGAGCACGTGGCGCTCGAGAAGGCCGCGACGCAGCTCGACGCGGTCGTGGGCGACGCGGAAGCTGGTCGTGAGGTAGCGCAGCACCCCCAGGGCCACGGGCACCGCCACCCCGAGCAGCTGCCACGACGAGCCCGCCGCACTGCCGGCGAACCACACGCCGACGAGCACCGGCAGGAAGCGCACGACCTCCTTCACCGGGTGCACCAGCAGCATCCGGGGGTCGAGGCGCTGCCACTCGGACTCCGCCACCACCGGCTCCACCACCGGCCCCACCACCGGCCCCACCACCGGCTCGGGCACCGGCTCCGGCTCCGCCTCGCTCACGTCGCGTCGCCGCCGGCGGCCTCGGCGCGCAGCGTCAGCTCGTCGACGAGGCGACGGGCACGGTCGCGCTCGAGGCCGGAGACCCGCAGCGCCCCGGCCGCCGAGGCCGTCGTGACGGTGACGGTGGCCAGGCCGAAGGCCCGCTCGACCGGGCCGACGACGTGGTCGACGGTCTGGATCCGCGAGAGCGGCGCGACCCGTTGCTCCAGGCTCCACCACCCGACCTGGGTGTAGACCGCGGTGTCGGTGACCTCCCACCGGTGCACCGCCCAGCGCCACCGCGGCACGACCAGGGCGTACGCCGCGACCGCGGCTCCCAGCAGGGCCACGCCCCACCAGGTGACGTCGACCGCGTCGACCAGGGCCACGACGACCACCACGAGGGCGGCGGAGACGAGCCCCTCGAGGAGGGTCTCGACGGTCCACATCGTGCGGGCGCGGGGGCTGACCCGCTGCGAAGGAGCTCGCAGCTCGGGATGCGGGTCGGGCTGCGGGTCGGGCTGCAGGTCGGGCTCGTGGGGCACGGGTCCGACGCTACCGACCGACCCCCTCGGCGCCCGCCGGCTCAGTCCTTGAGCTCGCAGATCACGGCGCCGTTGGTGACGGTGGCGCCGACCTCGGCCTGCAGGCCGGTCACGGTGCCGGCCTTGTGGGCCTTCAGCGGCTGCTCCATCTTCATCGCCTCGATGACCACGACGGTGTCGCCCTCGGCGACCTCCTGGCCCTCGGCGACCACGACCTTGACCACGGTGCCCTGCATCGGGCTGGTGACGGCGTCGCCGCTGGCGGCCGCGCCGGCCTTCTTGCCGCCCGCCCGCTTCGGCTTGGCCTTGCCCCCGCCGCCGGCGGCCGCGGCGACGCCGCCGAGCCCGCCGGGCAGGACGACCTCGAGGCGCTTGCCGCCGACCTCGACGACGACCTTCTGGCGCTCGGCCTCCTCGGCCGCCTCGCCGGCCTCACCGGAGTAGGGCTCGATCCGGTTGTCGAACTCGGTCTCGATCCACTGGGTGTAGACCTCGAAGGAGCCCTCGCCGGTGGGGGTGGAGGCGCCGACGTAAGCCGGGTCGGAGACCACGGCACGGTGGAACGGGATGACGGTCGGCATGCCGTCGACCACGAACTCCTCCAGCGCGCGGCGCGAGCGCTCGAGGGCCTGGGTGCGGTCGCGGCCCGTGACGACGAGCTTGGCGATGAGGGAGTCGAAGGAGCCGGGGACGGTCTGGCCCGACTCGTAGCCGCCGTCGACGCGCACGCCAGGTCCGCTGGGCGGCGCCCAGGCGGTGAGGGTGCCGGGCGCGGGCATGAAGTTGCGCCCGCCGTCCTCGGCATTGATGCGGAACTCGATGGAGTGCCCGCGGATCTCGGGGTCGTCGTAGCCGAGCTCCTCGCCGGCGGCGATGCGGAACATCTCGCGCACGAGGTCGATGCCGGTGACCTCCTCGGAGACGCAGTGCTCGACCTGGAGGCGGGTGTTGACCTCGAGGAAGGAGATGGTGCCGTCCTGGGCGACCAGGAACTCGCAGGTGCCTGCGCCGTAGTAGCCCGCCTCGCGCAGGATGCGCTTGGAGGACTCGTAGAGCTCGGCGAGCTGCTCCTGGCTCAGGAAGGGCGCGGGCGCCTCCTCCACGAGCTTCTGGTTGCGCCGCTGCAGGGAGCAGTCGCGCGTGGAGACCACCACGACGTTGCCGTGCTGGTCGGCCAGGCACTGGGTCTCGACGTGGCGCGGCTTGTCGAGGAACTTCTCGACCAGGCACTCGCCGCGCCCGAAGGCGGTGACCGCCTCGCGCACCGCCGACTCGTAGGCGTCGGGGATCTCCTCCAGGGTGCGGGCGACCTTGAGGCCGCGGCCGCCACCGCCGAAGACGGCCTTGATGGCCACGGGCAGGCCGTTGTCGCGGGCGAAGGCGACGACCTCGTCGGCGTCGGCCACGGGGTCCTTGGTGCCGGGGGCCAGGGGCGCCTCGGCCTTGTCGGCGATGTGCTTGGCCTTGGCCTTGTCGCCCAGGGCCTCGATGGCGGCCGGCGGGGGACCGATCCAGATCAGCCCGGCGTCGAGCACGGCCTGCGCGAAGTCGGCGTTCTCGGCGAGGAAGCCGTAGCCCGGGTGGACCGAGTCGGCGCCGGAGCGCTGGGCCACGGCGATGATCTTGGCGATGTCGAGGTAGGACTCGGCCGGGGTGGCGCCCTCGAGGGAGTAGGCCTCGTCGGCCATGCGCACGAAGATGGCGTCGCGGTCGGGCTCGGCGTAGACGGCGACGCTGCCGATGCCGGCGTCCTTGCAGGCCCGGATGACCCGGACCGCGATCTCGCCCCGGTTGGCGATGAGCACCTTCTGCAGCGGCGTGGTCTCCGGCACCTGTCACTCCTGGGTGTCTGTGGTGGGGTGGTGGGTTCTGGCTGTCCTGGGTGGGGCTCCGCAGGGGGCCTGCGTCGTCCTCGGCGCGGCTCCGGCCGCACCTCGTGCGCAGGCTATCGCCCGCTCCGCGCCGGCGTCGGCGAGGTCTGTCCTCCGGACTCCTTCGCCCGGTCCGGGGGGCGGCCGCCCACGTGGTTAACAGACGCTAACCGCGCGGCTAGCATGGACGACATGACCGCCGTCACGTCCTCCGTCCCCGCCGGCCTCCAGGGCTCGGCCTTCGAGCTCTCCCGCGAGCACGAGGAGTTCCGCCGCAGCGTGCGCGACTTCGCGCAGGCCCAGATCGCCCCCCACGCCGCGCAGTGGGACCGCGAGCACCACTTCCCGGTCGACGTGGTGCAGCAGATGGGCGAGCTGGGGCTCTTCGGCCTCACCGCGCCCGAGGAGTTCGGCGGGGCCGGCGAGGACGGCGACTTCACCAGCCTCTGCGTGGCGATCGAGGAGATCGGGCGCGTCGACCAGTCGATGGGCATCACCCTGCAGGCCGGTGTGGGCCTGGGCATCAACCCGATCCTCACCTACGGCACGCAGGAGCAGAAGGAGCGCTGGCTGCCCGCGCTGGTCGCCGGGGAGCAGCTCGCCGGTTTCGGCCTCACCGAGCCCGGTGCGGGCTCCGACGCCGGCGCCACCGCCACCCGCGCGGAGCTGGCGGGGGAGGAGTGGGTGGTCAACGGCGCCAAGCAGTTCATCACCAACTCCGGCAGCGCGATCACCTCGCTGGTCACCGCCACGGCCCGCACCGGCACGCGCGAGGACGGCCGGCCCGAGATCTCCGCGATCATGGTGCCCGCGGGCACGCCGGGCTTCACCGCCGAGAAGGCCTACGACAAGCTCGGCTGGCACGCCTCCGACACCCACCCGCTGTCCTTCGACGACGTGCGGGTGCCGGCCGACCACCTGCTGGGCGAGCGCGGCAGGGGCTACGCCCAGTTCCTCGCCACCCTCGACGACGGGCGCGTGGCGATCTCCGCGCTCTCGGTGGGCTGCATCCAGGCCTGCCTCGACATGGCGCTGGCCTACGCGGGGGAGCGCCAGACCTTCGGCGGCCCCATCGGGCGCAAGCAGGGCGTGGCCTTCCAGCTGGCCGACCTCGAGGTCATGCTGCACGCCAGCCGGATGCTCACCTACCGCGCCGCGGCGATGAAGGACGGTGGCGCGCCGTACCGCGACTTCAAGCAGGCGGCCGCGGTGGCCAAGCTCTACTCCACCGAGTCGGCGGTCACCGCGACCCGCATCGCGACACAGGTCTTCGGTGGCTACGGCTTCATGGAGGAGTACCCCGTGGCGCGGTTCTACCGCGACGCCAAGGTGCTCGAGATCGGCGAGGGCACCTCCGAGGTGCAGCGGATGCTCATCGCGCGGGGCCTGGGCCTGCCGGTGGAGTGAGCCCCGTGCGGCGGGCCCCCTACACCCGGCGCCACGGGCGGGCCACCCCAGGGGGGTGAGCCACGCCACGCGGGCGGGGGAGTAGAACTAGCGGGTTCCCGACTCGGAGGTATCCCCCGTGGTTCCGTCGTTCCTCGCCCGCGAGAAGACCGTGGCCCCGCCCGGCTTCAACCGCTGGCTCATCCCCCCGGCCGCCTTGGCCGTCCACCTCTGCATCGGCCAGGTCTACGCCACCAGCGTCTACAAGAGCGCCCTGGTCGAGCACTTCGACTCCAGCCTCACCGCCGTGGGCGTCTCGTTCTCGATCGCGATCGTGATGCTCGGCGTCTCCGCCGCCCTCTTCGGCACGTGGGTGGACCGCAACGGTCCGCGCGCCGCCATGTTCGTCTCCGCCTGCTTCTGGGTCACCGGCTTCCTCGTCGGCGCCCTGGGCATGGCGATCGGCAGCATCTGGGTCTTCTACCTCGGCTACGGCGTGATCGGCGGCATCGGTCTCGGCATCGGCTACATCTCGCCGGTCTCGACGCTCATCAAGTGGTTCCCCGACCGTCCCGGGCTGGCCACCGGCATGGCGATCATGGGCTTCGGCGGCGGCGCGCTCATCGCCAGCCCGCTGAGCGGCGAGCTGCTCGCCGCCTACGACCCCTCCTTCAGCGCCACCGAGAACCCGTTCGCCGACGGCCAGGCCCTGGTGCTGCTCTTCCTCACGCTCGCCGCGCTCTACCTGGTCTTCATGATGTTCGGCGCCTTCACCATGCGTGTGCCGGCCGACGACTGGCGCCCCGACGGCTTCGACCCCTCGACGGTCAAGCAGAAGAGCCTCGTCACCACCGACTCGGTCTCCGCGGCCAACGCGATCAAGACCCCGCAGTTCTGGCTGCTGTGGACCATCCTGTTCTGCAACGTGACCGCCGGCATCGGCATCCTCGAGCAGGCCGCGCCGATGATCCAGGACTTCTTCCGCGACGGGGCGACGAGCACGGTCTCGGTCGTGGCCGCCGGCGGCTTCGTCGGCCTGCTGTCGATCTTCAACATGGCCGGTCGCTTCGTGTGGTCCTCGACCTCCGACGTCATCGGGCGCAAGGGCATCTACTTCGTCTACCTCGGCCTCGGCCTGGTGCTCTACGTGCTGCTCGCCACCGTCGGCAGCAGCGCCACCGCGCTCTTCGTGCTGCTGGCCGCGGTCATCATCAGCTTCTACGGCGGCGGCTTCGCCACGATCCCGGCCTACCTGCGCGACCTCTTCGGCACCTACCAGGTCGGCGCCATCCACGGCCGGCTGCTGACCGCCTGGTCGGCCGCCGGTGTCGCCGGGCCGCTCATCGTCAACTCGGTGCTCGACAGCCGGGGCACCCCCGGTGAGCTCGTGGCCGGCGACTACCGCCCGGCGCTGTTCATCATGGTCGGCCTGCTCGCGGTGGGCCTGCTGGCCAACGCGATGGTCCGCCCCGTCGCCAGCAAGTACCACGAGCCGCGCGCGGCCCGTGCCACCGAGAGGAGCAACGCATGAGCGCCCGGATCGTCGTCGCCTGGGCCCTGGTCGGCGTCCCGCTGGCCTACGGCATCGTCGAGACCGTCCGCAAGGCCTCGGCGCTCTTCACCGGCTGAGGCCGGCCGGACCCTCCGGACCTTCCGGACCTTCCGGACCTTCCGGACCCCTCCGGAACCGTACGGCCGTCGGGCCGGGGAGCACGTCGCTCCCCGGCCCGACGTCGTCGTGGCCTAGCCTGGACCCATGGGCGAGGGTCGCGAGCGGGTCCTCGCCGAGGTCGGCAGGTTCCTGGCCGTCGGCGGCCTGGCCACCGTCGTGGCGCTCGTGCTGTTCAATCTCCTGGTCCACGGCTTCAACACCGGCGAGCACGCGCTGCTGCCCGACCAGCCGGTGCTGGCCTACGTCGTCGCCAACACCGTGGGCATGGTCATCAGCTACCGCGGCACGCGGAGCTGGGCCTTCCGCGACCGCCCGCCGCGCCAGGCCGACGGGGGCCGCTCGGCCTTCGTCGTCATCAACGTGGCGACCATGGCCCTGCCGGTGCTGTGCCTGGTGGTCAGCCGCGACGTGCTCGGCCTCGACGACCCGGTCTCCGACAACGTCGCGGCCAACGTCATCGGCCTGGCCCTCGGAGTCGGTGCGCGGTTCTACCTCTTCCGCACCTTCGTCTTCCGGCGCCCGATCGGGCTCGGCGACATCTACCCCGCCGAGGAGACCCTCACGGCCGCGCCCACAGGTCGGTCCACGACCGACCCAGCGCCGCCGTCAGCTCGCGGAGGAGCGGCAGGCTGACGCCCACCACGTTGTGGTGGTCGCCCTCGATGCCGGTGACGAAGGCGCCGCCCAGGCCGTCGACGGTGAAGGCGCCCGCGACGTGCAGCGGCTCGCCGGTCGCGACGTAGGCCGCGATCTCGGCGTCGCTGACCTGCGCGAAGTGCACGGTCGTCGACGCGGTCGCCCCGGTCGAGCGCCCGCTGGCGAGGTCGCGCAGGTGGTGACCGGTGCGCAGCACCCCGGTGCGCCCGCGCATGGCCTCCCAGCGCGCGACGGCCTCGGCGGGGGAGTGGGGCTTGCCGAGCGCCCGGCCGTCGAGCTCGAGCACCGAGTCGCAGCCGAGCACGAGGGCGTCGGCGGGCACCTCGGAGCCCGTCGACCCGGCCCGCTCGGCCACGGCGTCGCACTTGAGGCGGGCGAGTCCGAGGGCGAGCTCGGCAGCGGGCAGGCCGTCGAGCACCGACTCGTCGACGCCGCTGACCACGACCACGGGATCGAGGCCGGCGCTGCGCAGCGTGGCGAGTCGGGCGGGGGAGGCACTGGCCAGCACGAAGGTCACCGCACGAGCCTAGAGGCCGGCTGGCGACCGCGCGGCCGGCTTCGCCCCCGGCGGGCGGGGCCCGACCATGCCCTAGGCTCCCGGCCATGCCGGAGCGACCCCCCGCCGCCGCCCCCGTCGCGGTGGTCATCGAGGACGACCCCGACGTCCGCGACCTCATCGACATCGTGCTCACCCAGGCGGGCCTGACCACGGTGCTCGCCGGCAACGGCTTCGAGGGCATCGACGCGGTGCGCGCGCACGCGCCGCTCCTGACGACCCTCGACGTCAACATGCCGGGCCTCGACGGCTTCGCGGTGGCGCGCCGGCTGCGCGAGCTGAGCGGCACCCACGTCGTGATGATCTCGGCCATGGCCGAGGACGGCGACGCCGCGGCGGGTCTGCAGGCCGGCGCCGACGACTACCTGGTCAAGCCCTTCCGCCCGCGCGACCTGCGGGCCAAGGCCGACGCGCTGGTCGCCGACGCGGCGGGCCTCGCCGCGCGCACACCGCCCGGGGTCCTGCTGCCGGCGACGCTGGAGCTCAACGGCCTGGTGCTCGACACCGCCACCGGAGCGGTCGAGCTCGACGGGCGGCCGGTCGAGCTCGGCGCGCACGAGCGCACCCTGCTCACGACCCTGCTCTCGACCGGCCGTCGGGTGCGGGGCAAGGCCGACCTGGTGCTCTCGGTGCGCGGCGACCGGCCGGGCCCCACGGTGGTCGACGACGACGACCGGCAGGGCCTCGACGCGTGCGTCGAGGCCCTGCTCCACCGGCTCGGGGACACCGGCGACCGGCCCCGTTTCGTGGAGGCCGTCGGCGAGGTCGGCTACCGCTGCGCCGAGCAGCGCTGAGCCGGGCCGCGCGTGGGCTCAGCGCGGCAGCGCGCTGGCCCGCCAGCCGCCCGGCCCGTGCGGCGGGTTGCGCCGCACCAGGCGGGCCGGGGCGCTCCACTCGGGGCGTCGCGGCGCCTGCGCCGGCTCCGAGCCGGCGCCGAGGGCGGAGACGACGGCCACCAGGGCCGCGATCTCCTCCGGCGTCGCGTCGGGCGTGACGACCCGCAGCACGGGGGCCGCCGGCTCCTGCTCGGCGCTCACAGCGGGATGTTCCCGTGCTTCTTCGCAGGCAGGGTCTCGCGCTTGGAGCGCAGCAGGCGCAGGGCCCGGACGACCTCGACGCGGGTCTCGTGGGGCGTGATGACCGCGTCGATGTAGCCACGCTCGGCGGCGATGTAGGGATTGGCCAGGGTGGTGTCGTACTCGTCGATGAGCTCGGCACGACGCGCCTCGACGTCGCCGCCCTCCTTCTCGACGGCCTTGAGCTCCTTGCGGTGCACGATGTTGGCCGCGCCCTGGGCGCCCATCACCGCGATCTGGGCGGTGGGCCACGCGACGTTGATGTCGGCGCCGAGGTGCTTGGAGCCCATGACGTCGTAGGCGCCGCCGTAGGCCTTGCGGGTGATGACGGTGATGAGCGGCACCGTCGCCTCGGCGTAGGCGTAGATCAGCTTGGCGCCGCGGCGGATGATGCCGTTCCACTCCTGGTCGGTGCCGGGCAGGAAGCCGGGCACGTCGACGAAGGTCAGCACCGGGATGTTGAAGGCGTCGCAGAAGCGGACGAAGCGCGCGGCCTTCTCCGAGGCGTCGATGTCGAGGGTGCCGGCGAACTGCATCGGCTGGTTGGCCACGACGCCCACCGAATGTCCCTCGACGCGGCCGAAGCCGACGATGAGGTTGGGGGCGAAGAGCTCCTGGACCTCGAGGAACTCCTCGTCGTCGACGACCGCCTCGATGACGGTGTGCATGTCGTAGGGCTGGTTCGGGGAGTCGGGGATGATCGTGTCGAGGGCCAGGTCGAGCTCGGAGGGCTCGAGGTCGGCGGGGTCGTCGAAGGTCGGCGACTCGTCGAGGTTGTTCTGCGGCAGGAACGACAACAGCGCCTTGACGTACTCGATCGCGTCGGCCTCGTCGGAGCCCATGTAGTGGGCGTTGCCCGACTTGGTGTTGTGGGTGCGCGCGCCGCCGAGGTCCTCCATCGAGACGTCCTCGCCGGTGACGGTCTTGATGACGTCGGGCCCGGTGATGAACATGTTGGAGGTGCCGTCGACCATGATCGTGAAGTCGGTGACCGCGGGGGAGTAGACGTGGCCGCCGGCGCAGGAGCCCATGATCATGGAGATCTGCGGGATGACGCCCGAGGCGTGCACGTTGCGGCGGAAGATCTCGCCGTAGAGGCCGAGGGAGACCACGCCCTCCTGGATCCGGGCGCCGGCACCCTCGTTAATGCCGATGATCGGGCAGCCGGTCTTGATGGCGAGGTCCATCACCTTGGTGATCTTCTCGCCGTAGACCTCGCCCAGCGAGCCGCCGAAGACGGTGAAGTCCTGGGAGAACACGCAGACCTGGCGACCGTCGATGGTGCCGTAGCCGGTCACCACGCCGTCGCCGTAGGGGCGGGTCTTCTCCAGGCCGAAGGCGGTGGAGCGGTGCCGGGCCAGCTCGTCGAGCTCGACGAAGGAGCCCTCGTCGAAGAGCTGCTCGATGCGCTCGCGCGCGGTCTGGCGGCCCTTGGCGTGCTGCTTCTCGACGGCCTTGGCCGAGCCAGCGTGCACCGCCTCGTCGAGACGGCGGTCGAGGTCGGCCAGCTTGCCCGCGGTGGTGTGGAGGTCGATGCCTGTCTCCTGAGAGGGGACGTCGGTGCCCTCGCCTGGCTGTGCGCTCACGTGTATCCGGCCTCCTGATCTGGCCCGTCGAGTGGTCGTGCGTCAATGTAGTGCCCGTGACCCCGGACACCGCCGAGCGCCCACCCCACGAGCCGGAGCGGCTCCCGCTCGACGCCCCGCTCGACCCGGCCGCGCTCGTGGTGCCCGGCCTGAGGGTGGAGGTGGTCGCCTCCACGCCGTCCACCAACGCGCTGGTCGCCGAGCGGGCCCGCGCCGGCGAGGCCGAGGGGCTGGTGGTGGTGGCCGAGCACCAGACCGCGGGCCGGGGACGCCTCGACCGCGGCTTCGAGATGCCGGCGCGCACCTCCCTGCCCTTCTCGGTCCTGCTGCGCCCGCGGGTGCCGGCGCAGCAGTGGCCGTGGCTGCCGCTGCTGACCGGGCAGGCGGTCGCCGCGACCCTGCGCGCCCACGGCTTCGAGGCCGGGGTGAAGTGGCCCAACGACGTGCTGTGCGCCCCCGCGGGCGGCGAGCGCAAGCTGGTCGGGATCCTGGTCGAGCGGGTCGAGGGTCCCGCCGGTGCGGCCGCCGTGGTCGGGATCGGGCTCAACGTCGGGACCCCTGCCGACCGGCTGCCGGTCGCCACGGCCACCTCGCTGGCGCTCGAGGCCGACCGGCTCGGCCTCCCGGTGCCGACCCGCGCGGCCCTCCTCGTCGACCTGCTCGCCACGCTGCGGGAGTCCTACGACACCTGGCAGGGCGGCGGCGCCGGCGCGGCCGAGCGGCTGCGCGCGTCGTACGCCACCTCCTGCGTGAGCGTCGGCCGGCGCGTGCGCGTCGAGCTGCCCGCGGGGCGGACCCTGCTGGGGCAGGCGACCGGGGTCGACGAGCAGGGTCGCCTGGTGGTCGCGGGACCCGACGGCGAGGTGGCCGTGGGGGCCGGCGACGTGGTGCACGCGCGCGCCCTGTGAGGTGGCCCGACCGGTGCGCGCGGGTCGCCCGCAGGTGACATGATCGTGTGGTGGCCATCTCGCAGAAGCTGCTCAACGACGGGGAGTCCGTCGTCCTCAGCACCCGCACCCACCCCAAGGCGCTGCTGCTGCCGCTGCTGACCCTCGTCGTGCTGCTCGCCGTCGGCGTCGCGGCGCAGGTGCTGCTCGAGGGCGAGGTGGGCCGCGTGGCGTCGCTGGTCGTGTGGGCGCTGGTCGCCGTGGCCGCGCTGTGGTGGGTGCTGCGCCCCTTCCTGGTCTGGCTCACCGCCTCCTACACCTTCACCGACCGTCGTCTCATCACCCGCACCGGCGTCGTGACCCGCCGTGGCCACGACATCCCGCTGTCGCGGATCAGCGACGTGGCCATCGAGCTGCACCTGGTCGACCGGCTCCTGGGCTGCGGCACGCTGATCATCAGCGACGCCAGCACCCACGGTCAGGTCGCGCTGCCCGACATCCCCCACGTCGAGGAGACCCACCGCCGCCTCAACCTGCTCCTGCACGACCTGCACGAGCCGCGCTCGCGGGCCGACGGTGCGTGAGCCGGGGCCGAGCAGGCGACCGGGCGACCTGGAGCGGGCGATCATGGGCGACGTGCCGGTGCTGACCTCACCCGAGCTGGCCGAGCACGCCGGTGTCTCGCTCGAGCAGGCCCGCCGGCTGTGGCGCGCGCTGGGCTTCCCCGAGCACCCCGCCGACGAGGCGGCCTTCATGGGCGCCGACTCCGAGGCGGTGGGCGTCCTGCTGGAGGTGGTGCGCTCCGGGCTCATCGACTTCGACCTCGCGGTCAACCTCACGCGTGCGGTGGGGCAGACGATGGCGCGCCTGGCCGACTGGGAGGTCTCGGCCCTGGTGCAGCACGTCGAGGAGATGGACGCCGACGAGGCCGGCCCCGGGGCCCGCGTCGACCTGGCCCTGCAGGTCGTCGAGGACTTCTCCAAGCCCTTCGAGTCGATGCTGATCTATGCGTGGCGCCGCCACCTGGCCGCCGCCGCGGCCCGCATCGAGGCCCTCGGCGCCACCGACGAGGACCTCCACACGACCACGCTCACCGTCGGCTTCGCCGACATCGTGGGCTTCACCGCCCTGAGCAACACCCTCACCGAGGAGCGCATCGGCGACCTCGTGGAGCTCTTCGAGGTGCGCTGCGCCGACGTCGTGGCCACCCAGCGCGGCCGGGTGATCAAGAGCATCGGCGACTCGGTGCTCTTCGTGAACGACGACCCCATCCGGGCCTACGACACCGCCGAGGGGATCATCAACGTGATCGGTCGCGACCCGCGGATGCCCGACATCCGCCTCGGCCTGGCCAGCGGGTCGGTGGTGATGCGCCTGGGCGACGTCTTCGGCCCGCCGGTCAACATGGCCGCGCGGCTGACCGCGGTGGCCCGGCGCAACCGGATCATCATCGACGCCGCGACGGCTGCGGTGCTGCCGGAGGACCAGTTCGAGACCCGCCGTCTGCCGGCCCGACCGGTGCGCGGCTTCGGCCTCGTCGAGCCGGTGGCCGTTCGTCGCCACTGAGCATTTCTTCAGTCCCCCCAGTGTGACAGTTTCCTGCCACTGTCATTTTGCGGCATTTCCTTACTTTCGCCCGGGTCGCTTCGTACGGTTGTCCCGTGTACAGCGTTCAGGACGTCTCCCTCGACCCCGAGACCCGCCGCGCGTGGAAGGGGGACGACGAGATCACCTTCTCCCGCAAGGAGTTCGATCTCGTCCTCGCCCTCATCTCCCGCCCCGGCGAGATCGTCACGCGTGAGCAGCTGATGCGCGAGGTGTGGCACACCAGCTTCTGGACCTCCTCCAAGACCATCGACGTCCACCTGGGCTGGGTGCGCCGCAAGATCGGCGACAACCCGCGGCGCCCGCACCTGATCACCACCATCCGCGGCAAGGGCCTGCGCTTCGAGCCGCAGCCGCCTCCCGGCCACCCGGCCGCGGGCGGCGAGGGTGCGCAGCCGGTGGCCCCGATCGTCATCGACGCCGACGTCGCGACCGACTGCGCCGACGGCCCGGCCGCCCCCGGTGTCGGGGCTCCCGAGATGGCCTACCGCGCTCCCGAGGCCGACCGCGTGTCCGCCGCGGAGCGCCCCGTGGTCGCCTGACGGGGGCGTCTCCTAGGGTTGGGGCCGTGCCCCAGTCCGCTCCCGTCCTCGCCGTCATCGGCGGTGGCCAGCTGGCCCGGATGATGGCCCAGCCCGCCATCGCCCTGGGTCTGCCGCTGCGCCTGCTCGCCGAGGCCGAGGGTGTCTCCGCCGCGCAGGTCGTGCCCGACCACGTCGTCGGCGACTACCGCGACCTCGCCACGCTGCGCCGCGTCACCGACGGCTGCCCGGTGGTCACCTTCGACCACGAGCACGTGCCGACCGAGCACCTCCACGCGCTCGAGGCCGACGGCGTCGCCGTGCGACCCGGCCCCGACGCCCTCGTCCACGCCCAGGACAAGGCCGTGATGCGCACGCGCCTGGCCGAGCTGGGCGTGCCGTGCCCGCGCAACGCCGTCGTGGCCTCCCCCGACGAGGTCGAGGCCTTCGGCCTGCCCTGCGTGCTCAAGACCACCCGCGGTGGCTACGACGGCAAGGGGGTGTGGTTCGTGCGGTCGCTCGAGGACTGCGCCGAGCCGCTGCGCGCCGCCGCCGAGGGCGGCGTCGGCCTGCTGGCCGAGGAGCTCGTCGACTTCCGCCGCGAGCTCTCGGCCCTCGTGGTGCGCTCGCCCAGCGGCCAGGCCGCGGCCTACCCCGTCGTCGCCTCCACCCAGCGCGACGGCATCTGCCACGAGGTGGTCGCCCCCGCCCCCGACCTCGACCCGGAGCTGGGCGGCCAGGCGCAGGAGATCGCGCTGCGCATCGCCGGAGAGCTCGGTGTCACCGGGGTGCTGGCCGTGGAGCTCTTCGAGACCAACGACGGGCGGATCCTCGTCAACGAGCTGGCCATGCGCCCGCACAACACCGGTCACTGGACCCAGGACGGCGCGGTGACCTCCCAGTTCGAGAACCACCTGCGTGCCGTCATGGACCTGCCGCTGGGCTCGCCGGCCCCCCGCGCGCGCTGGACGGTGATGGTCAACATCCTCGGCAGCGACGACACCGAGGTGGGACGGCTGTGGGACGGCTTCCCCCACGCCCTGGCCCGCGACCCCCACCTGCGCGTGCACCTCTACGGCAAGGACCTGCGCCCCGGGCGCAAGGTCGGGCACGTCAACGCCTACGGCGACGACCTCGAGGACTGCCTGGAGCGGGCGCGGCACGCCGCCGCCTGGTTCCGCGGCGACCTCGGCAACGAGAGCGAGTAGACCCGTGACCGACACCCCCACCGGCACCCCCACCGGTCCTGCCACCGGGCGGCCCGCCCCGCGCGTCGGCATCGTGATGGGCTCCGACTCCGACTGGCCGGTGATGCAGGCCGCCGCGGAGGCGCTGGCCGAGTTCGAGGTGCCGCACGAGGCCGACGTGGTCTCCGCGCACCGGATGCCCGAGGAGATGCTCGACTACGGCCGCCGCGCCCACGAGCGCGGCCTGTCGGTGATCATCGCCGGCGCCGGCGGCGCCGCCCACCTGCCCGGCATGCTCGCCGCGGTCACGCCGTTGCCGGTGATCGGGGTGCCGGTGCCGCTGAAGTACCTCGACGGCATGGACTCCCTGCTCTCCATCGTGCAGATGCCCGCCGGCGTGCCGGTGGCCACCGTCGCGGTGGGCGGTGCGCGCAACGCCGGCCTGCTCGCCGTGCGGATCCTGGCCGCGACCGACCCGGTCCTGCAGGAGCGGATGCGCGACTTCCAGGCCGAGCTGCGCACCGCGGCCCACGCCAAGGGCGAGGTCGTGCGCCGCGAGGCCGCCCCCCGTCGCCTCGGCTTCTGACCCGACCGTGCCGAGGTCGGGGGACGGCGCGGGGCGCCTGCTCGGCGTCGACGTGGCCCGCTGCCTGGCCCTGGTCGGCATGGTGGCGACCCACGTCGTCGACCCGCGCGACCCCGACGGGTCGCTCAGCGCGGCGCAGTGGCTGGCCGGCGGACGGGCCTCGGCGCTCTTCGCGGTGCTCCTGGGGGTCAGCCTCGCGCTGACGACCGGGCGCCGCGAGCCGGTGCAGGGGCGCGAGCGCGCGGCGCGGTCGGCGGGCGTCGTGGTCCGCGCAGTGCTGATCGGGCTGCTCGGGCTCGCGCTCGGTCAGCCCGACTCGGGGCTCGCGGTGATCCTCACCTACTACGCCGTGCTCCTGCTGCTGGCCCTGCCCTTCCTCGGGCTCCGCCCGCCCGCGCTCCTGGGCCTGGCCGCCGCCTGGGTGGTGGCGGCGCCGCTCTTCTCCTGCGTGCTGCGCGCCGAGCTCGCCCCGCGCGGCGTCGCCAGCCCGACCTTCGCCCAGCTGGTGGCGGACCCCACCGGGCTGCTGGCCGAGCTGCTGTGGACCGGCTACTACCCGGCGGTGCCCTGGCTGTCCTACGTGCTGGTGGGGCTGGCCCTGGGCCGTCTCGACCTCGCCCGGCGCGCGGTCGGGACGGCGATCGCGCTCGGCGGGCTGGTCCTCGCGGTCGGGGCCAGCGCCCTGGCCGGGGCCCTGGTGGCACGCACCGACCTCACCGCCGCGCAGCTCGACGAGGCCGCCGGGGGCATGTTCGGCACGACGCCGCCCGGCGAGCCGGGCTGGCTGGTGGCCGCGGCGCCGCACAGCTCCACCACGCTCGACCTGCTGCAGACCACCGGCAGCGCGGGCCTGGTCCTGGGGCTGTGCCTGCTCCTCGACGCCACCCTGGTGCGCCACGGCCTCGACGTCGCCCGTCGCGCGGTCGGCATCGTCTTCGGCGCCGGGACGATGGTGCTCACGCTCTACTCGCTGCACGTGCTGCTGCGCACCGACCGGCTGTGGCCGCCCGAGGAGTCCTCGGCCTACCCCGCCCACCTCCTCGTGCTGCTCGGCATCGGCGCGCTCTACGCCGCCGCCGGGCGCCGTGGCCCCCTCGAGCAGCTGGTCTCCCTGGCCTCCCAGGGTGCGGCCCGACTCGTGCGCGGTCGCCCGGGCCGCCCCTCGGACCGCCCCTCGGCCGGCCCCTCAGACGGCTGAGCCGCGCCGGCGCCACTCGATGGCCGGGCAGGTGTCCATCACCATGGCCACGCCGGCGGACCGGGTGCGGCGCAGGGCCGCCTCGTCGACCACGCCGAGCTGCAGCCACACCCCGCGCGCCCCGACGGCGACCGCCTGGTCGGCCACCTCGCCGGCGAACTGCGAGCGACGGAAGACGTCGACCACGTCGAGGGCGAAGGGCACGTCGGCGAGGGTGGGCCAGGCGGGCTCGCCCAGCACGACGAGACGCCCGCCGGCGGCGGCCGGGTGCACCGGCACGATCCGCTTGCCGCGCTGCTGGAGCAGGTGGGCGATGGCGTACGCCGTACGGCTCGGGTCGCCGGAGAGTCCGACGACGGCCCAGGTGTCGCACTCGTCGAGCATGAGGTCGACCGAGGCGGCGTGCTGCCAGTCGCCGGTCAGGGGGGCCCCGGGAAGGGGGGCGTCGGAGGTCACACCGCCAGCCTAGGTCGCGGGGTGCACGTGCGTCCTACCTCCGAGTAACCTCGGATGCTATGACGTCCAACTATCCCCTCTACGCCCTGTCCGAGGAGCACCAGGCGATCCGCGAGGCGGTGCGCGACCTGTGCGACGCCAAGGTCGCCCCCCACGCCGCCGAGGTGGACGAGCAGGCCCGCTACCCCCACGAGGCCGCGGCCGCGCTGCTCGCCGCCGACTTCCACGCCCCCCACGTGCCCGAGGAGTACGGCGGCGCCGGTGCCGACGCCCTCGCGACCGTGCTGGTCATCGAGGAGGTGGCGCGCGCCGACGTGTCGGCCTCGCTGATCCCGGCCGTCAACAAGCTGGGCTCGCTGCCGGTGCAGATCGCCGGCTCGGAGGAGCTGAAGAAGAAGTACCTCGGGGCGCTGGCCCGCGGCGAGGGCGGCTTCTCCTACTGCCTCTCCGAGCCCGAGGCCGGCTCCGACGCGGTGTCGATGAAGACCAAGGCCGTGCGCGACGGCGAGGACTGGGTGCTGAACGGCACCAAGCGGTGGATCAGCAACGCGGGGGAGTCGGAGTACTACACGGTGCTCGCCGTCACCGACCCCGAGAAGCGCTCCAAGGGCATCTCGGCCTTCGTCGTCGAGAAGTCCGACGAGGGCGTCTCCTTCGGCGCCCCCGAGAAGAAGCTGGGCATCAAGGGCAGCCCGACCCGCGAGGTCTACCTCGACCACGTGCGCATTCCCGCCGACCGGATGATCGGCGCCGAGGGCACCGGCTTCGAGACCGCCATGAAGACCCTCGACCACACCCGGGTCACGATCGCTGCCCAGGCCGTCGGCGTCGCCCAGGGCGCGCTCGACTACGCGCTGCAGTACGCCAAGGAGCGCGAGCAGTTCGGCAAGGCGATCGCGGAGTTCCAGGGCCTGCAGTTCATGCTCGCCGACATGGGCATGAAGATCGAGGCCGCCCGCCAGATGACCTACGCCGCCGCCGGCCGCTCCGAGCGCGGCGACGCCGACCTCACGTTCTTCGGCGCCGCGGCCAAGTGCTTCGCCTCCGACGTGGCCATGCAGGTCTGCGTCGACGCCGTGCAGGTGCTGGGCGGCTACGGCTTCACCAAGGACTACCCCGTCGAGCGCATGATGCGCGATGCGAAGATCACCCAGATCTACGAGGGCACCAACCAGGTGCAGCGCATCGTCATGGCCCGGCAGCTCCTCGCGGGGGTGCAGAGCCAGCTCTGAGCAGGAGGTCGTCATGACCCGCAGCACCACCCCGTCGTCGACGGTGATGTCCCGCGCCGACCTGGCCTTCCAGCTGCACGAGTGGCTGCGGGTCGAGGACCTCCTCACGCGCGAGCGGTACGCCGAGCACTCGCGCGACACCCTCGACGCGGTGCTCGACCTGGCCGAGACGGTGGCCACGCGCCACTTCGCGACGCACAACAAGCGCAACGACCAGGAGGAGCCCCGCTTCGACGGGGAGCGGGTGCACCTGCACCCCGAGGTGGAGGAGGCGCTGGCGGTCTACTCCGCCAGCGGCTTCACCGGCGCCACCTTCGACGAGGAGCTCGGCGGCCTGCAGCTGCCGCAGGTGGTCGCCTCGGCGGTGGCGGCGTGGTTCCAGGCCGCCAACTGCGGCACGGCGGGCTACCCGTTCCTCACCCAGGCCAACGCCCACCTGCTGGTCGCCCACGGCAGCCCCGAGCAGGTCGAGCGCTTCGTGCGCCCCATGCTCGAGGGCCGGTTCTTCGGCACGATGTGCCTCTCCGAGCCGCAGGCGGGCTCCTCGCTGGCCGACGTGACCACGACCGCCACCGAGCAGCCCGACGGCACCTTCCGGCTGCGCGGCAACAAGATGTGGATCTCCGGCGGCGACCACGAGATGGGCGAGAACATCGTGCACCTCGTGCTGGCCCGCACCGCGGGTGCGCCGGCCGGGGTCAAGGGCATCTCGCTCTTCCTGGTGCCCAAGCACCTGGTGGCCGACGACGGCTCGCTGGGCGAGCGCAACGACGTCGTGCTGGCCGGGCTCAACCACAAGATGGGCTGGCGCGGCACCACCAACACGCTGCTCAACTTCGGCGAGGGCGCCCACCGTCCCGGGGGCGAGCCGGGCGCCGTGGGCTACCTCGTGGGGGAGCAGCACCGTGGCCTGGCGCTGATGTTCCACATGATGAACGAGGCCCGCGTCGGCGTCGGGCTCGGCGCGGCCGCCCTGGGCTGCACCGGCTACCTCAAGGCCCTCGCGTACGCCCGCGAGCGCACCCAGGGCCGCCCCGTCGGCGCCAAGGACCCCGCCTCGCCGCCGGTGCGCCTGGTCGAGCACGCCGACGTGCGCCGGATGCTGCTCACGATGAAGGCCTGGGTCGAGGGCGGTCTCGGCCTGGTGCTCTACACCGCCCGACTGGTCGACGAGGAGCAGACCGCCGAGGACGCCGCGGCGCGCGAGGAGGCGCACCGGTTGCTCGAGGTGCTCACCCCGATCGCGAAGTCGTGGCCCTCCCAGTGGTGCCTGGCCGCCAACGACCTGGCCATCCAGGTGCACGGCGGCTACGGCTACACCCGCGAGTACGACGTCGAGCAGCACTACCGCGACAACCGGCTCAACCCCATCCACGAGGGCACCCACGGCATCCAGGGCCTCGACCTGCTCGGGCGCAAGGTCGTCGCCGAGGGCGGTGCGGGCCTGCGCCTGCTCGCCCGCCGGATCAGGGAGACGACCGACGCGGCCTCGGCCCGCGGGGGCGACGTGGCCCAGGACGCCGCGGCCGTGCAGGCCGCGGCCGACCGGCTGGTCGCGGTCACGGCGACGCTCTGGTCGGCGGGCGACCCCCGGGTGAGCACGGCCAACTCCTCGGCGTACCTGGAGGTGGCGGGGCACGTCGTGGTCGCGTGGCTGTGGCTGCAGCAGGCGATGGCCGCCGACGGCGACAGCGACCTGCACGCCGGCAAGCGGCACGCGGCGCGCTGGTTCGTGCGCTGCGACCTGCCCCGGGTGCACCCGCAGCTCGACCTGCTCGAGCGACTCGACCGCACGGTCCTCGACGTCGAGGACGCCTGGCTCTAGGTCGGCACCGGCCGGTGACCGGGCGGTCGCTAGCGTCGGCGCCATGACCCAGCAGACGCTCTCGATCCAGACCCCCGACGGCACCGCGGAGGCCTACCTCACCGGTGAGGACGGCCGCCCCGGCGTGCTGATGTACGTCGACGCCATCGGCCTGCGCCGACAGACCCGCGACATGGCCGACCGCGTCGCCTCGTGGGGCTACGTCGTGCTGGTGCCGCACGTGTTCTACCGCGACGGCTCGGCCGCCGACCTCGAGCCCGAGGGCGACCTGCGCGAGGACGGCGCCCGGGAGGCCTTCTTCGCCTCCGGGGTCATGGACCGCATCGCCGCCCTCACCCCCGACCGGTCTGGCCCCGACGCCGACGCCTGGGTGGCCACGCTGCTCGAGCACGCCGGGGACGGCCCGATCGGCGTGATCGGCTACTGCATGGGCGCGCGGCTCGCGCTGCGCACCGCCGGGCAGTTCCCCGGCACCGTCGGCGCGGTCGGCGGCTTCCACGGCGGGGGACTGGTCACCGACGAGCCCGACAGCCCGCACCTGGCCGTGGCCGCCTCCACCGCGGAGTTCGTGCTCGGCCACGCCGACCAGGACGCCTCGATGCCGCTGGAGGCCGTCGAGACCCTCGAGCGGACCCTGCAGGAGGCGGGTCGCCCGCACCTCAACGAGGTCTACGCCGGCGCCGCGCACGGCTACTCGATGGCCGACACCTCGATGTACGACGAGCAGGCCGCGGAACGCCACACGAGCGAGCTCCGGGCCCTCCTCGAGCGCACGATCGCCCCGGCCTGAGGCGTGCGCGGGAGCGGCACCCCTTCGGGTGATGGGACCCCCGGAGGGCCGCAGTACGTTCGATCCATGGCCACTCCCAACCTCAAGTACACCGTGCCCGGCATGAGCGACGAGGACGCTGCACGCGTCGTCGAGCTGGTCCAGGGCCGCCTCTACGCCTGCAACGACCTGCACCTGACGCTCAAGCACGTCCACTGGAACGTCGTGGGTCCCCACTTCATCGCCGTCCACGAGATGATCGACCCCCAGGTCGAGACCGTGCGCGGCTTCGCCGACGACCTCGCCGAGCGCATCGCGACCCTCGGCGGCTCGCCCAAGGGCACGCCCGGCTCGCTGGTGGAGAACCGCACCTGGGACGAGTACAGCATCGGTCGCGCCACCACCCAGGAGCACCTCGGTGCCCTCGACCTGGTCTACCAGGGCGTCATCTCCTCCTACCGCGACGGCATGAAGGAGCTCGACGACCTCGACCTGGTCACCCAGGACATGTTCATCGCCCAGATCAACGAGCTGGAGCTCTTCCACTGGTTCGTGCGCGCCCACCTGGAGGACAAGTCGGGCGGTCTGTCGACCGCCGGCGCCACCTCCGAGACGCAGGCCGCGGCGGCCGCCGGCTGAGCCACGCCCCCTCGACGTCGACGACCCCCCGCCCTCCTGGGCGGGGGGTCGTCTGCGTCCGGACCGGTTCCGGTCGAGGGACGGGGCCGGATCAGCGCGGGAAGACCCGCGGCACCTCGGAGGCGCGGGAGGTGAAGACCGGCGTGCGCTTCTCCTTGAACGCCGCCACCCCCTCCTTGCCGTCGCCGATCGAGGTGTGGAACATCGCGAGGGTGTCCGACAGGTGCGCGTCGAGCGGCTCCGGGGCGGCGCTGTTGCGGTAGACCAGCTGCTTGGCCAGGGCGAGCGCCACGGGGGAGCGGTCCTTGACGAAGGAGCGGGCCAGCTCCTGGGCGGCCGGCAGCAGGTCGTCGGGCTCGTGCACCGAGCGCAGCAGCCGGCCCTCGAGGGCCTGCTCGGCGGTGAGCACGTCGGCGGAGTAGACCCACTCCAGCGCCTGCTGCACCCCGACGATGCGGGGCAGGAACCAGCTCGAGCACGCCTCGGGGACGATGCCGAGCCGGCCGAAGACGAAGCCGACCCTGGCCCGGGTCGAGGCCAGGCGCAGGTCCATGGCCAGGGTCATCGTGGCGCCGATGCCGACCGCCGCGCCGTTGATGGCCGCGATCACCGGCTTGGGCAGGGCGTGGATGGCCAGCGTCACCTTGCCGCCGGTGTCGCGCAGGCCGTCCTGGTAGGGCTCCTGGTCGTAGCGCTCGCGCAGCTCCTCGGGGGTGACGTCGAGGGACTCGTCGAGCCCGAAGACGTTGCCCTCGGCCGAGAGGTCCATGCCCGCGCAGAAGGCGCGACCGGCGCCGGTGACGACCACGGCGCGCACGGCGTCGTCGTGGGCGTCGACGGTGAAGACCTGGAGCAGCTCGCGGGCCATCACCAGGTCGAAGGCGTTGAGCTGCTCGGGGCGGTGCAGCGTCAGGGTCGCGACCCCGTCGTCGTCCACGCTCCAGGTGAGGGTCTCGTAGCTCACGAGGTGGCTCCTTCCGGCAGGCCCGAGGGCGTGCACAGGCTGTCGTCGATGCTGTCGGTGTCGTCGTCGATGATCGCCTGGAACATCTGCCGCGAGCGCTCGGGGTCCCAGTTGACCGCGAGGTCGCTGATCGGCACCGAGCAGGTCAGACCGTTGTCCCCGTTGACGCGGGTCATCGCCGAGGCCCACATCGCGGCCCGGGCGGGGTTCATGCCGTCGCCGAAGGTGACCGTCTCGGTGGCGGCGAGGTTGAGCCGCCAGTAGCGCACGGGGTTGAGCACCGACCAGGGCGAGACCACCTCGCGCCCGATGGACGCGACCACCTCGCGCTGCTGACGGGCGCGCTCGATGTCGCCGAGCCCGCTGGTGTGCCGCGAGCGGGCGTAGCCCAGCGCGGTCACGCCGTCGGCCTCCTGGCAGCCCTTCTCGATGTCGAGGTTGGCCAGCGGGTCGTCCATGGCCTGCCGGGGGCAGATCTCGATGCCGCCCACGGCGTCGACGAGGTCGACGAAGCCGCCGATGCCGATCTCGACGTACTCGTCGACGCGGATGCCGGTGTTCTCCTCGATGGTCCGCGTGAGCAACCTCGGGCCCCCGAAGGCGTAGGCAGCGTTGATCTTCGTGGTGCCCGACCCGGGCACGTCGACGAGGGAGTCGCGGGGGATCGACATCAGCAGGTTGGGCCCGGAGCCGGTGTGCAGCAGCAGGATCGTGTCGGTGCGCTGCCCGCTCGCGTCGCCCGTGCCGTACTCCTTGCGCTCCGCGGCGCTCAGCCCCTGGCGCGAGTCGCTGCCGACGAGCAGGTACGTCGTGCCCGGCTGCTCCGCCGGGCGCTCCCCGCGGGGCTCGAAGGCCACCTTGTCGACCTTGGTCCAGGCGAAGACCGGCACGGCGACCAGGTAGACCACCCACAGCAGCACCAGGACCAGCACGTAGCGCGCGCGGAAGCGCGGACGTCGGCGCCCCGAGGAGGCCGCGGCCGGCGGCGGCGCGACCGGGGCCCGGGGCGGCGGGGTGGCCGCGCGGGGCTGGTCACGGGGCTGGTCACGGGGCTGGTCACGGGGTCGGGCCCGCATGACCCGGGTCGCCTCGTCGTCGGGGGCGCCCGACCCGGCGGCGGGGGAGGCGGGCCGGGGCTGGCGTCGCACCGGCCGGGTCGCGTCGGGGTCGCTCGCCCCCTGTCCGCCGTAGAGCCAGTCGAAGCGCTTCTCGTCGTCGCCGCCGCGGCCGGGCCCGTCTGCCATGGGGAGGACGCTACGCGATGGGCCGACCTGGCCGGGCACGGCGCGTCGGGGCCCGTGTGACTCCTGAGGCTGGTGATACTGGCCGACAGCACTGGACCCTTCCCCACCAGTCCTGAGCAGGAGAGAGACACCTCGATGCCACCCGTACCTTCCCCCGGGTTGCTCGACGGCCAGCCCCGTCCGAGCGCAGCCGACCGCGCGGCCCGCGTGCGCTTCCGCCGAGCGCTCGCGCTGATGGCCATGACCCTCGTCGTGCCGGGCTCGGCGCAGCTCGTCGCCGGCGACCGTCGCATCGGCAGGATCGCCGTGCGGATCTGGCTCGGCACGCTGCTCACCGTGCTGGTCGTCGGCCTGGCCGTCGCGATCCACCCCGGCCTGGCCCTGAAGATGGCCGTGAGCCCGGCCGTGCTGCTCGTGCTGCGGGTGCTGCTCATGGTGGGTGCCGTGGCCTGGGCCGCGCTCTTCGTCGACGCCTGGCGCATCGGCCAGCCGCTGACGCTCTCGATGAGCCACCGCCGCGCGGTGGTCGGGGTCAACGGCCTGCTCTGCCTCTCGGTCGCCGGCACCATGCTCTTCGGCGCCCACGTGGTCGCCGTGCAGCGCGATTTCATCGTCACGATGTTCGCCTCCTCCACCGTCACCGACGCCCACGACGGCCGCTACAACGTGCTGCTCATGGGCGGCGACTCCGGTGCGGGGCGCTGGGGCCTGCGCCCCGACTCGATGACGGTGGCCTCCATCGACGTCGAGACCGGCCGCACCGTGCTGGTCGGCCTGCCCCGCAACATGGCCGACTTCCCCTTCGCGCCGGGCTCGGTCATGGACGAGCAGTTCCCCGACGGCTTCGACTGCGACGGCTGCTACCTCAACGGCGTGAGCACCTGGGCCGGTGACAACACCGAGCTCTTCGGCGACTCCGAGAACCCCGGCGTCGACGCCACCGTCTCGGCCGTCGAGGGCATCACCGGGCTGCGGATCAACTACTGGGCCATGGTCAACCTGCAGGGCTTCAAGGACCTCGTCGACGCCGTCGGCGGCGTCGAGCTCACCGTGCGCTCCCCGATCCCGGTGGGCGGTCTCGGCGACGACGTCACCGGCTACATCGAGCCCGGCACGCGCACCCTCGACGGCTTCGAGACGCTCTGGTACGCCCGGGCCCGCGAGGGCTCCGACGACTACTCGCGCATGGCGCGGCAGAAGTGCGTCATGAACGCCATGCTCCAGCAGGTCAGCCCCCAGGTCGCGGTGCGCAACTTCGAGTCCATCGCCGCCGCCTCCTCCGAGATGGTCTCCACCAACCTCCCGGCCTCCGAGCTCGACACGTTCATGCAGCTGGCGCTGAAGGCCCGCGGCCAGAAGGTCTCGACCCTCTCGCTGGTGCCGCCGATGATCGACACCGCCCACCCCGACGTCGAGGAGATCCAGGCCAAGGTGGCCGCCGCCGTCGCCAAGGCCGAGGGCACCGCGCCGGCCGGCTCCGGCGCGGGCGGCGCGGGCGGCTCGGGCGGCTCGGGCTCGACGAGCCCCGTCGACGGTCCCGTGACCGGTGGCTCGGTGGGCTCGCTGAGCGGGGGCTACGCCGCCAACCAGGCCCAGGACCTCGGCGCCGCCTGCTGACCTAGGGTGACCTCCGTGCCCGAGACCCCCGCCCCCCGTGTCGTGGCGGTCGTCGTCACCTTCAACCGCCTCGCGCTGCTGCGGGACCTGGTCGACCGGCTGGCCCAGGTGCCGGGCCTGGCGCAGGTCCTGGTGGTCGACAACGCCTCCACCGACGGCACCGGCGCCTGGCTGGCCGGGCGCGAGGACGTGCGCGCCCGCACGCTGGAGGACAACCGCGGCGGCGCCGGCGGCTTCCACGACGGCCTGGCCTGGGCGCTCGAGGAGGGCGCCGACCTGGTCTGGCTGATGGACGACGACGGCCTGCCCGACGTCGAGGCGCTGCCGCTGCTGCTCGAGCACCGCGACCTTGACTTCTGGGGTCCGGTCGTGGCCGCCCACGACGACCCGCGCCGCCTGGTCTTCCCGATCCGTCTGCCCGGCGGCACCCGGGTGGTCCACGCCATGGACGACGTCGAGGCCGCCGCCACCGACGGCCTGCTGCCTGACGTGGTCATCCCCTTCAACGGCGTGCTGGTGACCCGCGCGCTGGTGGAGCGCATCGGTCTGCCCCGCGCGGAGTTCTTCATCTGGGGCGACGACGTGGAGTACCTGTGGCGCGCCCGGCGCGCCGGTGCGCGCGTGGCGACCGTCGTCGGGGCGCGGGTCCTGCACCCCGCGACCGATGCGCTCGGCACCCCGATGGCCTTCGGTCGCACGACGTACAACCACAGCCCGAGCGACCTGAAGCACTACTGCATGGCGCGCAACAACCTTCTCAACCTGCGCGACTACCGTGGCTGGCCGCACGCGCTGGCCTTCGTGGCCAAGACGGTGTGGTTCTACTCCCTCACCCGCCCGCAGCCGGGGCGGCTGCTGCTGAGCGCGCGGGCGATGCTCGCCGGGCTGCGCGGCGACTTCACCGGACACCGGAGGTACCTGTCGTGACCACCCCGTCCCACTCCTCCAGCGCGTCCGGCCGGCCCGGCCCGCCCGCCGAGAGCGTGGCGGTGGTGGTGGTCACCTACAACCGTGCCGAGCTCCTCGTCGGCATGCTGCGGGGGCTGGCCGCGCAGGAGCGCCGTCCCGACGCGATCGTGGTCGTCGACAACGCCAGCACCGACGCCACGGCCGACGTGCTCGCGGGCGCCGGCGCCGACCTGCCGGGCCTCGCGCCGCTCACGGTCGTGCGCAGCGAGGAGAACCTCGGGGGCGCCGGCGGCTTCCACCTCGGGCTGCGCACCGCCCACGCCCTGGGCCACGACCGGTTCTGGCTGATGGACGACGACGTCGTGCCCGCGCCCGACTGCCTGGCGGTGATGATGGCCGTCGACGAGGACTGCCTCGCCGCGGTGCGCGAGGACTCCTCCGGGCGGCTGTGCGAGAAGGCCGCGCTGCGCTTCGACCTGACCCGTCCGTGGGCGGTGAAGCCCAAGACGGCGATGGTGGAGACGACGTACGGCACCCGTGCGGCGATGCCGGAGCGGGTGGAGGTGGAGAACGTCGCCTTCGAGGGCTTCATGGTGCGGCGCCGCGTCGTCGACCGGATCGGGCTGCCCGACCCGTCGTACTTCATCTTCTACGACGACGTCGACTACGCGCTGCGGGCCCGGGAGGCGGGTGCGCACATCTGGGCGCTGCGCGACGCGGTGCTCGTGCGCCAGCTCGACTTCGACCAGCAGCACGACCTGGCCGGGTGGAAGGGCTTCTACATGTACCGCAACCTCTTCGTCGTGCACCTGCGCTACGGCGAGAACGCCCTCGTGCGGGCCAAGCCGTGGCTGGTGACCCTCGGCGTCGTGCTGCTCAGCCCCCTGCGCGGCGGACGGGCGGAGGCCCGCAACGTGATCCGTGCCATGCGCGCCGCGCGTGGGATGCGGGCCCGGCCCTCGTCGTCCGTAGACTGACCGATCGTGTCGACACCTGATCACTCCCAGCCCGACCTCGTCGTCGTCGGCTCCGGCTTCTTCGGCCTGACCGTCGCCGAGCGCTGCGCCCGCGAGCTCGACCTCAAGGTCCTCGTCCTCGAGCGCCGTGACCACATCGGCGGCAACGCCTACAGCGAGATCGACCCCGAGACGGGCATCGAGGTGCACAAGTACGGCACCCACCTCTTCCACACCTCCAACGAGCGGGTGTGGGAGTACGTCAACCGCTTCACCGACTTCACCGGCTACCAGCACCGCGTCTTCGCGCGCTACCAGGGCCAGGTCTACTCCTTCCCGATGAACCTCGGGCTGATCAACCAGTTCTTCGGCAAGGACCTCAGCCCCGACGAGGCCCGCGCGCTCATCGCCGAGCAGGCCAGCGAGATCGACACCGCCGAGGCGACCAACCTCGAGGAGAAGGCGATCAGCCTCATCGGGCGCCCGCTCTACGAGGCCTTCGTCAAGGGCTACACCGCCAAGCAGTGGCAGACCGACCCGACGCAGCTCAGCGCCGACATCATCACGCGGCTGCCGGTGCGCTACACCTTCGACAACCGCTACTTCAACGACACCCACGAGGGCCTGCCCGTCGACGGCTACACCGCGTGGCTGACCCGGATGGCCGACCACCCGAACATCGAGGTGCGCCTGTCCACCGACTGGTTCGACGTGCAGGACGAGTACAAGGGCAAGGTCCCCGTCGTCTACACCGGACCCGTCGACGAGTACTTCGACAACGTCGAGGGCCGCCTGTCGTGGCGCACCATCGACCTCGAGGCCGAGACCCTCGACGTCGACGACTACCAGGGCACCGGCGTGGTCAACGCCAACGACGAGCACCTGCCCTACACCCGCACGCTGGAGTTCAAGCACCTCCACCCCGAGCGGACCTACCTGCCCGGCAAGACCATCGTCGTGCACGAGTACTCCCGCTTCGCCGAGGAGGGCGACGAGCCCTACTACCCGGTCAACACCGCCGAGGACCGCGCGAAGCTGCTCGCCTACCGCGACCTGGCCAAGGCCGAGCCGATGGTCCTCTTCGGAGGCCGGCTCGGCACCTACAAGTACCTCGACATGCACATGGCCATCGGCTCCGCGCTGTCGATGGTCGACAACAAGCTCGCGCCGCACTTCTCCGAGGGTGCGCCGCTGACGAGCGGAGGAGTGGACGCATGAGCACCACCACGGGCACCACCACGGGCACGACCCCCACCACCGCCTCGACCGCCGCGGCGGGCGGGGCCGGCACCAGCACCCGGCTGCTGATGCGCCAGGTCCTGCCGCTCGACGGCGACCTCGACGTGCTGCCGCTCTACGTCGACACCGAGCCCGCCGTCCTCGACGCCGACAAGTACGAGATCGGCACCAACCGCAACGCGCGCGAGCTCAACGCCGCGTCGATGCGACAGAGCACCCGCTCCGGGCGCCGGCTGCACCCCGACCAGATCGAGTCGCGCACCGCGCTGCGGGTCACCAGCGGGGAGTCGCTGTCCTTCGGCACCTACTTCAACGCCTTCCCCGCCAGCTACTGGCGGCGCTGGAGCGTCGTGTCGGCGGTGCGCCTGACCGTGCGCCTGCGTGGTCGTGGCGCCAGCCTGGTCGTCTACAAGTCGATGGCCCGCGGCAACTCCCAGCGCGTCGACGCGGTCACCACCGGTGACCAGGACGGCGGCACCTTCAGCTTCGACCTGACCCTCAAGCCCTTCGTCGACGGCGGCTGGTACTGGTACGACGTGCTCGCCGGCGACGACGACGTGGTCGTCGAGTCGGCCGAGTGGACCGCCGAGGTGCCCGCCGAGCGCGCGCAGCACGGCACCGTCGACATCGCCATCACCACCATGAACCGCCCCGACTTCTGCGCCGAGCTGCTCGTGCAGATCGGCGAGGACGACGCGCTGCGCCCGCTGCTCGACGAGGTGCTCGTCATGGAGCAGGGCACCGACCTGGTCAGCGACTCCGAGCACTTCCCCGCGGCACGCGAGGCCCTCGGCGACACCCTGCGGGTCATCGAGCAGGGCAACCTGGGCGGCTCGGGCGGCTACGCCCGGGGCCAGCTGGAGTCGGTGCGCAAGGGCACCGCGACCTACACGATGATGATGGACGACGACGTCGTCTGCGAGCCCGAGGGCATCGTCCGCGCGGTCACCTTCGGCGACCTGGCCCGCCGGCCCACCATCGTGGGCGGCCACATGTTCAACATCTACTCCCGCTCGCGGCTGCACAGCTTCGGCGAGATCGTGCAGCCGTGGCGCTTCTGGTGGCAGTCGGCGCCGGGCGTCTTCCACGACTGGGACTTCGCCGCGCGCAACCTGCGCTCCTCGCGCTGGCTGCACCAGCGCATCGACGTCGACTTCAACGGCTGGTTCATGTGCCTCGTGCCCCGCCAGGTGCTCGAGGAGGTCGGCCTCTCGCTCCCGCTGTTCCTCAAGTGGGACGACTCGGAGTTCGGGCTGCGCGCCAAGAAGGCGGGCTACCCCACGGTCACGTTCCCCGGGGCGGCCGTGTGGCACGTGCCGTGGTCGGACAAGAACGACGCCCTCGACTGGCAGTCCTACTTCCACTACCGCAACCGCCTGGTGGCGGCCCTGCTGCACTCGCCGTACCCCAAGGGCGGGCGGATGGTGCGCGAGAGCCTCAACCACCAGATCGCGCACCTGGTCTCGATGCAGTACTCCACCGCAGAGCTGCGGCTGCGGGCCCTCGAGGACGTCTTCGCCGGCCCCGAGGCCCTGCACGCGCAGCTGGCCACGAAGCTGCCCGAGGTGCGGGCCTTCGTGAAGCAGTTCCCCGACGCCCAGCTCGAGGTCGACCCCGACGCCTTCCCCTCCGTGCGCCGGCAGAAGCCGCCGCGCAAGGGCCGCGACGACACCGGCGTGCCCGGTCGCAAGGCGACGCTGCTGGCGGCCGCGCTCATGCCGCTGCGCCAGCTGCGCCCGGTGCGCGAGCTCTCGCGGCGCCACCCGGAGGCGGAGGTGCCGGCGATGGACGCCAAGTGGTACCGCCTGGCCAAGTACGACTCCGCGGTCGTGTCGATGAACGACGGCACGTCGGCGGCCTTCTACCAGCGCGACCCCGAGCGCTTCCGCGACCTCATGAAGCGCACGCTGGAGAGCCACGACCGGCTGCGCCGCGAGTGGCCGCGCCTGGCCGAGGAGTACCGCGCCTCGCTCGGTGCGATCACCTCCCCGGAGGCGTGGGAGGAGACCCTGCGGCCGTGGCGCGGGACGAGATGAGCGAGGCCTCCTCGACGGGCGCCGCGCTCGAGGAGCCGCGCCCGCACCGTCGGGTCGACGCCGACCTCGCCCCTCCGACCGCGCGGTCGGGGCTGCTGGGGGTCTTCCAGAACCGCTACCTGCTGCGCCTGCTGGTGCGACGCGAGATCAGCGCCCGCTACTCCGGGTCGTTCCTGGGCCTGCTGTGGTCCTACATCAACCCGCTCAGCCAGTTCCTCATCTACTACTTCATCCTGGGCAAGCTGCTCGACCGCGGCACCGAGAACTTCGCGGTGCACGTCTTCTCGGCGCTCATCGTCGTGCACTTCTTCATCGAGACGTTCAACGCCGGCACCCGGTCGATCGTGCGCAACAAGTCGCTGGTGCGGAAGATGGCGCTGCCGCGCGAGATGTTCCCCGTGGCCTCGATGCTGGTCTCGCTCTACCACGTGGCCCCGCAGGTCGTGATCCTCTTCGTCGTCTGCCTGTTCTACGGCTGGGTGCCCGATCCGATGGTGCCGGTCGCGCTGGCGCTGGCGCTGGGCATCATCATGCTGCTGGCGACGGCGCTCGCGCTGCTCTTCAGCGTGGCCAACGTCTACTTCCGCGACTTCGCCAGCGTGGTCAGCATCCTGACCAACTTCGTGCGCTTCGGCGTGCCGATGATCTACCCCTACGCCGTCGTGGAGGAGCGGTTCGGCTCCTTCGCGCAGTACTACATGCTCAACCCGCTCGCCGAGGCCGTGCTGCTGGTGCAGCGCGCCTTCTGGGTCGGCACCACGCAGGACCCGACCGCCACCGCGGCCACCGAGCTGCCCGACCACCTCTTCACCCGCGGCCTGGCCATGGTGGGGGTCTCGCTCGTGGTGCTGGTCATCGCCCAGCTGGTCTTCACCCGCCTGGAGAACAAGATCCCGGAGCGCCTGAATTGAGCTACCCCGCCGACACCTCCATCGTGGTCGACCAGGCCACCAAGTCCTTCACGCTGCGCTACCACCGCACGTTCAAGCAGGTCACGGTGGCCATGCTCAAGGGCCACCAGGTCAGCGACACCTTCCAGGCCGTCGACGACGTCTCCTTCACCGTCGAGCAGGGCGAGTCGGTGGGCCTGATGGGTCTCAACGGCTCGGGCAAGTCCACGCTGCTGAAGATGATCAACGGCGTGATGAAGCCCGACTCCGGGCGGGTGCTGACGCGGGGCCGGATCGCGGGGCTGATCGCCACCGGCGCCGGCTTCCACCCGCAGCTCACCGGCCGGGAGAACGTCTACCTCAACGCCGCCGTGCTGGGCATGACCGAGCGTGAGACGGCCCGCAAGTTCGACGACATCGTGGAGTTCGCCGACATCGGGCGCCACCTCGACTCCCCGGTCGGCAACTACTCCTCGGGGCAGTTCGCCCGGCTGGGCTTCGCGGTCGCGGTGCACGTCGACTCCGACATCTTCCTGGCCGACGAGGTGCTGGCGGTGGGGGACAAGCCCTTCAAGAAGAAGTGCCTCGAGCGCATGCAGGAGATCCGCGACTCCGGTCGCACGCTGCTCTACGTCAGCCACGCCGCGTCGTCGGTGCGCAAGATGTGCGACCGGGTGATCGTGCTGGAGAGCGGCAAGGTCGGCTACGACGGCGAGGTCGGGCCCGGCATCAAGTACCTCAAGTACGACGCCGGCACCGACGAGGAGGAGCAGGACGAGGAGCTCGGCGCCGACATCTGAGCCCCGCGACACGAACCCCCGCAGCCCCCGGGCTGCGGGGGTTCGTGCCGTCCGGGGCAGGTGCGACGACTTGACAAATCTCGGATCGACCGGCGTGTCGAGTGGAAATTACAGCGTTGTAGTTACTCACTTCCCGTGGCGTGCCCCTGTGACGCGTGTGAAAGTTGCGCACCGTGTGAACTTCCCCGCGCACTGGAGTACCCCCATGTCACCCAGCAGGTCCCGCTTCGTCACCCTCTGCCAGCAGCTGCTGGCCCTCGGGGTGGTGCTCGCCGTGCTCACCCCCGCCGCCAGCGTCATCAGCCTCGACGTCGTGCGTCAGGCCCCCGAGGGCAGCCGCGCCGCGGGCCTCACCGGCCCCGCGCTGCTGACCCCGCCGCGCACGGCGGCGGCCAGCGACCTCGCGGCGTACGCCCGGGGCGCCCAGGAGGCCACCGCGGTGCCCACGGCTCCCGTCGACCCCGACGTGCGCGAGTACGCCCTGACCCCGCCGGCCGGCAGCAGCGCCCGCGCGGGCACGCTCGCCGCCCGGGCGGCGCAGGGCCCCGCCGGCACCCGGATCACCAGCGCGCCGCAGCGCGTCACCGGCTACGGCGCCGTCGGCGTCACCTGGCAGCACGGCGAGCAGGTCGACGAGGACGAGCTGGCCCTCGTGGTGCGGACCCGCACCGACGGCCGCTGGGGGGCCTGGAGCGACCTGGAGTACCACGACGACCACGGGCCCGACCCCGACAGCGCCGAGGCGCGGCGGGCCCGCCCGGGCACCGACCCGGTGCTGGTGGGCACGGTCGACGAGGTGCAGGTGCGCGTCGACGTGGCCCGCGGCACGGCCGCGCCCGACGACATGAGCCTGGCCGTCATCGACCCCGGCGAGGCCGCCGACACCGTCGCCGAGCGCCCCGCGCTCGACACCTCCACCCTGGACGGCCCCGCCACCCCGGGTGACGCCGCGCCCGCGCCCGAGACGGCCGGGGCCGCGGGGGAGGAGCAGCTGGCGCTCAGCGCGGCGGAGGCGACCCCGCGCCCGCAGATCTTCTCCCGGGCCCAGTGGGGCGCCGACGAGCGGATGCGCTCGGCCTCCTCGCTGCGCTACGGCGAGGTGCACGCCGGCTTCGTGCACCACACCGTCAACGCCAACGACTACACCCGCGAGCAGGTGCCGGCGCTGATCCGCGGCATCTACGCCTACCACACGCGCTCGCAGGGCTGGTCCGACATCGGCTACAACTACCTCGTCGACCGCTTCGGCCGGATCTGGGAGGGCCGCTACGGCGGCATCGACCGGGCCGTCGTCGGTGCCCACACCCTGGGCTACAACGACTACTCCTTCGCGATGTCGGCCATCGGCAACTACGACGTCGCCCAGCCCTCGCAGGCCGTGGTGCAGGCCTACGGCGCGCTCTTCGCCTGGAAGCTCTCGCTGCACGGCGTCGACGCCTCCTCGGGCTCCCAGCAGGTCGGCTCCAAGCGCTTCCCGGCGATCAACGGCCACCGCGACGCCGGGTCGACGGCCTGCCCCGGTCGCTACCTCTACGCCCGGCTGCCCGAGATCCGGCGGCTGGCCGCCGCGACGCAGACCGGCTTCGCGGGCCGACAGCTCGCCTCCAACCTCGCCGACACTGCCCACCCCGACGTGGTGCTGCGCCGGGCCTCCGACGGCCGGCTCCTCGTGCTGCCCACCGGCGGGCTGACCCGCCTGGCCAAGCCCCGCGCCGTGGCCGGCGACTGGAGCTCGGTCGACGCGGTGGTGGCCTCGCCCGACCTCACCGGCGACGGTCTGGCCGACCTCGTGGCGCGCTCGGCCGACGGCACGACCGGCGTGCGCGCGGGCGACGGGGCGGGCGGGTTCGCCGCGGCTCCCCGGTCGCTGACGGCTCTGGCCGGCCACGACCTGCTCACCGCGGCCGGCGACCTCGACGGCGACGGTCGTGCCGACCTGCTCGCGCGCCAGGACACCACCGGGCGCCTCGACGCCTTCCTGGGCAACGGGGCCGGCGGCTTCCGGCGCGTCGACACCGGTCTCGCGCTCGCCGCGAGCGACCTGCTCGCCGCCCCCGGCGACCTCGACGGCGACGGCGTGGCCGACCTGGTCGTCCGCGACGCCGCCGGGTCGGCGACGCTGCACCGCGGGGTGCGGTCCGGCACCGGTGCGGTGTCCTTCGCGGCCGCCACCCGCCTCGCGGGCGACTGGAGCCGCTGGGACGTTGTCACCGCGGCCGGCGACTGGAACCGCGACGGTCGCGCCGACCTGCTGGTGCGCCGCGCCGGCGGTGCCGGCTTCGTGATGCCCTCGCGCGGCGACGGCGGCTTCGGCCACGTGCTCGGCCCGGTCGACCGGGTGGCCGGCCTCGACGGGATCGTCTCGGGCGCCAGCCTCACCGGCGACGCCGCGCCCGACGTCCTCGCCCGCCGCGGCGATGCCCTGGTCGTCCTGGCCAACCCGGGCACGGTCGACACCGCCCCGCTCGTCGACACCGGCGTCCGGGTGCCCGGCGCCGACGCGGTGATGAACGTGGGCGACTGGGACGGCGACGGCCTGGGTGACGTGGTCGTGCGCAACGCCGCCACCGGGGTGCTCATGCTGCGCCGCGGCGACGGCCAGGGCCGTCTCGGCAAGGCGTTGCGGATCGGCACCGGCTTCAAGGACGTCGGGCTCCTGGCCGCCGTGGGCGACACCACCGGCGACGGCCGCCCCGACCTCATGGGCCAGCCGCGCGGCGGGTCGATGCGCATCTACCCCGGGGCCGGGCTCGACGGCCTCGGCGAGAGCTACGTGGCGCGCAGCGCGATCACGGCCACCCAGCAGGTCGGCGCCGGGCTGTGGGACGCCGACGGCGCTCCCGACAGCCTGCTGCGCAACGGCTCACGGCTGACGCTCTACCCCGGCAACGGGCCCGGCGGGCTCACCGACCCCCGCACGCTGGGACTCGACGTCACGGCGTACGACTGGGTCGTCGGCGTGAGCGACGTCGGCCTCACCGGCCACCCCGACCTCGTCGTGCGCGAGAAGCGGACCGGCTACCTGTGGCTGCTGCGCGCCAGCGCCGACGGGTTCGAGCCCCGCCGCTTCCTCGCCGAGGGGATGGGCGACTACGACCTGGCGGGGTGACGCGTCGAGGTGCGCTCCGCGGCCGCCACGGCCGCGAGCCGCTCCTCGGCACCACCCACGACCAGGACCAGCGAGCCGCGGCGCGCGAGCGGCTCGGTGAAGGTGACGATCCCCGGTGGGGAAGCCGGGTTCGTCACCGAGAGGAGGCGGCCGCCGTCAGGGAGTGCACTCCCGGCGGCGGCCGCTCTCCACAGCTCGCCCTGCGTGACCGGGGCGCCCGACCCGACCAGGGCGGCGTCGTCGGCCTGGGCGGGGTCCCAGGCGACGAAGGAGTCGGGCTGCGACCAGACGTCCACGCCGACGTCGTGGACCCCGGCCGGGAGCGGGTCGGCGAAGCGGACCCCCATCGGGCGCAGCGAGCAGGCCAGCACCGGCACCTCGTCGGCGTGGACCGCCCAGCGCTCCAGCCCCGCCGGACCGCAGACGACCGCGTCGGCGGGACCGTCGCCGGTGAGGTCCACGGCGAGGCCGACGTTCCAGGCCGCGCCGAGGAGCACCGGCGTCAGCCAGTGGGCCGGCAGGTCGACCCGCAGCACCTGTCCCCGCTCGAGGTCGTGCTCCTCGACCAGCAGCGAGGACACCTTCGCGACCCAGTTGGCGTACGTCGTGACCGACAGCTCCACGCGCTCACCCGGGTGCTGGTCGGGCCCGTCGCCCGGGCGCTCGTCGTAGTAGGTCAGCAGCGGACGGCCCGGCTCGTGGCGCAGCAGGTCGCTCAGCAGGGCGGCGAAGGTGGTCACCCGGTCCAGCCTAGGCACCGGGGCCGGTGACCTCGGCCACGCCCTAGGGTGAGGCCCCATGAGCGCCCCGGGCACCGACGTGCCGAGCACGCCCCCTGCACCCCTCGACCACTTCTGGGCGGTGGTGCCCGCCGGTGGTGCCGGCACCCGGCTGTGGCCCCTGTCCCGCGCCGCGGCGCCGAAGTTCCTGCGCGACCTGCGCGGCCAGGGGCGCACGCTGCTCCAGGAGACCGTCGACCGGCTCGAGCCGCTCGCCGAGGACCGCTTCGTCGTCGTCACCGGCGCCGCCCACCGGGCGGCGGTGGTGCGCCAGCTCCCGCAGGTGGCCGCCGAGGCCGTGCTCGCCGAGCCGACGCCGCGCGACTCGATGGCCGCGATCGGCCTGGCGGCCGCGCTGCTGGAGCGCGCCGACCCCGACGCGGTGATGGGCTCCTTCGCCGCCGACCACGTCATCACCGAGCCCGACGTCTTCGCCGCCGTGGTCACCACCGCGGTCGAGGTGGCCCGCGACGGCTGGCTGGTGACCATCGGCATCGAGCCGACCCACCCGTCCTCGGCCTTCGGCTACGTGCAGCAGGGCGAGGACCTCGAGGGCCACCCCGGCGCGGCACGGGTGGCCTCCTTCGTGGAGAAGCCCTCGCCCGAGGTCGCGGCCGGCTACCTCGCGAGCGGCGGCTACCGGTGGAACGCCGGCATGTTCGTCGTCCGCCCCGGTGTGCTGCTGGACCTGCTGGCGCAGTGGCACCCGCAGTTCGCCGCCGACCTGCGCGCGATCGCCGCCGACGGCTCGCGTCTGGAGGAGCTGTGGCCGGGCCTGCCCCGCATCGCGGTCGACCACGCCGTGGCCGAGCCCGCGGCCGCGGCGGGCCGGGTGGCGACGGTGCCCGCCGGCTTCGGCTGGGAGGACGTGGGCGACTTCGACTCCCTCGCCGCGCTGCTCGGCGCCGACGGTGCCGACGCGGCGACGGGGCCCGTGGTGCTGGGCGACGCCTCGCTCGTGGAGGCCGTGGACAGCACCGGCCTGGTGGTGCCCTCGGGTCGGCTGGTCGCGGTCGTCGGGCTCGACGACGTGGTCGTCGTCGACACTCCCGACGCCCTGCTGGTGACCACGCGGGCCCGGGCCCAGGAGGTCAAGGCGGTCGTGGCCGCCCTCACCGAGTCCGGCCGGACCCGGCTGACCTGAGCGCGCGGCCCCGGGTCACATGCCGTTGGGCTCGGGGCTGTCGAAGTAGGGGTACTCGACCATGAAGGCGTCGAGCGCGGCGCCGCTGGGGCCCGAGCAGTACTGGAAGGCGCCGACCTGCTTGGTCGTGTCGGTCTCGCCTTGGCCGCCGGCCGACCAGTGGGTGAAGGCGACGTGCGCGTCGTCGGGGAAGGCGTCGCCGTCCTCGGAGGTCCAGGGCGCGGCGATGAACTTGTCGCGCTGGTTGCTGGTGCCCTCGTACTTGTCGGCGATCGCGCGGATCTCGGTCATCGCCTCGTCGTCGTCGGCGATGGTCTCGTCGTACCAGAGGATCGTGTAGCCGTGCTCGAGGTTGTGCACCAGGGCCTCGAGGGCGGGGCGGTCGTCGGTGTAGACCTTGCGCGACATGGTGGCTGGGGCCTCGCCCGCGATGTTCCAGTGGGCGCCGAAGGCCGGGGGGCTGGTCTTGTAGTCGACCGTGGTGCCGTCGGGCACGTGGTCCTGGACGCCGTCGGCCTTCTTCGTGGTCACGTCGGTGCAGGCCGAGGCGGGCGCGCCGATCTCGGAGACCGCGAGGTCGGCGTACTCCCGCTTGTCGAGCCACCCGGTGACGGGGCCCCACACGGCGGCACCGATGAGGGCCAGGGCGATCGCGGCGCAGACACCGACGATGACGAAGCCCTGGCGCTTCTCGGCGCCCTTCTGGGACTTGCGGATCGCGTCGATCTTCGCCTGGCGGTCTGTCTTGGCGGGCTTGGCCACGGTGCTGGTGTCCCTCGGTGCTCGGAGTGCGGGTGCGCGGGTCGGTGCGGGTCCCCCTCTCGGGTGAGCCTGCCGGGTGAGTCTACGGACCCTGCGGGCGCAGGTGGGCCTCGGCGGCCCGATCGTCACCGAGCGGTGACCCCGGCGGCTCCACCAGCCAGCCGTGGGCGAAGGCGAGGGCGGCCAGGGCGGGGTGGGCCGGCGCGCGCAGGCCTCCGTCGGGACCGGGACGCGGCCGTCGGCCGGTGACGAGCCCGACGGCGTCGGCCAGCTCCTCGGCGGTGGCCGGAGCCCCGAAGGGAGCCCGGTCGGCCGGGTCGCCGGCCAGGGCCCGCACCACCGCCTCGCGGGCGCCGAACCCGAAGAGGTCGCCGCCCTCGGGACGCACCAGCGTGCGGGCACCCGGGCCGTGGTCGTCCGGGGGGAGGACGAGGTCGGCCCGGCCGCGCACCACGGCCACCGGACGGGCGCCGAGCTTGCCCTGCGCCAGCTCCGCGGCGCCGGCGATCTCGTCGGCGACCGCGGGCAGCGTGACGGCCAGCTCGTTGCCGTGGGCGTCCACGCGCCCGGCGTAGTCCTCGGCGACGCGCAGGCCGGCCGCCCCCACCGCGATGTCGGTCTGCCCCTCGCGCCAGGCGCGGCCGGCGGTGTCGGTGACGACCACGGCCACGTTGCGGCCCGAGCGGCGCCGGACCTCCTCGCGCAGGCCGCGCGCCGAGCGGTCGGGGTCGAGGGGGAGCAGCACGACCGAGCCGCGCGCGACGTTGGAGGCGTCCACCCCGGCCGCGGCCATGGTCAGCCCGTGGCGGGTCCGCACGATGCGGGTCGGGCCACGACGTGCGACCACCCGCACGGTCTCCTCGGCCACGGCCTCCTCGCGCCCGCCGACGCGCACCCGGCCCTCGGCCTTGCTGACGACCTTGCTGGTGACGACCAGGACGTCGCCGTCCTGCAGCGCGACCAGGGGCAGCAGCAGTCCGACGAGGTCGTCGCCCGCCCCGACCTCGGGCACGCCGTCGGGGGCCACGACGCTCAGGGCACCGCCCGCAGCAGCACCGCTCACGGGCGGGGGGCGGCCACCAGGGCCAGTGCGGCCGCGACCATCCGGGCCGTCGCGTCGACGTCGGTCATCATCAGCGGCACGGCCTCGGCGGCCAGCCCGGCCTCGCGCAGCGCGGGGAGGGCGTCGGCGTCGGCGGAGTCGACCAGCCAGCCGTCGAGGACCCCGCCGGCGGAGCGGGCGCCGTAGTGCAGCCCGACCGCCCGGGCGCTGACCTCGACACCGATCGCGGGCAGGACCTGGGCCGCCATGCCGCGCACGTGGGTGCCGCCGACGATGGGGGAGAGGCCGACCACGGGGGCGGCGGTGGCGCGCAGGGTCTCGCGGATCCCGGGCACGCCGAGGATGGTGCCGACCGACACGACGGGGTTGGAGGGGGGCACGAGCACGAGGTCGGCCTCGGCCACGGCCTCCACGACGCCGGGGGCCGGGCGCGCCTCGTCGAGGCCCACCACCACCACGGCCTCGGCCGGCACCGAGGCGCGCAGGCGGACCCAGTACTCCTGGAAGTGCACGACGCGCCGACCGCTCGGCGCCTCGGCGTCGGCGATCGCCACGTGGGTCTCGACCCGGTCGTCGCTCATCGGGAGCAGGCGGACGCCCGGCCGCCAGCGTCGGCACAGCGCCTCGGTGACCTGGGAGAGCGGGTAGCCGGCGTCGAGCATCTGCGTGCGCACCAGGTGGGTGGCCACGTCGCGGTCGCCGAGCCCGAACCAGGTCGGCTCCACGCCGTACTCGGCCAGCTCGGTGCGCACGCTCCACGTCTCCTCACGCCGACCCCAGCCGCGCTCGGGGTCGATGCCGTCGCCGAGGGTGTACATGACGGTGTCGAGGTCGGGGCAGACCTTGAGGCCGTGGACCCACAGGTCGTCGGCGGTGTTGGCCACCACGGTGACCCGGGCGTCGGGGGCGACCCCGGGCAGCAGCCCCTCGGCGATGCCGTGGAGCAGTCCCTGGAGGAAGCGGGCCCCGCCCATGCCGCCGGACAGGACGGTGATCTCGCGCATGGCTCCACTGTGCCGCACCCCGGTCCCGGACCGCGCGGCAGGCACGGGCGGGTGGCCCGTCATGGCCCGTCCGGGCCATGCCCGGCAGCCGGTCGGTCGTGGTGCGCGCGCGGGATGGTGCCATACCAGAACCGGGCTTGACTTACGGTGCACGACAGGCATGTAATTCCCGCAGTGTTGTTCACGGTTCCACCTGGTCCCCGGCCCGGCCGCAGCCGCGGGCAGCACACCCCCACGAGCAACACCTCATGCACCACCAGAGCAATGCAGGGTCGAAAGGGCGAGCGCCGTGAGAGAACTCTTTCTCCTCGAATCCGACGCCGACGAGGCGGGCTGGCAGGAGCGTGCACTCTGTGCGCAGACCGACCCGGAGGCTTTCTTCCCCGAGAAGGGGGGATCGACCAGGGAGGCCAAGAAGGTGTGCCTCACCTGCGAGGTCCGAGACGACTGCCTCGAGTCGGCGTTGATGAACGACGAGCGCTTCGGCATCTGGGGCGGGCTCTCCGAGAGGGAGCGCCGCAAGCTGAAGAAGCGCGCAGTCTGAGTGCAGGCCCCGGTCCTCGACCGGGGCCGCTCTCATTTCGGCGTCCCCTCCGCGGCGGTTAGGGTCTGCGGTCGTGCCCGCCTCGGAAAGCCCTGCCGTCGTCGCCCTCGTGGTCAGCCACGACGGAGCGCGCTGGCTGCCCGCGGTCGTCGACGGCGTCACGGGCCAGACCCGGCCCGTCGACCGCGTCGTGGCCGTCGACACCACGAGCCGCGACGACAGCGTGGCCCTGCTCGAGGCCGCCTTCGGGCCGGTCCACGTGGTGCCGGGCTCGACGTCCTACCCCGCCGCGGTGCGCGAGGGCCTCGCCCGGGTCGACGCCGGACCCCACGGCGCCCCCGGCACCGCCCCCGACGACTGGGTCTGGCTCCTCCACGACGACGCCAACCCCGACCCCGGCGCCCTCGAGGCCCTCCTCGCCGCGGCGGCCGAGCACCCCGAGGCCGCGGTGCTGGGCCCCAAGCTGCGCGAGTGGCCCTCGCTGCGACGTCTCCTGGAGGTCGGCGCGACGATCTCGGGCACGGGACGCCGCGAGACCGGTCTCGAGCGCGGCGAGTACGACCAGGGCCAGCACGACCAGGTGCGCCGGGTGCTGGCCGTCAACACCGCGGGGATGCTCGTGCGCCGCTCCGTGCTCGACGAGGTGGGCGGCTTCGACGAGCACCTCCCGATCTTCGGCAACGACCTCGACTTCGGCTGGCGCGCCGCCGCCGCCGGCCACCACACGCTCGTCGTGCCCAGCGCCGTCGTCTTCCACGCCGAGGCCGCCCACCGGGGGCTGCGCCGCACGCCCCTGACCGGACGCCACACCCACTACCAGGAGCGGCGCGCCGCGCTGTGGACCCTGCTGGTCAACTCCGACCACCGGCTGTGGCCCCTGCAGGCGCTGCGCCTGGCCCTCGGCACGCTGCTGCGCGTCGTGGGGTTCCTGCTGGTGCGGGCGGTGGGCGAGGCCCTCGACGAGCTCGCCGCCCTGGTCAACATCGCCGCCCGGCCGCGGGCCGTGCTGGCCGCCCGCCGCGAGCGCCGTGAGGCCCGCACCGCCCCGTCGGAGGAGGTGCGCGGCCTCCTCGCGCCGCGCTGGCTGCCCTACCGCCACGGCCTCGACGCCGTCTCCGACCTCCTCGCCGCCGCCACCGACCAGGCCGCCGACGTCGCCGAGCGGCGGCGCGCCGCCGCGGCCGAGCTCGACCCGGCCTCGTTCGCCGCGCGGCGCCCGGCCGAGGACGACGAGGACGCCCCCTACGCCGACACCGGTGTCGTCGCGCGCTTCGTCACCAACCCCGTCGCGATCGTGCTGACCCTGGTCGTGCTCCTCGCCGTGGTGGGAGCGCGCGAGGCCTTCGGGTCGGTCGTGGGCGGCGCTCTCTCGCCGGTGCCCGACTCGGTCGGCTCGTGGTGGCGCCTGCACACCGAGTCGTGGCACGCCATCGGCCAGGGGACGGCCGTGCCCGCTCCGCCGTACGTCGCTCCGCTCGCGCTGCTGGGCGGCCTGCTGCTCGGCTCGCCCGCCGCGGCGCTGAGCGCGGTGCTGGTGCTGGCGGTGCCGGTGGCGCTGTGGGGCTCGTGGCGCTTCCTGCGTGTCGTGGGACGCCTGGTCTCGCCGCGCGGGATGCCGCGCTGGCTGCTGCTGTGGGGGTCGACGGCCTTCGCGCTCGTGCCCGTGGCCAGCGGGGCCTGGGGCGCCGGTCGCCTCGGGCCGGTCGTGGCCGCCGCGCTGCTGCCGTGGCTGGCCCACGCCGCCCTCGGGTTCGCCGACCCGGCGCCCGACCGCCGCTGGCGCGCGGCCTGGCGCAGCGGTCTGCTGCTCGCCCTCGTCACCGCCTTCGGTCCGGCCGCATGGCTCTTCGCCGCCGTCCTGGGCGTGGTGGTGCTGCTGTGCGCCGCGCTCCTGCTCCGCGCGGTGGTGCGCGACCGCTCGGTCTGGGGCCCGCCGGTCACCGCCCTGCTCGTGCCGGTGGTGCTGCTCTCGCCGTGGTGGGTCGGCGCGCTGCGCGAGGGCGCGGGCGCCGGCCTGCTGCTCGAGCCGGGCCGCCTCCCGCACGCCGCGCTCGGGGGGCTCGACCTGCTGGCCGGACGGGTCAGCGACCTCGGCGCCCCGGTGGCGCTCGGGCTCGTGCCCGCCGTGCTGGCCGTGCTCGCGCTGGTGCCGCGCGCGACGCGGGTGCCGGTGCTGGTGTGCTGGCTGGCCGCCGCCGTCGCGGCCCTGCTCGCGCTGGGCCTCTCGTCGGTCTCGTTCGCCCTGGCGGCCACCTCGACACCGGCCGGCCTCGGTGCGCTCGTCGTGCTGCTCCAGGGCGCTCTCGTCACCGCGACCGTCCTCGGGGCGATGGGGGCCTGGGAGTCGGCCAGGCGCGAGGCCCGGGGACTGCTGCGGGGCGGGGTCCTGGTCGGTGCCGCCCTGGCCGGGCTCGTGCCGCTGGCCACCCTCGGGTGGTTCGTGGCGGGGCCCGACGACGCCCTCGCCGACTCCGTCGACGACGACATCCCGGCCTACATGGTGCAGCGCGCCGAGCTGGGCCCCGAGCACGGCATCCTGGTGCTGCGCGGAGACGTGTCGCAGGGCCTCACCTACTCCGTCGTGCGCGGCGACGGCACCACCCTCGGCGAGGACGAGGTGCTGGCGCTCAGCGGGGGCGACGGCAGCCTGGCCGCCGACGTCCGCGAGCTGACCGCCCGCCCGACCCCTGCGGTCGTCGACGCCCTCGCCGGGGAGGGGATCGAGTACGTCGTGCTGCCCTCGCCCGCCGACGGCGACGTCGCCGCCGACCTCGACGCCACCGGCGGCCTGGTCCAGGCCAGCGCCGAGGACCGCTCGACCCGCGCCTGGCGCGTCGCCCGCGCGCTCGACCCCGACGCCCTCGACGGGCCGCGCTCGTGGCTGCACGTCGCGCTCCTCGGCGTGCAGCTGCTCGGTGCGGTGGCGGTCGTGGTGCTCGGCGCACCCACCCGTGAGAGGAGGCGAGCGCGATGAGCGGTCGCAGGTCGGAACAGGTCCGAGGCGGACGCCTGGCGCCCACCGTCGTCCTGGCGGGCGTGCTGCCGCTGCTGGTGCTGCTGTCCGCACTCGCGGTGGGTGGTCCCGACGAGGTGGCCGCACCGGGGGCCCAGCCACCGTCCGAGGCCGCCCTGACGCGCAGCACCCTGGTGTGCCCGCGAGCCGCCGACGGCGGTCGGGTCGTGGTCGGCAGCGACGACGGCGCCCCCGGCACGGTGGCCGCGGGCGAGGAGGAGGTCGAGGTCGGCGACGGGGTCACCGCCGGGCTCGACGACGACGGCAGCGTCGAGGTCACCGGCGAGGGCGAGAGGGCACCCGGCCTGGTCGCCGGGCGCTCGGCCCGCGACGCGACGAGCGCGGTGGACTGCCCGCCGCCGTCCTCCGACCAGTGGTTCACCGGCGTGGGCGCCGGTGGGGCCCACACCTCCGTGCTCGAGCTGCACAACCCCGACGGCGGCCCGGCCGTCGCCGACGTGGCCGTCTACAGCCAGTCCGGCGCCCTCGACGCCGAGCGGCTGCGCGGCGTCGCGGTGGGGCCCGGACGCACGCTGCGCCTCGACCTCGCCGAGCTCGTCCCACGCCGCGAGGAGCTCACGCTGCGGGTGACGACCGACCGGGGCCGCATCGCCGCCACCGTCGTCGACTCCTTCGAGGAGCTCGGCGCAGCCGCGGCCTCCCGGGAGTGGCTGCCCTCGCAGGCCGAGCCCCGCACCGACAACCTGCTGCTCGGGGTGCCGGCCGGTGACGGTCGCCGCACCCTCGTGGTCGCCAACCCCGGTGACGACGCGGTCAGGGTGCAGGTGGGGATCGTGACCGCGCAGTCGGTGTTCGCCCCCGAGGAGCTGCCGGAGCTCGTCGTCGACCCCGGCAGCGTCAAGGTGGTCTCGCTCGGTGCCCTGCTGTCGTCGCCGGCGGCCGACGGCGCCCTGGGCCTGGCGGTCACCTCCTCCGCGCCCGTCACCGCCACGCTGCGGTCCTACGTCGACGGCGACCTCGCCGAGACGGTCGCCGGGCCGCTGGTCACGGGCGCCACCGCGGCCGTCGTGCCCCCGGGCCCCGGGGGGGCCGAGCTGGTCCTGGGCGGCGCCGCCACCGCCGGCGTGGTCGAGGTGGAGGCGTGGGACGCCGAGGGTCGACCGCTGCGCACCCGACGGACCGAGGTCGGCCCCGACCGCGGCACGAGCCTCGCGCTGCCCGACGGCGCCGTGCTGGTGCGGGTGGTGCCCTCACGTGCCGAAGTCGTCGCCTCCCTGCTGCGTGCCGGCCCCGACGGGTCGGTGGTGGTGCCGCTGCGCGATCTCGTGCGCAGCGCACTGGTCCCCGCCGTACGCCCCGGGCTCGGCTGAGGCGGACGGCGCGGCCGGCGTCAGTCGTCGAGGTCGGAGTACCTCGGGTCGACGTCCTCCGCCGCCATGCCCAGCAGGTCGGCGACCTGCTCCACCACGACGGTGAGCACGAGCGCCTCGAGCTCCGAGCGGGTCTCGGCGCGGTGCTCGATCGGCCTGCGGAAGACCACCAGACGGGCCGGGCGCCCGCCGCTGGCGGGCACCAGGGTCGAGAGCGGCACGGTCTCGCTCGTCCAGTCGTCGGGCACCTGGGGGGTGTCCTCGACGCCGTACTCGACCAGGCCGAGGCGGTCCTGCCAGCGCTCGTCGATCTCGCTGACGATGTCGACGACGAGCCGGTCGAAGCGCTCCCGCGCGGTGCGCACGGCGACCGTGCCGGGCCGCTGCGGCATCACCGCGGGACCGCGCATGCCGCGGCCCCGGCGGTCGCGGCGACGCGGTCCGCCGCGGGTGGTCTCAGGCGTCGGGGGAGGCACGGGGCGAGCCTAATCCGATGCGCACCGGTGGCGGGGTAGCGTCACCGCGTGACCTCCGCCCGCCGCTGCTCCCGCACCGCGTGCGGCCGGCCCGCCGTCATGACCCTGACCTACGTCTACGCCGACCAGACCGCCGTCCTGGGCCCCCTGGCGACCTACGCCGAGCCGCACGCCTACGACCTCTGCGAGGCCCACAGCGAGCGCCTCTCGGCCCCGCGCGGGTGGGAGGTGCTGCGCCTGCAGCGCGACACCGTCGACCGCGGCCCGTCGAACGACGACCTGCTCGCGCTCGCCGACGCCGTGCGCGAGGCCGCCCGGCCGGCGCCGCGCCGCCCGGCTCCCGAGGTCGTCGGCGATCCCCGGCAGCAGACCTCCGAGTCGGGCTCCGGACGCGAGACCGGCCGCAAGGGCCACTTGCGCATGCTCACGACCGACCACTGAGCCCGGCCCACCGGCTCCCGGGGCCGCTCGGTCGTCGTGGCCCGTGCTCGGCCCCTGCGCGGAGCCACGGTCGCCACGACTAGGCTCCGGTCATGCCCTCGACCCTCGACGCCGCTTCGATCGCGGCCGTCTTCAAGGCCTACGACGTGCGCGGGACCGTGCCTGACCAGATCGACGAGGAGCTCGCCCGGGCGGTGGGGCGCGCCTTCGTGGAGGTCGTGGGGGCCACGACCGTCGTCGTCGGGCACGACATGCGACCGAGCTCGCCGGGCATGGCGGGCGCCTTCGCCGAAGGGGCGAGCGAGGCGGGCGCCGACGTCGTCCACATCGGGCTCGCCTCGACCGACCAGCTCTACTTCGCCTCGGGCCACCTCGGGCTGCCGGGCGTGATGTTCACGGCGAGCCACAACCCGGCCCAGTACAACGGGATGAAGCTCTGCCGCGCGCACGCCGCGCCCATCGGGCTCGACACCGGGCTCGCGGAGATCCGCGACCGGGTCCTCGCGCCCGACGGGCCGCTCACCGCCTCGACCGGCTCGATCAGCGAGCACGACGTGCTGGAGGCCTACGCCGCCCACCTGCTCTCGCTCGCCCCGGTCGGCACCGGTGGTCGGGGTCGCCCGCTGCGCGTGGTCGCCGACGCCGGCAACGGCATGGCCGGCCACACCGCCCCCGCCGTCTTCGAGCGCCTCGGCGCCGACGTCGTCGACCTGGTGCCGATGTACTTCGAGCTCGACGGCACCTTCCCCCACCACGAGGCCAACCCGATCGACGCGGAGAACCTGCGCGACCTCCAGGCCCGGGTGCTCGCCGAGGGCGCCGACGTCGGGCTGGCCTTCGACGGCGACGCCGACCGCTGCTTCCTCGTCGACGAGCGCGGCGTGCCCGTGCCGCCCTCGGCGGTCACCGCCCTCATCGCCGCCCGCGAGCTCGCCAAGGAGCCGGGCGCGACGGTCATCCACAACCTCATCACCAGCCGGGCGGTGCCCGAGCTCGTCACGCGCCTGGGCGGCACGCCGGTGCGCACCCGCGTCGGCCACTCCTTCATCAAGGCCACGATGGCCGAGACCGACGCGGTCTTCGGCGGCGAGCACAGCGGCCACTTCTACTTCCGCGACTTCTGGCGGGCCGACTCGGGCATGCTCGCCGCCCTGCACGTGCTCGCCGCGCTGGCGGAGACCGACCAGCCGCTGTCGAGCCTGCTGGCCGACTACGACCCCTATCCCGTCAGCGGCGAGATCAACTCCACCGTCGCCGACCCCGTGGCCGTGATGGCCGCCGTCGAGGCGGCGTACGCCGAGCGCCCCGGGGTCACCGTCGACCGGCTCGACGGGCTGAGCGTGACCCATGCCGACTGGACCTTCAACGTGAGGCCGTCCAACACCGAACCGCTCCTCCGGCTCAACGCCGAGGGCAGGGACGAGGAGACCATGAGCACCATCCGCGACGAGGTCCTGGGCCTGATCCGTGGGGGAGGGGCGCTCTGATGGCGCTCGACCCCTCGCTGCTGGCGATCATCGTGTGCCCCGCCTGCCGCTCCGACCTGACCGAGACCCCCGCCGACGCGGGGGCCGTCGAGCTGGTCTGCCAGGGCTGCGGGCTGGCCTACCCGGTGCGCGACGACATCCCCGTGCTGCTCGTCGACGAGGCCCGCACGCCGTGAGCTGGTTCGACGAGTCCCGGCTCGACGACGAGGCCGCCCTCTCGACCGCCGACCTGCGCCTGCGCGGGCTGGCGGAGTCGGGCGCGCGGGTGCGTCGCGAGGCGGGCGAGGCCGCGCCCGCCCTCGACGAGGCGGTCGTGCGCAGCCAGGAGTTCTCCCGCCCGCGCGCCGTCATCGCCGCCGGCCCCGACTCCCGGCTCCTGCGCGCCGTGCTGGAGCCGTGGTGCCCCGTGCCGTTCGTGGCGTGGGCCGGCCCGTCGCTGCCCGGCTGGGCGGGCAGCCTCGACCTCGTGGTCGTGCTGGCGCCCGACGGCGGCGACCCGGGCACGAAGTCGGCCCTGGCCGAGGCCGTGCGCCGCGGCTGCCAGGTCGTCGTGGCCTGCGCGCCCGGCTCGAGCGTGGCCGAGCACGCCGCCGGCCGCTACAGCACTATCCTCCCCACCGCGACCACCGACCAGCTGGCCATCGCCGTGGTCATGCTCACCTACCTCGACCGCGTCGGCCTGGGCCCGCGCGCCGACGCCGACAGCGTCGCGGAGGCGCTCGACGCGGTGGCGATCGCCTGCTCGCCGCACCGCGACATCGCGGTCAACCCCGCCAAGATGCTGGCCATCGCGCTGGCCGACGCCAACCCGGTCGTGTGGGGCGGCTCGGTGCTCGCCGCCCGCGCGGCGCGCCGGCTCGCGGAGTCGCTGCGACGCGCCACGGGGCGCAACGCGCTGGCCGGCGACGTCGAGCAGCTGCTGCCCGTGCTCGAGGCGGCGCGCCCGCGCGACGTCTTCGTCGACCCCTTCGCCGACGGCGGCGGCGACCTGCGCCCGATCCTCATCGTGCTCGACGACGGCAGCGACGACCCGCTGGTGGGCGAGCAGCGCGGCCGCCTGACGGCGGCCGCCGACGCCCGCGGCGTGCGGGTGGAGACCGTCACCACCGAGGCCACCACCGAGGTCGCGCGCTACGCCTCGCTGCTGCTCTCGGGCAGCTACGCCGCGCAGTACGTCAGCCTCGGCCTGGTCGACGACTGACCGAGGCGGCCGCATGACTGGACGGGCGACCACCCGCGACCCCTGGTTCGACAACGCCAAGATGGCGCTGGTGACCCTGGTGGTGCTCGGCCACTCCTGGGTGCTGCTGCCCGAGAGCGGGCTGCGCGACCACCTCTACGACTTCCTCTACGCCTGGCACGTGCCCGCCTTCGTGTTCGTGACGGGCTACCTCTCGCGCTCCTTCACGTGGAGCCGGCGGCGTCTGTGGCAGCTGGTGCGCACCGTGGCGGTGCCCTACGTGCTCTTCGAGTGCGCCCTGGCGCTCTTCCGCATCTACGTGGGGGGTGAGGAGCTGGAGAACCTCTTCCGCGACCCCCACTGGCCGATGTGGTACCTCTCGGCGCTCTTCTTCTGGCGCCTGCTGACCCCGGTGTTCACCGCGCTGCCGGCCGCGGTGGCGATCGCCGTCGCCGTGGTGACGAGCCTGGCGGCGGGGCTGTGGGCGGGCGACACCCTCGACATGGCCCGCGTGCTGGGGCTGCTGCCCTTCTTCGTGCTCGGGCTCGCCGCGACCCCGCAGCGGCTCGAGCGTCTCCGCACGCCCTGGCTGCGGCCGGTGGCCGTCGTGGCCTTCGTCGCGGCCTGGGTGCTGACCACCTGGACCGACACCTGGGCCTCCACGGAGTGGTACTACTACCGCGCGCTCTACGGCGAGCTCGACGTCAGCGACACCCGGGCCTTCCTCACGCGCTCGGTGCTCCTGGTCAGCGGCACGGTGCTGGCCTGGTCGTTCCTCGCGCTGGTCCCGCGGCGCGGGGGGTGGTTCACACGCATGGGCGCCTGGACCCTCGTGGTCTACCTCTTCCACGGCTTCGCCGTGAAGGGCGCCGAGTACGCCGGCTACACGGGGTGGACCGCCGACCACCCCTGGGTCGGCCTCGTGCTGACCTCGGCGCTGGCCGTGGCGCTGGCGCTGCTGCTCGCCTCCCCGCGGGTCGCGCCGGTGCTGGGCCACCTGGTCGACCCGTTCGGCTTCGCCGAGAAGCGCGTCGACCGGGCCGCCGACGTCGCGGTGGCCTCGCAGGAGGCGGAGGTCATCGCCGGGGCCGTCGCCGACGCGGCGGCCGACGCGGCCCGGGAGGCCCGTCCGCGACGCTAGGGTGAGCGCGTGCCGAGCCACCGACCCGCCCCCGCCCTCGCCGCGCCCCGCGCGGCCCGTCAGACCGACGAGCCGCGCCGGTGAGCGGCGGGCTGTTCGCGCTGCTCGACGACGTCGCCGCGCTGGCCAAGCTGGCCGCCGCCTCGGTCGACGACGTGGGTGCCGCCGCGGGGCGGGCGAGCGTGAAGGCCGCCGGCGTGGTGGTCGACGACACCGCGGTGACCCCGCAGTACGTGCAGGGCGTCGCGGCGCAGCGCGAGTTGCCGATCATCCGCAAGATCGCGATCGGCTCGCTGCGCAACAAGCTGCTCATCATCCTGCCGGCGGCGCTGCTGCTCTCGCAGTTCCTGCCCTGGGTGCTCACGCCCGTCCTCATGCTGGGCGGTGCGTTCCTCTGCTACGAGGGCGCGGAGAAGGTCTGGGAGAAGCTCAGCGGCCACGGTGGCGCTCACGGGGCCGACCCGGCCGCCTCGGGCTCGCCGGAGGAGCTGGAGCGGACGATGGTCGCCGGGGCCATCCGCACCGACCTGATCCTCTCGGCCGAGATCATGGTCATCTCGCTCAACGAGGTCGCCGAGGAGGCCTTCGTCTCCCGCGCCCTGATCCTCGTCGTGGTGGCCATCGGGATCACCGTGCTGGTCTACGGCGTGGTCGCGCTCATCGTGAAGACCGACGACGTCGGGCTGAGCCTCACCCAGCGCTCCTCGGCCGCCGCGCAGAAGGTCGGTCGCGCCCTGGTGGCCGGCATGCCCAAGCTGCTCACCGTGATCTCGGTCGTCGGCACCGCGGCGATGCTGTGGGTCGGCGGCCACATCCTGCTCGTCGGTGTCGACGAGCTCGGCTGGCACGCGCCCTACGACCTGGTGCACCACCTGGAGGAGGGCGCCCACGACGCGCTGGCCGCCGTCGGCGCCGTCGCGGGCTGGCTGGTCAACACCCTGGCCTCGGCCCTGGTGGGGCTGCTGGTGGGCGCGGTGGTCGTGGCGGTGCTCCACGTGGTGCCGGTGAAGCGGCGGCTCGGGAATTCCTGAAACTTCTCGGCCCCGCCTACCCTGGCAGGGTCCGCGTGGGAGATCCCGACGATGCGCAGATGCGCGACGCAGACCTGGCTCCACCCCTCCTGAGGAGACACACCGATGGACTTCAAGGTCGCCGACCTTTCCCTGGCCGACTACGGCCGCACCGAGATCCAGCTGGCCGAGCACGAGATGCCCGGCCTCATGGCGATGCGCGAGCGCTACGGCGACGCCAAGCCGCTGGCGGGTGCCCGCATCACCGGCTCGCTGCACATGACCATCCAGACCGCGGTGCTCATCGAGACCCTCACCGCGCTCGGTGCCGAGGTCCGCTGGGCCTCCTGCAACATCTTCTCCACCCAGGACCACGCCGCGGCCGCCGTCGCGGTGGGCCCGCACGGCACGCCGGAGGACCCCCAGGGCGTCCCGGTCTACGCGTGGAAGGGCGAGACGCTGGAGGAGTACTGGTGGTGCACGCAGCAGGTGCTGCAGTGGCCCGCCGGTGCCGACGGCCAGCCCCGCTTCGCCAACATGATCCTCGACGACGGCGGCGACGCCACCCTGCTGGTGCACCTCGGGGTCGACGCCGAGAAGAGGGGCGAGGCGCCCGACCCGGCCTCGGCCACGAGCCACGAGCAGCGGATCATCTTCGAGGCGCTCAACGCCAGCCTCGCCGAGAGCACCGACCGCTGGACCCAGATCGCCGGTGAGATCAAGGGCGTCACCGAGGAGACCACCACCGGTGTGCTGCGCCTCTACGACATGATGCGCGAGGGCTCGCTGCTCTTCCCGGCCATCAACGTCAACGACTCGGTGACCAAGTCGAAGTTCGACAACAAGTACGGCTGCCGCCACAGCCTCGTCGACGGCATCAACCGCGCCACCGACGTCCTCATCGGCGGCAAGGTCGCGGTCGTGTGCGGCTACGGCGACGTCGGCAAGGGCTCCGCGGAGTCGCTGCGCGGCCAGGGCGCCCGCGTCATCGTGACCGAGATCGACCCGATCTGCGCCCTGCAGGCCGCCATGGACGGCTACCAGGTCGCGACCCTCGACGACGTGGTCGACACCGCCGACATCATCATCACCGCGACCGGCAACAAGGACGTCGTGACGGTCGAGCAGATGCAGCGGATGAAGCACAACGCGATCCTCGGCAACATCGGCCACTTCGACAACGAGATCGACATGGCCGGCCTGGAGTCCTTCGAGGGCGTCGTGCGCAAGAACGTCAAGCCGCAGGTCGACGTGTGGACCTTCCCGGCCGCGGGCGAGCGCGACGAGCACGCCATCATCGTGCTCTCCGAGGGGCGCCTGATGAACCTCGGCAACGCCACCGGTCACCCGAGCTTCGTCATGTCGAACTCCTTCACCAACCAGGTGCTGGCCCAGATCGAGCTCTACACCAAGCCCGTGGAGTACCCCACCGGGGTCTACGTGCTGCCCAAGCACCTCGACGAGGAGGTGGCCCGCCTGCACCTCGACGCCCTCGGCGTGCGGCTCACCACCCTCAGCGACAAGCAGGCGGCCTACCTCGGCGTCGACGTCGCCGGTCCCTACAAGTCGGAGCAGTACCGCTACTGAGCAGGAGCGGGCGGGCCGGCACCACGCCGGCCCGCCCGCGCCCGTCAGGGTGCAGGATGGAGCCATGAGCCAGGCAGCGAGCCCGAGCGACTACACCACCAAGGGGCGGGTCCTCGTCGTCGACGACGACGCGTCGCTGGCGGAGATGCTCACCATCGTGCTGCGCCAGGAGGGCTTCGACAGCCGCATGTGCACCCGCGGCGACCTGGCCGTGGAGCAGTTCCGCGACTACCGCCCCGACCTCGTGCTGCTCGACCTGATGCTGCCCGGCAAGGACGGCATCGACGTGTGCAAGGAGATCCGCGCCGAGTCCGGCGTGCCGATCGTCATGCTCACCGCCAAGGGCGACACCGTCGACGTCGTCGTCGGGCTCGAGTCGGGCGCCGACGACTACGTCGTCAAGCCCTTCAAGCCCAAGGAGCTCATCGCCCGGATCCGGGCGCGGGTGCGCCGCTTCGACGCCACCTCCCAGGCCGAGACCCTCGACATCGGCGACCTGTCCATCGACGTCGCCGGCCACGCCGTCACCCGCGGCGGTGCGCCCATCAGCCTCACGCCGCTCGAGTTCGACCTGCTGGTCTGCCTGGCCCGCAAGCCCTGGCAGGTCTTCACCCGCGAGGTGCTGCTCGAGCAGGTCTGGGGCTACCGCCACGCCGCGGACACCCGGCTGGTCAACGTGCACGTGCAGCGGCTGCGCTCCAAGGTCGAGCACGACCCGGAGAACCCCGAGATCGTCGTGACCGTGCGGGGTGTCGGCTACAAGGCCGGCACGGCCTAGGGCCGACGTGGCCTCCTCCTGGGCCCGCCTGCCGGCGGCCTCCCGCCTGCCGGTCGGGCTGCGCCACGCGCTCACCTTCTGGCGCCGCTCCATCCAGGCCCGCGTGGTGGTCAGCACGGTCCTGCTCTCGGCCGCCGTGGTCGGCGTGGTCGGCTGGTTCCTGCTCCAGCAGACCCGCGACGGGCTGCTGGAGAACCGTGTCGACGCCGTGCTCGCCGAGGTCGGCAGCGAGACCGGCGAGGCCGACGAGCGGCTGCAGGCCGCCATCAACCTCAACCTCGACGCGGTCGGCCAGCAGCGCGACCTGGTGCAGCCGATCATCTCGCGCGGCGAGACCCGCGGCTTCGCGGTGGTGCTGGCGGGTCCGGTCGGCGCCGACCCGACGGGCGCGGGCGCGACGTACACCCCCTGGCTCGACCGCGACAGCGTGCCCGACTCCCTGGTGCGGCACTTCGCGACCTCCTCCAGCATCGCGTGGACCTACACCGAGCTCACCCGCCTCGACGAGCGCGGCGAGGCGGTGTCGAGCGAGCCGGGGGTCGTGGTGGGCTCGCAGGTGCGGCTGCCGGCCGACGGTGAGACCTACACCCTCTACTTCCTCTTCCCGCTCAGCGAGGAGGAGGACACCCTGGCGCTGGTCACCCGCGCCCTGCTCACCGCGGGCGCGCTGCTGCTGGTGCTGGTCGCCGGCGTCACCTGGCTGGTGACCCGGCAGGTCGTCACCCCGATCCGGCTCGCGCGGCGCGTGGCCGAGCGGCTCGCCGCGGGTCGCCTCCAGGAGCGCCTGCGCGTCACTGGCGAGGACGACCTGGCGCGGCTGGCCACGTCGTTCAACCAGATGGCCTCCAACCTGCAGCGCCAGATCCGCCAGCTCGAGGAGCTCAGCCGCGTGCAGCGCCGCTTCGTCTCCGACGTCTCCCACGAGCTGCGCACGCCGCTCACCACGGTGCGCATGGCCGGCGACGTGCTCCACGACGCCCGCGAGGACTTCGACCCCGTCACCGGTCGCGCCGCCGAGCTGCTGCAGACCGAGCTCGACCGCTTCGAGACCCTCCTGGTCGACCTGCTCGAGATCAGCCGCTTCGACGCCGGCGCGGCGGTGCTCGACCTCGACGACGTCAACCTCGTCGACGTCGCCCACCGCGTGGTGGAGGCCACCCGCCCCCTCGCCGCCCAGCGCGACGTCGTGCTGCTCGTCGAGGCCCCCGACCACCCCTGCCTCGCCGAGGCCGACGTACGCCGGGTCGAGCGCATCGTCCGCAACCTGGTCACCAACGCCATCGACCACGCCGGCGCGCGCCACCCGGGCGGGCCGGTCGAGGTGGTCGTGCGCGTCGCCGCCGACGACCACGCCGCCGCCGTCGCGGTGCGCGACCACGGCGTGGGCCTGGCGCCGGGGGAGTCGGCCATGGTCTTCAACCGCTTCTGGCGCGCCGACCCCGCCCGCGCCCGCACCAGCGGCGGCACCGGCCTGGGGCTGTCGATCTCGCTGGAGGACACCCACCTGCACGGCGGCTGGCTCCAGGCCTGGGGCCGCCCGGGGGAGGGGGCGCACTTCCGCCTCACCCTGCCCCGCCACGCCGGCGCGTCCCTGCGCCGCAGCCCCATCGTGCTCATCCCCGACGACGCCGTGGAGACGGTGTGACCCGCCCAGTGACCCGCCCAGTGACCCGCCCAGTGACCCGCCCGGTGCCCCGCCCGGTGACCCGCCGGGCGCGCGCGCTCCTCGCCGGGCTCGCGCTGCTGCTCGTCGGGCCGCTGGCCACCGCCTGCGTCGGGCTGCCCGACGAGGGCCCGGTCGTCGAGGCCGGCACGGGGTCGAGCACCTCCGACGAGGGCGCCGCCCCGGCGATCGACCCGCCCGCCCCGCAGCCGGGCATGTCGGCGGCCGAGGTCGTGGAGGGCTTCCTCGCGGCCATGCAGGCCAGCCCCATCGACACCGCCACGGCCTCGGAGTACCTCACCCGCGAGGCCGCGGCGGCCTGGAACCCCCAGCAGGCGACCATCACCTACGACGACCGCCAGCTGCCCCAGGGCAGCACCCGCGTCGTGGTCGCGCTCACCGGCGCCGCCGAGCTCGACGCCCGCGGCGCCTGGCAGGGCCGGCTCTCGGCCGCGCGCTCCCAGCTGGCCTTCACCGTGCGCGTCGAGGACGGCGACCTGCGCATCAGCGACCCGCCCGACGCGCTCGTGGTGCCCGACAGCTGGTTCGACCAGCGCTTCCGCCAGGTCTCGCTCTACTTCGTCGACCCGCTGGCGGAGATCCTGGTGCCCGAGCCCGTCTACGCCCCCGTCGACGACACCTTCGCCAGCTCCCTGGTCGAGGGCCTGGTCGAGGGCCCCGGCCGCGGCGCGTCGGGGGTGAGCAGCACCTTCCTGCCCCCGGGCCTGGAGGTCGACCTGTCGGTGCCGGTCTCCGAGGACGGCGTGGCGCAGGTGTCGCTCACCGGTCCCGCGACCCCGCCGACCTCCGAGCGCGAGACCGAGCTGCTGCTGGCCCAGCTGGCCTGGACCCTGCGCCAGGACCCCCGCATCGAGGCGGTGCAGCTCAGCGTCAACGGCCAGCCCGTGCGGCTGCCCGGCGGCGACGGCCGCTTCAGCGTCACCGAGGGGGCGCTCTACTCCCCGGTCGGCTTCCAGTCCAGCTCGCTGCTCTACGGCCTGCGCGACGGCCTGCTCGTCTCCGGCGGCCCCGACACGCTCGCGCCGGTCGACGGCCCGCTGGGCTCGCGGGCCGTGGGCGTGTCGAGCGTGGCGGTCAACCTCACCGCGACCACGGTGGCCGGCGTCGTCGACGGCGGCACCTCGCTGGTCACCGCGCCGGTGCGCGGCTCGGGCAAGGTGGTGCGCGTCGTCCCGGGCGCCACCGACCTGCTCACCCCCGCCTGGGACCACAGCGACCGGCTCTGGCTGGTCGACCGCGGCCCCGACGGCGCCGAGGTCTCCGTGCTGGTGGGCGAGCGCCGCCGCAGCGTCACCGTGCCGGGCGTGAGCGGCTCCGACGTACGCCGCTTCCTCGTCTCGCGCGACGCCAGCCGCGTCGTGGCGGTGGTGCGCGGTCCGCAGCGCGACCGGCTGCTGGTCTCGCGGGTGCGCTACGACGACCGCGGCCAGGTGCTGCGGGTGACCCGACCGGTCCAGCTGCGTCCCGACGAGGGCAGCCGGGGCCGCATCGTCGACGTCGCCTGGCGCAGCCCGACCAGCCTGGCGGTGATGCAGCGGCTGGGCCCGGAGACCACCCGCGTCGGGGCCGTCGGCGTCGACGGGTCGCCCCCGGGGCCCGAGGGGCTGTCGGTGACCCTCGGACGCGCTTCGGGGCTGGCCGGGTCGCCGGTGACCGGGGAGGTCCTCTACGCCCTCACCCCCGACGGGCTGGTCGACCTCACCGGCCTGCCGACCGCGGCCCGCCCGCTGGCCGACGGGGTCGGCTCGCTGGCCTACGTCGGCTAGCGCGGCGCGACCCGCGGGTCCTCCACAGGCCGGCCCTGCCGCGCTTGCCCGCCGCCCTCGCGGCTGGTGCGATCGTGGGGTGCTGCTGCGCGACGCCGTCACCGACCTGCTGCTGGGCAGCAGCTGCGTGGGCTGCGCGCGCCCGGGGCGGCTGCTGTGCGCGCCCTGCGGCGCGACCCTGCCCACCGCGGCCGCGGTGACCTGGCCCGACCCGGTGCCGCCCGGGCTGGTGACCCCCTGGGCGTGCGGCGCCTACGCCGACCTGCTGCGCGAGCTGGTGCTCGGGCACAAGGAGCGCGGGCTGCTCTCGCTGCGCGTCCCGCTGGGGCGGCTGCTCGCGCGGTCCGCGGCCGCCGCCCTGGGGTCCGGTCCCGGGGTGTCCGACGCTGCGGGCGCGGTGGTCGTGCTCGTGCCGGTGCCCTCGCGCCCCGCCAGCGTGCGGGCCCGCGGGCACGACCCCACGCTGGCCATGGTGCGCGTGGCCGCGGCCGCCCTGCGCGGCGGGGGAGCGCGGATCGAGGTGGCGCCCCTGCTGCGCACGCGCCCCGGCCTGGTCGACCAGGCCGGCCTCGGGGCCGCCGAGCGGGCGGCCAACCTCGCCGGGTCGCTGACCTGCCCCACGCCGGGGCTGCGCCGCCTCGGCGTACGCGTGGGGGCGCGCCGGGTGCGCGTCGTGCTGTGCGACGACGTGCTCACCACGGGCGTCACCGCGTGGGAGGCGCAGCGGGCGCTGGAGGCCGTGGGCCTCGGCGTGGCCGCGGTGGCGACCGTCGCCGCGACCCGCCGCCGGGCTCCGGCTCCTCGGGGCTGATCCGAAGAGTTTGCTGAACTCGACCGATCGTCCCTTTCGTCGGGTCCCGGCCTCCCCTAGTGTCTCGTCATGGAGTCCGCCCGGGTCCGTGGTTGCGTCGCAAGGACGCTCCGGTCAGCCCGGACGCGTCAGCGGCAAGCCGATGCCAGTCGCAGGCGAAACGGTCCACGTAAGTCGTCGTCCGGGGGTCCGCCTCCGGCGCGGCGACGAGCACGGTGCGGCTTAGTCGTAAGTCCTGCCTCGTCCCGGCCGTCAGATGCGGCCGTCGGCGGGAGAAGGCCGGTAGTGGCAGAGAAGCTGCGGAAGCCTCAGCAGGCGAGTGTGGGGTCGAAGACCAGGTCGGCCGGGCGGACTCCATCCCTGGGGCGAGAGCCCGTCTCGCGCACCGGGGCCCGCGGGCCCCGGGCGTCCGCCTGCCCCCAGGAGGGCGTGCCCAGGAGCTGAGCAACACCAACGGCGCGCCCCCGGGCGCGCACAAGGAGGTTCACATGGAAGTTGTGGTCACCGGACGTCACTGCGAGATCAAGGAGGGTTTCCGGAGTCACGTCTCCGAGAAGCTCGCCCGGCTCGAGAAGCACGACCACCGGATCATGCGGGTCCACGTGGAGGTGGACTGCGAGCCCAACCCCCGGCAGCACGACCGGGCCGTCCACGTCGAGCTCACCGCCTTCTCCAAGGGCCCCGTCATCCGCGCCGAGGCCGCGGCCGACGACAAGATGGGTGCCCTCGACCTCGCCCTCGACAAGATGGCCGCCCAGATGCGCCGCGCCGCCGACCGGCGCCGGGTGCACCGCGGCCGCCGCACCCCGGTCTCGGTGGGCCAGGCCCTCGCCGACGTCACCGAGCCCGAGACCCTCGCCCCCGACGACGAGGCCGTGCAGGAGCGGCAGGTCGGCCCGATCACCGTCACCGGCGACGGACCGCTCGTCGTGCGCGAGAAGACCCACCCGGCCAGCCCGATGACCCTCGACCAGGCGCTCTACGAGATGGAGCTCGTGGGGCACGACTTCTACCTCTACGTCGACAAGGACAGCGAGCGGCCCGCGGTCGTCTACCGCCGTCGCGGCTACGACTACGGCGTCATCTCCCTCGATCTCGGGAAGGACCTCGGCCAGGACTGAGGTCCGCCCGCCCCGAGCACCCGACCACCTGGTCCGTCCGGGCCCCGCGAGGGGCCCGGACGTGCCATGATGCGCTCGTGCCAGACCCCACCCCAGCCCCCCGTGAGGACGTCCGGGTCATCGTCGTGGACGACCAGGAGCTCTTCCGCCGGGGCCTGACCATGCTCCTCGCGATCGAGGACGGCATCGAGGTGGTCGGCGAGGCCGGCGACGGCGTCGAGGGCACCACGGTCGCCTCGACCGTCGCGCCCGACGTCGTGCTGCTCGACGTGAGGATGCCCAAGCGCTCGGGCATCGAGGCCTGCCTGGCCATCAAGGAGGCCGTGCCGTCGGCCAAGATCATCATGCTCACGGTCTCCGACGAGGAGGCCGACCTCTACGAGGCGGTCAAGAGCGGCGCCTCGGGCTACCTGCTCAAGGACTCCTCCATCGAGGAGGTCGCCCAGGCCGTCCGGGTCGTGGCCGACGGCCAGTCCCTCATCTCCCCGTCGATGGCGGTCAAGCTCATCGACGAGTTCAAGCAGATGTCGCGTCCCGAGCGCGAGCACGTGCCGGGCCTGCGCCTGACCGAGCGCGAGCTCGAGGTGCTCCGGCTCGTGGCCAAGGGCATGAACAACCGCGAGATCGCCCGCAACCTGTTCATCTCCGAGAACACCGTGAAGAACCACGTGCGCAACATCTTGGAGAAGCTCCAGCTGCACTCGCGCATGGAGGCGGTCATGTACGCCGTGCGCGAGAAGCTCCTCGACCTGCCCTGAGGCCCGTGACCGACTCGCTGTCGCGGGCCCAGGCCCGCCGGATCGCGCTGGCCGCGCAGGGCTTCCTCGACCCGCGGCCCGCCGTGCCGACCATGCGCACCTTCCAGCGCACCCTGCAGCGCACCGGCGTGCTGCAGGTCGACTCGGTCAACGTGCTCCAGCGCGCCCACTACATGCCGCTGTGGTCACGCATGGGCGCCTACGACACCGACCTGCTGCGCCGTGCCTCCGAGCAGCGCCCGCGCCGGGTCGTGGAGTACTGGGCCCACGTGCAGGCCCTCATGCCGGTCGAGCTGTGGCCGCACATGGCCCACCGTCGTGCGCACTACCGCGCCCGGCGCGGCAAGTGGAGCGTGCTGGAGGAGAACCCCGGCCTCGAGGCCGACGTGCTGGCGCGGCTGGCCGCCCACGGCGCCGCCACCGCCCGTCAGGTGGCCGGCTGGCGCGGCGACGCCGGCCCGGAGAGCCGCGACCACTGGGGGTGGAACTGGTCCTCGACCCGGAGGGTCCTGGACTACCTGTTCACCACCGGCGAGGTCGCCATCGCCGGGCGCACGCGGCAGTTCGAGGTGCTCTACGACCTGCCGGAGCGGGTGCTGCCCGCGGAGGTCCTGGCGCTGCCGACGCCGCCCGTGGCCGAGCAGCACCTCGAGCTGGTGCGCCGCGCCGCGCGCTCCCACGGCGTGGCGACCCAGCGCTGCCTCATCGACTACTACCGGATGCACGTCGACCAGGTGCGCCCCGCGGTCGAGACGCTCGTCGAGAGCGGCGAGCTGCTCCCCGTCGCCGTGGAGGGCTGGGCGCGCCCGGCGTACCTGCACGTCGACGCGCGGCGGCCCCGTGCGGTGCGGGCCCGCGCGCTGCTGAGCCCCTTCGACCCGCTGGTGTGGGAGCGCGAGCGCACCGAGCGGCTCTTCGACTTCCACTACCGCATCGAGATCTACGTGCCCGCGCACCTGCGGCGCCACGGCTACTACGTGCTCCCCTTCCTGCTCGGCGACGAGATCGTCGCGCGGGTCGACCTCAAGGCCGACCGCCGCGCAGCCGGGGGAGCGGGACTGCTCCGGGTGCCCGCGGCGTGGGCCGAGCCCGGCGCCCCGGAGGAGACCGCCGCCGAGCTCGCGGCCGAGCTGCGCGCGCTGGCCGGCTGGCTCGGCCTGGCCGACGTCGTCGTGGGCGAGCTCGGGGACCTCGCGGGTGAGCTGCGCTCGGCCCTGGCCGGTTAGGGACGAGCCACCCCCCTGGGTAAGGTGGATCCGCCTGTGACTACCGCTAGGCCCCAGCTAGGAGTGAACCCCGGTGCCCGTGATCCTCGACAAGCTCCTTCGCATCGGCGAGGGCAAGATCCTCCGACAGCTCGAGGCGGTCGCGAAGGCGGTCAACGCCATCGAGGAGGACTTCGAGGCGATGAGCGACGCCGAGCTCCAGCACATGACCGTGGAGCTCAAGGAGCGACTCGCCGCGGGGGAGACGCTCGACGACATCATGCCCGAGGCCTTCGCCACGGTCCGCGAGGCCTCGCGCCGCGTCACCGGCATGCGCCCCTTCGACGTGCAGGTCATGGGCGCCGCGGCGCTGCACCTGGGCAACATCGCCGAGATGAAGACCGGTGAGGGCAAGACGCTGGTGGCGGTGCTCCCGTCGTACCTCAACGCGCTGGCCGGCAAGGGCGTGCACGTGGTCACGGTCAACGACTACCTGGCCAAGTACCAGTCCGACCAGATGGGCCGCATCCACCACTTCCTGGGCCTGACCACCGGCGTGATCCTCCCCGACATGCGCCCGGCGCAGCGGCGCGAGGCCTACGCCTGCGACATCACCTACGGCACCAACAACGAGCTCGGCTTCGACTACCTGCGCGACAACATGGCCTCCTCCATCGAGGACTGCGTGCAGCGCGGCCACTTCTTCGCCGTGGTCGACGAGGTCGACTCGATCCTCATCGACGAGGCCCGCACCCCGCTCATCATCAGCGGCCCCACCCAGGACGAGGTGAAGTGGTACGGCGAGTTCGCCAAGATCACCCGCCGCCTCGAGCGCGACGTCGACTACGAGGTCGACGAGAAGAAGCGCACCATCTCGGTCCTGGAGCCGGGCATCACCAAGGTCGAGGACCACCTCGGCATCGAGAACCTCTACGAGTCGGCCAACACCCCGCTGATCTCGTTCCTCAACAACTCCATCAAGGCCAAGGAGCTGTTCCACAACGACAAGGAGTACGTCGTCATGAACGGCGAGGTGCTCATCGTCGACGAGCACACCGGCCGCATGCTCGCGGGGCGCCGCTACAACGACGGTCTGCACCAGGCGATCGAGGCCAAGGAGGGCGTCCAGGTCCGCGAGGAGTACCAGACGCTGGCCACCGTCACCCTGCAGAACTACTTCCGCCTCTACGAGAAGCTCTCCGGCATGACCGGCACGGCCATGACCGAGGCCTCGGAGTTCGACAAGATCTACAAGCTCGGCGTGGTCCCGATCCCGACCAACCGCCCCATGGCGCGCATCGACCAGGGCGACCTGGTCTACCGCACCGAGGAGGCCAAGTACGACGCCGTCGCCGACGACATCCGCGAGCGGCACGAGAAGGGCCAGCCGGTCCTGATCGGCACGGTGTCGGTCGAGAAGTCCGAGCACCTGTCCAAGAAGCTCACCAAGCTGGGCATCGCGCACTCGGTGCTCAACGCGAAGGTCCACGCCGACGAGGCCAAGATCGTCGCGCTGGCGGGTCACAAGGGCGCCGTCACGGTCGCCACCAACATGGCCGGGCGAGGCACCGACATCATGCTCGGCGGCTCGGTGGAGTTCCTCGCCGACGAGGCGCTGCGCAAGCAGGGTCTCGAGCCCACCGGCGAGACCGCGCAGGAGTACGACGCCGCCTGGCCCGGCACCGTGGAGCGCATCCGCGAGCAGGTCAAGGCCGAGCACGACGAGGTCAAGGAGCTCGGCGGCCTCTACGTCGTCGGCACCGAGCGCCACGAGTCGCGCCGCATCGACAACCAGCTGCGCGGTCGCTCCGGTCGCCAGGGCGACCCGGGGGAGTCGCGGTTCTACCTCTCCCTCGAGGACGAGCTGATGCGGCTGTTCAAGTCCGAGTGGGTCGACCGGGTGCTGCAGGTGCTGCGGATCCCCGACGACGTGCCGATCGAGAACAAGCGCGTCACCGGCGCCATCGCCAACGCCCAGGGCCAGGTCGAGTCGCAGAACTTCGAGTCCCGCAAGAACGTCCTCAAGTACGACGACGTCATGGACCGCCAGCGCCAGGTCATCTACGGCGAGCGTCGCGAGGTCCTCGAGGGCGCCGACCTCGCCGAGCAGGTGCGCACCTTCCTCGACGACGTGGTCACCGGCTACGTCACCGGGGCCACGCAGGACTTCTCCGAGCAGTGGGACCTCGAGCAGCTGTGGACCGACCTCGGCCAGATCTGGCCGGTGGGCGTCACCATCGCCGACCTCGAGCAGCAGGCCGGCAGCCGCGAGGACATCGACCGCGACGACCTCGTCACCGCGCTCAAGGCCGACGCGCACGCCGCCTACGACGAGCGCGAGGCCCAGGTCGGCAGCGAGGTCATGCGCGAGCTCGAGCGGCGGGTGCTGCTCTCGGTGCTCGACCGCAAGTGGCGCGAGCACCTCTACGAGATGGACTACCTGCGCGAGGGCATCTACCTGCGCGCCTACTCCCAGCGCGACCCGCTCGTGGAGTACCAGCGCGAGGGCTTCGACATGTTCGCCGCGATGATGGACGGCATCAAGGAGGAGGCCGTCGGCTTCCTGTTCAACCTCGAGGTCACCGTCGAGGATGAGCCGGCGGCCCCCGTGCTCGGCGTGGCCGAGGGTCTGCGCTCGCCCGTGACCGCCGGCGCCCCGGCCCAGGAGGAGTCCGAGGCCGAGGCCGCCGCGCGGCCGCACATCCGGGCCAAGGGCCTGGAGCCCACGACGCCGCAGCGACTGGCGTACTCCGCGCCGGCCGAGGACGGCGAGGCCGAGGTCGTCAGCGGGCCCGCGGGCGACGACGAGTTCGCCGGCACCGGACGCAACGCCAAGTGCCCCTGCGGCTCGGGCAAGAAGTTCAAGCAGTGCCACGGCGCGGAGGGTGGGCCCACCGGCCTGACCACCCGGGTCAACGGCTGAGCCGGCCCGGCCCGTCGGGGCCGGGCTCAGGCGAACTCCAGGGCCGTGCAGGTCCAGCGGCCGCGGCGCTCCTCGAAGCGCGCCGCGACCGCGCGGGAGCGGGCGCCGTACCGCACGTGGGCGCTGACCTCCATCACCCCGGGCCGCACGTCGCTGGCGTGCACGCTGCGCACCTGCGGACGCACGGGCTGGACCCGGGCCACCCCGGGCTGGTGGTCGCCGGCGCGCGCCACGAGCAGCGCCCGGCGCGCGAGGTCGAGGTAGACCTGACGGTCGGTCCAGCACAGCAGCTGGGAGACCGGCCGGTCGCCGCCCACGATCTCCACCACCGCCTGGACGTAGCGCCACGCCCAGCGCTCGGCCTCGCGGCGGGCGCGCTGGTCGATGCGGTGGACCGACGCGGGCGAGGCGGTGGCGGGTCGGGTGCTGCGCGGTGCGGTGGGCGGCAGGTCGTCGGGGGCCAGGTCGAGGGCGAGGGTGCCCTGCACGGCCTCCACCGGCACGGTGGCGCGCAGCGGCACGACAGTGCGGTGACGGGTGCTGTGATGGGTGCTGGGCCGGCTGCTGGGCCGGCTGCTGGTGCTGCGGGCGACGGATCCGGTCATGGCGGTGCTCCTCACTGACCCGGCGTCGGGCCGGGGCTCGTCGGGGGTGCGGGCAGCACGAGGCGCTGGCCCGGGTGGATGAGGTCGGGGTCGGGCCCGACCACGCTGCGGTTGGCCTCGTGGACCCGGGGCCAGGCGGCGGCGACGGCGGCGGGCGTGGCCGGTCGGCCCGCCCGCTCCAGCGCCGAGGCGGTGAGGGTCCAGAGGCTGTCACCGGGGGAGACGGTCACGGACGCTTGCGCGGTGCCGCCGAGGCGGGCCGCGAGCGTGCCGACCGCCCGCTCGGGCAGGGGCAGCCCGGTGAGCAGACGCTCGTCGGCGGGGCCGCGGCCCGGTGCGGTCTGGGCGGTGTGGGCGGTGTGGGCGGTCTGGGCCTGGCCCTGGCGCCCGGGCACGTCGGCGCCCGGTGCGGCCGCGGCGGGCACGAGCGTGCCGGCGGCGGTCGTGCCCGCCAGGGCGAGCCCGCACGCCGCGAGCACCCAACGGCGGGCCACGTCGGGCACGCCGCGGGTGCGGTGGCCGGCCCGCCCGCGCAGCACGTCGGTGACCACGGCCGTGGTCGCCAGGAGCGCCCACCAGCCGCATCCCAGCAGCGCCAGGCTGCAGCCGGCCACGAGCAGGTCCTCGAAGCCCCGGTCGGCCCAGACGGCGGGCCGCACCACCCCGGACAGCAGACCGGGCAGCAGGGCTGCGGTGAGCGCCACGGAGGTGGCGGCCACCAGGACCCACACCACGGTGCAGCGGACGATCGACGACGAGGACATCCCGAGAGACCTTTGCGTTTGCGTCTGTTTGCATCATTTGACGTCGATTGCGTGGTCTAGTCAACCGTCGCTCCACAGGCGGGTGGGGCAGGATCTGCCTCGTGTCCTGGGAGGAGCAGCTCTTCGCGGTGCTCGACGACCTCGAGCAGCAGGCGGAGGCGGCCTACGACGCCGAGCGGGTCGTCGAGCTCGCCGACCGTGCCCGGGCGGAGTACCAGCAGGTGACGCTGGCCAGCCGGCTCATGGCCTCGGTGGGCCTGCCGGTGGCGCTGGAGGTGCGCGGGGTCGGAGCGGTCACCGGGGTGCTCGAGCGGGTGGCGGCGGACTGGGTGGTGGTCGGCGGTGCGGCCCAGGACTGGGTGGTGCTCACCCGGGCCGTCGACGTCGTGCGCGGTGCCTCGGCGCGCTCGGTGCCCGAGGTGGCCTGGTCACCCGTCTCACGGCTCGGCCTCGGCTCGCCGCTGCGCCGACTCGCCGACGCGCGCGAGCGCTGCCTGCTGCACCTGGTCGACGGAGCCCGGCACGAGGGCGTGCTCCAGCGGGTCGGGTCGGACTTCGCCGAGGTCCTCACCGGGGTCGACCGGACGGCGCTGGTGTCCTTCGCCGCGCTGGCGGCGGTCCAGAGCCGCGACTGACGCCGGCGGGCCCGCTCAGGTGGCGTCGACGTCGTACGGCGGGAGCTCGCCGTCGGCGAGGGGCCGGAGGCCGGGCCGCTTGGGGCGCTTCTCCTCCTGCTCGGCCTCCTCCATCGCCTCCATGATGTGCTTGCGCACGATCGCGCGCGGGTCGAGGTCGCGCAGCTCGAGGTCGGAGAACTCGGGGCCGAGCTCGTCGCGGAGCTCGTCGCGCGCGGAGTTGGCGAACTCCTTGGCCTTGCGCACCATCTGCCCGGCCTGCTTGGCCAGGTCGGGGAGACGGTCGGGGCCGAAGACGAGGATCGCGACCAGCGCGATGACGGCCAGCTCGGCGAATCCAGGCACGGACTAGAACTTAGCGGTCGGGGTCAGGCCGAGCTGCATGCCGGCCAGTCCTCGACCGCGGCCGGCCAGGCGGGTCGCCACGGCGGTGAGGACCTCCGCGGCCGGGGCGGTCGGGTCGGCGTCGACGATCGGCTTGCCGACGTCGCCGCCCTCGCGCAGTGAGACGTCGAGGGGGATCTGGCCCAGGACGGGCACGTCGTAGCCGAACCGCGACGACAGGGTCTCGGCGACCCGGGCGCCCCCGCCGGAGCCGAAGATCTCCAGCCGGTGCTCGGTGCCCTCCGCGGCGCAGTGCGGGCAGGGCAGGAAGCTCATGTTCTCGACCACGCCGACGACGCGCTGGTGCATCATCGAGGCCATGGTGCCCGCGCGCTCGGCGACCTCGGCCGCGGCCTCCTGCGGGGTCGTCACGACGACCACCTCGGCCCCGGGCAGGTGCTGGCCCAGCGAGATGGCCACGTCGCCGGTGCCGGGCGGCAGGTCGAGCAGGAGCACGTCGAGGTCACCCCAGTAGACGTCGGCGAGCATCTGCACCAGGGCCCGGTCGAGCATGGGTCCGCGCCAGGCCACGACCTGGTCGCGGCGCGGCTTGAGCATGCCGATCGAGATCACCGACACCCCCGACGAGGTCGGCACCGGCATGATCAGGTCGTCGACCTGGGTGGGGCGGGAGTCGGCGACGCCGAGCATCGCCGGCACGGAGTGGCCGTAGATGTCGGCGTCGACCACGCCGACCTTGAGGCCCTGCTTGGCCATGGCGAGCGCGAGGTTGACGGTGACCGACGACTTGCCGACCCCGCCCTTGCCCGAGGCGATCGCGAACACCTTGGTGAGCGAGCCGGGCTGGGCGAAGGGGATCTCGCGCTGGGCCTTGCCGTCGCTGAGGATGTCCTTGAGGCCGGCGCGCTGCTCCGCGGTCATCACCCCGAGGGTCAGGTCGACGCCCGAGATGCCGGGCACCTTCGTGACGGCGGCCGTCACGTCGCGGTCGATGGTGTCCTTGAGCGGGCAGCCGGCGACGGTGAGCAGCACCGTGATGCTGGCCAGACCCGTGTCGTCGACCGTCACCGAGTCGACCATGCCGAGGTCGGTGATCGGGCGCTTGATCTCGGGGTCGTTGACCGTGGCGAGCGCGGCGTTGACCTGGTCGACGAGGGAGGTGCTCATGATCCCCGATCCTAGGCGAGGGGTGGTGCGGGACGGTCGTCGCCCGCCACCCGGTCGCCGGATCGCTCCCCGGGCCGGTCGCTGGCCCGGTCACCGGCCCGGTCCTCGAGCTCGTGCAGCAGCGAGCGCAGCTCCGAGCGCAGGAAGTCGCGGGTGGCGACCTCTCCCACCGACATCCGCAGCGAGGCGACCTCGCGGGCGAGGAACTCCATGTCGGCGTGGGCGCGCGCGTTGGCCTGCCGGTCCTGCTCGGCGACGACCTTGTCGCGCGTCTCCTGGCGGTTCTGCGCCAGCAGGATCAGCGGCGCGGCGTAGGAGGCCTGGAGGCTGAGCATCAGGGTGAGGAAGATGAAGGGGTAGTCGTCCCAGCGCAGCTCCGGGGGAGCCAGCAGGTTCCACACCACCCACACCACGACGAAGAGCGTCATGTAGATGAGGAACTTCGCGGTGCCCATGAAGCGGGCGAACTGCTCGGCGAAGACCCCGAAGGTGTCGGAGTCGTAGGACGGGCGCCGCACCAGCTGGCGGCGGGTCTCGGTGGGGGTGTCGAGGCGCGCGCGACGGCTCTCAGCCACGAGCGACCCCCCGGCGACGTCGCGGCCGCAGGCCCTGGTCGCGCCAGTTCTCCGGCAGCATGTGGTCGAGCAGGTCGTCGACCGTCACCGCGCCGAGCAGGTGACCGTTCTCGTCGACGACGGGCGCGGCCACCAGGTTGTAGGTCGCCAGGTGGGCCGCCACCTGGTCGATGGTGGCCTCCGGGGGCAGGGTCTCCATCGAGTCGTCGAGGGCTCCCGCGACGAGGGTCGAGGGGGGCTCGCGCAGCAGCCGCTGGATGTGGGCCACCCCCAGGAAGCGGCCGGTCGGGGTCTCCAGCGGCTGACGGCACACGTAGACGAGGGCGGCCAGCGACGGCGTGAGGTCGGGGTTGCGCACGTGGGCCAGCGCGTCGGCGATCGTCGCGTCGGGCCCGAGGATCACCGGCTCGGGCGTCATCATCGCCCCCGCGGTGTCCTCGACGTACGACATGAGGCGCCGCACGTCCTCGGCCTCGTCGGGCTCCATCAGCTCCAGCAGGGTGGCCGCGGTCTCCGGCGGCAGCTCGGCGATCAGGTCGGCGGCGTCGTCGGGCGACATCTCCTCGAGCACGTCGGCGGCGCGCTCGTCGCCGAGGTGGCTGAGGATCTCGACCTGGTCCTCCTCCGGGAGCTCCTCGAGCACGTCGGCGAGGCGCTCGTCGTCGAGGGCGGCGACCACCGCCGAGCGGCGCTCGACGGGCAGCTCGTGGATCATGGTGGCCGCGTCGGCGGGTCGCAGCTCGTTGAGCGCGGCGACGAGGTGCGTCGCGCCCTGGGCCTCCTCGCGCAGCGTGAGGCCCTCGACGTCGCGCCACTCCACGACGTGGGTCTGACCCTTGCGGCGCAGGGCCTTGGCCGGCTCCTGCACCGCCACCCGGCACAGCACCCAGTCGCGGTTGCGGGCCTGCTCCATCGCCACGTCGTAGACCGTGCCGGTGACCCCGGAGCCGGCGATGCGCACGGTCTTGTCGAGCATCTGGCCCATGACGAGGGTCTCGGTGGAGCGCTGCTCGAAGCGGCGCATGTTGAGCAGCCCGGTGGTGTAGACCTGGCCGCTGTCGATGTGGGTCACCCGGGTCATCGGCACGAAGATCCGGCGCCGGCCGAAGACCTCGACGACCAGGCCCAGCACGCGCGGCTGGCTGGTCTCCGAGCGCACCGACACCACGAGGTCGCGCACCTTGCCGACCTGGTCGCCCTGGGGGTCGAAGATCGGCAGCCCGACGAGGCGGGCGGCGTAGACGCGGGAGGGGGCGGAGCTCACAGGAGGAGGCTAGTGCCCCGGTCGGGGTCGGGGCGGTGGCAGCATGGGCGGGTGCCTCCCGAGCAGCCCCGCGATCCCCGGTCGGCCCGCCCGGGCGGTGGGAGGGTCGTGCTCCACGTGGGCCTGCCCAAGACCGGCACGACCTGGCTGCAGGCCCTGCTCGCCGCGCACCGCGACGAGCTGCGGGCCGGTGGCGTGGTCTACCCCTTCGTCCGGCCGGGGGCGATGTTCCACGGCGCCGTCGAGGTGAGGGGGAGCCGGGCCCGGTTCGGGCTCGCCGCCGAGCAGGTCGAGGGCGCGTGGGCCGCGGTCTGCGCCCGCGCGGGGGAGTTCCTCGACGCCGGTGGCCGCACCGCGGTGATCAGCCACGAGGTGCTGGGGGGAGCGGCGCCCGACCAGGTGGAGCGGGCGCTCGCACCGCTGGCCGGGCGGGAGGTGCACGTGGTCGTCACCGCCCGCGACCTCGGCCGCCAGGCCACGGCGCACTGGCAGGAGGAGGTCAAGCTCGGCGCCACCTGGTCCTTCGCCGACCTCGAGCGCGAGCAGCTGCGCGCCGACACCGGCCGCGAGCCCGCCGGCCCCGACGACGGCGGGTCGCGTCCCCACTTCTGGCACGCCCAGGACCTCGTCGGCGCGCTGCAGCGCTGGACCGCGCGGCTGGGGCCCGACCGCGGACACCTGGTCCTCTGCCCGCCGCCGGGGGCGCCGGCCGCCGTGCTGTGGGAGCGCTTCGCCGAGGCGGCCGGGGTCGACCCCGCACTGGTCGACCCCGGGCTGTCGCTGCCGGGCAACGCCTCGCTGGGCGCGCCCGAGACCGCGCTCCTGCGGGCGGTCAACCGGGCCCTGGGCGACCGTCTCGATCCCCGCGCCCGCGCCCGCGTCGTGAAGCAGGGGTACGCCGAGGGCGAGCTGGCCGCCACCGGCTCGGCGCGGCCGCTGGCACCGGCCGGGCTGGCCGAGGTGCTCGTGCCCGCCACCCGGGCCTGGCTCGACGAGGTCGCGGCGGCGGGCTGGTCGGTGCACGGCGACCCGGCCGACCTCGACCCGGTGCTGGCCCCACCCGGCGACCCGACGCCCGACGTGGAGGCCGTCGCCGGCGTCGACCCGGCCGCGGTGGCGCAGCGGCTCCTCGACGCCGCGGGCGCGGCCGGGGAGGTCGCCGTGCGCCCCCGGCGCCGGTGGTGGCGCTGACCCGCGCCGCGGGGCGGCGGCGCGGTCGGGACGCGGTGCTACGGTGCTCCCGCGCCAGATCGGCTCCATCTCCCCGGGAGGCCCGTTGAGCAGTCGAGTCGTGCTCCACGTGGGGACGATGAAGTCCGGGACGAGCTACGTGCAGTCCATCCTCGGCGGCCACAAGCAGGAGCTGCTCGCCTCGGGTGCCGAGTTCGTCGGCGGCTTCGGCGTCCAGACCCGCGCGGTGCGCCGCATGCTGCGCCTTCCCGAGGCCCCGCGGCGCAACCGGGCCCGCTGGCTCGACCTCGCGGCCCGGGTCCACGCCTCGCCCGCGGAGGTGTCGGTGGTCTCGATGGAGTTCCTCGGGTTCGCCACCGAGGCCCAGGTCGAGGAGCTGGTGAGCCCCCTGCGCGGGCTCGAGGTGAGCGTCGTCGTGACCGTGCGCGACCAGCTGCGCGCCGTGGCCGCCCAGTGGCAGACCTTCACCCGCAACCAGGGCAAGGACGACTGGGCCAGCTACCTGCGACTCATCGAGGACCCCGAGGGCGGCTCGCGGGCCCACCGGGTCTTCCACCGGGCCCAGGACGTGCCGGTCGTGGTGGCGCGGTGGGGCGACCACCCGGCCGTGGCCGGCGTCGGGCTGGTGACCGTGCCGGGCCACGCGCCCGCCTCGGAGCTGTGGCGGCGCTTCGCCACCGCCGCGGGTCTCGACGCCTCGATCGCGGACCCGTCGGTGGCCCGGCGCAACGACTCGCTCGGCTACGCCTCCTGTGACGTGCTGCGCCGCGCCAACACCCTGCTCACGGGGCTGCCCGGCCCGGTCTACCGCGCGCTCGTACGGGAGGCGGCGCTCGGCCCGCTCGGCGCGCTGCGCGCCCTGGAGGAGCGTCCGGTCCTCGACCGCACGGCCGCCGCGGCCGCCGCGCGGCGCAACGCCGACATCCGGGCGCTCGTCACCGGCGGGCGCGTCGGCCTGACGGGTGACCTCGAGGACCTCCCGGTCGACGCCGACCCGTCCGACTACCCCGACGCCGTGAGCCCCCCTGACCCCGCCCACGTGCTGCGTGCCGCCCGGGCCCTGCACGAGCACGCGCGGTCCGCGCTGGTCGCCGCGACGGGGGCCGGGTCGGTCGACCCGGTCGACCCGGTCGACCCGCCCGGCCCGGGAGACGAGGTCGACCGCCTGGTGGCCGAGTCGGCGGCCCTGCTGCGCGCCGTGGCCGGGACCCGGTGACCCGGGCATGCTTTACCCTGCTGGGGTGAGCGACCGCGGACGACGACGCCGGGCCCTCCTGCCGTCGGCAGGGGCCCTCCTCGTCGTGCTCCTCGCCGGCTGCGGGTCCGACAGCGGGTCGGCCGGCCCGGCCGAGCAGGCCACCGACCCGTCGCCGTCGTCCTCCACGTCGTCCTCCACGTCGACCTCCACCTCGCCCTCCGGCTCGGGCCTCCCGGAGTGCGACGCGGTCTGGGTGGCGGGCCAGGACCTGCCACGCGGCTACGCCGGGTGCGTGCAGGACGGTCGGGTCGAGGATCCGGAGCGCCGTCGCTGCGAGTTCGGCCAGACCATCGTGGAGCACGCGGGCCGGTTCTACGCCGTCCCCGGCAACGTCGTCAACGAGACCGAGAGCCTCGCGCAGAGCCCCGAGTACCGTCGGGCCCTGCGCAGCTGCCAAGGCTGATCAAGGGTGCGAACGCCTGCCGTCGGCAGGCGAACGACCCGCCATCGCGGGTCGGGAAATGGAGCAAGGATGTTTGTACGCCGGATGCTGGTGGGCGCCCTCGTGGGCCTGCCGCTGCTGCTGAGCGGTGCGGTCGCCGTGCCGAGCCAGGCCGCGCCCAGCGCCACCGCCGCGTCGGTCGAGGTGTCGTCGGTCGACCGCTACGCGTCGGCCTCGGGACCGTCGCGGCAGCGGGCGGGCGGCTACACCGTGCCCCAGGGACTGCTCTTCAACAACCCCCTCAACGACCGGTCCCACGTCATCAACAAGCACATCCGCGAGGCGATCGCCCGCACGCCCGCGGGCGAGCGGATCCGGATGATCACGTGGAACTTCAAGAGCGAGCTCTTCGTGCGCTCGCTGCGCGCCGCGCACCAGCGCGGCGTCAGCGTCCGCGTCATCATGTCGGGCGGTCTGGCCGCCCAGCAGCAGCCCGACGGGTCCTACCGGACCCTCAAGCGGGCTCTCGCGGTCGGCAACAAGTCCCGCAAGGCGGGCATGCGCAGCTGGTTCCGGGTCTGCAACAACTCCTGCCGCGGCAAGGCCGGCACGGGCATCGTGCACTCGAAGTTCTTCCTCTTCAGCAAGGTGGGGAAGTCGCGACACGTCGTGATGCAGGGCTCCGGCAACCTCACCGAGTCGGCGGCCAACAACCAGTGGGACGACCTCATCACGCTCGCCGGGCGGGAGAAGACCTACCGGGGCTACGAGCGCATCTTCACGCAGGCCTCGCGCGACAAGCTGCACCGCCCGACGTTCGACACCTTCGCCGAGGGTGACTACCGCTCGTGGTTCTACCCGCGCCTGGGGCGCTCCGACCAGGTCGTGGACATGCTCGGCAAGACCCGGTGCAAGAACGTGCGGAAGGGCTTCGGCATCAACGGCCGGACCCAGATCCGGATCATGCAGTCGGTCTTCAACGGCCTGCGCGGCGAGGCGGTCGCCCGGGCGATCCGCCAGAAGTACAACGCCGGGTGCAACATCCGCATCAACTACTCGGTGATGACGCCCAACGTCCGCGACATCCTGGGCCCCGTGCCACGGCGCCACATCGTGCAGGACCCCGACGGTGACGGCGTCTACGACCGCTACCTGCACATCAAGTCGATCGCCATCAGCGGCAACTACGGCGGCAGCCGTGGCGACCGGATCGTGCTCAACGGCTCGGCGAACTGGTCGGGCTCGAGCCTGAAGTCCGACGAGCAGGGCATGATCATCACCCGCGACGGCATCGTGCGCCAGTACATCTCCTGGGCCAACACGCTGTTCGCCAACCCGCCGGTCAGCCGGGTCGTGGCCGGTCGTGCGGCCACCGACGTCGATCCCTACGCCAAGGCGTGGCTGCTGACGCAGTGATGTCTGCGACCTCTGTGACGTGAGTGGCGGGCGGGGCGCGAGAGGCGCCTCGCCCGATCGCGGGACGAGGGGGACCGGGGGAGGTTAGCCTTCCCCGGTCCCCCCTCCTCTTCCCCGAGTCGGAGCACGTCATGCGCCTTCCCCTGCGCCCGCACGCCCCCACGGGTGCCCTGGTCGTCCTGGCCGCCCTCGTCGTCCTGGTGGCCACCCTGCTGGCCGGCGCCGGCACGATGGCCCGGGCCGCGGACGAGCCGCGGTCCGCAGGCGCCTCGGCGAGGTCGGCCGCGGTCACCGCCGTCGACGCACCGGCCCGCCGGGCGCCCGCCGTACGCCGGGTCGCCGCCGGCGGCGAGCACTCCTGCGAGATCCGCGGCGACCGCACCCTGTGGTGCTGGGGACGCAACACCTACGGCCAGCTCGGCCTCGACCGCACCGGCCCCGGCACCGCGATCCCCGAGCAGGTGGGGGGATCGACCGCGTGGGCCACGGTGTCGGCCGGCGGCGCCTCGACGTGCGCCACCCGCACCGACGCCAGCCTGTGGTGCTGGGGCGTCAATCACCGCGGCCAGCTGGGCGACGGCACCCGCGACGTGCGCCTGGAGCCCACCCGGGTGGCCGGCAGGCAGTGGAAGCAGGTCTCGACGGGCTGGTTCCACACCTGCGCGACCCGCGCCGACAGCACCCTGTGGTGCTGGGGCGACGACTCCGCCGGTCAGCTGGGCGTGCCGGGCGACCAGGACCGGACCACGCCCACCCGGGTGCCCGGGGCGGACTGGAAGCGCGTCTCGGTCAACGGCTGGTCGACCTGCGCGGTCAAGGGCGACGGCTCGCTGTGGTGCTGGGGTCGCAACCTCTTCGGCCAGCTCGGCGTGGGCGACAACCGCGACCGTGCCGAGCCGACCCGCGTCGGCACCGGCGCCACGTGGAGCGGGGTGTCGGTCTCGTGGACCCACGCCTGCGCCCGCACCGGCGCCGGTGCGGTGAGCTGCTGGGGTCGGGGCGACCAGGGCCAGCTCGGCACGGGCGCCCTCGCCGGGTCCACCTCGCCGGTCGCCGTGGCCGGTGGCCACGTCGCCAAGCGGGTGGCCGTGGGCGAGGGCAGCTCCTGCCTGATCGACGACGCGCAGCGACGGTGGTGCTGGGGCTCCGACGTCTACGGCCAGCTCGGTGACGGCTCCGCGCCCGGTGGGAGCAGCCCGGTGCCGGTCGTCGGCCCCGGCACCTGGACCGACCTCAGCCTGGGCTGGCTGCACGGGTGCGCCCGCACGAGCGAGGGCCAGCGCGCCTGCGTCGGCAACGACGAGCGCGGCCAGACCGCCGTGCCCGGGACCGCCGCGCGGCAGGCTCCGAGCACGAGCCCGAGCACGAGCCCGAGGACGGTGACGCGCCGCGAGGGGCCGCTCAGCTTCCGCATCGCCACCTTCAACACCGTCGGCAACGGCCACACCCGGCCCTACGCCCACGACGACCAGCTGGCCCCCGCGCGCATGCGCGCGGAGTGGACCGCCCGGGCGCTGCGCACCCTCGACGCCGACGTCGTCGGCGTGCAGGAGCAGACCGCCGAGCAGCTCGCGGCGATCCTCGCCGCCGGCGAGGGCGAGTACGCCAGCTTCCAGACCCCGGCGTCCGGCGACCTGGGTGTCGAGTCGGCCCTGCTGTGGCGGCGCGACGTGTGGAAGCCGGTCGAGCGCACCGTCATCCGGACCCAGTTCATCAGCCGCGAGCTCGACCGGCCGGTCGTGCTCCTCGAGCACCGCGCCACGGGGCGACGCATCTGGGTGATGGCCGTCCACAACGCGCCCTGGGAGTACCAGGCCAAGCGGGACAAGGCCGTGCGCGCCCAGCTGGCCCGGATCAACGAGCTCGAGGCCACCGGCGTGCCCGTCTTCTACGTGGGCGACATGAACGAGAAGGAGACCATCGTCTGCAAGGTCATGGCCGGCACCACCCTGCGCAGCGCGACCGGAGGGCGCTACGCCGACGGCCGCTGCACCCCGCCGCGCGGCACGATGCGCGTGGACTGGCTCTTCGGTCCCGGCGACGCGACCTGGGACGGGTATGCTCCGAGCCGCATCCCGCTGGTGAGGCTGGCGACGGATCACTGGGTGCCGGTCTCCCGCGTCACGCTTCCCTGACGCTCCCGTCCGGCCGGTGCCCCACCCGACGACCTCTCGGAGGAGCATGCCCATGGCGCGACGACTGGTGCTGCACATCGGCTCGATGAAGTCCGGCACGAGCTTCGTCCAGAACGTCCTGGGCCACCACCGGGAGCGTCTCGCCGAGTCGGGCGTGCTCTTCGCCGGCAGCCGCTGGCGCGAGCAGGTGAAGGCCGTGCGGGAGCTGATCGAGCGCGGCGGGCCGGGCCAGCGTCCGATGCCGGTCGACGGGTCCTGGGCCGCCGTCGTCGAGGACGCCAGCCGCTGGGAGGGCACCGCAGTCGTCTCGATGGAGTTCCTGGGCCCGCGCAGCGAGGCCAAGATCGAGCAGATCCTCGCCGCCTTCCCCGACACCACCGTCGAGGCGGTGATGACGTGTCGCGACCTGTCGCGCAACATCCCGGCGATGTGGCTGGAGTCGATGCAGAACGGCTCGTCGGCGACCTGGCCCGACTTCCTGGCGGCCGTGCGCGACCGCGACAGGGACTCCCCGATCGCGCGCAACTTCTGGCGCCACCAGGACCTCCCGGTCATCGCGGAGCGCTGGGCGCGGGTGCTCGGCGAGGGTCGACTCACCCTGGTGACGGTGCCGCCCTCGGGCGCGCCCCACGACCTGCTCTGGCGGCGCTTCGCCGAGGTGCTCGGCGTCGACCCCTCGGGCTACGACCTCGAGGTGCGGTCCAACCGCTCCATCGGTCCGGCCACGGCCATGGTGCTGCGTCGCCTCAACGAGAAGATGGTGGTGGACGGAGCGGTCCCGCAGGGCTACGACCGGTTCGTGAAGCACTCCCTGGCCAAGCGCGGTCTCGTGGCCCGCACCCCCCTCGAGCCCCGGCTGGGCCTGGACGAGGAGTGGGTGCGCGAGGAGGCGCATGCGCAGGTCGAGCGCCTCGCCGGCGCCGGGCACCGCGTGGTGGGCGACCTCGAGGACCTCCGGCCCGTGCGGGTGCCGGGCGTGCACACCGACGAGATCTCCGCCGAGGACCAGCTGGCCGCCGCCGTCGACGGGCTCGAGCTGCTCGTGCGCGAGTGGGGCCAGAGCGAGCGCAAGCAGCGCCGCGCGGCGCGCCGGCAGGGCTCCGGGCCGGCCGGTCGGGGCGAGGAGGACTGATGGCGCTCCTGCGCCGCCGCTCCTCGGGGTCCGCGGACCCGTCGGACCCCTCGCGCCCGCTCCCGGCGCCGGAGGACCCCGCCGACCCTGCCGACCTCTCCCACCTGGTGTCGGCCGCCCCCGAGGGTCAGCTGCCGAGCGTGGCGGTGATGACCATGGCCCGCGACGAGGGCGCCATGCTGGGGCGCTGGGTGCGTCACTACGCCGCCCAGGTCGGCGCCGAGCACGTCTACGTGGTCGACGACCAGACGACCGACGGGTCCACCGACGACCTGGCCGGGCCGGTGCTGCGGATCCCCCCGCTGCGCAAGCGCGGCTTCGAGCCGTCGCGGATGGAGGTCATGGCGGGGCTCTCGGCCGGGCTGCTCGCGGCCTACGACGCGGTGGTGTTCTGCGACACCGACGAGTTCATCGTGCCCGACCCCGACCACCACGCCTCGCTGCTCCACTACGTCGCGGCGCGGCCCGGGCGGCAGGCGGTGGGCGTCACGGCCCTCAACGTCGTCCACGACGTCTCCCGCGAGGGGCCGCTGCGCGACGACGCCCCCGTGCTCTCGCAGCGCGCGCTGGCCAAGTTCGCGCCCCTCATGTGCAAGCCGAGCCTGAAGTGGGTGCCCGCGCGCTGGGCCCACGCCTCCCACGGCATCGAGTGCCCCTACGCGGTCGACCCGGAGCTGTTCATGTTCCACCTCAAGTTCGCCGACCGCGACCACCTGGCCGACGCCGCGGCCAAGCGGCACGCGGCGTTCCGCGACGACGGCCGCGCAGCGCGCACCAGCTGGGAGCGCCCGGCCGACGAGATGGTCGACCTGCTCGACGAGATCACCGCCGACATCGACCTCGAGCAGGTCGAGCGCTTCCGTCCGCGACCGGCGCGCCTGGAGCGCATCGTGCAGCGCCAGGGCGCGATGTGGCGCGCGACCGGCGCCGGACAGGTGCAGGCGATGCGCAGCCAGCCGCTGGTGCGCGTGCCCCGGCGCTTCCGCGACCTCGTGTGAGCCGACGTCGCGGGGGCGCCCGCGACTGGTAGGTTCGCCGTTCCACGACGGGGGAGGGAGTACGACGGTGCCACGGCTGCCCGAGGTCGTCGACGTCGATCGTGCGGGCCTCCTGCTCGGCGACAGCGACGACGTCCTCCTCGACGTGCTCCTCGACGGTCGTCGGGTCTGGTCCCTGTGGACCGAGCGGGTCGCGGGTCGCACGCCCTCGCCCTCGGGGCCGCCCGGTGCGGTCGCGGTGCCCTGGCCGCGCGAGCTGGCCCAGGCCCTCGACGGGCCCGTGCGGATGACGGTCTCCTGCGGCGAGACCGTGCTGCTGGACCGCGAGGTCGTGATGGGGCCCGGCCCCGACCGTGTGCGCCTGGTCGACCGGGAGGGCCGCGACCTCGTCGTCGACAACCACGGCCGGCTCGCCGTCGCCTTCGGCGACCAGGGGGAGGAGGCGACCGCGCTGCTCCTCGACGCCACGGCCCGGCTGCTCGCCGACCTCGAGGAGGCCGGCGTGGAGCCCTTCGTGGCCTACGGCACCCTGCTCGGCGCCGTGCGCGAGGGCAGCTTCGTCGGGCACGACAACGACGTCGACCTGGCCTACCTCAGCTCCCACGAGCACCCGGTGGACGTGATCCTCGAGTCCTACCGGGTCCAGCGCCACCTGATCCGCGCCGGCCACGACACCACCCGCTACAGCGGCGCCGCCTTCCGCGTTGACCTGACCGTCTCCGACGGCACCCGACGCACCATCGACGTCTTCGCCGGCGCCCTCGTCGAGGGTCACCTCATGCTCATGGGCGAGCTGTGGGTGCCCTACGACCGCTCCGCGCTGCTGCCGCGGACCTCGGTGGTCCTGGAGGGGCGCTCGCTGCCGGCCCCGGCCGACCCGGAGGCCCTCCTGGCGGCGACCTACGGCCCCTCCTGGCGGCGGCCCGACCCCGCCTTCGCCTACGCGCCCCCGGCGGCCACGACCCGCCGTCTCGACGGCTGGTTCCGCGGCACCCGGGCGGCGCGCAACCACTGGGACCGGCGCTACTCCGACGCGGTCCACCACGGCCCGGTCCGCAAGCCGCACGACCTGGCCCGCCTGCTGCACCGGCGCGAGGCGGAGGACTGCGAGGTCGTCGACGTGGGCTGCGGGCGCGGTCAGGACGCCGTGTGGCTGGCCCGGCGGGGTCACCCGGTGCTGGGGCTGGACTTCTCGCCCAACGGGTTCGCCCGGCTCCACGCCCGCTCGCAGGAGGAGGGGTGGGGCGCCGACTTCGCCTCGATGAACCTGCTCGAGCTGCGTCAGGTCATGCTCTGGGGAGCGCGGCTGGCCCGTCGCGAGGGCCCCCGGGCCGTCCTCGCGCGTCATGTCGCTGACGCCACCAGCGACCGTGGCCGACGACACCTGTGGCGTCTGGCCGCGATGGCGCTGTCCGGCGGCGGGCGCCTCTACCTCGAGTTCGTGCTGCCGCCGGCCGACCCGCCCCTGCCGCAGCACCTGCTGCTGCACGGCCTCGATCCCGACCAGGTGCGCTCGGAGGTCCTCGCACGCGGCGCACGCGTCGTGGAGGAGGCAGCCGTGGACGTCACGCACACCGGTCAGCCGCCCGCCGGCGGCATCGAGGACGAGACCCCGCTGCGGGGGTACCGCATGGTGATGGAGTGGAGAGCATGAACGCACCCGACGAACGCCCCGACCCCGCGCCGGCCGGCCCGGTCGACCGGCTGCGCCGGCTGGCCCCCGGGCTGCGCTCGCGCCCGGCCGCCGCCGGCGAGGGCCCCGACGGGCTCGAGGCCCTGCGGGCACGCGTGGCGGACCTCGAGGAGGAGGTGGGCGAGCTGCGCCGGCTCAACCTCCGCCTGGCCGAGCTGACCGACGTCGTGCAGGAGCTCCTGCTGCCCCTGGCCTCCAGCGACCCGGCCCGGGCGCAGGAGGTGCTCGACCGGTACTCCGCCGAGCTCGGCAGATGAGCCGTCGGGCCTTCCTGCACATCGGCCTGCCCAAGACGGGCACCAGCTACCTGCAGGCCGGGTGGTGGTCGCACCGCGCCGCGCTGCTGGAGGCGGGTCTGCTGCTCCCCGGGCGGGCCAAGCGCGACCACCTGCTGAGCTCCCTGGTCGTGCGCGAGGACCCTGGCGTACGCCGCCGCGGGCCCGGCGCGGCCGAGGCCTGGGACGTCGTCCTCGCCGACACGGCCGCCCACAGCGGCGACGTGCTGGTCTCGCACGAGTTCTTCTGCGCCGCCACCGCCGCCCAGGCGCGCCGCGCGGTGGAGGCTCTCCCCGCCGACGAGGTCCACGTGGTGGTGACCGCCCGCGAGCCGCTCTCGCTCTTCGCGTCGAGCTGGCAGGAGCACCTGAAGAACCGCGGCACGACGGCCCTGGCCGACTACGGACGAGGCGAGTCCGAGGACCCCCGCGACGTCTGGGACTGGCGTGCCCTCGACCTCGGGCTGGTGCTGGAGCGCTGGGGCGGTGCGGTGCCCGCGGAGCGGGTGCACGTGCTCCCCGTGCCGGGACGCGGCCAGCCGCGGGAGGACCTGTGGCACCGCTTCGCCGCGCTGCTGGACCTCGACCCCGCGGTGGTCGACACCAGCGGACGCTTCGCCAACACCGGCATGGGCGTCGTCGAGGCCGAGACCCTGCGACGGGTCAACGCCGCGCTGAGCGGTCCCTGGGGTGCCCAGGACCGGGGGAGGTGGCTGCGCAGCCACCTCGCCGACCAGCTGCTCGCGCCCCGCGCGGGCGAGCCCTTCTGGCCCGGCGAGGACCAGGTCGCCGACTGCCGCGCCCGCGGGCTGCGGGCCGTGGCGGCGGTGCGCGCGGGCGGCTACGACGTGCGGGGCGACCTCGACTCGCTGCTCGTGCCCGACGTCGTGCCGCCGCGTCGCCACCCCGACTCCGTGACCGACGCCGAGGTCGCCGAGGTCGCCGTCGCGCTGGTCGCCGATCTCGTCGGCGAGCTGCGCGACCGCGCGGCGCCGGACCCCGCCTCGAGCACCGGGCCCGCTCCGGCCGCCGGCCCGACCGGCCCGGCGCCCGGCCCGGCGCCCGGCCGCGCCCGCCGTGCGGTGCGTCGGCTGCTGCGCAGGCGCGCGGGCGGGTGAGACCCGGCCCGTGCTGTGGCGTTCCCCACAAGTGACCCTAGGCTACTGACGGGTTACTTTGGGTCCGACGACCGACGCCGCCGCGTCGCCGCGCCGAGACGAAGGAGCACGTGCCGATGGCCCGCCTGTGCCAGACCGAGGGACTCACCGAGGACCAGTCCGAGATCCTGAAGGCCGTCCGCTCCTTCGTGGAGTCCGAGATCCTCCCCGTCGCCACCGAGCTCGAGCACGCCGACGAGTACCCCACCGACATCGTCGAGGGGCTCAAGGAGCTCGGCGTCTTCGGCCTCATGATCCCCGAGGAGTACGGCGGTCTGGGCGAGTCCCTGCTGACCTACGCCCTGGTCGTCGAGGAGATCGCCCGCGGCTGGATGAGCGTCTCCGGGGTCATCAACACCCACTTCATCGTGGCCTACCTGCTCATGCACCACGGCACCGAGGAGCAGAAGCAGAAGTACCTGCCGCGGATGGCCACCGGCGAGGTGCGCGGGTCGTTCTCCATGTCGGAGCCGGGCCTGGGCTCCGACGTCGCGGCCATCAAGACCAAGGCCGTCAGGACCGACGAGGGCTACGAGATCACCGGCCAGAAGATGTGGCTGACCAACGGCGGCTCCTCGACCCTGGTGGCGCTGCTCGTCAAGACCGACGAGGGCGCCGACTCGGTCTACCGGAACATGACCACCTTCCTGGTCGAGAAGGAGGCCGGCTTCGGGGAGACCGCCCAGGGCGTCACGGTGCCGGGCAAGATCGAGAAGATGGGCTACAAGGGCGTCGACACCACCGAGCTGGTGCTCGAGGGTCACCGCATCTCCGCCGACCAGATCCTCGGCGGCGCCCCCGGCCAGGGCTTCTACCAGATGATGGACGGCGTCGAGGTCGGTCGCGTCAACGTCGCGGCCCGCGCCACCGGCGTCGCCAACCGTGCCTTCGAGCTCGCCATCGCCTACGCCCAGCAGCGCGAGACCTTCGGCAAGCCCATCGTCGAGCACCAGGCCATCCTGTTCCGCCTGGCCGAGATGGCGACCAAGGTCGAGGCCGCCCACGCGATGATGGTCCGCTCGGCGCGGTCCAAGGACGGCGGGCAGCGCAACGACGTCGAGGCCGGCATGGCCAAGTACCTCGCGGCGGAGTACTGCAACGAGGTGGTGGAGGCGTCGTTCCGCATCCACGGCGGCTACGGGTACTCCAAGGAGTACGAGATCGAGCGGCTCTACCGCGAGGCGGCGTTCCTGCTGATCGGCGAGGGCACCGCCGACATCCAGAAGATGATCATCGGCCGGGCCGTGCTGAAGGATTATCGGCTGCGCTGAGCGGTGACCTAGGGTCTCGCGACATGGCGCAGCGGGTGGTCCTCCACGTCGGTCTGATGAAGTCCGGCACGAGCTTCGTGCAGGACCTGCTCTTCGCCGCCAAGGCGGAGCTGGGTGCGCACGGCGTGCTCGTGCCGGGCGCGGGCTGGGGCCGCCAGGTCGCCGCGGTCAAGGACGTGCTCTCCTCGAGCCCCGGGCGCCCGTGGCGCCGGATGGTCGACGAGATCGACGGGCACGAGGGCACCGCGGTGGTGTCCATGGAGTTCCTCGGCCCCGCGGGCCCCGACCAGGTCGACCGCGTGGTGGGAGCCTTCGACGGTGCCGTCGTGGACGTGGTGGTGACCGCCCGCGACCTCAACCGGTCCGTTGCCTCGCTGTGGCAGGAGACGATCCAGAACGGCCGCAGCTGGGGCTGGGACGAGTACGTCGCCGACGTGGCCGCCAAGCGGCCCGGGCGCGGCGCCGGGGTCGCCGACCGGGTCACCGCAGGAGGCACGTTCTGGCGTCAGCAGCACCTGCCGCGCGTCGTCGACTCCTGGTCGCGCGCGGTCGGGCACGACCACGTGCAGGTCGTCACCGTGCCGGGGCCCGGCGCACCCCGCGACACCCTGGCGCACCGCTTCGGCGAGGTCCTGGGCGTGGCGGTGCCCGTCCACGAGGGCACCGGTGGCGCCAACGCCTCCCTCGGGCTGACGTCGACCCTGGTGCTCCAGCGCGTCAACCAGCTCCTCGACGCCCAGGGCCTCACCTTCCCGACCGGGGCCAGGCTGCGCAAGCAGGTGCTCGCCAAGACGGTGCTGGCCGCGCGCCGGGCCGAGGAGCCGCGCCTGGGTCTGCCGGTGGCGCCGTGGGTGGTCGAGCAGGCGGCCGACACCGTGGCGGTGCTGCGGGACGCCGGCACGAGGCTGGTCGGCTCCTGGGAGGACCTGACCCCCGTCGAGGTCCCCGGGGTCCACCCCTCCAGCATCGACGCCGTCGAGGTGGGCGAGGCCGCCCTGGTCGCGCTCGCGGGTCTCGTGGCCTCGCAGGTGGTGGACTGACGCCGACGCCGGGTGTCAGCAGGTCTCGACGACGCCCTGCACCTGGTAGGTCGTGCGCACGGGCCGGTGGTCGGACAGGGTGACGGCCGGCACCGAGCTCGCCAGGGGCGTGATGCCCGACCCGCCGTGCAGCAGGTAGTCGATGCGGCCGCGCAGGTTGACCGAGGGGTGCGTGAAGCCGGGCCCGGCGCCCGAGGAGGGCCAGCTGTCGACCATCGTGGCCGCCAGCGTGCGCATCGGCGCCGAGGTCGGGTGCGCGTTCATGTCGCCGCCCAGGACCTTGGGCAGCGGGTCGGCGGCCATGACCTGGTTGATCGCACGGGCCTGGGCCATCCGCGAGGGCTCGGAGCGGTTCTGCAGGTGGGTGCTGTAGAGGCTCACCGGCACGCCGTCGACGTCGATCGTGGCGTGCAGCAGGCCGCGCTGCTGCATGCCCTTGCCCGGCAGGAACGGGAGCAGGCGGTTGGCCGACTCCTCGATGGGGAAGCGCGAGAGGATCGCGGTGCCGTACTGACTGCCCCCGCTGCGCAGCACGTTGGCCCCGAAGGCGTTCTGCATGCCCAGCTGCGCGCCGAGGATCCCGGGCTGGTCGGTGCGCCGCGAGAAGGCACGGTTGCGGTCGACCTCCTGGAGCAGCACGACGTCGGCGGCGGTCGCGGCGATCGCGCGGGCGTAGTCGTCGAGCTGCAGTCCTCGTCCGCTCGCGAAGCCGGACTTGATGTTGTAGGACAGCACGGTCAGCTCGCGCTCGACGGTCTCGGGCTGGCAGGTCGTGCGCTCCTCGACCTGGCGCGCGAGGCGTCGCACCGGCAGGGCCGTCTGCCGGTCGGGCACGGCGGTGCCCGGCTCCAGGGCGGCGCGCAGCTGCCGGGCCCGCTGCCCGGGGGCGGGCTCGATGGCGGCGGGGGCCTCCAGCACGTCCTGGGTCGGGCGCGTGGTGGCCGCCACGGGAGCGGTGGGCGTGGTGCCGGCCTCGGCCGCGCGCAGGTCGGCGCCGCCGTCGTCACCGGGGGGCAGCCCGCCGGTGAGGGCCAGGACGAGCGCCACGCTGGCCAGCACGGCCGCCACCGGCAGCAGCGTCAGCAGGGGACGCGGGCCCGGCGCGAGGTGGCGGGGGTCGTCGGTCGGCGGGAGGGACGGCACGGGGGAAGTGTAGGCGGCTCACCGCCGGGGCGTGACGAAACCCACGGCGGGCACCCGGCCGCCCGGGTGCGGTGTGCGCCACCATGGCGTGCGACACCGCGAGCGGGTGCACGACGACGCCCGACGCCCGAGCCAGAGGAGAGCCCATGCAGTTCGGCCGCAGCTACGAGGAGTTCGAGGTCGGAGCGACCTACAAGCACTGGCCCGGCAAGACCGTGACCGAGTACGACGACCACCTGTTCTGCCTGCTCACGATGAACCACCACCCGCTGCACCTCGACGTCAACTACGCCGGGGAGACCACGCAGTTCGGCAAGAACGTCGTCGTGGGCAACTACGTCTACTCCCTGCTGCTGGGGATGAGCGTGGCCGACGTGTCCGGCAAGGCGATCGCCAACCTCGAGGTCGAGTCGCTGCGCCACGTGGCGCCCACCTTCCACGGCGACACGCTGTACGGCGAGACCACGGTGCTGGGCAAGACGGAGTCGACGAGCAAGGACGACCGTGGCGTCGTCCACGTCGAGACCATCGGCTACAACCAGGACGGCAAGGTCGTGTGCGTCTTCCGGCGCAAGGTGATGGTGCCGAAGGAGAACTACCTCACGCAGCGCGGTGGCGAGCAGCCCGGGCGCCCCGTGCCGCAGCCGGACAAGAACTGGGCCGGACCACAGGCCTGACCCACGGCGTTCCGCTGCCGGCGACGGGCGGGGTGGGGCACCATCCCCACCATGGCCCGCTCCGCACCACAGCTGAGGCGTCGCACCGCCGCGCCCACCGCCCGGGTGGCCGGGACCGCCCCGGCCACCCGGCGGGGCACCCGTCCGCCCCGGCCGGGCGAGCGCCTGCGCTACCGGTTCGACAACTCGATGGCCCGCGGCACGCCGGCGCTGGTCGGCTGGCTGGCCGCGGTCACCGCCGTGCTGGTCGTGGCCTTCGCCGCGGCCGTCAGCCTCCTGGGCCTGCGCGGCGCCGACGACCCGGTGGCCGACCGCAGCTTCGCCGACGAGGTCTTCTCCGCCCTGCTGCACGCCCTCGACCCCGGCACCGTGGCGGGGGAGGAGCAGGCGCCGTGGCGGCTGGTGGCCGCCATGCTCCTGCTCACCCTGGCCGGGCTCTTCGTGGTCTCGGCCCTCATCGGCGTCATCGCCGCCGGGATCGACGCGCGGCTGGCCGACCTGCGCCGCGGGCGCTCCATCGTGCTCGAGCGCGACCACACCGTGGTGCTCGGCTGGTCGGACTCGGTGTTCACGATCCTGCGCGAGCTGGCCCTGGCCAACGAGAGCCGGCGACGACCGGTGGTGGTCGTGCTCGCCGACCGCGACAAGGTCGAGATGGAGGACGAGATCCGCGCCAAGGTGCCCGACCTGCGCGGCACGCGGGTGGTGTGCCGGTCGGGCTCGCCGATGGACGTCGACGAGCTCGCGGTCAGCAGCCACGCCACGGCGCGCTCGGTCATCCTGCTGGCGCCCGACTCCGACGACCCCGACAGCGAGGTCGTCAAGACCCTCCTGGCGCTGACCCACGAGGGCTCCGAGGGGCCCCGGATCGTGGCCGAGATCCGCGACCCGTCCAACCTCGAGGTCGCCCGGCTCGTCGGCGCCCGGCGCACCTCGCTGCTCGACATCCGCGAGACGGTGGCCAAGCTGGTCGTGCAGACCTCGCGCCAGTCCGGCGCCGCCGCGGTCTACACCGAGCTCTTCGACTACGACGGCGACGAGATCTACTTCCTCGCCGACCACGGGCTGGCGGGCGCGACGTACGAGGAGGCGCAGCTGTTCTACGAGCGGGCCACCGTGATCGGCCTGCTGGACGGCGGTGTCACGCGCCTCAACCCGCCGCCCTCGGCCCTGGTCGGCACGGCGACGCTCATCGTGGTGGCCGAGGACGACGGCGTGCTCGCCGGCGCCGAGGTCGCCCGGACCCGTCCCGACCCCGCGGTGCTCGGCGTCGAGGACGGCACCGACGCCCACCCCACACGGGCCCTGCTCCTGGGGTGGAACGAGCGCGCCCCGATCATGCTGCGCGAGCTCGACCACTACGCCGAGCCGGGCTCGACGCTGACCGTGGTGACCACCCACGGCGAGCCGGTGCTGCCCGCCGACCTCGAGCACCTCGCGGTGAGCGTCGTGCGCGCCGGCACCACCGACCGCGCCGTGCTGGAGCAGCACGTCGTGGAGGGCCTCGACCAGGTGCTGGTGCTGTGCTACTCCGACCACCTGGACGCGCAGGCCGCCGACGCCCGCACGCTGGTCACGCTGCTGCACGTGCGCGACATCCTCTCGCGCCGGGAGCACCAGACCGCGGTGGTCAGCGAGATGATGGACGACCGCAACCGCCTGCTCGCCCAGGTCGCCGACATCGACGACGTCGTGGTGAGCGGCGAGATCGTGAGCCTCATCGTCACCCAGCTCTCCGAGGACGGTCGGCTCGAGGACGTCTTCGCCGAGCTGCTCGGCTCCGAGGGCAGCGAGGTCTACCTGCGCCCAGCCCACTGGTACGTCGCACCCGGCGCGCCGGTCGCGTGGGCGAGCGTGGTGGCCGGTGCGTCGCGCCGCGGCGAGACCGCCCTGGGCTGGACGTCGACGGCGCTGGCCGTGCGGGGCGAGGACTTCGGGGTCCGGCTCAACCCGGCCAAGTCCGACCTGCTCACGGTGCTCCCCGGCGACCGCGTGGTGGTGCTGGCCGAGTCGTGACCGCCCGTGACCGCTCCGGGGCCGCTCCGGGGCCGCGTCGGGGCCGCCTCGGGGCCGGCTGACAGGATGACGCCATGGGCGACGTCTGGCTGGTGCGGCACGGGGAGACCGAGTGGAGCCGGGAGGGTCGGCACACCTCGACCACCGACCTGCCGCTGCTGCCCGAGGGCGAGGAGGTCGCGGCCGGCCTCGCCGGGCGGCTGCGGCGCGACTTCGCCCTGGTGCTGAGCAGTCCGCGGCTGCGCGCGCGGCGCACGGCGGAGCTGGCCGGCTGGGCCTCGGCCGAGGTCGACGACGACCTGCGCGAGTGGGAGTACGGCGACTACGAGGGCGTGACCACCCCCGCGATCCGCGAGGACGTGCCGGGCTGGACGGTGTGGACCCACGGCTGCCCCGGCGGCGAGGACGCCTCGGACGTGTCGCGGCGCCTCGACCGGGTCGTGGCGCGGGCGCGGGGCGTCGACGGCGACGTGCTGCTCTTCGCCCACGGCCACTCCCTGCGCGCCCTGGCGGCGCGGTGGCTCGACCTCCCGGTGGCCGACGGCCGGCTGCTGCGCCTCGACACCGCCACGGTCTCGGTGCTCGGCCACGAGCGGGAGACCCCCGTCGTCCTGCGGTGGAACGCCTGAGCGGCGCTTGACGGCTCTTGACGGCCCTTGACAGGCCTTGACGGCGGGGCCCGAGGCGGTCACCGTGGCTGCGTGCCGCTCTCCGCAGCCTGCCCCCGCTGCCCGGCCCCCGTCGCCCCGCTGCCCGCGGAGCAGGGCCCAGGGCTCTGGTCCTGCCCCGAGCACGGCGCCGCCGCACCGCTGTGGCGCCCCTCGGAGGTCGGCTACGCCGACTTCACCGACCACCTCGAGATGGCCGGCGACCTGCCCAGCCTCCTGCCCTGGCCGCTGGGTCCCGACTGGTCGGTGACCGGCTTCGGGGTGGTCGCGGCCCGACCCGGGGCCGCGCGGGCGGTGCTCACCGCCTGCACCGGCACCACGGAGGCCGACGGCCCGGTCGACGTCGTGGTCGTCACCGAGGAGGCCGGCACCGGCCTCGGGGCGCGCGTGGCGGGCGCACCCCACACCGACCCGGGCTACGAGATCGGGGGAGCCGCGCCGGTGGTGCGGCTGCGCGTCGAGGGCCAGCAGGTGCCGCTGTGGGCGGTCTCGACCAGCGCGGCCGACGGCGAGTGGGACCGCTCGGTGCTCGCGGGGGAGGCCCACGGGAGGTGGCTGTGGGTGGTCGTGCGGCCCGCGCCGGCGGTGCTCCTCCTGCACGGCGAGTGGCACCTGCGCGACGTCTCCGCGCTCGGCCCCGGCCTGGTCGAGCTGCCCTTCGGGGGGCCGGCCCCCGCCTGGTGAGCCGTAGCGGGGGCAGCAGGGGGCGGGTCAGGCGTCCTCGGGCACCACGGCCCCGCCGACCGTCAGCGCCGCGACGGCCGTGGTGAGGGGCACGGCCAGCACCAGCCCGACCGCGGAGGCCAGGGTGCGCACGATCTCCACCCCGATGGACTCGTCGGCCAGCAGCTCCAGGAAGGGCCGGTCGTAGAGGCTGAGCAGCATGAGCACGGCCAGGCCGGTGCCGGCGTAGGCGAAGACGATCGTGTAGATCGTCGAGGCGATGTGGTCGCGCCCGATGCGCATGGCGCTGCCGAAGAGCTGGCGCCGCGAGAGCTCCGGCGCCGCGGCGCGCAGCTCCCACACCGCCGAGGACTGGGTGATCGTGACGTCGTTGAGCACCCCGAGCCCGGCGATGATCACCGCGCAGGCCAGCACGCCCTGGCTGTCGAGGGCGGGGGCGTAGGTCGCGAGCACCTCCCCGGTCTCGTCGCTGATGCCCGAGAGCCGTGCCGCGCCGACCGCCCAGACGCCGAGGAGGGCGGTGGCCCCGATGCCGGCCAGGGTGCCGAGCAGGGCCGCGCTGGTGCGCAGCGAGGGGCCGTGGGCGAGGTAGAGGACGACGTACATGATCGCGGCGGAGCCGACGGCGGCCACGGCCCAGCCCGACCCGCCCGCGAGCAGCGCCGGCAGCAGGAAGCGGGCGATGACCAGCGCGGCCAGGCCCAGGCCGACCAGCGCGAGGAGTCCGCGCAGCCGGGCCACGAGGCCGACCAGCACCACGAAGGCGCCCGCGAGCAGCCCCAGCGGCAGGGTGCGCTCGACCCCGGCGAAGCCGTAGCCCACCTGGCCGTCGGGCGTGCTGGAGGCCGGCAGCCGGATGAGACGGACCGTGTCGCCGGGCACGAGGCCCGAGCGGCCGACGTAGGGCGGGACGCCGAGGGTGACGTCCTCGCCCCCGACGTCGGCGGTGAGGGTGTCGCAGTCCTCCGGCGGCGGCTCGCGCGAGCCCTGCTCGCCGTCAACCAGCACCGGGCAGGAGGGACCGACGTCGACGACGGGGGCGGTGAGGGTGGTGGTGCCGCTGCGCAGGAAGTCGACCTCCTCGGGCGCGTCGGAGGCCGCGGGCCACAGCACGACCAGGCCGACGAGGGTGACCACGGCGCCCACGGCGAGCAGGCCCAGCAGCACCGCCCGCGCCCGCAGGCCCACGTCGAGCGCCGGGGGAGGTCCGCCGTGGGAGTGACCGTGGCCCGACTCCACGGCCGCGGCGGTGGCGGCGGGGGAGCGGGGCGGCGTGCGGTCGGCTCGGTGACTCCCCATGGGCGTCATCATGCCCGGACGCGACGGCCCTGTCGGTGGGGTGGTCCTAGGGTGGGGGCGTGCGCATCGACCTCCACACCCACTCGCGGGCCAGTGACGGCACCCAGTCGCCCGACGAGCTGGTGCGGGCGGCGGCGGCCGCCGGCCTCGACGTGGTGGCGCTCACCGACCACGACACCGCCGAGGGCTGGGCCGAGGCCGAGCGCGCCGCCGCCGACGTCGGCATCGGGCTGGTGCGCGGCATGGAGATCAGCACCCGCCACGAGGGCCAGTCGGTGCACCTGCTGGCCTACCTGCCGGACCCGACGTACCCGCCGCTGGCCGAGGGGCTCACCCGCATCCTCGAGGGGCGGGTGTCGCGCGTGCCCGACGTCGTGGCCCGCCTCAACGCCCTCGGCATCGAGATCACCGAGGCCGACGTTGCCGCCGTCTCCGGCGACAGCGCCGCCAGCGGCCGGCCCCACGTGGCCGACGCCCTCGTGCAGCGCGGCGTCGTCGGCGACCGCACCGAGGCCTTCACCCGCTTCCTCAACCCCGGCCGTCCCGCCTACGTCGACCGCTACGCCGCGCCGCTGACCGACATGATCGACGCGGTGGCCGGCGCGGGCGGGGTCAGCGTGATCGCCCACCCGTGGGGCCGGCGCAGCGACGAGCGCCCCGACGCGGCCACCCTGGCGGCGCTGGCCGAGCGCGGCCTGGCCGGCATCGAGGTCGACCACCAGGACCACGCGCCAGCGGCCCGGGAGCGGCTGCGCGCGATCGCGACCGACCTCGGCCTGGTCGCCACCGGGTCCAGCGACCACCACGGCACGGGCAAGGTCGACCACGACCTGGGCTGCCACACCACGCCCCCCGAGCAGCTGCACCGCCTGCTCGAGCTCGCGGCCGCGGCCGCGGCCCGCTCGGGCCGCGCGACCCCGCAGCCGCTCCTCCTGCCCTGACCGGGCCGGTCAGCGCCGGCCCAGGCCCTGGAAGCGCTGCAGCACGCCGCCGGGCACGACCCGGGCCAGCGCGGTGATCGCCTTGTACTGCGCGCTGGGCACCGAGAGGCTGCGGCCGCGGTCGTAGTCGGCGAGCGCGTCGCGCACGAGCCGGTCGGCCTCGAGCCACAGCAGGTCGGGCGCGGAGCCGCGCGAGACGTCCATGCGCGCGTGGAACTCGGTCCTGACGAAGCCCGGGCACAGCGTCATGACCCGCACGCCGCGCGGGGCGTACTCGTGGGAGGCCCAGGCCCCGAACTGGTTGACCCAGGCCTTGGCGGCCGAGTAGGTGCCGCGCGGCAGGAAGGCCGCGACGCTGGAGACGTTGACGATCCCGCCGTGGCCACGCTCGGCCATCGGCCCCAGGGCGGCGTGGCTGAGCCGCAGCACCGCGGTGACGAGCACGTCGAGCATCGCGGTCTCGGCGTCGGCGGAGTTGTCGAGGAAGCGGTGCTTGAGGCCGAAGCCGGCGTTGTTGACCAGCAGCTCCACGGGGCGTGCGGGGTCGGCCAGCCGCTCCTCGACGCGGAGCAGCTGCCCGCGGTCGGCGAGGTCGGCGGTGAGCACCTCGACCGCCACCCCGTGGGCGGCGCGCAGCTCGGTGGCGACCCCCTCGAGGCGGGCGGTGTCGCGGGCGACGAGCACGAGGTCGTGACCGCGGGCGGCGAGCTGCTCGGCGAAGGCGCGGCCGATGCCGGCGGTGGGTCCGGTGACGAGGGCGGTGCCCGCGGGGCGGTCGGGCTGCGGGGAGGACATGGCGACCAGTGAAGCAGGTGCGGGGCAGCAGGCCGACGACAGCAGGCCGGTGACAGCAGGCGGGTGACAGCAGGCCGGTGACAGCAGGCCGGTGACGGCAGGCGAGCGTCCGACACGGGCGGGCCCGCGTCCGGCATGATGGTCGGTGATGACCACGACACTCGCGATCGCCAACCAGAAGGGCGGCGTCGCCAAGACCACCTCGGTCGCCTCCATCGGTGCGGCGCTCGCCGAGCTGGGCCACGCGGTGCTGCTGGTCGACCTCGACCCCCAGGCCTGCCTGACCTTCTCCCTGGGCATCGACCCCGAGGTGCTGGAGCTGTCGGTGCACCACGTGCTCACCCAGGGCGTCGACCCGCTCGAGGTCGTCATCGAGACCGACGACGGCGTCGACCTGCTGCCGGCCACCATCGAGCTGGCGCGGGCCGAGGCCGACCTGTTGACCCGCACCGGGCGCGAGCACGTGCTGCGCGGGGTGGTCGAGGCCCTCGAGGAGGCCGACGCCGGCTACGACTGGGTGCTGCTGGACTGCCCGCCCTCGCTGGGGGTGCTCACCGTCGCCGCCCTCACCGCCGCCGACGGGGTGCTGGTGCCGCTGCAGTGCGAGACCCTGTCGCACCGCGGCGTGGGCCAGCTGCTCGACACCGTGCACGACGTGCGCCGCTTCACCAACCGCGACCTCGAGGTCTGGGGCGTCCTCCCCACCCTCTACGACGGGCGCACCAACCACGCCCGCACCGTGCTCGAGACCATCTCGCAGACCTACGACCTCGAGGTGGTCGAGCCCCCCATCCCCAAGACGATCAAGTTCGCCGAGGCGCCCGCCGCCGGCCGCTCCATCCTGGCCACGAGCCGCACGAGCAAGGGCGCCCAGGCCTACCGCGCCGTCGCCGCCAACCTGGTGACCCGCTCGCAGCGCCCGAGGGCGACGGCCTGAGATGACCGGCCGGCGGACCGGGAGCGGCCGGGGCGGCCCTCGCTACGGGCGCCTCGCCGCCCTCGGCTCCTCGCTCCTCGTCACGGCCGTGGCCGTCCTCGGCGGCACGGGCGTGCTGCCCTCGTCGGCCGAGGAGGAGGCGCCGGTCGTCGCCCTCGAGAGCGCTCCACCGCGGGCGGGGGCCGAGCCGGAGCCGGAGGCCGAGGACCCGGCGGTGGCCGGCGCGCCCGCGGCCGCGTGGGGTGAGGGCGCCGCCGCGCTGCGGCGGGCGATGGACACCCTGCCCGCGCGCTCGGGCAGCGGGCGGCGCGTGGTCTTCAGCGAGTCGCGCCAGCGCGTCTGGCTGGTCGAGGGCTCCGGCGCGGTGGCGTCGACGTACCTGGTCTCGGGGAGCCTCACCGACAACCTCGACCCCGGCACCTACGAGGTGTGGTCGCGCTCGCTCGACGCGATCGGCATCGACGACTCCGGCACGATGCGCTACTTCGTGCGCTTCACCCGTGGCCCGAGCGGTGCCGCGATCGGCTTCCACGACATCCCGGTCGACGACGGCGAGCGCGTGCAGAGCCGCCTCGACCTCGGCACCCCCCAGTCGCACGGGTGCATCCGGCAGCAGCGCTCCGACGCGCGGCTGATGTGGGCCTTCGCGCCGCTGGGCACCGAGGTCGTCGTCACGGCCTGACCGGCCTGCACCCGGAACGCCGCACGGCCCGCCGGCGGACCGGCGGGCCGTGCGTGGTGCTGCTGGCTCAGGCGGTCTCGGCCGCGGCCTGGGCCGAGCCCTCGCCCTGGCCGCCCTGGCCGGAGCCGCCGCGGCTGCGGCGGCGGCGACGGGTGCGGGGAGCACCGCCCTCGGCGGAGCCCTCGGGCGCGTCGGTGGCGGGGCCCGTCGTCGGCGCGGCGCCCGCAGCGGAGCCACCGGAGTCGCCACCGCGCGAGCGGGTGCGGCTGCGGTTGCGCGCGGGGCGGTCTCCGCGGTCGCCCCCACGGTCGCTGCGCTCGCCGCCACGTCCACCGCGGTCGCCGCCCCGCTCCTCGCGGGGCTTGCGCTCGACCGGGGCGGGGTCGACGACGCGGCCCTTCGTGCCGGCCGGGATGCCGAGGTCGGTGTAGAGGTGCGGAGAGGTGGAGTAGGTCTCGGCCGGCTCGTCGAAGGGCAGGTCGAGGGTCTTGTTGATCAGCTTCCAGCGCTGCACGTCGGCCCAGTCGACGAAGGTGATCGCCGTGCCGGTCGCACCCGCCCGGCCGGTGCGGCCGATGCGGTGGACGTAGGTCTTGTCGTCCTCGGGGCAGGTGTAGTTGATGACGTGGGAGACGCCGCGCACGTCGATGCCGCGGGCCGCGACGTCGGTGGCGACGAGCACGCGGATCTTGTCCTCGCGGAACTTGGCGAGGGCCTTCTCGCGGGCGACCTGGGCCATGTCGCCGTGCAGCGGGCTGGCGCTGAAGCCGCGCTCGGCGAGGTCGTCGGCGATGCGCTGCGACTGCCGCTTGGTGCGGGTGAAGACGATGATCTTCTCGGCGTCCTCGGCCTGGAGCACGCGCCCGATGATCTCGGGCTTGTCGAGGTCGTGGGCCTGGTAGATGAACTGCGCGGTGGCCGGCACGAGGGTGGTGTCGTAGGAGGACTCGGCGCGGATGTTCATCGGGTGGCGCATGTGGGTGCGGGCCAGGGCGACGATCGCGGAGGGCATGGTGGCCGAGAACAGCATGGTCTGGCGGGTCTCGGGGGTCATCCGCAGGATGCGCTCGACGTCGGGCAGGAAGCCCAGGTCGAGCATCTCGTCGGCCTCGTCGAGCACGAGGGCGTGCACGTGGGAGAGGTCGAGGGCCCGGCGGTTGGCCAGGTCGATCAGTCGCCCGGGGGTGCCGACGACGACGTCGACGCCGGCCTCGAGGGCCTCGAGCTGGCCGTCGTAGCCCACACCGCCGTAGACGGTGAGGACGCGCAGGCCGCGGTCCTTGCTGGCGATGGCGAGGTCGCTGGAGACCTGGAGGGCCAGCTCGCGGGTGGGCGCGACGATGAGCGCCTGCGGCTTGCCCTGCGGGATCTCGGCGTAGTCGGGGTCCTTGGGGGCGACGCTGCGCTGCAGCACCGGGATGCCGAAGGCGAGGGTCTTGCCGGTGCCCGTGCGGGCCTGGCCGATCAGGTCGGTGCCCATGAGGGCGACCGACAGCGTCATCTCCTGGATGGCGAAGGGGGTGGTGATGCCGGCGCGCTCGAGCGCGTCGCAGATGTCGGGGAGGACCCCGAGCTCTCGGAACGTGGTCAGTGGTCTCATCGCTTTCGTGAGCCCGGCGCGGGTGAGGGGCCGGGAGTCCGGATGCGGCGGACTCGTCGGGCTGCCCCAGTCAGCGGTGCAGGTAGCTCTCGACAGCGTCAGCCGCGCACATACGTGGGCCGCTCGCGCCCGGCGGGCACGGCGCCCTGCGCCCGAGTCTATCGGTAGGGTGCGACCATGCCCCCATCGACAGACCGGCCGGGCCCGGCCGGCGCCCCGGGCGGCGAGGACACCCCGCTCGCGCTCGACGACCCTGCCTACCGCGAGGCCGTCGTCGAGCTGCTCGGGGCCATCGCCTACGGCGAGATCTCCGCCTTCGAGCGGCTGGCCGAGGACGCCAAGCTGGCCCCCCGGCTGGAGGACAAGGTGGCGGTGGCCGGCAAGGCCGCGGCGGAGTTCACCCGCGTCGCCCCGCTGCACGAGCGGATCACGGCGCTGGGCGCCGACCCGTTCGCCGCGATGGCCCCCTTCCGCGAGCCGATCGAGCTCTTCCACGAGCACACCGCGCCGGCCGACTGGTACGAGGGTCTGGTGAAGGCCTTCGTCGGCGACGGGCTGGCCGACGACTTCTACCGCGAGATCGCCGCCTTCCTCGACACCGACACCCGCGACCTCGTGCTGGCCTCGGTCGAGGAGACCGGTCACGCCGCCTTCGTCGTCGACCGGGTGCGCGCGGCCATCGCCGCCGACCCGCGCCTCGGCGGCCGGCTCGCGCTGTGGGGTCGTCGGCTCATGGGGGAGGCCCTCACCCAGGCCCAGCGCGTGGCCGCCGAGCGCGACGCCCTGTCGTCGCTGCTCGCCGGCGGCGCCGACGTGCCGGGGCTCGACCTCGCCGCCATCGGGCGGATGTTCACCCGGCTGACCGAGCGGCACACCGAGCGGATGGCCGAGCTCGGCCTCGAGAGCTGAGCGAGGTCCGGGCGCTCAGCGAGCGGCGCGGTGACGCGTGCGCTCACCGCGCAGCAGGGCGAGGGTGAGCGACACCCCGATCGCCGAGGCCGCGAGCTGCCAGGCGTGGCGCCACCAGTCGAAGCCGGTCACGGCCCGGTCGTAGACCGCGCCGTGCGCCAGGGTGCCCAGGGCCGCGGCGGCGATGCCGGCCAGCACGACCAGCCACAGCGGGGAGTCGTCGCGGCCACCCCGCGCGACCCAGAGCGCCAGCAGCGCCACGACGGTGCCACCGACGAGGGACCACAGGATCGCATCGACGTCCACGACGCTCATGGTCCTCCTCCGTGGGGGGCCGGGGCAACGGGCACCCGGCCCCTCCTCGCGATCAGCTGCGGAAGCCGACCTGTCCGGCGACGCTGTTGCCGATCTCGACGTAGGCCAGCTTGGCGGCGGGCACGATGACCGTGCGGCCCTTGCTGTCCCGGAGCGTGACGACGCCACCGGCGTCGACGGCGGTGGCGACGAGCTGTCCGATGGCCTCGGCGCTCTCGTCGGTCTCCACGACCAGCTCGCGTGCTGCCTGCTGGATGCCGATCTTGACCTCCACGGGTCCTCCTGTGAGTCGTCTGGGTGGTGCGGTGGGGTGTGCGGGGACGTGCAGGCTCGATGCTCCCACCCGGGTGGGGATCAGGCCTCGTCGGCCTTGGGGTAGCCCCGGATCCCGCGCCAGGCCAGGCCCGCCACGAGCGCCGCGGCGTCGGGTCGGTCGATGCCGCCGGCCTCGGTGAGCCAGAACCGCGCGCTGACCTGCGCCATTCCCACCAGCGACACGGCCAGCAAGCGCGAGGCGGGGTCGGGCAGCGCCGTGTCGTCGCGGATCACCTCGGCGATGAGGGTGGCGCACTCGGTGGTCACGCGGTCGACGTGCTCGCGCACGGCGGGCTCGTTGGTGAGGTCGGACTCGAAGACGAGCCGGAAGGCGCCCGACTCGGCGGCGACGTACTCGAAGAACACGTCGATCGCGGCGGCCACGCGCTGCTTGTTGTCCTGTGTGGACAGCAGCGCCTGGCGGCAGTTGTCGATGATGGCGTCGCAGGAGGAGTCCAGGAGCGCGAGGTAGAGGTCGAGCTTGCCGGGGAAGTGCTGGTAGAGCACCGGCTTGGAGACCCCGGCGCGCTCCGCGATGTCGTCCATGGCGGCGGCGTGGTAGCCCTGCGCCACGAAGACCTCGAGGGCCGACCCCAGCAGCTGGGTGCGACGCTCGCGACGCGGCATCCGGCCCCCGCGGGGACGGGCCTGGTCGACGTCGGCGCGCGCCGTGTCGGAGGGGTGCTGGCCTGTGGTCACGCGGTGCTCCTGCTCGCTGAGGTCCCGCGGCGCCCGGCGCCGCACTCGTGCAGGGCGCGATGCTACCCGCAGGTCACCTCGGTCCGGATGACGGGACGCGGCGCGGCAGCCGCCCACCGGGCCGGGAGCATGGCCGGGAACACGCGTGGGCGTCGGAGCGTTCTGACCCTCGTCCACCACCGACCGTCCGAGGAGCCCCTGTGTCCTTCCCAGCTCTCGTGGAGCCGGCCCCCGAGCTGACCATCGACGAGGTCCGCCGCTACAGCCGCCACCTGATCATCCCCGACGTGGGGATGACGGGGCAGAAGCGCCTCAAGAACGCCAAGGTGCTCGTGATCGGCGCCGGCGGCCTCGGCAGCCCGGCCCTGCTCTACCTCGCCGCTGCCGGCGTCGGCACCCTCGGGATCGCGGAGTTCGACGAGGTCGACGAGTCGAACCTGCAGCGCCAGATCATCCACACCCAGTCCGACATCGGGAAGTCCAAGGCGGTCTCCGCCAAGGAGTCGATCGCCGAGGCCAACCCCTACGTCGAGGTCGTCCTGCACGAGGAGCGCCTCGACAACGACAACGTCATGCAGGTCTTCGAGGGCTACGACCTCATCGTCGACGGCACCGACAACTTCGCCACCCGCTACATGGTCAACGACGCGGCGTACTTCCTGGGGATCCCCTACGTGTGGGGCTCCATCTACCGCTTCGACGGCCAGGCGTCGGTCTTCTGGCCCCAGGCCGAGCTCGAGGACGGCACCAGCGCCGAGGCGCCCTGCTACCGCTGCCTCTACCCCGAGCCCCCGCCGCCGGGCATGGTGCCCAGCTGCGCCGAGGGCGGCGTCCTGGGCGTGCTCTGCGCCGCGATCGGCTCGATCCAGGTCAACGAGGCCATCAAGGTGCTCACCGGCATCGGCGACCCCGCCGTCGGCAAGCTGGTCATCTACGACGCCCTCGAGCTGGAGTGGCGCAAGCTGAAGGTGCGCAAGGACCCGAACTGCGCGCTGTGCGGGGAGAACCCCACCGTCACCGGCCTCATCGACTACGACGCCTTCTGCGGCGCCATCTCGGAGGAGGCCGCCGACGCCGCCGCCGGGTCGACCATCTCGGTGACCCAGCTCGAGCACATGCTCAAGGAGCGCGAGGAGGGCAGCCGCGACTTCGTCCTGGTCGACGTGCGCGAGCCCAACGAGTACGAGATCAACAGGATCCCCGGCTCGGTGCTGATCCCCAAGGGCGACTTCCTCAACGGCTCGGCCCTCGAGCAGCTGCCGTCGGACAAGCAGGTCGTCATGCACTGCAAGTCCGGCGTGCGCTCGGCCGAGACGCTGGCCATCGTCAAGGGTGCGGGCTACTCCGACGCCGTGCACGTGGGCGGCGGAGTCGTGGCCTGGGTCAACCAGATCGACCCGAGCCAGCCGTCGTACTGACCTCCGGCGCACCCGCCGGGTGAGCCTTCAGCGGCGCCCGTCCCCGGCCCGGGGGCGGGCGCCGCTGCGCGTGCGGACCCCAGCGCCGCCTGGCCCGTCCGGGCCAGGCGCGTGACCCGGACGGGCCATGGTCGTTGGAGGAGTACCCAACCGTGTCGTGGGTCACCTCCGCGTGGCCGCGACCCACCACAGGAGGCACCCAGCCCGATGAGGACCCCGACCCCCCGCACCACCCGCCCCGGCTCGCGCCGGGCCGCCGCCGTGGCCCTGCTCGGCAGCGCCGCGCTCGGCACCGCCCTGGCCACCTCGACGACCGCGTCGGCGCAGACCGACCCCGGCGCCTTCGCGCCCGCCGCCGAGGCCACCATCACGCCGGGCACCCAGATGTACACCGAGGGCGCCCAGTGCACCTCCAACTTCGTCTTCGACGACGCCGCCGGCAACCTCTACGTCGGCTACGCCGCCCACTGCGCCGGCACCGGCGCGGCCACCGACACCGACGGCTGCCTCGCCGACTCGCTGCCGCTGGGCACCCGCGTCACCTTCAACGAGGGCGGCAGCCTGCTCGGGGAGGGCACCCGGCTCGGCGCCGGCACCCTCGCCTACTCCTCGTGGGACACCATGGACCGCATCGGCACCAGCGACGCCAACACCTGCGCCTACAACGACTTCGCCCTCGTGCGGGTCGACGCCGCCGACGTCGGCAAGGTCAACCCCTCGGTGCCGTTCTTCGGGGGCCCGACCGGCATCGACACCGACGGCACCGCCGCCGGCGACCGGGTCCACTCCTACGGCAACTCGAGCCTGCGCGGTGGCCTCGAGCTGCTCTCGCCCAAGACCGGGGCGAGCCTGGGCGACGACCCGGCCACCGACGGCTGGACCCACCCGCTCTACACCGTCACCCCGGGCGTGCCCGGCGACTCGGGGTCGGGCTTCCTCAGCGCCGACGGCACCGCGGTGGGCACGCTCTCGACCCTCGGCCTGGCGCCGCTCCCGGCCTCGAACAACATCGGCGACCTGGCCAAGGAGCTGGCCTTCGCCCAGCAGCACTCCGGCATCGACGGCCTCGACCTCGTGCTCGGCACCGAGCCCTTCGAGCCGGTGCTCTGAGGCCGGTGCCCCGAGGCGGCCAGCCGCCGCCGATCCGACGACCCCGTCCGCGTAGCCGGACGGGGTCGTCGCTCGTTGGGGGGGGCATGTCCCTCTCCCGAGCGAGCCTGCGTCCCTCCCGCCCCGCCCTCGCCCCGGCGCTCGCGACGGGCCCCCTGCTGGCCCTGCTGGCTCTGCTGGCGCTGTTGGCCCTGGTCGCCGGCCTGGTGGCCACCCCGGGCGCCGAGGCCGCCGACCGGCGCGCGCGGGTCACCTCCTGGGCGCCGGCGGAGACCGCGACCATCCACCCCGGCGTGCAGATGTTCACCTCCGGTGCGCAGTGCACCGGCAACTTCGTCTTCACCGACGCACGTGGCGGGGTCTACGTCGGCTACGCCGCCCACTGCGCCGGCCTCGGCGAGGCCACCGACACCGACGGCTGCAGCACCGCCTCGGTGCCGCTCGGCACGCGGGTGCGCTTCGCGACCGGCGCCACGCTCGCCGGGGGCGGCACCACGCTGGGGCGCGGCCGCCTGGCCTACTCCTCCTGGCGGGCGATGCGCGCCGCGGGCACGAGCAACGCCGACGCCTGCGCCTTCAACGACTTCGCGCTGGTGAAGGTCGACGCCGCCGACGTGCGTGAGGTCAACCCGTCGGTGCCGTTCTCCGGGGGCCCCGTGGGCCTGGCCGACTCCTCGCCGGCGGCCGGCGAGGTGGTGCGCAGCTACGGCCAGTCGAGCCTGCGCCCGACCACGCTGCTCTCGCCCAAGGTGGGCACGTCGCTGGGCGCGACCAGCCCGTGGAGCTCCGACGTGCTGACGCTGACGCCCGGTGTGCCGGGCGACTCGGGCAGCGGCTTCCTCGACGCCGAGGGCCGGGCCTTCGGCACGCTGTCGACGATCGCGCTCGCGCCGCTGGCCGGCACCAACGGCCTGGGCGACCTGGCCCGCGAGCTGGCCTTCGCCCGGCGCACGTCGGGCATCGAGGGCCTGCGGCTGGCCCCCGGCACCGAGCCCTTCCGCCCGCCGCTCTGATCCCGGCCCGGGCACGGCTCGGACCCCCGGCGCGCCACAATGGCGGGGTGCGCCACCCCGAGGACTACGTCGAGGCCGTGCTGGCCTGCGTCGAGCAGGTGCCGCCCGGGCGGGTGACGACCTACGGCTCGATCGCCGAGGCGGTGGGGCGCTTCGGCCCGCGGCGGGTGGGCAACGTGATGGCCGAGCACGGCGGTCCGGTGCCGTGGTGGCGCGTCGTGCGCGCCGACGGCACGCTGCCGCCGAGCCACCAGGGGGAGGCCGTGGCGCGCTACCGCGAGGAGGGCACCCCGACCCGCAGCACGGGGGCCGGCGCGCTGCGCGTCGAGCTGGCCTCGGCGTACTGGAGGCCGCCGGACTGCTCCGGTGGACACCGGATCGGCTGACCGGCCGGTAACCGCAAGACTGGCGAGGTGCTCTACCGCGTGCTCCACTCCGTCGTCCCCCCGCTGGCCCGCGCCGTGTGGCGGCCGAGGATCGAGGGGATCCACCACGTGCCGCGCTCGGGCCCCGTGATCCTGGCCAGCAACCACCTCAGCTTCATCGACTCCGTCGTCATCCCGGTGACCGCGCCGCGCAAGGTGGTCTTCCTGGCCAAGTCGGACTACTTCACCGGCACGGGGCTGCGGGGGAGCGCGCAGCGGGCGTGGTTCGAGGGTCTGGGCATGCTGCCCGTGGACCGCGACGACCCGCGGGCGGCCCTGGCCAGCCTCGACGTCGCGCTCGAGGTGCTCGGTCGGGGCGAGGCCTTCGGGCTCTACCCCGAGGGCACCCGCTCTCGCGACGGCCGGCTCTACCGCGGGCGCACGGGGGTGGCCCACCTCGCGCTGACCGCCGGGGCGCCCGTGGTGCCGGTCGGCCTCGTCGGCACCGACCGGCTGCAGCCGGTGGGGAGCTCCTGGCCGCGCCTGGCCCGGGTGACGGTGCGCTTCGGGGAGCCGATCGTCGCCGGCGACCGGTTCGCGGGGATGTCGTCGGGGCGCGCCCGGCGCGAGCTCACCGACGAGGTCATGAGGGCGGTGGCCGCCCTGTCGGGCCAGCAGGAGGCCGGGGCCTACAACGAGCGGACCCCGACGGCCTGACTGCGCGGTCCGCCTGGCGGAACGCCCGTCCACATGGCGGACAGACGGTAACCGTTGTGTTTCAGGACACGGTTCGCTGCAGATCGTCAGACATTCTGACGATCCACCGCGACGACCTCCTGTCGCGGAGGCCCCCACGACAGGAAGCGAATCCCCTTGCGCCACCGCACCCTCGCGAGCCTGAGCACCATGGCTGTCGCTGCGACGACCCTCGCGCTCCTCGCCCCCGTTGCCACCGCCGAGCCCTCGGGCCCGAGCGGGTCCTCCGCGCTGACGTCCGCCGCCGGCGGCCGGGGCGTCACCCCCGACCAGAGCGCCGCGCGCCCGAGCACGGCGGCCGCCGCGAAGCTCGCCGCCGCCGCCGAGTCGTTCGGCGAGCCGATCACGATGCCCTCGTCGTACCCCGCCCAGCCGACCCTGGAGGAGCCCGCGCCGACCGTGCCCGACGCCACCTCGGTCAACGGCACCATCTCCTACTCCGACCTCGCCCCGCGCCTCAACGAGCTGATGGCCTCCAGCGACCGGATCTCGACCCAGCTGGTGGGCACCTCCACCGAGGGCCGCGACCTCTACCTGGTCACCCTCACCGCGCCCGAGACCGAGGCCCAGACCGCCCAGCAGACCGCGTGGCGCGAGAAGATCCGCACCTCGCCCGAGGCCGCGGCCGCCGACGCGGACCTCGCGGCCGGCTACAAGACGCCGATCTGGTTCAGCGCCAACATCCACGGCAACGAGTGGGAGGGCACCGACGCGGCCATGCAGGTCATCGAGGACCTCGTCGCCGCCCCCGAGGAGGAGGTCGGCGAGCTGCTGGCCGGCCACCGGCTCTACTTCTCGCTCTCGCTCAACCCCGACGGGCGCACCAAGGCCACCCGCGCCACGGCGCTGTCGCTGGACCCCAACCGCGACATGATCACCAGCAAGACCCCCGAGTCGGTCTCCTTCGTCAAGACCGCGCAGGCGCTCCAGGCGCTCTACGCCGCCGACTTCCACGGCTACACCGGCGTGCTCCAGGTCGAGCCCTGCGGCCCGCCGCACGGCGAGAACTACGAGTACGACCTCTTCATCCCGCACGGCTACGCCGTCGCGCGCCAGGTCGAGGACGACGTCGTCGCCGCCGAGATCCCGGGCAACACCTACTACGACCCGGCGACCGACGACGACACCACCGAGAACACCGGCAAGATCAAGATCCCCTACCGCGACACCCCCGACGGCTGGGACGACTTCCCGCCGATCTTCACCGCGCAGTACGCCGCCTTCCACGGCGCCGTCACCAGCACCGTCGAGCTGCCCAAGGGCCGCACCTCGACCCCCGGCACGCCCTTCGCGTCGGTGACGACGCCCGAGGACGCCGTCATCAACACCGCGGTGGCCAAGCAGACGATGGAGTCGATGGTCGACTACGTCGTGGCCAACGACGACGCGATGCTGGCCAACCAGATCGAGATGTTCCGCCGTGGCGCGGCCGGCGCCCCCAAGGAGTCGCTGACCACCGAGACCGTCGACGCCGTCGAGGGCCCCGACGAGTGGAAGCCGCTGTGGGACTCCGTCGACGACCAGGACCCGGTCGTGCTCCCGCGCGCCTACGTCATCCCCGTCGGTGCCGCCCAGCGCTCGCGCAGCGACGCCGCCCGTGTCGTGCAGCAGCTGCTCTTCAACGGCGTGGAGGTCGGCACGCTCGACCGCGCCACGACCGTCGACGGCACGACCTACCCCGCCGGCTCCTACGTCGTCGACATGCACCAGCCGCTGCGCGGCATGGCCAACGTGCTGCTCGACCTGGGCTCCGACATCTCCGACAAGGTGCCGTCGATGTACGACATCTCCGCCTGGAGCTACTCCTACCTGTGGGGGGCCACCGTCGACAAGGTCGGCCTCACCACCGACGCGCCGCTCGGCGCCACCACGCCGGTGACCGACGCGACCCCGACCGGCTCCGTGCCGGCCGAGGGCCAGCACCTCGTGCTCGACGTCGCGGGCGTCGCCGACTTCCAGGCGCTCAACGCGCTGCTGGAGGAGGGCGTGACCGTCTCCATGCTCGAGGACGGCTCCGCCGTCGTCGGGCCCGAGGACCGTGACGCCGCCGCCGCCGTCGCCGAGGACCTCGGCGTGCGGTTCACCCGCGCCCGCGCCGCCGACCTCGACGCCCTCGACGACGAGGCCACCAAGGGGCTCGACGACCTCACCATCGCCTACACCGGCACCCAGGACGACAAGCTCTCGCTGCTCGAGCTCGGCTTCGACGACCTCGTGCCGGTCACCGCGGCCGGCCTGGCCACCGACGCCTCCGTGCTCGCCGACGCCGACGTGCTCTGGGTCGGCGGGGCGCTGAGCTTCACCGAGGCCCAGGCGCCCGGCCTGACCGCGCTGGAGGCCTGGCTCGACGAGGGCCACGGCGTCGTGGGGCGCGGCACGGCCGGCTACAACGCCGCCGCGCTGCTCGGCCTCGTCTCGGCCACCCCGGTCGCCGGCAACCGCTCCGGCAACGGGATCGTCGCGGTCGACACCCCGGCCGGCTCGGCGCTCGCGCCGTACGCGCAGGAGGCGTCGTTCATCTACCCCGCGCTGTCCTTCGCCAGCCTCGGCGAGGGCACGACGGCCGAGCAGACCTACGCCGCCGACCCGCTGCTCGCGGGTCACTGGCGCCCCACGGCCGAGGGCAGCCCGGTGGGCGGTCCGGCCGAGGCGGCCGGCAAGGCCTCGGTCATCTCCGGTGAGGCCGCCAGCGGCGCCAAGGGCATGGTCTTCGGCACCTCGGTGTTCTTCCGCACCCACCCCAAGGGCGGGCTGAGCCAGGCCGCCCGCGGCCTGTTCTGGGCCGCCCCCGCCGGCGAGGAGGTCGCGCCGGCCAAGGCGACGTCGACCACGCGCCTCACCGCGCGCAAGGCCGGCACGGTCAAGGCCTCGGCCACCGTGCGGCTGTCCTTCAACTTCGGCGAGGCCGTGGGCACCGTGCAGCTGCGCGAGCGCGGCGAGGGTGTCGTGCGCACCGTGCGGATCACCCGCGCCGACGAGGGATCCAAGAAGGTGACGGTGCGCCTGGGGCGCGGTCGTCACGTGCTGCGGGCGGTCTTCCCGGCCACCGAGCAGGTCGAGCGGAGCGCCTCGCGCACCGTGGTGGTGCGCCTGCCCTGACCCGGGCGCGCACCGCGACGCAGGCAGGACACCGGGAGCCGGCACCCCACGCGGGGTGCCGGCTCCCGGCGCGTGCGCTCAGGCCTGCTGGAGGCCGGGGCGGCCCGCCTCGACCACGAAGGACTGCCGCGTCGACACCGGGGCGCCGGGGCGGCGTACGTAGGGCAGGACCTTGAAGTCGGCGCGCAGGCTGTCGCGGCCGATCTCGGTCATGACGTAGCCGCGCTGGCTGTTGGCGAACCTGATGTGCGGGTTCTCGCGCAACTGGGTGTCGGTCGCGGCGGTGGTGTCGGAGCCGTCGCCGCCGCTGGTGACCGAGGAGCACACGAGCTCGGCCGCGCGCACGGCCGAGTCGGGGTCGTCGAAGTCGGCGAGCACGTCGTTGGCGTAGTGGCGGTGCACGTCGCCGGTGAGCACCACGGTGTTGGCGTCGGCCGGCAGGGCGTCGACGAGGCGCTGGCGGGCGGGGGCGTAGCCGTCCCAGCCGTCCATCGACAGCGACCGCGTGGGGCCGGCGGTGAAGTCGCGGCGGGCGAAGAAGACCTGCTGGCCCAGCAGGTCCCAGGTGGTGGTGGAGGCGGCGAGACCCTCGACGAGCCACCGCTCCTGGGCGTCGCCGCAGAGGGTGCGCGAGGGGTCGAGCGCCTCCTGGCAGTCGACCGCGGTGCCGTCGCCGCAGGCCTGGTCGTCGCGGTACTGCCGGGTGTCCATCATGTGGAAGGTGGCCAGGTCGCCCCACTGCACGCGGCGGTAGAGCTGGAGGTCGATGCCCTGCGGCACCGACGTGCGGCGCAGCGGCATGTTCTCGTAGTAGGCCTGGAAGGCGGCGGCGCGACGGGCCAGGAAGCCCGGCTGCGGCACCGCCGGCTTCTCGGGTACCTCGTCGGCCCAGTTGTTGTCGACCTCGTGGTCGTCCCACACCACGACCCAGGGTGCTGCGGCGTGGGCGGCCTGCAGGTCGGCGTCGGTCTTGTACTGCGCGTGGCGCTGGCGGTAGCCGGCCAGCGTCTCGGTCTCGGGGCCCTCGTGGTCGCGCACGTTGCCCGGCGCCACGACGTAGTCGTCCTTCGTGTACTCGTAGAGGTAGTCACCGAGGTGCAGCACCAGCTCGGGCTGCTCCTCGGCCAGGCGCCGGTAGGCGGTGAAGAAGCCGTGCTCGTACTGCGAGCAGGAGGCGAAGGCCATGCTGAGCGAGGCCGGCGAGGAGTCGTACGCCGGGGCCGTGCGGGTCAGGCCCGTGGGGGAGACCCACCGCTCGGCCGCGAAGCGGTACCAGTAGGGCCGGGCGGGCGAGAGGCCCTGGACCTCGACGTGGACGCTGTGGCCGGCGTCGGGGCCGGTGCGGGCCACGCCGCGGCGCACGACCCGGCGGAAGCGCTCGTCGGTGGCGACCTCCCACCGCACCGCGACCTCGCGGGCGGGCATGCCGCCCAGGCCGTCGGCGGCCAGCGGCTCGGGGGCCAGCCGGGTCCACAGGACGACCCCGTCGGGCAGCGGGTCGCCGGAGGCGACGCCGAGGGTGAAGGGGTCGCGGCTCAGCGGCCGGGCCGGGGCGGCGGCGGCCCCGGGCAGCCAGGCGGCGGGGACCAGCGTGCCGGTGAGGGTGGCACCGAGCCCGACGCCGGCGCCGAGGGCGGTGCCCACGACGGCGCGGCGGGTGGGGCCGGTGAGGGCGGGGCCGGTGAGGGCGGGGCCGGTGAGGGCAGGGCGGGGTGAGGCGTTCATCTGGGTGCTCCCGAGAGGGTGGTGCGGATGTCGGCGCGGCTCACGCTGTCGACCCCGGGGGCCCTGGCGGTGGCCCGGTGGTGACGGGTCGGGGGCGGGCGCGCGAACGGCTGTCGGCGCCGGGTGCTGAGATGGGGCCCGTGACCCGCCCGCCCCGCCCGGACCGTCCGGCCACCCCGCGCTACCACCTCGTGCACGAGCACGCGGAGGCCCCGGTGCCGCGCCTCGACGCCGAGCAGCAGCGCGTGGTCGACCACGCCGGCGGGCCGCTGCTGGTGCTCGCCGGGCCGGGCACGGGCAAGACCACGACGCTGGTCGAGGCGATCGTGCGACGCGTCGACGACGGGGCGCGGCCCGACGAGGTGCTGGCGCTGACCTTCTCGCGCAAGGCCGCCGACCAGCTGCGCGACCGGGTCACGGCCCGGCTGGGGCGCACCATGGCGACGAGCCTGAGCTCGACCTTCCACTCCTTCGCCTACGCGCTGATCCGGCAGTACGCGCCGGCGGAGCTCTACGACGCCCCCCTGCGTCTGCTGAGCGCCCCCGAGCAGGACGTCGTGCTGCGCGAGCTCCTCGTCCCGACCCCCGAGGCCGTGGCCTGGCCCGAGGGGCTGCAGCGGGCGCTCGGCACCCGCGGCTTCGCACGCGAGGTGCACGCCGTGCTGTCGCGGGCCCGGGAGAAGGGGCTCGACGGCGCGGAGCTGGCGCGCCTCGGGCAGGTCCACGGCGCCCCCGAGCTGACCGCGGCCGGGCTCTTCCTCGACCAGTACCTCACGGTGCTCGACACCCAGGGCGCCACCGACTACTCCGACCTGATCCGGCGGGCGACCCTCGAGGCTGAGGTCCACCGCGAGGAGCTGAGGCGCCGCTTCTCCCACGTCTTCGTCGACGAGTACCAGGACACCGACCCCGGTCAGGTGGCGCTGCTGCGAGCGCTGGCCGGCGACGGTCGCGACCTCACCGTGGTGGGCGACCCGCACCAGTCGATCTACGCCTTCCGCGGCGCCGAGGTGCGCGGCATCCTCGACTTCCCGACCAGCTTCCCGCGCCGCGACGGCAGCCCGGCCGAGGTCGTCGCGCTGCGCACCACCCGACGCTTCGGCCCGCGGCTGCTCGTCGCCTCCCAGCGCGTCGCCGGGCGCCTCGGGCTCCCCGGCAGCATCGACGAGCAGGCCCGCGAGGCCTTCCTGCACCCGGTGGCCGAGCCCGGTCGGCTCGGCGAGGGCCGCGTCGTCGTGCGCACCTTCGACACCGACCGGGCCGAGTCCGAGCACCTCGCCGACCTGCTGCGGCGCGCCCACCTCGAGGACGGCGTGGCGTGGGACGACATGGCGGTGCTCGTGCGCTCGGGCCGCACCTCGCTGCCCCCGCTGCGCCGGGCCCTGGGGGCGGCCGGGGTGCCGGTGGAGGTCGCCAGCGACGAGGTGCCGCTCGTGCGCGACCCCGCGGTGCTGCCGCTGCTCGACGCGCTGCGCGCCGTGGTCGACCTCGGGGTCGCCGACCCCACCGCGCCCGACCACCTCGACCCCGGCCGGGTCGAGGCGCTGCTCGTGGGACCGCTGGGCGGTCTCGACGCCGGCGACGTGCGCCGGCTGGGCCGTCAGCTGCGGGTGCGCGAGAAGCACCGGGCGCTGACCGAGGACCGGGCGCCCCGCCCCTCCCGGGAGCTGGTGCGGCTGGCCCTGGTCGAGCGGGGGTTCCTCGACGGGCTCGAGGGGGGCGAGGTCACCCGGGCCCGGGCCCTGCACGCGCTGCTCGCCTCCGCCCGCGACGACCTCGCGGCCGGCTTGAGCGCCGAGGAGCTGCTGTGGGGCCTGTGGTCGGGCACCGGCTGGCCGGCCCGGCTGCGACGCGCGGTCGAGCAGGGCGGGGCCCCGGCCCGTCGCGCCCACCGCGACCTCGACTCGGTCTGCGCCCTCTTCGACGTCGCCGCGCGCGCCGAGGAGCAGCGCGACCACCGCGGCGTCCGCTCCTTCCTCGCCACCCTGGTGGCCCAGGAGATCCCGGCCGACACCCTCGCCGAGCAGGGCACCCGGGGCGCCGCCGTGCGGCTGCTGACGGCCCACCGCTCCAAGGGGCTGGAGTGGCGCCTGGTCGTGGTCGCCCACGTGCAGCAGGACGCCTGGCCCGACCTGCGGCGGCGCACCACCCTGCTGCAGGCCGACCGCATCGGCGAGGGCGAGCTCGTGCCGCCGGTCTCCGCGCGCGAGCTGCTGGCCGAGGAGCGTCGCCTCTTCTACGTCGCCTGCACACGCGCGCGGCAGCGGCTCGTGGTCACCGCCGTCGCCTCCCCGGAGGACGACGGCGAGCAGCCCTCCCGCTTCCTCGACGAGCTCGGCGTCAGCGTCGAGGCCGTGGTGGGACGACCCGAGCGCCCGCTGTCGATGGACGGCCTGGTGAGCGAGCTGCGACGCACCGTCGCCGACCCCGCGACCACGCCCGCGCTGCGCGACGCCGCCGCGCGACGGCTGGCGCGGCTCGCGGGGGAGAGCGCCGGCACCCGGCCGCTCGCCCCGCACGCCGACCCGGCGAGCTGGTGGGGCACCCGCGCCGCCACCCGCTCGGTGCAGCCGGTGCGTGACCCCGACCGGCCGGTGCCGATCTCGGCGAGCGTGCTCGAGGCCCTCCAGACCTGCCCGATGCGGTGGTTCCTGGAGCGCGAGGCCGGGGGAGCGGCCCGCTCCCACCAGTCGGCCAACCTGGGCAAGATGCTCCACGCCCTGGCCGAGCGCGTCGCCACGGGGGAGCTGGCGGCGGGGCCCGACGACGTCGACCTGCTGATGACCCACGTCGACGCGGTGTGGGGCCGCCTGGAGTTCCGCACCCCGTGGTCGCGGGCGCGCGAGCACGCCCGGGTGAGGGTGGCGCTGGCGCGCTTCCTGCGCTGGCACCACACCAACGCCCGGCGGCTGCTGCAGACCGAGGCGCGCTTCTCCACCGTGGTCGACCTCCCCGACGGCGAGCAGGTGCTGCTCAACGGCTACGCCGACCGTCTCGAGCTCGACCACGACGGGCGCGTCGTCGTGGTCGACCTCAAGACCGGGCGCACCGCCCCCTCGACCTCCTCGGTGCAGGAGCACGTGCAGCTCGCCCTCTACCAGTACGCCGTGGACAGCGGCGCCGTCGACGCGGTGCTGCCCGAGGACGAGCACGGCGTCGCTGGCGGTGCCGAGCTGGTGCAGCTGGGCGCCCTCGACGACACCGAGCACGCCGTCGTCCAGCCGCAGGACCCCCAGCCCGCCGGCAGCCGGGGCCGCGAGGCCCTGCGCGACAAGCTCGCCCACGGCGCGGTGATGCTGCGGCGCGAGTCCTTCCCCGCCGTGGTGGGCCAGCACTGCCGCGACTGCGACTTCGTGGCGATCTGCCCGATCAAGGGCGCCGGGGCGGTGACCGCCTCGTGAGCGCGATCCCGCCGATCCCCCCGACCCCCGGCACGGGCCGCGCGCCGCTGCGCATCGACACCCCGGCCGACCTGCAGCGGGTGATGCAGACCGACTACGCGCCCAGCGACCAGCAGTGGGCCGCGATCTCGGCCCCGCTGGCCCCCGGCGTGGTCATCGCCGGCGCCGGGTCGGGCAAGACCACCCTCATGGCGGCGCGGGTGGTCTACCTCGTCGTCACCGGGCAGGTGCGCCCCGAGCAGGTGCTGGGCCTGACCTTCACCACCAAGGCGGCCAGCGAGCTGCGCCAGCGGATCCGGGCCGCGCTGCGCACCGCGGGCGTGCTCGACGAGCCGATGACACGGGGCGGCGCGCGCGACGACGACGCCGTCGAGGAGGTCCTCGAGCCCAGCGTGCTCACCTACAACGCCTACGCCGCCAACCTGCTCACCGAGCACGGCCTGCGCATCGGCCACGAGCCCGACACCCGCGTCATCACCGACGCCGCGCGCTACCAGCTCGGTGCCCGCGTCGTGGAGCGCTCCACCGGCGACATCCACCAGCTCACCGACCACCCGCCCACCGCGATCCAGAACCTCCTCGCCCTCGACAGCGCCATGAGCGAGCACCTCGTCGGCCCCGACGACGTCCGCCGGGTGGACGCCGAGGCCCGGGCGGGGTTCGCGGCCGCCCTCGCCGCGGAGCGCGCCGGCAAGGACCGCACGACCTACCGCAAGCCCGTCGAGGCCGCGCTCTCGGCCATCGACCGTCGCGGCGAGCTGCTCGAGCTCGTGGCCGGCTACCGTCGGCTGAAGGCCGAGCTCGGCCTGATGGACTTCTCCGACCAGATCGAGCTGGGGGCGCGGCTGGCCAGCGAGCAGCCCGACGTGGGCCTCGCGCAGCGCGCGGCCTTCCGGGTCGTGCTGCTCGACGAGTACCAGGACACCTCGGTCGCGCAGGCGACCATGCTCTCCCGGCTCTTCTCCGGGCCCGACGAGGCCCGCGGCCGAGGGCACGCCGTCACCGCGGTGGGCGACCCCAACCAGGCGATCTACGGCTGGCGCGGCGCGTCGGTCTCCAACATCCTCAACTTCGCCGACACCTTCCCCGCGGCACGCGGGGGCGCGGTGCCGGTGCTGCCACTGACGGTCAACCGGCGCTCCGACGCGCGCATCCTCGAGGTCGCCAACGCGCTGGCGGCCCCCCTCTACGAGCGCTACGACCAGGTGGAGCCGCTCCAGGCCAAGCCCGGCGCGGAGCCGGGCGTCGTGGGCGCCGAGGTGCTCGAGACCCACGCCGACGAGCTGGCCCGCCTCGTGGAGGACGTGCAGGCGGTCCACGGCGGCGAGCGCGGCACGACCTGGAGCGACATCGGCGTGCTCACCCGCGACAACGCCCACGCCGCCGAGGTCTTCGACGCCCTGTCGGGGGCCGGGGTGCCCGTCGAGATCGTCGGTCTCTCCGGCCTGCTGCGGCTGCCCGAGGTGGCCGAGGTGGTCGCGGTGCTGCACCTGCTCCACGACGTGACCGCCAACGCCGCGCTGCTCACGCTGCTCACCGGGCCGCGGTGGGCGATCGGTGCGCGCGACCTGCGCCTGCTGGGCCAGCGGGCCGACGAGATCGCCGGCCGGGGCGGGCGGGGCGCCGAGGCCGGCTCGGTGACCGACCACCTGCTCGACATCGCCGACGGCATCGACCCCGCCGAGGTGGCCTGCCTCGACGACGCCCTGGCCGACCCCGGCGACCTGCCGTTCTCCGAGGAGGCCCGCGAGCGCTTCGCGCTGCTCGGCGCGGAGCTGCGCCTGCTGCGCTCGCACGTCGGCGAGCCCCTGCTCGACGTCGTGCGCCGCATCGTCGACCTCACGGGCGTCGACGTGGAGCTCGCCTCCGCCGTCGACCCGGCCGCGCTCTCGCGGCGCGACAACCTCGACCTCTTCGTGCGCGCCGTGGCCGACTTCCAGGCCGTCGACGGCGACGTGGGCCTCCCGGCGCTGCTGGCCTACCTCACCGCCGAGGACGATCAGGGCAACGGCCTCGACGTCGCCACGCCGACCCTGGCCGACTCGGTCAAGCTGCTCACGGTGCACCGCTCCAAGGGTCTGGAGTGGCACGCGGTCTTCCTCGTCGGGGTCTGCGAGACCCGCTTCCCCTCCAACCGCTCGCGCACCCTGTGGACCTCCTCGCCCAGCGTGCTGCCCGCCCCGCTGCGCGGCGACGCTCCGGACCTGCCGCAGCTCGCCGGCCACGACAAGGCGGCCCTCGACGCCTACCGCGCCGACACGCGCGCCCACGACGCCGAGGAGGAGCTGCGCCTGGGCTACGTCGCCTTCACCCGCGCCGCGCACGTGCTGTCGGTCACCAGCTACTGCTGGACCTCTCGCACGACCCCCTTCGGACCCTCAGCCTACCAGCGGGTGGTCGCCGAGAGGGTCGAGGCCTGGGGAGAGCCGCCGCGGCCGTGGCGGGAGAAGCCGGTGAAGGGCGACCCCAACCCCTACGACGCGGTCGACCCGTCGCGCCCGTGGCCGAGCACGGCCGTGGGCCGCGAGGCAGCCCTGCGCCGGGAGGCGGCCGAGCGGGTGCGCACGGCCGTGGTGGGCGCGCCCGACCTCGGCCTCGACATGATCGAGGCGGCCCGGGTCGCGGAGTGGGACGCCGAGCTCGACCGGCTGCTCGCCGAGGCCCGGCGCGACCGCTCCGAGCACGTCGCGGTCCCGCTGCCCTCGAGCCTGTCGGCCACGGCGGTCTCCCGGCTGCGCGAGGACCCCGAGGCCTTCGCCCGCGACCTGGCCCGTCCGATGCCGCGCCCGCCCTCGGCCGCGGCCCGCTTCGGCACCCGCTTCCACGCCTGGGTCGAGGCGCGCTTCGGCCAGCAGGACCTCTTCGACTACGGCGACCTGCCCGGGCGCGCCGACGCCGGCATCGACGACGACGCCGACCTCGAGGCGCTGGTCGCGACCTTCGAGTCCGGTCCCTTCGCCACCCGGGTGCCCCACCAGGTGGAGGCCCCCTTCGCCCTGGTGCTGGCCGGTCAGGTCGTGCGCGGGCGCATCGACGCCGTCTACGCCGAGCCCGACGGGGGCTGGCTGCTGGTCGACTGGAAGACCGGTCGCGCCGAGGCCACCGACCCGTTGCAGCTGGCGCTCTACCGCCTGGCCTGGGCCGAGCTCCACGGCGTGGCGCCCGAGCAGGTGCGAGCCGCGTTCTACCTCGTGCGCACCGGCAGCGTGGTCGAGCCCGCCGACCTGCCCGGCCGCGAGGAGCTGGAGGCGCTGCTCAGCCCGTCGCGGTGAGCGCGGCCCCGGCCTCCCGGCCCTGCAGCAGACGCAGCACGGCGAGCGCGGCGGACCGCCCGGCGCGGTTGGCGCCGATGGTGCTGGCCGAGGGCCCGTAGCCGACCAGCTGCACCCGCGGATCGGTCACGACGGTGGTGCCGTCGACGGCGATGCCGCCGCCGGAGCCACGCAGACCCAGGGGTGCGAGGTGGGACAGCTCGGCGCGGAAGCCGGTGGCCCACAGGAGGGCCTGGGCCGGCTCGAAGGACCCGTCGGCCCAGCGGAGCCCGTCGGGCTCGATGCTGCGGAACACCGGCCGTCGCTCGTAGGCGCCGAGCGCGGCCGCCGCCTGCTCCTGGGGCCGCAGGGCCAGCCCGGTCACGCTCACCACGCTGGCGGGCGGCAGCCCGCGGCGTACGCGCTCCTCGACCAGGGCGACCGCGGCGCGGCCGGCCTCCGGGGTGAGGTCGTCGGTGCGCCAGACCGGGGGGCGGCGGGTGACCCAGAGGGTGTCGGTGACCGGGGCGAGCTCGCCGAGCAGCTGCACAGCGGAGGCCCCGCCGCCGACCACGACGGTGCGCCTCCCGCGCAGCGCCTCGGGCCCGCGGTAGTCGTGGGTGTGCAGCTGCAGCCCGCGGAAGGTCCGCGCGCCGGGGTAGGCGGGCACGAACGGTCGGCTCCACGTGCCGGTCGCGTTGACCAGGGTGCGGGTGGTCCAGGTGCGGTCGCCGGCCACGACCCGCAGCGGGCCGCCGGGGTCGTCGGGGTCGGCCGGCTCGACGCGCTCGACCCGCACCGGCCGCACCACGGGCAGGGCCTGCTCACGCTCGTAGGCGGCGAACCACGCGGGCACGACCAGGTTGGCCCGCTCCTCGCCGGGCCGCGGCGCGGGGGAGTCGGGCAGGTCGGCCACGCCGTGCACGTCGCGCATGGTCAGGGTGTCCCAACGGTGCTGCCAGGCACCGCCGGGCGCGGTCTCGGCGTCGAGGACGACGTGGCGCAGACCGAGCCGGCGCAGGTGGTGGGAGGCCGACAGGCCGGCCTGGCCGGCGCCCACGACCACCGCGTCGAGGAGGGTCCCGGGCGCTGCCATGTCGGGAGAACGCCGCGACGGGCCCGAGGCTTCCCGGGTTGTCCGGGCGGCCTAGGGTCGCTGCGTGACCGCTCCCCACACGCTGCTGACCGTCGACGCGCACGACCGGGCGTCGGTGCGCAGACGTGACGAGGCCTGGCTCGAGCAGCAGTGGGCCGACCCGGCGACCCGGGTGCTGGTGGTGGCGGGCGCGCAGGTGCGCCCGCGGGGCGGCCGGATCGACTGGGTGCGACCCGACGAGACCCCTGACGGGCTGCGGGTGCTGCTGGGCGAGCGCGACGACCGGGCGTGGTTCGCCCTGGTCACCGACCGTCCCGACCCCGACGAGCCGGGGTGGGCCGGGCTGCGCGACCTGCTGCCGCTGCTGGCCGGCGACGCACCGGAGTCGCGCGCCGACGCCCCGCTGCTCTTCCACGCCCTCGGCATCGCCGAGTGGTTGGCCGTGACCCGCTTCTGCCCCCGCGACGGCACCCCGCTGGAGCCGCGCGCCGCCGGGCACGAGCTCACCTGCCTTCGCTGCGGGCGCACCCAGTTCCCCCGCACGGACGCCGCGGTGATCATGCTGGTCACCCACGGCGAGCCCGGTGCCGACGACGAGCTGTGCCTCCTGGGGCGCCAGCGGGTCTGGCCGCGCGGACGCTTCTCGACCCTGGCGGGCTTCTACGAGCCCGGGGAGAGCCTCGAGGACGCCGTGCGTCGCGAGGTGGCCGAGGAGACCGGGGTCGAGGTGGGCGAGGTGTCGTACTTCGGCAACCAGCCCTGGCCGATGCCCGCGAGCCTCATGGTGGGCTTCGTGGGCCGCGCCACGAGCACGCGGATCGAGGTCGACGAGGTCGAGATCGAGGAGGCGCGCTGGTTCACCCGCGCCCAGATGCTGGAAGAGACCCGCGCCGGCACGCTCGTGCTGCCCGGCGGGGTCTCCATCAGCCGCTCCCTCGTGGAGCACTGGTACGGCGGGCCGCTGCCCGGCCAGTGGTGAGCCGGCCGGGCGGGTGGTCCGCCGTCGCGCTCAGGCCAGCGCGGCCAGCTTCTCCTTGACCTGCGCCAGCGAGGGGTTGGTCTGCGACGTGCCGTCGCTGAAGACCAGCGTGGGCACGGTCTGGTTGCCGTTGTTGGCCTGCTCCACGATCAGCGCCGCGTCGGGCTGCTGCTCGATGTCGACGACGTCGTAGGAGATGCCCTCACGGTCCAGCTGGCTCTTGAGGCGGTGGCAGTAGCCGCACCAGGGGGTGGAGTACATCGTGAACGAGCTCATCTGGGACTGTCGCCTCCGACATCTAGGGTGGTCACGACGCCCGAGGCGGGCGTCGTCGTACCTGTCGTCAACCAGCCTGCCCCAGGAGTTGTTCCCCTCGTGACCCGCCCCGCCGACCTCCTCGACGCCCTCGATCCCGAGCAGCGCCAGGTCGCCGAGACGCTGCGCGGACCGGTGCGCGTCCTCGCCGGCGCGGGCACCGGCAAGACCCGGGCCATCACCCACCGCATCGCCCACGGCGTGGCCTCGGGGGTCTACGTGCCCACCGAGGTCCTGGCGGTCACCTTCACCACCCGCGCGGCGGGGGAGATGCGCCAGCGGCTGCGGGTGCTGGGCGCCGGGGGAGTCCAGGCGCGCACCTTCCACGCCGCCGCGCTGCGCCAGCTCCGCTACTTCTGGCCCCAGGTCCAGGGCACCGAGCTCCCGGCGCTCACGGAGTCCAAGATCCCCCTGCTCGCGGGCGCCGCGCGACGCCACCGCATCAACGCCGACCAGGCGCTGCTGCGCGACCTGGCCTCGGAGGTGGAGTGGGCCAAGGTGAGCAACGTCCACCCCGACGACTACGCCCGGGTCGCCACCCAGCGCGGCCGCACGGTGACCGGCCACGACGCCGAGACCGTGGGACGGATCTTCTCCAGCTACGAGGAGGTCAAGCGTGGGCAGGGCCGCATGGACATGGAGGACATCCTGCTGCTCACGGCCGGGCTGCTCGCCGAGGACGAGCGGGTCGCGGCCCAGGTGCGCCGGCAGTACAAGTGGTTCGTCGTCGACGAGTTCCAGGACGTCTCGCCGCTGCAGTCGGCCCTGCTCGACCTGTGGCTCGGCGGTCGCGACGAGCTGTGCGTGGTCGGCGACCCCGCCCAGACCATCTACTCCTTCGCCGGCGCCGACGCGCGCTACCTGCGCGAGTTCCCCCAGCGCCACCCCGGCACGACGTCGGTGGAGCTGGTGCGCAACTACCGCTCCACCCCGCAGGTCGTGGGTGCGGCCAACACGCTGCTGGCCGGGTCGGGCAGCGAGGGCGTCTCGCTGCAGGCCCAGCGCCCGGGCGGCGCCGCCGTGCGCTACGCCCCCCACCCCGACGAGGTCGCCGAGGCCGAGGCCACCGCCGCCCGCATCCTTGCGCTGCGCGAGAGCGGCCACCCGATGTCGGAGGTCGCGGTGCTCTTCCGCATCAACGCGCAGTCCGAGGCCTACGAGGAGGCGCTCTCGGCGCGCTCCATCCCTTACGTCGTGCGCGGCGCGGCACGGTTCTTCGACCGCCCCGAGGTGCGCGAGGCCGTCACCCGGCTGCGCGGCACCGCCCGCTCCAGCGCCGAGGTCACCGACCCCGACGAGATCGTCGAGGTCGTGCGGGCCACGCTGGCCGCGATGGGCTGGACCGACCAGCCGCCCACCGCCCGCGGGCAGACCCGCGACCGGTGGGAGTCGTGGCAGGCCCTCGTCGACCAGGCGGCCGAGCACGCCGGCCAGCCCGGCGCCTCCCTCGGGGCCTTCGTCGACGACCTCGACCGCCGTGCGGCCGAGCAGCACGCGCCGGTGGCCGACGGGGTCACGCTGGCCACCTTCCACGCCGCCAAGGGCCTGGAGTGGGACGCCGTCTTCCTGTGCGGCCTGCAGGACGGCACGATGCCGATCACCTACGCCGAGACCCCCGAGGCGGTCGAGGAGGAGCGCCGCCTGCTCTACGTCGGCATGACCCGCGCCCGCGCGGAGCTGAGCCTGTCGTGGTCGCTGGCCCGCAACCCCGGCGGCCGGGCCTCGCGCAAGCCCTCGCGCTTCCTCGACCCGCTCCTGCCCGACCAGTCGCGCCCGACCGGCGGGCCCGGTCGCGCCCGCAAGGCGATGACCTGCCGCGAGTGCGGCCAGCCGCTGTCGACCGCGGCGGAGAAGAAGACCGGGCGCTGCGTCGACTGCCCCGCCTCCTACGACGAGGCGCTCTACGAGCGGCTGCGCGACTGGCGTCGCGAGCGGGCGGGGGAGGAGAGCGTGCCGGCCTTCGTGGTCTTCAGCGACGCCACCCTGCAGCTGGTCGCCGAGCTGCGCCCGAGCACCCCCGAGGCGCTGCTGCGCATCAGCGGGATCGGCCGGTCCAAGGTGGAGAAGTACGGCGAGGACGTGCTCGCCCTGCTCTCCTGACCCGCCCCGCGCGGCCCCCCCGGCAGGCCCTCGGGGGCGCCCCGCCAGCCCTGCTCAGCGGGCCACGGAAGAAAACCGGGAAATAGTCATAAAATGGTTTGCTCCTTACAGGAGCAGCCCGGTAGTTTCCTCACCACACGACCAGCAGCGCACCACGGCCCTGACGAAGCCGGCGCACGACGCACCGAAGGAGGTGGCCCCGATGGCCAGCAACAAGTTCTGGATGACGGCTCAGACCCCGTCCCGCTCCGCCCTGCCCGTCTGCGGCCGCACGATCGCCTTCACCGCGTCGACCCAGGGGACCACTGTGTCCTCCGCCGCCGTGTCCTCCGCCGTCGTGTCCGTCGCCGCCGAGCGCCAGGGCGTCGTCGCGGGCGATCTGGCCTTCGGCCACGCCTACATCCCGGGTCCCCTCGCCTGGAGTCCACCGATCTGTTGATCCTCGACAGCTCGGCAGCCTCCAGGCCGCGGAACCCGTAACCCGGGATCCGCGGCCTTTTGCATTCCCCCAGGACCCCGGGAACCCCGGGCCCCACGAACCCCCGCACCACCCAGCGACCGGTCAAGGACAAGGAGGTGACACACATGACCATCAGCGACCTCCACCGCCACGAGACGGTCGAGCCCACCCTGGGTCTGCTGCACGACCGCGCCGTCGACGTCGACGACGCACTCATGCCGTGCCGCACGAACAACCCCGAGCTCTGGTTCGCCGAGACCCCCCAGGACGTCGAGCACGCCAAGGCCCTCTGCGGCAGCTGCCCCGTCAGGCACCTCTGCCTCGACGGTGCGCTGCAGCGGCGCGAGCCCTGGGGCGTCTGGGGCGGCGAGCTCTTCCTCCAGGGCGTCGTCATCCCCCGCAAGCGGCCCCGTGGCCGTCCTCGCAAGAGCGAGGTGGCGGCCTGACCGCCGGCACCGTCCTGCTCCACCCCGACCGCACGACCCGGCACCACCCGAGACCCGAAGGATCCCGTGATGTACCCGCTCAACGACCACCTGGCCCGAGCCCAGGTCACCTCCCGCCTCGACGAGGCGCAGCGTCAGCGCCGCGGCCACGAGCTGGCCCGGGTGCACCGTCGCAGTCGGCGAGCCGAGCGCGCCGTCCAGCAGGCCCGCACCGCCCTCGCCCGCGCGCTCTGAGCGCACCGACCCGACCAGGAGGCACCACGACCATGACCACCCCGACCACGACCCGGCTCGACGCCGCGATCCGCGCAGGCAGCCACGCCGACCCCCGCACCGCCACCCACAGCGACCCGAACCGGAGCACCACGATGAATCTCATGCACGAAGAACTGGCACGCATACAAATGTCCGAGCGCCTGGGAGAGGCGCACACCCGCCGCGACCAGCGCCTGGCCAAGGCCAAGCGGCTGGCCCGCCGCTCCGAGGCGGCCGCGCAGCAGGCGCGCCTCGCCCTCGCCCGCGCGCTCTGAGCGCACGCGGCACACCGACCCGAGCCGGGCACGACCTCGTCGTGCCCGGCTCGGGCGCGTGCGACAGGTCTAGGGTCGGGGGAATGAGCACCACCTGCGACCTGTGCGGCACCGTCGAGGACGACCCGCAGCGGCTGCTGGCCTGGACGGTGTCGTTCGAGCGCGGCCGCCGCCAGGACCTCTGCGTGACCTGCGCGCGCCGCCACCTGCGCGCCCTGGAGGGCAAGCTCGACTCCGAGCACTGGTAGACGCCCCGGCCGGGCGCGCGCCCCCGGGACCCTCCGCGGGATCGTCACGTCGTGACTCGTCGGTGTTCGAGCAGCTGGTCGAGGTCTCGGGCAACCCGCCCCGGACGGTCGGTCCCCGCGAGCGCTGCCGCCACGCGGGGCTGAGTCACGTCCCCGGCCGGCCGGCCCGAGAAGTGGCGGCGTACGACGGGTCGAGGGCCGCCGGAGGTGTCGTCTCCCGCCACTTAGGGCACGTTCTGAGACCGCGGGCGCCGCCAGCACCTGCCCCGCCACGCGGGGCTGCCTCCCGTCCCTGGCCGGCCGGCCCGGGAAGTGGCGGCGTACGACGGGTCGAGGGCCGCCGGAGGTGTCGTCTCCCGCCACTTGCCGCACGATCGGTCACCTTGGTCACCGCGGTCACCGCGGTCACCTTGGTCACCGCGGTCACCGCGGTCACCGCGGTCACCGCGAGCGCCGCCAGCGTCGGCCCCGCCGCGCGGGGCTGTGTCCCGTCGCCGGCCGGCCGGCCCGAGAAGTGGCGGCGTACGACCGGTCGAGGGCCGCCGACGGTGTCGTCTCCCGCCACTACCGCACGGTCGGTCACCGCCAGCGCCGCCACCGCCGGCCCCGCCACGCGGGGCTCTGTCACGTCGCCGGCCGGCCGGCCCGAGAAGTGGCGGCGTACGACGGGTCGAGGGCGCCCGAAGGTGTCGTCTCCCGCCACTTAGCGCACTTTGGGTCACCGCGAGCACCGCCACCGCCGGCCCCGCCGCGCGGGGCTGGGTCACGTCCCCGTCGGCCGGCCCGGGAAGTGGCGGGATACGACCGGTCGAGGGCGCCCGGAGGTGTCGTCTCCCGCCACTCACCGCACGTTCGGTCACCGCGAGCGCCGGCCCCGCCGCGCGGAGCTGGGTTACGTCCCCGTCGGCCGGCCGGCCTGAGAAGTGGCGGGATACGACCGGTCGAGGGCGCCCGGGGGTGTCGTCTCCCGCCACTTGCCGCACGTCCGGTCACCGCGAGCGCCGCCAGCGCCGGCCCCGCCGCGCGGGGCTGTGTCCCGTCGCCGGCCGGCCGGCCCGAGAAGTGGCGGCGTATGACGGGTCGAGGGCGCCCGGGGGTGTCGTCTCCCGCCACTTGGCGCACGTTCGGTCACCGCGAGCGCCGCCAGCGCCGGCCCCGGCACGCGGTCGCGACAGGCGTGCCCGGCCGAGTCGCCTGTGACGTGGCGGCGTACGACCGGTCGAGGGCCGCCGACGGTGCCGTCTCCCGCCACTCACCGACGCCGTCCCGGTCAGCCCACCTGCGCGCCGTCCCAGGAGCAGCCGCACCGCGGGTGCCGCAGCCAGCGCCGGCTCCGGCAGGAGAGCAGTTCGTCGACCTCGACCGTGGTCGACCACGTCGACGGCGTGCCGCCGTCGAGGTAGGTGACGACGTCGCGCACGGCCCACGACACCGCGAGGTGCAGCAGGGCCGGGTCGAGCGGGGCGACCGGCGCCGGCGCGGCGGCGACCTGCTCGAGCACGAGCCCGCGCCGGGGGTCATGCTCGGCCCGGGCGGCGTCGACGCACCGCAGGCAGGCGGTGACCCCCGGCTCCACGAAGGGGCCCACGACGACGCCGGCGGGACCACCGACGACGAGCAGGTGCGGCTGCGCCTCCTGCAGGAGGGGGTCGAGACCGGCCCGGGCCGGGGGGCCCGCGCTGAGGCGGATCACGACGTCGGGTCTGCTCGCCGGGGCTCGTGCGGCGCGCGTCCGTCGGGCCCGGCCCCCGCCGGCTCCCCGGCCCCCGCCGGCTCCCCGGCCCCCGCCGGCTCCCCGGCCCTCGCCGGGGTCGGCGACTCCTGCCCCCGCCTCGCGCAGCAGTCGCACGGCGAGGTCGGTGGCCGCCACCGGCACGGTGTCGCCGCCCTCGACCGCCACCACGGCCTCCGAGCGCCGCTGCAGCAGCAGCGCCGCGGCGTCGCCGTGGGCCGCGAACGCCGCGGCCACGGCCCCGGGATCCGCGGTGCCGGCGCCGGCGGCGTCGAGCAGGTCGGCGTCCACGACCAGGCCCGCCCCGACCAGGGCGGTCAGCGCGCGCACGCCCTCGGGCGTCGTGGGGGTCGGCGGGGTGCGGTCGCGCAGGGCGGCGAGGAGCCGGCGTACGTCGGGGTGGTCGGGGAGCACGACCCGCCGTGGCTCGTCGAGACCGACCTGGAGGCGGCCGGCCTCACGGGTCGCGACGACCAGGCCGGGCAGGAGCGTGGGCCGGGCGGCCGGGGGAGAGGTCGTGTGGGAGTGCACGTGGCGCTCCTACCCCGCTCGGCCCGGTCGGCCGGCGCTCGTCCACAGGCTCCGCGCGGGCGCGTCGGCCGCTATGTTCGGGGCCATGACCGACCTCACCTCGGACCAGCCCGCGACCTACGAGCACCTGCGCGTGGAGCGCCCGCGCGAGGGCGTCGCCCTGCTGGTGCTCGACAACCCCGAGCAGCGCAACGCCATGACCGAGGAGATGACGGCCTCGTGGGTGCGCGCGGTCGACGACCTCGCCGGTGACGCGTCGCTGCGCGCGGTGGTCGTCACGGGGGAGGGCTCGGCCTTCACCTCCGGCGGGGTCACCAGCTGGCTGGCCAGCGAGCCGGAGGCCGGCGTCGACCGCCACCGCACCCGGATGATGGCCTTCTACCGCGCCTGGCTCTCGATCCGGCGCCTGGAGGTGCCCACCTTCGCCGCGGTCAACGGCCCGGCCATCGGTGCCGGGCTCTGCCTGGCCCTCGCCTGCGACGTGCGGTGGGCCGCCCGCGGGGCGCGGATGGGCGTGCCCTTCCTCAAGCTCGGGCTGCACCCGGGCATGGCCGGCACCTGGCTGCTGCCCGACGTCGTCGGTCCGGCCGCTGCTCGCGACCTCTTCCTCACCGGGCGCCTGGTCGAGGGCGACGAGGCGCTGCGACTCGGCCTGGTCTCGCGGGTGGTGGAGCAGGAGACGTTCCTGGAGGAGGTGCTGGACGCCGCGGCCGGCGTGGCGGCCTCCGCCCCGGTGGCCGCGCGGCTGACCACCCTGGCCCTGCGCGGCGGCCACGCCGACCTCGAGCACGCCCTGCAGTGGGAGGCGCTGGCCCAGCCGGTCACCATGGCCACCGAGGACCTCCAGGAGGGCATCCGCGCCGTCCAGGAGAAGCGGCGCCCGCACTTCCAGGGTCGCTGAGCATGGCCGAGCACCCCGCCGGGACCGACGACGAGGCCTACGCCGACGGCCCGGTCGCGGCCCTGCGCCGCATCGCCTTCCTGCTCGAGCGGGGCCGGGAGGACACCTACAAGGTCAAGGCCTACCGCGGGGCCGTGGCCACGCTGCTCACGATGGACGACGACGAGGTCGCCCGGGCCGTCGACGAGGGCACGCTCACCGACCTGCCCGGCATCGGCTCCAGCACCGCCGCGGTGGTCTCCGACGCCGTGCGCGGGGTCCGGCCGGAGCGGCTGGCGCGGCTGGAGGCCGAGCACGCGGGACCGCTGGCGACGGGCGGGCAGGAGCTGCGCGCGCTGCTGCGCGGCGACCTGCACTCCCACTCCGACTGGTCCGACGGCGGCTCGCCGATCGAGGAGATGGCCTTCACCGCCATCGAGCTGGGCCACGAGTACCAGGTGCTGACCGACCACTCGCCGCGGCTGAAGGTGGCCCGCGGCCTCAGCGCGGAGCGGCTGGCCCGACAGCTCGACGTGGTCGACGCGGTCAACGACCACCTCGGGGGGCCCGCCGGCGGCTTCACGCTGCTCAAGGGCATCGAGGTCGACATCCTCGACGACGGCTCGCTCGACCAGACCGACGCGATGCTGGCGCGCCTCGACGTACGCGTGGCCAGCGTGCACTCCAAGCTGGCCATGGACGGCGACGCGATGACCCGACGCATGGTGGCGGCGGTCGGCCAGCGCTGGACCAACGTGCTCGGCCACTGCACCGGCCGGCTGGTGACCGGCGGGCGGGGGACCCGCAAGGAGTCGCAGTTCGACGCCCGGGCGGTCTTCGAGGCCTGCGCCGAGCACGACGTCGCGGTCGAGATCAACTCCCGCCCGGAGCGCCGCGACCCGCCGACCCGGCTGCTGGAGCTGGCCCGCGACACCGGCTGCCTCTTCTCCATCGACAGCGACGCCCACGCCCCGGGCCAGCTCGACTTCCTCGACCACGGCGCCGAGCGCGCCGAGGCCGCCGGGATCGACCCCGAGCGGATCGTGACGACCTGGCCCCGGGAGCGCCTCCTCGCCTGGGCGGGCGCCAAGGCTTAACTTGTCGTCCATGTCACCGCCGCCGACGAGCGACCCCGCGGGCTCGCGGGCGCGCCCCGACGTGGAGGTACGCCGCTCGACGCGGCGCCGGCGCACGGTCTCGGCCTACCGCGACGGCGACCGGATCGTCGTGCTCGTGCCCGACACCCTCTCGCCCAGCGAGGAGGCCGAGTGGGTGGAGACCATGCTGGCCCGCCTCGAGCGCGCCGAGCGCCGCCGCCTGCCCAGCGACGAGGAGCTGCGGACCCGGGCGGTGTCGCTCAACGACCGCTACCTCGGCGGCATGGCCGTGCCCGACACGGTGCGGTGGGTGGAGAACCAGAGCTCGCGCTGGGGCTCCTGCACGCCGGGCGACCGCTCGATCCGGCTCTCGGCGCGGCTGCAGGGGATGCCGGCGTGGGTCATCGACTACGTGCTGGTACACGAGCTGGCCCACCTGCTGGAGCCCGGCCACGACGCCCGCTTCTGGGCGTGGGTCGACCGCTACCCCCAGGCCGAGCGGGCCAAGGGCTACCTGCTGGGCTGGTCGGCCGCGGCGCGGGTCGAGCCGCCCGCCGACGGCAGCGCCGACGGCGTCGACTGACCCGCCTGGTCCGACCGACCCGACGGGCCGGCCCGGTGCAGGGCGCGGGCTACGAGGGCCGCGATGTCGGGGTCCGGTCGCCCGTCGGGGCCCGACGGCAGCGCGTCGACCGGCCACCAGCGCAGGTCGAGCGACTCCTCGCTGACCGCGACCTGCGCGCCGGGGGCGGCCACGGCGACGAAGCGCACGTCGAGGTGGTGCACGAGCACCCCGTCGCGCGGGCCGCAGAACGGCACGGGGTGCTCGCTCAGCTCCACCGGCACCGGGTCGAGGGACAGGTCGCCCAGCCCCGACTCCTCGGTGGCCTCGCGCCGCGCGGCGCCGGCCAGCGTGGTGTCACCGGGCTCGCAGTGGCCGCCGAGCTGGAACCACTCCTGGGCCTTGGCGTGCAGCGTGAGCAGCACGTGGGCGCGGTCGTGGTCGAGCACGAGCGTGCTGGCCGTGAGGTGGTCGGGCCGGCAGCCGCGCTCCAGACCGTCGGGGTGGGCGCGCAGGTGGGCGACGTAGCGCACCCGCAGCGCCTCCTGGGCGGCGTCGGGCGCCGCCCAGGCCTCGAGGGCCGCGAGCGCGTCGGCGTGCAGGCTCACGCCGGGGTCGGGCCCTCACCGGGCTGGTCACCGGGCTGGTCACCGTCCGGCAGGTCGCCGTCGAGGAGCTTGGCCAGCTCGGCGTCGAAGTCCGACTCGCTGATCTCGGCCGGGGCGGCGGCGCCCTCGCGGAAGCCCAGCGGGTCGTCGAGGTCGGCAGCGCTCGGCAGCAGGTCGGGGTGCATCCACACCCCGTCGCGGGCCTCGGTGCCCTGACGCGTGCGCAGCGAGCCCCACAGGGTGGAGGCGTCGCGCAGCCGGCGCGGGCGCAGCTCGAGGCCGACCAGCGAGGCGAAGGTGTCCTCGGCCGGGCCGCCGGCCGCGCGGCGGCGGCGTACGGCCTCCTGCATCTTGGCCGCGGCGGGCATGCGCTCGGCGGTGGCCTGCCCGACGACCTCGTCGACCCAGCCCTCGACGAGGGCCAGCGTCGTCTCCAGGCGCAGCAGCGCGGCCTCCTGGGCGGGGGACTTGGGCATGTCGAAGAGTCCGCCCTCGAGCAGGCGCTGCATCGACTCGGGGTCGGTGGGGTCGACGCCGCGCATCTGCTCCTCGATGCGGCTCTGGATCGCCTCGGCGTTGATCTCGATGCCGCGGGCGTAGGCGGTGACGGCGCCGAGCAGGTGCTCGCGCAGCCATGGCACGTGGGCGAAGAGCCGCTGGTGGGCGGCCTCGCGCAGCGCGAGGTAGAGCAGGACGTCGTCGGTGCTGACGTCGAGGCCGGCGGCGAAGGCCTCCACGTTGGCCGGCACGAGGGCGGCGCGCCCGGCGGCACCCAGGGGCAGGCCGACGTCGGAGGCGGTGAGCACCTCGGAGGCCAGCGCGCCCAGGCCGGAGCCGACCTGGCTGGCGAGCATGACGCCCACGGCCTTGCCGATGATCCCGAGGAGGGGGCCGGACGCCGCGCGGGCCTCCTCGGGCAGGGCGGAGCCCAGCGAGTCGACGGTCTGCTTGGCGACCGGCTCGACGAGCACCTTCCACACCTCGACGGTGCCCACCAGCCACTCCGCGCGGCTCCAGGCGGCGGTCGAAGTGACGCCGGAGGGGAAGGCGGTCGTGTCGTCCAGCCAGTGGTCGGCCAGGCGCACGGCGTCGGCCACGGCGTCCTTCTGGCGCTGCGTGGGCGAGGGGTCGGGCTGCTGCGCGACGGCCTTGCGGGCGGTGTCGAGGGCGACGTCCCAGTTCAGCGGGCCGTCGTAGGGCTGCATCATGGCCTGGATCTGGCCGAAGAGCTGGTTGAGGTCGGGCATGCCGCCGGGGCCGCCCATGCCGGGGAACCCGCCGGGGAACCCCGGGAAGCCGCCGGCCCCGCCCGCGCCGCCACCGCTCGCTCCGGAGCCACCGGTGCCGAAGCCGAACCCGAAGCCGCCGGGCGTGGCGCCGCCGCCCCCGCCCATCCCGCCGAGCTGGTTGAAGAACTGCTCGAACGGCGTGCCCTTGAACGGGTTCTGACCGCTGTCGTCAGGGCCGTTCCCGGAGTCGTTCGGGGTGTCGCCGGAGTCGTTGCTCATGGCCCCACGGTACGCCGTGAGCCCCAACCCGCCGGCGGTGAGGAGGACAGTGAGTAGGGTCGCGTCCATGGCTCACCCCGCCGTCCGCCTGGCCGCCCTGCGCGAGGACCCGCTCGACGTCACCGAGGTGCTCGACGCCCTCGACGACCCGACCTCGGGGGGCCTGACCCTCTTCGTGGGCCGCGTGCGCGACCACGACCACGGCGCGGGTGTCGTCGGACTCGACTACAGCGCCCACCCCACCGCCCTGGCGCGGCTCGAGGCGGTCTGCGAGCAGGTCGCCGCCGACCACGACGTCCAGGCCGTGGCGGCGGTGCACCGCACCGGGTCGCTGGCCATCGGCGACATCGCCGTCGTCGTGGCCACGGTCGCCGCCCACCGCGGCGACGCCTTCACGGCCTCACGGGCGCTGATCGACACGCTGAAGGCGGAGGTGCCGATCTGGAAGCACCAGCGCTTCGTCGACGGCACCGACGAGTGGGTCGGCACCCCCTGAGCGGTGCCCGGGCGACCACTGCCCGAGCCGGCGCCCGGCGTTTCGGCGCCGCCGCGGCCCGCGGGCGACCTACCCTGCACAGGTGGAGATCCTGCTCTGGCTGGCGCCTGCCGCCGTCGTCGCCGTCCTGGCCATGGCCTGGGTCGGCTGGGTGGGTCGCGAGCCGCGTGAGCAGGTCGACCGCGAGGCCGCCCTCGAGCGCATGGCCGGCGCGCTGGCCCGGCCCGACCGCGCCGGCTACGCCGCCCCCGCCCCGGAGCGCGACCGGAGCACCGGCATCGCCGTGCGCCCCTCGCGCGCGCCCCGCGGGCCCGCGGCCTCGCAGCGCCCCGGCGAGTCGCGCCGGGCGTCCTGACCCGAGCGCCCGACCGACCGGGTGGTCCGCCCTGGCTCGCGGCACGCGAGCCGGTGGGCGGGACGGTTGGTGAGCAATGAGACAGTTGGCGCCATGACCCAGCGCTCCATCGCCGCGCTCATCGCCGCGCCGCTGGTCCTCGCGCTGTTCCTCGTGACCTCGCTGGTGCGGCTGCCGTTCGGCACCTACGCCCCCGGCACCACCGTCGACGTGCTCGCCCAGCCCGAGGGCAACGAGACGATCCAGGTGCGCGGCGCCAAGACCTACCGCGACACCGGCCAGCTGCGCATGACCACCGTCTCGGTCTCGGCCGCCGCGCCTCCGGGCCAGACCGGCGGGTCGAGCCTCTTCACGCTGCTGCGGGCCTGGGCCGACCCCGAGGACGCCGTCTACCCCTACGACTTCATCCACCCCGACGACGAGAGCGCCGAGGAGGACCAGCAGCAGGGCGCCATCTCGATGGTGACCTCCCAGGACGTCGCCACCGCCGTGGCCCTGGAGAAGCTCGGCTACGACGTCGAGCGCGCCGTGAAGGTCTACTTCGTCGACGAGGGCACCCCCGCCGAGGGCGTGCTCGAGCCGCTGGACATCATCCGCAGCGTCGGCGGGGAGCCGGTGCGCACCCCGCGTCAGCTCGTCGCCGCCGTCTCCGGCGCCGAGGCCGGCGAGCCGCTGGCCGTCGTCATCGAGCGCGACGGCCGGCGCCGCGAGGTGAGCATCACCCCGGAGGAGGTCGAGGGCCAGCCGCGCATCGGCGTCGTGCCCGGCGAGGGCTACCGCTTCCCCTTCGAGGTCTCGGTGGCCATCGACCCCAAGATCGGCGGCCCCAGCGCCGGCCTGGTCTTCAGCCTGGGCATCTACGACACCCTCACCGAGGGCTCCCTGACCGGAGGGGAGGTCATCGCCGGCACCGGCACCGTCGCCCTCGACGGCTCGGTGGGCCCCATCGGCGGGATCCAGCAGAAGATCGCCGGCGCCGCCGACGACGGCGCCACCCTCTTCCTCGTGCCCCCGGACAACTGCGAGGAGGCCCTCGGCGCCGACGTCGACGGCATCCGGCTGCTGCGCGCCGACACCTTCGACTCCACCCTCGCGGCGATCCAGGACTGGGTCGAGGACCCCGACGCCGCCCTTCCCAGCTGTGAGGACGTGCCCGATGACGCCTGAGGACCCCCTTCCCGGTGGTGACGTTCCCGGTGGCGACCTTCCCGGCGACGACCTGCTCGACGACCTGAGCGACCTCGACGTCGACCCCGCGCTGGCCGCCGCCGTGCTGGAGATCGAGCAGCACGTCGCCACCATCGGCTGGGACCAGCCGGCGCATCTCTTCGCCCTCGTCGACACCGGCCAGCTGGTCGAGCACGAGCCGGCGCTGGCCGCGGCCATGGGCCTCGACGCCTCCACCGAGCAGGGCTCGCTGACCGCGATCGAGCAGGATCAGCTGCGCCCCGACCAGCTGCTCGAGCAGGTGCTCGAGACCATCGTGTGGCCCGCCGACGTGGCCGGCTGCGCCGCGGTCGTCGAGCGCTTCGTGCTGCCGCCGGGCGCCGATGCCGACGTGCCGTCCGACCCCGACGCGGCGGCCGAGTTCGCCCGGACCCACCCGGAGCGCCAGGAGCTGCGCATCGCCGCGGGGGTGACCCGGCACGGGTCGGCGTACTGCGCGATGCGCTTCCGCAGCCACGACGACGACTCCAAGGTGGTCGGGGGAGCCGACCTCGTGCCCGCACTCGTCGAGCTGCTGGCCGCCACGCTCCTCGAGGACCCCGGCGAACCGGGCGCCGACCCGGCCCCGGGCTCCGCCCCGGACCCGGCCGACACCAGCAGCGACACGAGTACCGACATGAGCAACGACCGCAGTGACGAGAGGGACCCACGGTGAGTGAGACGTACGACGAGGAGCAGCAGGGCTCCCCGCCGCCCAGGCCACGGAGTCGATCGCGCGCGCTGGTGATCACCGGCGCGGTGCTGGTGGTGGCGTTCTTCGCGCTGACCGCCTTCGCCAGCTTCTACACCGAGCGGCTGTGGTTCGGCTCGGTCGGCTACACCTCGGTGTTCACCACCGTGCTGTGGACCCGGGTCGGCATGTTCGCGGTCTTCGGGCTGCTCATGGCGCTCGTGGTCTGCGTCAACGTGGTGATCGCCTTCCGCACCCGCCCGCTCTTCGTGAGCATGCCCGACCAGAACGGCCTCGACCGCTACCGCGAGGCCGTCAACCCGATCCGGCGCTGGCTCGTGCTGGCCGTCGGCGCGGTGCTGCTCGTCTTCGCCGGCACCTCGGGCGCGGGGCAGTGGCGCACCTTCATGCTGTGGCGCAACGGCGGCGAGTTCGGCTACGACGACGAGCACTTCGGCCGCGACGCCGGCTTCTTCGTCTTCGACCTGCCGTGGCTGCACTACCTCGTCGACTTCGCGATGGCGACCTTCGTGGTCGCCCTGCTCGCCGCGGCGCTGACGCACTACCTCTACGGCGGCATCCGCCTGCAGGTGCCCAGCGAGCGTCTCACCGGCGCGGCCCAGGCCCAGCTCTCGGTGCTCCTCGGGCTCTTCGTGCTGGCGAAGGCGGGCGACTACTACCTCGACCGCTTCGACCTGGCCACCGACGCCGGCGGGCTGATCACCGGCATCACCTACACCGACGCCAACGCCGTGCTGCCGGCCAAGAACATCCTCATCGGCATCTCGGTGATCTGCGCGGTGCTGTTCTTCCTCAACGTGTGGCGCCGCACCTGGACGCTGCCGTCGGTGGGTATCGCGCTGCTCGCGCTGTCGGCGGTGCTGCTGGGCATCATCTGGCCCGGCATCGTCCAGCAGTTCCAGGTCAACCCCTCCGAGGCCGACCGCGAGGAGGAGTACATCCAGGCCAACATCGACGCCACGCGCACGGCGTACGACCTGGAGGACGTGCAGACCACCGAGTACCAGAGCACCGCCACCGCCGACGAGGGCAACTTCTCGCAGGTCAACGGCCAGGTCACCTCGGTGCCGCTCATCGACCCGCGGCTGGTGCGCGACACCTTCGAGCAGACCCAGCAGGGTCGCGCCTACTACTCGGTGGCGCCCGTGCTCGACGTCGACCGCTACGAGATCGACGGCGTCGACCGCGCGCTCGTGCTCGGCGTGCGCGAGCTCGACCAGTCCGGCATCCCGGCCGGCGACCGCAACTGGTCGAACCTCCACACCACCTACACCCACGGCAACGGCCTGATCGCCGCCTTCGCCAACCAGCGCACCGCCACCAACGCACCCGTCGCGGCCAGCGAGGACAACGACGGCGGCATCGTGTGGGCCGAGGGCAACCAGGCCGGCCAGGACACGCTGTCCAACCTCGGCGACGAGGGCTACGAGAGCCGGATCTACTTCGGCGAGCAGAGCCCCGACTACTCGGTGGTCGGCAAGGCCGACGCCGACGACGCCGACGTCGAGCTGGGCCTGGCCAACGACAGCGAGACCGACCAGCGCACCACCTACGACGGCGACGGCGGCGTCGACATCGGCAACACCTTCGACCAGCTGATGTTCGCGGTGAAGTACGGCGAGCCGAACTTCCTGCTCTCGGGCCGGGTCAACGAGAACTCCAAGGTGCTCTACGACCGCAACCCCAGCGAGCGGGTCCAGAAGGTCGCCCCCTGGCTGACCATCGACAGCGACGCCTACCCGGCGCTGATCGACGGCCGGGTGCAGTGGATCGTCGACGGCTACACGACCACCGACCGGTTCCCCGGTGCGGAGAAGGAGTCGTTCGCCACGATGATCGACGACTCCCTCCAGGACAACGTGGGCCTGCAGCCGATCCCCACCGACGAGATCAACTACATGCGCAACGCGGTCAAGGCCACCGTCGACGCCTACGACGGCACCGTGACGCTCTACGAGTGGGACACCGAGGACCCGATCCTGCGGGCCTGGGAGGGCGCCTTCCCGGGCACCGTCCAGCCCTACGACTCGATCTCTGACGAGCTCATGGAGCACCTGCGCTACCCCGAGGACCTGTTCAAGGTCCAGCGCTACCAGTTCGCCCGCTACCACGTCACCGAGGCCAACGACTGGTACCAGGGCAACGACCGCTGGGAGGTGCCGGAGGACCCCAACTCCGCCTCCACCAGCCTGCAGCCGCCCTACCGGCTCTTCGCCAACCAGGACGGAAGCACCACCAGCGAGGGGGAGTGGTCGCTGACCTCGGTCTTCGTGCCCTTCGAGCGCAACAACCTCGCCTCGTTCATGTCGGTGGACTCCGACGCGACGTCGGACACCTACGGCCAGCTCAGCGTGCTGGAGCTGCAGGACCAGACGACGCCCGGACCCGGGCTGATCGCCAACGAGTTCGCCCAGGACGAGGGCGTGCGCGACGCGCTGCTGCCCTACTCCCAGGGCACCTCCGACCCGATCTTCGGCAACCTGCTCACGCTGCCGGTGGAGGACGGCCTGATCTACATCGAGCCGGTCTACGCCGTGCGCTCGGCGTCGAGCTCGGGCTACCCGATCTTGCAGTTCGTGCTGGTCTCCTACGGCGACGAGGTCGGCGTCGGTCGCAGTCTCACCGACGCGCTCCAGGTCGCCCTCGGCGTCGACGACACCGAGCTGCCCGACCCGGTCGACCCCGGCGGCAACGGGGGCGGCGGCAACGGTGGTGGCAACGGCGGCGGGGAGGACCTCACCGTCGACCAGCAGATCGCCCAGCTGCTCGACCAGGCCCAGGAGGCCTTCGACGCCGCCGACGCCGCGCTGGCCGAGCAGGACCTCGCGGAGTACCAGGCGCAGAACCAGGAGGCCCAGGACCTCATCAGCCAGGCCATCACCCTGGCCGAGTCGCGCCCCGGCGGCGTGGGCGGCTCCGACAGCTCCGACAGCTCCGACGGGGGCGACACCGCGGGCGACGAGCCCTCGGCCGACGCCTCGGCGAGCCCGTCGGAGAGCGCCTCGCCGACCTCCTGAGGCAGCACCAGCAGCACCCGATCGGGGCCCGGACGACGTCGTCCGGGCCCCGATTTGTGCCTCCCGGGCGACGTCTGTAATGTTCTGTTCACCGGCGCGGGGTGGAGCAGCTCGGTAGCTCGCTGGGCTCATAACCCAGAGGTCGCAGGTTCAAATCCTGCCCCCGCTACAACGCCAAGAGGCCCTCACAGTCCGCTGTGAGGGCCTCTTGCTGTCTGCGGACCTTCCGTCCCGGGGCGTGCGACCATGACGAGGTGGAGTTCCGCCTCAAAGCCCTCGGGGTCGTCGGGTCGGCCCTGCTCCTCGCGGGGTGCGGCACGTCGACGGGTGCGACGTACGCGCCGCCCTTCGAGCTGCCGGTGGGGCCGAGCACCTGGGACGCCACGGCGCCCTCCTGGCTGCTCCACGGCACGCTGCACGTGGGGGAGAGCAGCGTGCGGCTCGGGCGGCGGGTCGACCAGTACGTGCTGGGCGCGACGGGCGCCTACTGGATGCGCGGGTCGACGCTGATGTTCACCAGCGCGGAGGGCGCGACCGAGCGCGTCGAGGACGTCGGCTGGGGCAACCTCGCGGTGTCGGCGGACCGGTCGGTCCTCGCCACCGTGGACCAGTCGCGCGGACCCACCGACGACTACGGCACCCACGTGCTGCAGGTCGCCGCCTTCGACACCCGCACCGGCGAGCAGCTCTACCGCACGCCCGACGAGGAGCCCGACGACCGCGCCGACCTCGCCCAGCGCTACAGCGAGACCATGCCGCTGCTGCACGGGGCGAGCGACGACGCGCTCTTCTACGACGAGGTCACCATCGACCTGGCTGACGGCTCGACCACCGAGGCCGGCAACGACGCCGAGGGCGTGACCGAGTACGCCGGACTCGCCGAGACGCTCTTCGCCGACGGCTACCACGTCGGGTTGCGGGGCCGGGGCGACCACCGACGGGTCGCGGCGACCACGGCCTACGGCTCAGGTCGGCTCTCGCCCGTCCGCAGCACCCTCTTCGACGTCACCTACTCGCGGGCCGACGCGGTCGCCTACGACGCCGACACCGGTGAGCGGCGCACCATCGACGCTCCCTGGCGCCACTTCTCGCTGATGGTCTTCAGCGACGACGACACCTTCTTCGGCCTCGCGCAGCGGATCCGCCTCCGCCACGTGGTCGACTCGGTGCGGGCCCAGCAGGTCGTCTCCTGCGAGATGCCGACGCTGCAGTGCACACCGGTCAGCCCGGTCGTGCGCACCAATGACGCGACAGCGGGCCGCTGGCCGACCTTCCTCACCGAGGGCGGCACGGGCGGCCAGGGGTGAGCGGTCTTGGGCCAGCGGCGGGTCTGGCCCCTTGGGGTGGGCGGCCGGTGCGGCCCCGGGTGGTTGGGTGGGAGGCATGCGCATCTTCTTCACCGGCGGCAGCGGCAAGGCCGGACACCACGTGGCCCCTTACCTCGCGGCCCAGGGCCACCAGGTCACCAACGCCGACCTCACCCCGCTCGGGCACCCCGACGTCACTGACCTGCGGGTCGACCTCACCGACGCGGGGGAGACCTACTCCGCGATGGCCGGCGTGCCGACGCAGGCCGACTTCGACGACCCCGACCTCGACCTGACCCGCGGCTCGGCCTACGACGCGGTGGTGCACTACGCGGCGATCCCGGCGCCGATGATCCGCGCCGACGCCGCGACGTACGAGATCAACGTGCTCAGCACCTACCACGTGCTCGAGGCCGCGACCCGGCTCGGCATCCGCAAGGTCATCTTCGCCTCCTCGGAGACGACGTACGGGATCTGCTTCGCCCAGGGCGAGCGCAAGCCGCTCTATGTGCCCGTCGACGAGGAGCACCCGGTCGTGCCGGAGGACTCCTACGCCATGTCGAAGGTCTCCGGCGAGGTCACCGCGCGCTCCTTCCACGCCCGCAGCGGCGCCGACATCTACGGCCTGCGCATCAACAACGTCATCGAGCCCCACGAGTACGCCGAGATGTTCCCGGCCTTCCTCGAGGACCCCGCGCTGCGCCGGCGCAACGTCTTCGCCTACATCGACACCCGCGACCTGGGCCAGATGACCCAGCGCTGCCTGGAGACCGACGGGCTCGGCTTCGAGGTCTTCAACGTCGCCAACGCCGACATGTCGGTCGCCGCGACCACCGACGAGGTGATCGAGCGCTTCTACGCCGGTGTCGAGGTGCGCAAGGAGATGGGCCGCGACGAGACCTTCTACTCCATCGACAAGGCCCGCCGGATGCTCGGCTACGAGCCGGAGCACTCCTGGCGCGACGTGCTCGACGACCCGCGCGCCTGAGGCCGGGCGGCCGCGCCGGCAGGGGTCACCTCGGCACCTGTCGGCCCGGACCCGCACCTGTCGGCCCGTGCGTGGGCCGACAGGTGCGGGTTTCGCCGGTCGGCTGGCGAAACCCGCGGCCGCGCGGCCCCACCCTGGATGCCGCAGGGGTCCGGCGGGTGGCCTAGATTGCGGCCCTGTGAGTGCTCAAGCCCCGTCCGCAGTCATCCTGGTCCGCGCCGCGAAGTTCCTGCCCAACCCGGCGACGGCGGCCGACAACGCCTTCCAGTCCGAGGCCCCCGAGGGCGAGCCCGACGAGGTGATCTCGGCCCGGGCCGTGGCCGAGATGGACGCGGTGGCCGACGCGCTGCGCGGGGCCGGGGTGCGGGTGCACGTCTTCGAGGACGACGACCACACCCGACCCGACAGCGTCTTCCCCAACAACTGGCTCTCCACCCACGCCGGCGGCGTGGTGGGGGTCTACCCGATGTACGCCTCCAACCGTCGTCACGAGCGGCGCTCCGACGTGCTGGAGATGCTGAAGTCGAGCTACCGGGTGCAGACGATCATCGACTACTCCGGCCTCGAGCCCGACGGCATCTTCCTCGAGGGCACCGGCGCGATGGTGCTCGACCACGTCTCGCGGGTGGCCTACACCGCGGTCAGCCACCGCGCCGACACCCACGTGCTCGAGCGCTTCTGCACCGACTTCGGCTACGAGCCGATGGCCTTCGACGCCGTGGACTCCGCGGGCGTGCCGGTCTACCACACCAACGTCATCGCCTGCATCGGCACCGACGTGGCCCTCATCGCGCTGGAGATGATCCCCGACGTCGCGCGCCGCGAGCAGGTGCGCGAGCGGCTCACGGTCAACGGCCGGCGCGTGGTGGAGCTGACCGAGGAGCAGGTCAGGGAGTTCGCCGGCAACGCCGTCGAGCTGTGCGGTCGCACCCCCGAGGGCCGGCGGCGCTACGTGATGGCCATGTCGGCGCGGGCGCGGCGCAGCCTGCGTCCCGAGCAGGTCGCGGCGATCGAGGAGTCCTGCGAGATCGTCGCGGTCGACATCCCGACCATCGAGCTGGCCGGCGGGTCGGTGCGCTGCATGATCGCCGGGGTCCACCTCGACCGCCGCCCGCCCGGGGTGGAGACCGAGCCGACCGCCGCGGTCGAGGCGATCGACGAGGACCCCCACACCGCCGACGGCCGCGACGTGGCCGGTGACGCCTGAGCCGGTCTCACTCCAGGGGGCGCAGCTCCTCGGCGTAGGACAGCGACACCCGGCGCAGGACGCCGGCGTCGCTCACGGCGTACTGCCCCATGCGCCACAGCGGCGGGCTGTAGGCGTGCACCGAGACCGAGCCGCGCTCGGCGCCGTTGAGCCGGTGGATGTGGTCGGGGCCGAAGGAGAAGACCCGCCCGGCGCCGACGCGCGTCTCCAGGGCGCCGGCGGCAAGGGTGAGGTTGTTCTCGACCAGCTCGCCGCTGACCACCGCGACCGCGCCGGAGGAGGTGTCGTGGTCGTGCCAGCCGGTGTCGTTGTCGGGGGTCCAGCACAGCAGCCACACGTCGACGTGGGCGTCGCGGTGCAGGGAGGCGAAGACCCGCTCGTCGTCGTCGAAGCCCACCAGGTGGGCCCACGAGGCGGGGTCGGCGGCGATCCCCGCGGCCAGGCGGGCCAGCTCCTCGGGCGTCAGGTCGCGCCCGGGGAGGTCGCCCAGCGCGAGCGGGTCGCGCACGACGTCGGGGATCGCGGCGGCGTCCTGGGCGGGCAGCGGCCGGTCGGTCGGCAGTGCGGTCATGACGGGCCCTCCTGGGGTCGGTGGTGGCGGGGGTCGGGATCGGGGGCGGCCTCGGCGGCCGCGGCGGGAGCATGCGGGCCGAGCAGGCGCCGCGGGTTGACGACGCGTACGGCGTGGGTGGCCGCCTCGCCCAGCAGGTGGGCCAGGGGCTCGGCGTAGGGCCGGTCGGAGCCGAGCACCAGCGTGTCGACGCCCAGCGCGCGCACCACCGCGTCGAGCGCACGCGGGCCGTAGGAGGAGGTGTCGACGAAGAGGTCGGGGTCGACCGGGGCGGGGTCCCCGCCGCGCGCGGCGTGGCGCTCGTGGTGCAGCGGCGCGAGACCCGCGGCGGCGGCGAGCACGACGCGCAGCCCGGGGTGCCGGGCGCGCACGCCGGCCGCGTGCCAGGCCCACCACGCGGCGTGCAGCTGGGCGGTGTAGTCGACCACCGGGGCCCACCAGCCCGGCGCGTCGGCGGGGGAGGCCGCGACCGGGCCGGGGTGGACCAGCACCGGCCGGTCGGCCGCCGCGGCCACCGCGAGCACGTCGCCGAGACGGTCCCAGCCCCGCGGGGTGCCCAGCGACGTCGCCGGCAGCTGCACCCCGACGCACCCGCCGACGAACCCGCCGACGGACCCGCCGACGGACCCGCCCGGGTGGGGAGCCAGCCGGGCGGCGAGGTCCTCGAGGTCGGGGTCGACGTCGGCGAGCGAGGCCCACGCGGCGAAGTGGCCGGGCAGGGCGGCGGCCCCGTCGTGCCACGCGGCGAGCAGCTCGTCGGCCTCGGGCCGTGGCAGCGACTCGACGCCCAGCGGCGCGGAGAGCGACACGCAGGCCAGGCCGATGCCCGCGGCCCGGTCGGCCGCGACCCGGCCCGCCACGTCGTGGTCCGCGGCGCGCACGTCGTACGGCGCCTCGGTGGCGGTGTGGAGGGTCCAGCCGCGCAGGTAGGGCGGGCGGGAGCGGGCGCGGAGCCGGTCGAGGAGGGGCTCGGGCCACAGGTGCTGGTGCACGTCGACGGCCGCCGGCACGGCGCTGTTCGGCGCGGCCGGGCGCTGGACTGGGGGCACGACGACTCCTCGGGCGGGTGGGCGACCCAAAGTAGACCAGATGACTCGACTTAAGGGGAGGTGGTCCGCGTGTCGGTCGGGAACAGGGCGCCCGCCCGAGTCGTTGAAAGTTGCATGAAGAAGATCGGGTTCCTGTCCTTCGGTCACTGGACGCCCTCGCCGCAGTCGCAGACGCGGTCGGCCTCCGACGTGCTGCTGCAGTCCATCGACCTCGCCGTGGCCGCCGAGGAGCTCGGCGCCGACGGCGCCTACTTCCGGGTGCACCACTTCGCCCGCCAGCTCGCCTCGCCCTTCCCGCTGCTGGCCGCCGTGGGCGCGCGCACCAGCCGCATCGAGATCGGCACCGGCGTCATCGACATGCGCTACGAGAACCCGCTCTACATGGCCGAGGACGCCGGCTCCGCCGACCTCATCTCCGGCGGCAGGCTCCAGCTCGGGGTGAGCCGCGGCTCACCGGAGCAGGTCGTCGACGGCTACCGCTACTTCGGCTACCAGCCCCGCGAGGGCCAGGACCACGCCGACCTGGCCCGTGAGCACACCGCCGTGCTGCTCAAGGTGCTCGAGGGGGAGGGCTTCGCCGAGCCCAACCCGCGACCGATGTTCCCCAACCCGCCCGGGCTGCTGCGCCTGGAGCCCCACTCCGAGGGGCTGCGCGAGCGCATCTGGTGGGGCGCCGGCACCCGCCAGACCGCCGAGTGGACCGCGCAGCAGGGCATGAACCTGATGAGCTCGACCCTGCTCAGCGAGGACACCGGCGTGCCCTTCCACGAGCTCCAGGCCGAGCAGATCGAGCGCTTCCGCAAGGCGTGGGCCGACGCGGGCCACGACCGCACCCCGCGTGTCTCGGTGAGCCGCAGCATCTTCCCGGTCGTCTCCGACCTCGATCGTGCCTACTTCGGCGGCCAGGGCTCCGGCGGCGACCAGGTCGGCTTCCTCGACGGCGGCAAGGCGCGCTTCGGCAAGACCTACGCCGGGGAGCCCGACCGGCTGGTCGAGGAGCTGGCCCGCGACGAGGCGGTCGCGGCCGCCGACACGCTGCTGCTCACGATCCCCAACCAGCTCGGCGTCGACTACTGCGCCCACGTGCTCGACACGCTGCTCACCGAGGTCGCCCCCGCGCTCGGCTGGCGCTGAGACGACGGGGAGACGGGCCCCGGCGGGGCCGGGGTGGCGTGGGAACCGACCCGGGAGCGGCCGCGTCGGAGAGGCTGGCGACCACGCCCTACTCGAGGAGAGCGATGACCCGCACCCGCGCCACCGTCCCCCGTCCGATCGCGGCCCTGGCCGCCCTCGCCGCCGCCGGCCTGCTGGCCGGGTGCGGCGACGGCGGGGGCGAGCAGGCGACCGACCCGGCGCCGGCCCCGTCGGCGACCTCCGGCGCGTCGTCGGGCCCGGGCGAGGTGCCCGAGCAGGTCCCCGAGCAGGTCCCCGAGCAGGTCGAGGTCGACGCGCCCCCGGCCGGTGAGCTCGACCCGGAGCTGACCCTCGACGGCGACGCCCTGGTGCTCACGACCTACGGCAGCAGCGGCTGCCCGGCCGAGGTCACCGCCGTGCGCGCGCTCGACTCCGACACCCTGGAGGTCGACGTCGACGCCACGGTGCCGAAGGGGCAGCTGTGCACCGCCGACCTCGGACCGAACCCGAGCCCGCTCGAGCTGCCCGAGGGCGTCGCGGCCGCCGCCGTGGTCGATGCCGTCGTGACCACCGTCGAAGACGCCGGCAGCAGCACGGTGCTGGTGACCCTCGGCGCCGGCGCGCCGGCGCCGGGGGAGTAGGACCGCCGCGCCTCTCAACCTTTCCGGGGGTCGGGGCGTAGGAAGGTCGTGAGGACAGCGACCGACGAGGCGGGGAGGCCCGTGGACCCCGTGGATGCCGTGGAGCCCGTGCACGGGGCCGGCTTCGCCCTGCTCTTCCACGCCGAGGCCCGCCGCCTGGTGCGTCTCGCGGCCCTGCTGGGCGCCGAGGACCCGGAGGACGTCGTGCAGGAGGCCTTCTGCCGCGTCTACGCCTGCCGCGCCCGGCTCCACGACGACGACCGGCTGCGCGCCTACCTCAAGCGTGCCGTCGTCAACGAGGTGCGCGACCGCCACCGGCACCGCCAGGTCGTCCGTCGCGACCGGCACCTCGTCGCCACGCGTGAGGTCGCCGCCGACCCCCTCGGCGTCGCCGAGCGCGACGAGGTCGTCCGCGCGATCGCCGCCCTCCCGCACCGCCAGCGCGAGGCCCTGGTGCTGCGCTTCTGGCTCGACCTGCCGCTGGCCGAGGTCGCCGAGACCATGGGCACGCGGCTCGGGACGGCGAAGTCGCACGTCTCCCGCGCCCTCGCGGCGGTCGAGGCCCACCTGCGGGCCGACTCGCACGACGGCGCAGCCACCCCCGAGGACCACGACGGAGGCCGCCGATGAGCACCGAGGACCGGGTGCGCGGCGCGCTCGAGCGCGCCGCCGAGGCCCGCGACGTCGACGTCGCCGCCCTCCACGCAGCCGTCAGGGACGAGCTGACCCGACGCGAGCGTGCCCGGCGCACGCCGCGCCGGGCCGCGCGGACCCGGGTGACCTGGGTGGCCGGACTGTCGGGCGTCGGGCTGGCCGGGGCGCTGGGTGCGGCGCTGCTGGCCGGCCTGCCCGTGCTGCCCGGCGACGCCGACCGGGGTGTCGACCCCGGCGAGCGCCCCGCCGGGCGCGGGGGTGTGGCCGAGGGCTTCGCCTGCCCCGCGCAGGAGAGCGTCGACCTGGGACCCGGCAGCGCCGACGACTCCTTCCTGCCCGAGCTCACCGACGACCTCCGTCCCGCCGGCGAGGCGACCGCGGCGCCCCGGTGGGAGGTGGCCGAGGGTCCGGACGGCACCACCCTGCTCCGCCTCGGCGACGCCGGCGGCGCCCTGGCCAGCGTGGTGACCTTCCGTGCCTCGGGCTCCGGCTTCCGGCCGGTCTCCGTGGAGCGGTGCGTCGACGTGGGCGACGGCTCGCGGCTGCTCACCCCCGGTCTGCCCGACTCGCCCGGCCTGCTCAGCGCGGCCGACGTGGGGGAGGGGGCGGTGAGGGTGGTCGACCGTGCCAGCTACGACACCGTGGGGCTGGTGAAGCGGCACACGGTGTGGGCCGTGCCCTGCGGCCGGAGCGTCTGCCTGGTCGCGGGCAGCAGGGGCGACACGATCACCCGCTCACGGCTGCGCTCCGACGACCCCACCCCGCTCGACCGCACCTCGCAGCTCAGCGACCCCGACGACGTGGTCGGGCGGGCCTCGGCGCAGCGCCTGGTCGTGGTCTACGACGGCCAGGGTGCGGTGACCGGCGTGACGTGGCGAGACCGCGCGGGCGCGACCACGACGGTCGACCCGGTGCGGGCGGCGACGTGGCCGGGAGTCCTCTACGTGTTCCTCGCCCCGACCGACGACCTCGCCGCCGTCACCGTGTCCTCACCCGACGGCGACGTCGTGCACCCCGCGGGGAGCGTCGAGCCGTGAGGCCTCAGCGCGCCCGCAGGTGGTCGGCCAGGTCCACCAGCGAGGTGACGGTGAGGTCGGCGGGAGCGGCGTACGCCGGGTAGCGCGAGCCGCGCCGGTCGACCCACGCCGTGCGCAGGCCCGCGCGCCGGGCGCCGTCGACGTCCCACGGGTGGACCGCCGCGAGCAGGGCCTCGCCGGCGTCGCTGACACCGCAGGCGTCGAGAGCGTGCCCGTAGGCGCGGCGGTCGGGCTTCCAGGCGGGGGCGTCGTCGACCGACAGCGTGCGCTCGACCAGATGGGCCACACCGGCGCGCCCGAGCAGGGCCTCGGCGGTCGCGGCGGGGCCGTTGCTCAGGGTGACGACCCGGGTGCCGAGGGCGGTGAGGGCGCGGATCCCGTCGGCCACGTCGGGGTGCGGCGGGAGTCCGCGCACCGCCTCCAGCACCTGCTCGGCCGTCGCGTCGGGGTCGGCGACCCGGCCGTGGGCGCGCACCAGCAGCGACTCGCGGGCCAGCTCACCGAACGACGGGTGCGCCCCGGCGGCGGTGAGGGCGAAGGCGTCGCGCAGCAGGCCCGCGAACCACGGCTCGGCCTCGTGCTCCTGCAGCCCGGCCGCGGCGAACGCCGCGCCGAGCGGGGAGAGGTCGGACAGCGTCTCGTTGACGTCGAGGACCACGAGGGCGGGGAGCGGGGGGAGGGACACCGGGGTCTCCTGGGTCACGTGGCGGGTCGGGTGGTCGATCAGGTGGCGGGTCAGGTGGCGGGTCAGGTGGCGGGGGAGTGCAGGCGGCGCCCGGCGGCGTGGAGCAGCGGCACGGCGCGGGCGACGAGGTCGTCGGTCATCCGGGTCAGCGGCCCCGACACCGACACCGCCATCCACGAGGTGGGTCCGGGGCCGACCGCGACGGCGACGCAGCGCACCCCGGCCTCCTGCTCCTGCTCGTCGAGGGCGTAGCCGCGCTCGCGCACCAGGGCGAGGTCGGCCAGCAGGTCGGCCTCGGTGGCCAGGGTGTGCTCGGTCTGTGGAGCCAGGCCCACCCGCCGCACGTGCTCCAGTGCCCGGTCGTCGTCGAGCTGGGCCAGCAGGGCCTTGCCGACCCCGGTGGAGTGCAGGTCGACCTGGCGACCGACCTCGGTGAACATCCGCATGGTGTGGCGTGAGGGCACCTGGGCGACGTACTGCGCCCGGGAGCCCGAGAGCACGGCGAGGTTGGCGGTCTCGCCCAGGGCGTCGACGAGCCCGGAGAGCACGCCCTCGGTGTCGACGCCGACGGTGGAGCCGGCGGTGGCGCCGAGGGGCACGAGGCGGAAGCCGAGCGCGTAGCGGCGGTTGGGCATCTGGCGCATGTAGCCGCGGTCGACCAGCGTGCGCAGGAGGCGGTGCGTCGTGGGCACGGGCAGGTCGGTGGCGGCGGCGATCTCGCCGATGGTCAGGTGCCCGCCACGACCCGCCACGACCTCGAGCAGGTCCAGGGCCCGGTGCACCGACTGCACCCCGCCCTGCTTGCCCGACTGCGGGTCTTGCTGCGCGTCCCGCTGCGGGTCCTGCTGCGCGCGATCCTCCGGTGCCGCCACGACGGTCTCCCTCCGGGTGGTTGACATCACACAGGCGCACTGCCTAGTTTCGTGATGAGAACCAAGCGTTCCACAATGCGGAAAAACTGACAAGAGTGCTCTCACCGGGCACTCCGGCGAGACGGACGACGAGGGAGCGGCATGGCGGACGAGACCAGCGGGCAGACGGGTCACCGGGACGGACGGGTCGAGGTCGGCGGCCTCAGCGTCGCCGAGAGCCTCCACCGGTTCCTCACCGAGGAGGCGCTGCCGGCGGCCGGGGTCGACCCCGACGCGTTCTGGGAGGGCGCCGGCGAGGTCGTCCACGAGCTGGCCCCCCGCACCCGCGAGCTCCTCGCGCGCCGCGACGAGCTGCAGGCGCAGGTCGACCAGTGGCACCGCGACCACCCCGGCACCCCCGACGCCGAGGGCTACACCGCCTTCCTCACCGAGATCGGCTACCTGCTGCCCGAGCCCGAGACGGTCGAGGTGACCACCTCCGGCGTCGACGACGAGGTCGCGCTCACCGCCGGTCCCCAGCTGGTCGTGCCGCTGCTCAACGCCCGCTTCGCCACCAACGCCGTCAACGCCCGCTGGGGCTCCCTCTACGACGCCCTGTACGGCAGCGACGCCGTCCCCCGCGAGGGCGACCTCGCCCCGGGCGAGGAGTACAACACCGTGCGCGGCGACGAGGTCATCGCCCGCGGTCGCGCCCTGCTCGACGCGCACTTCCCCCTCAGCGGCGGGTCGCACGTCGACGCCACCTCCTACGCCGTGGACGGCGACGGGCTGGCCGTCACCGTCGGCGGCGGCGAGGTGCTCCGCCTGGCCGAGCCGGCCCAGCTGGTCGGCCACCGCGGCGAGGCCTCGGCACCCGAGGCCGTCCTGCTGGTGCACCACGGCCTCCACGTGGAGATCCAGGTCGACGCCCAGGACGCCGTCGGCGCGACCGACCGGGCCGGCGTCAAGGACCTGCTGCTGGAGTCGGCGGTCTCCACGATCATGGACCTCGAGGACTCCGTGGCCGCGGTCGACGCCGAGGACAAGGTCGTCGGCTACCGCAACTGGATGCGGCTGATGGACGGCACCCTGGCCGAGGAGGTCACCAAGGGCGGGCGCACCTTCACCCGCGCCATGAACCCCGACCGCACCTACACCGGGCCCGACGGCGGCGAGGTCGTGCTGCCGGGCCGCTCGCTGCTCTTCATCCGCCAGGTCGGACACCTGATGACCTCCGACGCCGTGCTCGACCGCGAGGGCCGCGAGGTGCCCGAGGGCATCCTCGACGCCCTGGTCTGCGCGGTGGGCAGCATGCGCGACCTGCGCGGGCAGTCGCAGCTGGCCAACTCCCGCACCGGCTCGATGTACGTCGTGAAGCCGAAGATGCACGGACCCGACGAGGTGCGCCTGACCGTCGACCTCTTCGAGCGCGTCGAGCGCGTGCTCGGCCTCGAGCCGCTGACCATCAAGGTCGGCATCATGGACGAGGAGCGGCGCACCACCCTCAACCTCAAGGCCTGCATCGAGGTCGCCCGCGAGCGCGTGGTCTTCATCAACACCGGCTTCCTCGACCGCACCGGCGACGAGATCCACACCTCGATGCTCGCCGGGCCCGTCGTGCGCAAGAACGACATGAAGGGCGAGACCTGGATCAAGGCCTACGAGGACAACAACGTCGACGTCGGCCTGGAGTGCGGCCTGCTCGGCCACGGCCAGATCGGCAAGGGCATGTGGGCCGCCCCCGACAGCCTGGCGGCGATGCTCGAGGCCAAGGTGGGTCACCCGCAGGCCGGCGCGAGCTGCGCCTGGGTGCCCTCGCCGACCGCCGCCACCCTCCACGCCCTGCACTACCACCAGGTCGACGTGCGCGCCCGCCAGGAGGAGCTGCGCGCCGGCGGCCGCCGCTCCAGCCGCGCCGACCTGCTCACCGTGCCCCTCGGCGACCCCGCCGGCTGGAGCGCGGAGGACCGCCAGGCCGAGATCGACAACAACATCCAGAGCCTGCTGGGCTACGTCGTGCGCTGGGTCGACGCCGGCGTCGGCTGCTCCAAGGTCCCCGACATCACCGGCGAGCCGCTGATGGAGGACCGCGCCACCTGCCGGATCTCCGCCCAGCACGTCGCCAACTGGCTGCACCACGGGGTGGTCAGCGCCGAGCAGGTCGACGAGACCCTGCGCCGCATGGCCGCCGTGGTCGACGAGCAGAACGCCTCCGACCCGACCTACACGCCCATGGCGCCGGCCTTCGACGGCGAGGCCTTCCTCGCCGCACGCGAGCTGGTCACCGAGGGCCTGGCCCAGCCCAGCGGCTACACCGAGCCGATCCTCCACCGCCGCCGCGCCGCCCGGAAGGCGCAGGCCGCCACCCCCACGACGCAGGAGAGCACCCGATGAGCCTGGACCTGGACACCGCCCGCCGCATCGTCGCCGGCACCCGCGCGCACGCCGCCGAGGCCGGCTTCAAGCCGATGACCGTCGTCGTGCTAGACGCCGGCGGCCACGTGGTCGCCGTCGAGCGCGAGGACGGCTCCTCGATGGGCCGCTTCGAGATCGGCTTCGGCAAGGCCCACGGCGCCCTGGCCCTGGGCATGGGCTCGCGCTCGATCATGGCGCGCGCCGAGCAGCAGGCCTACTTCGTCGCCGCGGTCACCTCCGCGGTCGGCGGGGCGCTGGTGCCCGTGCCCGGCGGGGTGCTGGTGCGCGACGCCGACGGCGCGCTCCTGGGCGCCGTCGGGGTCACCGGCGACACCTCCGACAACGACGAGGCCGCCGCGGTCGCCGGCATCGAGGGCGCGGGCCTCACCGCCCAGCCCGACTGAGGACGCCGGCGCACCGGCGCCCCCGCCACCCCGGCCCACCCCCCGGGCGGCACCCAGCAGGCACCCAGCAGGCACCCAGCAGGCACCCAGCAGGCACCCCCCAGCAGGCACACGAGCACGGAGGACGAACGATGACGACGACCACGGAGCCCGGGCCCACCGCGGCCACGGCGGCGGGGATCGAGGCCGTCGCCGAGGTGGCGCGCCGGCTGCTGCCCGCCGACGGGGTGATCAGCGACCACGCCCGGCTGCGCACCTACGAGTGCGACGGCCTGGCGCACTACCGCGTCACCCCGGCGCTCGTGGTCATGCCCGAGGACACCGCCCAGCTGGCCGCCGTCGTCCGTGCCTGCGCCCAGCACCGGGTGCCCTACGTCGCCCGCGGCTCCGGCACCGGCCTGTCCGGCGGCGCGCTGCCGCACGCCGAGGGCGTCCTCGTCGTGACCTCCCGGATGCGCTCCATCACCCAGATGCGCCCCGAGGACCAGCGCGCCGTGGTCGACCCCGGCGTCATCAACCTCGACGTCACCCGCGCCGCCACCCCCCACGGGTACTACTACGCCCCCGACCCCTCCAGCCAGCAGATCTGCTCCATCGGCGGCAATGTCGCGGAGAACTCCGGCGGCGCGCACTGCCTGAAGTACGGCTTCACCACCAACCACGTCGTCGGCGCCGACTTCGTCACCTCCGACGGTGACGTCGTGGCGCTGGGCGGCGACGCTCCCGACACGCCCGGCTACGACCTGCTCGGCGCCGTCGTCGGCTCCGAGGGCACCCTCGGTGTGGTCACCTCCACCACGGTGCGGCTGACCCGGCTGCCCGAGGAGGTGCGCACGATCCTGGTCGGCTTCGCGACCACCGACCAGGCGGGCGCCGCCACCTCGGCCATCATCTCCGCGGGCATCGTGCCCGCCGCGATCGAGATGATGGACGCGCTGGCCATCGAGGCCGCCGAGGCCGCCACCCACTGCGGCTACCCCGAGGGCGCCGGCGCGGTGCTCGTCATCGAGCTCGACGGCGCCTCGGGCGAGGTCGAGGCGGAGTACGCCGAGGTCGAGCGCTTCTGCGCCGAGAACGGCGCCTTCGAGCAGCGCCTGGCCACCGACCCCGCCGACCGCGCCCTGATCTGGAAGGGCCGCAAGTCCGCCTTCGCGGCCGTGGGCCGCATCAGCCCCGACTACATCGTCCAGGACGGCGTCATCCCGCGCACCGCCCTGCCGGAGGTGCTCACCGCGATCGCCGAGCTCTCGGCCTCCTCGGGCGTGCGCGTGGCCAACGTCTTCCACGCCGGTGACGGCAACCTCCACCCCCTCGTGCTCTTCGACGACGCCGTCGAGGGCGCCGGCGAGGCCGCCGAGGAGGTCAGCGGCGCCATCCTCGACCTCTGCATCCAGCACGGTGGCTCCATCACCGGTGAGCACGGCGTGGGCATGGACAAGGCCAAGTACATGCCGCGGATGTACACCGACGAGGACCTCGACACCATGCAGATGGTGCGCTGCGCCTTCGACCCGCAGAACATCTCCAACCCCGGCAAGGTCTTCCCGACCCCGCGGCTCTGCGGCGAGGTGCCCGGACGCCACAAGGGCGCCCACCCGCTGCAGGACGCCGGCCTGGCGGAGGTGTTCTGATGAGCGCCCCCGCCCTCGACACCACGGCCCGCGAGGCCCTGGCCTCGGCCTGCGCCGAGGTGGCCGACCCCGACGGGCACGACGGGCACGACGACGTCGACGGCGTGCGCCCCGGCCTCGTGGCCCGACCCACCGACGTCGCGCAGGTGGCTGAGGTGATGCGCGTGGCCACCGCCCACGACCTGGTCGTCGTGCCGCGGGGCCGCGGCACCAAGCTCACCTGGGGGGCCCCGCCCACCCGCGCCGACGTCCTCCTCGACCTCGCGGGCCTCGACGCCGTGCTCGACCACCAGGCCGGCGACCTCATCGTCGCCGCGCAGGCCGGGGCCCGGCTCAGCGCCGTGCAGGAGGTGGCCGGCTCCGCCGACCAGCGCCTGGCCCTCGACGAGACCGTGCCCGGCACCAGCATCGGCGGGCTGCTGGCCACCAACACCAGCGGCCCCGGACGCGTCGCCGTCGGCAGCGCCCGCGACCTGCTCATCGGCGTCACCGTGGTGCGCGCCGACGGCGTCGTGGCCAAGGCCGGCGGCCGCGTGGTGAAGAACGTCGCGGGCTACGACCTCGGCAAGCTGCTCATCGGCTCCCTGGGCACCCTCGCGGTCGTCGTCGACGCGACCTTCCGGCTCCACCCGCGTCCGGCGGCCCGCACCTGGGTCAGCGTCCCGGCCGCCACTCCCGCCGAGGCGCAGCGCCTGACGCAGGCCGTGCTCCACGCCCAGGCCGTGCCCGGCGCGATCGAGGTCGAGTGGCCCCGTGACGCGCAGGGCACCGGCGGCGTCGTGAGCGTGCTCCTCGAGGGCCGCGAGGACGGCGTCGCCGCCCGGGCGGCCACCGTGCGCGGCCTGCTCGGCGCCGCGGCCTCGGAGTCGACCGACGCCCCGGCCGCGGGCGCGGCGTATCCCTGGGACACCGCGGCGCGCGGCGACGAGCGCTCCCTGGCCCTCAAGTGCACCTTCGCGCTCTCCGGCCTCGCCGACGTGCTCGGCGCGGCCGAGCGCGCCGGGGCCCACGTGCGCGGCTCGGCCGGCGCGGGCGTCGTCTACGCCGCGCTGCCGCCCGGCACCGGTGCCGAGGAGGCACGCGCCGCCGTCGAGGGCCTGCGCCGCGCCACCACCGCCCGCGGCGGCAGCACCGTCGTCGTCGACGCCCCGGCCCACCTCAAGGCCGGTCTCGACGTGTGGGGACCGGTGCCGGCGCTCGACCTCATGCGCCGCGTGAAGGACCAGCTCGACCCTGACCACCGGCTCGCGCCGGGCCGCTTCGTGGGAGGCATCTGATGACCGACACGTCCAGCAACGACACCCGCGCCGGGGGCGATCCCCGCCCGAGGCAGGGCGAGACCCTGGGGGAGATGGGCGGCATCGTCGACCTCGGCATGCCCGCCCCCGGCGGCGCCTTCGACGACCACAACCCGCCCGACTCCGCCCTCATCGGCGACTGCGTGCACTGCGGCTTCTGCCTGCCGACGTGCCCCACCTACGCGCTGTGGGGCGAGGAGATGGACAGCCCCCGCGGGCGCATCTACCTCATGAAGCAGGGCCTCGAGGGCGAGCCGATGACCGACTCCATGGTCGAGCACTGGGACGCCTGCCTGGGCTGCATGGCCTGCGTGACCGCCTGCCCCTCGGGCGTGCAGTACGACACCCTCATCGAGCAGACCCGCAACCAGGTCGAGCGCCACCACGAGCGCAGCGCGGGGGAGAAGGCCCTGCGCGGGCTGATCTTCGCCCTCTTCCCGCACCCCAGGCGGCTGCGGCTGATGCGCGGGCCGCTGCGCGCGATGCAGGCCACCGGCCTCGACCGTGCCCTGCGCCGCACCGGCCTGCTGGAGCGGATGTCGCCCCAGCTGGCCGCCATGGAGAGCCTCGCCCCGCGGCTGGGCCGCCCCGAGCCGCTGCCGCCCTACATCGACGCGATCGGGCAGCGCCGCGCCGTCGTCGGCCTGCTGACCGGCTGCGTGCAGGGCGCCTTCTTCCCCGGCGTCAACTCCGCCACCGCCCGCGTGCTGCGCGCCGAGGGCATGGACGTCGTGGTGCCCCAGGCCCAGGGGTGCTGCGGCGCCCTGTCGGCCCACAACGGGCGCGAGGAGGAGGCGCAGGACTACGCCCGCCGCCTCGTCGACGCCTTCGACGTCGCCCGGGTCGACTACGTCGTGGTCAACGCCGCCGGCTGCGGCTCGACGATGAAGGAGTACGCCGCGCTGCTGGCCGACGACCCGGCCTACGCCGAGCGTGCCCGCTCCTTCGCCGACAAGGTGCGCGACGTCTCCGAGATCCTCGACGAGCTCGGACCGGTCGCCCCCCGCCACCCGCTGGAGATGAGCGTGGCCTACCACGATGCCTGCCACCTCTCCCACGCCCAGGGCGTGCGCGCGCAGCCGCGGCGCCTGCTCGAGGCCATCCCCGGCCTGGAGCTGAAGGAGATCGCGGAGGCCGAGCTGTGCTGCGGCTCGGCGGGCATCTACAACATCATCAACCCCGAGCCGGCCCGCGAGCTCGGCGACCGCAAGGCCGCCAACATCGTCGCCACCGGCGCCCAGGTGCTGGTGACCGCCAACCCCGGCTGCCTCATGCAGGTCACCTCGGCCATCGAGCGCTCCGGGCACCCGATGGGCATGGCCCACACCATCGAGGTGCTCGACGCCTCGATCCAGGGCGCCGGCGCCGGCGTCTTCGCCCCGACCCCGGCCGCGCGCTGACCCCACCGTCGCACCGCTGACCCTCCGCACCACCCCGTCCTGGGCTCCGTCCCCGGATCCGTCCCCCACTGCCGCACCCTCGGGAGCCCGCATGTTCCAGCAAGACCTCCAACCCGTCGGCGACTCGCTCGCCCTCAGCGCCCTGTGCGCGGCGCTGCCGCTGCTCACGCTCTTCGTGCTCCTGGGCGGGCTGCGCCTCCAGGCGTGGCTGGCCGGCCTGATCTCCCTCGGCGTCGCCCTGGTCATCGGCGTCGCCCTCTTCGGCATGCCCGTCGGCCAGGCCGCGCTCGCGGCCTTCGACGGCGCGGCGTTCGGGTTCTTCCCGATCCTGTGGATCGTCATCAACGCGATCTGGGTCTACAACCTCACCGTCGCCTCGGGCCACTTCGACGTGCTGCGGCGCTCCTTCGAGAAGGTCAGCCCCGACCAGCGCATCCAGGCCATCATCATCGCCTTCTGCTTCGGCGCGCTGCTCGAGGCCCTCGCCGGCTTCGGCACCCCGGTGGCGATCACCGTGGTGATGCTCATGGCCCTCGGCTTCCGCCCGATCAAGGCCGCCGCCGTCGCGCTCATCGCCAACACCGCCCCGGTCGCCTTCGGCGCCCTGGCCACCCCCATCGTCACGCTCGCCTCGGTCACCTCCGCGGTCAGCGACGACCCCCGCCTCACCGTCGACGGCCTCGGCGGCATGGTGGGCCGCCAGACCCCGATCCTCGCCGTGATCGTGCCGCTCATCCTGGTGCTGGTCGTCGACGGCCGCCGCGGGCTCAAGGCCACCTGGCTGCCCGCGCTGGTCTGCGGCGGCGCCTTCGCCGTCGCGCAGTTCGTGGCCGCCAACTACATCTCGGTGCCGCTGGCCGACATCGTCGCCGCCCTCGTCGGCGCCGCCGCCGTCGTGCTGCTGCTGCGGGTCTGGACGCCCGCCGACGTGCTGACCGCCGAGCAGGCCGCCGCCGAGGACGACGAGGTCGAGGACGCCCGCGCGACCTCGACCCGCCGGGGACCGAACGGCCTCTCGACCACCGTCACCGCCTCCACCGGCCGCGGCGCCCCCGCCGGAGGGGGCGCGACCAGCGGCCCCGGCGGCACCTCGCCGGGATCGCGCGCCGGGGAGGCGCCCCGCGACAGCGGCGCCGACGTCGCCAAGGCCTACGCGCCCTACCTCGTGATCATCGCGATCTTCTCGATCGTCAGCATCCCCGCCGTGGTCGACGCGCTCGCCAAGGAGCCGTTCACCTACTCCTTCGCCTGGCCCGGCCTCGACATCACCAACCCCGCCGGCGACCCGGTGGCCACGCTGTTCAAGCTCAACTGGCTCCCGGCCGCGGGCACGCTGATGATCCTCGCCGGTGTCATCACCGCCGCGATCCTCAAGGTCTCGCCGGGCGAGGCCGCCCGCACCTACGTCAAGACCTACGTCGAGCTGCGCTCGGCCATCGTCACCGTCATGGCCGTGCTGGGCCTGGCCTACGTCATGAACCTCTCGGGCCAGACCACCTCGCTGGGCGCCTGGCTGGCCGGCGCCGGTGGGGCCTTCGTGCTGCTCTCGCCGATCCTCGGCTGGATCGGCGTGGCCGTCACCGGCTCCGACACCTCCGCCAACGCGCTCTTCGGCGCGCTGCAGGTGCAGACCGCCCGCGAGGCCGGTCTCGACCCGCTGCTCATGGCCGCCGCCAACACCTCCGGCGGCGTGCTCGGCAAGATGGTCAGCCCGCAGAACCTCGCCATCGCCGCCGCCGCGGTGGGCATGGCCGGGCGCGAGGGCGACATCTTCCGCAAGGTGATCGGCTGGAGCCTCGGGCTGCTCCTGCTGGTCTGCGTCATCGTCGGGCTGCAGTCCACCCCGGTGCTGGGCTGGATGGTGCCCACCAGCTGACCCGCGCGCCGCGGCCGGGCGTGCCGCGGGTCAGTCGACCCGCGGCACGACCCGGTCGGCCTCGAGCCGGTCGAAGAGGTCGAGGAAGGCCTGGAGCGTGGAGCGGTAGCCGGTGAAGCCCGCGGCGCGGCTGCGGGCCAGGTCGGTGAGGCACTCCATGTCGCGGCCCAGGTCGCCGTCGGTGTGCCACCACGACGCCACCCGGTCGAGGTCGGGCTCGGCGAGGCCCTCGCGCTCGGCCAGCGCCGTCCACACCGGACCCGCGTCGGCCATCTGCTGCTCGAGCGGCCGGGGCCGGTCGGCGTACCCCTCGGGCTCGACGCCGAGGCGGGCGGCGAGTCGGGGCCAGAGCCAGCGCCAGCGGAAGACGTCGCCGTTGGCGGTGTTGAACGCGGTGTCGGCGGCGGCCGGGGTGGTGGCGGCCCAGTGCATCTGCTCGGCCAGCAGGCCGGCGTCGGTCATGTCGGTCAGGCCGTCCCACTGGGTCTGCGAGCCCGGGAAGACGAAGGGCCGGCCCAGCTCGCGGCACACCGCGGCCTGGGCGGTGAGGGTCTGGCCCATGTTCATGGCGTTGCCCAGGGCGTAGCCGATCACGGTGTGGGCGCGGTGCACGCTCCAGGTGAAGCCGTCACGCCCGGCGGCGGCGAAGAGCTCGTCCTCCTGGGCGTAGTAGAAGTTGGGGTAGGGCAGGCGCTCCTCGTCCTCGTGGAAGGGCGTGTCGGGCACCTCGCCCTGGCCGTAGGCCTCGAAGGGGCCGAGGTAGTGCTTGAGGCCGGTCAGCAGCGCGACGTGGCGCACGGAGCCGGCGGGCCGCACGGCGGCGAGCACGTCGCGCACCATGGCGGCGTTGACGCGGATGTTCTCGGCCTCGGTGTCCTGGCGCGCCCACGCGGTGAGGAAGACGTGGGTGGGGCGGTGCCCCTCGAGCGCGGCGGCCAGGGCCGCGGCGTCGGTCAGGTCGGCCTGCACGGGCTCGACACCGGGCACGTCGCTGGCCGAGCGCCGGGAGAGCCCGAGGACCTGCCAGCCCTGGTCGACGAGCAGCCGGCTGAGCGCGGAGCCGGCGATGCCGGTGGCGCCGACGACGAGCGCGGTGCCCGCGTCGTGGCCGGCGGGGCCCTCGGCGGGGTCGGCGGTGGGGAGGTCGGTGGTGGTGTCCATCCCACCGACGGTAGGCGCCCCGACCAACCGGGCCGGGCCCGGCTCAGCGCGGTGCGGCGGCGACGTGACCGGGGTCGCGCTGCACCGACCCGGGACGTACGCCGACCGGCGCCACGACGGCCGCGGGTCGCAGCAGCCGCCCGGTCAGCTCGGTGGGCACGAGCCGGAAGAGCATGGTGCGCGGGCCACCGGGCCACGGCGCGGGATCGCCGTGGTCCTCGGCCCCGGGGGAGCCGGGCACGCCGGTGAGCACGTGCTCGGTGGTGCCGCGGGCGACCACGCTCCAGCCGCTGCGGGTGCGCGGGTCGGCGTCGTCGACCTCGAAGACGACCTCGAGTCCGGGCAGGTGCACGCCGAGGCGGCTCCAGGAGGCCGTGCGGAACCACACCGCGTGGTCGTGCACCCGGTGGTTGAGGGGCAGCAGCACGGCCCTGCCGCCGAGCACGCAGGCGAGCCGACCGACGGGCTGACGGGCCAGGTGCTCCCAGCACTCACGGGCGGTCAGGTCGCGCAGGGTGGGCTCGGGGGCGAGGTGGGCGGCGGGGTCGCTGGGGTGGTCCATGGGGGCTCCTGGCCTGCGGCGGCGTGCGGGGACGTGCGGGGACGTGCGCCAGTCCACCGTCGCGGTGAGGGTCGTGCCCAGGGGCGAAGGTCCGCCGCGCGCGGGACCGGAGACCCCCGTGCCCGGTCCCGCGCCGTCGCGGCCGGCGAGCGGCCGGACGCGGGAAGCAGGGACCTTGGACCCTGTCGGGGGTGTGACGGCTGGGCTGGGATGGACCTCGTCGACGGGGGTCGGCGTCAGCCGCTGCGACGCCAACGAGCCTCGAGATCTCCCCGGTCCGGCCCGAGGGGCCCCCGTCGGCCCCCCGACCACGCCCCCAGGAGCAGCGATGACCCTCACCGAGCTGGTGCACCGCCGACGTCGTCAGCGTGCGGCGTCGCTGCGGGCCCGCGGCTCCCTGGCCTGGGCGCTGCACCCGGCCACCTCGCCGCTGGAGGTGGCCGCCGCGCTGCGCGAGCTGCCGGGTCGTGACCTGGCCCGCCTGCTGGCCCAGCCGGTGCCCGAGCACGCGACACCGGGCTACGCCGCCAGCGTGAGGGCCCTGCACGAGCTGGTCGCCGCCGAGGTGCAGCGCCGCCGGCCCCTCTCCCCGGTGGGGAGCCGGGCGACGCCGACCTGAGACCGTCCGGTCAGGAGCAGGTGGCGCCGAAGGCGGCGATCTCCTTCTCCAGCTGGGCGATCCGGGCCTCGGTGTTGTTGTCGTAGGCCGGGGTCGGCCCGGGCACCTGCCAGAAGCTGGGCAGGTAGACCTCGCCGTAGGTGGCGCCGGAGGTGCGCAGCCGGTCGAAGACCCGCGTCCAGTCGTAGCCGTCGGGCTGGATCATCTGCAGGCCGCGCTCGACCGGCTTGGCCCAGATCCTGTCGAACTGGCCCTCCACCGTCATGTCGGGCGAGCCCCACTCACGGGTCTCGTCCCAGCCGTTGGCCTGCACGAAGAACCGGTCGCTGTCGGCGCCGACCAGGCTGACGACGTGGTCGGCGAGCGCGGCCGACTGCCCGCCCGAGAGGGGTCCGTAGCCCGAGAGCGGGAGCTCCACGGCCAGGTCGCCCGAGGCGAGGGAGGCGGCCACGTCGACCAGCTCGCGGTGGCCCTGGAGCCACGCCGCCTGCGTGTAGCCGGCGGCGGCGCGGACCTCGGCGCCGTGGTTGAGCTCGGCCCAGTCCAGGCCGTACCAGGACAGGTGCAGCAGGTGGACGTCGTGGGCGCGCGACCAGGCGGCGAGCTTGCGGGCGTAGGCGGCGTACTCACGCAGGAAGACGTCGTTGGTGCCGGTCGTGGAGTCCCAGGGCAGCGGCACGCGGGCACCGTCGACCAGGTAGCTCGCGGCACCGGCGTCGAAGACGCGGGCCGGGGTGTGGGCGCCGGCCATGAAGCGGATCGAGAGGGCCTTGCCGGCGCCGCGCGCGATCTCGTCGGCGAGGTCGAGCACAGGGTGGGTGGTCTGGGTGCCGGTCAGGTCGACGGCGTCCCACGGGAAGCGCACCGAGAAGCCGACGACACCGGGCAGGGCCAGCGCGGCCTCGATGCGCGGGCGCAGCCGCTCCAGGTCGGTGACCGAGGAGACCTGGTAGAGCACCCAGGTGCCGCAGGACTCCTGCGCGAGGTCGGTGGTGACCGGGGTGGGAGCCGTCGGGGTCGGCGTGGGGGTGGCCGTGGCGGTCGGCGTGGGTGTCGGGGTGGGGGTCGGGGTGGGCGTCGCGGTGGCGGTCGGCGTCGGGGTCGGTGTCGCGGAGGCCGTGGGCAGCGTCAGGTCGGCGGTGTAGGCCAGGTAGCGGTCCCTGAGGGGGTACGACGTGCGCACGACCAGGCGGTAGGAGCCCGCGGCGACCCGGCCGGAGATCCGCACCGGGCTCGTGCCGGAGTCGCTCATCACCACCGAGCCGTCGGGTCGGCGCAGCGACACCGTCAGCGTCGGCGGGGTGACGCGGGCCGCGCGCCGGGCCAGGCGGCCGGAGTCGCGGCGCAGCTCGACGTCCACGCGGGCCGCGAGCGTGCCGGCCGGCGTGTCGACGTCGTAGGAGCGCGACGGGCTCTGGCTGGTGAGCCGACCCGACAGGTCGGCCGACCAGCCGGGCGAGGAGGAGGCGCCGACGAGCAGCGAGGCCACGACGGCGGTCAGGAGGGTGAGGACACCGACGAGGGCGCGGCGCGTGCGGGCGCGCGGTCGTGCCGGGGGGGTGCTGGGGGGCATGGGGGGGCTCCTGGGCGTGGGTGGGGACCACGACCACCGCGGGGACCTGCGACGGGGAGGAGGGTGCCTCCGGGGGGAGTGCGGGGCCGTGGGACGCCGGCGGGGGTGCCGGGCGCGGACCACCGGGTCGGTCCGTGCCCCTAGAGCATCGGCAGCCCCCGCGGCCGATCCATCAGCAAAGTGGGGTAATCAGGGCCGCGTGGGACCCATGACCCTGGACAAGGGCGTGGGGGAGGTCTCCGGATTTTGCTCTGGATCACCGATCTGGAGGATCGGCTGTCGCCTCAGGACACGGGCTCAGAGCACGGGGCCTCAGAGCACCGGGCCGACGGTGGTGAGCTCGGGGTGCCGGGCCGCCCAGGCCTCGACGGTGTCGGTGCGCAGGGCCTCCCACAGGGTGTCGGCCCGGGCGCGGTCGAGGTAGACGACGCTCTCCGCGCCCTCGCGGCCCAGCCCCGACACCGGGGCCGAGAGGTAGGTGATGTCGTCGCTGGTCATGCCGCGCAGCTCGGTGAGCAGGGCCCGCATGTCGGAGACCTCCCAGCCGCTGTCGACGGTGACGTTGCGGGTGACGGTGTCGAGCAGGTCGTAGACGTCCCAGGGAGCGGGCCCGCCGAGCTCGCGCAGCGCCCCGCGGGCGAGGTTGCGCGCCACCGCCAGCTCACGGCGGATGCGGTCGAGGTCGCCGCCGGGCAGGCCGTAGCGCTGGCGCACGTAGAGCAGCGCCTGGCGCCCGTCGAGGGTCTGCCGACCCTGGGCCCACACCACGTCGTGCCGGGTGTCGGTCACGGTGCGGGGCACGGTGACGGTGACCCCGCCGACGGCGTCGATGATCGAGCCGTAGCCGGTCCAGTCGGTGATGGCGACGTGGTCGACGCGCAGGCCGGTGAGCTCCTCGACGGTGTGGACGGCCAGGCGCGGGCCGCCGTAGGAGTAGGCGGCGTTGATCTTGTGCGAGCCCCAGCCCGGCACGTCGACCCAGGAGTCACGGGGGAAGGCGACCACCGAGGCGCCGGCGCGGTCGCCGTCGACGTGGACCAGCATCATGACGTCGGAGCGACCCGCGCCCGGGATCCAGCCCTCGAGGTCGGCCTCGGTGCCGGTGGTGAGGCCGTCGGCGCGCCGGTCGGTGCCCATGACCAGGATGTTCATCGAGTCGGCCGCAGGGCTGCCGCTCGGGCGCGGGGGGCGGTCCTCGAGTCCGGCGAAGACGCCGTCGACGCGGTCGACCTGCCCGGCCAGGTGCGACTGCACCACCAGCAGCGTGCCCACCGCGGCGAGCACCGTGGTGAGCACCGTGCAGCCCACCATGATGGCGGCGCGGGCGCGGCGGCTGGCCGGGGGGCCGGCTGGGGGGCCGGCTGGGTCGGCCGGTGCTCCAGGGCTCGGGGGAGCGTCGTGAGCGGTCGTCATGGGGCGAGCCTCCGCCGCTCCGGGCCCCCCTCGCCACGGCCTGTGCGGGGGTCCTCAAATGTGGGGAGCGGGCGCGACGCCGCCGGGGGTCCCCACAATGAGGCAAAAGGCCCTGCGGGGCCCGGGGGGCCGGGCGGTCGCTGGTCGTATCGCCCTCGTGGCCCGACACCGGATCGAACGACAGCGCACCCACGGCGAGCAGGCCGTGCTCATCGCCGCGGCCCTGCTCACCCTCGCGCTGGTGCTGACCACCTGGCTGGCCCTGGCGGCGAGCGCCCGCGGCGCCGAGCCCGCGGCGAGCGCCGCACCGGCCCGGCTGGCCGCGGCGGCCCCGCCGGACTTCCTCGGCACCCTGGCCGGGCCCTCCCAGGCGGCGATGTACCCCTCCGGCCTCGAGGTCGACGCGGTCCACGACCGGCTCGTCGTGGCCGACACCGGCCGCGACCGCGTGCTGTTCTACACCCGCACCGGCACCAAGCTCGGCGGCTTCGGCACCTACGGCACCGAGCCCGGCCAGATGGCCAGCCCGCGCGACGTGGCGGTCGACGAGGCCGGCGACGTCTACGTCGCCGACGCCGAGAACAACCGGATCCAGAAGTTCACCGCCACCGGCACCTTCCTGTGGCAGCGCGGCGGCCTCGGCACCGGCAACGAGACCCTCAACACCCCCATCGGCGTCACCTGGGACGCCGCCAACGACGTGCTGCTCGTCGCCTCGACCGGTCAGTCGCTGGTCAAGGCCTGGGACGCCGACGGGGTCTTCCGCTGGAAGTCGCCCACCGGCACCGCGCTGGGCGCAGGCGGCATCCGCGACGTCGCCCGCGGCCCCGACGGCCGGATCTGGCTGACGGCCTACAAGCAGCACCAGGTCAAGGCCTACGACGTGTCCGCGGCCGGGGTGTGGGCGAGCACCACGCCCGCGGTGGTGCTCGGCGACGGCGTCGCCTCGGGCAGCGGCGAGGGCCAGCTCAACTTCCCCTACAACACGGTCTGGTCCGCCGACGGCGACACGATCTACGTCTCCGACACCGGCAACGGGCGCATCGCGCGCTGGGACCTCTCCGGCCCCACGCCGCAGTGGCTGCCATCCTTCGGCGGGCGCTGCAGCAACCACCCGCAGCCCTGCGAGGACCCGCCGGTCGACGCGGGTCTGTTCAACCACCTGCGACGCGTGGCCGTCGACGCCGACGGCGCGGTCTACGGCGCCGACTTCTGGGGCGGCGGCCTGGAGGTCTTCAGCCCCGCGGGCGCCTCCGTGCGCTCCATCGAGGGCGCCGAGGCACCGGCCCCCGGCTTCGCCGAGGCCTACGCCGTCGACGTGGCCCCCAGCGGCCAGGTCTACGTCATGGACCGCCTCAACCACCGCATCCAGCGCTTCCGCCCCGACGGCACCTACGTCGACCGGGTCGGTGCCCGCGGCACCCAGCCGGCGACCTTCTCCTGGCCCGAGGGCGTGACGACCGGGCCCGACGGCTCGGTGTGGGCCGTCGACACGCGCGGTGACCGCATCGAGCGCTTCGCCGCCGACCTGTCGCCCACCGGCGTGCCGTCCTACGGCTCCACGGGCAGCGAGACGGGCCGCTTCAACTACCCCTCCAACGCCGACGTCGGCGCCGACGGCGTGGTCTGGGTGGCCGACACCCGCAACCACCGCCTGCAGACCTTCGACCCCGCGAGCGGCACCTTCGCCACCGTCGGCTCCCAGGGCACGGCCCCCGGACAGCTGCAGGACCCCATGGGCGTGGCGGTGACGCCGAGCGCGGTCTACGTCGCCGACACCGGCAACAACCGGGTGCAGAAGCTCGCCCTCGACGGCACGCCGCTGGCCTCCTTCGCCACCGGCCTGCTCGGCCCCCAGGGCCTGGAGGTCGCCCCCGACGGCTCGGTCTGGGTGGCCGACACCGGCAACAGCCGCCTGGTGCACCTCTCGGCCGACCTCGTCGACCTCGGCGACGGCTTCGGCTCGCGCGGCAACGGCGACACCCAGTTCTTCGACCCCCACGACCTCGCCTTCGGCAACGACCGGATGTACGTCGCCGACACCTACAACGACCGCGTCCAGGTCTTCGCCGCCCCCGGCCCGGTCGACCCGCCGCAGGAGCCGCTGAGCCCGGTCTACCGCGACCAGCTCTCCGACCCCGGCGGTCGCGCCCCGGTCTACCCCGCCGGCCTCGCCGTGGTCGACGGCACCTGGTATGTCGCCGACTCCGGGGGCAGCCGGGTCGTGACCCTCGACCCCGCCACCGGCGCCGTCACGCCGCTGACCACGACCGGTCTCACCGACCCCCGCGACCTCGAGCTCGACGCGGCCGACCCCACCGCGCTGTGGGCGACCGACACCGGCGGCAACCGCGTCGTGCGCCTCTCGCGCACCGGCCAGCAGCTCGGCACCATCGGCGGGCTGACCCAGCCCTACGGCCTGGCCAACGACGCCACCCGGGTCTACGTCGCCAACACCTACGCCAACAGCGTGCGGGCCCTCACCCGTGCCGGGGCGACGGCCTGGACCCAGACCACCTGCGGCGGCACCGCCTTCTCCCGCCCCCGCGACGTCGGACTGGCCGACGACGGCCGGGTCCTGGTCGCCGACACCGACAACGACCGGATCGTGGTGCTCGAGGCGGCCACCGGCGCGTGCGTGCGCACCTTCGGCACCCGTGGCACCGGGGCGGTGCAGTTCAAGTCGCCGCGCAGCGTCACCTCCGACGGCGCGGGCGGCATGTGGGTGGCCGACGCGCTCAACTACCGCGTGCAGCACCTCACCGCCACGGGCGGCTCGCTCGGCGCGACCCCCGTCGCGGCCTACGGCGACGGGGCCCAGCAGTTCCGCTCGCCGCACTGCGTCACCCGGCTGCCGGGCACCACCGAGGTCGCGGTGTGCGACACGTTCAACTTCCGGCTCGCGGTCTACGACGGCGCCGGCGCGTCCCCGGCGTACGACCGGACGGTGGGGGGCACGGGGCCGACCGCCGGCGGCTTCAACGGCGCCTTCGCGGTGGCCTACGGCCCCGACGGCTCGCTCTACGCCGCCGACTGGTTCAACCACCGCATCCAGCGCTTCGCGCCCGACGGGTCCTACGTCTCGCAGTGGGGCGGCTACGGGCCGCAGAACGGCTCGCTGATCTTCCCGCGCGGACTGCTCGTCACCGCCGCGGGCGACGTCGTCGTCACCGACAGCGAGAACAACCGCATCGACGTCTTCACCGCCGCCGGCGCCTTCGTGCGCCAGGTCAAGCCCCCGGCCGGCACGACCCTGAGCCGCCCGCACCAGACCGCGCTCGACGGCAGCGGCGGCTACTGGATCGCCGACACCAACAACAACCGCGTCGTGCACCTCGCCTCCGACGGTGCCGTGCTGGGCACGTTCCCGGTCGCGGGCGCCGCGGCGGCCAGCAGGCCCGAGGGCGTCGCGGTCGACTCCGACGGCACGCTGCTGGTCTCCAACACCCAGAACAACCGCGTCGAGCGCTACTCCACCGCCGGCACCCTGCTCGCCACCGTGGCCGCCTCCGGCACCGGCAGCGGGCAGGTGCGCAAGCCCGGCGGCCTCCTGGTCACCGGCACCGGCGCCGACCGGCGCCTCCACATCGCCGACGCCGGCAACGACCGCGTGGTCGTGCTCGACGCCACCGGCGCGGTCGAGACCGCCTTCGGCTCCACGGGGTCGGGCAGCGGTCAGCTCGAGCAGCCCCGCGGGGTCGCCGTCGACCCCACCGACGGCGACCTCGCGGTGGCCGACTACGGCAACGACCGGGTCTCGCTGTGGGACCCCCAGGGCACCCCGCCGCCGCCCGACACCACGGCCCCCGGCGTGACGCTCACGTCGCCGGCCGCGGGCGCCTCGCTCCCGGCGGGCAGCGTCGCGGTCACCGGCACGGCCACCGACGACACCTCGGTCGCCGGGGTCACCGTGGCGGTGCAGCGCGCCGACGGCAGCTGGCTCCAGGCCTCCGGGGGGTGGGGGAGCGCGCGCCAGGAGCTCGACGCGACCCTCGCCGCCCCCGGGTCCACCTCGACCGGCTTCTCGCTGTCCTTCGTCGCCGGCACCGCCGGCGGCCACACCGTGAGCGTCACCGCCCGCGACCAGGCGGGCAACCCGGCCACCGCGACCCGGTCCTTCACGGTCGCGGGGGCCGACACCGGAGCGCCCGACACCGTCGTGACCTCCCCGGCGCAGGACGCGGTCGTGGCGCCGCCGACGCTGTCGCTGACCGGCACCGCCAGCGACCCCGCAGGCGGGTCGGGCGTCGCCTCGGTCACGGTGCTGGTCAAGGACCGCGACACCGGGCTGTGGCTCAAGGCCGACGGCAGCTGGGGGAGCACCACGGCGGGCGCCCAGCGCCTCTCCGACCTCGCGGCCCCCGGCGCCGCGAGCACCGGATGGTCGCTCGACGTGCCGCTGGCGACCGGGAGGTACCTGGTCACGGCCCGGGCCCGTGACGGTGCCGGCAACCAGGACGCCACCCCCGCCTCGCGGCAGGTCACGGTGCGCGCGAGCGACAGCGTGGCCCCCGACGCCACCGTCACCAGCCCGGCACAGGGGGCGCGGGTGCCGCTCGGGGCCGTCCCGCTGCGCGGCGGCGCCACCGACGACACCGGGGTCGCCACGGTGCTGCTGGCCGTGCAGGACACCGTGTCGAAGGAGTGGCTGCGCCCCGACGGCAGCTTCGGGGCGTCCTACCGCACCGTGACCGCCGTCCTCGCCGCCCCCGGTGCGACGAGCACCACCTGGGCCTTCACCTTCCAGCCGCCGCTGGCCCGGACCTACGCCGTCACCGCCATCGCCCGCGACGCCGCCGGCAACCAGGACCCCACCAAGCCCCGCAGCACCTTCACCGTCACCCCGTGACGGCTCCGCCCGCCCGCCCCGGCGGCACCTGCACCCGACACCACCACGAGGACCCGATGCCCACCACCCGCCGCACCCCCGCACCGCTGGCCGTCCTGGCCGCCCTGGCCGGGCTGGTGCTCAGCGCCGCCCTCGTCGTCGCGGCCCCCGCCTCGGCCGGCCCCGCCGACCCGGGGCCCGTGCTCGGCGGGCCGCTGCACGCCGAGATGTACCCCTCGGGGGTCGAGACGGCGCCCGACGGCACGGTCGTGGTCGCCGACACCGGCAACAACCGGGTCGCGCGCTACACCGCCGACGGCACGCTCGTTTGGTCGGTGGGCACCTACGGCGCGGGCACCGGACAGTTCGACAACCCCCGCGACGTGGGCGTCGACGACCAGAACAACGTCTACGTCGCCGACACCCGCAACAGCCGCATCGTCAAGCTCTCCCCGAGCGGTGCCTGGCTGGGCTCCACCACCGGACCCGCCACCGCCTTCTCCTTCCCCCTCGGGGTCTCCGCGAAGGGCGACAAGGTCTACGTCGGCGACACCGGCCGCGCCCGCGTCGTCGTGCTCGACGACGACCTGGCGGTCCTGCAGACCGTCGTGGCCAACGGCGCCTGCACGAACATCAACGACAACCGCGACGCGCAGGCCGACAGCGCCGGCAACATCTACGTCGCCGGCTACAAGACCAACCAGGTCGTGAAGTTCGCCCCCGACGGCACCTGCCTGGCGACGTGGGGCGGCACCGGCACCGCGGAGGGCAAGTTCCGCACCCCCTACGGCATCGCCACCGCCCTCGACCCGGTGACGGGCCAGGAGCTGGTCTACGTCGCCGACGGGCTCAACAACCGGGTGCAGGTCTTCACCACCACCGGCACGTTCGTCACCGCCTTCGGCAGCTACGGCGAGCCCACCACCGTGGGCACGTTCACCACGATGCGACGTGTCGCGGTGGCCCAGGACGGCAGCGGCGACGTGTGGGCCGCCGACCTGTGGGGCGACCGGGTCGAGCGCTGGACGCGGACCGCCACCGGCTTCGCCTACGACCGCACCATCGGCGCGGTGATGCCCGAGGCCACCTCCACCGCGGTCTTCCACGAGCCGCGCGGCATGGCGCTCGCACCCGACGGCGACCTGTGGGTCTCCGACACCGTGCACCACCAGTTCCGACGCTTCGACGCCTCGGGGTCCCTCGTCGGCCACTGCGGCCAGCGCGCCGCCGAGGGCACCCAGCTGGGGCAGTTCAACTGGCCCCGCGGTCTCGCCGTCGACCCCGCCACCGGCGACCTGTGGGTGGCCGACACCAAGCAGCACCAGCTGCAGGTGCTCGACGAGGGCTGCACCGGCATCGGCTTCGTCAAGAACGCCCCGGCCGGCGCCGACACCCGCTCCTTCAACTGGCCCTACGACATCGCCATCCGCGCCTCCGACCGCTACGCCTTCGTCGTCGACACCCAGAACCACCGCATCAAGGCCTACGACGTGGCCGGCGCGGTGTTCGGCACCGACAACAAGGGCCCGCTGCCCGTGCACGTCTTCGGCTCCCGCGGGGCCGGTGCCACCAACTTCCGCTTCCCCAGCGCGGTGGCCGTCGGCCCCGACGGCCACGTCTACGTCGCCGACCGCGGCAACAACCGGGTGCAGGAGCTGACCTACTCGCCGGCCGCGGGATTCGCCCCCGTGCGGAGCTGGACCGCGGGCGGCACGCTCGACGCCCCCGAGGGCGTCGGCGTCGACCCCACGGGTCGTGTCGTGGTGGCCGACAGCGGCGACGACGAGATGGTCGTGCTGGCCCCCGACCGCAGCCTCGAGGCCACGGTCGGCGGCCTGCACCACCCCTCGGCGGTCGAGGTCGGGCCCACCGGCACCATCTACCTCGCCGACACCTACGCCGACGTCGTGCGCACCTACACGATGGGCGCGTCGCCGCCCCCCGACACGACCGCACCGAGCGGTGCCCTGACCTCGCCCACCGCGGGCCAGCAGGTGCCCGTGGGGCCGGTGACCCTGACCGGCACCGCGAGCGACGACCGCTCCGTCGCGGCGGCGTACGTCGCCGTGCGCCGCGGTGACACCTCCACGTGGCTGCGCCCCGACGGCAGCTGGGGCGCGTTCACCTGGGTGCCGACCACCCTGGCCGCCCCGGGCTCGACCTCGACCGGCTGGTCGCTGGGCCTCACCCTGCCCAGCGCGACCGGCTACGCCGTGCAGGTGCGCGTCGACGACGCCAGCGGCAACCAGAACCCGACGCCGCGACCGGCGACGTCCTTCACCGCGACCAGCGGCGGCAGCGACACCGCCACGCCGGTCGTGACCCTCACGGCGCCCACCGCGGGCGCCTCCCTGCCCGCGCCGGTGAGCATCACCGGCTCCGCCACCGACGACCGGGGGGTCGCGTCCGTGAAGCTCGGCATCAAGCAGTCCTCGACCGGCCTGTGGTGGAACGGCACCACCTGGCAGGCCGCGGCCACCAAGGTCAGCGCCGTGCTCGCCACGCCCGGCGGCGCCTCGACGACCTGGTCCTACGAGCTGGCCGGGGTCGCCCCGGGCGGCTACGGCTTCTCCACCGACGCCACCGACACCGCGGGCCGGCTCGCGACCGGCACGGGCAAGCCCGGCTGGCGGTCGTTCACGGTGACCCCGTGAGCGCCCCGGTGAGCACGGCGCGGCGTCGGGTGCCCCCGGTGGTGCTGGCGCTGGCGGTCGTCGCCGCGTGTCTGGTCTTCGTGGGCCTGAGCAGCCCGCCGGCGCAGGCGGCGTGGAGCGCCCCGGCGCTGGTGCGCTCGATCAGCGGCAACGGCCGCCCCGGCGTCTTCCCGTGGGGGGTCCAGGTCAACCCCGTCAGCGGCGAGGTCGTGGTGGGTGACTACCTCAACAACCAGGTGCGCCGCTACACGCCCGCCGGACGGGTCCTCGGGTCGTTCTACCGCGCCAACGCCACGGGCCAGCCCTACTCGATCGGCATCGACCCGCGCCAGGGCGACATCTACGTCCCGGAGATCGCCGACGGCCAGCCGGGCAACAAGGTCGCGCAGTACAGCAAGGACGGCGCCTTCCTGCGCCAGCTGACCCTCAACGGCATCGACTACCAGGCCTGGATCAGCATCGACGGCGCCGGCAACCTGGTGCAGGCCGACAGCCACTACGCCAACTCGCTGACCAACCCGCCCGCCGTGCGGGTCTGGCGGCTCTCCGACGGGCGCAACACCCGCACCTTCAACGTGCTCCCGCCCGGCACCACCAGCAGCACCATCCCGCGCATCTACGGCGTCGACACCGACGCCTCCGGCAACTTCTGGCTCACCGACACCTTCAACAACCGGATCCTCAAGTACTCGCCCACCGGCTCCTACCTGGCCACCTACGGCGCCGGGCTGCTCGGCGGCGACGCACGCGGCATGGCCGTCGACGACGCGCGCAACCGGCTCTACGTCTCGGTGCCCACCACCGGCGTGGTCGAGGTCTTCGACCTGCAGGGCAACCACGTCGACACCCTGGGCGCCGGGGCCGGCACCGGCCCGCTGAACCTGGGCAGCCCGCGCCAGCCCGCGGTCGCGCCCGACGGCACGGTCTACGTCGCGGAGTACGGCAACGCCCGTGTCCACCGCTTCACCGCCACCGGCGAGGACGCCGGCTTCTTCCCGCGCCCCGCCCAGCCGGCCGTCGCCGGCCAACTCGGCGAGCCGCGCGACGTCGACGTCGACGACCAGACCGGCGACGTGTGGGTGGCCGACTCGTGGAACCAGCGCTTCCAGCGCTTCGCCCCGACCGGTGCCTTCATCGGCACCTGGGGCACCCGCTCGGCCTCGCCGACCTACGGCATGAACTACCCCCGCGGGATCGGCGTCGACCCCGTCAGCCGGCGGGTCTGGGTGGCCAACCAGCGCGGGCACCACATCAAGCGCTACGAGTACGACGGCAGCTTCGTCGACCAGCTCGGCAGCGCCGAGAGCGACTCGGCCGACCCGGGCTCCTTCCGGTGGCCGCTCGACATCGAGTTCCAGGCCGGGCGGGCCATCGTGACCGACCGCAACTCCAGCAAGGTCAAGATCCTCGACGCCGCCTCGGGCACCGAGATCGGCCAGATCACGCGGGCCGGCAACCACGGCGGCGCGATCGACCCGGCCACCGGCAACGTGTTCCTCGCCGACGGCACCAAGGTCTACGTCTACAACCCCACCGGCACCACCCTGCTGACCAGCTTCGGCACCTCCGGCACCGGTGACGGGCAGTTCCGCCACATCTGGGACATGGTCGTCAGCAACGGCGTGCTCTACGTCACCGACGACCTGGCCTCGCGGGTGCAGGCCTTCACGACCTCGGGCACCTTCCTGGGCAAGTGGGGCGGCTACGGCCAGGGCGCCTACCAGTTCAAGAACCCCTCGGGCATCGCCACCGACGACGAGGGCCTGCTCTACGTCGCCGACGCGGGCAACGACCGTGTGATGGTCTTCGACCCCGCCAGGGCCCGCGGCGGCAGCGCCTGGCCGCCGCCGACCACGACCCTGGCCTACCCGGGTCAGGGCGCCACCGTGCCCGCCCGGCCGGTGCGCTTCAGCGGCACCGTGACCGACGAGACCGGGGTGGCCTCGGTGCAGGTGGCGGTGCAGGACACCGGCACGGGGCTGTGGTTCGACGCGGGCAACTCGACCTGGTCGACCACCCAGACCTGGGCGCTGAGCCCGCTGGTCGGCGACACCGCCCGGAGCATGACCTGGGCGTGGAGCTTCATCGGCGTGGAGTACTCCGGCAGCTTCCACGCCGAGGTGCGCGGCGTCGACGTCGCCGGCAACGCCTCGCCCGCGACCTCCGTCGACTTCACGGTGGTGCCCGAGACCACCACCGACACCGTGGCCCCGGAGACGGTGCTCACCAACCCCTCGCCCGACGACAGCGTGGCCATCGAGCCGCCGCTGGTGGTGTCGGGCGACGCGGCCGACGACACCGGCGTGGAGTCGGTGGAGGTCAGGATCCGCCGCAGCGGCACCGGGCAGTTCCTCCAGCCCGACGGCTCGTTCTCGACGACCGCCGCCTGGCTCCCGGCCGCGCTCTCCGACCCCTCCACCGGCTCGACCGCGTGGAACTGGTCGTGGGCCGACCCGTCGCCCGACGGCTACGAGGTCGCCACCCGCGCCACCGACGTGCTGGGGGCCGGTGCCGTCGCCGTGGTCGGCTCCTTCACGCTCACCGGCGTGCTGCCGCCCGACACCACGCCGCTGGTGCTCTCGGACTCCCGGCCGGCCGCCGGGTCCACCGTGACCGCCGACGCCGCCACCCTCGGCGGCACCGCCACCGACGACCGCGCGGTGGCCTCGGTCGACGTCGCCCTCAAGGACAAGACCACGGGGCGGTGGCTGCGCCCCGACGGCTCCTGGGGCGCCTTCAGCTGGCTGCCGGCGGCGCTGGCCCCGCCCGGCGCGGCGAGCACCACGTGGTCGCGCCCCTGGGCCGCGGCCCCGGGGTCCTACGGCTACCAGCTGCGGGCCTCCGACGCCGCCGGCAACCCCACCACGCAAGCCTTCCGCTCCTTCACCGTCGCTCCCTGAGGAGGCCTCGTGTGTCCTGACCCGCTGTCCCACTCCCACGCCCCCGTCGAGACGGCGTCAGGGCCGGTCCACGCCCTCGCCGCCGCGCCGCTGCCCGAGGACGCCTCGCCCGCCGCGCGGCTGCGCGCCCGCGCGGGCCGCCACGTGGCCTGGGCCCGCCGCGACGGTCTCGGCCGCCTCGTGGAGGAGGACGGGCTCGACCCGCGCGAGCGGCTGGCCGGGGCGGTGTCGGCGTACCGGTGGCGGCGGGCGCACCCGCGCCCGGCCGGCTCGGCGCGCGCGGTGCTCGTGGTGGGGGTGCAGCGCTCGGGCACCAACATGGTCGTGCGCGGCATCGAGCGCGACCCCTCGGTCGAGGTGCACAACGAGAACGACCGCCGCGCCTTCGCCCGCTTCCAGCTGCGCGACGACGCGGTGGTGCGCGGCGTGGTGGGCGACAGCCGCCACGCCGTGGTGCTGCTCAAGGCGCTGTGCGACAGCGACCGCACCGCACAGCTGCTCGACCGGCTCGGGCCGGAGAGCCGGGCGGTGTGGGTCTACCGCGACGTCGACGGTCGCGCCGCCTCGGCGGTCGCGAAGTTCGGCGACGTCAACCGCCGCGTGCTGGCCGAGGTCGCAGCCGCGGCGGCCGAGGGGCGCTGGACGGGCCGCTGGCAGGAGCGCGGGCTCTCGCCGGCCTCCCTCGACCTGGTGCGCTCCCTCGACCCGGCCCGCCTCGACCCGTGGTCGGCCGCGGCGCTCTTCTGGCTGGTGCGCAACCGGCTCCTGCTCGAGGGCGGCCTGCACCGGCGCCGCGACGTGCACGTGGTCTCCTACGAGCGGACCGTCGCCGACCCCGAGCCGTCGATCAGCGCGATGGCGCGCTTCCTCGGCCTCGAGCCGGCCCCGGGGCTGTGGTCCCACGTCGACGCGCGCGGCGCGCGTCCGCGCCGCCTCGACCTCGACCCGCGCGTGCGCGCGGCGTGCACGGCGCTGGAGACCGAGCTGGCCGCCGCGGCCGACGTGTCGCTGCGGCGGCAGGCCCCGCGGGACCCCCGGCGGTGAGGGTGGGTCCTGGGTCGGTCGCCCCCGCGACCGCGGTCGCGGGGGCGCCGCCGACCGGCACGCGCGGCGTGGCTCGCCAGAGCACGCTCAGCGGCTCGGTGGCCACCCTCGCCCTCGGCGCCGGGCTGCTGCTCGACGTCGCGGCGGCCGCGGCCTTCGGGGCCGGTCGCGACACCGACGCCTTCGTGGCCGCCGCGCGGCTGCCGCTGGCCGGCACCGCCGTGCTCCTCCTGCTCGGCAACCAGGTGCTCGTGCCGACCTTCGCCACCTGGGCGGTGACCCTCGAGGCACGGCGGATGCGACGCCTGGTGACGGGCACCCTGCTGGCGGCGGTGGGCATCGGCGCCGCGCTGGCCCTGGCCCTCGGCGCGCTCGGGCCGCTGCTGGCCCGGGTGCTGGCGCCGGGCTTCGACGCCGAGCAGACCGCGCTCACCGCCTCGCTGCTGTGGGTGATGGTCTGGACGCTGCCGCTGGCGGCCGGCTGCGAGGTGCTGCGCTCGTGGTTCAACGCCCGCGCCCAGGTCGTGGTGCCCGCCGCCATGACGGTGGTGATGAACCTGGTGGCCGCCGGCCTGGTGCTCACCTGGCCCGGTGACGTCCGGGTGCTGCCGGTGGCCTACGTCGTCGGCTCGGCCTGCCAGCTGCTGCTGGTGCTCGCGTGGGCGGTGCTGCGGGGCTTCCGGGTGGCCCGCCCGCGCTGGCGCGACCCCGAGCTGGTGGCGCTGCCGCGGCTGCTGGCCCGGCCCTCGACCGCGGCCGGGCTCAACCCGCTCGCCCGCGTCGCCGAGACCGCCATCGCGTCCTTCCTGGCCCCCGGGTCGGCGACGGTGCTGCACTACGGCAACCGGCTGGTCTCCGCCGTCGGCGGCACGGTGCTCTTCCGCTCGGTGATGGTCGCGGTGCTGCCGCGGCTGACCCGGGCCCAGGTCGCGGGCCGCCGCGACGAGGCCGCCGCCCTGGCCACCCTCGGCCTGCGGCTGATGGTGGCGGTCTCGCTGCCGCTGACCGCGCTCACCGTCGTGCTCGCCGTGCCGGGCGTGGAGCTGCTCTTCGGCCTCGGCCGCTTCGGGGAGTCCGACGCCCGGCTGCTGGGGCTGTGCGTGGTCGTGCTCGCGCTGTCCTTCCCGGCCTCGGCGGTGCAGCGGGCGCTGCTGGCGCCCTACTACGCCGCGCGCGACACGCGCGTGCCGCTGCGCAACGCGGTCGTCGGCGTCGCCGTCGACCTGGCGCTGCTGCCGGTGGCGGTGCTGCCCCTGCTCGGCACGGGCTACGAGGTGCTCGGCGTCGCCGCCGCCTTCGTGGCCGGCAACGTCGCCAACGTGGTCCACGCCCACCACTGCCTGGTGCGCTCCGAGCTGCCCCGACCGCGGCTCGACGCCGCGGCGCTGCGCGGGTCGGTGCTGGGGGCGCTCGCGGTCGCCGCGGCCGCCGGCGCGGCCTGGGCGCTCGGCGGCGGTCTCGCCCCGCTGCTGCCGGGCTCGGCCCTGCGCCTCGTGGTCGCGGGCTCGGCCGGCGTGGTGGTCCTCGTGCTCACCGTCGTCGTGCAGCGCCGTGCCTCGAGCGGCGGCCGCCACCGGCGCACCGGGGGGGCCGGGTCGTGACCGGCCTGGTGGTCGGCCTCGGCGTGGTGCTCCTCGTGGGCCTCGCGCTGCGGCGCATCGACCTCTTCGTGCTCGTCGTCCTGCTCGTGCGCACCTCCCTCGACGCCGTGCGGGTGCCGGGGCCGGCCGGCCTCGACCCCGCCGCGCTCCTGGGCATCCTGCTGCTGGGCACCGCCTCGACCTGGCTGCTCGCGACCTGGCGCCGTGAGGGCTGGCCGCGGCTCTCCCCGCTCGCCCTGGCCTCGCTGGCCTTCGCCGGGGCCGGCCTCGTCGGCGTCGCGGTGGCCCCGGCGTACGCCGTGGCGCTGGTGGAGTGGACCCGGCTGGCCAGCATCGCGGTGACCCTGCTGGTGGTGGAGCGCCTGGCCGCCTCCGCGGCCTTCCGGCGCCGTCTCGTGCTCGTGCTGCTGCTGGCCGCGGTGGTGCCGCTGTCGACGGCCGCGGTGCAGGTCGTGCGCGGCGAGGGCCTCTTCGAGGCGGGCGGCTTCGACCGGGCGGTCGGCACCTTCACCCACCCCAACCCCTTCGCGGCCTACCTCTCGATCGTGGTCGTCGTGGCGCTGGCCCAGGTCGTGCACCGCAGCGAGACCCGGCTGCGCCTGGTCTGCGCCGCCGTGGCCGTGCTCGCCTCGCTCGGCCTGCTGGCCACCTACACCCGCGGCGCCTGGCTGGCCGCCCTGCTGGGCGTCGCGGTCGTGGTGGCGCTGCGGCAGCGCCGGCTGCTCCTCGGTGTGGCCGGGGCGCTGGTCGTCGTGCTGCTGCTCGTGCCCGGCATCGCCCAGCGCTTCGGCGACCTCGGCGACGAGGAGAGCCTGCGCGGCGAGCCGGGCAACTCGTTGACCTGGCGCTTCGAGTACTGGTCGGAGGCGCTCGACCTGGCCTCGGAGAGCCCCGTCACCGGCATCGGTCTCAAGCAGGTCGCGGGGGAGAGCCTCGAGGGCAAGCAGCCCCACAACGACTTCCTGCGCGCCTACGTCGAGATGGGCCTGCTCGGGCTGCTCGCCTTCACGCTCTTCGTGTCGCAGCTCGTGCGCACCGCCGTGCGCGGCTGGGCCCGCACCCGGGGCGGCCCCGTCGGCGACCGCGCCCTGGCCGCGGCCTTCGCGGGGGTCGCCGCGGGCTACGTGCTGATGAGCGCCGTGGCCAACCTGATGTCGCAGGTCGTGGTCGGGGTCTACCTCGCCGCGCTGGCCGGCTGCGTCTCGGCGCTGGTGCAGCGCGGCACCGACCCCGCCCTCGACCCCGCCCTCGACGCCGGACCCGTCCCCAATAACGAGCAGCGCCGGCCGTCTCGCGCCGAGGAGGACCCCGCCGGCGGCACGGTGGAGCCCGGCACCGGCCGTCGCGTCAGCGCGGCCGGGGAGGCCGTCACCGGGGGAGAGTGAGATGCGCGTCCTGCACGTCAACAAGTTCCTGCACCGCCGCGGCGGGGCCGAGGGCTACATGCTCGACCTGGCCGAGCTGCAACGGGTCGACGGCCACGAGGTCGCCTTCTTCGGGATGCAGCACCCCGACAACGACGTCGCCTCGGTCGGCCGCCCACCGCGGCACGTGGAGTTCGACCCGGCGCCCTCCGGCACGGTCGCCCGCCTCGGGCTGCTCGGGCGCATGGTCTGGTCGGTGCCCGCGGCCCGCGGCATGGCGGCGGCCATCGAGGAGTTCCGCCCCGACGTCGTGCACGCCCACAACGTCTACCACCAGCTCTCGCCCTCGGTGCTCCACGCGGCCTCCTCGCGCGGGGTACCGGTCGTGCTGACCCTGCACGACTACAAGCTGGTCTGTCCGACCTACCGCTTCCTCGACCACGACGCGCCCTGCACCGCGTGCGTGACGCGCGGCCCGTGGGAGGCCGCCCGGCGCTCCTGCCAGGGCGGCTCGCGCGCGGCCAGCGCCGCCGCGGCGCTCGAGGTCGACCTGCACCGCCGCTTCGGGGCCTACGACGCCGTCGACCGCTTCCTGGCTCCCAGCCGGTTCCTCGGCGACCAGGTGGCCGCCGCCGGCGTGCAGGCGGGGCGCGTGCGCGTGCAGCCCAACTTCGCGGTGCTCGGTGCGCCTCCGGAAGGCCCGCCCGCCGATCCGCGGCTCGTGGTGGCCGCGCGCCTGTCCAGCGAGAAGGGCGTCGACACCCTGGTGCGCGCGGTGGGCGCCCTCGACCTCACCGCGGCCGGGGTCGCCGGGCCCGCGGGCGGCGCCGGGCAGCCCGCCGGCCCGGTGCTCGACGTCGCCGGCGACGGGCCCGCCCGTGCCGAGCTCGAGCGGCTCGCCGCGGCCGTCGCCCCGGGGCGCGTGCGCTTCCACGGGCGTCTGGCGCGCGAGGAGCTCCACGCGCTGATGGCCGGCGCCACCGCGTCGGTCGTGCCCTCGCGCTGGCACGAGAACCAGCCGCTGTCGGTGCTGGAGTCGCAGGCCCTCGGGGTGCCGGTCGTGACGACCACGCTCGGCGGTCTGCCGGAGCTGGTCGACGAGACCACGGGCTGGCTCGTGCCGCCCGACGACCCCGCCCGGCTCACCGAGGTGCTCGGCGCGGTGCTCGCCGACCCCGCCCGCGCCAGGCGGCGCGGCCTGGCCGGGAGGGCGCGGGTCGCCCGCGACCACGACCCCCGCACCCACCTCCGCTCCGTGGTCCGGCACTACCAGGAAGCAGGCGCGTCATGACCGTCGTCTCCAGCCGCCCCGGCACGCCCCTCACCCTCCCCGCCCCGAGCGCGCCGGGAGCCGCCGGAGCGCCGGCGGGCCCCCGTCGCGACCCGCGCGGCCCGCTGCGCATCGCCATGATCGGGCAGCGCGGGCTGCCCGCGCGCGCCGGTGGCGTCGAGCGCCACGTCGAGGAGATCGCCACGCGGCTGGCCGCCCGGGGCCACCACGTCACCGTCTACTGCCGACCGGGCTACGCCGAGCGCACGACCCGCAGCTACCACGGGGTGCACCTGGCCTCGCTGCCCACCGTGCGCCACGCCGGGGGAGAGGCCTTCGTGCACAGCGCGCTCAGCGCGCTCGTCGCGGCCGGCGCCCACCTCGACGTCGTGCACTACCACGCCCTGGGTCCCGGCCTGTTCTCCCCGCTGACCCGCTCGCTGAGCCGCGCCGCGGTCGTGCAGACCGTGCACGGCCTCGACGACCAGCGCGACAAGTGGGGCGGTGGGGCGCAGCGCGTGCTGCGTGCCGGCCGGACCCTGTCGGCCCACGTGCCCGACGAGGTGGTGGTGGTCTCCCGCGCGCTCGCCGAGCACTACCGCGACGAGCTGGGTCGCTACACCACCTACATCGGCAACGGCGTGCCCGTCGTGCCGGCCGCCGACCTCGGCCTCCTCGCCGGCCTCGGTCTGCGCCCGGGCGGCTACGTCGCCTTCGTCGGTCGCCTGGTGCCGGAGAAGGACCCGCTCGGCCTGGTGCGCGCCTTCCGCGACGTCGCGACCGACCAGCGGCTCGTGCTGGTCGGCGACAGCAGCCACACCGACGCCTACGTCGAGCAGCTGCGCGCGGCCGCCGCCCTCGACCCCCGCGTGCTCCTCGTCGGCTACCAGTACGGCGCCCACCTCACCGCCCTGCAGGCCGGGGCCACGCTCGTCGCCCAGCCCTCGCTCCTGGAGGGCCTGCCGATCGCGCTGCTCGAGGCCGCCGCGCACGCCCGGCCCGTCGTGGCCAGCGACATCGCCCCGCACCTGGAGATCCTCGGCGGCTCCGCCCCGGGGCGGGCCGTCTTCCGTGCCGGCGACGGCGACGACCTGCGCCGGGTGCTGCAGAGCGAGCTCGACCGGCCGGCCGCCACCCGTCAGGCCGGCGCCGACCAGCTGCGCGCCGACGCCGTGCGCCGCTACGACTGGGACGTCGCCACCGACCTGCTGGAGTCCGTCTACCGCCGCGCCCGCGCCCGTCGCCAGGGACCGGTGGGTCCTGTGGGTCCTGGGGCCGCGGTCCGGGCCCCCGCGCTCAGCGGATAGGGCCGGGGGAGCGCACCAGGACCGGCGCGGCCCCCACGTCGGACCCCGCGGGGAGCCGGCGACCGGTGGCTGCGCGCAGCCGCCACGCACGCGGCGCGGGGCTCGGGCCGGTCTCCGACCACACCACCGCCCGCCACGGCCGCGGCGACCCGGCGGGCCCGGCGAGCCACCGCACCCCGCGCAGCCCGCGCCGCTCCCGCACCGGGGCCACGGTGCCGGGCCGGGCGCCGGCGAGCGCCCGCGCGAGCACAGCCCAGCCGCGTCCGGCCGGCAGCACGCGGCCGTCGGGGCGGGTCAGCCCACGGAAGACCTGGGCGTCCGCATCGGGGGTCCAGGCCACGGGCAGCTGCACGACCACGCGCACCCCGGAGCCGAGCAGCAGCGCGGTCGAGCGCCACAGGTCGCCGGCCTGCCGGCGGGCGTCCCACCGCGGGCCCGGCCAGGCGGTGCCGACCTCCCACGCCTCGACGCGGGCGCCCGACGGGAGAGCGCCGCGCACGGCCCGCAGCGCCTGGGCCAGCGCCTCGGGGGCCTCGTAGAAGTGCAGCTGGTAGGCGTCGACGACCCCGTCGCGCACCAGCGCGAGGGCGTGGCGCCAGGTCTGCCGGGCCCGCCGGGCGGGCTCGCTGCGCAGGACCGCCGCGAGGCCGTCAGGACCCCCGACCCGCTCGACCGCGGGCCACCGGCTGGCGCCGCCCTCGATGCGGCGCCCGTAGTGGAGCCGGTACGCCGCCAGGGCGGCCCGGTCGCGGTCGCGGGCCAGCAGCCGGGCGGCCAGCACGACGCCGTACCCGGTGCTGGACAGGCCAGAGTCGAGCACCCGGGCGCGGGGGTCGGCGGCGCGCACGACGGGCGCGACCCGGCGCACCAGCCGGTCGTAGGCGGCGGGGGAGGCGGCCCAGAAGCCGGTCACGTCGGTCTCGTTCTCGATCGCCCACACGTGCACGCCCCGCGCGGCGTAGCGCTGCACCACCCGCCGCACGAGCGCGAGGTAGGCGTCGAGGTCGCGCGGCGGGGTCGAGGTCTGCTTGCCCGCCGCCTCGTCGCCGACCCGGCCGGGGGGCAGTGGCACCCGCGGCGGGGTGGTGCCCCAGCACTGGCCGGTGCGCAGCTTGAGCATCGGGGCGTGGCCGAGGGTGACCGCGTCGGAGACCAGCGCGTCGAGACGGGTCCAGTCGAGGACCCCGGGGCGGGGCTCGACGTCGCACCACTCGACCTCGGCGAAGGTGAGGCCGGCGGGGAAGTCGGCGACGTAGTCGAAGGTGCCGGGCTGGGCCCGGCTCCACTTCAGGCCCAGCCACCCGGCCGCGCCCGCCCTGACCCGGGCGTCGGGGTCGACCGGCAGCACCGGGGCGGGGGTCGCGGAGCCGGTGGTGGTGGGCCGACCCCCCGGAGCCCCCGGAGCCCCCGGAGCCCCCGGGGCCCCCGTCGCGCCGGGCAGCGCGGTCGGCGCGGCGGGTTCCCGGGCACCGGGGTCGGCCCCGCCGCAGCCGCCCAGCGCGAGGGCGACGACGAGCAGCACGACCGGTGACGTAGCCCGACCCGGTGATGCGGGCCGACCCGGCGCCGCGCGGACGCCCCCGGGGGCCCGGCGCCGGCTCACCGCCCCGGGGCGCCGGCGCGCAGCCGGTAGCCGTAGCGCCGCAGGGTGCCCCGGGTGAGGGCGGTGACGGCGCGCTGCTGTCCCTGCGGCATCGAGCGGCGCCACTCGTCGTCGAGGGTGAGCGGCACGAGGCCGCTGCGCATGCGCGCGGGGTTGCCGGCGACGGTGTGGTGCACCCCGAGCCGCGCCACGCCCGGCTCGGGCAGCAGCGCGCCGAGGTCGCCGCCGTCGAGCCCGAGGGTGCGCAGCACCCGGTCGAGTTGCTCGCGCGGCTGGGCGAGCAGGTCCTCGTAGGTCAGCCGCACGTAGCGCGTGCACCCGGCCGGCACGAGGGTCTCCATGCCGCGGTTCCACAGCAGCCACAGCGCCGCGCTCTTCCAGGCGCCGCGCTGCTCCATCAGGGCGCCCGCACCGAGGTCGGGCTGGGCCCGGACACGGGTCCAGGAGTACGCCGCGGCGCGCGGGTCGCGCACCAGGTGCACCACGAGGGGCTCGACGTCCTCGAGGGCGTCGAGCACGGCGGCGTAGGTGGGCAGCTTGGAGGAGTCCACGACCACCGAGGCCCCGGCCACGGCGGCGGCCGCGGCGTAGAGACGCCCGGTGAGGTGCTCGAGCTCGCCGTCGGGGCGCAGGGAGACCCGCGCCCGCTGGTGCACGACGTGGGTGGGCAGCGTGCGCAGGCGGGTGCGCGCGGTGAGCTCGGCGTGCATCCGCTCGGCCAGGGCCCGTCGCTGCGCGCCGGTCCCGGGGCCGAGGGCGAGGTCGAGCACCTCGCCCCACCACGGACAGGCCGAGAACGAGGCGCCGCACCCGCAGAGGCGGTCCTGGAGCAGGCCGCGCTCCCACACGAAGCGCATCTCGCCGACGCTGACCCAGCCGTCGACACCGCCGAGCAGGTTGGCCAGCACCGTGCTGCCGCTGCGCCCGGTGCCGGCGACGTAGAGCACGCGGGTCGGTCCGGTGGTGTGGCCGGTGGCCGGCCGCGGGTCCGCGGCGGGCTCGACGCTCATCGCCGACCGACCGGGGTCGGGGTGCGGGGGCCGTCGTGCTCGGGGTCCTGGTCCGGGGTGTCGGCCTCGGTGGCGGTCGGGGTGGCGGGCGGGGTGGAGGCGGAGCGCCGGCGGCGCGCCCGCCGGGTCTCGCGCCGGGGCGTCGACGCGGGCCCGGGCGCGCCCCTGGCCGGCGCCGGGTCGGGCCCCGAGCGGTGGGTGCGCGGTCGGTCGCGCAGCAGGCCGGCGGCCAGCACCACGGCGGCGGCCAGGGCCAGGCCGCCGACGGCGCCCGTCACCCCCGCGCGCACGAGCAGGGTGCGGCGGCTCTCGGTGACGGGGGCGCCGACGTCGAGGGTCTCGGGCTGCACGGCGGCGTCTTGGCGCACCAGCACGGCGTCGAGCTCCGCGCGGGCGTCGGCGCGCAGGGCGCGGGAGCGCTCGACCTCGTCCTGCACCGGCTCGTAGCGGTCGACGGCGGTGCCGATCCGGGCCAGGTCGGTCTCGGCGCGGTCCAGGGCCTCCTGGAGCGCGGCGGCCCCTGCGCCGGCCACCGTGCCGTTGGCCAGACCGGTGGTCAGCGCGACCCGCAGCTGGGTCGCCTCGCTCTCCTTGGCGCGGTAGGCCTCGATCGGCAGCAGCAGCCCCGAGCGCTCGGTGAGCCCCTCACGGCGCTCGAGCGCGTCGGTGTAGCGGGCGTCGGCGCGGTCGAGCCGGGCCTGGGCGATGCCCACGGGCGCGACGTAGAGCTCCTGGGCCGTGCTGCGCACGAGGGCCTCGACGACGGCCGCGACGTCGGTGCCCGGCGGGGTGCGCACCTCGACGTCGAGCAGGTTCGAGGTGCCGACGCGCTCCGCGGTGACGTCGCGGTCGACGACCAGCTCGACGCCGGCGGCGTCGCCGGCGTCCTGCACCGCGGTCTCCGAGACCAGCGCCGAGCGGAAGGCCTCGACGGCCTGGGCCACGGCCGAGGCGCTCGTGTCGGTCTCGGGCACGACCACGGCCACGGTGGCCAGCGAGGTCGCGCGCGGGGAGTCGTCGGCGTGCACCCCCACCCACAGCGCGGCGCAGAGCACGGGGAGGACGACGAGGAGCCACCGGGCGCGGCCGGCGGCGGTGAGGAGCTCGGTCAGCTGCATGGCGCCGAACCTAGGCAGCGATCAGGGTCCCCGACCCCGCCCCGACGGGCCGTCACCACTCTTGGGGACGTGCCCGCCGGGCCCCGCTGCACGGGGTAGCGGCTCGCTTGACTCCGGGGGTCAGAACGTCCACCCGAGGAGCCCCATGACGTCGTACGCCGCAGCCCGGCCGACCCGTCCGGCCCGGCCCGACGCCCGCGGTGACGCGGGGCCGCTGTTCGTGCTGGGCGCGCCGCGCTCGGGCACGAGCCTGGTCTACCGCGCGCTGGCCCTGCACCCGCGCGCGGGCTGGGTCAGCAACTACCACCGCCGGCTCCCGGCGCTGCCCGAGCTGGGGGCCCTGGGCCGCGTGGCCCGCCTCGCGCCCGAGCGGCGCCGCGCGGTGTGGTTCGGCCCCGGGGGCGACGACGCCTACCGCTACGCCTCGCGCCGCAGCCTCGCCGAGCGGCTCTTCCCGCAGCCGGTGGAGGGCGAGCCGGTGTTCGTGCGCCGCGGCGCCGTGCCCGGCGCCGCCCCCGGCGACCCCACCGTCGACGTCGCGGGCCTCGTGCGCGACCTGGAGCGGCTGCGCCGCAGCGCCGGCGCCGCGGTGGTGGTCTCCAAGCGCATCGACCACAACCGCCGGGTGCCGCTGCTGGCCGAGGCCTTCCCGCGGGCGCGCTTCGTGGTCGTGACGCGCGACGGCCGTGCCGTCACGCGCTCGCTGACCGGCGTGGACTGGTGGCCCGACCTGGAGCTGTGGTGGGACGGCGGGGCGCGGGTGCTCGACCGGGTGGCGCAGGGCGCCGACCCCGCCGAGCTCGCCGCGCGCCACTGGCTCCACGAGACCGAGGCCCTCGACGCGGGGCTGGCCGGGCTCGACCCGGGCCGCGTGCGCCACGTGGGCTACGAGGAGCTGGTCCGCGACCCCGTCGCGGTCCTCGGCGCGACCGCCCGCTTCGCCGGGCTGGGCGAGGACGGTGCGTGGGCCGAGGAGCTGCGCCGGCTGAGCTACCCCGACCGCAACCGCTCGACACGCGAGGTGCCGGTGGGCGTGGCCCGCATCCTCGCGCCGTCGCTGGCCCGTCACGGCTACCGGTGAGGGGCCGACGGTGAGGGCGAGACCGGTCTTCGTGCTCGGCACGGGGCGCTGCGGGTCGACGCTGGTGCACGAGGTGCTGGCGCGCCACGAGGACACCGGCTTCGTGACCAACCTCGACGACCTCGGCGTGCTGCGCAGCCGCCGTGTCCACAACGTCGCCTGGCGGCGCCTGCCCGCCGGGGTGACCCGCAAGGGCGGGGCGCGCTTCGCGCCGAGCGAGGCCTACCGGCTGCTGGCCCGCGAGGTGTCCCCCCTGCTCGTCGACCCCGCGCGCGACCTCACCGCCGCTGACGCCACCCCGTGGCTGCGGCGGCGGCTGGTCGACCTGGTGGAGGACCGGGCCGAGACGCTGGGCGCCCCGGTCTTCCTGCACAAGCTAACCGGCTGGCCGCGCGCCGGCCTGCTGCTGGAGTGCTTCCCCGACGCGCTGGTCGTCGAGGTCGTGCGCGACGGTCGCGCGGTGGCCAGCTCGTGGCTGCAGATGCCGTGGTGGGACGGCCACCGCGGCGCCGGCGGGCTGCTCTTCGGCCCGCTGCGCCCCGACCTGCACGAGCTGTGGCGCGAGCACGGCGAGAGCTTCCCGGTGCTCGCGGGCCTGGCCTGGCGCTCGCTGATGGAGGCCTACGACGACGCGCGCGCCCTCGCACCGGCCGGGTCCTGGATCCGGGTGCGGCACGAGGACGTCGTCGCCGACCCGCGCGGCACCCTCGGCGCGGTGCTCGACCACGTGGGGCTGGCCCGCAGCCGGCCCTTCGAGCGGGGACTGGCCCGCCACCACTTCGACCCGGCCCGCTCGGAGGCCTTCCGCGACGACCTCGCCACCGGGGACGTCGCGGCCCTGGACAAGGTGCTGGACGCCCAGCTCCTCGCCCTCGGCTACCGCTGACACCCCGGCGCCGCGGCGTCCCTCGCACCAGGAGCAACCATGACCGACCCGTCCGAGACCCGACCGCGCGCCGCGCGCCGTACGCCCGGGCGGCGCAGCCGCCTGCGCGTGGCCGCCGCCCGCCTCCTGCTCGCCCTCACCGTGGCGCTCGCCCCGGCCCTGCTGGTCGTCGCCACGACCGGCTCGACCGCCGACGCCGCAGTGGCCTCGGGCCAGCAGCCCCGCTTCCTGCGCTCCATCGGCGGCCAGGGCCGCCCGGGCGTCTTCGCCTGGGGCGTGCAGTACAACCCCGTGACCGAGGAGGTGCTGGTCGGCGACTACCTCAACTTCTCGGTGCGCCGCTACGACAAGCAGGGCAACCCGCTGGGCGACTTCTACCGGCCCAACCCGCTGGGCCAGCCCTACAGCATCGCCACCGACCCCACCGACGGGGCGGTCTACGTCGCGGAGCTCAAGGACAACCCGCTCACCGCCGCCATCGCCAAGTACGACAAGGCGGGCAACTTCCTCTACACCGCCGACGCCAGCCTGAGCTCCTCGACCGGCAACCGGTTCCGGGCCTTCTACCCCGTCTGGATGACCGTGGAGGAGGACACCGGGGACGTGTGGGTGCTCGACAGCCACTACCAGAACCTCTCGGTGACCGCGAACACCCTCGACGAGGCCAACCCGCCGCGCCTGCTGCACCTGCACTTCAACGACGCCACCCGGACCGTCGACGAGCTCGGCTCGTGGGCCATCACGCCCCCGGGCACGTCGGAGACCAACCAGGCGCGCGTCTACGGCATCGACATCACCGACGACGACCAGATCTACATGACCGACGCCTGGAACCGCCGGGCCTACGTCTACGGGCGCGACGGCACCTACCTGTCGACCTTCGCCACGACCCAGACCGGTGGCGACAACCGCAGCATCACCGTCGACGACGCCTCGGGCCGGGTCTACCTCGTCGACGCGGAGAACTCCGACATCGACGTCTTCCGCCGCGACGGGTCCTACGTCGGGAGCTTCGGCGGCGAGGGGGAGGGCCCCGGCCAGTTCTCCGGCGGCGGGCGCCAGGTCGACGTCGACGACGAGGGCAACGTGTGGGTCGGCGACTTCGGGGGCTTCGAGGTCGAGAAGTACACCTCCAGCGGCACCCCGCTGCTGCGGGCCCCGAGCCCGTCGCGGCGACCTCCGGTGGGCATGCTCGCCCAGCCGCGCGACGTGTCGGTCGACGACGCCACCGGCGACGTGTGGGTGGCCGACGCCTGGGCCCAGCGCTTCCAGCGGTTCAGCTCCACCGGCGCGTCCCTCGGCGCCTGGGGCCGCCGTGGGCCGGGCGGCGCCTTCGACATGAACTACCCGCGCCACATCGCGGTGCAGCCGCCGACGGCCACGACCCCGAAGCGGCTGTGGGTGGTCAACGAGCGCGGCCACCACCTCCAGGTCTACAACGCCCCGACCACCGCCGGCGGTACCCCGACCTACGTGCGCCAGGTGGGCGAGATCGGCTCCGACGACACCGACAACGGCCACTTCCGCTGGCCCGGCGACGTGGAGTTCTACACCCGCCCCGACGGCCGGCAGGTCGCGATCATCACCGACCGGATGGCCTCCAGCGTCAAGATCCTCGACGCCGTCACCTTCGCCGAGCTCGACGCCAGCCCGACCGTGGACGACCCCGACGCCAACTTCATCGCCGTGCGGGGCAGCGGCACGGCGGTCGACCCGGCGACGGGCAACATCTACATCGGGGCGGGCACCCGGGTGCGCGTCTTCGACCAGGCCGGCAACGAGCTGGCCTCCTACGGCGCCTCCGGCACCGCGCTCGGCCAGTTCCGCGACATCGCCGACCTCACCTTCTGCGGCGGCCAGGTCCACATCGTCGACGAGCAGGCGGCCAAGGTCACCGTGATGGACCCCGACGGCACGTTCGTGACCCGCTGGGGCTCCACCTACGGCCAGGACCCCTACTCCTTCCGCGGCCCTGCCGGCATCGACTGCGACGGCCAGGGCCGGGTCTACGTCGCCGACTCGGGCAACGACCGGATCCAGGTCTACGACACCGGTGCCGCGCGCACCTACGAGTCGACCGCGCCGTCGGCCCCGGTGGTGAGCGCCCCGGCCCAGAGCAGCGTGCTGCCGCTGGCCTCGGTCACCCTCACCGGCACGGCCACTGACAACCAGTCGGTCGGCAACGTCGAGCTGTCGGTGCAGGACGCCGACACCGGGCTCTACTGGAACTCCTCCGACGCCAGCTGGGACGCCGCCCCGACGTGGTCGATCGCCTCGTGGACCTCGAGCGCCGCGCCCGCGACCTCGGTGTCGTGGCGCTTCGTCTTCCCCGGGGTCGGCGCCCGTGGCCGCTACCTGGCCACCGTGCGGACCCTGGACCACAACGGCAACGTCAACGCCGGGTCCGCGGTCGTGCGCTCCTTCGCCATGGCCGGCGCCACCCCGCCGCCGCTGCCGCCGCCCACCACCAACGACACCACGCGCCCCGACGGCACGCTGACCTTCCCCGCCCCACCGCCGGCTCCTGCGGCGGCGCTGCCGCTGGGCACGGTGCGCTTCGCCGGCGCCGCGACCGACAACGTCGGCGTCGCCGGGGTGCGCCTGGCCCTCAAGGACAACGCGACCGGGCGCTGGTGGAGCGGGAGCGGGTCGACCGGCTTCTCCACGGGGTACACGTCGTGGCCCGCGACCCTGGACGCGCCCGGTGCGACGAGCACCGGCTGGTCGTGGGAGTGGACGCCACGGGCGGCCGGCTCCTACACGATCACCGTGGAGGCCCGCGACGCCGCCGGGCTCATCGACGGCTCCCGGCCCTCGGTGCCCTTCACCGTGACCACGGAGGCGCCCGACACCGTCGCCCCCGACACCACGATCACCTCGCCGGAGGCGGGGGCGAGCCTGCCCAGCGGCAACGTCGCGCTGAGCGGCACCGCCACCGACGACCGCGCCGTGGCGGGCGTGCGCCTCGCCATCACCGACGGCTCCGGCCGCTCGTGGAACGGCACCGCCTTCACCACCGCGCCGGCCACCGTGGCCGCGACCCTGACGGGCTCGGGCACCCCGTCGGCCACCTGGGGCTACACGCTGCCGGGAGCACCGGCCGGCTCCTACGCCGTCACCGCGACCGCGACCGACGCCTCGGGCACGCCCGACACCGACCCGGCCACCCGTTCCTTCACGCTGAGCGGGGCGCCCGACACGACCGCACCGGTGGCACGGGTGCTGGCACCCGCCGCCACCAACGCCACCGCGTCGATGCCCTCGGTGGTGCTCTCGGGCGACGCCACCGACGCCGTCGGGGTCACCTCGGTGCGCGTCGCGGTGCAGGACACGGTCAGCAAGCTGTGGTGGAACGGCAGCGGCTGGGGTCCCTACACGACCGTCGCCGCCGGGGTCTCGCCCGGCGTGCCGACGGCCACCTGGGCCTACACCTTCGCCCCGCCCTCGGCGGGCCGCTACGGCTACCAGGTGACCGCGGCCGACGGGGCCGGCAACGTCTCCGCCCGCACGGCCTGGCGCACGGTGACCCTCCAGTGACCCTCCGGTGCCCCCCGGTGGCCCTCGAGGGCGCTCGGACGACGCTCCCGTGGCCGCCGGCGGTGCGCCGGTGACCCGGGGCGCCTGCCGGGCCCGCTCACCGGCCTGACCGCCCGCCCCCGACCCGGGCCCACTCCTCTGGGGGGAGGGGGGTCACCCGACGACGACGCCCCACCCCGCTCACGCAGCGGGTGGGGCGTCGTCGTACCCGGGTCGCTCGGCACCGTCGGGGGATCGATCCAGCGGTGCCAGCCGCCCGGCTCGGCGGCGGTGCCCGCGGAAGCGCCCGGCGTCGCACCGCGCGACGGTGTCCGCGCTGACCGCGCCACGTCGGTCGGTCCACACTCGTGGCCTCGCAGGCCCTCCTGGGGTGATCGGACGTCGGATCGACGGAGGACCGCCGGCGACCGGCGACCGGTGACCGGCGGCCGGGGGCACCGGGGTGCCGGTGGCGTCGAGGTGCCGGTGGCGTCGGGGCCGTCATGGGCTCGCGTGTCCTCGGCGGGTCGAGGTCCTTCTGGGTTGAACGAACGTTCGATCAACCCAGGACCGTCAGCGACCCGCGACCCGCGACCCGCGGCCCGCGACCCGCAGCCCGCGGCTGGCGGCCCGGTGGCGTCGTGGCTGTTCGTGGGGCTGCGTGTCGTGGGCGGGCCGAGGTGCTTCTGGGTTGAACGAACGCTCGATCAACCCACGACCGTTGCCGGGCAGGGGGCGAGGAAGGGGGAGGGGCAGGCGGGGGAGGGGTGTCGGTGGGGGCGTCGCCCGGGCTGCTGGTGTCCTGCGCCTGGAGCGGGTCGGGGCACTGCCGGTGTGGACGAGCCTCCGGTCGACCCGGGCCCGCCCCGGGACCGCCGACCGCCGACCGCTCCGCACCCGAGCGGGAGGCGGCCGTGGCGGGCGCGCACGCGTCAGTAGGCGCCGCGGCGGCCGACGACGGCGCCGAGGGTGCGCAGCAGGATCGAGGCCTCCAGGCGCAGCGACCACTGGTCGACGTAGGTCAGGTCGAGTCGGACGCTGTCGTCCCACGACAGGTCGGAGCGGCCCGAGACCTGCCACAGGCCGGTCAGACCGGGCTTCACCCGCAGGCGTCGTCGCGTCCGCTCGTCGTAGGCCTCCACCTCCGAGGGCAGCGCGGGCCGCGGTCCGACGAGGGCCATGTCCCCGCGCACGACGTTCCACAGCTGGGGCAGCTCGTCGAGCGACCAGCGCCGCAGCACGGCACCGACCCGGGTGACGCGGGGGTCGCGGCGCATCTTGAAGAGCACCCCGTTGCCCTCGTCGAGGTGGGCGACGGCCTCCAGGCGCAGCTCGGCCGCGACCTCCATCGAGCGCAGCTTCAGCATGATGAAGGGACGCTCACCGCGCCCCACCCGCACCTGGCGGAAGAGCGCGGGGCCGGCCGAGTCCAGCCGCACGGCGACCACGAGCCCCAGCAGCAGCGGCAGCACGCCCACCAGCAGCAGCAGCGCGGCCGCGCGGCCTGCGAGGTCGCAGGCCGCCCGGCAGGCCCGCGTGGCCTGTGAGCCGAGCCACCGCTCCCCGGCGGCGAGGTCGGCGGCCAGGTCGGCGCCGAGGTCGGCCACCAGCTCGGGCAGACCCTCGGGCACCAGGTCGACCAGTCCGACGTCGACGAGGCCGACGTCGACCAGCCCCACGTCGACCAGCCCCACGTGCCCCACGTCGACCAGCCCCACGTCGACCAGCCCCACGTCGACCAGTCCCACGTCGACCAGACCACCGTCCGCCGCCCTGTCGACCCGGGCGAGCTCCGCCCTCGGTGACCCGGGCTCGGGCCCGGCGTGCTCCAGCTCGATGCTCGACATCTGCTACCCCCTCGAGTCGCCCTCACGGGCCGCTCATCGCGCTCCACGCTAGGGAGGGCTCTGGGGGTGGGCATCCCGCAAATACGGCACATCCGCGGGCCGCCCCGACGCCGGCTCAGCCCACGGCGGAGTACCACCCGACACGGTGGGCGATGCCGACCGCGGAGAGCTGGGAGGAGACCCCGAGCTTGGCCAGGATCGACTTCACCTGGGTGCGCACCGTGGCCTCGGAGACCACCGACTCGCGGGCGATGTCGCGCACCAGCGAGCCGCGCATCAGCCCCTGGAGCACCTCCTGCTCGCGCGTGGTCAGCAGCTCGAGACGCCGGCGGAGGTCCTCGTGGTCGTGGCGCTGCTCCTGCCACAGGCGCAGCAGCTCCTCGCGCTCGCTGACCTGCAGCACGGGCAGCCCGTGGTGCAGTCGTCGCACGACGGCGAGCAGGTCGTTGAGCGGCCGGGTCTTGCTCACGACCTGGCGCGCCCCGAGCCGCACGCACTCCCCCCACGTGGCGCGGTCGGGCGAGGAGGTGACGACGACGACCGGCGTGCCGGTCGCGGCGATGGTGCGCACGACGCGGGCCGCCTGGCCCAACGGCCCCGGGTCGAGCCCGATGAGCACCATCCGCGGACGCAGCCGCGCCAGGGTGCTCGACAGCTGCCCGGGCGCGCCGGCGACGTCGTCCAGGCGCACCCGGCGCGCGTCGTAGCCCTCCACCCCGAGCGCGAGCTCGAGCGACTCGGCGAACAGGACGTGGTTCTCGATGATCAGCACGCGGAACCCACTCCGCGGCACGACAGACTGACTCACTGGGCCCCCCTCCAGCAATCGGCACCACGCGGGCTCTCCCGGTGCGTGCGACTGGTCGGAGCCTAGGAACGGCCCTCAGGGTCCTCACAGGGACTTAGGTCCCTACCCAAGCTTGACGAGTCGACCGGTCGGTCCGACGCACGCCTGCGCCTGCGCGTGCCCAATAGTCAGGATGCGGGGGTGCGACGCCCGACCGGCGACCCGTCCACACTCCACTGTGGGCCTGTGACCTGCACAGACGCCGTCGTCTGCCCCACGAGACCCGCCGGCCCAGCCGCTTGCGCCGCCCCTCCCCGCTGCCGGGGAGGCGGGCGGTGGTGACGCCCTTCGTCGCGGAGGCGACGTCGCGACCGGCCCCGTCGCGGCCCGGGGTGCTGGTCGTCGCCGACGAGGGTCTCGTGGCGGAGACGGTGGCCTCGGCGCTGCGACGGCGCGGCTTCCTCACCGAGCACGTCGTGCTCGGCTCCGCCGCCGAGCACGGCCGGCCCGACGTCGTGCTCGTGGTGGCCGACGTGGGCAGCCCGCGGCGGCTCGGCGCGCTGCGCACCGCCGTCGCCGGTGTCGGCACGCCCTGGGTCCTGGTGACCACGACCGAGCGCGGCCCGTGGTGGGGCGCGGCCCTCGAGGCGGGCGCCAGCGAGGTCGTGGAGGGCACGTCGTCGCTGCGCGAGGTCGACCTCGCCCTGCGGCTGGCCGCGGCCGGGCACCGGTCGGTGGAGCCGCAGACGGTGGCCGAGCTGGTGGCCGCGTGGTCGCGCGTCAGGCGGGAGCGGACGTCGGTCGAGCGGCGGATCGCGCAGCTCTCGCCGCGCGAGCTGGAGGTGCTCGACTCCCTCTTCGCCGGCACCAGCGTGGCCGAGATCGCCGTCGCCGCCGGGGTGTCGGAGGCGACCGTGCGGACGCAGGTACGCGCGGTGCTGCGCAAGCTCCACGTGCGCTCCCAGCTGGCCGCGGTGGCGCTCTACGCCGCGGTCCTGGAGGACTCGTGAGACGGCGTCGGGAGTGCCTCAGAGGGGCACCGACCACCGCACCACGACACCACCGGCCACGGCCTGCGGGTCGTCGCTCGCCCCGGCCTCCAGCCGAGCGCCGCCCGCCGAGCCGTCGTCGCGGGGCACCACCTCCGCGGTCATCGACCCGCCGCGCCGCCGTGCGCGCTCGGCCATGTTGGACAGGCCGCTCCGCTCGGCGCGGGGCGTGAGGTCGACGGCCCCGATGCCGTCGTCGGCGACCTCGACGACGAGCCACCCCTCCCGCACCGCGACGTGCACGTGAGCGGTGCCGGCCCGCCCGTGCCGCACGGCGTTGGCGAGGCTCTCCCGCACCACCGCGGCCACGTCCTGGGCCAGCGACTCCTGGGTCACGTGCTCGACCGGGCCGGCGAAGGTCGTCGCCGGGGGCACGGCGAAGCCGACCGTCGTGCCCACGACCTCGGCCACCCGTCCGCGCAGCGAGGTGGGACGGGAGGTGGCCCCCAGCGAGAAGATGCTCTGCCGGATCTGGCTGATGGCCGCGTTGACCTCCTCGTTCATGAGAGCGATGCGGTCGGCCACCGGCCCGGGGCCGATCTGGAGCACGACGGCGTCGAGCCCGAGCCCCGCGGCGAAGAGGCGCTGGATCACGTGGTCGTGGAGGTCGCGGGCGATGCGCTGCCGGTCCTCCACCAGACCGAGGCGCTCGCGGGTGGCGCGGACCTCGGCCTGGGCCAGCACGACCCCGAGCTGGGCGGCGAAGGCCTCGGCCATCTCGATGTCGCGGCGCAGGAAGCCGCCCTCGCCCCGCTCCCGGGCCAGCACCAGCGCCGCGACCCCGCGGTCCTCGATGACGAAGGGCACCGCGAGGGCGTGGCCGAGCTCGCCCATGCCGCGGTAGCCGTGCGGCGAGAGCTGGTCGACGCCGTCGGCGGCCGCGGCGACCCCCGAGGTCACCGCCTTGCCGGCGAGGGTGCCGCGCACGGGCAGCACCAGGCCGATCGAGGCCTCGGCCGCCAGCCCCACCGCGTGGGTCGTCACGAGGGTGGCCGGGTCGTCCCCGGGCGCGGTCACCGCGGCCACCGCGGCGCCGGCCAGGTCGCGGGCGCCGGTGAGCAGGGCGGTGACCTCCTCGCCCTCCTGCACCGACAGGTCACGGGAGGCCTGGGCCAGCACGGAGGACCACTGCTCGCGGTAGGCGAGGTCGTCGAAGAGCCGGGCATTGGTCATGGCGATGCCCGCGGTGACGGCGAGGGCGTGCACGAGCTCCTCGTCGTCGGCGGTGAAGGTGCCGGTGCGCTTGGCGGTGAGGTAGAGCGTGCCGAGCAGCTGCTGGCGGGGACGGATCGGCACCACGAGCAGTCCGCCCTCCGGCTCGTGCAGCTCGGGCGTGCCGCACGAGCAGTGCGGGGCGCAGGCGGCGACCAGGCCGTGGGGGTGGCCGGTGGCCATCACGTCGGAGAGCAGGCGCTGCCGGTCCACCGCCCCGCCCAGGGAGCCGGTCACGCCCTCGTCGACCGCGTGGTGCACGAAGTCCTCGAGCTCGCCGTCGTCGTCCCACACCACGAGCCAGGCGTAGCGGGCGTCGACCAGCTCGGCGGCCACCGAGCACACGCGGCGCCGCACCGTGGGCAGGTCGAGCGCCGTGACGAGGTCGTGGTTGGCGCGCACGAGGGACTTGAGCCGGTCCCGCGCGCCGATCAGCTCCCCGGCACGGTCGACCAGCTGCAGCAGCAGCGAGTCGAAGCCGAGTGCCGGCACCTCGTCGTTGTCGTCGCGATCCATCCGTCCCCCCGGCCGTGGAGCGCCATCATGCACCGCGGGAGAGGACCTGTGTCGGGACTTTGGTCCCTGGTCGACGGCTGTCGTCTGGGTCACACTGTGTGCCGGGAGCACCACGTGCCCGTTCTCGGCCGACCTGAGGGGGGATCGCCGTGACCACACTGTTTCTGCTAGACGACCACGAGCTCGTACGACGGGGCCTGCACGACCTGCTGGAGAGCGTCGAGGGCTACTCCGTCGTGGGGGAGGCCGGCAGCGCCGCCACCGCGATGGCGCGCATCCCGGCGCTGAGACCCGACGTGGCCATCCTCGACGCCCGGCTGCCCGACGGCACCGGCATCGAGGTCTGCCGCCACGTGCGCGCGGTCGACCCGAGCATCGCCTGCCTGATGCTGACGTCCTACGACGACGCCGAGGCGCTCTACTCCGCCGTGCACGCCGGGGCGGCGGGCTACGTCCTCAAGCAGGTCACCGGCACCGAGCTGCTCGACGCGGTGGCCGTGCTGGCCGCGGGCGGCACGCTCATCGACCCCGCCCTGGTGCGCCGGGCCGCGGAGCGCACGCCGCAGCCGCGACGCGAGGTGCCGGCCGAGCTGCGGACGCTGACGGCGCAGGAGCGTCGGATCCTCGACCTGATCGCCGAGGGCCTCACCAACCGCCAGATCGGCGACCGCATGTTCCTGGCCGAGAAGACGGTGAAGAACTACGTCTCCAACGTGCTGGCCAAGCTGGGCCTGCAGCGACGGGCGCAGGCGGCCCTGCTGGCCAACCGGCTGCTGGACGACCGCCCCCAACGCGTGGGCTGAGCCCACTCGGCCCGGCTCAGCCCAGCACCGAGGTGACGACGCCCGCCTCGACCTCCCAGCGCCGGTCCAGCCGCACGGCGTCGAGCAGGCGCCGGTCGTGGGTGACCAGCAGCAGCGCTCCCGTGTAGGACTCCAGGGCCTGCTCCAGCTGCTCGATGGCCGGCAGGTCGAGGTGGTTGGTGGGCTCGTCGAGCACCAGCAGGTTGACCCCGCGCGCCTGGAGCAGCGCGAGGGCGGCCCGGGTGCGCTCGCCGGGGGAGAGGCGCCCCACCCGGCTGGTGACCTGGTCGGCCTTGAGGCCGAACTTGGCCAGCAGCGTGCGCACCTCGGCCTGGCTCCACTGCGGCACCAGCGCCTCGAACGCCGCTCCCAGCGGCTGGTCCTCGGCCAGGCCGGAGCGCGCCTGGTCGATCTCTCCGACCGCCACGCTCGCGCCCAGCGAGGAGCGGCCGGAGTCGGGCTGGTCGTGGCCGAGCAGCAGGCGCAGCAGCGTCGTCTTGCCCGCGCCGTTGGGCCCGGTGATGCCGATGCGGTCGCCGGCGTCGACCTGGAGCGTGACCGGTCCGAGGCGGAAGTCGCCGAGGGTGCGGGTCGCGGCGTCGAGGCTGGCGACGACGGCGCTGGAGCGGGGCGCGGCGGCGATCTCGAGCTGGAGCACCCACTCCTTGCGCGGCTCCTCCACCTCGTCGAGACGGGCGATGCGCGACTCCATCTGCCGCACCTTCTGCGCCTGCTTCTCCGAGGACTCCGACTGGGCGCGGCGACGGATCTTGTCGTTGTCGGGGCTCTTGCGCAGGGCGTTGCGCACCCCCTGGCTGCTCCACTCGCGCTGGGTGCGGGCGCGGGACACGAGGTCGGCCTTGGTGGCGGCGAACTCCTCGTAGGCCTCGCGGGCGTGGCGCCGGGCGACGGCCCGCTCCTCGAGGAAGGCGTCGTAGCCGCCGTCGTAGACCGCCACCTGGTGCTGGGCCAGGTCGAGCTCCACGACGCGGGTCACGCAGCGCGCCAGGAACTCGCGGTCGTGGGAGACCAGCACGACCCCGGCCCGCAGCCCCCGCACGAAGCCCTCGAGCCGTTCGAGGCCCGCCAGGTCGAGGTCGTTGGTGGGCTCGTCGAGGAGCACCACGTCGAAGCGGCTCAGCAGCAGGGCGGCGAGCGCGACCCGTGCGGCCTGTCCTCCCGACAGGGCGGTCATCGGGGTGTCGGCGCCGAGGTCGAGGCCGAGGTCGGCCAGCACCGCCCCGGTGCGGTCCTCGAGGTCGGCCGCGCCGCTGGCCATCCAGTGGTCGAAGGCGGCGGCGTAGGCGTCGTCGGCCCCGGGCGCCTGCGAGCCCAGGTCGGCCGCGGTGGCCTCCATCCGCTCGGTCGCCGCCGCCGCGCCCGTGCGTCGCGCGAGGTAGGCGCCGACGCTCTCCCCGGGCACGCGCTCGTGCTCCTGGGGCAGCCAGCCCACGAACGCGTCCGACGGCGCGGTCGAGACCGAGCCGGCGAGGGGGGCGTCGTGCCCGGCCAGCAGGCGCAGCAGCGTCGACTTGCCGGCGCCGTTGGCGCCGACGACCCCCACCACGTCGCCCGGCGCCACGGTGAGGTCGAGGCCCTCGAAGAGCGTGCGGTGGGCGTGGCCCCCGGCCAGGTCCTTGGCGACGAGGGTTGCACTCACCCGGGGAGCCTAGCCAGCGGCCGACCGGTCGGTGGCGCGGGCCTGGTCACCCCTACAGGTGGCCTGGTAGTCCTGACCCCGTGGCGCGCACGACCGCGCCCACGAACCCGTCCACGAAAGGTCCACCGTGACGTCTCGACCCGACTCCGCCGGCGAGCACCTGCCGCCGCACGTGATGGTGCTCTTCGGGGCCACCGGAGACCTGGCGGCCCGCAAGCTCTTCCCCGGCTTCTACCGCCTCGCCGAGGACGGCCGCCTCCCGGCCGACTTCCGCCTCATCGGCAGCGGGCGGCACTCCCCGGGCAGCGACGAGGAGTTCCGCGACCGCGTGCGCCAGGGGCTCGAGGACGTCGTCGAGCACCCCGACGCCGAGATCCTCGACGACCTGGTCTCGCGGGTGAGCTTCCAGACGTCCAACGCCGACGACGGCTCCGACCTCGCCGCTGCGGTGCGCCGTGCCGAGGAGGAGCTCGACGCCGACGTCGCGGACGTGCGCCGCCTCATCTACCTCTCGGTGCCCCCCGGCGCCATGCAGGGCATGATCGCCATGCTGGGTCGCGAGCGGCTCACCGAGCGGGCCCGCCTGGTCATCGAGAAGCCCTTCGGGCTCGACCTCGAGACGGCCCGGGAGCTCGACGCCAGCCTCAAGGAGGTCGTCGACGAGGACCAGGTCTTCCGCATCGACCACTTCCTGGGCAAGGAGGCCGTGCAGAACATCCTCGCCCTGCGCTTCGCCAACGGGCTCTTCGAGCCGGCGTGGAACCGCGAGACCGTCTCCTCGGTGCAGATCGACGTGCCCGAGGCGCTCGGCCTCGAGGGTCGGGGCAGCTTCTACGAGTCCACCGGGGCGCTGCGCGACATGGTCTCGACCCACCTCAGCCAGCTGCTCGGCTTCGTGGCGCTGGAGGACCCCGTCGACTTCGACGCCGGCACCCTGCGCGACGCCAAGTCGGCGGTCTTCGCCGCCATGCGCCCCCTCGACCCCGCGCGCGTGGTCTACGGGCAGTTCGAGGGCTACCGCGACGAGGACGACGTCGCCGACGACTCCGAGGTGGAGACGTTCGTGGCCATCGAGGCCTTCGTCGACAACGACCGGTGGCGCGACGTGCCGTTCTACCTGCGCACCGGCAAGGCGCTGGCCGAGGGCAGGCGCACCATCACGCTGCGGCTGCGCACTCCCGCCACCAAGATCTTCTCCAACCAGGCCGGCTGCAACGACCTGGTGCTGGAGCTCACCGACGACCCCAAGATCACCGTGGAGCTCCAGGCCAAGAGGCCCGGACCCGACATGGAGCTCGTCGAGGCCCGGCTGCGTCTCGACCTGGTCGACGACGTGCCCGACGGCGACCCCCTCGAGGCCTACGAGCGGCTGCTGCTCGATGTGCTGCGCGGCGACCAGACCCTCTTCACCCGCTCCGACGAGGTCGACCGGCTGTGGCAGGTCGTGCAGCCGGTGCTCGACAACCCGCCGTCGGTGCAGCCCTACGAGAAGGGCTCGTGGGGCCCGCAGGCCGCGCTCGACCTGCCGCAGGGCGGGTGGCGGCTCGGTGGCTGAGGTGCCCCACGGCGGCGGCCCGGCCGACGCCGAGGGGTTCGTCGCCATCTCCGACCACGGGCTGATCGGCGACCTGCGCTCCTGCGCGCTGGTCGGCACCGACGCCACGATCGACTGGTTCTGTCCGCGCCGCTTCGACTCGGCCAGCGTCTTCGGGGCCCTGCTCGACCCCGGCAAGGGCGGCGCGTGGCGCATGGAGCCCGTCGACGGGGCGACGACGACCCACCAGTTCTACCTCCCCGACTCCACGATCCTCGTCACCCGCTTCCTCACCGAGCAGGGCGTCACCGAGGTGCACGACTTCATGCCGGTCGTCCGGCCGCATGACCCCGACCACCGCCAGCGCGTGGTGCGCCGGGTGGCGTGCGTGCGGGGAGCCACGCGCATCCGGATGGAGATGGCGCCCCGCTTCGACTACGGCCGGGTCGTGCCGGAGGTCGAGGAGACCGACGGGGGAGTCCTGCTGACCGGCGCCGACCTGCGCCTCGGCGTCACCTCCACCGCCCCGCTCACCACCGACGAGGGGTGCGTGCGGGCCGACCTCACGCTCGAGGGAGGCGAGGAGGCGCTCTTCGTGCTCCACGTGCTCGACGACGACCAGGACCTCCCGACGGGCGACTGCGACGACACCGCCGCGCTCTTCGACGCCACCGCCCGCTTCTGGCGCGACTGGCTCTCCCAGTCCACCTACACCGGCCGGTGGCGCGAGATGGTCGACCGCTCCGCGCTGACCCTCAAGCTGCTGACCCACGAGCCCACCGGGGCGATCATCGCCGCCCCGACGACCAGCCTGCCGGAGAAGATCGGCGGTGAGCGCAACTGGGACTACCGCTACGTGTGGATCCGCGACGCCGCCTTCAGCCTCTACGCCCTGCTCCGCCTCGGCTTCACCGACGAGGCCGGCGCGTTCATGGGCTGGCTCTCCGACCGGCTGCGCAGCGACGGCGCGGGCGACGACGAGCTCGGCCCGCTGCGCGTGCTCTACGACATCGACGGCGAGGTGCCGGTGGAGGAGCACGAGCTCGACCACCTGCGCGGGCACCTCGACTCCCGGCCGGTGCGGGTCGGCAACGCCGCCGTGGGTCAGCTCCAGCTCGACATCTACGGCGAGCTCATCGACTCGGTCTACCTCTACAACAAGTACGGCACGGGCATCAGCTACGACGCCTGGACCGACCTGACGCGTGCCCTGACCTGGCTGATGGACAACTGGGAGCGCGACGACGCCGGCATGTGGGAGATCCGCGACGACCCCCAGGCCCACACGACCTCACGGCTGATGTCGTGGGTCGCCATCGAGCGGATGATGCGCATCGCCCGCCAGCGCGGGCTGCCCGGCGACCTCGCCGGCTGGGGCGAGGTCCGTGACCGCATCTTCACCCGGATCATGGAGCACAGCTGGGATCCCGAGGTCGGGGCCTTCATGCAGTCGGAGGGCTCCGACACCCTCGACGCGGGGGTGCTGCTCATGCCGATGGTGAAGTTCGTGGCCCCGGACGACCCCCGGTTCGTGTCCACCCTGGCCGAGGTCGAGCGCCGCCTGGTCTCCGACAGCCTGGTGTTCCGCTACGACCTCGACGCCACCAGCGACGGTGTCGACGGCGACGAGGGCACCTTCTCGCTCTGCTCGTTCTGGTACGTCGAGGCGCTCACGCGGCTCGGTCGCATCGACGAGGCGCGGCTGGCGCTGGAGAAGATGTTCACCTACGCCAACCACCTCGGTCTGTACGCCGAGCAGGTCGGGCTGGCCGGCAACCAGCAGGGCAACTTCCCGCAGGCCTTCACCCACCTCTCGCTCATCAGTGCCGCGCTCAACCTCGACCGCAGCCTGGGGTGAGCCGATTCGTGCCCGCGGGGCCGCAGCGACTAGGCTCGCTCACCGAAAGGGAGTAGTCCCCAACAGCTGCGTCGACACACTGCCCCGCCTCGCGGCGGGACCGGTGCAGCGGGCCAGCCGGCGAGAGCCGGCGGGCGGACGAGACTTTCGACCAGTGCCACGACCCGTCAACCGGTCGCGCCTGGTCGAAGGCGCGTCCGGCTCCCTGGCGCTTCCTCGGCCCGGCGCGGAGAGGAACCCATGGAAGCCTTCCTGATCAGCACCGCCGTCATCTTCGTCGCCGAGCTCGGCGACAAGTCCCAGCTGATGGCGATGACCTTCGCCGCGCGCTACCGCGCGCGCGACGTCCTCATCGGCATCACCGTCGCCACGGCCATCGTCCACCTGGCGTCGGTGGGCATCGGCTACTTCATCGGCGACGCCTTCGCCGAGTACCAGGACACCATCGCCATCGTCGCCGGTGTGGCCTTCCTCGGCTTCGCGCTGTGGACGCTGCGCGGCGACGAGCTCACCGAGGAGGAGGCCGACAAGGCGCGCAAGAGCCAGGGCGCGGCGATCCTCGCGGTGGGCGTGGCGTTCTTCCTCGCCGAGCTCGGCGACAAGACCATGCTGGCCACCATCACCCTGGCCACGCGCGAGGGCTGGTTCGGCACCTGGATCGGCAGCACGCTGGGCATGGTGGCGGCCGACGCGCTGGCCATCGTGGTCGGCGCCATGCTCGGCAAGAAGCTGCCGGAGAAGGCGATCACCTACGGCGCCGCCGCGGCCTTCGCCGTCTTCGGGTTCCTGCTGATCGCCGAGGGGGCCGGTCTCGTCGGCGCCTGATCGCGACCGGCTGCCGGTCCGTGCCGCGCAGCGGTCCGGACCACCCGGCGCCACCTGTGCGAAAACGCCACGGACGCGGCCCCGCGTCCACTAGCGTCGTCCTGTCCCTCGGGGGGTGGGGCAACGCGTCATCACCGTCGATGAGGAGAGCCCGGTGTCACCACGTCTACGCGCCGCGATCGCGCGTCGCAGGCTCGACCTGCACCTGGGCTACGGCGCGCTCGCGCTGGGAGCCCTGGCCTTCGTGTGCGTGCTGGTGACCTCGCTGGTCATCACGCAGGTCGCGCCCACCCTGGTCGCCCCGACCGCCGCCGGGCCCGAGCAGGAGGTCATCGGCGCCGAGGTGCTGCGGCCCCTCGACGCCCCGGTCACGCCGTCGGCCCCGGTCGGGGACGACGACACCCCGCGCGAGCCCGCGCGGGGCGACCGCTCCGGTGCCCCGTCCGCGGGCGCGGGGGGCTCCGACCTGAACGCCCCCGAGTCCGAGGCGGGGTCCGAGGCAGGGTCGGTCACCGGGTCCGCCACCGGATCCGATGTCGGGACCGGAGTGACGGGCGCCGGCGCCGAGCCGGCCGCCCCCGCGACCGACCAGCCCGCCGACGACGGCACCGACCCGGTCCGGTCCCCGCAGCAGGCGATCGGGGCGGAGGCCGGCACCGGAGCCCAGCCCGCCCAGCCCGCCCAGCCCGCCCAGCCCGACGGCGGCCAGCCCGTGCCGGGCAGCGGCAACGGCAACGGCCCGTCCACCTCGCCGGGTGACAACGGCAACGGCAACGGTCCGTCGGCCTCGCCGGGTGACAACGGCAACGGCAACGGCAACGGCAACGGGGGGAGCAGCCCCGGCAAGGGCCACGGCGTCGTGTCGGTGATCGTCGACCCCGTGGTCGAGGTGATCGTCGACGAGGTCGACGACGTGGACGGCGACGACGGGCTCGACCCGGTCGTCGACCCGGTGCTCGGCGGGCTGCCCGACGTCGTCGACGAGGTCACCGACGTGGTGGACGCCCTCGAGCCCGACCCGGCTCCTGTCGAGGCCGACCCGGAGCCGGCCCCCGAGACGGAGCCGGCCGCCGAGCCCGAGACCGCTCCCCAGCCCGAGACCGCCCCGGAGACCGAGAACACCCCCGAGACCGACGACGCACCCGCGCCGGGGTCCGACGACGCGCTCCAGCCCGACGCCGCGGTGCTCGGTCGCTCCTGACCCGGCACCCCGGCCCGCACGCACGCACGAAGGCCCCCTCCCGAGGGAGGGGGCCTTCGCACGTCGCGGGTCGGTCAGCGGGACTTCTTGTAGACCTTCACGCTCACGCGGAACTTCTTGCCCTCGTCGCGCGGGGTGCCGCCGCAGGAGTAGATGCTGCCGCCGCCGCAGTCGGCGAAGCGGGTGGAGGCGTTGACGGTGGAGACCACGGCCTCGCGCACCTTCCTCGCGGAGAACGGGAGGACCACGCTGCCGCGACCGTCACGGTTGAGCCGGATCGCCTTCTCCACCCAGGCGCCACGGGTGTTCTTGACCGTCAGGTAGGCGGCCGGTGAGGTCCTGCCCGCAGGGCCGTCGACGGTGATCTTCGCGCGCCACCGGCCCGACTCCAGCGAGCCGCCCGGCACCGCCGCGAAGTTGCGCGCCGCGAGGTGGTTGAGGGTCGCCACGCCGGAGGCGGTGCGCTGGTCCTCGGTGAGCTTCCAGGTCTTGCCGATCTTCGCCGAGGGCCAGCTCCCGCCCTCGGGATAGAAGCGCCCGGGGGCGACGTTGGCGCCGACGTAGCGGTTGTAGACGGCGCGGAAGCCGCCCCGGCTGCCCAGGACCCGGGTCAGCGCCTTGGTGGAGTAGGTGCGGCCCGCGCCCTTGAACTGGCCGGCGCCGTTCCACACCTTGCGCACGATGCCGGCGCCGTAGCGGACGGTGAGGTACTCCCACCAGGTCCAGTTGCCGTACTGCTGGAAGTTGGAGACGCCCGAGACGTCCATCGAGTAGCCGGGGCGCTGCACCTGGCTGGCGACGAGGTAGCTGCGGTTGTCGTTGACGTCGTCGGCGAAGCGCTCCTCGATCCACGTCGCGGTCGACTCCTTGAACCAGCGGTCGTCGAGGTAGTCGTAGCCGAACTGGATGGCGTGGAAGAACTCGTGGGCGGCCGTGACCCGCAGGCTGTCGCGCGGGGGCGCGGAGAACTGGTCGCGCGAGAAGTCGTTGTCGAGCACGCAGAAGCCGGTGGCCAGGCGCGGCTTGCCCTTGCGGACGTACTCCGGGGCGCAGTAGCCGTAGAGGCCCTGGCTGCCGACGTCGGCGAGGTAGACGTCGAACTTGCCGTTGCCGCCGTTGTTGCGGCCCTTCACGAAGCCGTCGCTGACGGGCTTGCGGTAGCCGAGCTTGCCGACCTCGAAGCGCCACACCTTGTTGAGCAGGGCCAGGTTGCGGTTGACCCAGGTCATGCCGGGCGGGGCGTCGGCGGTGGTCGGCACCCAGTGCAGGCAGAAGTTGCCGGCGCACTTCTTCTTCGACCGCACGGTGTAGCCGTCTCCGTAGACGTCGCCCGCGCCGTCGGTGGGGCGGGCGAGCAGGGCCTCGGCGGCGGTGCGCTCAGGGCCCCGGAGGTGGTCGAGGCGGGCGAAGAGGTCGGTCAGCGCGAGGGTCGCGTCGACGCGTCGGACGCCGTCGGAGGGGGCGGCGTCGCCGGTGACCAGGTCGCTGGCGGTGGCGAGCGCGGCTCGGGCCTTCACAGCGGTCGCGTCGCGGTCGGCGGAGGCCACGCCCGCCGTGGCGGCGCGGGGCGCCGTCACGGTGGGGGTGGTGGCCGAGACGGCGGGCGCGGCGGTGAGGGCCGTGCTCAGCGCCACCACGGCGGCGGCGAGGGTACGGCGCATGGGGGAGTCCTCATCAGGTCGGGGAACGGGCCCGGTCAGCCTGCCCCGTGTCGAGCGCTGGGCAAACCCGACGCGCTGGTCGCCTCAGGAGGTGCCGGAGATCTTCTCGATCAGTGCGGTCGTGGAGATCGCCGGGGTACGGGGGAGGTAGACGACCTCGCAGACGTCGCGGAACTCGTCGAAGCGTCCGGCCCAGTCGTCGCCCATCACCAGCACGTCGGCGCCGAAGCGCACGATGTAGTCGCGCTTGAGCTCGAGGCTCTCCTCGAGGAAGACCTCGTCGACCGGCTTGAGGGCGGCCACGATGGCCAGCCGCTCGCCCTCGCTGAAGACCGGCTCGCGACCCTTCTTGCGCAGGTTCAGCGCGTCGGCGGAGACGCCGACCACGAGCCGGTCCCCGAGACCCGCGGCCCGCTCGATGACCCGCAGGTGGCCGACGTGGAAGACGTCGAAGGTGCCGAAGGTGATCACCGTGCGCGGGCGCTCGTCGTGCGGGGCCACGGTGCTGGTGGCGGTCTCGTGGTGCGCGGGCATGGGCGGCAGTCTCGCACCCGGCGGGGGTAGGTGAGAATCGTGTGCGAGATGACGACACCGACGAGCACCGCCACGTCCGAGGCCACCGGCTCCGGCCCCTCCGGCCTGCCCCTACCCGCCGTCGACCCCGGCGCCGACGCACTGCGCCGCCAGGGCCTGCGCCGGATGCGGGTGGTGGCCGGCTCCCTGCTGGCCTTCGCGGCCGTGGTCTACGTCCTCACGCTGGGCCAGGACGGCTTCTGGGGCTTCGTCAACGCCGGCGCCGAGGCCTCGATGGTCGGCGCCATCGCCGACTGGTTCGCGGTGACCGCGCTCTTCCGTCACCCCCTCGGCCTGCCGATCCCGCACACCGCCCTCGTGCCGCGACGCAAGGACGAGCTCGGCAAGGGCCTCGAGGAGTTCGTGGGGGAGAACTTCCTGCAGGAGTCCATCGTGCGCGAGCGGATCGGCGCCGCCGAGGTCTCGGCGCGCGTGGGGCGGTGGCTCTCCGACCCCGACCACGCCCGGTCGGTGGTCGACGAGGTCTCCGAGGTCGTCGCGACCGGTCTGGCGAAGGTCAAGGACGAGCACGTGCGCGCCGTGGTCCAGGACGCGCTCGTGCCCCGCTTCCACGAGGAGCCGATCTCGCCGTTGCTGGGCAAGCTGCTGGAGGAGGTCATGCGCGACGACCTCCACCACGGCGTCGTCGACCTGGTCCTCGACGAGCTCCACGGCTGGCTGCTGGAGAACCCCGAGACCGTCTCGCAGGTGCTGGAGGAGCGAGCGCCCTGGTGGGCCCCGCCCAGCATCAACGAGAAGATCACCGGGCGCATCCACCTCGAGCTGGTGCGCTGGGTCGCGGACATCCGCGACGACTCCGAGCACCGGGCCCGTCGGGCCCTCGACTCGATGCTGGTCCAGCTGGCCCACGACCTCCTCGACGACCCCGAGACCCAGGAGCGCACCGAGCGGCTCAAGGACCGCCTGCTCGACCAGCCGCAGGTCGTCGCGACGGCCGTGTCGCTGTGGGACGCCCTGCGTCGGGTGCTCACCGCGTCGCTCCAGGACCCCCAGGGGGCGGTGCGCGAGCGACTGCTGGCCGAGGTGGCCCGCTTCGCCCGGCGCCTGGGCGAGGAGCCCGACCTGCGCGCCTCGCTCGACTCGACGATCGCCGATGCCGTCGTGTTCGCCGTCGACCGCTACGGCGACGAGGTGACCACCATCATCTCCAGCACCATCGCGCGCTGGGACGGCAAGGAGGCCGCCGACCGCATCGAGCTGCACGTGGGGCGCGACCTGCAGTTCATCCGGATCAACGGCACGGTCGTCGGCGGGCTCGTCGGCGTGCTGATCCACGCCGTGAGTGTGCTGATCGGCTGACCCGCGGGGCCCGGGCGGTCCGGGCGGCGGCGGGTGGTTGACTGGCGTCGTGCCCGAGCCCGTCGACGTCCCCATCCGTGACCAGGTGATCCGGCTCGGTCAGTTCCTGAAGCTGGCCGACCTGATCGACAGCGGGGCCGAGGCCAAGGAGGTCGTCGCGGCCGGCGACGTGCGCGTCAACGGCGAGGTCGACACGCGTCGCGGGCGCCAGCTCGTGGCCGGAGACGTGGTGGAGCTGCGCGGCCGGGCCGCGCGCGTCGCCGACGGGGGCGCCTTCGACGACGGCCTGCCCTGGTAGGACCCGGGCAGGACCCTGGTGGGACGGGAGGAGCGCGGCCCTCGCCACGCGCCCCGGGTCAGGCCCGCACGACGCAGTGCGGTCCGAGGTCGGCCAGGGACGACCACCCCGCTCCGGCCAGGGTGAGGTCGAGCTCGGCCAGCAGGGAGCGCAGCACGTGCTCCACCCCGGCCTGCCCGCCGAGGGCGAGGCCGTAGAGGTAGGGCCGCCCCAGCAGCACGGCCTCCGCGCCCAGCGCGAGGGCCTTGAGCACGTCGGGCCCCGAGCGCACCCCGGAGTCGAAGAGCACGCACAGGTCCGACCCCACGGCCTCGGCGATGGCGCGCAGCACGTCGAGGGAGGCCACCGCCCCGTCGACCTGGCGTCCGCCGTGGTTGGACACCACGATGCCGTCCATGCCGTGGTCGTGGGCCAGCCGCGCGTCGTCGACGTGCTGGATGCCCTTGAGCACGATCGGGCCGGCCCACCGCTCGCGCAGCCAGGCCAGCCGGTCCCACGACAGGCCGGGGTGGGGGAAGACCGAGGCGAAGGCCAGGCCCGCGGCGCCGGGGTCCTCGGACGCCGGCCGCTCGAGGCGGCGGGTGAAGACCGGGTCGCTGGTGTAGTTGGCGATGCCCTCGCCGGCCAGGAACGGCAGGTAGCCGCGGTCGAGGTCGGCGGGCCGCCACCCCAGCAGGGTGGTGTCGACGGTGACGACCAGGTGGGTGTACCCGCCGCGGTGCGCCCGGTCGAGGAAGCTCTCGCACAGCTCGGGGTCGGAGGGCCAGTAGAGCTGGTACCACCGGCTCCCGTCGCCGGAGGCCCCGGCGGCCTCCTCCAGGGAGTGGCTGGCCTGCGTGGAGTGCACGTAGGTGAGCCCCAGGGCGGTCGCCGCCCGTGCGCTCGCCAGCTCGCCGTCGGGGTGGGCGAGGGTCTGCACCCCCACCGGGCCGAGCAGCACCGGTGCGGCCATCGACGTGCCCAGCACGGTGGTGGCGAGGTCGCGCCGGGCGTGGTCGCGCAGCATCCGCGGCACGATCCGCCACCGCTCGAAGGCGGCCACGTTGGCGCGGGCGGTGGAGCCGCCGCCCGCGCTGGGCACGACGTAGCCCAGCGCGGCCGGCTCCAGCACCTCGGCGGCCCGCGCCTCCAGCCCCGCGAGGTCGGTGGTGATCGCGGGGGTCTGGCCCAGGAACATGCCCTGGGCGTAGATCGCGGTCTGGTGGTCGCCGAAGTGCGTCACGGTCGCCGGTGGCGCGGGGTCGTCAGGAGACCGCGAGCAGGTCGACGACGAAGATCAGCGTCTCGCCCGGCTTGATGACCCCGCCGGCGCCCCGGTCGCCGTACCCGAGGTGCGGCGGGATGACGAGCTTGCGCCGACCGCCCACCTTCATGCCCTGCACGCCGGTGTCCCAGCCGGAGATGACCTGGCCGATGCCGAGGCGGAAGCGCAGCGGCTCGCCGCGGTTGTAGGAGGCGTCGAACTCCTCACCGGTGGAGTGGGCCACGCCGACGTAGTGCACGGAGACGGTCTGGCCGGCGGCGGCCTCCTCGCCGTCGCCCACCGTGAGGTCGGTGATCTCGAGGTCCTTCGGCGGCTCGAAGTCGGGGAAGTCGATCTCGGGCTTGTCCATGGTGCTCGGTGTCCTCTCGGTGACCTGGTGGCCGGCCCGGTCGGACCGACCGTGGGAGCCTAGCCACCGCGTGTCCCGACCGCGTGCACCGACCGCGCCAGGGGTGCGGGGGACCGTAGGGACACCGGGGTAGGGTCGCGGCGCGCAGGCAGCAGCCGCGCGGCACCGGAAGGACCCCGCGACGCGGGACCGAGAGGGGTGGGCCGTGGCCCAGCACGACGAGCACGGCGCGAGCGACGGCGCCGACGCCCCCGACGGCGGCGACGCCCCCGGGCCGGCCCGCCGTCCCCGGCGCCTGCCCGTGTGGCAGGAGTCCATCCTGCTGCTCGTCATGGCCCTCGCCCTGGCGCTGGTCGTCAAGACCTTCTTCGTGCAGGCCTTCTACATCCCCTCGGGCTCCATGGAGCCCGGGCTCGTGCTCAACGACCGCATCCTCGTGCAGAAGGTGTCCTACTGGGGTGGCGGGGACCCCGAGCGCGGCGACGTGGTCGTCTTCGAGGACCCGGGCGACTGGCTCGGCCCGCAGGAGGACGTCGGACCCGGCAACACCCTGACCTCCGTCATGAGCCGCATCGGTCTCTACCCCACCGGCGGCCACCTGGTGAAGCGCGTCATCGGCGTGGCCGGCGACGTCATCGTGTGCTGCGACGACGACGGCCGCCTCACGATCAACGGCGTGCCGCTCGACTCCTCCGACTTCACCCGCAACCGCGCCGACTGCGACGGGCCCATGGTCAACCAGTGCCGCTCCGACTGGGAGGTGGGACCGGTCCCGGAGGGCAGCGTCTTCGTGATGGGCGACCACCGTGACGACTCCGCCGACTCCAGCTTCCACATCTGCCGCAACCCCGACACCGGCTGCGAGGAGGGCGACGAGTACGTCCCCACCGACCTGGTCGTCGGCAAGGTGCTCGCACGGGTCTGGCCCGCCGACCGGTTCTCGGTGCTGCACCGGCCCGAGGCCTTCGACGCCCTCGACCAGGCCCTCCAGGACTGATCCCGGCGTCGCCGCGCCCCGGCCGGCGCGGGTCCGGGTCAGGCCTGGTGGACGTAGCTGTCGAGCTGGTCGCGCTCGAACTGCAGCTGGCCGATCTTGTGCTTCACGGCGTCGCCGATGCTGACGACGCCCACGAGGCGGCCCTCCGCGACGACGGGGACGTGCCGGATCCGGCGCTCGGTCATGGTCGTCATGAGCGCGTCGAGGTCGTCCTCGGGGGTGCAGGTCTCCACCACGGCGGTCATGATCGCGCCGACGGTGTTGTCCACGACCGTGCCGTCGGAGTGCAGGTGGCGCACGACGTCGCGCTCGCTGACGATGCCGTCGAGCGCGGTGCCGTCGGAGCTGACCACGACGGCTCCGATGTTGTGCTCGGCGAGCAGGGCGAGCAGGGTGCGCACCCCGGCGTCGGGCGCGACGGTGACCACGGGGGCGGGGGCCTTGGCGGCCAGGATCTCGGCGACGTGCATGCGCTCTCCTCGGGTCGGCGTGAGTCGACTCTACGAGTGACGCAGGTCACCTGACCAGGGTCGACGGTCGGGCCTACTGGTCGTAGACCGGGCCGTCGTCGGCCACGCGGGCGCGTCGGACCCGCAGGTCGGAGACCGACCCCGGCCCCGAGCGGGGCCAGTCGGGGTCCTCGGTGCCCTCGGGGTCGTCGCGCAGCGAGGCCAGGAACGACAGCGCCGGCTCGTGCAGGTGTCCGTTGGAGGCCAGGGCGTTGCCCCCGAAGGGGCCGTCGGTGCCGTCGAGGGCGGTGAAGCGGCCGCCGGCCTCGCGCACGATCACGTCGAGGGCGGCCATGTCGTAGACCTCGAGCTCGGGCTCGGCGGCCAGGTCCACGGCGCCCTCGGCGAGCAGCATGTAAGACCAGAAGTCGCCGTAGGCCCGGGTGCGCCAGCAGCGGCGGGTCAGCGCGAGCATGTCGTCGAGGCGGCCGCGCTCCTCCCAGCCCGAGAGCGAGGAGTAGGACAGCGAGGCGTCCTCGAGCCGGCGCACGTCGGAGACCTGGCAACGGGTGGCCTTGAGCAGGCTCCGACCGGTCCACGCGCCGTTGCCGCTGGAGGCCCACCAGCGTCGCTGCAGCATCGGCGCCGAGACCACCCCGAGCACCACCTCGTCGTCGACGACCAGCGAGATCAGGGTGGCCCACACCGGCACGCCGCGCACGAAGTTCTTGGTGCCGTCGATGGGGTCGATGATCCACCGGCGCTGGCTGTGACCGGTGGAGCCCTGCTCCTCGCCGGTGATGGCGTCGCGGGAGCGGACCTTCGACAGGGTGCGCCGGATGCTCTCCTCGACGGCCTGGTCGGCGTCGGTGACCGGGGTGAGGTCGGGCTTGCTCATCACGTGCAGGTCGAGCGCCTTGAAGCGGTCGGTGGTCAGCGAGTCGGCGTCGTCGGCGAGCACGTGGGCCAGGCGCAGGTCGTCGGTGTAGTCGCGGTGCGCGGTGTCAGAGGAGGTGGCCACGGGGGACAGGCTACGGTCCGGCGGCGCGCGCGGGTGCCGCGACCACGCCACCGGGCCCCGGCGAGGGGCGCGGCGCGCTCACCAGTCGTGGTGGCTGCGGGCCGCCAGCAGCCGGCGGAACGACTCCACGCGCTCGACGTCGGCCTGCCCGGCGGCCACCGCCTCGTCGAGCCCGCACTCCGGCTCCTCGGTGCCGTGGGTGCAGCCCCGGGGACAGTCCTCGGTCATCTCGTCGAGGTCGGGGAAGGCCTCGATGAGGTGCTCGGGCTCGACGTGGGCCAGGCCGAAGGAGCGGATGCCGGGGGTGTCGATGATCCACCCGCGGTCGTCGGGGTCGCCGGGGTCCGACGGCGGGAGCGCGAGCATGTACGCCGAGGTCGAGGTGTGCCGCCCGCGGCCGGTGACGGCGTTGACGTGGCTGACCGCGCGCCCGGCGTCGGGCACGAGCGCGTTGACCAGGGTCGACTTGCCCACGCCGCTGTGGCCGACCAGCACGCTGGTGCGCCCGGCGAGGCGCTCGCGCAGCACGCCGACGTCGCCGCCCCGCTGCGTGACGACCCACGGCACGCCGAGGGCGCGGTAGGTGGACAGGAAGGCCTCGGGGTCGGCCAGGTCGGCCTTGGTCAGGCACAGCAGGGGAGCCATGCCGGCGTCGTAGGCCGCGACGAGGGCGCGGTCGACCAGGCCGGTGCGCGGCTCGGGGTCGGCCAGCGCCACCACGACCACGAGCTGCTCGGCGTTGCTGACGATCACCCGCTCCACCGGGTCGTCGTCGTCGGCGGTGCGGCGCAGGGTGGTGAGCCGCTCGGTCACCTCCACGATGCGGGCCAGGCTGCCGTCGTCGCCCGAGGTGTCGCCCACGACCCGCACGCGGTCCCCGACGACCACCCCCTTGCGCCCGAGCGGGCGGGCCTTCATGGCCATCACCCGGTGCTCGTCGACGAGGAGGGTGAAGCGACCCCGGTCGACGGTGACGACCCGTCCGTCGACGGCGTCGTCGTAGGAGGGCCGCTCCTTGGTGCGGGGGCGGGTGCGGCGCCGTGGGCGCTCGTAGTGCTCGTGGTCGTGCTCGGAGTAGCGCCCGCTCACGCCGCGGCCCCCCGGGTCACCGGAAGAGGTCCGACCAGAAGCCGGCGAAGTCGGGGAAGGTCTTGCCGGTGGTGGCGACGTCCTCGACCAGCACACCGGGCACGGCCGCCCCCACGATCACCGCGGCGTGGGCCATGCGGTGGTCGGCGTAGGTGTGGAACGTGCCGCCGTGCAGCGGCGCCGGGCGGAGCGACAGCCCGTCGGCGTGCTCGCTCACGTCGGCGCCCAACGCCGTCAGCTCGGTCGCCAGGGCCGTGATCCGGTCGGTCTCGTGGTGGCGGATGTGGGCGATCCCGCGCAGGTGGGACGGGGTCGTGGCCAGCGCGCAGAGGGCGGCGACCGCCGGGGCGAGCTCGCCGACGTCGTGCAGGTCGTGGTCGATGCCCAGCAGCGCCGTGGGACCGGTCACGCGCAGGCCCGCACCGCCCAGCTCGACCTCGCAGCCCATCAGGGCCAGGATCTCGCGCAGCGCGTCGCCGGCCTGGGTGGTGCGGCGGGGCCAGTCGCGCACCGTCACCGTTCCGCCGGTGACGGCGGCGAGGGCCAGGAAGGGCGCGGCGTTGGACAGGTCGGGCTCGACCGTCCGGTCGACCGGGGCCACCGGTCCGGGCGCGACGCGCCAGCGGTCGGGCTCGCTGTCGTCGACCTCCACGCCGTGCTCGCGCACCATCGCGACGGTCATCTCGATGTGGGGCAGCGACGGCACCGGCTCCCCGTCGTGGCGCACGTCGACGCCGCGCTCGTAGCGCGCCCCGGCGAGCAGCAGTGCGCTGACGAACTGCGAGGACGAGGAGGCGTCGAGGAGCACCGTGCCGCCGCTCACGGCGCCGGTGCCGTGCACGGCGAAGGGCAGCGCCCCGCGCCCGCCGTCGTCGACGTCGGCGCCGAGGGCGCGCAGCGAGTCGAGCACCCCGCCGACCGGGCGGGTGCGCATGTGGGGGTCGCCGTCGAAGGTGACCGTGCCGTCGGCGAGAGCGGCCACCGGGGGCACGAAGCGCATGACCGTGCCGGCCAGGCCGCAGTCGACGTGGGCCGGGCCGCGCAGGTCGCCGGGCGTCACGGTCCAGTCCTCGCCGGTGGTGTCGACCGTGGCGCCGAGGCCGGTCAGGGCCGCCGCCATGAGCGTCGTGTCGCGCGAGCGCAGGGCGCGGCGCACGACCGACGGTCCGTCGGCGATCGCGGCCAGCAGCAGGGCGCGGTTGGTGATCGACTTGCTGCCCGGGAGCGACACGACCGCCTCCACCGGGCCGGTCGCGCGCGGGGCGGGCCACAGGTCGGTGGGGCGGTCGGGTGCGGTGCGGTCGTCGGCGGCCTCGTCGGGGGTGGTCCTCACCCGCGTGAGACTACCGAGACCCGGTGTCGCTGCCTCGGTCAGGAGACCTTCGCCTTGGCCACGCGGGCCTCCTGGCGCGCCGCGGTCGCGATCAGCTTGGCCTGGTGCTTGGCCTCGCGGCGGGTGTCCTTGGCGACGCGGCGCGCGCGGTAGGCCACGCCGGGCTGGCCGTCGGTGTCGCCGGCGGCGATGATGAGGCCGCCGATGAGCGAGAGGTTCTTGAAGAACTGCAGCGTGTGGGTCTGCTTGGCGGCCGGGTCGGTCTCCGACCAGAAGGGGTGGCCGGCGATGGTGGTCGGCACCAGGGAGGCCACGAGGACGCCGGCGCCCAGGCGGGGGGCGCGACCGGTGGCCAGGGCGAGCGCGGCGCCGATCTGCACGCCGGCGTTGAGCCTGACCAGGGTCGCGGTGTCGGTGGGGATGGGAGCGCCGGGCACGGCCTTGCGCACGGCGGGCACGACGCGGTCGGTCACGCGGGCCGCTTTGGGGGCCAGGGCGGAGGAGTTGCGCAGCGCGGTCTGGGCGCCGTAGACGACACCGGCGGCGAGGAGGGGACGGGCGATCAGTCGGCTCAGGCTCATGGGCCCTTCCTACCGCACCGTCGCCGCCGACGTCCTCACCCCGAGGGTGGCGGGGAGTGCCTACAGTGAGCCCCATGTGCGGCAGGTACGCGTCGAGTCGACGCCCCGAGGACCTGGTCGACGAGTTCGAGGTCGCCGACGCCCTGCTGGCCGCGCCCCTCGACCCCGACTGGAACGTCGCCCCCACCAAGGAGGTCTACGCCGTGCTCGAGCGCCCGGCGAAGGAGGACCGCCCGCAGGTGCGCCAGCTGCGTGCGCTGCGCTGGGGGCTGGTGCCGTCGTGGGCCAAGGACCCCGCCATCGGAGGCCGCATGATCAACGCGCGCATGGAGACGGTGGCCGAGAAGCCCGCCTTCCGCCGCGCCTTCGCCGCCCGCCGCTGCCTGCTGCCCGCCGACGGCTACTACGAGTGGTACGCCACCCGTGCGACGTCACCCGGGGGGAAGGCGCGCAAGCAGCCCTTCTTCATCCGCCCCCGTGACGGCTCGGTGCTCGCCATGGCGGGTCTCTACGAGATCTGGCGCGACCCCGACCGGGCCGACGACGACCCCGAGCGCTTCCGCTGGACCTGCACCGTGCTGACCACCGCGGCCGAGGACGCCCTGGGCCACATCCACGACCGGATGCCCCTGATGGTGCCGCGCGAGCGACGCGACGCCTGGCTCGACCCCTCCGGTGACGGTGCGGGTGACCCGCGCGAGCTGCTCGTGCCGGCCGCCCCGGGCGAGCTCGAGGCGGTCGCCGTCTCGACCCTGGTGTCCAACGTGCGCAACAACGGCCCCGAGCTGGTGCGACCGCTGCCCCTCGAGGACGTGCCCGACGACCTGCGCGAGCAGGACGGCCGGTGACGCGTCGGTGACGAGGACCGAGCGGCGGATCGCCACCCCGCACGGCGAGGCGAGGCTGGTCACCGACCGCGCCCCCAAGCCCCGCGCGACCCTGCTGCTCAGCCACGGCGCGGGCGCGGGCATCGACACCTGGGACCTCGAGCTGCTGGCCGACCGGCTGCCGCGACGAGGCTTCACCGTCGTGCGGCTCGAGCAGCCCTGGAAGGTCGCGGGCCGCCGGATCGCCACGCCGCCCCCGACGCTCGACGAGGGGCTGGCCGCGGGAGCCGACGCCCTGCGCGGACGCGTGCCCCTGCTCATCGGCGGCCGCTCGGCCGGGGCGCGCTCGGCGGCACGCTGCGCCCGGGGCCTGGGCGCGGTGGGGGTGCTGGCGCTGTCGTTCCCGCTGCACCCGCCCGGTCGCCCCGAGCGCTCGCGCCTGCCGGAGCTGCGCGGGGCCCGGCTGCCGCTGCTGGTGGTGCAGGGCGAGCGCGACCCGATGGGCCGCCCCGAGGAGCTGCCCCCCGACGTCGAGACCGTCGTCGTGCCCGGTGGCGACCACGGACTGAAGGTGCCGGCCCGCGCCGCCCTCGGCCAGGAGGAGGCGGGCGAGCTGGTCGTCGACGAGGTCGTGGCCTGGCTGGGCAGGGTCGTCGGGGGCTGAGCCTCCCCGCGACCGCCGCGAGGCGGCCCCGCGGGTGGAACCGAGCGTCGGCACGGGGAATGGGCGGCAGGGGCGGGGCGTTCCACCAGACGTGATCGCACTTCTGGAACCTCCCGCCACGCGGCCGTCCCGCGACCCGCGGCCCACCGCCGAGGGCCTAGTCTGGGACGCGATGACCGACACCTTCGAGAGCCCGGCCGACGCGCCGGTCGACCTCGCCACCGAGACCGAGACCGAGCGTTCCGCTCGCTTCGAGCGCGACGCCCTGCCCTTCCTCGACCAGCTCTACTCGGCCGCGATGCGCATGACGCGCAACCCCGCCGACGCCGAGGACCTGGTGCAGGAGACCTTCGCCAAGGCCTACTCCTCCTTCCACCAGTTCAAGCCCGGCACCAACCTCAAGGCCTGGCTCTACCGCATCCTCACCAACACCTTCATCAACACCTACCGCAAGAAGCAGCGCCAGCCGCAGCAGTCGATGTCGGAGGACGTCGAGGACTGGCAGCTGGCCCGCGCGGAGTCGCACAGTTCCACCGGCCTGAAGTCGGCCGAGACCGAGGCGCTGGAGCACCTGCCCGACTCGCAGGTCAAGGACGCCCTGCAGCGCCTGCCCGAGGAGTTCCGCCTCGCGGTCTACCTCGCCGACGTGGAGGGCTTCGCCTACAAGGAGATCGCCGAGATCATGGAGACGCCGATCGGCACCGTGATGTCGCGACTGCACCGCGGCCGTCGCCAGCTGCGCGACATGCTCACCGACTACGCCCGCTCGCGCGACCTCACCGCGGCGGCCCGCCTCGAGGGGGAGAAGCCATGACGCAGGAGCACGCCGGGCACGACCACGCCGGCCCCGAGGAGGTGTCGGCCAGCGACTGCGCCGACTACCTCGAGCAGATCGTCTACTTCATCGACAACGAGCTCGACGCCGCCGACTGCGCCGCCGTGCAGGTGCACCTCGACACGTGCAACCCGTGCCTGGAGAAGTACGACCTCCAGCGCACCGTCAAGCAGATCGTGGCCCGCTCCTGCTCGGAGTCGGCGCCCGACGAGCTGCGCCAGCGCGTGATGCTGCGCGTGCGCGAGGTCCAGCTGCGACTCAGCGAGTCCTGAGCCGCCCGCTCCGACGCCCCGAGGGCCGTCGTCGGGCTCACACCCAGGGCGCGTACGCCGGCTCCGGCAGCGGACCGCTCGTGCGGTCGCGCGCGGCCTCGTAGCCCGCGCCCACCTCCAGCAGCGTCCGCTCGCTGCCGGCGGTGCCCCAGAAGGACACCGCCACGGGCAGGCCGGCCGCCAGCTCGGTCGGCACGGTGAGCAGCGGGTAGCCCGCGATCGCCGTCGGCCCGCTGCACGAACCGGGGAAGACCTCGGGGTTGACCAGGTCGATCGGCCCGGCCGGGGCGTAGGACGGCGTCACCAGCGCATCGAGGCGGTGCTTGCCCAGCACGTGGTCGATGCCGTCGGTGCGGGTCGCCAGCAGGTTGCGCCCCCGGGCGGCGCGGTGCTCCGCGCCGCCGACCTGCGGCGCCTCGAGCGCCCGCTCGAGCAGCGACTGCCCGAAGTGCGCCAGCTCCGTGCCGGCGTGGGCGGTGTTGAACGCCACGAGCTCGGCCAGGCTGCGGGGCACGTCGCCCTCCCGGGTGGCGAGGTAGGCCTCGACGCCGTGCCGGAACTCCGCGAGCAGCACGAGCAGCTCGTCGGCGCCCACCTGCTCGCTGCGGGCGTCGAGCTCGCTCAGGTCGGTGCCGTCGACGATCTCCGCGCCCTCCGCGGCCAGCAGCGCCACCGCGCGCTCCGCGGCGGCGTCGGCGTGGGGGGAGTAGCCCCAGTAGGTCGCGCGCGGCACGCCGATCCGCTTGCCGGCGAGCCGGCCCGGCACCGCGTGGGCGGCGTGCGGGTCGCGCGTGGTCGCGCTGAGCACGTCGAGCAGGGCCGCGGCCTGGGCCACCGTGCGGGTCAGGGGGCCGGGGGAGTCCTGGGAGGCGGCGATCGGCACCACCCCGCGCGTGGGCACCGCACCGACGGTGGGCTTGAGGCCGACGCAGCCGTTGAAGGCCGCCGGGCAGGTGATCGACCCGTCGGTCTCGGTGCCGACGGCGAAGTCGGCCAGGCCGGCCGCCACGGCCGCCCCGCTGCCGGAGCTCGACCCGCCGGCCGACCGGTTGAGGGCGTGGGGGTTGCGCGTCAGGCCGCCGTACGCGCTCCAGCCGGAGGTCGACGACTCGTCGCGGAAGTTGGCCCACTCCGAGAGGTTGTTCTTGCCGAGCACGACCATGCCGGCGGAGCGCAGCCGCTCGACCAGGTCGGCGTCGCGGCGCGGCGGTGGCGCGTCGGCGAGCGCCAGCGAGCCGGCCGTGGTGGGCAGGTCGTGGGTGTCGACGTTGTCCTTCACCAGCACCGCCTGCCCGTGTAGGGGCCCGCGCGAGCGGCCCTCGGCGGCCTCGGCGTCGAGGCGGGCCGCCTGTGCGAGGGCCTCGGGGTGGGGGGTGCAGACGGCGCGGACGAGGTGGTCGACCTCGGCGGCGTGCGCGAGCAGGCGCTCGACGCCGGCCTGGGAGGAGTGGTCCATGCCGCGATCCTGCCGGACCCCGAGAAGCAACGAACCCCCGGCCGGAGGCTCGGGGGTCCAGTGCACGGTGCCTGCGCTCAGGCGTTGGGGCGCTTGCCGTGGTTCGCGCCCTTCTTCTTGCGAGCGCGGCGCTTGCGGCCGGTCTTGCCCATGGTGTTCTCCTCGTCGAATCGGTGGCGACCCGTCGAAGGGCCAGGAGGCAGTCTCTCAAATCGTGCGGCGCCGGGGAAATCGGGTCCGGGTCACAGCCTGGACAGGAAGCGCTCCGGGTCGACCACGACCCGCGTCACCTCGCCCGAGGCGAGGACCTTGCCGACGGGCTCGCCGTCGGGACCCAGGTGACGCGCCGAGACGGCGAGGCGGTGCAGTCGCCCGTCGGCGTAGGCCGAGGTCGCGCTGACCCGCACCCGGCGACCCACCGCCGAGGCGGCCAGGTGCTCCAGCGACACCCGGGTCCCGACGCTGGTCGACCCGGGCGCGAGCGCCGGCTCCAGGGCCGCGCACGTGGCGGCCTCGCACCACGCCAGCAGGCGGGGCGTGGCGAGCACCGGCAGCGAGCCCGACCCCAGCGAGGCGGCGGTGTCGTCCTCGCCGACGGTGAAGTCGAGCTCGGCGTGCAGGGTGGTCATCAGGGCTCCAGTCGGTAGGCGATGAGGTCGACCTCGGGCAGCGGGCGCCAGTCGCGCCCGGGGTCGCGCACGAAGCCCAGGGTCTCGTAGAGCCGGTGCGCGGTCGTCATCGCGGTGAGGCTGGAGATGACCACGGCCCCTGCGCCGAGCTCGCGGGCCCGGTCGACGGCGTGACGCACCAGCGCCCGCCCGACCCCGCTGCCGCGGGCCGCGGGGTCCACGGCCAGCATCCGGAACTCCCCCTCGCCGTCGCGGGCCACCTCGCGCCACGGTGAGCCGGGCGGGCACACGGTGACCGACCCCAGCACGCGCCCGGCCGGGCCGACCGCCACCCAGAGCTCGGCCTCACGGTGCCGCGGGCCGGCGTCGCCCAGCCGCGCGACGTAGGGGTCGTCGGGACCCCGCGTGAAGGGGGCGTACGCCGCGAGCGTCACCTCGCCGACGGCCGGCAGGTCCTCGTCGCGGGCCCGCCGCAGCGTCCAGTGCGGCCCGGGCCCGGCCGCGTGGCCGGCCACTCAGATGCCGAAGGTCGCGCGCGGGTAGGCCGCGTCGACGTCGGTGATCACGTTGACCAGGTAGGGCACGCCGGAGGCGAAGGCCCGGTCGAGCGCCGCTCCGATCTGACGCGGGTCGGTGACCCGCTCACCGGCGCCGCCGAGGGCGCGCACGACCTCGTCGTACCTGGTCTGCGGGGCGAGGTCGGCGGCCACGTCGTAGCCGTAGAGCATCTGCATCGGGCCCTTCTCCAGCCCCCACGCGGAGTTGTTGCCCATGACCATCACGACCGGCAGCCCGTGGCGCACCAGGGTGTCGACGTCCATCAGCGAGAAGCCGGCCGCGCCGTCGCCGAGCAGCAGCACGACCTGGGCCGAGGGCCGGGCGATCCGTGCCGCGATCGCGGCGCCCAGCCCGGCGCCCAGGCAGCCGTAGGGCCCGGGGTCGAGCCACCCGCCGGGGCGCTGCGGCTCGACGAACTTGCCGGCGAAGCTCACGAAGTCGCCGCCGTCGCCGATCACGACGGCGTCGTCGGCCAGACGCGGCACGAGCTCGCCGTAGACGCGGGCGGGGTGGATGGGGTCGGCCTCGGCGCCGAGGAGGGCCCGGTCGCGCTCCGTAGCGCCGCGCACGGTGTCCTGCAGCCCGCCCACCCAGGCGCTGCGGTCGGGGCGGTCGTGGCGCTCGAGCGCCGCGAGCAGCCCGTCGAGCACCGAGGTCAGGTCGCCCGAGACCGACGCGGCGAGGTCGGCGTGGGTGGAGACCTGCCCGGCGGAGTCGGCGACGTGCACGACCCGGGCCGGGGTGGCGCCGTCCTTGCCGCCGAAGACGCCGTAGCCGAGACGGAAGTCCAGCGGGGTGCCCACGACGACCACGAGGTCGGCGCCGCCGAGCGCGGCGCCGCGGGCCTTGGTCACCAGCAGCGGGTGCCCCCCGGGCACGAGCCCGCGGCCCATGCCGTTGGTGATGGCGGGCAGGCCCGCCTCCTCGACCAGCCGCAGGGCCGCCACCTCGGCACGGTCGGCCCACACGTCGGTGCCGAGCACGAGCACGGGGCGCTCGCTGGCGGCCAGCAGCGCCGCGATCCGGTCGATCGCGTCGGTGTCGGGGGCCTCGCCCCGGCCCGCACCGACCGTGGGCAGGGAGCCCGACGCGGAGGCGAAGAACTCGTCCATCGGCACGTCGACGAAGACCGGGCCGCGGTGGCTGGACCCCGCCGCGCTGAAGGCCTCGTGCATGCCGCCGAGCACGTCGCCCGCGGTGGGCAGGGTGCGCGCCAGCTTCGAGACCGACGCGACGATCGGCGGCTGGTCCAGCTCCTGGAGGCTGCCGCTGCCCCACCGGTTCTGCGGGGCCCGGCCACCGACGACCACCATGGGGGAGCCGGCGAACTGCGCCTGGGCGATGGCGCTCACGCCGTTGGTGACGCCGGGCCCCGCCGTCAGCACCGCCAGGCCGGGCACCCGGGTGAGCTTGCCCGTGGCCTCGGCCGCGAAGGCCGCGGTCTGCTCGTGGCGCACGTCGAGCAGGCGCATCGGCGGGTCGGCCTTCACGGCCCCGTCGTACATGGGGAAGACGTGCGCGCCCGAGAGCGTGAACATCGTCTCGACGCCGTGGGCTCGGGCCACCGCCACGGCGAGCTGGCCGGCGTGGCCCTCGAGGTGGCCCTCCGGGTGCGCGTCGGGGCTCGCGGGCTGCTGCGGGTCGGGTGTGGTCTGCGTCATGCCCGCAGGTTACCCACGGGTCACCCGGGGCGTCAGTCGCGCAGGAAGTGCGGGTTGCTGGCCCGCAGCGCCTCGACGACCACCAGCAGCAGGTCGGAGCGGACCGCCGGCGGGCGCGGGCCCAGCGCGAGCTGGAGGTAGAGCGCGCGGAGGAAGGCCTCGGCGTTGCCGCCGCGCAGGAAGGGGTCCTGCTCGCCGTGCACGGCGCGCTCGCCGGCGGCCGACGCGAGGCGGTTGATCCAGGGCTCGAGGATGCTCAGCGGCACGACGTCGCGGCGCAGTACGCACAGGGTGGTGTGGGCCAGCCGGTCCTCCTCGCCGTGCGCGAAGAGCGCGTCGACGGGCATGAGCACCCGGTCGGCCACGACGTCGAGCACGACGGTCAGCTCGGCCTTGCCGATGTGGGGGGACGCGGCGAGCGCCCCGAGGGCGTCGGCGCCGTGGGCCACCGCGTGGGCCCATCCCTTGCCCGGCACGAATCCGCGCAGGTCGCGCTCGCGCAGCAGCCAGGTCGCGATCCGGTCGCCCCAGTCGAGCACCTTGCCGCCGGAGACCAGTGGTCGCTCGTTGTCGCGGGCGATGCACTCGGCGAGCACCAGCACCGAGAAGCTGCGGCGGAAGACCGAGTCGGTGCCGACCTCGCCGAGCCCGGTGGTCAGCCCGGCGGCCATGCCGTCGCCGAGACCGGCCAGGAGGTCGTCGTAGACGCCCCGCTCGACCCAGGTCGCCAGCGTCGGGTAGGCCGTGCCGTCGCGGGTCTCGGGGTCGGTGTCGCCGAGCATGCGGGTGAGCTCCGCGGTCAGGTCGTCGAGGGGGCGGTCCGACGGCACCGCGAGGCCGTCGGCGTGCACCTGTCTCCAATACGCGCCCGACATGGCCGTCATCCTGCCAAACTCCCCGGGGTCCGCGCACGGTCGGGGGAGGACCCGACCGGTCGGTCCGGCGGGCCCGCGGGGAGGGGTGGGCCCGGTGGGCTCCCGGTGCGGGCCAGGTGTGCACGGGCTCACGGCGCGACCGCGTGCCCGCCCGTCGGACGTCGGGGCCGACGGTGCGCCCACCCCTGCCGCTCGCCGTAGGCTCGGCGGGTGCCGTCGATGAGCGAGCTGGTCCGGAGCCACACCGACCTGGGACCCGACGACGTCGCGTGGCTCCAGCTGCTCCAGGCCGACTGGCAGATCATCGCCGACCTGTCCTTCGCCGACCTCGTGCTGTGGCTGCCCGACCGCGAGGGCAGCGGGTTCTGGGCGGTGGGGCAGATGCGGCCCACCACCGGCCCGACGTCCTACGTCGACGACGTCGTGGGCACCTTCGTGCCCCGCGGGCGACGCCCCCTCCTCGACGCGGCGTACGCCGAGCAGCGCCTGGTGCGCGAGGGCGACCCGGAGTGGCGCGACGACGTGCCGGTGCGGGTGGAGAGCATCCCGGTGCGTCGCGAGGGCCGCGTGATCGCGGTGGTCACGCGCAACACCAACCTGCTCGGCGTGCGCACCCCCAGCCGCCTGGAGCTCTCCTACCTGCAGACCGCGGCCGACCTGACCCAGATGATCGCGGGCGGCTGGTTCCCCGCGCAGGGCCAGCGCAGCGACCACGCCGACTCACCGCGCGTGGGCGACGGCTTCCTGCGCGTCGACGCCCAGGGCCACGTCGTCTACGCCAGCCCCAACGCGCTGTCGGTCTTCCGCCGTCTCGGTCTCTCCGGCGACCTGGCCGGGCTCGCGCTGCCCGACCTGGTGCGCGAGCTGGTGCCGTCGCGGCGCCGTCCCGACGAGGAGACCCTCAGCGCGGTGATGGGCGGCCGCACGCACCGCGACACCGAGTTCGGCACCGACGAGGTCACGCTGATCGCACGTGCCATCCCGCTGCGGCCCCAGGGCACCCGGATCGGTGCCCTCGTGCTCGTGCGCGACGTCAGCGACCTGCGCCGGCGCGACCGCGAGCTGGTGACCAAGGACGCCACGATCCGCGAGATCCACCACCGCGTGAAGAACAACCTGCAGACCGTGGCCGCCCTGCTGCGCCTCCAGGGCCGCCGCATCGGCTCGCAGGACGCCAAGGCCGCGCTGGAGGAGGCCGTGCGGCGGGTCGGGACCATCGCGATCGTCCACGAGACGCTCAGCCAGGCCGTGGAGGAGACGGTGCTCTTCGACGAGATCGCCGACCGGCTCTGCGCCATGGTGACCGACGTCAGCGCGGTCGGCAGCAGGGTGAGGGTGCGGCGCGCGGGCAGCTTCGGCGAGCTGACCTCGGAGTCGGCGACCGCACTGGCCATGGTGCTGACCGAGCTGTTGCAGAACGCGGTGGAGCACGGCTACGAGGTGCCCGACGAGCACCCCGCCGGGCTGCGCTCGACCGAGGAGATCCTCGCCGGCGGGCTGCTGGGAGAGGTCAGCGTGGGGGTGCACCGTGCTGCGGGCCGGCTCCACCTGGTCGTGGACGACGACGGCCGTGGCCTGCCCGACGGCTTCGACCTGGAGGGATCGACCAACCTGGGTCTCTCCATCGTGCGCACGCTCGTGGAGTCGGAGCTCGGTGGTCGGCTCGAGATGGGGCCGGTGCCCTCGAACCACGGCACCCGTGCCGTGGTCGACGTCCCCCTCGACCCGCTGACCTGACCGGCCCTGTGGCGGTGCGGTGGGCCAGGCGCTGGGTCAGGCGGTGCGGACGCGGGCCCGGGCGTTGCGGCGCTTCAGCGCACGACGCTCGTCCTCGCTCAGACCGCCCCACACGCCGTGGTCCTGGCCGGCCTCGAGGGCCCAGGCGAGGCACTGCTCGCGCACGTCGCAGCGTCGGCAGACCTGCTTGGCCTCCTCGATCTGCAGGATGGCCGGGCCGGTGTTGCCGATCGGGAAGAACAGCTCCGGATCCTCGTCGAGACATGCTGAACGGTGACGCCAGTCCATGGCTGGGCGATCCCTCTTTTCCTCAAGCGAAATGTGCAGGCCAGGGGCAACGCAAGCCTGCGGCGGCGCCAGGTGCGATGGCACCACGAAGTGGACTCGGCCACGAGCGCTCAGAACACACTGACAACTTTTGGACCGTTAAACAAGCCAAATCGCTGGTCTCCTGCGTCACAGGCGTCCCGTGTGGAGGAGGCGCACTAACCTCGGCGTCGTGACCCGATCCGAGAACCCGCCGCCGCTGGTCGTCGCGGCCTCCCTCGCCGCGGTCGAGGGGCTGGTCCTGCTGCTCCTCGCCGGCGCCCAGCTCGCCGACCTCTCCGAGGGGCGCACCACGATGGGATGGACCGTGGCGGCGTTCTTCGCGCTCTTCGGCGTGGCCGTCATCGCCTGCGCCTGGGCGGTGACGCGGGGGCAGGCCTGGACGCGGGGTCCGATCCTGCTGACCCAGCTGATCGCCCTCGGGCTGGCCTGGAGCTTCCGGGGCACCCAGCTGATCGCGCTGGGCCTGGTCGTCGTGGCCGCCGTCGTGCTGGCCGGCATGCTGCACCCCGCGAGCCTCGAGGCCCTCGCCGACGACCCGATGCGCGAGGACTGAGCGGCCCCGGGGCAGCGCCGGGGGGCGCGGAGAGGGCTCAGTCCTGCTCCTGCAGCGAGCGCCGCAGGTGCTCCAGGGTGCGGTTGAGGAGCCGGGAGACGTGCATCTGCGAGACGCCGATCTCCTCGGCGATCTGCGACTGGGTCATGTTGCGGAAGAAGCGCAGCAGCAGGATCTTCTTCTCGCGCGCGTCGAGCTGGTCGAGCAGCGGCTTGATCGACTCGCGGATCTCGACGTGCTCGAGGCCCGCGTCCTCGATGCCGATGGCGTCGAGCATCGTGGCGGCCCCGTCGTCGGAGTCGTCACTGGCGTCGAGGGAGAGGGTGGAGTAGGCGTTGCTGGACTCGATGCCCTCCACGATCTCCTCCACCGTGCACCCGATGCACTCGGCGAGCTCGCGGGCCGTGGGGGAGCGGCCGAGGGTCTGGGTCAGCTCGGCGGTCGCGGAGCCGATCTGCATGCGCAGCTCCTGGAGCCGCCGCGGCACCCGGATCGCCCAGCCCTTGTCGCGGAAGTAGCGCTTGATCTCGCCGATGATCGTCGGCGTGGCGTAGGTCGAGAACTCCACGCCCCGGTCGGAGTCGAAGCGGTCGATGGACTTGATGAGCCCGATCGTGCCCACCTGCACCAGGTCCTCGAAGGGCTCGCCGCGGTTGCGGAAGCGGCGTGCGCAGTGCTCGACGAGCGGCAGGTGCAGGTGCACCAGGGCGTCCCGCGCGCTCTCGCGACCGGCCTCGCTGCCCTGCTGGTCGTGGAAGGCCAGGAACAGCTCGGCGCTGCGCCGGCGGGTGAGCTCGACGCCCGCGCGCCGGGCGTCGGTCGCCTCGCTCGCCGCGCTGGGGGCGGGGTCGTCGTCCGGGAGGGGGTGGTCCATCTCAGAGGCCGGCTCCCAGGTGCGTGGAGCGCAGCGTGAGCGCGACGGCGAGCTCGCCCTCGGCGATCCGCACCCCGACCTCGGAGGCCAGCGTGTCGAGCACCTGCCAGGCGAAGCTGTCGCGGTCGGGCTCACCGGCGTCGGCGGCGCCCACGGACACCGACACCGTCAGCTCGGCGGGGCGCAGGTAGAAGCGTCCGACCAGGTCGGCCCCGGCGTCGGCCTCGGGCAGCACCAGCGCGCACGCCTCGCCCACCGCGATGCGCAGGTCCTCGATGTCGTCGATGGTGAAGTCGAGGCGCGCGGCCAGCGACGCCGTCGTCGTACGGAGCACCGACACGTAGGCGCCGTCCGCGGGCAGCCGCAGCTCGACGTCGGAGCGGTCACGGATCGGGTCGATCGTCGGACCGGGCTGGGACATGGGGCCGTCCTTCGTGGCAGGTGCGGAGGAAGTGGTCGAACTCTAGGTGACGCGGTGGCTCCCCGGGTGGGAGGCCGTCCGGTGCTCGGCTGGTGCTCGGCTGCGCCCCATGTGTGCCGCCTGGAACGCCAGCGAGGCCGGTCCCGGGGGTCTACCCCGGGACCGGCCTCGACAAACGGTCGGCGGCGCCCGCCGCGGCGGCGGCGCGCCGGCTGCGTCGCTCAAGCCTTCTTGGTCTCCCAGAAGATCTCGGCGATCTCGTCGATCTTGGCCAGCAGCTGGTCGGCCACGTCGGCGTCGAGGGCGCCCTTGGCGCCGGAGGCGCCGGCGAGCTTGGTGGCCTCGTTGACCAGGACGTGCAGCTGCGGGTACTTCTCGAAGTGCGGGGGCTTGAAGTAGTCGGTCCACAGCACCCACAGGTGGTGCTTGACCAGCTCGGCGCGCTGCTCCTTGATCAGGATGGCGCGGGTGCGGAAGTCGGGGTCGTCGTTGTCGGCGACCTTGGCGATGATGCCCTTGATCGACTCGGCCTCGATGCGGGCCTGCGCGGGGTCGTAGACGCCGCAGGGCAGGTCGCAGTGGGCGGAGACCTCGACGGTGGGTGCGAACAGTCGCGCGAACATGCGGTTCCTCTCGTGGTCCTTCAGGGGTCTGCTGAGCTCGGCTGCGACACTACTCCGCGTGTCGCGTCCTGCACGAGGTGTCTCCCCCTCGAGCCACCCCATCGGGTGGCTCGCTCGTGCCCGCGGCGGGTTGCCCGGCCCGGGTCGCCCCGGGTGGGCCCTGGTGCGCGGGGCGTCGATGGCGCCCACGCTGCGCGGGGGCGACCGGCTGCTGGTGCTGCACGGCGCGCGGGTCGTGCCGGGGCGGGTGGTGGTCGCCCGGCTGCCCGACGGCACGCTGGCGGTCAAGCGCGCCGTGGAGCGGCGTACGACGGCCGGTGGCTCGCCCGGCTGGTGGCTGCTCAGCGACGACCCGTCGGTGGGCGTCGACTCCCGGCACCGCGGGCCCGTCGCCGAGGACCAGGTGCTGGCCGTGGCGCTGTGCCGCGTCTGGCCGCGTCCCTGCCTGCTCAGGGCGGGCGCAGGGCCCGACGCCGCTGCCTCGCGGGCGCTGTGACGTAGAGCATTGCGGACGCCGGCGTCCTGTATCCGTGCGCTGTGCCAGACTGGCGGGACAGCCCTCCGGGCGTCACGGCTCCGCGGCAACCCCTCGCGTCGAGCAGTGGTCCCGGGCACGATCCGGCCCATCCGACTCGTCCTGGAAAGTCCTGTGATGACTGCTTCTCCCACGTCTCCTGCCACCACCGCCGCCGCCGGCCCTGCGGGCCACGGCCCGTCGGCCTCGCCGTCGCACCCGCGGGCCGGAGACCCCGTCTTCGACCTGCACCTCGGCGGCAAGATGTCCATCCAGTCCTCCGTGGCCCTGGCCGGCGCGGAGGAGCTGTCGCTGGCCTACACCCCCGGCGTGGCCCTGGTGTGCGAGGCGATCGCGGCCGACCCGTCGCTCACGCAGCACTACACCTGGGTGCCCAACACGGTCGCGGTCGTCACCGACGGCACCGCCGTGCTCGGCCTGGGCGACATCGGGCCGGCCGCCGCCATGCCGGTGATGGAGGGCAAGGCGGTGCTGTTCAAGCAGTTCGGCGGCGTCGACGCGGTGCCGATCTGCCTCGACACCACCGACACCGAGGAGATCATCGAGACCGTGGCCCGGCTGGCGCCGAGCTTCGGCGGGGTCAACCTCGAGGACATCTCGGCTCCCCGCTGCTTCGAGATCGAGGACCGGCTCAAGGAGATGCTCGACATCCCGGTCTTCCACGACGACCAGCACGGCACCGCCGTGGTGGCGCTCGCCGCCCTGACCAACGCCCTCACGCTCACCGGCCGCGACCCGGGCAGCACCCGGGTGGTCATCTCCGGCGCGGGGGCGGCGGGCGTGGCGGTGGCCAAGATCCTGCTCGAGGCCGGCATCACCGACCTCGCCGTGACCGACCGCAAGGGCGTCATCCACTCCTCGCGCGGCGACCTCACCGCGGTCAAGCGCTCGCTGGCCGAGCTCACCGCAGACGTCACGGGCCGCACCGGCTCGCTGGCCGACGTGCTCGACGGCGCCGACGTCTACATCGGCGTCTCCGGCGGCACGGTGCCCGAGGAGCACGTCGCCACGATGGCGCCCGACGCCATCGTCTTCGGTCTGGCCAACCCCACGCCCGAGGTGCACCCCGAGGTGGCCCGGCGCCACGCGCGCGTCGTGGCCACCGGACGCTCCGACTTCCCGAACCAGATCAACAACGTGCTGGCGTTCCCCGGCATCTTCCGCGGCGCCTTCGACGCCCACGCCACGGCCATCACCGAGGGCATGAAGCTGGCCGCGGCCCGCGCGCTCGCCGACCTGGTGGGCGAGGCGCTGACCGAGGAGTACGTCATCCCCTCGCCGTTCGACCCGCGCGTCGGCCCGGCCGTCTCCGCCGCGGTCGCGGCCGCCGCCCGGCAGGACGGCGTCGCTCGCCGCTGAGACGGCGTGCCCCGTCCGTCCAGCCACTCCCCGTTAGGTTGTCCCCATGTTCGCCGTCTACGCCGACCGCTTCTCCTCCGACGACCCGCTCTCCGCCCTGACGGTGGGGGAGCGGCCCGACCCCGAGGCCCCCGACGGGTGGACGACGGTGACGGTCAAGGCCGCCTCGCTCAACCACCACGACGTCTGGTCGCTGCGCGGGGTGGGCCTGCGTGAGGAGGCCCTGCCGATGATCCTGGGCTGCGACGCGGCCGGACTCGACGAGGACGGCAACGAGGTCGTGGTGCACGCGGTCGTCAGCGACCCCGCGTGGCGCGGCGACGAGACCCTCGACCCGCGCCGCTCGCTGCTCTCCGAGCGGCACCAGGGCACCTTCGCCGACAAGGTCGTCGTGCCCCGCGCCAACGTCGTGGCCAAGCCCGCCTCGATGTCCTTCGAGGAGGCCGCCTGCCTGCCCACCGCGTGGCTCACCGCCTACCGCATGCTCTTCACCCGCGGCGGCCTCGTGGCCGGTGACACCGTGCTGGTGCAGGGCGCGGGCGGCGGCGTCGCCACCGCCGTCATCACCCTCGCCCGGGCTGCGGGCCTCAAGGTGCTGGCCACCAGCCGCGACGAGGGCAAGCGGGCCCGTGCGCTGGAGATCGGCGCCCACGAGGTCTTCGAGTCCGGGGCGCGCCTCCCGGTCAAGGTCGACGCCGTGATGGAGACCGTCGGCAAGGCCACCTGGGCCCACTCGGTGCGCGCCCTCAAGCCGGGCGGGCGCATCGTGGTCTCGGGCACGACGTCGGGGGCCGACCTCGACGACGCCGAGCTCACGCGGATCTTCTTCCTCCAGCTCAGCGTGGTCGGCTCGACGATGGGCACCCGCGACGAGCTCGCGTCCCTGGTCTCGCTGCTCGACGCCACCGGCACGCGCCCGCTGATCGACCGGGTGCTGCCCATGGAGCAGGCCGCCGACGGCTTCGCCGCGATGGCCGGCGGCGACGTCTTCGGCAAGATCGTCTTCACCCGCTGATGGCTCGCACCCACCTGCTCACGGGCGCCGGGGCGGGCATCGGCGCCGAGCTGGCCCGGCGCCTGCGCGCGCGTGGCGACGACCTGGTGCTGGTGGCGCGCTCCGAGGCGAGGGCCGAGGAGCTCGGTGTCGAGCACCCGGGCGCGACGGTGCTGGTGGCCGACCTCTCCGACGCCGCCGCCCTCGAGCGGCTGGAGGGTCGCCTGCCCGCCCGGCTCGACTCCGTCGTGCACGCGGCCGGCGTGGTGGAGCTCGGTGCCGTCGCCGACCTGACGGCCTCGGCATGGACCGAGCAGCTGGCGGTCAACCTGGTGGCCCCGGCGGTCCTGACCCGCCTCGCGCTGCCGGCGCTGCGCGAGGCGCGCGGCACGGTCGTGCTGGTCAACTCCGGTGCCGGGCTGTCCGCCCACCCGCAGTGGTCGGCCTACGCCGCCTCCAAGCACGGCCTGAAGGCCCTCGCCGACGCGCTGCGCGCCGAGGAGGCGCAGCACGGTGTGCGGGTCACCTCGCTGTTCCCGGGACGCACCGCCACCGCGATGCAGGAGAAGGTGCACGCCCAGGAGGGCAAGGACTACGACGCCTCGCGCTGGATCGACCCCGTCACGGTGGCCGAGGCCGTGGTGGGCGTGCTCGACCTCCCGCAGGACGCCACGCTGACCGAGCTGGTGCTCAAGCCCCGAGCCTGAGCCCCGGCCCCGAGCCCCGGGCCGGCCGCTGCGGCCGCGGGACCCCTCAGGGCCGGGAGGTCCAGTTGAGCGCGCCCACCAGCACCATCCGCAGCTGGGTGCGGGCGTTCTCGACGACGAGCTTCTCGGCGCCCGGGCGACCCACGGCGTGGAGGGTGTTCTCGGCGAAGGCGACCATGGCCGTGACGATGAGCCCCGACAGCACGCGCAGGTCCTCGGTCGACCAGCGGTCGGTGCCGGGCAGCCGGGCGAGGTCGGTGGCCAGCTCGCGCTCGCACAGCTCGATCTCGTGGCGGATCGCCTCGCGCACCAGCGGCGGCCCTGCGGTCCGCTCTCGGGCGATGAAGGCGAAGTGGGAGCGCTGGCGGTGCACGTGCTCGTCGAGGATCCCGATGGAGTCGTCGACGATGTCCATCCAGCCCGGTGCCCCGCCCTCGCGTCCCTGCCGCACGTCGCGCAGCATGGCGCGCAGCGACTCGAAGGACTCGTCCACGAGAGCCATGCCGAGGTCCTCGATGGAGTCGAAGTGGCGGTAGAAGCCGGTCGGCACGATGCCGACCTGCTTCGACACCTGGCGCAGGGAGAGCGCGACCAGGCTGCTCTCCTCGAGCAGCGCCAGGGCGGCGTCGAGGATGGCGCGTCGGGTGCGCTCCTTGCGCTCGCCGCGGGTCTCGGTCATCCCCCGATCCTAGGCCACCGTCGCAGCGTGCTCCGACCTCGCGCGCCCCGGAACCCCGGGGCCCGGGCGGGAGCACATGTGTGCACCGTCACGCGGGTCGCGCGCGACCGCCAGGAGAGGGGTGGGCGGCGTCACCCGCCGTTCCGGTTGACCTCGCGGCGCCGACCCCGGAGACTTTGAGTGAACAAGCGTTCACCCAATCTGACGGGAGCAACTCCGATGAGCATCACGGGCTCCATCCTCCGGTCCCGCGCCGTCGCCGCCCTCACCTCGCCCCACGGCGTCGACCGCTTCCTGGAGCAGGTCAACCCGATGTGGGCGGCCCACGAGGTGCGCGCCCGCGTCGTCGAGGTCCGTCGCGAGACCGACGGCGAGCACCCGGTCGCCACGATCGTGCTCCAGCCGACGAGCACGTGGCGCGGGCACCGTGCGGGCCAGTACGTCCAGGTGGGCGTCGACCTGCCCGGAGGCCGCCGCACGACCCGCTGCTTCTCGGTCTCCTCGCCCGCCTCGGCGCCGGGGGAGCGGATCTCGCTCACGGTGCGCTCGCACGCGGAGGGCGTGGTCTCGCGGTTCCTGGTCGAGCAGGCCCGCCCGGGCCTCATGGTCCACCTGGGCCAGGCCGAGGGCGACTTCGTCATGCACGAGAGCCCGGCGACGCCGACCAACAACCACCTGCTCTTCGTCACCGGCGGCTCGGGCATCACCCCGGCCATGTCGATGGTGCGCACCCTGCTGCGCGACGGCTACGACGGCCGGGCCCACCGCAAGGTGACCTTCCTGCACTACGCCCGCAGCGCCGAGGACCAGATCTTCGCCGCGGAGCTCGCCGAGATCGCGGCGGGCGACAACCACGTCGACGTGCACCTGGTGCACGAGACCGACGGTGGCCGCTTCTCCGAGGACGCCCTGCGCGAGCTGGTGCCGGCCTTCCAGGACACCGACACGTGGGCCTGCGGCCCGGCCGGCATGATCGAGCTGGTCCAGGCGGCGTACGCCGGGAGCCCCCGGCTGCGCGTGGAGTACTTCAAGCCGCCCATGACCGCGTCGGGCACGGCCGAGGGCAAGGTCTCCTTCGCCCGGTCGGGCCAGCAGGCCGCCAACACCGGTGCCTCGTTGCTGGAGCAGGCCGAGGCGCTCGGCCTGCGGCCCGAGTTCGGCTGCCGCATGGGCATCTGCTTCTCCTGCACCTCCCGCAAGACCGAGGGCACCGTGCGCAACGTCGTCACCGGTGCCGAGTCCTCGCTGCCCGACGAGGACATCCAGATCTGTGTCTCCGCCCCCGTCGGCGACTGCGTCGTCGACCTCTGAGGAAGGACCGCACCATGACCGCCACCCTGAACGAGACCACCGTGACCACCGTGACCACCGCGACCACGAGCGGAGCGAGCGCCGCCCGCGCCGAGCGCCCCGTCGTGCCCGGCGACGCCGCGTTCCACCGCCTCACCGCGGCCCAGCTCAAGGACTTCGGCGACGAGATGGACGCCATCCGCCAGCGCGTGCTGGCCTCGCTGGGCGACGAGGACCGTGACTACATCCACCGCGTCGTGAAGGTGCAGCGGGGCTTCGAGGTCGCCGGGCGCGCGCTGTTCTACGTGCCGCCGGCGTGGCCGCTGGCCGTGGCCGCCCTCAGCGTGTCGAAGATCCTCGACAACATGGAGATCGGCCACAACGTCATGCACGGGCAGTACGACTGGATGAACGAGCCCGGCCTGAGCTCGCGCATGTACGAGTGGGACAACGTGTGCCCCAGCGACCAGTGGAAGTACTCCCACAACTACATCCACCACACCTACACCAACATCCTGGGCAAGGACCGTGACATCGGCTACGGCATCCTGCGCATGGACGACGACCAGAAGTGGCACCCCTACTACCTGGGCAACCCGGTCTACGCGGCGCTGCTCATGGTCTTCTTCGAGTGGGGCGTGGCCATGCACGACCTCGAGGTCGAGAACCTCGTCGCCGGCAAGCGCACGCTGGAGGAGAACAAGAAGATCTACCCCGGCCTGATGCGCAAGGTGCGCAACCAGGCGCTGAAGGACTACCTGCTCTTCCCGGCCCTCACCGGCCCGCTCTTCCCGATGACGCTGGCCGGCAACGCGGTGGCCAATCTGGTGCGCAACGTGTGGGCCTTCAACATCATCTTCTGCGGGCACTTCCCGGCCGGGGTGGCGACCTTCTCCGAGGAGGAGTGCGAGGACGAGTCGCGTGGCCACTGGTACTACCGCCAGCTCCTGGGCTCGGCCAACATCACCGGCGGCCGGCTCTTCCACGTGATGACCGGCAACCTGTCGCACCAGATCGAGCACCACCTCTTCCCCGACATCCCCGCCCGCCGCTACCCCGAGATCGCCGAGGACGTGCGCGAGATCTGCGAGCGCTACGGGATCGACTACAACACCGGGCCGCTGGGGCGTCAGCTGGGCAGCGTGGCCAAGAAGATCTGCCGCTACGCCCTGCCCGACTCCCCGTCGGACCTCAAGGCCCTGGTGCCCGGCTTCCTGCGCCGCCGCCTGGCCGCGTGAGGCTGCTCGGGCCACACTAGGGACCATGACCGGGCCCATGAAGGACCAGCTGAGCAAGAGCGAGATCCGCAAGGACGCCCTCCAGGGCGCCGTGGAGGCGACCGCGACGACCGTCGGTGAGGTGGCGACCATCCTCACCGGCGCCGTCAAGGACGTCGCCGGCGCCCTGGGCGGGCTCGCCACGGAGGTCTTCGAGCTGCGCGACGCCGCTCGTCGGGCCTCGGCGGAGCACGTCGAGCCCGTCCACGAGGTCGACGAGCGGTAGTCCGGCACCCGCCCGCACGACGAAGGGGCCCGATCCGTCACCGGATCGGGCCCCTTCGTCGTGCCGCTCAGTCGTCGGGGTCGTCGAGGCGGGCCAGCCAGGTCGAGAACCGCTCGACGGCGGTCTCGAACTCCGGGTGGGTGTCGGTGAACTCCTGGAGCCGCTCGGCCAGCCACGCCAGGGTGACCTCCTCGTCACCCCGGCGCCGCTCGAGCTCCTCGATCCCGCGGTCGGTGAAGTACATGTCAGGCGAACGCGCGGTCGAGCAGGTCCTTCTGCTCGGCCATGTGGCGCTTGACGGTGCCGACCGACGGCGAGGACGACTCGGCCCGCGTGACGGCCTCCACCTGGGCGTCGACGCCCGGCCACACGTTGAGGGCGTAGTGGGGCCACGGGCCGTTGTTGAGCGGCTCGTCCTGCACCCACCGGACCTGCTTGAGGCGGGGGAAGCGGGCGATCTCGGCCCGGATCTCCTCCTCGGGGCGCGGGTAGAGCTGCTCCACGCGGGCGATCGCGAAGCGCTCGGCGCCCTCGCGCTTGGCCCGGTCGACCATGAGGTCCCACGTGACGCGGCCCGAGCACAGCAGCAGCGTGTCGACCTTCTCGGGGTCGGCCTCGGCGTCGGGGATGAAGGGCCGGAAGGACCCCTCGGTGAACTCCTCGGGCCGGGAGGCGGCCTCCTTGCGCTTGAGCATCGACTTCGGCGTGAAGACGATGAGCGGGCGGTGGGTCGAGCCCAGCGAGTGCTGCCGCAGCAGGTGGAAGTACGACGCGGGCGTCGAGGGCTGGGCGACGACGAAGGCCTCGTCGGCGGCCATGGTGAGGAAGCGCTCGATACGCGCCGAGGAGTGGTCGGGTCCCTGTCCCTCGTAGCCGTGGGGGAGCAGGAGCACGACGCCCGACTCCTGGCGCCACTTGGTCTTGCCCGAGCTGATGAACTCGTCGATGACGGTCTGTGCGCCGTTGACGAAGTCGCCGAACTGCGCCTCCCACAGCACGAGCGCCTCGGGACGGGCCACGGAGTAGCCGTACTCGAAGCCGAGCGCGGCGTACTCGCTGAGCAGCGAGTCGTAGAGGTAGAAGCGGGCCTGGTCCTCGGTGAGGTTGGCCAGCGGCGTCCACTCGTTGGCGTTGACCCGGTCGATGATCGTGCCGAAGCGCGACACGAACGTGCCGCGGCGCGAGTCCTGGCCGGCCAGGCGGACCGGACGGCCCTCCATGAGCAGCGAGCCGAAGGCGAGGATCTCGCCGGTGCCCCAGTCGATGGGGCCCTCGGTGATGGCCTTGGCCCGGCGCTGGAGCTGGGGCATGACCTTCGGGTGGACCGTGAAGCCGTCGGGCGGGGTGACGTAGGCGTCGGAGATCCGCTTGAGCACCTCGAGGGTGACCGCGGTCTGGGTCTCCCCGGCGGGCTTGTCCGGGTAGTCCGGCACGGTGGTCCACTCCGAGGGCTGGCCGGTGGCCTCGCGCACCTCGGTGAACACGCGCTCCAGCTGCTGCTGGTAGTCGCGCAGGACCTGCTCGGCCTCCTCGATCGTGATGTCGCCACGACCGATGAGCGACTCGGTGTAGAGCTTGCGCACCGAGCGCTTCTGCTCGATCAGGTCGTACATCAGCGGCTGGGTGTACGACGGGTCGTCGCCCTCGTTGTGGCCACGGCGGCGGTAGCACACCAGGTCGATGACGACGTCCTTGTTGAAGGCCTGGCGGTACTCGAAGGCCAGTCGGGCGACGCGGATGCACGCCTCGGGGTCGTCGCCGTTGACGTGGAAGATCGGCGCCTGGACCATCCGGGCCACGTCGGTGCAGTACAGCGAGGAGCGCGACGAGCCCGGCGAGGTGGTGAAGCCGACCTGGTTGTTGACGACCAGGTGGATCGTGCCTCCGGTGCGGTAGCCGCGCAGCTGGGACAGGTTGAGCGTCTCGGCCACCACGCCCTGACCCGCGAACGCCGCGTCGCCGTGCACCAGCAGGGGCAGCACGGGGTAGGCCGCGCCCTGGTCGAGCACGTCCTGCTTGGCGCGCGCGATGCCCTCGAGCACCGGGTCGACCGCCTCGAGGTGGGAGGGGTTGGCGGCGACGGAGACCTTGATCTTCTCCCCGGTGCCGGACTCGAACTCGCCCTCGGCGCCGAGGTGGTACTTCACGTCACCGGAGCCCTGGACCGTGCGCGGGTCGATGTTGCCCTCGAACTCGCGGAAGATCTGGGAGTAGTTCTTGCCCACGATGTTGGCCAGCACGTTGAGCCGGCCGCGGTGGGCCATGCCGATGGCGACCTCGTCGAGGCCCGACTCGGCCGCGGCCTCGCAGATCTCGTCGAGCACGGGCACCGTGGTCTCGCCGCCCTCGAGGCTGAAGCGCTTCTGCCCGACGAACTTGGTCTGCAGGAACGTCTCGAAGGCCTCGGCCTGGTTGAGCTTGAGCAGGATGCGCAGCTGCTCCTCGCGCGGCGGCTTGGTGTGGGGCACCTCGACGCGCTCCTGGATCCAGCGGCGCTGCTCGGGGTCCATGATGTGCATGTACTCGATGCCGGTGGTGCGGCAGTAGGAGTCGCGCAGGATCCCCAGGATCTGGCGCAGCTTCATGAAGCGACGGCCCGAGCCGCCGAAGGAGCCGGTCGCGAACTCGCGGTCGAGGTCCCACAGGGTCAGCCCGTGCGACTCGACCTCGAGGTCGGGGTGGCTGCGCTGGCGGTACTCCAGCGGGTCGGTGTCGGCCATCATGTGGCCGCGCACCCGGTAGGCGTGGATGAGCTCGAGGATGCGCGCCTGCTTGGAGATCTCGTCGTCGTGCGACGTGGAGATGTCCTTGCTCCAGCGGATCGGCTCGTAGGGGATGCGCAGCGACCGGAAGATCTCGTCGTAGAAGTCGTTGCCGCCCAGCAGGAGGGCGTGCACGCGCTTGAGGAACTCACCCGACTGCGCGCCCTGGATGACGCGGTGGTCGTAGGTCGAGGTCAGCGTCATGACCTTGCTGATCCCGTTGCGGCTGATGGCCTCGTCGGAGGCGCCCTGCCACTCCGGGGGGAGCTCCATGGCCCCGACGCCGATGATGGCGCCCTGGCCCTTCATCAGGCGCGGCACGGAGTGGCTGGTGCCGATGCCGCCGGGGTTGGTCAGCGAGATGGACGTGCCCTGGAAGTCGGCGACGGTGAGCTTGGCGTCGCGCGCCTTGGCGACGATGTCCTCGTAGGCGGTCCAGAAGCCGGCGAAGTCCATGGTCTCGGCGGCCTTGATGGCCGGCACGAGCAGCTGACGGCTGCCGTCGGGCTTGGGCACGTCGATGGCCAGGCCCAGGTTGATGTGGGCGGGGGTGATCAGGTTGGGCTTGCCGTCGACGGTGTCGAAGCCGACGTTCATCTCCGGCATCGACTTCACCGCCTGCACCAGGGCGTAGCCGATCAGGTGGGTGAACGACACCTTGCCGCCGCGGGCGCGGGCGAGGTGGTTGTTGATGACGGTGCGGTTGTCCCACAGCAGCTTGACCGGCACGGAGCGCACGGAGGTGGCGGTGGGGACGGTCAGCGACACGTCCATGTTCTGCGCCGTGCGCGCGGGGGCGCCGCGCAGGACGGTGTAGGTGGGCTCGTCCTTGGCCGGCGACGGCTCCGCCGGGCGCGACTCCTTCGGCACCGGGCTGCTGGTGCCCTGGGCGGGCTCGGCGGCCTTGCCGGCCGGCCGCGGCTTGGCGACCGGGGCGGGGGAGTCGGAGCCCTTCGCGGCGGCCGGAGCGGCGGCCGGAGCCTTCGCCGGGGCGGGCGCCGCGGCCTTCTCCGGAGCCCTCTCGGGAGCCTTCTCGGCGGGCGTCGCGGGGGCCTTCTCCGGCGCCTTTGGCTGCGCCTTCTCCGCGGCCCCCGCGGCCGCGGCACCGTTGCTGGCGCCGTTGCCGTTGCCGTTGCCGAGCACGGCCTCGGCGCCGCCGTTCTTGAAGAACGTCACCCACGTCGCGTCGACGCTCGAGGGGTCGGCCTGGTACTGGTCGTACATCTCCTCGACCAGCCACTCGTTGGCGCCGAAGTCCGCAGGCGGCTCCGTGGTGGTGGTGGGGTGTGGAGACTTGTTGCCAGGGGACTGCGGCACGACTTGCTTCGCCTCTTCCGGGAGCGCGCGGGGTGGGTGGTTTTCCGTGGTCCAGGCTAGTCCCCCGACCCGGCAAATGCCGAGGTTGAGGTCACCTTTCGGGCAGGGTGTTAGCCGCACCACACCCGGCCCGGGGTCAGGGGCGACGCGCGCCCCGCCACCACGGCGGCCACGAGAGGACGACGACCCGATGATGCCCCTCCCACCCACGGTCCCCGGCGTGTCGCCGAGGCCGCCCGGGCGCGCGCACCGAGCACGGTCCCCACGTCGGGCCGCCGGGGCGCTCGTCCTCGCCCTGCTGCTGACGACGGGGGCCTGCACCGACGAGGCCCCCGACGGCGGTGACCCGCCCGCCGCCGGCGCGTCGTCGGCCCCGGCGGCCACCGGCCCCGCGTCGGCGCCCGTGGTCGTGCGGACCGGGGAGGTCGTCGGACGGCTGCCGGCGGCCCGCCGCGAGGGTGTCGTGCAGCGGGTCGGCCAGGTCGTGGCCGACTGGTACGCCGCGGCCTTCCTCGACGGTCCCTGGCCCCGCTCCGACGTCCGTGACGCCTTCCCCGGCTTCACCGCGGGGGCGCGCGAGGCCGCGCGGGCGGAGCGGGCCCGCACCAGTGCCGCCTCGCTGGGCGAGGGGGTCGACGCGGTCCGTGCCGCGCGGCAGCGGGTCGTGGTGGACCTGCTCGCCCACGGCGGGCGCGTGCGCGGCGCCACCGCACGGGTGCTGCTCGACTACGTGCCGCTCAGCGGCGCCGACGAGCAGGTCGCGCGACGCGTGCAGGGACGACTCTCCCTGACCTGGGACGGCGACGCCTGGCGGGTCTTCGCCTACGACCTGACCCAGGGGCGCCTGGCGCGTGCCGGGGAGGGCGCACGATGACGGGCTCGCGGGAGCAGGTCGGGAGGTCGGCCGGCGGGGCCGCGCGACGCGGCTGGCGCCGGGTGGTGCTGGCCGCGGTGCTGGTGCTGGCCGCCCTCACGGTGCCCGGCTCGGCGGTGAGCAGCCCGCAGGCGGTGCTCGTGGAGGTGCGGCGCGCCCAGGCGGTCGACCTGACCCCCGACGTCGTGTGGATCCTCGCGGTGGGCTCCGACGCGCGGCCGGGGGAGGACATGACCCGGGTGCGCGGCGACGCCCTCCAGCTCGTGGGCCTCGACACCCGCACCGGCGCCGCCGCGTCGATCGGTGTGCCGCGCGACTCCTACGTGCCGATCCCCGGCTTCGGCTCCGACCGGGTCAACGCCGCGCTGACCTACGGCGGCCCGCAGCTGCTCGCCCGCACGGTCGGCGACCTCGTCGGCATCGAGCCCGACTACGTGGTGGTGACCCGCTTCCCCTTCTTCGAGGACATGGTCGACGACATCGGCGGCATCGAGGTGGACAACCCGCGCGTCTTCTCCGACCCCGACCTCAAGCCCCTCGGCTTCGAGGCGGGCCGCATCCGCCTCGACGGCTACGGCGCGATGGCCTTCTCCCGGATCCGCAAGGGTCTCGCGGGCGGCGACTTCGACCGCTCCGCCAACCAGCAGCGGGTGCTCCGCGGGATCCACGCCGCGATCGCGGAGCGCGCCGACCGCCCGGGCTTCCTCGAGCGCGGCGTCGCCACGGTGCTGCGCCACACCGCGACCGACGCCTCTCCGGTCGAGCTGTTCCGCCTGGCACAGGCGGTGGCGCAGGTCGACCGGCGCAGGATCACGACGTGCGTGGTGCCGGGCGCCCTGGGGCAGGTCGGAGAGGCCAGCGTCGTGCTGCCCTACGTGGCGGTCGCCCGGAGGCTCGGCGACGCCGCCCGTCAGGACGCGACCCTGCCCCGCGGCTGCTGAGCCGCAGCGGCGTCTCGCTCAGACCAGCTCGATCTCGGCACGCACCGTGGTGCCGCGCGAGGTGTCGTAGGACCACCGCCTGCTCAGGCCGGCGACCATCATCAGCCCGCGCCCGGAGTCGGAGTCGAGGTCGGGTGGTCGCACGACGGGCAGCGACGCGCCCCCGCCGTCGGCCACCGAGATGACCAGGTCGTCGCCGCGGGTCTCCCACGCGACCTCCAGGGCCGGCCGGGCCCCGCCACGTCCGTGCCGGACGCCGTTGGCGACCAGCTCGCTCACGATGACGCACGCGGTCTGCACGGTGACACGGTTGACCCCGGCGGCCTCGAGCTGGTCGCCGAGCCGGTGCCGGGCCTCGGTGACGGAGTCGACGGTGAAGGGCAGGGCGAGCTGCGCCCTGACCGGCGGCCGCACCGGCTCAGGCGACGGCACCCGGGGCGCCTGACGGGTCGGGCTCCTCGTCGTCGGGCGACTCCCGGTAGGGGAGCGCGACGACGGTGAGCATCCTCTGGGCCAGGGTGTCGCGCCGGGCGACGAGCTCGACGGACCCGCCGGCGCGTCGGGCCTGCGACATGGCCTTGGCCAGCACGCCGATCGCGACGCTGGGGAGGTAGTCGACGTCGCTGAGCTCGATCACGACCCGGCCGGTGTAGTCGGCGGAGTGTGCGGCGATCTGGTTGCGCAGCGTCATGACGGCGTACTCGTCGATGCTCCCGCTCACGGTGAGGACACCGGAGTCGAGGGTGCTGGTGAAGGGGCGCTCCTGCATGGTCCAACGATACCCGCACCGGAGCCGGCGCGAGGCTCCCCCGGGTGGGTGTGCGCGACGGTGCCGGACACGGCGACGCCGGGGCGGCGGTGCCGCCCCGGCGTCGGGGTGCTGCTGGTGTGCTGCTGGGTGTCGCGTGAGGTGCTGCGCGGGTCAGCGCGGGTCAGCGCGGGTAGATGCGTGAGCCGGCCCAGCCGACGTCGATCAGGTCGATGACGCCGGGGATCCGCACGGAGATGGCGCTGACCTCGGTGCCGTAGAAGTTGCTGCCGCCGGCGGGGATGCGGCCGAAGGTGATGACGCCGTTGTCGCCGAAGAGCACCTGGTCGCCCAGCGACAGGTCGTCGGGCTTGATCGACTCGCCGTCGAGCAGGATATCGCCGACCTTGACCTTCACGGTGCGGGCGACCTTGGTGCCGGCGCCCTTGCCCAGCAGGTCGATGCGCGAGCCGATGCCGGTGATGACCAGGCCGGCCGAGGGGATCTCGAGCCGGCCGAGCTTGCTGGCCACCATGGACCGAGCGCGCCCTCGGGCGAGCTGCTCGCCGGAGTACTCGTACTCCAGCCCGGTCAGGGTGACCAGGCCCCCGAGCAGCACCTGGGCCTGCTCGACGGTCTTGGTGCGGACGTCGCCACCGGTGCCCTCGCAGGGGATGGTCTGGGTGCCGATGCCGCCCATGTGGAGCAGGTCGTTGCCGGCGAAGAGGTCCAGGCCCATGACGGTGGAGCGGAAGACGCCCGAGCGCACGGGGCTGGAGATGCGGGTCTTGGCGCGGCCCAGCTGCAGCGTCGTCACCGAGTCGTTGGCCGCCTCGCTGGGGTCGACGTCGATCTTGAGCGCATAGGTCTCCGAGGTCGCGAAGGTCTTCCCGACCGTGCCGCCGGAGCGACCGAGCCCGATCGAGCCGAGGCCGGGGATCTCGACGGTGTTGCCCGCGACCGAGGACAGCAGCTCGACGAGCTGGTCGACGACCTGGGAGACGGGGGCGGTGGCGTCGTTGACGATGTCGAGCAGGTCGGCGAGCGGGGTGCCCTCGACCACCGTGTCGTCGTAGTCCAACGAGATGCCCTCGAAGCCGAAGGAGTGGTCGGTGCCGTAGGCGCCGGCGGCGCCGCGGGCGTCGACGGCGGAGCGGTCGTAGAAGGAGTCGGCGACCGAGCGCAGCCCCTCGATCTTGAGGGTCGGGATGGCGAGGTCGTCGACGACCTCGCCGCCGATGGCGATGTCGGCGATGGTGTTGATGCCGCGCACTCCCGTGCGACCCGCGGTCTCGTAGGTCTCGTAGCTGCTGGTGCTGGGGGAGAGGTGGACCAGGTCGTTGGGGACGGGGAGCGTGTCGGTGCTGAGCAGCGAGCCCACGACGTCGGAGAGTCCGGCGGTGCGGGTGCAGGGCTGGTTGGCGCGGGCGTCCTTGAGGCTCTTCAGCTCCACGCCGCCCAGCAGCACCTTGGTGCCGTAGACGTTGGCCTTCATGCCGAAGTCGGTCAGCCGGCGCTCGGCCCGGGCGGAGGGGCCGTCCTCGGCCGTGGCGGTCGTGGGGGTGGTCAGGGTGCCGGCGAGGCCGGCGGCGCAGACCGCGGAGACCGCGACCGCCCGTCGAAGGGTCGTCTTCACTGTTCCTGCTTTCGTCAGCGAGTGGGGGCCGGCCGGGAGGGGCGTGTGAGGCCGTGCGGCCGCGTGCGCCTCCCGGGCCGAGGGACCCCGAGACCCCTCGTTGCTGAGTGAACGCCGGGCTGACGTGGAAGTTAGGTCACACGTCCGGGCGGTCCAGACCACGAGGGTCCCGCGCCCGGGGAGAACCGGGCGAGACGAGAGAAAGGTGTGCCCCCGGCAGGATTCGAACCTGCGGCACCTGGTACCGGAAACCAGTGCTCTATCCCCTGAGCTACGGAGGCGCTCACGCCGACCAGCGGCGCGGTTCCGAACCCTACAACCAGGCCGGCCCGGCGTCGAAGCGGGGCCGCCCCGGGCCCGCGAGACCGTGGTCGGGCGGAGCGCCCGACCTCGTTACCCTTGACCGGTGACTCCCGAGCAGCTCTCCGCCACCATCGTCGACGTCCTGTCGGCCCTCGTCGACGAGGGCTCGCTGACCCTCCCCGAGGGCGTCCCGGCCAGCGTCACGGTGGAGCGACCCCGGCAGAAGGGGCACGGTGACTACGCCACCAACGTCGCGCTCCAGCTGGCCAAGAGGGCCGGCACCCACCCGCGGGCCCTGGCCGAGCTGGTCGCCGCGCGCCTCGGTGCGGTCGACGGCGTCGGCGAGGTCGAGATCGCCGGGCCGGGCTTCCTCAACATCACGGTCGAGGCCGGTGCCCAGGGCCGCGTCGCCCTCGACGTGCTCGCGGCCGGCGACCGCTACGGCGCGAGCCAGGCCTTCGCCGGCGAGAGGATCAACCTCGAGTTCGTCTCCGCGAACCCCACCGGCCCCATCCACATCGGCGGGGTGCGCTGGGCTGCTGTCGGTGACGCCCTGGGTCGGATCTTCACGATGACCGGCGCCGAGGTCACCCGGGAGTACTACTTCAACGACCACGGAGCGCAGATCGACCGGTTCAGCCGCTCGTTGCTGGCCAGCGCGCAGGGACGGCCCGCGCCCGAGGACGGCTACGGCGGCCAGTACATCCACGACATCGCGGCGGCCGTGGTGGAGCAGCGGCCCGAGGTGCGCGACCTCGACGACGAGAAGGCGCAGGAGGTGTTCCGCGCCGTCGGTGTCGACATGATGTTCGCCGAGATCAAGGCCAGCCTCCACGACTTCGGCGTCGACTTCGACGTCTACTTCCACGAGGACGACCTGCACCGCAGCGGGGCAGTGGAGCGGGCCATCGCGCGGCTCACCGAGATGGGCAACACCTACGAGGCCGACGGCGCCGTCTGGCTGCGCACCGAGCAGTTCGGCGACGACAAGGACCGGGTGATCATCAAGTCCGACGGTCAGGGCGCCTACATCTCCGGCGACCTCGCCTACTACCTCGACAAGCGGGAGCGCGGCTTCGACCGCTGCCTGATCATGCTGGGCGCCGACCACCACGGCTACGTCGGTCGGATGATGGCGATGTGCGCCGCCTTCGGCGACCGGCCGGGGGAGAACCTGGAGATCCTCATCGGCCAGATGGTCAACCTCCTCAAGGAGGGCGAGCCCGTGCGCATGTCGAAGCGGGCCGGCACGGTCATCACGCTGGAGGACCTGGTCGGCGCCATCGGCAAGGACGCCGCGCGCTACGCCCTGGCCCGCTACAGCTCCGACTCCAACATCGACCTGGACCTCGACCTGTGGGCCAAGTCGGGCAACGACAACCCGGTCTACTACGTGCAGTACGTCCACGCGCGCGTCTCGGGGATCCTGCGCAACGCCGCGGCCCTCGGCCTCGAGCCCGGTGACGCGATGCACCTGCTCACCCACGAGCGGGAGGGCGAGCTGCTGCGTGCGCTCGCCGAGCTCCCGCGCGTGGTGGCCAGCGCGGCCGAGCTGCGCGAGCCCCACCGGGTCGCCCGCTACCTGGAGGACACGGCGGGGGTCTACCACCGCTTCTACGACAGCTGCCGGGTGCTGCCGCTCGGCGACGAGGAGCCGAACGACCTGCACCGCGCCCGGCTGGCCCTGGTGGCGGCCACCCGGGTGGTCTTCGCCAACGGCCTCGGCCTGCTCGGCGTGAGCGCCCCGGAGCGGATGTGAGGGCGCACGAGGCCGGCTGGGCCCACGCCGAGGGGCCCCGCGGTCCCTCGTGGCTGCGTGAGCCCAGCGACCCCAACGACCTGGTCACCCACCTCTGGTCGAGCACCGCGCGCAAGAGCGACGGCGTGCTCGAGGTCGGCGGCGTCGCGCTGAGCGACCTCGTGGCCGAGCACGGGTCCCCGGCGTACGTGCTGGACGAGGCCGACTTCCGGGCCCGGGCCCGGGCCTTCCGCGACGCCTTCGCCGACTACGACGTCTTCTACGCCGGCAAGGCCTTCCTCAGCATCGCCGCCGCGCGCTGGATCGCCGAGGAGGGCCTCGGCCTCGACGTGTGCTCGGGCGGCGAGCTGAGCGTCGCCGAGCGCGCCGGCTTCCCGATGGCGCGCGTCGAGCTGCACGGCAACAACAAGACCGTCGGCGAGCTGGAGCGCGCCGTGCGCCTGGGCGTGGGCCGGGTCGTCGTGGACTCCTTCGACGAGATCGAGCGGCTGGCTGCGGTCGTGGTCCGCGAGGGACGACCGGCGCGCGTGATGGTCCGGGTGACGGCGGGCGTGGAGGCCCACACCCACGAGTACATCGCCACGGCCCACGAGGACCAGAAGTTCGGCTTCTCCATCACCTCCGGGGACGCGCTGGAGGCGGTGCGCCGGGTGCTCGACGCCCCCGGGCTCGAGCTCCTCGGCCTGCACTCCCACATCGGCTCGCAGATCTTCGACTCCGCCGGCTTCGAGGTCGCGGCCAAGCGGGTGCTGGCCCTGCACGCCCGGGTCGCGACCGAGCTCAGCGCGACGATGCCGCAGATGGACCTCGGCGGGGGCTTCGGCATCGCCTACACGACGCAGGACGACCCGGCCGAGCCCGCACGCCTGGCCGCTGAGATGTCGGCGATCGTGGCCCACGAGTGCCGCGCGCTGGGGATCGCCGAGCCCCACCTGTCGATCGAGCCCGGCCGGGCCATCGCGGGCCCCGCGATGTGCACCGTCTACGAGGTCGGCACGGTCAAGGCGGTGCGGCTCGACGGGGGAGCGGTGCGCACCTACGTCTCGGTCGACGGGGGCATGAGCGACAACATCCGCACGGCGCTCTACGACGCCGACTACTCCTGCACGCTCGCCTCGCGCGTCTCCGACGCCCCGCCCGTGCTCGCCCGTGTCGTCGGCAAGCACTGCGAGGCCGGCGACATCGTGGTCAAGGACGAGTTCCTGCCCGGCGACGTCGCCCCCGGCGACCTGCTGGCGGTGCCCGGCACCGGCGCCTACTGCCGGTCGATGGCCTCCAACTACAACCACGCGCTCCGCCCGCCCGTGATCGCGGTGCGGGACGGGGTCGCGCGCGTCGTCGTACGACGCGAGACTGAGGACGATCTGTTGGCAACCGACGTGGGTGGTCTCGAGTGAAGGAGAGCGACAAGTCGCTCGGTGTGGCGGTGCTGGGCTGCGGCTCGGTCGGGTCGCAGGTGGTGCGGCTGCTCCAGGAGCAGGCGGGCGACCTCGCGGCGCGCGTGGGCGCCCCGGTGGAGCTGGTGGGGGTCGCCGTACGGCGCCTCGACGCGGCGCGCGAGGTCGAGGTGCCCGAGGGGCTCCTGACCACCGACGCCGCGGCGCTGGTGGCCCGTGACGACGTCGACCTCGTGGTCGAGGTCATCGGCGGCATCGAGCCGGCCCGGGGCCTGATCCTCAGCGCCCTGGAGCACGGCGCGAGCGTGGTCACCGCCAACAAGGCCCTGCTGGCCGAGGACGGACCGACCCTCTTCGAGGCCGCCGAGAAGGCCGGGCGCGACATCTACTACGAGGCCGCGGTGGCCGGGGCGATCCCGATCCTGCGCCCGCTGCGGGAGTCACTGGCCGGTGACACGGTCACCCGGGTGCTCGGCATCGTCAACGGCACGACCAACTTCATCCTCGACAAGATGGACACCTCGGGCGCCGGCTTCGGCGACGCGCTCCAGGAGGCCCAGGACCTCGGCTACGCCGAGGCCGACCCCACCGCCGACGTCGAGGGCTTCGACGCCGCGGCCAAGGCCGCGATCCTGGCCTCCCTGGCCTTCCACTCCCGTGTCACCGCCTCCGACGTGCACCGCGAGGGCATCTCCGAGGTGACCGCGGCCGACGTCGCCTCGGCGCGCGACATGGACAGCGTGGTCAAGCTGCTGGCGATCTGCGAGCTGCGCCCGGGTGCCGACGGCGGCGAGGACGCCGTGGCGGTGCGCGTGCACCCGGCCATGATCCCGCGCTCCCACCCGCTGGCCTCGGTGCGCGAGGCCTACAACGCGGTCTTCGTGGAGTCCGAGGCCGCGGGCCAGCTGATGTTCTACGGCCCCGGCGCCGGCGGGTCGCCGACGGCGTCGGCGGTGCTCGGCGACCTCGTGACCGTCGCCCGCAACCGCCTCGCCGGCACCCGCGGCGCCGGGGAGTCGGCCTACGCCGCGCGCGCCGTGCTGTCGATGGGCGAGAGCCGCACCCGCTACCACGTGGCGATCGACGTCGACGACCGCGCCGGCGTGCTCGCCACGGTCGCGCTGGCCTTCGCCGAGCACGACGTGTCGATCCAGACCGTGCGCCAGGAGGGTCGCGGCGACGACGCCCAGCTGGTCGTGGTGTCCCACGAGGCCACCGACGCCCAGCTCAGCGCCACCGTGGCGCACCTGAGGACCATGGACATCGTGCGTGACGTGACCTCCGTCATGCGTGTCGAAGGAGTTGCGGAATGACGACCACGGCCCCCAGGACCCCGGTCCGCACCCACCAGTGGCGCGGGGTGATCGAGGAGTACCGCGACCTGCTCGACCTCCCCGAGGGCACCCCGGCGGTGACCCTGCGCGAGGGCGGCACGCCCCTGGTCCACTCCGGCTGGCTCTCCGGCCTCACCGGTGCCGAGGTCCACCTCAAGGTCGAGGGCGACAACCCCACGGGGTCCTTCAAGGACCGTGGCATGACCGCCGCGATCTCGGTGGCCAAGCACCAGGGCGCCGAGGCCGTGGTCTGCGCCTCGACCGGCAACACCTCGGCCTCGATGGCCGCCTACGCCGCCAAGGCCGGCCTGAAGCCGCTCGTGCTCGTGCCCGAGGGCAAGATCGCCGCCGGCAAGATGGCCCAGGCGATCCTCCACGGCGCGCAGGTCATCATGGTGCGCGGCAACTTCGACGACTGCCTGGCCATCGCCCAGGGGCTGGCGAAGGACTACCCCGTCGCCCTGGTCAACTCCGTCAACCCGGTGCGCCTCGAGGGCCAGAAGACCGCGGCCTTCGAGATCGTCGACTTCCTCGGCGACGCCCCCGACTTCCACCTGCTGCCGGTCGGCAACGCCGGCAACATCTCCGCCTACTGGCTCGGCTACCGCCAGTACGCCGAGCAGGGCGTGGCCACCCGCCGCCCGGTCATGCGTGGCTTCCAGGCCGAGGGCGCGAGTCCCCTGGTGACCGGGTCGCCGTTCCCGGCCCCCGAGACGAAGGCCACCGCGATCCGCATCGGCAACCCCGCGTCCTGGCACCTCGCGGTCGCCGCTGCCGAGGAGTCGGGCGGTCGCTTCGCCGCGGTGAGCGACGAGCAGATCCTGGCCGCCCAGCGGCTGCTGGCCACCCACGACGGCGTCTTCGTCGAGCCGGCCTCGGCGGCCGGCGTGGCCGGTCTGCTGCAGGAGCTCGAGGCGGGGGTGTCCTACGCGGGCGCGACGGTGGTCGTCACCGTGACCGGCCACGGGCTCAAGGACACCGCGACGGCCCTCGAGGGTGTGGGTCCGCTGGTCGACACCGTGGTCGACGCCGACGTCTCCTCGGCGGCGCAGGCCGCCGGCCTGGCCTGAGGGCGGCGTGACCCGCTTCGTCGACGGGCCCGTGCACGTCTCGGTGCCGGCCACCTCGGCCAACCTCGGCCCCGGCTTCGACTCCCTCGGCCTCGCGCTCGACCTGCGCGACGAGCTCAGCGCGGAGGTCGTGGCCTCGGGCCTGGAGGTGGTCGTCGAGGGCATGGGCGCCGCCGACGTGCCGCGCGACGAGACCCACCTGGTGGTGCGCTCGATGCGGGCCGCGCTGGGCCTCATGGGCGCCGAGCCGCCGGGGCTGCGCCTGACCTGCCGCAACGTCGTGCCGCACGCCCGCGGTCTCGGCTCCTCCTCGGCCGCCATCGTGGCGGGCGTCAGCCTGGCCCGCGCGCTCGTGGCCGGCGGCTCCCTGCTGCTCGACGACGACGCGCTCTTCCGTCTCGCCGCCGAGATCGAGGGCCACCCCGACAACGTCGCCCCGGCCTTCTACGGCGGCTTCGTGATCTCCGGTCACGACGACGAGGGGTTCTACGCCGTCACCTCGCCGGTCGACCCGCGGGTCGGCGCGGTGGTGCTCGTGCCGCCGACCCCGCTGTCGACCGAGGTCGCCCGGGGCCTGCTGCCCGCCGCGGTGCCCCACGCCGACGCCGCCGCCGACGCGGGGCGCACGGCGCTCCTGGTCGCCGCGCTGGCCAGCCAGCCCGAGCAGCTGCTGCGGGCCACGCGCGACTACCTGCACCAGGACTACCGCCGGCCCGCGATGCCCGACTCGGTGGCGCTCGTCGACGCCCTGCGCGCCGACGGCGTGCCCGCGGTGGTCTCCGGCGCCGGGCCGACCGTGCTCGCCTTCGCGGAGGCGGGCCGCCCGGCCGCGGTGCGCGCCGTGCTCGACCGCGCGCCGCGTGGCTGGGAGGCGTCCTACGTCGCGGTGGACCGTGACGGGGTCCGCGTCTCCTGATCCCCGGCCCCGCGGGGTCGACGCGGTGCTACATTGACCGCACGCCGCAGCTCTCTCGGCCGGCACCGGGGGCATCGCCCCCAGCCTGCTCGGCCTCTCGGGCGCGGAACCTCCCCCGATCCCCGTCCTCACCGGCGGATCGTCCGCACGACCGGATCCCGGCCGTCGGACGCCCCACGGGGGAGCCAGACCCTCGGTCGCCGGCCTCTCCGCGCCCGGCCGAGGACCCCGCATCGATACGTGGCAAGGACCCTCACGTGACGGACACCCCGGACCCCACCTCGCCCGCGCCCGCAGGTGGCGACGCCCCCCGCAAGCGCGGAGGTGGGCTCAACTCCATGCTGCTCGCCGACCTCAAGGCGCTGGCGGCCGGCATGGGCGTCGCCGGCGCGGGCGGGATGCGCAAAGCTCAGCTCGTCGACGCGATCCGCTCGGCCCAGTCGGCCGGTGCGGCCGGCCCGGCGGCGGACGCTCCCGCCCAGACCCCGCCGCGCACCACGCGCTCGCGGCGTACGGCGAGCGCCGGCGAGACGGCCGCCCCGTCGGACGGCGCACCGACCGCCAGCGTGCCGACCGACGGTGCGGCCGCCGACGCGGCGCCCGCTGCCGCCGCCGACGCCGGCCCGGGCGGCACGACCCAGGTGCGCCAGGAGAGCCGCTCGGCCAGGGTGCGCGAGCGGCGTGCCGAGCGCGCCGCCACCGGGTCTGTCGACCAGCCGGCCCCGGACGCTCCGGCCGCGCGACAGCAGGACCGCCAGCAGGACGGGCAGCAGGACCGGCAGCAGGACCGGCAGGAGGACCGGCAGGAGGACCGGCAGCAGGACCCTCAGCAGCGCGGTCAGGACAAGCAGGCGGGCCGCCACCAGCAGGACCAGGACCAGCAGGGCAAGCAGTCCGGCAAGGGACAGCAGGACCAGCAGGGCAAGGACCACCGGGGCCAGGGCGGCAATGACCAGGGCGGCAAGGACCGGCAGCAGGACCGCCAGCAGGGCAAGGACCAGCGCGGCCAGGGCGGCAACGACCAGGGCGGCAAGGACCGGCAGCAGGACCGCCAGCAGGACCGCCAGCAAGGCAAGGACCAGCGCGGCCAGGGCGGCAACGACCAGGGCGGCCAGGCTGGCAAGGACCAGGGCGGCAAGGACCAAGCCGGCCAGAACCGCGACGGCCAGAACCGCGACGGGCAGAACCGCGACGGCCAGAACCGCGACGGCCAGGGCGCCGACCAGCAGGACGACGAGGGCGGCACGGGACGCAACCGCCGCCGCCGGGGACGTGACCGCGAGCGGGGTCCGCGCGCGGCGGGCGGCGGGCGCAACGAGCCCGACACCCAGGTGCTCGACGACGACGTGCTCGTGCCGGCGGCCGGCATCCTCGACGTGCTCGACAACTACGCCTTCGTCCGCACGAGCGGTTACCTGCCGGGCACCGACGACGTCTACGTGTCGCTGTCGATGGTCCGCAAGTTCGGGCTGCGACGCGGTGACGCGCTCGTCGGGCAGGTGCGCCAGCCCCGCGAGGGCGAGCGCAAGGAGAAGTTCAACCCGATGGTGCGCATCGACTCCGTCAACGGCGCCGAGCCCGACACCGCCCGCCACCGCGTGGAGTTCGCGGCGCTGACGCCGGTGCACCCCGAGGAGCGGCTGCGCCTCGAGACCGGCCGTGCCGACGTCGTGGGCCGTGCCCTCGACCTCACCGCCCCGCTGGGCAAGGGGCAGCGGGCGCTGCTCGCGGCCCCGGGCCGCGCCGGCCGCACGACGGTGCTGCAGTCGGTGGCGCGCTCGGTGAGCACCAACAACCCCGAGTGCCACCTGATGGTCGTGCTCGTCGACGAGCGTCCCGAGGAGGTCACCGACTTCGAGCGGTCGGTGAAGGGCGAGGTCATCGCCTCGACCTTCGACCGCCCGCCGAGCGACCACACGATGGTCGCCGAGCTCGCGATCGAGCGGGCCAAGCGGCTCGTCGAGCTCGGCCACGACGTCGTGGTCCTGCTCGACGGACTGACCAGGCTGGGGCGCGCCTACAACCTCTCGCTGCCCTCGAGCGGGCGGGTGCTGCCCGGTGGCGTCGACGCCGCCGCGCTGCACCCCACGACGCGGTTCTTCGGCGCCGCCCGCAACGTCGAGGACGGCGGCTCCCTCACGATCCTCGCCACGGCGGTCGTGGAGAGCGGCTCCCCGATCGACGAGCTGATCTTCGAGGAGCTGGCCGGCACGGCCAACGCCGAGATCCGGTTGCGCACCGACCTGGCCGACAAGCGGCTGCTCCCGGCGGTCGACGCGGCGCGGTCGGGCACGCGGCGCGAGGAGCTGCTCATGGGCGCCGAGGAGGTCGACATCGTGTGGGCCCTGCGTCACGAGCTGGCCGCCCTCGAGCCGCAGGCCGCCCAGGAGCTGCTGCTGGAGCGCCTGCGCGGCACCTCCACCAACATCGAGCTGCTCATGCAGGTCCAGCGCACCGCCGCTGCGGCTCCCACCGGTCGCGGCCGGGCCTGAGCGCCCGCGGCCGCTGGCCCGGGCCCTCACCGGTCCGGACCAGCGGCCCCCGTGTGGCCGGGGGAGGGACGTTCCGGCGCGCGCCGGGCCGGGGACGGCTACGCTGGCGGCTCCCCTCGACCCGTCCTGCCGTGCAACTCCCGAAAGGTTGACCACGTGGCCCGCATCCTGGTGGCCGACGACGACGTCGACATCCGAGAGCTCGTCAAGTTCAAGCTGAGCATGCTCGGTCACGAGATCACCGCCGTCGGTGACGGCGCGGCCGCGGTGGCCGCCTGCCAGGCCTCGCGCCCCGACCTCGCCGTGCTCGACGTCATGATGCCGGGGGTCTCGGGCCTCGACGCGATCAAGTCCATCCGGGCCGACCCGTCGCTGGCCGACCTGCCCGTCATCCTGCTGACCGCCCGGGCGCAGGAGTCCGACGTCGAGTCGGGCTTCGACTCCGGTGCCGACGACTACATCACCAAGCCCTTCAGCCCGCGCGAGCTGGCGTCGCGTGTGGAGGCCCTGCTCACCCGCACCCGATGAGGCGGAGCGGGGCGCACGCCGTGAGCGTCGAGGACCTCGTCGGCCTGGCGGTGCGCCGGCTGCTGGTCGTCGTGGCGGCCCTGGCCGTGGTCGCGGTGGGCGGGATGCTGCTGGCCGCCCAGGCGGTGTCGCGCGTGACCTCGGAGGTGACTCCCGCGGCGGAGGCCCACCAGGAGGTGCTCCAGGACCTCACCGACCTGGAGTCCGCGGTCGGTGCGTGGGCGCGCAGCGGCGACGCGGCGGCGCTGGAGGACTACCGCGAGGCCGCCGCACGCCTGCCCGGCCACGAGCGGGACGTCGCCGACTTCGCGGCCTCCGAGCCCGACCTCCAGCCGCTCCTGGCCTCGGAGCTCGAGGCCGGGCAGCGCTGGCTGGACCAGTACGCCGACCCGCGCGCCGCCGCCCCCGGCGGACCCGAGACCTTCGACCCCGCGCGCTTCGCCCTGGGCCAGGACCTCTTCTCCCGTTACCGCGCGGAGCACGCCGTCACCGCGCGGGCCTTCGACGACCTCACCGCGCAGGCCCGCACCCGGGCCTGGTGGCTGGTGGGCGCGACCATCGCGGCGACCCTGCTCCTCACCGCCCTGGCCGGACTGGTGGTGACGCGCGCGCGCCGCGACCTGCGCCGCGACCTCTCCCGGCCGCTGCAGGACCTCGAGACGGTCGTGCAGGACATGGCCGCGGGTCGCCTGGAGGTGCGGGCCGGCGACGCTGGCACCCGCGAGGTCCGCGCCGTCGCGGCGGCGCTCAACGAGCTCGCCGACGCCCAGGCCCGGGCGCGGGCCGTGGAGGCCCACATCCACGACGAGCTGCGCGAGCTCGACACAGCGCGCGAGGACTTCGTCTCCAACGTCTCCCACGAGCTGCGCACGCCGCTGACGACGATCAGCGGCTACCTGGAGATGGTGGCCGAGGAGTTCGAGGACGCGATGGGCCCCCGTCACCAGCGCATGCTGGAGGCGACCACGCGCAACGTCGCCCGCCTGCGGCTGCTGATCGACGACCTGCTCACGCTGTCGCGGGCCGAGGCACGCAGCACGAGCCTCGAGCAGGGCGACGTGCGCCTGCTGCTGCGCGACGTGCTCACCGACGTGGCCATCACGGCGGCAGGTCGCGACCTGCGGGTGGAGGTCGAGGAGCCCGAGGACCCGCTGTGGGTGCTCATGGACCGCGCGATGCTGGCGCGGGCCTTCCTCAACGTCATCGGCAACGCCGTGAAGTTCAGCCGGCCGGGCTCGGTGGTGACGGTGGCGGCCGGCGCGCACGAGGCCATGGTGCGGGTGACGGTGAGCGACAGCGGCATCGGCATCCCCGCCGACGAGGTCGACCAGCTGGGAGGCCGCTTCTTCCGCGCCTCCAACGCCGTCGACAACGAGATCGCCGGCACGGGCCTCGGACTGCGCATCGTGCAGACCATCGTCGACAAGCACGGCGGCGACGTGCGGATCACCTCGGAGGAGGGGCGCGGCACCACGGTGGTGGTGCGCCTGCCCGAGCGCTCGGCGCGACAGGGAATTGGGACGCCGGGCCCGACGTTGGCACAATGACCACCTGGCACCGGTTCACGTCCGCGCATCCCGCGCCGACGACCCGGCGCCCTCCCGGAGACGGGAACAGGAGATGAGGACAGCATGAAGAGCGACATCCACCCGACCTACGTGGACACCCAGGTCACCTGCACCTGCGGCGCCCAGTTCACGACCCGCAGCACCAAGGAGTCCGGCGAGATCCGCGCCGACGTGTGCTCGCAGTGCCACCCCTTCTACACCGGCAAGCAGAAGATCCTCGACACCGGCGGCCGCGTCGCCCGCTTCGAGGCCCGCTACGCCAAGGCTGCCAAGAAGTAGTCCTCCTCGAGCGCCGGCCCCCGTCCACCGTGACGGGGGCCGGCGCTCGTGTCGTACCACCAGGTTCTCCGACCCACGCCGCACCAGCACCGCTCACAGCACCCGGGAGGCTCCGTGTTCGAGGCAGTCGAGGGCATGCTCGGCGAGCACGCCGAGCTCGAGCGCCGGCTCGCCGCGCCCGAGACCCACGCCGACGCCCGGCTGGCCAAGCGCCTCAACCAGCGCTACGCCGCCCTGTCCTCGGTCATCGCCGCCTGGCGTGAGTGGACCGGTCTGGGCGAGGACGCCGAGGCGGCCCGCGAGCTCGGCGCCGAGGACCCCGCCTTCGCGGCGGAGGCCGACGAGCTCCTGGCCCGGCGGGTCGTGGCCGAGGAGCGGCTGCGCCGCCTGCTGGTGCCCCGCGACGCCGCCGACGACAAGGACGCCCTGCTCGAGGTGAAGTCCGGCGAGGGCGGCGAGGAGTCGGCGCTGTTCGCCGGCGACCTGCTGCGGATGTACACCCGCTACGCCGAGACCCGTGGCTGGGCGCTGGAGGTCCTCGACGCCACCGAGTCCGACCTGGGCGGCTACAAGTCGGTCACCGTCGCGGTGAAGGCCAAGGGCACCCCGGAGCCGGGGGAGGCTCCCTACGCCCTGCTGAAGTTCGAGGGCGGCGTGCACCGCGTCCAGCGGGTGCCGGTCACCGAGTCGCAGGGGCGGGTCCACACCAGCGCCGCCGGGGTGCTCGTGCTCCCCGAGGCCGAGCAGGTCGACGTGCAGCTCGACGACAACGACCTGCGCATCGACGTCTTCCGCAGCAGCGGCCCGGGCGGACAGAGCGTCAACACCACCGACTCCGCGGTGCGCATCACCCACGTGCCGAGCGGCATCGTGGCCAGTTGCCAGAACGAGAAGTCGCAGCTGCAGAACAAGGAGCAGGCACTGCGCATCCTGCGGGCCCGGCTGCTGGCCGTGGCCCAGGAGGCCGCCGACGCCGAGGCCAGCGACGCCCGTCGCAGCCAGGTCCGCACCGTCGACCGCTCCGAGCGGATCCGCACCTACAACTACCCCGAGAACCGCATCTCCGACCACCGCACCGGCTACAAGTCCTACAACCTCGACCAGGTGCTCGACGGCGCCCTCGAGCCCGTCATCGCCTCCAGCGTCGAGGCCGACCTGGCCGCGCGGCTCGCCGCGCTCGAGGACTGAGGTGTCCAGCCCCGGGCCCGACCGGCCGCGCCGCGAGGTGCTCGCCGCGGCCAGCACGCGCCTGCGCGAGGCGGGGGTGGCCTCGCCCGAGCACGACGCCGACGCCCTGCTGGCGCACGTGCTGGGCACCACGCGCGGCCGGCTGGTGCTCGTCGACCGGGTCGGTGGCCCGGCGCTCGCGGCGTACGACGCCCTGGTGGCGCGCCGCGCCTCGCGCGAGCCGCTGCAGCACCTCACCGGCGCGGCGGCGTTCCGCCACGTCGAGCTGGCCGTCGGCCCCGGGGTCTTCGTGCCCCGCCCGGAGACCGAGCTGCTGGCCGGGTGGGCGGTCGACGCCGCCCGCGCGGTGCTGGCGCAGGGCCGTGAGCCCGTGGTGGTCGACCTCTGCACGGGCTCCGGCGCCATCGCCCGCGCGCTGGCCGACGAGGTGCCCGACGCGCGGGTGCACGCCGTCGAGCTCGACGAGGGCGCCCACGCCTGGGCCGAGCGCAACCTGTCGGGCACCGGGGTGGAGCTGCGCCGCGGCGACATGGCCACGGCCTTCGAGGACCTGCGGGGCACCGTCGACGTGATCAGCTGCAACCCGCCCTACGTGCCGCTGGAGGCGTGGGAGTCCGTGGCCCCCGAGGCCCGCGACCACGACCCCCACCTGGCGCTGTTCTCCGGCGACGACGGGCTCGACGCGATGCGCGTGCTCGCGGTGCGGGCGGCCCAGCTGCTGCGCCCCGGTGGCGTCGTGGGCGCCGAGCACGCCGACACGCAGGGGCAGTCCGCGCCGGCCGTCTTCGTGGCCGCCGGGCGGTGGGCCGACGTGCGCGACCACACCGACCTGGCAGGGCGTGCGCGCTTCACGACCGCGAGACTGGCACGATGAGCGGCGATGACTGACAAGCTGCGCTACGCCACCACCACCGACGAGGAGCGCGAGGAGGCCGTCGAGGCCGCGACCCTCGCCGTCCAGCGCGGCCTGCTGGTCGTGCTGCCCACCGACACCGTCTACGGCATCGCCGCCGACGCCTTCGACCCGGCCGCGGTCCGCGAGCTGCTGGCCGCCAAGGGGCGGGGTCGCGAGATGCCACCGCCGGTGCTGGTCAGCTCGGCGACGACGATCGACGCGCTGGCCACCAAGATCCCCGGCTACGCCCGCGCCCTGGTCGAGGCCTTCTGGCCCGGCCCGCTCACCCTGGTGTGCCACCAGCAGGGCTCCCTGCAGTGGGACCTCGGTGACACCCGGGCCACCGTCGCGCTGCGCATGCCCGACCACGAGCTGACCCGGGAGGTGCTGGAGCGCACCGGCCCGCTGGCCGTCAGCTCGGCCAACAAGACGGGGATGCCCGCGGCCACCGACGCCGACCAGGCCGAGGAGATGCTCGGTGAGGACGTCGCCGTCATTGTCGACGCGGGGGAGTCCCCGGTGGGGGAGAGCTCCACGATCGTCGACGTCACCGGCGCCCAGGGTCGGGTGCTCCGGCTGGGCGCCCTCTCGCTGGAGCAGCTCAACGAGGTGCTCGAGCCGCTCGGTGCGACCCTGACCCACGGGGACTGACGAGAGCCGTGCGCGAGTACGTCCTGGTCTTCCTGGTCGCCGCTGCGGTCACCTACCTGCTCACCGTCATCGCCCGCGAGATCGCCCTGCGCACGGGCGCCGTCGCCCGGGTGCGCGACCGCGACGTCCACGACGAGCCGATCCCCTACCTCGGGGGGCTGGCCATGCTCGGGGGCCTCGTCGCGGCCTACCTGGTGGCGCGCGAGCTGCCGTTCCTCTCCGCGAGCGGCGCCTTCGTCTTCCGCGACGCCGGCATCGTGCTCATCGCCGGCGCGCTGATCTGCGCCGTCGGCGTCCTCGACGACCTCTTCGAGCTCGACGCGCTGACCAAGCTCGGCGGCCAGGTGCTGGCCGCCGGCTTCCTCATCGCCTTCGGGGTGCAGTTCTACTTCTTCCCGACCACCGACGGCACCGTGTTCTCCCTCGACCCCGCCCAGGGGGCGCTGCTCACCGGCTTCGTGGTGGTGGCGACCGTCAACGCGGTCAACTTCGTCGACGGTCTCGACGGGCTGGCCGCCGGCGTCGTGGGCATCGGGGCGCTGGCCTTCTTCGCCTTCTGCTACCAGCTCACGGTGGCCAACAACGCGCCTCGCGCCACCACGGCGGCCCTGCTGGCCGTGGCCCTGGCCGGCGCGTGCGCCGGCTTCCTGCCCCACAACTTCAACCCCGCCCGCCTCTTCATGGGCGACAGCGGGTCGATGCTCATCGGGCTGGTCCTGTCGGCCTCCGCGGTCACCCTCACCGGCCAGTTCGCCGGCGCCGACATCTCCCAGGGCGCCTCGGGCGGTCAGGCCAGCCTGCTGCCGACCCTGCTGCCGCTGCTGCTGCCGATCTCCATCCTCGTCATCCCGCTGCTCGACCTGGTGCTGGCGGTGGTGCGCCGCACCCGGGCCGGCCGCTCGCCCTTCGCCCCCGACAAGCAGCACCTGCACCACCGGCTGCTGGAGATCGGGCACTCGCAGCGGCGCGCGGTCTTCATCATGTGGCTCTGGGCCGCGCTGGTCGCCTTCGGCACCGTGCTGGCCAGCCTCTACACCGGCGCCTGGGTGCTGGTGGTGCTCCTCGTCGCCACCGCCGCCACCGCGGGACTGACCTTCCTCCTGCCCCGTGTGCACCGTCCGGCCGGCGTCACGGACCCCGTCTGACCTGCGGTTTGGGTCCACGGGGAGGCCTTGTGATAGTTTTCACGAGCGCGGTCACGACCGCGCAGAACGCCTCTCGACCCCCGCTCCCGCCCCCAGAGAACGGCCGCCGACGATGACGACCGAGTCGCAGCAGGACCCGCGCACCAGCGTGGCCCCCGTGCTCCTCGGAGGCGCGGCGGTCTCGGTGGGAGCCGGCCTGGTCCTGGCCGGCCTGGGTGCCGTCGTCTCCGGGGCCCCGGCGGCCTACGGCGCCGCCGTAGGTGCCGGGCTCGTCGTCGTGGTCTTCGCGCTCGGCTCGCTGGCCGTCGACGCGGTGGCCACCGTCGCGCCCGGTCTCGCGCTCGTGGTGGCGCTCACGACGTACCTGCTGCAGGTCGTCCTGACCGGTGTCGGCTTCCTCGCCCTCGACCGCAGCGGCGCGCTGGGGGAGACCCTGGCCGCCGGCTGGGTGGCAGCGGGTGCCGTCGTCGGGACCCTGTCGTGGGTGGTCCTCCAGATCGCCCTCACCACCCGGCTGCGGATCCCCGCCTACGCCCTCACCGCAGCGGCGCCCTCCGGCGCCGACGACCACCGGACGCCCGCGTCCGGTGCGGCCCGGGCGGGTGATCGCTGACCCATGGCGGCTGCTATTGTCCGACGCGCGATGGCTCCTGAAGACTCTCCTTCCGGTCAGAGCGACCCCGACCCCACCACGTCCCCCACGGGAGACGTGCAGGGCGACCCGTGGCTGGCCTTCGGCTACCTGGTCTCGGGGGTGCTCGTCTACGGCGGGATCGGATGGGGGCTCGACCGGTGGTGGGGGACCCAGTTCCTCGTCGTCGTCGGCATCCTGACCGGCATCACCCTGGGCCTCTACCAGACCTGGGCGCGGTTCCGACCGCAGCCCTACGTCAAGCCCGGCGCCCAGCCCGACACCCGGGACCACGCCCCGCACCACGAGCAGCAGCCGCACGACCAGCAGGCGCAGCAGTGACGCACCCGTTGACGCAGACACAGGAGACACGTTGAGCAGCCTCATCCCCGCCAGCGAGGGTTTCACCCCGCCGGGTCCCGCGGACTTCGACCTGCCCGGAATCGGCGGCGACTTCGGGTCCTACGAGTTCCTCGGCCAGACCCAGCTGCTGGCCGTCACCAAGCCCATGCTCCAGCTCGTGCTGGCCGCGGTGCTCGTGTTCGGCTTCTTCTACCTGGCCTCGCGCAAGCGGGCCATGGTGCCGGGCAAGCTGCAGTTCGTGGGCGAGGAGGCCTACGGGTTCGTCCGCAACTCGATGGCGCGCGACATCATCGGCAGCCACGACTTCATGCGGTTCGTGCCCTACCTGTTCGCGCTGTTCTTCTTCATCCTGCTCAACAACCTCTTCGCGACGATCCCCTTCATCCAGTTCCCGACCTTCTCCCGCGCGGGCATGGTCTACGGGCTGGCCGCGCTGAGCTGGATCATCTACAACGCGGTGGGCATCAAGAAGCACGGCTTCGTGGGCTACTTCAAGCTCCAGTCGGTGCCGGCCGGCATCTCCGGGCCGATCCTGCTGCTGCTGGTGCCGCTGGAGTTCCTCTCCAACATCCTGGTCCGCCCGGTCACGCTGGCGCTGCGTCTCTTCGCGAACATGTTCGCGGGCCACCTGCTGCTCATCCTCTTCGCCCTCGGCGGCGAGTACATCATCGCGGAGATGTCGCTGGCCTACGCGCCGGTCGGCGTCCTCGCCTGGGTGCTCTTCATCGCCGTCGCCTTCCTGGAGCTGCTGGTGCAGTTCCTCCAGGCCTACGTCTTCGTCCTGCTGAACGCGATGTACATCCAGGGCGCTCTCGCCGACGAGCACTGACCGTCGGCCCCACTGCTCCACCCGCACGACCCGCCCAGAACCCCGAAGTAGTACAAACCGAAAGGAAAGTCGTGGAACTCACTGGCTCCATGAACATGATCGGCTACGGCCTGGCCGCCATCGGCCCCGGCGTCGGCATCGGTCTCATCTTCGCCGCCTACATCTCCGGTGTGGCCCGTCAGCCGGAGGCCCAGGGCCGCCTGCAGTCGATCGCCATCCTGGGCTTCGCGCTCGCCGAGGCGCTCGCGATCATCGGCATCGCCCTCGCGTTCGTTCTCTGACCGAGTCGGGCTCACGCAGGACCGGAAGGACTAGCCCATGCAAGCACCGTTCGCACCCCTCGTGGTGAGGGCGTCGGAGGACGGCGAGCTCAACCCGCTCGTTCCGCACGCCGTCGAGATCGTCCTGTCGCTGATCGTCTTCGGCATCCTCTTCTTGCTCGTCAAGAAGTTCGTGGTGCCGTCGTTCGAGAAGACCTACGCCGACCGCACCCAGGCGATCGAGGGTGGGCTGGCCGCTGCCGAGACCAAGCAGGCCGAGGCCGACGCCAAGCTGGCCGAGCTCGAGCAGCAGCTCAGCGAGGCCCGGCACGAAGCCGCGCGCATCCGTGAGGAGGCCCGCGAGCAGGGCGCCTCGATCATCTCGGAGATGCGCGAGCAGGCCCAGACCGAGGCGACCCGCATCGTCGACAACGGCAAGGCCCAGATCGAGGCGGAGCGCCAGCAGGCGGTCACCTCGCTGCGGGCCGAGGTCGGCGCCCTGGCGACCGGCCTGGCCGGTCGCATCGTCGGCGAGAGCCTCGAGGACGACGCTCGCCAGAGCCGTGTCGTCGAGCGCTTCCTGGCCGACCTCGAGTCGGGCTCGGCCCCGGCCGGCGGGAGCGGGGTCAACTGATGTCGCACTTCCGTGGAGCCTCGGTCGACGCGGTCGCCACGCTCACCGACGAGCTGGGCACCTCCGTGTCCGGCTCGTCCGAGCGTGCCGCCACCGTCGGTGACGAGCTCTTCTCGGTCGCGGCGACCCTGCGCGGCGAGGGCGCCCTGCGGCGCTTCGTCACCGACGGCTCGATCCCGGCCGAGGCCCGCACGGGCATCGTCGGCGAGGTCTTCGGATCCCGCGCCGGGGAGGAGACCCTGGGTCTGCTCCGCTCGGCGGCCTCGCGCCGCTGGACCTCCTCGGGCGACCTGCCCGACGCGCTCGAGCACCTCGGCGTCGTCGCGGTGGTGACCTCCGCCGGCAACGACGCAGGTCGCCTGGCCGACGAGCTCTTCGCCCTGGCCCAGGCCGTCAAGGACAACCCGTCGCTGCGCGACGCGCTGTCCGACCCCGCCCGCTCGGTCGACGACAAGCGTGCCTTGGTCGACGACCTGCTGCGCGGCAAGTCGCTCGGCGCCACCGCCGCGCTGGCCAAGCAGTCGCTCGCCGGCACCTACCGGACCGTCGGGGTCGCCCTCGCCGAGTACCAGAAGGTCGCCGCCGAGGTCCACGGCCAGGGCGTGGCGACGGTGCGCGTGGCCCGGGAGCTCTCCGCTGCCGACCGCGAGCGCCTGACCGAGGTCCTCTCGCGCCAGTACGGCCGTCCGGTCCACCTCAACCTGGTGGTGGACCCCTCGGTCATCGGCGGGGTGAAGGTCGAGATCGGCGACGACGTCATCGACGGCACCGTCTCCGCTCGCCTCGACGACGCCCGCCGCCGCATCGCCGGATGACCACCCGCCGGTCACCCTTGGGAGAGACCGGCACCCCGCACCACCGCTCCACCCGCGACCAGTCGCCCCAGACCGCCTGAAGCAAGAGACAAGAGAGAAGGCACCAAGATGACGGAGCTCTCCATCCGTCCGGAGGAGATCCGCGACGCGCTGCAGAAGTACGTCGCCGACTACCAGCCCGACGCCGCCAGCAAGGAAGAGGTCGGCACCGTGGCCCAGGCGGGTGACGGCATCGCCCGCGTCAGCGGCCTGCCCTCCGCGATGGCCAACGAGCTCCTCGAGTTCGAGGACGGCACGCTCGGCCTGGCCCTGAACCTCGACACCCGCGAGATCGGTGTCGTCGTCCTCGGTGACTTCGACAAGATCGAGGAGGGCCAGACGGTCCGCCGCACCGGCGAGGTGCTCTCGGTGCCCGTCGGCGACGGCTACCTCGGCCGCGTCGTGGACCCGCTCGGCACCCCGATCGACGGTCTGGGCGAGCTGGAGACCAGCGGTCGTCGCGCGCTCGAGCTGCAGGCGCCCTCGGTGGTGCAGCGCAAGTCGGTGCACGAGCCCCTGGCCACCGGCATCAAGGCGATCGACGCCATGACGCCGATCGGCCGTGGTCAGCGCCAGCTGATCATCGGTGACCGCGCGACCGGCAAGACCACGGTCGCGATCGACACGATCATCAACCAGAAGCAGTACTGGGAGACCGGCGACCCCGACAAGCAGGTGCGCTGCATCTACGTCGCCATCGGCCAGAAGGGCTCGACCATCGCCTCGGTGCGCGGCGCCCTCGAGGAGGCCGGCGCGCTGGAGTACACCACCATCGTCGCGGCCCCCGCGTCGGACTCGGCGGGCTTCAAGTACCTCGCCCCCTACACCGGCTCGGCCATCGGCCAGCACTGGATGTACGAGGGCAAGCACGTCCTCATCGTCTTCGACGACCTGACCAAGCAGGCCGAGGCCTACCGCGCCGTGTCGCTGCTGCTGCGTCGCCCGCCGGGCCGCGAGGCCTACCCCGGTGACGTCTTCTACCTGCACTCCCGCCTGCTGGAGCGCTGCGCGAAGCTGTCGGACGAGATGGGCAAGGGCTCGATGACCGGTCTGCCGATCATCGAGACCAAGGCCAACGACGTGTCGGCGTTCATCCCGACCAACGTCATCTCGATCACCGACGGCCAGATCTTCCTGCAGTCGGACCTGTTCGCGGCCAACCAGCGCCCGGCCATCGACGTCGGCGTCTCGGTGTCGCGCGTCGGCGGCTCGGCGATGACCAAGGCCATGAAGGGCGTCACCGGCTCGCTCAAGGTCGACCTCGCGCAGTTCCGCGCGATGGAGGCCTTCGCGATGTTCGCCTCCGACCTCGACGCGGCCTCGCGCCAGCAGCTCGACCGCGGCCAGCGCCTGATGGCCCTGCTCAAGCAGCCGGCCTACTCGCCGTACCCCGTCGAGGAGATGACCGCCTCGCTGTGGCTCGGCACCAGCGGCCGTCTGGACAAGGTCCCCACCGACGACGTCCTGCGCTTCGAGAACGAGTTCCTCGACTACCTGCGTCGCTCGCACGACGGCATCCTCGCCACCATCCGCGAGACGCTGAAGTTCGAGGACGACACCGAGCAGTCGCTGATCGGTGCCTACGAGTCGTTCCTCGACCAGTTCGAGACCTCCGACGGCTCCTCGATCAAGGTGGGCCACGAGGCCCCCGCCGAGGCCCTCGAGGACGACGAGCTCGGCCAGGAGCAGATCGTCAAGCAGAAGCGGGGCTGACCGATGGCCCTGTCGCTGCGTGAGTACCGCGCGCGGATCAAGTCGACGGAGTCGATGAAGAAGATCACGCGCGCCATGGAGCTCATCGCTGCGTCCCGCATCATCAAGGCGCAGCAGCGGGCGCAGGCGGCCGCGCCGTACGCCCGCGAGCTCACCCGCGCGGTCTCGGCGGTGGCGACGTTCTCCAACGTCGACCACCCGCTGACCCGCGAGGAGGAGAACCCCCAGCGCGCCGCGGTCCTGATCGTCACCAGCGACCGGGGCCTGGCCGGGGCCTACTCCGCCAGCGTGCTCAAGGAGGCCGAGCGCCTCTCCGAGCGGCTGCGCGAGGAGGGCAAGGAGATCGACTTCTACATCTGCGGTCGCAAGGGCGAGGCGTTCTACAAGTTCCGCCAGCGTCCGGTGGTGCGGTCGTGGACGGGCTTCTCGGACCAGCCGTCCTACGACGTCGCGGCCGAGGTGGGGGAGGCGCTCATCGAGTCCTTCCTCAAGGAGCAGGGCGAGGAGGGCGACGTCGACGAGGTGCACGTGGTCTACACGCGCTTCGTGTCGATGCTGACCCAGGAGCCGACCGCGACGCGGCTGCTCCCGCTCGAGGTGGTGGAGGCCGCTGACGACGACACCCCGTCCGACGCCGACCTGCTGCCGCTCTACGAGTTCGAGCCCTCGCCCGAGGCCGTGCTGGACGGGCTGCTCCCGCAGTACGTCCAGAGCCGGATCTTCTTCTGCCTGCTGCAGGCGGCGGCCTCCGAGCTCGCCGCCCGCCAGAAGGCCATGAAGTCCGCCACGGACAACGCCGACGAGCTGATCAAGAAGTACACCCGGATCGCCAACCAGGCCCGCCAGGCTGGCATCACACAGGAAATCAGCGAGATCGTCGGTGGCGTCAACGCCCTGGCCGACGCCAACGCTTCCCACGAGTGAACAGAGCTGAGTGAGAGACATGACTGCAATCGTTGAAGAGACCCAGACCACGGCGTCGGGGAGCACCGGTCGCATCGCTCGGGTGACCGGCCCCGTCGTCGACGTGGAGTTCCCCGTCGACGCGATGCCCGACATCTACAACAAGCTCACGGTCGACCTGACCCTGGGCGGCGAGACCAAGACCCTCATCCTCGAGGTCGCACTGCACATCGGCGACGGCATGGTCCGCGCCATCTCGATGCAGTCGACCGACGGCCTGGTGCGCGGCGCCACCGTCACCGACAGCGGCGAGCCCATCACCGTGCCCGTCGGCGACATCACCAAGGGTCACGTGTTCAACGCGACCGGTGACGTCCTCAACCTCACCGAGGGCGAGGAGTACGAGGTCACCGAGCGCTGGGGCATCCACCGCAAGGCCCCCGCCTTCGACCAGCTCGAGTCGAAGACCACGATGTTCGAGACCGGCATCAAGGTCATCGACCTGCTGACGCCCTACGTCAACGGCGGCAAGATCGGCCTGTTCGGCGGCGCCGGCGTGGGCAAGACGGTGCTCATCCAGGAGATGATCGCCCGCGTCGCCAAGGACCACGGCGGTGTGTCGGTGTTCGCCGGTGTCGGCGAGCGCACCCGCGAGGGCAACGACCTCATCGCGGAGATGGAGGAGGCCGGCGTGCTGGGGCAGACCGCCCTGGTCTTCGGCCAGATGGACGAGCCGCCGGGCACCCGTCTGCGCGTGGCCCTCTCGGCCCTGACGATGGCGGAGTACTTCCGCGACGTGCAGAACCAGGACGTGCTGCTCTTCATCGACAACATCTTCCGCTTCACCCAGGCCGGCTCGGAGGTGTCGACCCTGCTGGGCCGCATGCCCTCGGCCGTGGGCTACCAGCCCAACCTGGCCGACGAGATGGGTCAGCTCCAGGAGCGGATCACCTCGACGCGCGGTCACTCGATCACCTCGCTGCAGGCGATCTACGTGCCCGCCGACGACTACACCGACCCGGCGCCGGCCACGACGTTCGCGCACCTCGACGCCACCACGGAGCTCTCGCGCGAGATCGCGTCGCTGGGCATCTACCCCGCGGTGGACCCGTTGACCTCGACCTCGCGGATCCTCGACGCCCAGTACATCGGGCAGGAGCACTACGACTGCGCCATCCGGATCAAGGCGATCCTGCAGCGCAACAAGGAGCTCCAGGACATCATCGCGATCCTCGGTGTCGACGAGCTGTCGGAGGAGGACAAGATCATCGTGTCCCGCGCCCGTCGCATCCAGCGCTTCCTGTCGCAGAACACCTACGTCGCCAAGCAGTTCACCGGCATCGAGGGCTCGACGGTGCCCGTCAAGGACACCATCGAGGCGTTCAACAAGATCGCCGACGGCGAGTACGACCACGTGGCCGAGCAGGCCTTCTTCATGTGCGGCGGTCTGGACGACGTCGAGGCGAAGTGGGCCGAGATCCAGAAGAGCCTCTGATGGCGTCGTCCGACACCGGCCTGCAGGTCGAGCTCGTCGCGGCCGACCGGACCGTGTGGTCCGGCGAGGCCTCGATGGTCATCGCCCGCACGGTCGAGGGCGACGTGGGTGTGCTGCGCGGTCACGCGCCGCTGCTCTCGCTGCTCACCGACGCCGTCGTGGAGATCTCGGCGCCCGAGGGTGTCGTGGTCGCCGCGGTCGACGGGGGCTTCCTGTCGGTGGCCGGTGACCGCGTCTCCGTACTCTCCGAGCACGCCGTGCTCTCGGAGGAGATCGACGTCGACAACGCCCGGACCGAGCTGGACGAGGCCCGTGGCCTGCCGACCAGCGACGAGGCCGAGCAGCGGATCCGGCGGGCCGAGGCCCGCATCCGTGCGGTCGAGAAGGCCCGCTGAGGTCCAGCATCTCCCTGCACGTCACAGCACGACCCCGCCACGACCCGAGGCACCCACCCCAGTAGGGTGAGGGCCTCGGGTCGTTGCTCTTTCAAGCGCAGGGTGGGGGTGGGCGGATGCCGCTGTGGCAGTGGCTTCTCGACGCACTCGGGCTGCTGCTCCTCCTCGCGCTGCTCTACGCCGTCGCCCTGGTGGTGCGCCGCCGGCTCATCTCCCGCGACGGTGGGACCTTCGAGCTGAGCCACCGGGTGCGCACCGAGCGCCCGGGTCGCGGCTGGCTGCTCGGCATCGGTCGCTACTCGGGGGAGACCCTCGAGTGGTTCCGCATCTTCTCCCTCTCGCCGCGTCCCAAGCGCGTGTGGCAGCGCGAGGACCTCGAGCTGGTCGGTCGTCGCGAGCCCGACGGCACCGAGCAGGTCTCGCTCTACCCCGACCACGTCGTCGTGTGCTGCGACTCCCCGGCGGGGCAGGTCGAGCTCGCCCTCGCCCCGGCCTCGCTGACCGGCTTCCAGTCCTGGCTCGAGGCGAAGCCCCCGGGCGCGCAGATGCCGTGACGACCACGACGATCCCGGCCGACCCCACCGTGCGTCGTGCCCGCAACGCCGTCGGTCTCAGCTTCGCCCTCAACGGCTTCCTCTTCGCCTCGCTCGTCTCCCGCATCCCCGACCTGCGCTCGCGCCTCGACCTCGGCAACGGCGACCTCGGCCTGCTCCTGCTGGCGATCGCGGCGGGGTCCGTGCTCGCCCTGCCCAGCACCGGGCGGCTCATCGAGCGCTGGAGCCCCGGCGCCGTGCTGCGCGCCGGGGCCCTGGTCGACGGCACGGGGCTGCTGCTCGCCGCGTGCGGGGCGTTCTGGCTCGAGTCGGTGCCCGTCGCGGCGGTGGGCCTCTTCGTGCACGGTGTCGGCATCGGCGTCTGGGACGTCTCCATGAACGTCGAGGCCGCCGAGGTCGAGCGTCGCCTGGCGCGCACGGTCATGCCGCGCTTCCACGCCGGCTTCAGCCTCGGCACCATCGGCGGCGCCGTGCTCGGCATCCCGATGAGCGGCCTCGGCGTCGCGATGCCGGTGCACCTCGGGGCGGTCGTGGTCGTGGCCGTCGTGCTGGCCGTGCGCGGGGCGTCCTCGTTCCTGCCTCCCGAGGCCCCCTCTGCGCGCGGCGAGGGGCGGCCGCGTACGGCGTGGTCGGAGCCCCGCACCCTGGCCCTGGGAGTCATGGTGCTGGCCTTCGCCATGGTGGAGGGCACGGCCAACGACTGGCTCGCCCTGGCCCTCATCGACGGCCACGACGTGCCGCGGTGGCTGGGAGTCGCCGGCTTCGCGACGTTCGTCACCGCCATGACCGCGGGGCGGCTGCTGGGCACGTCGCTGCTCGACCGCTTCGGTCGCAGCCGGGTCCTGTGGGCGAGCGCCGCGGCGGCGGGCGCAGGGACCCTGCTGACCGTGCTCGCCGAGCCGCTGCCCCTGGTCGCCCTGGGCATCGTGGTGTGGGGCCTGGGCGCCTCCCTCGGCTTTCCCGTCGGCATGAGCGCGGCCGCCGACGACCCCGCCCGGGCGGCGGCTCGGGTGAGCGTGGTCTCGACGATCGGCTACGGCGCGTTCCTCGCCGGACCCCCGCTGCTCGGCCAGCTGGCCGACGTGGTCGGGACGCTGCACTCCCTGCTCGTGGTGGCGGTGCTGATGGTGCCCGCGGCCGTGGCCGTGCTCTCCACCCGGGAGCGCGCGGTGTGAGCGAGGTCGCTGCCACCGCTGCGTGACCAGGGGGCCACCTGCCCGGTTGGAGAGGGCGGAGGACAGGATCTCGGCCTGCCCCTCGCCCCGTCTCGACGTCCCCCCGGGAGTGACCATGAGCCTCGTCTGCGACAGCTGCCGCCACGACTGGCACGGCATGACCTGCACCCACACCGCGGTGGTGCGCAACGGCTGGTGGCTAAAGCGCGAGGAGTGCCGGTGCACGGGGGAGCCCGGCGCCGGCGCGCCGCGCGGCTAGGCCGGGTCGCCCAGCTGCTCCTGCACCGAGACGACGAGGGTGACCACGAGGTCGAGGTAGGTGTCGGTGCGCGCTGAGCCGTCGAGGGGGAAGGTGCCGACGGGCACTTCGAGCACGGCGTGCTCGACGGCCTCGGGCGCGGGCCAGGCGGTGAGCTCGGGCTCGGCCACCTCGGAGACCACCAGGTGGAGGTCGATGTCCTCGATCAGGGCCCGGCGGCGCTGGTACTCCGGGTCGGCCTGCAGCCGGAGCAGGGCCTCCTCGAGGTCGGGGTCGCGCGCCAGCACCACGCCGAGCGTCGGGTCGACGCCGAGGTCGAGCCCGCCGAGCGCATCGGCGTCCCAGTCGGTGTCGACGCGGTCGGGCACCTGCGTCGTGCGCCACTGCAGCAGCACGTCGGGGCCCGCGAGGTCGTCGAGGCGCTCGTCGCCCATGCCCGCCTCGAGCAGGAGGGCGGCCTCGCGCCACGCCCACTCGCGCGAGGACAGGGGCTGCCCGGCGGCGAGCACCCGGTCGTGGGTGCCGCGGCCCGCCGCGACCACCGCGGCGGCGACGAGCTCGGCCGGCTCGGCGACCTCGTCGGGCACCTCGACGCGCTGCGCGTCGGGGTCGAGCACGACGGTGCACCTCACCACCAGCTCGCTGACCAGGGCGTCCAGCTCGTCGGCGAAGCCCAGCGTCTCCTCGACGTCGGCGGCGAGCAGCGCCTCCTCGAGGCGGGCCACGCCCGCGGCGTCGACGCGACCGCCGAGCATGTCGACCAGGGACCAGAAGCGGTCGGGGGACAGCTCAGCCACGCTCGCCCCCGGGCACCCAGAGCACGTCGCCCTGGTGGCGGTTGGCGTGGCGGGCCAGGATGAACAGCAGGTCGGAGAGCCGGTTGAGGTAGGTGATGGCGACCTTGTTCATGGTCTCGCTGTGCTCGGACCAGGCGGCCCAGGCGGAGCGCTCGGCGCGACGGACGACGGTGCGGGCGACGTGGAGCTGGGCTGCTCCCTCGGTGCCCCCGTTGAGGATGAAGGACCGCAGGGCGGGCAGGTCGGCGTTGTAGGAGTCGCACCACTGCTCGAGGCGGTCGACGTAGTCCTGCTCGATGCGCAGCGGCGGGAACTCGGGGTCGGCCACGACCGGGGTGCAGAAGTCGGCCCCGACGTCGAAGAGGTCGTTCTGGATCCGGGTCAGCAGGGCGACCACGTCGTCCTCGAGACCGCCGCGGGCCACGGCGACGCCGATGGTGGCGTTGGCCTCGTCGACGTCGGCGTAGGCGTGGAGCCGGGGGTCGTTCTTGGAGGTGAGGCTCATGTCCCCCAAGCGGGTCTCGCCGGCGTCGCCGGTGCGGGTGTAGATCCGGGTGAGGTTGACCATGGAGCGAGCCTATCGGCCCGCTCGGCCCCCTCGGCCCGCCCGGCGTCTCCTCGGCCGCGCCGGTCCGACCTGGGCCCGGCTAGGTTCGCAGGCATGAGTCGTCGCGTGACCTGGCCCCTGCTCCTCGCCCTGCCCGGGCTCGTGCTGGCGGTGGCCGGGCTCTTCCACCCCCACGGTCTCAGCTACGACACCTCGTGGCGCTGGTTCGCGCTGCACGTGCCCGGGCTGCTGGTCTTCCCCCTCGTCGGCGCCGCGCTCGCCGCCCTCGTGCGGGGCCGGCGCGACCCGGTGTCGTGGGTGGTGCGGCTGACGGCCTACGTCTACGCCACCTTCTACTCCGCGCTCGACGTGATCAGCGGCATCGGCGCCGGCTGGGTGACCCACGAGCTCGGGCCCGGCGTGCCCCGCCCGCCCGCGGTGAGCCTGATGTTCCGCATCGGCACGCCGCTGGGCGAGATCGGGTCGTGGGCCCTGCTGGCGTGCGTGGCGGTGCTCGCGGCCGACCAGCTGGCGCGGCTGCGGGTGCCCGCGCTGGTGGGCCTCGTGCTCCTGCCGGGGGCCTACCTCGTGCACATCGGGCACATCTTCGCCCCGGAGGGCGTCGCGGGCATGGCCCTCATCGGCCTCGCCACGGGGGCCCTCGCGGTGGTCCAGGACCGCGCGTCGGGGTCCGCGGTCGCCTCCGGTTGAGGCTTCACCCACCGACACGTCGCAGAAAGTCACCCGATCGGTGCAACCGGACGCCCGCCGGAGGCGTCAAGGTAGGTGACAGCGGCGCCGACGGCGGCGCCGCGGCTCGGGAGGCAGGGCGACGATGGACATCACCACCGACGGACCCACGCTGGCGCTGCACGGCGACTTCGACGTGCGCAGCACCTTCCGGGTGCGCACCGCGCTTTACGACCACCTCGACGCCCACGGCCAGGTGGTCGTCGACCTCACCGACGTCGACACCGTCGACGTGACGGCGCTGAAGGTGCTCGCCTTCGCCACCCGGCAGGCCTCGATCGAGGGCCACCACCTCGTGCTGCGGGGCGCGGGCCCCGCCGTACGACGGCTGCTGCACCTCTCCCACCTGATCCGCGTCGTCGACCTCGACCGCGTCACGGCCTGAGGCGGGGGCCGCGCCCGGCGGTGGTGGGTGTCACATGTGCCACACCGGACGCCGGTTACCAAGCGGTAGATCTCGCCCTACTCTCAGTCCATGACCGAGAAGGACAAGCCCTGGGTGATGCGCACCTACGCCGGGCACTCCACCGCCACGGCCTCCAACGCGCTCTACCGCACCAACCTGGCCAAGGGGCAGACCGGGCTCTCGGTCGCCTTCGACCTGCCGACCCAGACCGGCTACGACCCCGACTCGGTCATGGCCCGCGGCGAGGTCGGCAAGGTCGGCGTGCCGGTGCCGCACCTCGGCGAGATGCGCAAGCTCTTCCAGGACATCCCGCTGACCTCGATGAACACCTCCATGACCATCAACGCCACCGCGATGTGGCTGCTGGCGATGTACCAGGTCGTGGCCGAGGAGCAGGCCGGCGCGGCGCCCGGTGGTGAGGTCACCCCTGAGGACGTCGCGGCGCAGCTGGCCGGCACGACGCAGAACGACATCATCAAGGAGTACCTCTCGCGGGGCACCTACGTGTTCCCGCCCGAGCACTCGCTGCGCCTGATCAGCGACATGATCGCCTACACGGTCCACCAGATCCCCAAGTGGAACCCGATCAACATCTGCAGCTACCACCTCCAGGAGGCCGGCGCGACGCCGACCCAGGAGCTGGCCTACGCGCTGTGCACCGCGATCGCGGTGCTCGACCAGGTCAAGGAGTCGGGCCAGGTCTCGGAGGCCGACTTCGGCAAGGTCGTCGGCCGGATCTCCTTCTTCGTCAACGCCGGGGTGCGCTTCATCGAGGAGACCTGCAAGATGCGGGCCTTCGTCGAGCTCTGGGACGAGATCACCCGTGAGCGCTACGGCGTCGAGGACCCCAAGATGCGCCGCTTCCGCTACGGCGTGCAGGTCAACTCCCTCGGCCTGACCGAGGCCCAGCCCGAGAACAACGTGCAGCGCATCGTGCTGGAGATGCTCGGGGTGACGCTGTCGAAGAACGCCCGCGCCCGCGCCCTGCAGCTCCCGGCCTGGAACGAGGCCCTCGGCCTCCCGCGCCCGTGGGACCAGCAGTGGTCGCTGCGGCTGCAGCAGGTGCTGGCCTTCGAGTCCGACCTGCTGGAGTACGACGACATCTTCGACGGCTCCCACGTCATCGAGGCCAAGGTGGCCGAGCTCGTCGCCAGCGCCCGTGCCGAGATCGACCGCGTGCAGGCCATGGGCGGGGCGATCGCCGCGGTCGAGTCGGGCTACATGAAGCAGGAGCTGGTCTCGGCCCACGCGGCCCGCCGCGGGCGCATCGAGAACGGCGAGGAGAAGATCGTCGGCGTCAACGTCTACGAGACCACCGAGCCCTCGCCCCTCACCGCCGACCTCGACGGCGCCATCATGGCCGCCGACCCCCGGGCCGAGCAGTCGGCGCGGGCCTCGGTCGAGGCCTGGAAGGCCGAGCGCGACGAGACGGCGGTGGCCGAGGCGCTGGCCGCCCTGGCCGCCACGGCCAAGACCGACGAGAACCTCATGCCGGCCACCCTGGCCGCCGCCCGCGCCGGGGCGACCACGGGGGAGTGGGCCGGCACGCTGCGCGAGGTCTTCGGCGAGTTCCGGGCCCCCACCGGCGTGAGCGGCGCGGTCGGTGCGACCGAGGCCGGCACGGAGCTGTCGACCGTGCGCGACCGGGTGCGTGCCACGGGCGAGGAGCTGGGCGGGCGCCTGCGCCTGCTCGTCGGCAAGCCGGGGCTCGACGGCCACTCCAACGGAGCGGAGCAGGTCGCCGTGCGCGCCCGGGACGCGGGCTTCGAGGTCGTCTACCAGGGCATCCGGCTGACCCCCGAGCAGATCGTGTCGGCGGCCGTGGCCGAGGACGTCCACTGCGTGGGCCTCTCGATCCTCTCCGGCTCGCACATGGAGCTGGTGCCGGCCGTGCTCGACGGGCTGCGCGAGGCCGGTGTCGACGACGTGCCCGTCATCGTCGGCGGGATCATCCCCGACTCCGACGGCCGCCGGCTGCGCGAGCTGGGCGTGGCCGCGGTCTACACGCCGAAGGACTTCGGTCTCACCGAGATCATGGGCGGCATAGTCGACGTGATCCGCGAGGCCCACGGGCTCGACTGACCGCCCGGCGAGATGAGGTGAGGCTACCCTCACCTCGTGCTAGCGTGGTCGTCGTGAGCAAGAAGGCGAAGGGCAAGGGCGCGAAGGTCGCCAAGCTGCCCAAGACCAAGTGCTGCGTCTCCAAGTCCAAGTGCGGGCGCTGCCCGCTGCGGATGCTCAAGGAGGGCACCCTGCCCGAGGGGTATACGGTCAAGCGTCGCGAGCTGGTCAGGGTCGACGGCAAGAAGGTCAGCAAGAAGAAGCTCGCGAAGGCGGCCTGACCCTCCTCACGCCCCGCGGCCACGTCGTCCGTCCGTCCCGCGCCCGCCAGGAGGCACCGTGCCCGCCGCCCGTTTCGTCGAGCAGCTCAACGCCCAGATCGGCAACGAGCTCGCCGCGCACAACCAGTACCTCGCCTGCGCGGTCTACTACGACGCCGAGACGATGCCGCAGATGGCGGCGTTCTTCTACGGCCAGGCGCTCGAGGAGCGCGAGCACGCCATGATGATGGTGCAGTACCTCCTCGACACCGACTCGCGGGTGACGATCCCCGGCGTGGACGCGCCCGTGCCGACCTTCGACGACGTCGTGGCGCCGGTCGCCCTCGCCCTGGAGCAGGAGCGTCGCGTGACCGAGCAGATCAACGCGCTGCTGCGCACCGCGCGCGAGGAGTTCGACTTCGCCTCCGAGCAGTTCATGCAGTGGTTCATCAAGGAGCAGGTCGAGGAGGTCGCGACGATGTCGGACCTGCTCGCCGTGGTGCGCCGCAACGCCGACGACATCGACGACATCGAGGACTACGTCGCGCGTGAGCAGAGCGCCGAGGGCGCCGACCCCACGGCCCCCCGGGCCGCCGGCGCCTGATCTGGCGCGCCCTGTCAGCGGCGTGCGAGCCAGCGCAGGACCGCGCGCTGCACCTGCGCCGACTGGGCCTCGAGGGGCAGGGCGCTGCCGGCGCCGCGGACGGTGCGCACCGCCACCGTGGGGCTGGAGGAGAACCGGTCGGCCTGGGCCGCGGCGGAGTCGGCGTCGAAGCGCCGGTCCTCGCTGCCGTGGAGGAGGAGCACGGGCTCCGCGATCCGGTCGGTCGTGGCCAGGGAGGCGCCCAGCGCCGAGGCCAGGCTGGCGACGTCGCCGCACGGCACGGCGTTGCGCCGCTCGGCGGCCGCGCGCTGGACCGCGGCGGGCGCGGAGGAGAACAGCAGGTCGCGGAAGTCGCGGGCGCTCGCGCCGTACGCCGTGTAGCCGCCGGCGCTCGCCAGGCAGGCCGACGACTGCCGCACCGCCTCGTCGAGGGCGCGACGGGTCGCGCCCGTGTCGGACCACGACATCAGCACCAGACCGTCGACGTCGGTGAACTCCGCCGCCTCGAGCTGCGCGATCGCGGCGCCGGTGCCGTGGCCGTGCACGACGACCTTCGCGGCGTGCAGGGGAGTGCTCCCCACCGGGCCCGCGGTGAAGACGAAGCGCCCGCTGCGCAGGTGCTGCACGACCTGGTGGAGCATGGTCGCCTGGGCGCCGAGGCAGGTGGCGTCGCCGTCGGGCAGCGGGCTGGCGTCGTAGCCGAGGCGGTCGAGCACCAGCGAGGTCTCGCCGCGCCGGGCCAGTGCCGCGGCGTAGTCGAGGGCGGGTCGACCGGGCATGCGCCAGAACCACGACCCGGTGCCGGCGTCGTGCACCAGGACGTTGACCCGGGTGCTGCCGGTCTGGCCGAGCACGTCGCGCCGGGGTCCGACGAGACGGGCGCGCACGGCGTAGGCCTCGCCGTCGGCGAGGCAGGGCACCGAGGTCTCGTTGAGGTTGCGCAGGTCGAAGCGCACCGGGTGGGACACGACGCGGTCGGCCCCGGCGCGCGAGACGCCGGAGCCGTCACCGACCGCGGCGATGCCGGCCGCGACCGGCAGGAGCACCGCCGCGACGACGGTCAGGACGAGGGCGAGCGCCGGCAGCGGGCGGCGGCCCATCGGGCGTGACGTGCGGGGGAGTGACATGTGTTGAACATAATTCAACAAGGGCCGTGGTGGCGTACTGACGGTATGTGACGTCGCCGACGTCCGCCCGCCTCGACGGGCACCGCACGGGGTCGCGGTGGTCCACACTGGGGGCGTGCAGCGCGTGGTCGTGGTCGGGGCGGGGGTCGTCGGTCTCACCTGTGCCCTGCGCCTGCTCCAGGCCGGGCACCGCGTCGACGTGGTCGCGCGGGACCTGCCGCTCGAGACGACCTCGGTGGTGGCGGCGGCGCTCTGGTACCCCTACCGCGCCGGTCCGCAGGAGCGGGTGAGCGGGTGGGCGGCGACCACCCGCGAGGAGCTGGTCGCCCTCGCCGCGGCCGACCCCGACGGGGAGCGGACCGGTGTGCGTGTCGTCGTGGGCACCGAGGTCCTGCGCGCGGCGAAGCCCGATCCCTGGTGGGCCGGCGCGGTGCCCGACCTGTCGCGGCCCACGGCGGCGGACCTGCCGGCGGGCTTCGTCGACGGCTACCGGTTCGCGGCGCCGGTGGTCGAGATGCCGCGCTACCTCAGGTGGCTGCGGCGCGAGGTGCTGGCCGCGGGCGGCTCGCTGACGCGGCTGGCGCTGGGCTCCCTGCCGGCGAGCGGCCCGCACGCAGCACTGGTGGTCGACTGCGCGGGGCTCGGCGCCCGGCTGCTGGCCGGCGACCTCGCGGTGACCCCGGTGCGGGGCCAGGTCGTGCGGGTCGCCCGGACCGGGGTCGACCGGTGGTGGCTCGACGGCGCCGGACCGACGTATGTCGTGCCCCGGGCCGACGACGTGGTGGTGGGCGGCACTGCGGAGGAGGGCGTGTGGGACCGCACGCCGTCGCCCGCGACGGCGGCCCGCCTGCTGGAGCGGGCGGAGGCCCTGGTGCCGGGGATCTCGGCGGCCCCGGTGCTCGGGCACGCCGTGGGGCTGCGGCCGGCCCGACCGCACGTGCGCCTGGAGCGGGTGGGCGACGTGGTCCACTGCTACGGCCACGGAGGCGCCGGCGTCACGCTCTCCTGGGGGTGCGCCGACGAGGTCGCCGCCCTGGTGTGACCGAATTGGCACGACCCACGGATCAGGCGGGACGCGTCACGCGTCCCCCGCGGCCTATTGTCGCTGCGTGGAGGATCGACCACCCGACGAGAGCGCTCTCATGCGCGGGGTCTTCGAGGCGTCGCCCGACGCCATCGTGGTCATCGACGCCGACGGTCGGATCGTGCGCGCCAACGCCCAGTGCTCGGCGGTCTTCGGGCACGACCCTGACGACCTGCTGGGGGAGCCCGTCGAGGTCCTCGTGCCGCCGCGGCTGCGCGAGGCCCACCCCGCGCGACGCGGGGCCTTCACCGGCGGTGGCGGCGCCCGGGCCATGGGGCTGCTGCAGCTCGCGGCGGTGCGCGCCGACGGCACCGAGTTCCCGGCCGAGATCTCGCTGGCGGCGGTGTCCCACGACGGGGAGCCGCTGACCTGCGCCACGGTGCGCGACGTGACCGCGCGCCTCGCGCTGCAGCAGGAGTCCGACCGGGTGCGCGAGGAGCTCCTGGCCACGGTCTCCCACGAGCTGCGCACCCCGCTGACGTCGATCATCGGCTACACCGAGCTCCTGCTCGACCTCGGCGAGAGCCAGGTCGGCCCGGCGGCGCGCCGGATGCTGGCCATCGTGGAGCGCAACGCCAACCGCGAGCTGCGGCTGGTCAACGACCTCCTCGACCTGGCCTTCCTCGACGACCGCGAGCACATGGACGCCGAGCCGGTCGACCTCGTCGAGGTGGTGCGCGCCGCCGTCGACGGGGCGCGGGTCGGTGCCCGGGGCCGGGGTCTGGAGCTCTCCTCGACGCTCGCGGCGGGCGTGGCCGCGGACGGGGCGCGTGCCCTGCTCGTGACCGGCGACGAGCAGCGGCTCGGGCAGGTGCTCGACAACCTGCTGTCGAACGCCGTGAAGTTCACCGCTCCCGGCGGGCGGGTGCTGGTCGACTGCGCGCCGCGCGAGGGAGACCTGGTCCTGAGCGTGAGCGACACCGGCACGGGCATGGAGGCCGTCGAGGTGCCGCAGATCTTCGACCGGCTCTACCGCTCGCCGCGGGCGGTGCGCGACCAGGTGCCGGGAGCGGGCCTCGGTCTGTCCATCGTGGACAGCATCGTGCGGGCCCACGGGGGCCGGATCGAGGTCGACAGCGAGCCCGGGGTCGGCACGACGGTCTCGGTGCTGCTCCCGGCGCACGTGGAGCCGGTGGCCTGAGCGGCGCGGGCGCTCCGGGTCAGCCCGGGGGTCAGCCCGGACCTTCGCGCAGCGCCTCGTCGAGGGGCAGCACCCGCACGACGGCGGCCGCGGGCACGGGGCCGTAGACGTGGGGGAAGGTCTCGGCGTCGGCCCGACCGGGCTCCACCGGCTCGTCGACCACGTCGCAGCCCAGCAGCGCGGGGTCGATCTCGAGGAGCACCAGGGCGTCGGGGCAGTCGGCGTAGAAGCGCTCGTGGACCCCGCGCCACTGGTCGGCGCGGCTGGCGTGGACGAAGCCCTCCTGCTCCAGGCTCACGCCGCGGGTGGAGGTCGTGTAGGTCCCCGACTCCCGGGCCGCCTCCCAGTCGGTCGCGAGCGCCACGTGGAACAGCCGGGACGCACCGGCAGCGGAGGTCGTCACGCTCAGAACAGCCGGTGGGTGGGGTCGTCGACGCCGCGCAGGGCGTCGTAGTCGACGAGGGCGCAGGCGATCCCGCGGTCGGTGGCCAGCACCCGGGCCTGGGGCTTGATCTCCTGGGCGGCGAAGATGCCGCGCACCGGCGCGAGCAGCGGGTCGCGGTTGAGCAGCTCGAGGTAGCGGGTGAGCTGCTCGACGCCGTCGATCTCCCCGCGCCGCTTGATCTCGACGGCGACGCTGCGGCCCTCGGTGTCGCGGCACATCAGGTCGACCGGCCCGATCGCGGTCGGGAACTCGCGGCGCACCAGCGTGAGCCCGGGCGAGAGCGTCGCCGGCTGCTCGGCCAGCAGCACCTGCAGGTGCTTCTCCACCCCGTCCTTCTGCAGGCCGGGGTCGACCCCGAGGTCGTGGGAGGAGTCGTGGAGGACCTCCTCGATGAGGATGCGCAGGGTGTCCTCGGGCCCCTTGGCGCTCGCGCGGCTGCGCACCGTCCACTCCACCTGGCCCTCCTCGGTGGTGGCCTCGCGCAGCGTGCAGGGCGGTGACATCCAGTTCAGCGGCTTGTAGGACCCGCCGTCGGAGTGCACCAGCACCGACCCGTCGGCCTTGATCATCAGCACCCGCGTGGCCATCGGCAGGTGCGCCGTCAGCCGTCCGGCGTAGTCGACCTGGCAGCGCGCAACGACGAGTCTCACGGGCCAGGAATCTACAGTGGCGACCGTGCCCGACCACCCGCCGCTCCCCCCGGCCTGGCGCGTGCGCCACGCCCGCCCCTCCGAGCTGCGGCTGCTGGCCGCCGTCGAGGACAGCGGGGGAGCCCTCTTCCGCGCGCACCTGGGAGAGGACCTGCCGGCCACGCTGCTCGCCCCGGCGCCCTCCGGGCTCGACCGCGCGGCCCTGCCCGGCTGCGTGCTCGTGGCCGTGCACGGCACGGACCAGGAGGTGGTGGGGTTCGCCCACGTCGTGGACCACGGCCACGAGGAGCCGGGGGCGGTCCACCTCGAGCAGCTCTCGGTGCTGCCGTCGCACGGTCGCCGCGGGATCGGCACGGCGCTGGTGCGCGCGGCCGAGGAGGAGGCACGCTGGTGGGGCGCCGGTCTGATGACGCTGACCACCTACCGCGACCTGCCGTGGAACGGACCCCTCTACGCCCGCCTGGGGTACGCCAAGCAGGCGCGGCCGCCGGCGTACGTGGCGCGCGCGCTGGCCGCCGAGCGGGCCGCGGGCCTCGACCTCGGGGGCGCCGTGGCCGCGGGTCCGAGGGTCGCGATGTCTCGCCGGCTGGGACGTCGTGGGGCCTGAGCGGGTCTGGATCGTTCAAGTTACCGGTGAGTGAACTAGTTCACGGCCCGGGTCGGTGACGCGTGCCATGATGCCGCCCATGACGAGCCTCGAGACCACTCCCGACACCTCCGCCGACGCCGGCCGCGACTTCACCGCCATCGGCGTGGTGGGGCTCGGGACGATGGGCGCCGGCATCGCCGAGGTCTTCGCCCGGCACGGCTTCGCGGTCGTCGGCGTCGAGCTGAGCGAGGAGAGCGTGGCGCGCGGCCGGCAGTACCTCGAGCACTCCACGGGACGTGCGGTGCGCCGCGGCAAGCTGACCGAGGAGGAGCAGGCCGAGCTGCTCGGCCGGGTCACCCTGACCACGTCGCTGAAGGACCTGGCCGACGTCGACCTGGTCGTCGAGGCCGCGGTGGAGTCGATGGCCACCAAGCAGGCGATCTTCCGCGAGCTCGACGCGATCGTCGGTCCCGACACGGTGCTGGCCACCAACACCTCCTCGCTCTCGGTCACCGAGCTCTCCAGCGCCACCTCGCGCCCGGGCCGCGTCGTGGGCGTGCACTTCTTCAACCCCGCCCCGGTGCAGAAGCTGGTCGAGGTGGTGCGCACGGTCGTCACCGAGCCCGCCGTGCTCGACGACGTGCAGGCGCTGCTCGGCCGCCTGGGCAAGAGCCCCGTGGTCTGCGGCGACAAGGCCGGCTTCATCGCCAACACGCTGCTCTTCGGCTACCTCAACCACGCCGCCTCGATGTTCGAGGGCCGCTACGCCTCGCGCGAGGACATCGACGCCGCGATGCGCTTCGGCTGCGGCTACCCGATGGGCCCGCTGGCGCTGCTCGACCTGATCGGCCTCGACACCGCCTACGAGATCCTCGAGACGATGTACCGCCAGGGCCGCGACCGCCTCCACGCGCCCGCCCCGATCCTCAAGCAGATGGTCACCGCCGGTCTGCTGGGCCGCAAGACCGGGCGCGGCTTCTACACCTACGAGGCCCCCGACAGCCCGGTCGTGGTCGCCGACGCCGCGACCCCGTCGGCCGACGAGCTGCCGCAGCTGCGCCACGACATCCGCCAGGTCGGCGTCGTCGGCACCGGCACCATGGCCAGCGGCATCGTGGAGGTCTTCGCCAAGGCCGGCTACGACGTGCTCGTCGTGGGCCGCTCGGCCGACAAGGTCGACGGCGTCAGCGCCACCGTCACCCGCAGCTTCGACAAGCAGATCCAGCGCGGGCGGGCCACCGAGGAGGCCAAGGCCGAGGTGCTGGCCCGCATCAGCGGCACCACGAGCCTGGAGGACCTGGCGAGCGTGGACCTGGTGGTCGAGGCCATCGCCGAGGACCTCGCCGTCAAGACCACCCTCTTCGAGAACCTCGACGAGATCTGCAAGCCGGGGGCGATCCTGGCCACCACCACCTCGAGCCTGCCCATCATCGCCATGGCCACGGTGACCAGCCGGCCGCAGGACGTCGTCGGCATGCACTTCTTCAACCCCGCCACGGTGATGAAGCTGGTCGAGGTGGTCTCCACGGTGGCCACCTCCGACGAGGTCACCGAGACCACGCGGGCGCTGTGCGCGGCCGTGGGCAAGATCGCGGTCTCGTGCGGCGACCGGGCCGGCTTCATCGTCAACGCCCTGCTCTTCCCCTACCTCAACGACGCGGTGAAGATGCTCGAGGCCCACTACGCCACCGCCGACGACATCGACGTGGCCATGAAGCAGGGCTGCGCCCTGCCGATGGGTCCCTTCGAGCTGCTCGACGTCGTGGGCAACGACGTCTCGCTGGCCATCCAGCGCGAGCTCTACCTCGAGTTCCGCGAGCCGGGCTTCGCCCCGGCCCCGCTGCTCGAGCACCTGGTCACCGCCGGCTACCTGGGCCGCAAGACCAAGCGGGGGTTCCGCGACTACTCCGCCCGCTGAGACCGCGGCCCAGGGCGGCCGGCGAGGGGCTGGCGGTCCCTCGGGGGCTCCGTACAGTGGGGACATGGAGTACCTCCTCGTCCTCGCCCTGGTCCTCGGTGCCATCGCCGTCGCCACGCTTGCCGGGCGGGGCCACCAGCGCAAGGTCCTCGCAGCCAAGGAGGCCGAGCTCGCGCCGGTGCGCAGGCTGGCGGCCGAGGACGTGACCGCGCTCGGGGTCGAGCTCCAGGAGCTCGACCTCGAGCTGGCCGGCCAGCCGCTCGACGCCGGCGCCAACGCCGACTACCAGCGCGCGCTCGACGCCTACGAGTCGGCCAAGGCCGCCGCCGACGCGATGGAGCGGCCCGACGACGTCCGCCACGTCACCGAGATCCTCGAGGACGGGCGCTACGCCATCGCCTGCGTGCAGGCCCGCGTGGCCGGCGAGGCGCTGCCCACGCGCCGTCCGCCCTGCTTCTTCGACCCCCGCCACGGGCTCTCGGTGACCGACGTGCCCTGGACGCCGACCGGGGGGGCCCAGCGCGACGTGCCGGCCTGCGCCCTCGACGCCGAGCGGGTGGGCGCCGGTGCCGACCCCGACATCCGCAAGGTGATGGTCGGCTCCCAGCGGGTGCCCTACTGGCAGGGCGGCCCGGCCTACCAGCCCTACGCCCGCGGCTACTTCGGGTCGTTCACCACCATGGACTTCATGTTCATGGGCCTGATGTTCGGCGCCTTCGGAGGCTTCGACGCCATCGGTGAGATCGGCGAGGGGCTGGGCGAGGCCGTCGGCGGCGTCGGCGAGGGCCTCGGCGACATGTTCGACGGCTTCGACTTCTAGCCCGGTCAGGACGGCAGGGTCAGGCGCACGGTGGTGCCCCCGCCCGGGGTGTCCTCGACGAGGAGTCGTCCGCCGTGCAGCGACGCGATCCGCGCGCAGGTGGCCAGCCCGATGCCGTGACCGTGGTCGGGGTCGCTGTCGTCGCGGCCGAACATGTCGAGCACACGCGTCCGTTGGGAGGCCGCGATGCCCCGGCCGTTGTCGACCACGGCCAGCTCGTGACCCTGGGGGGTCGCCGCCGAGGTGACGACCACCCGCGGTGCGCGGTCGGGCGAGCGGAACTTCACGGCGTTGGCGAGGAGGTTCTGCAGCAACTGGCGCAGCAGCGCCGGGTCGGCCCGCACCGTCGGGGCCGCCAGGTCGCGCCGCACGAGGCCGTGCGCGGCCGTGTCGCCGAGGTCGACGACGACCTGGTCGAGCACGTCGTCGAGGGCCACGTGCTGCCGCTCGACCACGTGGCCGCCGACGCGGGCGTGGCGCAGCAGGGCGTCGAGCAGGTCCATCATGCGCCCCGACGCCTGGTCGGCGCGTCGCAGCAGCTCGCGCCCGCGGGGGCCGAGGGCTCCGGCGTACTCGTGGTCGAGGATCTCCAGCCAGCCGGTGAGCACGGTCAGCGGGCCGCGCAGGTCGTGGGAGGCGACCGCCGCCACCTGCTCGAGGTCCTGGTTGGAGCGCTCGAGCTCGGTGGTGCGGGTGGCCAGCTCGCCGAGCAGGTGCTCGAGGCGGGCACGGTCCTCCATCTGGGCGCTCACGTCCTCGACGTGCGCGACGACGTGGATGGGCGTGCCGTCGTCCTCGCGCACGACCGCGGCGGTGACCTCCACCCAGACCAGGTGACCGGCGGCGTGGCGCCAGCGCTGCAGCAACCGGGAGGACTCCTGCTCGCCGCTGAGGCAGCGCGCCGACTCGACGGCCGCGACCGCCGCGTCGTCGGGGTGCAGCACGTCGCTCGAGGCCAGCGCGCGCAGCGACTCCGCGTCGCGACCGAGCAGGGCGCACAGGGCGCGGTTGACACGGAGGAAGCGGCCCTCCACCGAGAGCAGGGCCATGCCGAGCGGGGAGCTGTCCATCGTCATCCGCCACCGCTCCTCGGCCCGGGCGAGGGCGCGCAGCGCGGCGTGGGCCGCGCGGGCGTCGTGGTCGGCCAGGACGTCGCCGGGCGTCGGTGCCGGGGCCAGGGCCAGGGAGTCGACGACCGGGGCCCTCACGAGGCCGAGCCCGCCCGGGCCGGCGTACGCCGCCCCAGCGTCTCGACCGCCGACACCAGGCCGGCCCCGCTGAAGGGCTTGTCGAGCACCTCGTCGACGCCGGCGGCGTAGGCCGCGGCGTGGTCGCGGCGCGCGGTGACCATGAGCAGCGGCAGGTCCCGGAGCGCCGGGTCGCTGCGCACCGCCCGCGTCAGTCCCAGGCCGTCGAGGGTGGGCATCATCCAGTCCAGCACCACCGCGTCGAAGCCGCCCGCGAGCAGCCGCCGCAGGCCGCAGCGACCGTCGGGCGCGAGCTCCACGTCGTGCCCGGCGCGGCCGAGGAAGATCTCCATCAGCGTCGACAGGTCCGGGTCGTCGTCCACCACCAGGATGCGCATCGTTCGGGTCCGTCCCCCCCTCGGACGGGCGGGCCTCGCGCCCGCCTCGTCCTCCCCATCGGCCGTCGGGGTGGGGACCTGAGGCACGCCGACGGGCGACGGGATCCGGCGCGGCCCGCTGCTAGGTTGCCGCCCATGTCGCACCGTCCCCCCGCCCGGAGCCCCCGCGCGGCCGTGCCCCCGCTCCTCGTCGTGCTCCTCGTGCTCCTCGGTCTCACCGTCGGGCCCCTGCTCGCTGCCGCCCCGGGCGGCGCCTCGGGTGCGAGCACCGGCGCACCGACGGCGGGGGAGCGCACCGTCGAGGAGCCGTCGGCGCCCCCGGCGCTCCCGGCGGCGACCGACGTCGACTACCAGCTCGGCGGGGTCGACGAGGTGCCCGACCACGTGGGGATCGTCGTGCGCGACCGCACCGAGGAGCCGGCCGGGGTCTACGACGTCTGCTACGTCAACGGCTTCCAGACCCAGCCCGACGCGCGGCGCTTCTGGCGCGAGCGCTGGTCGCTGGTGCTCAAGGACGACCGGGGCCGTCCGGTCGTCGACTCGGCCTGGGGGGAGTGGCTGCTCGACCTGCGCACCGCCTCGAAGCGCGAGCGCGTGGCCCGCATCGTGGGGCGCTGGATCGACGGCTGCGCCCGCGACGGCTTCGAGGCCGTCGAGCTCGACAACCTCGACTCCTTCCTGCGCAGCGGCGGGCTGCTGCGACGGCCACAGAACCTCGCGCTCGCGTCGCTGCTCGTCGAGCGCGGCCACGCCGCCGGCCTGGCGGTGGCCCAGAAGAACCTCGCCGGCTACGACGGCACCCGCATCGGCTTCGACCTCGCGGTGGCCGAGGAGTGCGGACGCTACGACGAGTGCGACGCCTACACCGAGGTCTTCGGCGACCAGGTCGTGGTCGTGGAGTACCGCGACCGGGACTTCGAGGCGACCTGCGCCGGCTTCGGGGACGCGCTGCCGGTGGTGCGCCGCGACCGCCCGCTGCGACCGACCTACGACCCGCGGTGGTGCTGACCGGCCACCTGCCGCGTCCCCCTGCCCAGCCGGTCGACCAGCCGGTCGATCAGCCGTCGCTCTGGCGGGCGCGGTAGGCCGCGACGGCGTTGCGGTTGCCGCAGGTGGTCGAGCAGAAGCGGCGCGAGCGGTTGCGGGAGAGGTCGAGCACGACACCGTCGCAGTCCTCGTCGGCGCAGACGCCCAGCCGCGACATCTCGTCGGTGCGGATCACGTCGATCATCGCCATCGCGGTCTCGACGGTGATCCGGGTGACGAGCGGCGCGTCGGGCAGCACGGCGTGCACGTGCCAGTCGTAGGGCTCGTGCCGCACCAGCTGCGGCAGCGCCCGGGCCTCGCTCAGCATCGCGTTGACCAGCTCGACGGCGTGGTCGCGCTCGGCGGTCAGCAGCTCGCGCAGCACCGGCCGCAGCGCGCGCACGGCGTCGAGCTCGGCGCGCGTGCGGTCGTGGCGCCCGGAGTACTCGAAGTCGGCGAGGAACCGGTCGAGGTCGGCGACGCTCTCCAGCGTGTCGGGCGGCTCGGCGGAGTTGGCGAGCACCACGGCGGACTGGAGCGACATCTCGGTGTCATGGGCGAAAACCACGTTGACAGGTTACCCGACGGCCCGTAGCGTCATGGATCATGACGACGATGACTCATGACGCCACCCGGTCGGCCGGCGGTCCCGCCGGTGGCTCCCGCCTGGCGTCGGGGCTCGTGCTCGCCGTCGTCTCGGCGACCGCCTTCGGTGCCTCCGGCGCCCTGGCCCGGGGCCTGCTCGACACCGGGTGGACCCCGGGCTCGAGCGTGCTGGTGCGGGTGGGGCTGGCCGCCCTCGTGGTGCTGCCCTTCGGGCTGGCCTCGCTGCGCGGGCGGTGGTCGCTGCTGCGGCGCAACGCCGCGCTCGTGGTGACCTACGGCGTCCTCGCCGTGGCCGGTGCGCAGTTCTGCTACTTCTCCGCGGTGCAGCACATGCAGGTCGGGCCGGCGCTGCTCATCGAGTACACCGCGCCCGCGGCCGTGGTGGTGTGGCTCTGGCTGCGCCACGGCCAGCGCCCCGGGCCCGTCACGCTGGTGGGTGCGGCGCTCGCCGCCGCCGGCCTGGTGCTGGTGCTCGACCTGCTCTCCGGCGCCGACCTCAGCGTGGCGGGCGTGCTGTGGTCGCTGGGGGCGATGGTCGGGGCCGCGTCGTACTTCGTGATCTCCGCCGACGAGGGCAACGGGCTGCCTCCGCTGACCCTGGCCGCCGGCGGCCTGGTCGTCGGGGCGGCGGTCCTGGGCCTGCTGGGCCTGGTCGGTGTGCTGCCCATGGCCGGGTCGACGCGTCCGGTCACCTACGGCGGCACGACCGTCGACTGGTGGCTGCCGCTGCTGCTGCTCGGGCTGGTGACGGCCGCCCTGGCCTACACCACCGGCATCGCGGCCGGGCGTCGCCTGGGCTCGCGGCTGGCCTCCTTCGTCGCCCTCCTCGAGGTGCTCGCCGGTGTCGGCTTCGCCTGGCTGCTCCTCGACGAGCTGCCGCGCCCGGTGCAGCTGGCCGGCGGCCTGCTCATCCTGGCCGGCGTGGTGGCGGTCAAGCTCGGCGAGCGGGGCGTCGTCCGGGTCGAGCCGACGCCGGCCTGAGGCGACCCGGGGCGCGCGGGCCGGATCCGCAGATCGCCTGAAGCCCGCCGCCGGTCGACCTACGATGAGCGGGTGAGGACACCGGGGCGCCGTGACGGGGCCGCCACCGCCACCGCCACCGCCGCAGCCGGCGTGCCCGTCGATGCCTGGCTCGACGACGCGCTGGCCGTGGTGGGGTCACCGGTCGCCGACGGCACGGGCGACGTCGTCGTGCCGACCTCCGGTGTCGCGGCCGACGTCGACCCGGGCCGCGACGCCGAGCGTGCGGCGCTGCGCGCCGCGGAGGTACGTCGTTACCGCCTGCCCGAGCTGACCCGGCTCCCGGAGCTGCGCGCCATCGTGGAGCTCGCCGCGCAGGTCTGCGAGGCGCCGAGGGCGATGCTGACCTTCTTCACCGACTCCGAGATGCACCAGCTGGCCACCCACGGCTTCCGGGTCGGACCGGTCCCCAACCACGCCTCGGTGTGCCACCGCGTGCTCCACGACCCGGCACCGCTGATCGAGGCTGACCTGGCGGCGCAGGGGGAGTGGAGCGGCTACCCGGCCGTGGAGATGGACCCGCCCGCGCGGCTGTACGTCAGCCAGCAGCTGCGGACCCCTGCGGGCGTGCCCTTCGGCTCGCTCTGCGTCCTCGACTCCGCGCCGCGTGAGCTCGACGCCGCCCAGCGGGCCGCCGTGGCCAACCTGGCCGAGCGTGCCGTCGACGTCCTGGAGCTCGCCCTGCGCTCGCGACAGCTCGACGAGGCGCTCGCCGAGGTCAGTGCCTCGCGCGACGAGCTCGAGCGGTCGAACGCCCAGCTCGCGGCCTACGCCGGACAGGTCACCCACGACCTGCGCAACCCGCTCTCCGCGATCGCCGCCTCGCTGGAGCTGATGGAGGACGTGGTGGCCGAGGGTGGACCCGACGGGCCCGCACAGCTCAGCGCCCTGGTGGTGCGCGCGCGGCGCAGCGCCCACCGCATGGAGGCGCTCATCTCCGACGTGCTGTCCTTCGCGGGCATCGGCGGGGAGCTCGAGCTCACCGAGGTCTCCCTCGAGCGCCTGGTGGCCGAGGCGCGCGAGGACCTGGCGACCGAGCTGGAGGGCGCCTCGGTCGAGGTAGGCCCGTTGCCGCACGTCCGCGCCGACGCGGTGCAGCTGCGCGTGGTGCTCCAGAACCTCCTCGGCAACGCCGCCAAGTACGTCGCACCCGGCGCGACCGCCCGCGTCGAGGTGCGCACCGAGCCCGCGAGCGACCCGGGCTCGGTGCGGCTCGTGGTGGTCGACCACGGCCTGGGCGTCGCCGAGGCCGACCGCGACCGCGTCTTCAAGCCGCTCGAGCGCGTGCACACCACGGTGGCCGGCACCGGGATGGGTCTGGCCACCTGTCGGCGCGTCGTCGAGGCGCACGGCGGCGCGATCGGTCTCCGGGGCACTCCCGGCGGGGGCGCCACCGTGTGGCTCGAGCTGCCCGATGCCGTCCTGCCCGCCGCGGGGGTCTGACCCGCCGCCCGCCGGCGGTGGTCGAGGGCCGGCCGCCAGGACCGAGGTGGTCGAGGAGGGAGCGCCCGCGCCCCGGTGGTCGAGGAGGGAGCGCCAGCGACCGTCTCGAAACCACGGCCCCGCACGGTGGTTGAGGAGGGAGCGCCAGCGACCGTCTCGAAACCACGGCCCCGCACGGTGGTTGAGGAGGGAGCGCCAGCGACCGTCTCGAAACCACCCTCACGCGACAGCGCAAACCTCTCCACAGATCCTCCGGCAGACCTAGTCATCGAATGCGTGTTCGAATAAACTAGGCGCATGCTCCTCGACCTCGACACCACCGGCGCCGTGGTCGACATCGAGTCCCTCGAGGCCGACGACGTCTTGGAGTACGCCGCCGACACCGCCCGCTCCGTGCGCGCCGCCGAGCGTCGCACCCTGCGCGTCATGGCCCGCTGGGGTGCGCTGAACCCTGACCGGGCCTACGCGTGGTCGGTGCCCGGGATGATCCGCCGCGGCCTCGACGAGTTCGCCGCCGAACCCCTCGCCCTGGCCCTGGACATCTCCCCGGTCACCGCCGGCTGCAACCTGGCCGAGGTCATGGAGCTGGTCCACCGGCTGCCCCGCACCTGGGCGATGGTGGAGGACCTCACCCTCCCCGGCTGGCGTGCGCGGCGGATCGCCTCCCAGACCCAGGTGTTGAACGACACCGGGGCCGCGTTCGTGGACCGCAAGGTCGCCGCCCTCGGCCACCGCGCGCAGAGCCTGGGTGCGCGACGCATCGAGCTGTTCGTCGCAGAAGCCGCGGCCAGGCACGACCCCCACGCCCAGGCCGCGCTCGAGGAAAGAGCCCGCGGTGGGTGGAACGTGCGCCTCACCCACGACGTCGACCGCGGCTCCGCGTCCGGCACCTCGTGGTTGGAGGTGCTCGGTGACACCCAGGACCTCACCCGGTTCCACGACCTGATCTGCGCCACCGCCGCCGAGCTCGGCCGCCACCAGACCTCGACCGGAGCCGTGGTCGAGTCGTTGGAGGTCCGCAAGGCCCGCGCGATCGGGGTGATCACCGACCGCGCCCAAGGCCTCACCGCCCTCGACTCCGTCGAACCCACCACCGCCAAGGAACGGGTGGTCTACGTCCACCTGCGCCCCGAGGACCTCGCACGCGCCGAGACCCTCGCCGCCCTTGAAGCCACCCGCATGAGTGGAGAGGGGCCCCCGGCTCCCGAGGACCTGCCGCCACCGACCGATGTACCGGCCGAGGAGCCCCCGCCCGGCCCCCGGGACCTCCCCACCCCCACCGACCACGAGACCGTCCCCGCGGAGCAGGCCACGACCCCGGTGGCCGAGCAACGATCGCAGCGAGCGTCTCGAAGCCACCCCACCACCGACGAGCACCCAGTGCACGAGCCGCCCGCGGACGACCCGTACCGCACCACCGGACCCGACCTGCGCCCCACCCCGGTCCACCGCCACCACGAGACCAGCCACCTGTCCCAGATCGACCGCACCGGCCCACCACCGGGCACCGCGGTCGTCGAAGGCCTCGGGGTGGTCTCCACCACCACCCTGCGCCGCTGGCTCCTGGGCACCAAGGTGTTCGTGAGACCCGTCATCGACCTCGACCCCACCACCGCCGGAGCCGTCGACCGACACGACCCACCACCCTGGATGCGCGAACACGTCGTCATCCGTGACTCGAGATGCGTGTTCCCCGGCTGCACCGTGCCCTCACGCCGCTGCGACCTCGACCACATCACCCCCTACCGGCCCGTCGACCAGGGCGGGGAGTCGGGCCAGACCCACCCCTCGAACCTCGCGCCGCTGTGCCGCCACCACCACCGGCTCAAGACCACCGGCTCCGCAGGTTGCCCACCCTGGAGTTACCACCCGCATCCCGACGGCACCTACGCCTGGACCAACCCCCACGGCTGGACCACGCTCGTCCGCACCGGCTGAGCGGGGTGCGGCCCGGGGGACCGGTGGGGCTAGCGGGCGTCCTGGCGTCGTACGAAGACCTCGCGGGTCAGCATCAGCACCGCGGCCGCGGTGGGGATGGCCAGGAGCGCGCCCACCACGCCGAGCAGGGCGGCGCCCACCAGGGCGGCGATCACGGTGACGGCACCCGGGACGTCGACGGAGGAGGCCATGACCCGGGGGTAGATCACGTAGTTCTCGATCTGCTGGTAGACGACGTAGAAGACCACGCAGATCAGGCCGGTGCGCACGTCGGTGGCGAAGGCGATGGCGGTGACGATCGTGGCGCCGATCGTCGCGCCGATCATCGGGATGACGTCGAGCAGGGCCACGACGAAGGCGAGCGCCACGGCGTACTCGCCGAGGCCGACGGCGAAGAGGAAGACCAACGACGTGAGGCCCGCGCAGAGGGCGACGAGGAAGGCGCCCGACACGTAGCCCCCGATGCTGGCCACGATCCGGTCCCCGAGGCGGGTGACCCGGTCGCGACGCGAGGCGGGGGCCAGCTTGTAGAGCGCGCCCTTGGTGGTCTCCAGCGCGGAGAGGAAGTAGAGCGTCAGCACCAGCACGATGAAGAGGTTGAAGAGGGCGCCCAGCAGTGCGATGCCGAAGCCGAGCACGCCGCCGAACAGGCCCGTGACGAAGTCACCGCCGGCGACGTAGTCCTGGGCCTTCTCGACGATCTGGTACTCCTCGTCGAGCTTCTGGATCTTGGGGTTCTGCAGCAGCTGGTCGAACCACACCGGGGCGTTGGCGGTCAGCGAGGCGACCTGGTCGGTGATGACCGGCACGATCGCCACCACGAAGAGGGCGATGGCGCCGAGGAAGACCAAGGTCACCACCAGCACCGCCCACGAGCGGCGCAGCCCGCGGTGCTCGAAGAACTCCACCGCCGGGTTGAGGCCGGCGGCGATGAACAGCGCGACCACCACCAGCAGCAGCGTGGAGCCGATGGCCAGCAGCGTCGTGCCCAGCCAGTACGCGGTGACGAAGCCCAACCCGCCCAGGAACCCGATGAGGTACGGCGCCGTGCGGTCCAGCGGCGCCCCGGGGGTGCCGAGGTGCTCGGGCCCGCCGACGAGCCCCTGCCGCTTGCCCTTCTGCGGCACGCCGGTGACCGGCAGCACCTCGGGGGCCGGCGCCGCGGCGGCCGGGTCGACGACCGGCCCGGCCGTCGTCGGGTTCGCGCCGGGCGCCGGCGGGTCGGGCTGGTCGCTCACTCGTCCTCGTCGTCCTGACCGAAGCCGGCGACGACGTCGCGCAGGCTCGCCAGCTGGGCGGTGATGCCGTCGCGGCGCTTGGCCAGCCGGGCGACCTCGGTGCGCAGCATGGCCAGCTCGCGCTCGACCTCGGCGGTGGCCGAGGAGGTGATGGAGTCGGCCTGGGTCTGGGCCGAGGCCACGACCTGCTCGGCCTCGCGGCGCGCGCGGGTGACCACGGCGTCGGCCTCCGACTTCGCCTGCTGGCGCTGGGTGGCGGCCTGGGTGGCGGCCTCCTGCGCCCGGGCCTCGGCCGCGGCGGCGCGCTGCTCGGCCTCCTCGACGAGCTTGCGGGTCTCGGCCATCGCGCTGCTGTGGTGGTCGGTGGCCTCGCGGGCGAGCCGCTCCTTCTCCACCGCGAGGGTGCGGCGTGCCTCGGTGACCTCGCGGTCGGCGGCGGCACGAGCCTGCTCCACCTCGCGCTGGGCGCCCGTGCGCATCTCGGTCGTCTCCTGCTTGGCGGCCAGGCGCAGCTGGTCGGACTCCCGCTTGGCCGAGGCCATCAGGTCGGCGGCCTCGCTGCGGGCCAGCTCGCGCTCCTGCTCGGCGTCGGCGAGGGTGCGGGCGCGGTGCTCGTCGAGCTCTTTGAGCTGCACCATGCGCATGTCCTCGGCCTCGCGCTGGCCCTCGGTGCGGATCTGCTTGGCGTCGCGGGTCGCCTGGGCGCGGATCTCGTCGGCCTCGCGCATCGCGGTGCCGCGGATCTCGTCGGCCTCTTCCTCGGCGAGGCGGAGCATGGCGCTGGCGCGGCCCCCGAGACCGGCGTAGGAGGGGGTCTCGTTCTCCTTGACCTGCTGCTCCAGGCTGGCCAGGCGGGCCTCGAGCTCGACGACGCGCCGCTCGGACTCGCCGAGGCTGCCGGCGAGTCCGGCCTTCTCCGCGGCCAGCTGCTTGACCTTGGTGTCGACGGCCGCGGTGTCGTAGCCCCCACGGCGCACGACGGGGAAGGTGATGCTGGCGCCGGCGCGGGCGGGAGCCGCCTGCGGGCGGGCGGGCGGTGCGGGCGGGGCCTGCTGCGTCTGCGGGGCCGCCGGAGCGGTGCCCGGGCGCTGTCCGGCCGGGGGGGCCTGGCGCGGCGCCTGACCGGTCGCGCGACCAGGGGCCGACCCGGGAGCGTTCGTGGCCACCGGGATCACCTGGGTCTTGTCGGCGTCCTGGGAACGGCGCTCCGAGTCGTCGTCGAAGATGGACAGGCCCTGGTCGCTCATGGGTGGAAACCTCTTCCGGGTGGTGGGGGCTGGTGCCTCCCCATCCTCCCGCATGCGAGGCCCCGAACCCACCCCGACGCGGCGTGGCTCAGCGTTTACTCAGCGCGTGTCGGGGTGGGCCGGGTCGACGGGCCTCCTCAGACGCCGCGGAAGCGGTTGATCGCGTCGATGTGCCGGGCCCGCATCTCGGTGTCGCGCACGCCCAGGCCCTCCTCGGGGGCCAGCGCGAGCACGCCGACCTTGCCCTGGTGGGCGTTCTTGTGCACGTCGAGAGCGGCCTGGCCGACCTCCTCGAGGCCGTAGGTCCGCGACAGCGTCGGGTGGATCATGCCCTTGGCGATGAGGCGGTTGGCCTCCCACGACTCGCGGTAGTTGGCGAAGTGCGAGCCGATGATGCTCTTGAGGTTCATCCACAGGTAGCGGTTGTCGTACTGGTGCATGTAGCCCGTGGTGGAGGCGCAGGTGACGATGGTGCCGCCCTTGCGCGCGGCGTAGACGCTGGCGCCGAAGGTCTCGCGGCCGGGGTGCTCGAAGACGATGTCGACGTCCTCGCCGCCGGTGAGCTCGCGGATCCGGGCCCCGAGGCGGCGCCACTCCTTCTGGTCCTGGGTGTGCTCGTCCTTCCAGAACTGCCAGTTCTCCTCCGAGCGGTTGATGATGTGCTCGGCGCCCATGGCGCGGCAGATGTCGGCCTTCTCCTCGTTGGAGACCACGCAGATCGGCGTGGCGCCACCGTTGAGCGCGTACTGCGTCGCGAAGCCGCCCAGGCCGCCCGAGGCGCCCCAGATGAGGACGTTGTCGCCCTGCTTCATGCCCGCGCCGTTGCGCGAGACCAGCTGGCGGTAGGCGGTGGAGTTGACCAGGCCGGGGGAGGCGGCCTCCTCCCAGGTCAGGTGGGCCGGCTTGGGCATGAGCTGGTTGGACTTCACCAGCGCGACCTCGGCCAGGCCGCCGAAGTTGGTCTCGAAGCCCCAGATCCGCTGCTCGGGGTCGAGCATCGTGTCGTTGTGGCCGTCGGGGCTCTCCAGCTCCACCGACAGGCAGTGCGCGACCACCTCGGCGCCGGGCTTCCAGGAGTTCACGCCGGGACCGGTGGCGAGCACGACGCCGGCCAGGTCGGAGCCGACGATGTGGTACGGCAGGTCGTGACGCTTGGTCAGCGGCGAGATCTTGCCGTAGCGCTCGAGGAAGCCGAAGGTCGAGACCGGCTCGAAGATCGAGGTCCACACGGTGTTGTAGTTGATCGCCGAGGCCATCACGGCCACCAGCGCCTCGCCGGGGCCGAGCTCGGGGAAGGGCACGTCGTCGACGTGCAGGGACTTGCGCGGGTCCTTGTCGCGGCTGGCGACGCCCTCGAACATGTCCTGCTCGTCCTTGTGCACCGTCACGGCGCGGTAGGACTCGGGCAGGGGCAGGTGGGCGAAGTCTTCGCTGGCGGTGTCGCCGGCGAGGACGGCGTCGAGGATGTTCTGCACGTCGGCTCCTGTGCGGGGTCGGGGAGGTGCGGGTGACGGCGTCGGACCCGAGGGCGGGCCGACGTCTGGCGAACATTACTGTCCGGTAACCGGTCAGGCGACCGATGTGTTGGAGGTCTCAGCCCCGCTCAGGGTGGCGGGCCGAGGTGGGCGGGCGGTTGGTGGCGCCCGCCGTGCGGTGCGGTGCGGTGCGGTCAGTGCGCCGGGCGCGCGGCCGGCTCCACCAGCTCGACGAGCACGCCGCCGGCGTCCTTGGGGTGCACGAAGTTGATGCGGGAGTCGGAGGTGCCGCGGCGCGGCTCGTCGTAGAGCATCCGCAGGCCCCGCTCACGCAGGACCGCGCTGACGGCCTCGACGTCGGTGACGCGGTAGGCGACCTGCTGGCAGCCCGGGCCGGAGCGGTCGAGGTACTTGGCGATGGTGGAGGTCTCGTCGAGCGGTGCGAGCAGCTGCACGCACGACCCGGAGTCGCCCACGGCCATCATGGCCTCGCGCACGCCCTGCTCGGCGTTGGTCTCCTCGTGGGCCAGGCGCATGCCGAAGGTGTCGCGGTAGAACGCGATGGCCTCGTCGAGGTCGGGCACGGCCATGCCGACGTGGTCGATGGCGGTGAAGAGGTGGTCGGGGATGCCGAGCGGGCTGGCGCCGCTGTCCTGGGTCTGGCTCATGGCGTCATGGTCGTACGCCGCGCCGTGCGCCGCGACCGCTTGTGACGCGCGCCTCACGAGGTGGGGACTCGGACACCCTCGCCCCCGATGTGACTCGTCGGTATCTTGCTCGCATCGGGCCCGTTTCCGCCGGTCCGAGCACCGACCCGCTGGAGGAACCCATGTCCGACCACGCCGCCCCGTCGAGCTCGCCGACCGTCATCGTCGCGGGAGCCCGCACCCCGATCGGCCGTCTCCTGGGAGGGCTGAAGGACCTGAGCGCCGCCGACCTCGGCGGGGTCGCGATCAAGGGCGCCCTCGAGAAGGCCGGCGTCTCCGGCGACCAGGTCGACTACCTCATCATGGGCCAGGTCATCCAGGCCGGCGCGGGTCAGAACCCCGCCCGCACCGCCGGTGTGGCCGCGGGGCTGCCGATGAGCCTGCCCTCGATCACCATCAACAAGGTCTGCCTCTCCGGTCTCAACGCCATCGCGATGGCCGACCAGATGGTCCGCGCCGGCGAGGCCGACGTCGTGGTGGCCGGCGGCATGGAGTCGATGACCAACGCCCCCCACTTCCTGCCGAAGTCGCGCGAGGGCATCAAGTTCGGCGACGTCAAGCTCGTCGACTCGATGGCCTACGACGCCCTCTTCGACCAGTTCACCTCCCAGGCGATGGGTCTGCTCACCGAGGAGCGCAACGCCGCCGACGAGAACCTCACCCGCGAGGAGCAGGACGAGTTCTCCGCGCTGTCGCACCAGAAGGCCGCCGCGGCCTGGAAGAACGGCGTCTTCGACGAGGAGGTCGTGCCCGTCTCGATCCCGCAGCGCAAGGGTGACCCGGTCGTCGTCTCCGCCGACGAGGGCGTGCGCGGCGAGACCACCGCCGAGTCGCTCGGGCGCCTGCGCCCCGCCTTCTCCAAGACGGGCACCGTCACGGCGGGCTCGGCCTCGCAGATCTCCGACGGCGCCTGCGCGGTCGTGGTGATGAGCAAGGCCAAGGCCGAGGAGCTCGGGCTGGACTACCTCTGCGAGATCGGCGCCCACGGCATGGTCGCGGGCCCCGACTCCACCCTGCAGCTCCAGCCGGCCAACGCCACCGCCCTGGCCTGTCGCAAGGAGGGCATCGAGCCCACCGACCTCGACCTCGTGGAGTTCAACGAGGCCTTCGCCGCGGTCGGCATCTCCTCGGCGCGCGCCCTGGGCCTGCCCGACGAGAAGGTCAACGTCAACGGCGGCGCGATCGCGCTCGGCCACCCGGTGGGCATGTCGGGGGCACGCGTGGTGCTGCACCTCGCCCTCGAGCTCAAGCGGCGCGGCGGCGGCACCGGCGCGGCCGCGCTCTGCGGCGGCGGCGGCCAGGGCGACGCCCTGATCGTGCGCGTCCCAAGCAGCTGAGCCCCGACGCCCCGCGACCCGGGGGTCGGCGCCGTGCGGCGTCGGTCCCCGACCTGGTCGCGGCCGCCCGCGAGGGCCAGCCCCGGGCGGTGGCCCGGCTGATCTCGATGGTCGAGGACGAGTCGCCCGCGCTGCGCGAGGTGATGGCGGCGCTGGCCCCGCACACCGGCCGCGCCCAGGTCGTGGGCCTGACCGGCTCGCCCGGGGTGGGCAAGTCGACCTCCACCAACGCGCTGGTCACGCGGCTGCGCGCCGCGGGCAAGCGGGTCGGCGTGCTCGCGGTCGACCCCAGCTCGCCGTTCTCCGGCGGTGCGCTCCTCGGAGACCGGATCCGGATGTCGGACCACGCCTCCGACGCGGGCGTCTACATCCGCTCCATGGCCGCCCGCGGCCACCTCGGTGGCCTGGCCTGGAGCACACCGCAGGCGATCCGGGTGCTCGACGCCGCCGGGTGCGACGTGGTGCTCGTCGAGACCGTGGGCGTCGGCCAGAGCGAGGTCGAGGTCGCGGCGCGCGCCGACACCACGCTGGTGCTGCTGGCCCCCGGCATGGGCGACGGCATCCAGGCCGCCAAGGCCGGCATCCTCGAGATCGGTGACGTCTACGTCGTCAACAAGGCCGACCGCGACGGTGCCGACCAGGTGCGCCGCGACCTGCGGGGCATGCTGTCGATGGCCGACCGCCCCGCCGGCGCCTGGCGGCCCCCGGTGGTCGCCACCGTCGCGTCGAGCGGCGACGGCGTCGACGAGGTCGTCGCCGAGCTCGACCGCCATCACGCCTGGCTGCACGAGACCGGCGAGCTGCGGCGTCGACGTACGCGTCGGGCGCGCGAGGAGGTCGTCGCGATCGCCGTCACCGCGCTGCGCCGCAGCTGGGGCGACGTCGACGGACGCTCCGAGCTCGACGCGCTCGCCGAGGCCGTCGCCGCGGGGGAGACCGACCCCTACGCCGCGGCCGACCGGCTGCTCGGCGCGCCTGCCCCGTGACGGGTGTGGCTGCTGGTAGGCATGTGCCGTCCTGTGGACGCGCGGCGCCGAGCCGCTGACGTCCGCCGCTCACCGCTCGAGAACAGACAGGTTGGTCGACGATGAAGAAGGTGGTCATCGCCCTGGTCGTGGTGTTCCTGGGCTTCTGGATGTTCACCGACCCGCGCGGGCTGGCCGACGCCGCCGGCGGCGCCGGGGGGCAGATCGCGGCCTGGACCGGCGACTTCTTCTCCGCGCTCATCAGGTTCGTCGGCGAGCTGGGCTGAGCCGTGGGTCTGCTCCGCAGCTGGGGCGACCCCCAGATCCACAAGCACCTCCTGCGCGACGAGGGCGAGGTCATCGTCGACGAGGTGCTGCACCACTGGACGGCCTACGTGCGCCCGGTGCTCGAGGGGGTGCTCGGTCTCGTGGTGCTCGTCGGGGCGGCCTTCGTGCCGATGGGTGCCGCCTGGGTGCTGCTCGTGGCGGCCTTCGTGCTGCTGCTGCGGGCCGGGTGGGGAGTGCTGCGCGAGCACCGCGACCGCTTCGTCATCACCAACATGCGCGTCTTCCGCGTCCACGGGGTGCTCTCGAGCAACCTCGCCACCATGCCGCTGAGCCGCATCCTCGACATCACCGTCGTCAAGCCGCTGCACGGGCGGCTGCTCGGCTTCGGCCACTTCGTCTTCGAGTCGGCGGCCCAGGAGCAGGGCCTGCGCGACGTGAGGTACGTCGGTCGCCCCGACGAGCGCGACCTCGCGATCCAGCGCGTCGTGCAGCGCTCCGGCCTGCGCGGCCCGCGCGTCAACTGAGACCGGCCTTCCCTAGGATTGGCCCCATGACGCAGCAGCCGTTCTCCCGCCCCGGTGCCATCGACCTCTCGGCCCTCAAGCGGCCCGCGCCCGCGGCGCCCGCCGCGCCGGCCGCTCCCGGGGCCCCGGGCGGTGCCGGGGGCCCGGCCGCGGGCGGCGGGGGTGGCTCGTCCTACGCCGTGGAGGTGACCGAGGAGAGCTTCCAGGCCGTCGTCGAGCAGTCGATGACCGCGCCGGTGCTGCTCGTCTTCTACTCCCGCACCCGCATGCCCGAGAGCGGCCAGCTCGCCGACGACCTCGCGACGCTCTCGGCGGAGTTCGAGGGCCGCTTCCTCGCCGGACTCGTGGACATCGACGCCGCCCCCGGCATCGCCCAGGCCATGCAGATCCCCTCGATCCCGCTGGTCGTGGCCGTGCTCGACGGCCGCCCCGCGCCGCTCTTCCAGGACGTGCTGCCGCTCGCGGAGCTGCGCACCGCGCTCACCCAGGTCGTGCAGCAGCTCACCGCGCAGGGCATGACCGGTCGCCACCAGCCCCGCGGTGCCCAGGCCGAGCCCGGCGCGGAGGGCGAGGAGGAGCCCGCCGTCGACCCCCGCTACGCCCCCGCCCAGGACGCCCTGGCCGCCGGCGACGTCGACCGGGCGGTCGCGGAGTACCAGAAGCTGGTCTCGGCCAACCCCGCCGACGCCGAGGCCGCGGCCGGCCTGGCCATGGCCACGGTCCTCCAGCGCACCCAGGGCGTCGACGAGGCCGCCGTGCGCGCCGACGCCGACGCGCGCCCCGACGACGTCGACGCCCAGACCCTCGTCGCCGACCTCGACCTGGTGCTGGGACAGGTCGACGAGGCCTTCGCGCGGCTGGTCGAGCTGGTGCGGCGTACGACGGGCGACGAGCGCACCGCCGCGCGCGAGCACCTCCTCGGGCTCTTCGCCGCCGTGGGCAACGACGACCCGCGCGTGCTGCGCGGGCGCCAGGGCCTCGCCAACGCCCTCTTCTGAGGGGCGAGGAGCCGGTGACCCCGCTGGGCTTCGGGCAGGGCGTGGCCTACCTCGGCCGCGGCTTCGCGATGTGGCGGCGCCGGCCCGGGCTGATGGCCCTCGGCATGGTGCCGGCGCTGATCGTGCTCGTCGTGGTGGTCGCCGCGCTGGTGGGGCTGCTGCTTACCGTCGACGACCTGGTGGGCTGGGCCACGCCCTTCGCCGACGGCTGGGCCGAGGTCGCCCGGGTCGCGCTGCGCGTCGGGCTCGGGGTGCTGGTGGTGCTGGGCTTCCTGCTGGTCGCCTCGCTCACCTTCACCGGCCTCACGCTCGCCGTCGGTGACCCCTTCTACGAGCGGATCTGGCGCGAGACCGAGACCATGCTCGGGGGCGAGGCGCCCGGAGACGGGCTGGGCTTCTGGCGCTCCGCGCGCGATGCCGGCGTGCTCGTGGGGCTGGGCCTGGTGACCGGCCTGCTGGTGCTGCTGATCGGCCTGCTGCCCGTGGTGGGCGCCGTGGTCGGCGCCGTGCTCGGGGTCGTGGTCTCCGGGCGGCTGCTGGCCGCCGAGCTGGTCTCGCGGCCCCTGGAGGCCCGCGGCATCGACCGGCACGGGCGGCGGGCGCTGCTGCGCGAGCACCGTGCCGCGCTGCTCGGCCTCGGCACCGCCACCCAGCTGTGCTTCCTGGTGCCCCTGGGCGCCGTGGTCGTCATGCCGGCCGCGGTGGTCGCCTCCACCTGCCTGGCCCGCGACGCCCTCGACGCCGCAGCCGCCCGCCCGGTGGGCGGCTGAGGAAGCTCGTCCACAGCCCAGGCGCAGCGTGCTAGCGAGGGTCCTCCGCCTCGGCGACGATGGGGCATGCCTCTGGACCGCGACGAGCTCGACCACCTGCTCGACCGCGTGCAGGACCGCACGGTCTCGCGCCGGCAGATCCTGGCTCTCGGCGGCGCCGACCACGACATCGCCCGCCTGGTCCGGCGACGTGAGCTCGTGGCCGTGCACCCCGGTGCGTTCGTGGCGCACACCGGGGTGCCCACCTGGCGCCAACGGGCGTGGTGTGCGGTGCACGCACGCTGGCCGGCCGCCCTGGCGCGTGAGTCGGCGCTGCCCGGACCGCCGGCCGACGCCCCGATCCAGATCGCGGTCGACCTCCGCCGCACGGTCAGGCCGTTGGCCGGTGTCGTGGTGCACCGCACGGCGGACCTGGAGGGTCGCGTGCTCTGGCAGGCGACTCCGCCGCGGGTCCGGCGCGAGCACGCGGTGATCGACGTGATCGCCGGGGACGACCCTGCCCGCCGCTTCGGTGTGCTGGCCGCGGCCTGCCACGACCGGCAGACCACCCCCGAACGCGTCAGGGTGGCGCTCGACGCCCGGGGGAGGGTGCGTGGTCGCGAGGTCATCGAGGCGATGCTGGACGACCTGACCGCGGGTGCCTGCTCCACCCTCGAGCGGGCGTTCCGCGAGCGTGTCGAGTCGCCCCACGGTCTCCCGACGGGCGCCCGCCAGGTCCGTGCCGGTGCAGGCGAGGTCGCCACGGTGCGCGACGTGGAGTACCTGGGGCTCGGCCTGGTGGTCGAGCTCGACGGACGGGCGTTCCACGCCGACCGTGCCGCCTGGGACGCCGACCACCAGCGCGACCTCGAGGCACTCGTCTCCGGGCGGAGCACCGTGCGGCTCACCTGGGGTCAGGTGACCGCAGCACCGTGTCGTACGGCGGGCCACCTGGCCGCGCTGCTGCGTCGCGCTGGTTGGTCCGGCGCGTCACGACGGTGCCCGCGGTGCCCGTCGGGCGAGGCGCCGCCCCGTTGACTCGTGGATCGCACACACCTGGTGCGTGGGATCCACGAGCGGTCGGTGCCCGAGCGGCTCGTCCGCCCTCAGCGGCCGCTCTCGGTGTACGCCGGGGCGCCGGTGGGGTCGGCGACACGGGCCAGGGCGGCCTCGACGCGGCGCGCGGTGAAGTCGGCGCAGTGCTCACGGACCTCCGCGGGGGTGCAGAACTGCGCGGAGCGGATCTCGCGGGCCTGCTCGACGATCGAGGCGGTGATCGAGGCGGGGTGGACGCCGCCGTCGTAGACCAGGCAGAGCGCGTCGTCCCACCCGCTCCACGGGGGCAGCCAGTCGGTCAGCAGCAGATCGCCGGCGGGGATCTGCAGCGCGAGCTCCTCCTCGACCTCGCGGGTGACGGCCTCGCGGGGGGCCTCGCCGACCTCGACGACCCCGCCGGGCAGGTCCCAGTCCTGCTTGTAGGTGAGGCGGCACAGCAGCACGCGCCCCTCCTCGTCGCGCACCAGCATCTGGCTGATAGCGCGCTTGCGCGGCAGGAAGGAGTTGAGCAGCTCGCGGAAGCCGGCCGGCTCGTGCACCGGGGTGTCGGTGGCCAGGCGGGCGTAGACGACGCGGTCCACGGGCCCGCCGTCGACGGTCACCCCGCGCATCACGCCCTCGCGGCGCATGCCCGACCAGGTGGCCAGACGCTGGCCGCCCTCGTCGTCGGGGTCCACCAGGGCCTCCACCCGCGGGTGGTCGACCAGGGCGGCGGCGACCTCGCGGCGCACGACGTCGACGTTCTCCCCGGGCTCCCAGCTGATCCGGGCCACGCCCTCGGCGACGGTCGCGACGCTCGGCTGGACGGTCGGTTCCTGGCTCACCGGGCCAGCCTAGTCAGGCCCCGGGAGGAGCGACCGCCCAGCCGCGGGTGTCGCCGCCGGTCGGTCGCGGTCAGGCGAAGTCGGCCTTGCGGATGAGCGCGTGGATGCCGGTGGTGCGGTCCACGACCTGCGAGCACTGGAAGTCGGCGGCCGCCGAGAGGTAGGCGTAGGCCACCGGACCGGCCATGCCGCGCTCCTCGACGAGGAAGGCCAGCGCCTGCCGCACGGCGTCCTTCATGGCCAGGTCGAGGCTGGTGGCGTTGCCGCCGCCCTCGGGGCCGTCGGGGTCGCTGAGACCGATGGGGATCCAGAAGTCACGGTTCTCGGCGAAGGGCTGCTCGAAGGCCTGGGCGGGTGCGCCGCGGCTGCCGCGCTTGACCACGCTCAGGCGCAGCGTGGGACGCAGCGAGCCCTCCATCGCGGTCAGCGCGACCTCGCCGTCGCCCTGGGCCATGTGCGGGTCGCCGGCGAAGAACATCGCCCCGGCGACCTGCACGGGCAGGTAGAGCGTGGAGCCGACGGTGAGGTCGTTGATGTCGATGTTGCCGCCGGTGTAGGTCGGCGGCACCGAGTCGACCAGGGCGGTCGTGTCGCGGGCGACGCCCATCATCCCCAGGAACGGGTGCAGGTCGAAGCCCACGGGCACGTCGCCGGGCAGGCGACCCCGCAGCCCGCCGCGGGACCTCACGACCTCGGTGAAGACGCTGATGTTCCCGCCCTCGTTGACGTACGCCGCGTGCGCCGGGTCGCCCACGAACCGCTCGGGGTACTCGCCGGGCAGCGCGCCCTTGCCGTGGCGGTTGGACACCACGCCGTAGGGCACCCGCAGGGGCAGGTCGAGCACGTCGACGCGCAGGACGTCGCCCGGCTCGGCGCCGCGCACCGCGACGGGCCCGGTGACGACGTGGGGTCCGGGGCCGTCGTGCGGGGTGCGGGCGGCCACCTCGACGGCGTCGCGCAGCACGTGGCGCTCGGGCACACCGAAGGAGCCGAAGTACTCGCGGGGGTCCTGGCCCTGGTCCTCGAGCAGGCCCTCGTGGGAGAGGGTGTCGAGGGTGACCACGTCGCCGGAGGAGACCACGGCGACGGGCTCGCTGAGCCGGTTGGGCAGCCGGCCCCACAGCACCTCCTCGGCGCGTGCCCGCACGTAGCGACCGCGCGTCGGACCCGTGCCGGGCTGCAGCACGCGGACCGGCCCGCGGGGTCCGCCCGCCGGCGCCCGACGTCCGGGTGAGGCACCCGCCGGGACGCCGGCCGCGCCGAGGGCCCCGGCGCCGACGGCGCCCGCGGCCGCCCCGCGCAGGAGGGCTCGTCGGGCGAGGGAGGACAGGTGGTCAGGGGTTCCCGAGACGGTCATGACCACCAACCCACCAGGTGCGTGTTACCCGCCCGTGTCGGAGCGTCACGGGCGGGTAACACCTTGCCCGGGGTCAGGGCCGGCGGCGCAGCCAGACGGTCGCGAGCGGCGGCACCACGACGTCGGCGTGGGCCGGCTGACCGACGTGCTCGCCCGGCACGGCGACGACCGAGCCGAGGTTGCCGACGCCGGAGCCGGTGTAGCCGCTGGAGTCGGTGTTGAGCACCTCCTCCCACTCACCGGCCGCGGGCAGGCCGAGCCGGTAGTCGTGGTGGGGGATCGCGGAGAAGTTCGTCACGCAGACCAGGTCGGCCGCGCCCTCGCCGCCGTGGCGCACGAAGGAGAACGTGTTGCGCCCGGCGTCGTTGGCGTCGATCCAGCGGAAGCCGCTCGGGTCGTGGTCGAGCGCCCACAGCGCCGGGGTGTCGACGTAGGTGCGGTTGAGGTCGCGCACCAGGGAGTGCACGCCGCGGTGCTCGGGGTGGTCCAGCAGCCACCAGTCGAGCTCGCGCGACTCCGCCCACTCCGACTCCTGGCCCATCTCGGCGCCCATGAACAGCAGCTGCTTGCCGGGGTGGGCCCACATGAAGCCGAGGTAGGCGCGCAGGTTGGCCAGCTGCTGCCAGCGGTCGCCGGGCATCTTGCGCAGCAGCGACCCCTTGCCGTGCACGACCTCGTCGTGGCTGATCGGGAGCACGTAGTTCTCCGACCAGGCGTAGACGAGGGAGAAGGTCATCTCGCCGTGGTGGTGGGCGCGGTGGACCGGCTCGTGGGCGACGTAGTCGAGCGAGTCGTGCATCCAGCCCATGTTCCACTTGAAGCCGAAGCCCAGGCCGTCGGCGGAGGTCGGGCGGGTCACGCCGGGCCAGGAGGTCGACTCCTCGGCGATGGTCACGATCCCGGGCACCCGCTTGTAGGCGGTGGCGTTCATCTCCTGCAGGAACTGCACGGCCTCGAGGTTCTCCCGCCCGCCGTGGACGTTGGGGGTCCACTCGCCCTCCTCGCGGGAGTAGTCGAGGTAGAGCATCGAGGCGACGCCGTCGACGCGCAGCCCGTCGGCGTGGAACTCCTCGAGCCAGTAGATCGCGTTGGCGTAGAGGAAGTTGCGCACCTCCGGCCGCCCGAAGTTGAAGATGTGGGAGCCCCACTCCTTGTGCCAGCCGCGCTGGGGGTTGGGGTCCTCGTAGAGCGGGGTGCCGTCGAAGCGGGCCAGCGCCCACTCGTCGGTGGCGAAGTGGCCGGGCACCCAGTCGAGGATGACGCCGATGCCGGCCTGGTGCAGCCGGTCGACGAGGCGGCGGAAGCCGTCGGGGTCGCCGAAGCGGGAGTCGGGGGCGAAGTAGGAGGTGACGTGGTAGCCCCACGAGCCGCCGAAGGGGTGCTGCATCACCGGCATCAGCTCGACGTGGGTGAAGGCGAGGTCGGCGAGGTAGCCGACCAGGTCGTCGGCCAGCGCGTCGTAGTCCCACATCGAGCCGTCGTGGTGCTTCTTCCACGACGCCAGGTGCATCTCGTAGACGCTCATCGCCTCGGCGACCGGCTGCTTGGCGGCCCGCGCCTCCATCCACTCCTGGTCGGCCCAGGTGTGGGTCGACTCGTAGACCTTCGAGGCGGTCGCGGCGGGCACCTCGGCCCACGCCGCCATCGGGTCGGCCTTCTCCAGCCAGCGGCCCTCGGCGGTGAGGATCGCGAACTTGTACGCCGTGCCGCTGCCGACGCCCGGGACGAAGAGCTCCCAGACCCCCGACGTGCCGAGCTGGCGCATCGGGTGCTGACGACCGTCCCAGCCGTTGACCTCCGAGATCAGCCGCACGCCGCGCGCCGCGGGTGCCCAGACCGCGAACGACGTGCCGGACACCCCGCCCTCGTAGTGGCGCACGTGGGCGCCGAGCACGGTCCACAGCAGCTCGTGACGGCCCTCGTTGATGAGGTGGAGGTCCATCTCGCGCACGGTCGGCAGGAAGCGGTAGGGGTCGTCGACCTCGTGCGGCTCGCCGTCGTAGGCGACCAGCAGCCGGTAGTCGGGCACCTCGTCGACGGGGAGCACACCGACCCAGACGCCCTCGTGCTCGTGGGTCAGCGCGGTCTCGCCCCAGGCGCCGCGCACGGTGACGCTGGAGGCGAGCGGCCTCAGCGCGCGCACCGTCACGCCGCCGGGGCCCGGGTGGGCGCCGAGCACCGCGTGCGGGTCGCCGTGCTGCCCCGAGACGAGCAGGTCGAGCTCCTCGGTGGGGACGGGGACGGGGTGCTGGCTCTGCGGGGTCATGCCGCTCCGATCTCAGCCACGGCCGCGAGCGGGATGTCCACCCAGGCCGGACGGTTGCGGGTCTCGTAGACGGTCTCGTAGACCGCCTTGTCGGCGAGGTAGGCGGCGAGCAGCACGTGCTCGGCCTCGCTCATGTCACCACCGCTGTAGGCGGTGAGGAAGTGGTTGCGGCTGCGGTGGGCCCACTCGGCGGCGCGCACGCTGCGCTGCTCGGCGCCCGAGGGGTCCTCCTCCAGCAGCTGGCGCTCGACCACGCGCGGGGCGTAGTCGAAGGAGCGCAGCATGCCGGCGACGTCGCGCCAGGGGGAGTCGGGCAGCAGCCGCTCGTGCAGGGGCTTGGCCGGCTCGCCCTCGAAGTCGACGATCTTCCAGCCCTTGGCGGTGCGCAGGGTCTGGCCCAGGTGCAGGTCGCCGTGCACGCGCTGCACCTCGACCTCGCCGAGCGAGGCGACGCGGTCGTAGGCGGCGCGCAGGCCCGCGGCGTGGGTCGCGAGGCCCGGCTGCACCGCGGTGGCCGCCTCGAGCCGCGCGGTCATGGCCGCACCGATCCCCGCGGTCTCCTCGGCGCCCAGCACCCGGGTCGGGAACTGCTCGGCCAGCAGGGCGTGGATCTCGCGCAGGGCCTCGCCGAGCCGGGTGGCCTCGCCGGCGAAGTCGCCACCGACCTCGTGGGCGTGCAGCTCGGGGTCGGCGAAGAGGTTGCGCACGCTGGACAGGGCGAGGTCCCAGCCGTCGCTGGCGGTGCGGAGGAACTGCTGCAGCATCGCCAGCTGCACCACCGCGCCCGTGCCGCCGTCGGCGGTCTCGTCCATCCAGTCCAGCCAGCCGTAGAGGGCGGCCACCTTGTCGCTGTCGGAGCGGGTGAGGACCTCGTGCACCTGGATGTCGGGGTTGACGCCCACGGTCACCTTGCGGAAGACCTTCATCAGCGAGTCCTCGCCGTAGGCCACCGAGGAGTTCGACTGCTCACCGGAGAAGAGCGTGGAGTGCACGTCGGTGTCGAGCTCGTGGCCGGGCAGCCGGTGGAAGGCCATGGTGCTGCGCTCGTCGGTCATGTTGCCGCCGGGGCGCGAGGCGGCCTGGTGGAAGGAGCGCAGCCAGCCCGCCATCGCACGGCGGTCGTGGAGCGCGTCGTAGGCGTGGACCCAGCCCAGGCCCGGCTCCTCCCACCAGCCGATGAAGGCGTGGTCGAGGCGGGGCTCGGGGTCGGTGTAGAAGGCCAGCGGCACCTGGTAGAGCTCCACGGCGTCGGGCGCGTCGGCGGCGACGTCGGAGTAGGTCAGCTCGACGAGGTGCACCGCCACGGTGGGCGGGCCCTCCACCTGGCCGGGCAGGATCCCGATGCGGCGGATCGCGCTGACCGCGAAGGGGCGACCCTTGCCGGCGAACCAGCGGGTGCGGCCCAGGTAGTCGACGAAGACCTGGGGGTCCAGGTGGGTCGGGGGCGTGGTCGGGGGTGTCGTCGGGTCGCTCACAGCAGCTGTCCCTCGTGCGGTTTGTCGCTCGGTGTCAGGCGGAACCAGTAGAACCCGTAGCCGGCCAGGGTCAGCAGGTAGGGCAGCTCGCCGATCTCGGGGAAGGAGACCCCACCCAGCAGCTCCACGGGCCGGCAGCCCTCGTAGCGGCGCAGGTCGAGCTCGACCGGCTGCGGGAAGCGGGAGAGGTTGTTGACGCAGAGGATGGTGTCCTCGGTGCCGTCGTCGGCGACGTGCGTGCGCACGTAGGAGAGCACCGTGGAGTTGGAGCCGCCGAGGTCGTGGAAGTCGCCGAGACCGAAGGCCGGGTGGTTGCGGCGCGCGTGGATCATGCGGCGCGTCCAGTGCAGCAGCGAGGAGGAGTTCTCCAGCTGCGCCTCGACGTTGACCGACTCGTAGCCGTAGATCGCGTCCTGCACCACCGGCAGGTCCAGGCGGCCGGGGTTGGCCGAGGAGAAGCCGGCGTTGCGGTCGGAGGTCCACTGCATCGGGGTGCGCACGCCGTCGCGGTCGCCGAGCCAGATGTTGTCGCCCATGCCGATCTCGTCGCCGTAGTAGAGCACCGGGCTGCCGGGCAGCGAGAGCAGGAGCGCGTTGAAGAGCTCGATCTGGTTGGTGTCGTTCTCCAGCAGCGGCGCCAGCCGTCGGCGGATGCCGATGTTGGCCTTCATGCGGGGGTCCTTGGCGTACTCCGACCACATGTAGTCGCGGTCCTCGTCGGTGACCATCTCCAGGGTCAGCTCGTCGTGGTTGCGCAGGAAGATGCCCCACTGGCAGTTGTGGGGGATCGCCGGGGTCTGCTCGAGGATCTCCGAGATCGGGAAGCGCGACTCGCGGCGCACGGCCATGAAGATGCGCGGCATCACCGGGAAGTGGAAGGCCATGTGGCACTCGTCGCCGCCGGACTCGAAGTCGCCGAAGTACTCCACCACGTCGTTGGGCCACTGGTTGGCCTCGCACAGCAGCACGCGACCGGGGTAGTGCTCGTCGACGTAGGACCTGACGGTGCGCAGGAAGTCGTGGGTCTCGGGGAGGTTCTCGCCGTCGGTGCCGGGGCGCTCGTAGAGGTAGGGCACGGCGTCGAGCCGGAAGCCGTCGAGGCCCATGTCGAGCCAGAACGACATGGCCTCGATCATCGCCTCGTGGACCTTCGGGTTGTCGAAGTTCAGGTCGGGCTGGTGGGAGAAGAAGCGGTGCCAGAAGTACTGCTGGCGCACGGGGTCCCAGGTCCAGTTCGAGGGCTCGGTGTCGACGAAGATGATGCGGGCGTCGGAGTAGAGCTCGTCGGTGTCGGACCAGACGTAGAAGTCGCCGTAGGGGCCGTCGGGGTCGGAGCGGCTGGCCTGGAACCACGGGTGCTGGTCGCTGGTGTGGTTCATGACGAAGTCGATGATCACGCGGATGCCGCGCTCGTGGGCCTGCTCGAGGAAGTAGCGGAAGTCCTCGATCGAGCCGATCTGGGGCAGCACGCCGGTGTAGTCGGCGACGTCGTAGCCGCCGTCGCGCAGCGGGCTGGGGAAGAACGGCGGGATCCACAGGCAGTCGACGCCCAGCCACTCGAGGTAGTCGAGCTTCTCGACCAGGCCGCGGAAGTCGCCGGTGCCGTCGCCGTTGGAGTCGCGGAAGGAGCGGACCAGCACCTCGTAGAACACGGCGGTCTTGAACCAGTCGGGCGTGGAGTACGCCGCCTCCCCGGCGTCGACGCCGGAGCTGGTGTGGCCGTCCTCGACGGGGTCGGCGCCCAGCGGCGGACCCTCGGGCGCCGGGCCGGGGCCGTCGTGCTGGTCCTCGACCGGGTCGGTGCGGGTCTCGGTGCGGGTCTCAGGGCGGGTGTCGGGGCTGGTGCTCATGCGGTCCTCCTGACGGAGAAGACGTGGGCGGGCTCGTGGTGGGGGTCGAGGCGCACGTAGTTGTGCTGGCTCCAGGTCCAGGCCTCGCCGGAGATCTCGTCGGTGACGAGGAAGGAGTCGCCCCACTCCATGCCCATCGCGGGCAGGTCGAGGTGGACGGTGGTCTCGCGGGTGGCGTGGGGGTCGAGGTTGAGCACGACGAGCACCGTGTCGTCGCGACCGGCCCCCGCGGCACTGCCCGGGGGCAGCTGCTTGCTGTAGACGAGCACGTTCTCGTCGTCGCTGGCGTGGATCACCACGTTGCGCAGCTGCTGGAGCGCGGGGTGGGCGCGCCGGATCTCGTTGAGCCGCGTGAGGTACGGCGCGAGCGTGCGGCCCTCGGCCTCGGCGCCCTCCCAGTCGCGGATGCGGATCTGGTACTTCTCCGAGTCGAGGTACTCCTCGCTGCCGGGGCGCACCGCGACGTGCTCGTAGAGCTCGTAGCCGGCGTAGACCCCCCACGTGGGGGAGCTGGTGGCGGCCAGCGCGGCGCGGATCTTGAACGCGGCGGGGCCGCCGTACTGCAGGAAGCCGTGGAGGATGTCGGGGGTGTTGACGAAGAAGTTCGGCCGCATCATGTGGTCGGTCTCCGAGGACAGCTCGCGCAGGTAGTCCTCGATCTCCCACTTGGCGGTGCGCCAGGTGAAGTAGGTGTAGGACTGGTGGAAGCCGACGGCGCCCAGCCCGCGCATCATCGCCGGGCGGGTGAAGGCCTCGGCCAGGAAGAGCACGTCGGGATCGGTGCGGCGCACCTCCTTGAGCAGCCACTCCCAGAAGGCCACCGGCTTGGTGTGGGGGTTGTCGACCCGGAAGATCCGCACGCCGTGGGCCATCCAGTGCCGCACGACCCGCAGCACCTCGCGGCAGATGCCGCGGGGGTCGTTGTCGAAGTTGACCGGGTAGATGTCCTGGTACTTCTTCGGCGGGTTCTCGGCGTAGGCGATGGTGCCGTCGGCGCGGGTGGTGAAGAACTCGGGGTTGGTGGTCACCCACGGGTGGTCGGGCGCCGCCTGGAGCGCGAGGTCGAGGGCGACCTCGATGTCGAGCTCGCGCGCGCGGGCCACGAAGGCGTCGAAGTCCTCGAGCGTGCCCAGGTCGGGGTGGATCGCGTCGTGGCCGCCGTCCTTGGACCCGATCGCCCACGGCGAGCCCGGGTCGTCGGGGCCGGGGGTCAGGGTGTTGTTGGGTCCCTTGCGGTTGACCTCGCCGATGGGGTGGATCGGGGGCAGGTAGAGCACGTCGAAGCCCATGGCCGCGACCGCGTCGAGCCGCTTCGCCGCCGTGCGGAACGTGCCGCTGGTGACCGCTCCCGTGGTCTCGTCTCGGGTCGCGCCCTCCGAGCGCGGGAAGAACTCGTACCAGCTGCCGAAGAGCGCCCGGGGGCGGTCGGCGTAGAGCGGGAAGGGGCCCTCGACGGTGACCAGCTCGCGCACGGGGTGGGCCAGCAGCACCGCCTCGAGGGCGGGGTCCTGGAGGGCGGCCAGGCGTGCCTCGACCGGGCGCTGCTCGTCGACCGCGGCGGCCAGACCGGCCGCCACCAGCTCGGCGCCCCGACGGTCGTCGGCGGCCAGGTGCTCGCGCACCTGCTCGAGCAGCAGGCGGCCCTCGGTGAACATCAGGTCGACGTCGACGCCGGCGGGCACCTTGAGGCCCGCGGCGTGCTGCCAGGTGGCGATCGGGTCGGACCAGGCGTGCACCTCGAAGGACCAGGCGCCACCGGCGTCGGGGGTCACCCACGCCTCGTAGTGGTCGGGCGTCGTGGGGTGCTTGGCCATGCGCACGGGGGCGCGGCGCTCCCCGTCGGGGCCGACCAGCACCACCTCGGCGCCGAGCTTGTCGTGGCCCTCGCGGAAGACCGTGGCCGACACCGGCATCGGCTCGCCCACGGTGGCCTTCGCGGGGAGCCGACCGAGGTCGACGAGGGGCATGACGTTCATGACTGGGATGCGTCCGACCATGCGTCCACCCAACCGGCCTGCCCGCGGCGTTGCAAGGCAGGAGACGCGTCGACACCCCTGCGGGTGACCGCAGGGGTGTCGACGTACGGCGGCGGGCCCGGGCCCGCGCGACTCAGCGGGTGAAGACCTGCAGCTCCGCGGCGTGAACGATCGTGCCGCGGTCGGAGGCCGTGGCGCAGTCGGTGTCGTTGAGCGGGTCGGCGTCGGACTCACCGGCGTAGCCGGCGAAGCCGGTGCACTGGTTCTCCAGGGTCACCAGGCGCACGGCCGAGGCCTGGACAGCGCCGATGCGGAAGCTGCGCATGGTCTGGTCGGGCGCCACCGGGCGGGGGCGCCTGCCCGGGAAGGCGTCGGCCTGCGACACGAAGACCCGCTTCCAGGTGGCCCGCGGGCCCGAGCAGCCCGAGGTGCACACCTCGATCGCGAACTTCCGCAGCGCGGTGAAGCGGGAGCCGGAGTCGGGGTCCTCGTCGACGGCCAGCGGCAGCGCCTCGGGGTCGGCCGGGGCGGGGGTCAGCAGGGCGCTGACCTGGACCCGGCGGATCGTGTGCCGGCCGCCGGCGAGGTCCACCGACACCGAGGGGCGGGAGACGTCGACGTTCTGCGTGGTCACGCCGCCCCAGTTGGTGGCCTCGGTGCCGTCGATGAGGAAGGCGGCGTTGCGCGAGCCCTCGGTGGCGGCGAGGACCGTGGCGCCGGACGCCTTCGCGGCGAGGTTGGTGGCCCCGCCGATCCGCACGGTCTGGGCACCGGGGCGCACCGTCATGGTGAAGCGGCGGAAGCCCTGCTTCTCCGAGACCGCGAGCATCTCGTAGCGGCCCGGCACGAAGGCGGCGGTGTCCCGCAGCCGTCGGGTCGACCGGGACAGGTCGGCCACCGGGGTGGCGCGGGCCTCGTAGTGGCCGACGTAGACCTCGGTGTCGGGAGCCGCACCGGTGAAGCGCACGGCGCCGTTGCGCTGGCGGGGGGAGGCGAAGCTGGGCACGGTGGCCTCGGAGTCGGCGTCGGGCACCGAGGCGCCCTTGCCCATGCCGCGCTGGGCGAAGGCCTTCCACATGACGGCCTGGTCCTTGCCCTCGAAGCGCATCCGGTCGGCGGCCAGCATGGCGTCGCGGGCGTCGAGCATCGAGGTGGCGCCCTGCTGGAGCAGGAAGGAGTCGAACATCAGCTGGACCCAGCGGCGGTTGCCCGGGCACAGGTTGGCCGGCAGCGGCGAGACGGTCTGGTCACCCTGGGCGCAGCGCAGCTGGAGCCGCTCGTCGGCGTAGGGGAAGCGGTCGTCCCACTTGCGCACGAGCGCCTGGCGCACCGACCACTGGGTGCCGTTCCAGATCTCCCCGTCGGCGTGGACCTCCGCGCCGGTGGTGTCGAAGCCGTAGTCGGAGTAGTTCAGCGGGTTCTCGTCGATGGAGTAGTCGCGGATGGCCACCGACGTGTTGCCGGTGGCGTAGACGCCGACGGCCCAGATGTTGCCGCCGTTGTCGTAGCCGTGGCTGAACTGGTACTCCGCGGCCACCAGGTCGCTCCACGACTCACCCATCGCGCCGCCCTGCTCGGAGGTCAGGCCCTCGTCGGGCCCGGCGACCATCCGGTTGCTGATGGCGTGGGTGTACTCGTGGCCGACGATGCCCATGTCGAGCCCGCCGTCGGTGCAGGGGGCGTAGAAGGCCCCGGCGATGGGCTGGAAGAGGTACTGGTTGGTGATGCCGGGGATGCCGTCCTGCAGGGCGATCTGGTTGGCGTTGTCGCGCCCGAGGCCGGTGAGGTACGTCGCGCCCGTGAGGGCTCCGGCCTGGGCGTTGCCGATCTCCTGGTCGCCGCCGACGCCGCCGCGCCCGTGGTTGTCGAGCTGGAGGTTGTAGTTCTCCTCGGTGAAGCCGAGGTAGTAGGAGTAGTCGTGCATGCGGTTGTGCGAGACGAACAGGTTGCCCACCGAGGCGTCGATGTCGTTGCCGCCCGGCACGAGCTGGGCGGGATCGCACCGGGAGTTGTTCCAGGCGTCGGTGAACTCGGTGGTGTAGTCACGGGTGGGGGAGACCGGTGCCTGGAAGAAGCCGCCCGGGGTCAGCGGGCTGCCCCAGGCCTCGTGGGTGTTGGCGTTGTTGCCCACCGTGGTCAGCGTCGGCACGGTGCCGCCGACGGTGTCCCACGGCCCGACCGCGGCGGGGTTGCGGAAGGGGCCGGTCGGCGTGGTGCAGCCGGCGCCCTGGACCCAGCAGCCGATGACGGAGTTGGTCGGTGTGGCCTCGCCGAGGCTGGTCATGGCGGGGTTGGCGGGGTTGGCGGTGAAGTAGCGCCAGCGCGGGTCGGGCAGGCCGGTGCCGGTCTCGGGAGCGCCCTCGTCGCTGGTCGAGACGGTCAGGGCGTACTGCCCGACGACCACCGAGGACGCGTCGAAGGGGCACACCTGCACCGAGTAGACCCCGGCCGGGATCTCCTCGGCGGTGTAGGTGAGCACCTCGGGGCTGGTCAGCAGGTCCTGGGCGAGCAGCAGGTCGCCGTCGGGGCCGAAGAGCTTGACGGTGAGGTCGTCGACCGGCGCGGCGATGCCGACGGCGTTGATGGAGCGGGTCAGGTCGTCGCCGAGCTCGAAGGTGTGCATCGGCCCGCACGCGGTGGCGGTGACGGAGCCGGTGAAGACGTCGTCGTACATCGCGTTCTCGACCTGGTTCTGCCGCACGAGGACGTCGCCGGTGACGGCGTCGACCAGGGAGGTGTAGGCGAAGGCGTCGCCCGCCTCGGTGTCGACGACGTTGGCCTCGAGGACGGGGCGCACGGAGCCGTCGGGCATCGGGAGGGCACGCAGGCGCACCTGCTGCTCCTGGGCGAAGCCCGGCACCTGCAGCCGGGTCCAGCCGCCGGAGACGGAGTCGACGACGTCGTCGACGAGTCCGGTGTCGAAGGTGGGGCGCACGTCGCGGGTGGCGGCCACCCAGCCCTCGAGCGGGCTGAGCGAGGCCGCCGGGGGCGCGGCGGTGGTGCGCGCGAGGGAGGAGGAGACGTAGGCGACGGTGCCGTCGGCGGCGACGCCGACGGTGACCAGGCCGCCCCGGGCGGGGGCCAGCCCGCCGAAGTCCTGGCGCAGGAGCACGGCGCGGGCCGCGGTGTCGGGCATCGCCTGGTCGTTGACCAGCACCAGGCCGGCCAGGTCGGCGGGGCGCAGCCCGAAGAGGCCCGCGTGGTCGGCCAGCCAGGCGCGGGCGGTCTGCACGGGGGTGCCGGTGTCGGGGCCGAGGACGCCGTCGGCGGGCAGGATCGAGGAGGGCGTGCCGGAGGCGTTCCACCGCAGGTCCACGTCGCCGAGCGCGGCGACGGCGGCGCGCTGCGAGGCCAGGGGCGCGACCGCGTCGCGCACGTCGAGGTCGGCGAGCCCGGCGACCGGGTCGCCGAGGGTGACCACGTCGTCGGGGTGGAGGGCGGCGTCGGCCGTGGCCGCGACCGGGGAGGTGCCGGCCACGGCCGGCAGCTGCGTGAGACCGGGCAGCACGGCCGCGGTCAGCAGGGCGAGGGCGGCCGTGGTGCGACGGCGCCTGGCGGGAGGTGTCATGGCCAGCACAACGGCGGGTGCGGGCCCGACGTTATGCGCGGGCACGCCACGAAACACGAACGTGACACGGCGCCGCCGGGCGGTCCCACCTCGGCGGCGCCTCTTGGAACGATCAAGTCCAGCCGCTACCTTGCCGGGATGCGCGCCATCCGCCGGTTCACCGTCCGTCCCGTGCTGCCCGAGTCCCTCGCTGCGCTCGGCGAGCTCGCGGGCAACCTGCGCTGGTGCTGGCACCCGCCGACGCAGGACGTGTTCGCCGCCGTCGACCCCGCCCTGTGGGAGTCCAGCGGTCGCGACCCGGTCCGCCTGCTCGGTGCGGTCTCGCGGGCCCGCCTCGACGCGCTGGCCCGCGACGAGGCCTTCCTGGCCCGACTGGAGGAGGCCCGTGCCGACCTCGCGGCCTACCTCGGCTCGCAGCGGTGGTACCAGCGGGCCACCGCGAGCGGCTCGCTGGAGGGTCCGCGCGCGGTCGCCTACTTCTCCCCGGAGTTCGGGATCACCTCGGTGCTGCCGCAGTACTCCGGGGGCCTCGGCATCCTGGCCGGCGACCACCTCAAGGCCGCCAGCGACCTCGGTGTGCCGGTGGTGGGCGTCGGCCTGCTCTACCGCCACGGGTACTTCACCCAGGCGCTGTCGCGCGAGGGGTGGCAGCAGGAGACCTACCCGGTGCTCGATCCCGACGAGCTGCCGATCTCCCTGCTGCGCGAGCCCTCGGGGGAGCGCGCGCTCATCAGCCTGGCCATGCCCGACGGACCCGAGCTGCTCGCCCGGATCTGGGTGGCCTCGGTCGGACGGGTGCCGCTCCTCATGCTCGACACCGACGTCGAGGGCAACCCCGAGCACTACGTCGACGTCACCGACCGCCTCTACGGCGGCACCAGCGAGCACCGCCTGCGCCAGGAGCTGCTGCTGGGCGTCGGCGGTGTGCGCGCCCTGCGCGCCTTCGCCCGCATCACCGGCCACCCCGCTCCCGAGGTCTTCCACACCAACGAGGGCCACGCCGGCTTCCTGGGCCTGGAGCGCATCCGCGAGCTCACCGCCGACCCCGCCGGACCGGGGCTGGACTTCGACACCGCGCTCGAGATCGGCCGCGCCTCCACGGTCTTCACCACCCACACGCCGGTGCCGGCCGGCATCGACCGCTTCTCGCGCACCCTGGTCGAGCAGTACTTCTCCGACGCCGGTCCGACCCCCGGGGTGCCGGTGGAGCGCGTGCTCGCCCTGGGCGCCGAGGACTACCCCGGCGGCGACGCCGGCGTCTTCAACATGGCCGTCATGGGCTTCCGCCTGGCCCAGCGCGCCAACGGCGTCTCGCTGCTGCACGGCGAGGTCAGCCGCGGCATGTTCCACGGCCTGTGGCCGGCCTTCGACGAGGCGGAGGTGCCGATCGGGTCGATCACCAACGGCGTGCACGCCCCGACCTGGGTGGCCCGGGAGATCCTCGAGCTGGCGGCCGGCGAGGGCGCCGACCCCGACGGCGACGACACCGAGGCCTTCTGGGCGGCGGTCGACACCGTGCCGGCGGAGCGGATGTGGGCGGTCAAGCGGCAGCTGCGCGAGCGGCTGGTGCACGAGGCGCGCCGGCGACTGGTCGCCTCCTGGGAGCACCGGGGCGCCTCGCGCGCCGAGCTCGGCTGGGTGGACTCCGCGCTGGACCCCGACGTGCTCACGGTGGGCTTCGCCCGCAGGGTGCCGTCGTACAAGCGACTCACGCTGATGTTGCGCGACCCGGCCCGCCTCACGCGGCTCCTGCTCGACCCCGACCGCCCGGTGCAGCTGGTGATCGCGGGCAAGTCGCACCCCGCCGACGACGGCGGCAAGCGGCTGATCCAGGAGCTGGTGCGCTTCGCCGACGACCCCGCGGTGCGGCACCGCATCGTCTTCCTGCCCGACTACGACATCGCCATGGCCCAGCCGCTGTACCCCGGCTGCGACGTCTGGCTCAACAACCCCCTGCGGCCCTACGAGGCCTGCGGCACCTCGGGGATGAAGGCCGCGCTCAACGGCGGGCTCAACCTCTCCGTCCTCGACGGGTGGTGGGACGAGTGGTACGACGGGGAGAACGGCTGGGCCATCCCGTCGGCCGACGGCGTGGAGGACACCGAGCGCCGCGACGACCTCGAGGCCGACGCGCTCTACACGCTGCTGGAGAACGAGGTCGCGCCCCGCTTCTACGACGTCGACGCCGCCGGCGTGCCGACCCGGTGGGTCGAGATGCTGCGCCACACGCTGAAGTCGCTGGGGCCGAAGGTGCTCGCGACGCGCATGGTGCGCGACTACGTGCGCACCCTCTACGCCCCGGCCGCGGCCACCTCGCGGGCGCTGGGCGCCGAGGAGTCGGGGGCCCGGGAGCTCGCGACCTGGAAGGCGCGGGTCCGCGCGGCGTGGCCGGGCGTGCGCGTCGAGCACGTGGAGTCCAGCGGGGTCGGCGACGCCCCCGAGGTGGGCGCGGTGCTGAGCGTGCGCGCCTTCGTGGCCCTCGGCGACCTGGCGCCCGACGACGTCACCGTGCAGCTGGTGCACGGCCGCGCCACCGGCGAGGACGAGCTGGTCGACACCGTCGCCGTCGACCTCGCCGTCGGCGAGACCTACGAGGGGGGCCGCCACCGCTTCGACGGCGAGGTCGTGCTCGACCACTCGGGGCCCTTCGGCTACACCGCGCGGGTCGTGCCGCGGCACCCGCTGCTGGCCTCGGTCGCCGAGCTGGGCGTGGTGGCCCTGCCCTGACCTCCGGGTGCGTCCGGGCCGCGGCGGCTACTCGGTCTGCTGGAGCACCAGCACCGAGCGGCTGCCCAGCACCAACCCGTCGCCGGCCTTGACGGCGGTGCCGACCGGCAGCTCGACGTCGGTGCTCACCACGACCTCCCCCGCGCGCACCCAGTCGTTGACCGGCAGCTCGATGCGGCTCGGTCGCGAGCTGGAGTTGAGCCAGATCATGAACGAGCTGTCGAATTGCTGCTGCCCGCGCGGGCCGGGGGAGCGCAGCGGCGCGCCCGACAGGAAGAGGGCGACCGTCTTCAGACCGTGGTCGTGCCAGTCGGCGTCGGTCATCTCCCGGCCCGTCGGGTGGATCCACGCGAGGTCCTTCGGACCGCCGCGGATGGTGGGTCGCCCCTCGAACCAGTGCCGCTGGCGCAGCGCGGCGTGGTCGCGACGCAGCCGGAGCGCGGCCTTCGTGACGCGCAGGACGTCGAGCCAGGCGTCGTCGTCGGACCAGTCGATCCACGACAGCTCGTTGTCCTGGCAGTAGGCGTTGTTGTTGCCGCGCTGGGTGCGCCCGCGCTCGTCGCCGGCGGTGATCATCGGGACGCCGTTGGACAGGCAGAGCGTGGCCATCATGTTGGCGGCCTGACGCCGGCGCAGCTCGAGCACCTCGGCGTCGTCGGTGTCGCCCTCGACGCCGTGGTTCCAGGAGCGGTTGTTGTCGGTGCCGTCGCGGTTGTCCTCGCCGTTGGCCTCGTTGTGCTTGTGGTCGTAGGACACGACGTCGCGCATCGTGAAGCCGTCGTGGGCGGTGACGAAGTTGACCGAGTTGTAGGCCGAGCGGCCGTCGTCGGCGTAGAGGTCGGAGGAGCCGGCGAGCCGGGTCGCGACCCGGTGGATGCCCGATGACTGTCCCCGCCAGAAGTCACGGATGGTGTCGCGGTACTGGTCGTTCCACTCCACCCACGGCGGGGGCATCCGGCCCACGAGGTAGCCGTCCATCGAGGCGTCCCACGCCTCGGCGATGAGCTTCACGTGGCGCAGGATCGGGTCCTGGCCGATGGCGGTGAGCAGCGCGCAGCGCATGTCGATGTCGTAGCCGGTGCGGGTCAGCGCCGACATCAGGTCGAAGCGGAAGCCGTCGACGTGCATCTCGGTGACCCAGTAGCGCAGCGAGTCGAGGATGAGCCGCAGCGCCTGCGGGTCGTCGGTGTTGACCGTGTTGCCGCAGCCGGTGACGTCCCAGTAGGTGTCGACGAAGGTCGACGCCCCGGTCTTGTCGTCCACGGTGGGCTTGACCCGCTTGTAGAAGCCGCGGTCGTCGAGGCCGCGGAAGGACAGCGTGGGGCCGAGCGGCCCCGCCTCGGCGGTGTGGTTGTAGACGACGTCGAGGATGACCTCCAGGCCGGCCTGGTGGAAGGCCTTGACCATCTTCTTGAACTCCACCACCTGCTCGCCGCGATCGCCCGTGGCGGCGTAGGCGTGGTGGGGGGCGAAGTAGCCGATGGAGTTGTAGCCCCAGTAGTTCGACGCGCCGCGCTCGGTCAGGCCGGGCTCGGAGACGAACTCGTGGATGGGCAGCAGCTCGACGGCCGTGACCCCGAGGTCCTTGAGGTAGTCGATGACCGCGGGGTTGGCCAGGCCGGCGTAGGTGCCGCGCAGCCACTCGGGGACCCGGGGGTGCAGCTGCGTCATGCCCTTGACGTGGGCCTCGTAGATCACCGTGTCGCGCCAGCGGCGCCGCATGGGCGTGTCGCCCTCCCAGTCGAAGGAGGTGTCGACCACGACGCTGCGCGGCACGTGGGGCGCGGAGTCCTCGTGGTCCTGCTCCGACGGTGCGCCGCGGACGTAGCCGAAGGTCGCGGCATCGGGGGTGTAGTCGCCCGAGACCGCCAGGCCGTAGGGGTCGAGCAGGAGCTTGGCGGGGTTGAACCGCATGCCGCGCTCGGGGTCCCACGGGCCGTCGACGCGGTAGCCGTAGCGGGTGCCGCGCGGCAGGGCGGGCAGGGCGCCGTGGAAGATGCCCAGCGACCGCTCGGTGAGCGGGTAGCGGGTCTCCACGTCGGGCCCGGGTCCGTCGGGGCCCTCGGGGCCGTCCTCGAAGATGCAGACCCACGCCTCGGTCGCCGCCGGGGCGTAGACCGCGAAGTTGGTCGACTCCTGGCTCCAGGTCGCGCCGAGGGGCCAGTTGCGGCCGGGCCAGACCGGCGAGGTCTGGCCGAGGTGGGTCCACTTGGTCGGTGTCACGGCATGCATCATCGCCGATGGTGGCAGCATGCCGGAGGACTACCGCCCAAACCCGGGCCCAGCACCGACCGCAGCACCGACCGCAGGACGACCGCAGGACGACGACAGGGAAAGAGGACGACGATGGGTGAGCTCGTGCGGCTGGAGGTCGCCGACGGCGTCGGCACCATCCGGCTCGACCGGCCGAAGATGAACGCCATCAGCGTGCAGGTGCAGGAGGAGATCCGCGCCGCGGCCGCCGAGGCCACCGACCGCGACGACGTGCGCGCCGTCGTCGTCTACGGCGGCGAGCGCGTCTTCGCCGCCGGCAACGACGTCAAGGAGATGGCCGACATGTCGCACGTCGACATGGTCAAGCGGTCGGGCCCCCTGCAGTCGGCGGTCACCGCGGTGGCCCGCATCCCCAAGCCCGTCGTCGCCGCCGTCACCGGCTACGCCCTCGGCGGGGGCTGCGAGCTGGCCCTGGCCGCCGACGTCCGCTTCGCCGCCGACGACGCCGTGCTCGGCCAGCCCGAGGTGCTGCTGGGCATCATCCCCGGCGCCGGCGGCACCCAGCGGCTCAGCCGCCTGGTCGGCCCGAGCCGCGCCAAGGACATCATCTTCACCGGACGCTTCGTGAGGGCCGAGGAGGCGCTGGCCATCGGCCTGGTCGACCGGCTCTACCCCGCCGCGTCGGTCTACGAGGAGGCCGTGGCCTGGGCGCGCCAGTTCAGCACGGCAGCGGCGTACGCCGTGCGCGCGGCCAAGGAGTGCGTGGACCGCGGCCTGGAGACCGACCTCGAGACCGGCCTGGAGATCGAGCGCCAGCAGTTCGCGGCGCTCTTCGCCACCCGCGACCGCGAGATCGGCATGACCTCCTTCGTGGAGCAGGGCCCGGGCAAGGCGGTCTTCGAGGGGCGCTGAGCCCGCTGAGACCACCTGACCCCCTCGGGGCCGGTGTGCCATCCTTCCCCGAGGATCCGACCGACGAAGGAGTCACCCGTGGCACGACTGGCCGACCGACTGGGCAACCGACGGGGCAAGCGGGGCGAGACCGCGACGCAGGAGGAGACGACCGCGGCCGAGAGCCCGGCGCGCGCGCCGCGGCGCGACCGTGGCGCCGCCGTCGCCGCCGTCCGACTGCGCCTGGCCCAGGTGGTGTGGGCGGTCTTCGTGCTCTGCGCCCTCGCCCTGGCGGTCGGTGCGCTGCTCATCGCGGTCGACGCCAACCCCGACAACGGACTGGTGTCCTTCGTGAAGGAGACCGCCGACGCCGTCGACCTCGGGGTCTTCTCCCGCGAGGACGGCATCATGAAGTTCGACGGACAGAACGCCGGCACCAAGAACGCCCTGGTCAACTGGGGCCTCGGGGCGGTCGCCTACCTCGTGGTGGGCCGCGTCCTCGAGCGCGTCATCCGTCCCTGAGCAGGGCCGCAGAGCGACGCAGGACCCTGACAGCGACGCTGTCAGGCATGTGAGATAGCCAACCAGTGAGGCGTGTACCGCCGGAAGTGACTCGGCGGTAACCTCGAGGTCACATCGAGTGCACAGGAGGGGCCGTCCAGGCCATCTGCCATGAACATCATTGTCTGTGTGAAGTACGTGCCCGACGCCACTGCCGACCGGCAGTTCGAGTCGGACAACACCGTGGACCGCGTGGGCGTCGACGGGCTGCTCAGCGAGCTCGACGAGTACGCCGTCGAGCAGGCGCTGCAGCTCAAGGAGAAGGCCGGCGACGACACCACCGTCACCGCTCTCTGCGTCGGCCCCGACAAGGCCGTCGACGCCGTGCGCAAGGCGCTGCAGATGGGTGCCGACAAGGGCATCCACGTCACCGACGAGGCCATCGCCGGCTCCGACTACATCGCCACCTCGCTGGTGCTGGCCAAGGCCATCGAGAAGGCCGGCTCGGAGCAGGCCGTCGACCTGGTCATGTGCGGCATGGCCTCGACCGACGCCTCGGGCAGCGTGATCCCGGCGATGCTCGCCGAGCGTCTCGACCTGCCCCAGGTGACCTTCGCCTCGGTCATCGAGACCCAGGGCGACCAGATCCGGGTCAAGCGCGACTCCGACACCGCCACCGAGGTCATCGGGGCCACCTTCCCCCTCGTGCTGTCGGTCACCGACCAGACCGGCGAGGCCCGCTACCCCTCCTTCAAGGGGATCATGGCGGCGAAGAAGAAGCCGATGGAGACCTGGTCGCTGTCCGACATCGGCGTCGACGCCGGCGAGGTCGGCCTGTCGGTCGCCTGGAGCGAGGTCGAGGACACCACGGCCCGCCCGCCGCGCACCGCCGGCGAGATCGTGACCGACGAGGAGGGCTCGGGCGCCACGGCGCTCACGGGCTTCCTCGCCTCCAAGAAGTTCATCTGAGGACGAGGAGCACACACCCATGACTGAGGTCCTGGTCGTCGTCGACCACGTCGACGGCGCTATCCGCAAGCCGACCTTCGAGCTGATCGCGCTGGCCAAGCGCCTCGGCTCGCCCTCCGCGGTGTTCTTCGGCGGAGCCGACGCCTCCGCCGCGGCCGCCGAGAAGCTCAAGGCCTTCGGTGCCGACAAGATCTACGTCGTCGACGACGCCGAGATCAAGGGCTACCTGGTGGCTCCCAAGGCCGAGGCGCTTCAGCAGCTGGTCGAGAAGACCTCGCCCGCCGCGGTGCTGCTGGTCTCGGGCTACGAGGGCAAGGAGGTGGCCGGTCGCCTGGCCATCAAGACCGGCTCCGGGCTGATCACCGACGCCGTCGACGTCGAGGACGGCGGCGTGACCACGCAGAGCGTCTTCGCCGGCAACTACACCGTCAAGGCGAAGGTCACCAAGGGCACCCCGATCATCACGGTCAAGCCCAACTCCGCCACCCCCGAGGAGACCGCGGGCGCCGGTGAGGTCGAGCAGTTCGCCGCCACCGTCTCCGACGCGGCCAAGAAGGCGCAGATCGTCGCCGCCCAGCCGCGCCAGGCCACCGGTCGCCCCGAGCTGACCGAGGCCGCGATCGTGGTCTCCGGTGGTCGTGGCACCGGCGGCGACTTCGCCCCCATCGAGGGCCTGGCCGACGCTCTCGGCGCGGCCGTGGGCGCCTCGCGCGCCGCGGTCGACTCCGGATGGATGCCCCACAGCTTCCAGGTGGGACAGACCGGCAAGACGGTCTCGCCGCAGCTCTACGTCGCCAACGGCATCTCCGGCGCGATCCAGCACCGCGCCGGCATGCAGACCTCCAAGACCATCGTGGCGGTCAACAAGGACGAGGAGGCGCCGATCTTCGAGCTCGTCGACTTCGGCGTCGTGGGCGACCTGCACGCGGTGCTCCCCGCCGCGACCGAGGAGATCAACCAGCGCAAGGGCTGAGCCCGACCCGCGTCAGCGGGCCCGCACGACACCGCCAGGGGCGGCCCCCACCCGGGGGCCGCCCCTGGCGTGCGTCCGGCCCGCGAGAGCGACCGGTCGCGACGGGCGCCGGCACGCTCCGCGCACTAGCCTCGCGCCATGAGCACGGGTCACGAGGTCGACGGGGTCGGCGGGGCGGACGAGCGGACGGTCGAGCAGGTCCACGAGGTGGCGCGGCGGGCGCGCGCCGCGAGCCACCCGCTGGCCCTGGCCACCCGGGCCCGCAAGGACGCCGTGCTGCACGCGATGGCCGACGACCTGCTCGCGCGCGCCACGGAGGTCCTGGCGGCCAACGCCACCGACGTGGCTCGCGCCGAGGCCGCCGGCACGCCGGCGGGCATCGTCGACCGGCTGCGGCTCACCCCGGAGCGGGTCGCGGGCATGGCCCAGGGCCTGCGCGACGTGGCCGCGCTGCCCGACCCGGTGGGGGAGGTGGTGCGGGGCGGCACGCTCGCCAACGGGCTCGAGCTGCGCCAGCTCCGGGTGCCGTTCGGGGTCGTCGGCATGATCTACGAGGCGCGCCCCAACGTCACCGCCGACGCCGCGGGCATCTGCCTGAAGTCGGGCAACGCCGTGCTGCTGCGGGGCAGCTCGAGCGCCCGGGCCAGCAACGCCGCGCTCGTCGACGTGCTGCGCGACGCGGTCGCCCGCGCCGGCGACGGCGAGATCGACCCCGACGTCGTCCAGCAGGTGCCGGGGGAGACCCGCGGCTCGGTCACGGCCCTGATGCGGGCCCGCGGCCACGTCGACGTGCTCATCCCGCGCGGTGGGGCCGGTCTGATCGCCGCCGTGGTGGAGGGCTCGACCGTGCCGGTGATCGAGACCGGCGTCGGCAACTGCCACGTCTACGTCGACGCCGCGGCCGACCTCGACAAGGCCCTCGCGATCGTGCTCAACGCCAAGACCCACCGGCCCAGCGTCTGCAACGCCGCCGAGTCGCTGCTGGTGCACGCCTCGCTGGTCGACACCTTCCTGCCGCGGGTCGTGCGCGCCCTGCAGGACGCCGGGGTCACGGTGCACGGCGACCCGGTGGTGGCCCGCCTCGACGGCGTCGTGCCCGCCACTGACGAGGACCACGCCGCGGAGTACCTCTCCCTCGACATCTCCGCGGCCGTGGTCGCCTCGGTGGAGGAGGCGGTCGACCACGTGCGCCGCTTCTCCAGCGGCCACAGCGAGGCCATCGTCACCGAGGACCAGGGTGCGGCGCGCCGCTTCGTGGCCGCCGTCGACTCCGCGGCCGTGCTCGTCAACGCCTCCACCCGCTTCACCGACGGCGGGGAGCTCGGCTTCGGCGCCGAGATCGGCATCAGCACCCAGAAGCTCCACGCACGCGGGCCCATGGGGCTGCCGGAGATGACCTCGACCAAGTACGTCGTCACCGGTGACGGCCACGTGCGCTGAGCCCGGAGCCCGACCGGTAGGCTGTGGGGCATGACCGCCGCTCAGCTCGTGCAGAACCTCGTCCTCGTCGCCTCCGAGGAGGAGCACGAGATCAACCACCTGCTCTCCTGGGGCATCGGCGTGCTGACCCTCGGCATCCTGCTGGGTCTCGCCTTCGCGCTGGCGGCCTTCGGCGCCGGGCGCGAGCACAGCTGAGCAGCATGAGGCTGTCCCGATGACCGTCGGCCCCGGCGGACGGCGCCGCCGCGTCGGCGTCATGGGCGGCACGTTCGACCCGATCCACCACGGGCACCTCGTGGCGGCCTCAGAGGTCCAGGCCTGGTTCGACCTCGACGAGGTCCTCTTCGTGCCCACCGGCGACCCGTGGCAGAAGTCCGACCGCGACGTCTCGCCGGCCGAGGACCGCTACCTGATGACGGTCATCGCCACGGCGGCCAACCCGCGCTTCAACGTCAGCCGCGTCGACATCGACCGCGACGGGCCGACGTACACGATCGACACGCTGCGCGACCTGCGCGCCAGCCACCCCGACGCCGACCTCTACTTCATCACCGGCGCCGACGCGCTGGCCGACATCTTCACCTGGCGCGACGCCGAGGAGCTCTTCTCCCTGGCGCAGTTCGTCGGGTGCACGCGGCCGGGCTACGAGATGGACGCCCAGACGCTGGCCGCCATCCCGGCCGACCGCGTGACGATGGTGGAGATCCCCGCCCTGGCGATCTCCTCCAGCGACTGCCGCGACCGCAAGCGGCGGGGCGAGCCGGTCTGGTACCTCGTGCCCGACGGGGTCGTGCAGTACGTCGCCAAGCACGACCTCTACCCCCAGCAGACCCCGCGGCGCACCGCCGACCACCCCGAGCCCGACCTCACCCACGACCTGTCCGGAGCCCCATGACCGCCACCGACCACGCCCTCGAGCTCGTGCACGCCGCCGCGCGCGCCGCCTCCGACAAGCTCGCCCAGAAGATCGTCGCCTTCGACGTCAGCGAGCAGCTGGCCATCACCGACGCCTTCGTCATCGCCTCGGCCACCAACGACCGGCAGGTCAAGGCCATCGTCGACGCGGTCGAGGACGCCCTGCGCGAGATCGGCGCCAAGCCGATCCGCCGCGAGGGCGAGCGCGACGGCCGCTGGGTCCTCATCGACTACGGCGAGGTCGTCGTGCACGTGCAGCACGAGGAGGAGCGCGGCTTCTACGCCCTCGAGCGGCTCTGGCGCGACTGCCCCGCGATCGCGCTGCCGGCCGACGTCACCTCCCCCCAGCGTTGAGCGCTGCCGCCCCGCGGCGGCTGGTGCTGCTGCGCCATGGGCGCACCGCGTGGAACCACGCGCGCCGGGTGCAGGGCCACGTCGACGTCGAGCTCGACGAGGTGGGCCACCAGGAGGCCCGTGCGGCCGCTCCCGAGGTCGCCCGGCTGCGTCCGAGCCTGCTGTGGAGCTCCGACCTGCTCCGCGCGCGCCAGACGGCGTCCTACGTCGCCGCCGCGACCGGTCTCGAGCCGTCCTACGACGAGCGGCTGCGCGAGTTCCACCTCGGCGAGCGCCAGGGCCTGACCCACGACGAGTACGCCGCGGCCGACGCCGAGGAGTTCGCGCTGTTCCGGCTCGGGCACTACGACGCCGCCCCGGGCGCCGAGCCGACCCACGAGGTGGGGGAGCGCATGCGCGCCGCGCTCGGCGACCTGCTGGCCTCCCTGGCGCCGGGGGAGTGCGGGGTGGCCGTGACCCACGGGGCCGCCGCTCGCGTCGCCGTCGGCGCGGTGCTCGGGTGGCCCGCGGGGCAGTTCCGCACGCTGCGGGGGCTGGGCAACTGCGGCTGGGTCGAGGTCGTGGAGCACCCGGCCGGTGGCCTTGCGCTCGACGCCTACAACCGCGTCGCCGCAGGTCAGGGCGCCTGACACGTCGACCACCGCGCCCGCGCGACGCGCGGGCGACACCCGGATTTCACATCCGGGAAGACGTGTGGCTAGTATTCCGGACGTCGCCGAGGCGGGGGAACCCGGCTCGAGACGGCGGGGCTGTGGCGCAGCTGGTAGCGCATCTGCATGGCATGCAGAGGGTCAGGGGTTCGAGTCCCCTCAGCTCCACCGACACGAACGAGGCGGATCCCACCGGGGTCCGCCTCGTTCGTCATTTCTCCCCCTCGTGGGTGACTGCGCGAGGTGACGCCTTGTCGACCCGGGTGAAGTGGATCACTCTGTGGAGATATACCTCGACACCGTGTTGAGGTTCTTCCCTCAGGAGGCGTCATGACCACCATCCACCCCGACGGGCCCCGATCCGTCAGCAGCCAGTCGCTCGACGGCGAGCCCGGCGAGGTCGTCGACTGGACCGACCTCGGGCGCAGCATGTGGGACTTCCTCACCGGTCGGCAGGCGGCCATCCACTACCGCTTCGAGGACATGGCCGTCGAGGTGCCGCGCGACACCGGCTCCAACGCCCCCCGCGCGACGTGGAAGGTCCACGGCACCCTCACCATCACCACGACCGACGCCGCCGTCTCGCCCGCCTCCGCCACCGGGGAGCGCTGAGCGGTGGCGGTGAGGGTCGCGGCCGACCTCGAGGTCAGGCTGCAGCGCGGCGCGGGTGACCCCGGCGGCGAGGGCGACGTCGTGCTGCACCTGCGGGGCCACGACAGCCGGCTGACGCTGGAGGTCAGCGACCCGGCCGCCTTCGCGGGCTCCGCCGACGCCCCGGCCGTGCGCGCCTTCGCGGAGTCGCTCGCCGCGAGCGGCGTCGTCGTCCGCGTGGTGCACGACGGTCGGCTCCTGGTGTGCCTCGGCGCGGTCAGGGCGCCGTGGTGGCAGCGGCGGGCCACCGGCTCGGCCCGGATCCGTCTCGGCAGCCTCCGCGGCGCGGTGACCTCGGCCCGCGCCCGCGCCCGGCGGGCCCCGGCGGTGCTGCCGAGCGCCTCCCTGCTGCCGCCGACCACGATGTGGCCGATCGCCCCGACCTTCGCCCGGCGCTCGCGCCGGCGGGTGACGGGCACCCACGACCCGGCCCGCGGCGGATCGGCGCGCCTGGTGCTGGTGCGCGAGGACGTCTGGGGAGGGGAGCGGCAGCCGATCTTCTGGCTCGGCGACGGCGTCACCATCGGCTCCGACCCCACCTGCGACGTCGTGCTGCGCGGCCTGGCGCCGCTGCACGCCCGGGTCGAGCACGACGAGGAGGACGAGTACGTCGTGCGCGCGGTCGAGGGCGACGTGCGGGTCCATGGCGCGCGTGTGCTCGGGTCGGTGCTGCGCAGCGGCGCCCGTGTCGACCTCGGGCCGCACCACCTGGCCTACTACCGCGAGGAGCACGCCGACCACGGACGGCCCTACTACGGGCGCATCGGCGGTGAGCTGGGGCGCCAGCGACCGCAGCCCCCCGACGACCGGCCGGCCGTTTAGGTCAGCCTCACCTTTCTGGAACCGTTCCAGAGAACCTGCTTGAGTGGGGACACCACCGAGGAGAGGAACCACCCATGACCGACGTCCTGCACAGCGAGACCACCCACGTCGCCCGCCCGCCCTTCACCGCCTCCGAGCGACTGGCGGCCCACCTGCAGCAGATGAGCGTCGACCTCATCGACCTGCACGTGCAGGGCAAGCAGGCCCACTGGAACGTCGTCGGCCTGAACTTCCGCGACCTGCACCTGGCCCTCGACGAGGTCGTCGACGCCGCCCGCGAGTTCTCCGACACCGTCGCCGAGCGCATGCGCGCCATCTACATCACCCCCGACGGGCGCTCGGCGACGGTCGCCGCCCAGACGAGCCTGCCGCAGTTCCCCGCGGGCGAGGTCAACACCGCCGACACCGTCGACCTCATCACCGGCGCGATCTACGCCACCACCGGCACCGCGCGCCGCATCCACGACGAGGTCGACGCGGAGGACCCCACCACCGCCGACATCCTCCACACCGTCATCGAGCGCCTCGAGCAGCTGGCCTGGATGATCGACGCCGAGAACCGCGTCGCCGGTCGCAGCCTGCCGCGCCCGCTGCACGGCTGAGCGGGCTCGGGAGCGGTCAGCGCCTGGGGACGGGAGCGGCGCCGAAGCGCATCGCGAAGTCCTCGGCCACCGCGCTGGTGACCGGCGAGGCGCCGCGCAGCCAGGCCAGCGCACCCTCGGGCTCGACGGTCCACCGGGCCCGGGCGGGGCGCACCCGCCCGGTGGCCCGGATCGGGCTGGCCACGGTGGCACCGTCGCGGGTCTGCACCACGTGGGAGCGCAGGGGCAGCGGCAGTCGCAGGCCCGGCAGCCGCCGGGGCGCGGTCTCGACCGAGGCCAGCGGCCCGTCGTCGGTGCGTGCGCCGATCCGGTCGGGCGCGGGGGAGGAGAAGCTGGCCAGCTCCTTGGGGATGCCCCACAGGCCGCGGCCGCCGGCCCGCGAGACCTCGCTGTCGACCCAGATGTCGGTGATCGACAGCGCCAGCCCCCGGCCGTGGCGCACCACCACGGCGGCGAGCAGCTCGTCGTAGGCCATCAGGCCCCGCTCGTCGTAGCGCACGAAGGCGGTCGCCGCGAGTGCGCGGCCGCGCAGCACCACCGGCCGCACGCCCGCCGGCAGTGCGGGCAGGTCGCCGACGGGCACCGCCCAGGCGGTGAGCCGGCCCGTGCCGGTGAGGTCCCACGGCTCGGGCGGGTAGGCGCCGGCCGGCTCGGCCGCGCTCACGACACGTCCTCCAGCTGCGACCAGTCGACGCGGGCGGTGCGCTCCTGGTACTCCTGCACCCGCCCGGGCCAGTTGGTGCTGATCCGGCCGCCCTCGACGTACCAGCTCGAGCAGCCGGCCCAGGCGCTGCGCGCCAGCCGGGTCTGCATCTCCTCGTCGTAGGCGTCGTAGACCTCCGCGCGCGGGGCGACCCCGCGGGCGCGGCCGTCGGCGATGCCGCGGGCGACCTGGGCGATCCACCCGGCCTGCGCCTCCATCATGGTGATGATCGAGCTGCCCCCCAGGTTGGTGTTGGGCCCGTAGACGCAGAACAGGTTGGGGAAGCCCGCCACGCCCACGCCGAGGTGGGCGCGCGCGCCACCGCGCCACTGCTCGGCGAGGGTCCGGCCGCCCGGGCCCACGACCTCGACGCCGTCGAGGAAGCGGGTCGCGGCGAAGCCGGTGCCCCAGATCACGACGTCGACCTCGTGGAGCACGCCGTCGGCGGTGCGCACGCCGGTCGGCTCGACGCCGGCCACGGCGGTGTCGACCACCTCGACGTGGTCGCGGTCGAGCGCGGGGTACCAGTCGTTGCTGAACAGCAGCCGCTTGCACCCGATCGGGTAGTCCGGCACGAGCCGGGCCCGCAGGGCGGCGTCGCGCACCTGGCGACGCAGGTGCAGCCGCCAGACCGCCCGCAGGCCGCGGTTGATGGCCGGCGTCAGCGGCGACTCCCCGACGAGGGCGGCGTTGAGCCGCTCGGTGAGCCAGAACCACGAGCGCCGCTCGGCGCCCATCAGGGCCGGCACCCGGTCGAAGACGCGGTGGTGCCGCTCGCCCCACTCCTGGTCGGGCTTGGGCACGACGTAGGGCGCGGAGCGCTGGAAGACCGTCAGCGCGCCGACCCGGTCCACGATGCCCGGCACGAACTGGATCGCGCTGGCGCCGGTGCCGACCACGGCCACGCGCTTGCCGGTGAGGTCGACGTCGTGGCGCCACTGCGCGGAGTGGAAGGACGGGCCCGCGAAGGAGTCGGCGCCCGGCAGGTCGGGCACGACCGGCTCGGAGAGCTGACCGGTGGCGGTCACCACCACGTCGGCCTCGTACGTCGCGCCCTCGGCCGTCGCCACGGTCCAGCTCCGTGCCTCCTCCGACCAGCGCAGCGAGGTCACGGTGCGTCCGGTCTCCACGTGGTCGAGCAGCCCCTCCCGGGCCGCGGTCTCGCGCAGGTAGGCGAGGATCTCCGGCTGGGTGCCGTAGCGGTGCCGCCAGTCGGTCTTCACCGCCCACGACCAGGAGTAGAGCGGCGAGGGCACGTCGCAGGCGGCCCCGGGGTAGGTGTTGTCGCGCCAGACGCCGCCGGCGGCCTCGGCCCGCTCGAGCACGGTGACGTCGGTGAGGCCCCGCTCGCGCAGGGCGCGCACGACGCCGAGGCCTCCGAAGCCGGCTCCGACCACGACGACACGGGGGACACGGGGGCTACGGGGGACACGGGGGCCCTGCGCGGGCGTGCTGGTGACCATGCCCCGACGCTAGGGCGCCGGTTGCCGCCGGGGGAGCGGTCGGGGAGGATCGGCTTGATGATTCCGGACAACCTGCCCGCCCCCGCGGCCGCCGACTGGGACTTCCCGCGCTCGGCCCTCGGGGTCGCTCTGCTCGTGCGGCACGCCGTGCGCGCCGGGCTGGCCCCCGAGGCCGCCCTGGCCGGCACCGGCCTGGCGGTGGACCACCTCGAGGCGCCGGGGGCCGTGGTGACCGCCGCGCAGGAGCTGCGGGTCGTGCGCACGCTCCAGCGCCACCGCCCGGGGTCGGGGGCCGAGGTGGGGGCGTCCTACGACGCGAGCACCTTCGGGGTGCTCGGGCTGGCCCTGCTCTCCAGCCGCACCGTGCGTGACGCGGTCGAGGTGGCGCTGCGCTACGTCGACCTCAGCCACGCCTTCGCGATCCCACGCGCCGGGCTCGTCGACGGCCGGCTCGTGGTCGACCTCGACGGGTCGGGGCTCCCGGCCGACGTGCGCGCGTTCCTCCTCGCCCGCGACGCCACCGCCGTCGACACCGTCCTGGCCTCGCTGGTGCCCGGGGGCGTGGGCGCCCGGCTGAGCCTCGGCGCCGACCGGGCCCGCCTCGAGGTCGACGCAGCCGAGCTCGACCGTCCGCTGCCGCGCCCCACCGGTCGCGCCGCCGCGCAGGTCGACCGGCTCGCCGAGCAGCTGTGCCTGCAGGCCGTGGCCCGCCGGCGCGAGCGCACCGGAGTGGCCCAGGAGGTGCGCGTGCTCATCACCCAGCGCCTCGCGGCCGGAGCGCCGATGCCCGAGGTCGCCTCGGCCCTCGGGCTCAGCGAGCGCACGCTGAGGCGCCGGCTGGGAGCCGCGGGCACGACGTACCGCGAGCTGCTGGAGGAGGTGCGGGCCCCGCTGGCCGCCGAGCTGCTGGGCGCCGGGCTGCCGGTGGCCGAGGTGGCGCGGCGGCTGGGCTACGCCGAGACCGCGGCCCTCACCCACGCGCACCGACGCTGGACCGGCGGACCCCCGTCGAGCGCGCGCCGGGAGCACCCTGCGTTCACCCAGAGGTCACCGCGACCCCACCTGCAGGCCCCCTCCCGCACCACCTGACCTTCCTAGGGTGCGGCCGTCGCCCGCGGACACCGCGGGCCACCACGACGATCGATCATGGAGAGCCCATCCCGATGACGACCACCCCCACCACCCCGGTCAGCCCGATCAGCCCCACCGCCGCGGACGCGCCGACCGCGCGCCGCAGCCTGCCGCTCGTGCCCGTGCCCTCGGGCACCCGCCACGGCTCGCGCAGCTACGCCACCTGCTTCTTCCGCTGCGGCCTGGCCTGCGACCACCCCGAGCCCAACCAGACCGGCCACGGCCACGTCCAGGACGAGATCGTCAAGGCCGTCGCCCGCCGCTCCGTGCTCAAGGGCGCGGCGACCACCTCCGGCGCGCTCGTGCTCGGCGGCCTCACCGCCGGCGCCCTCGGCGGCGCGGCGGCCGCGGCGCCCACGGCCCCCGGCGCTCCCTCGGCCAAGCCGATGGGCGGCGACCTGGCCCGCACGGCGTTCGCCCCGGTCGGGCCCAACAAGCGCGACGCCGTGACCGTGCCCCGCGGCTTCGACCACTCCGTGGTCATCAGCTGGGGCGACCGGGTCGTGGCCGGCGCGCCGCGCTTCGACGCCTACGCCCAGACCCCCGAGGCCGCCAAGACCCAGTTCGGCTACAACTGCGACTACGTCGGCGTGCTCCCGCTGCCCGGCAAGGGCGGCAAGGGCGGCAAGGGCGGCAAGGGCAAGGGCGGCCAGCAGTACGGCTACCTGGCCCGCGACTTCGACCAGGCGCTCCTGGTCGTCAACCACGAGTACACCGACGAGAACCTCATGTTCCCGACCGGCGTCTACACCGCCGACCAGGTCAAGGCCATCGCCATGGCCAGCCACGGCATGTCGGTGGTGCAGATCAAGCGCGCCAAGGTCGACGGCGACTGGCTGCCGGTCAGCGACCTGCGGCGGGCCCGCTACAACCGCCGCCTCCACATCGACACCACCTTCGTCGTCGACGGGCCCGCCGCCGGCGACGAGCGCCTGCGCACCAGCGCCGACCCGACCGGCACGAAGGTGCTCGGCACCCTCAACAACTGCGCCGGCGGCACGACGCCGTGGGGCACGGTGCTCTCGGGGGAGGAGAACTTCAACCAGTACTTCGACGCCCCCGACGGCCTCGACGAGCGCTACACCGCGCAGTACGCCCGCTACGGCATCAGCGGCAAGGGCAAGGGCTGGAACACGGTGGACCCGCGCTTCGACCTCAGCGCCGAGCCGCACGAGCCGCACCGCTTCGGCTGGATCGTCGAGGTCGACCCCTTCGACCCCGACAGCGCCCCGCGCAAGCACACGATGCTGGGCCGCTTCAAGCACGAGGGCGCCAACGTCGTCATCGCCGAGGACGGCCGCGCCGTGGCCTACATGGGTGACGACGAGCGCGGTGACTACCTCTACAAGTTCGTCTCCGCCGGCACCTTCGACGACGCGGGCTCCGAGCGGGCCAAGCGCCGCAACCTGCGCCTGCTCAGCGCCGGCACCCTCTACGTCGCGCGCCTCACCGGCGACGGCGCCGAGGACGGCGTCTCCGACGGCACGGGCGAGTGGATCCCGCTGTGCAGCGACACCGAGTCCTTCGTCGAGGGCATGTCGGTGGCCGACGTGCTGCTCTTCACCCGCCTGGCCGCCGACAAGGTCGCCCCGACCCGGATGGACCGCCCCGAGGACGTCGAGCCCAACCTGGTCAACGGCAAGGTCTACGCCGCGCTGACCAACAACTCCAACCGCGGCACCGCCGCGCTGCCCACCGACGAGCCCAACCCGGTCGGCTCCTCGATGGTCCGCGCCTCGCTCGGCGCCCCGCTGACGCAGGCCTCGGGCAACCGCAACGGCTACGTGCTGGAGATGACGCCGGGCAGGGGCGGCCACGCGGGCACGACCTTCACCTGGGACCTCATGCTGGTCTGCGGCGACCCCGCGGCGCAGGAGACCTACTTCGCCGGCTTCGACAAGTCGCAGGTCAGCCCGATCAGCTGCCCCGACAACGTCACCTTCTCCGACGACGGCTCGCTGTGGATCTCCACCGACGGCAACGTGCTCGGCTCCAACGACGGCGTCTTCCGCGTGCCGACCTCGGGACCCGACCGCGGCAAGGTCGAGCAGTTCGTCACCGTGCCGCGCGGCGCGGAGGCCTGCGGGCCGCTGGTGACCGACCGCAACCGGTCGCTGTTCTTCGCCGTGCAGCACCCCGGCGAGGCCGACACGGCCACCTTCGAGGCCCCGCAGAGCACCTGGCCCCACACCGACGACTTCCCGCGCCCGTCGGTGGTCGTCGCCTTCCGCCGGGCCTGACGGCGCTCCTCGCGCCCGTCCGGAGCGGCACCGGGCGGGCGCGGGGCGCTCACGTGATGGTGAGGCCGCCGTCGACCGCGAGCGTCTGGCCGGTGACGTAGCCGCCGGCCGGCGAGGCCAGCCAGACCACCGTGGCGGCCAGCTCGGCGGGGTCGCCCTTGCGTCCTGCCGGGATGCGCTGCTGCATCGACTCGAGGTAGCCCTCGGGGTACTGCTCGGTCATCTCGGAGGCGAAGAAGCCCGGGGCGATGGCGTTGACCCGGATGCCCTTGCGTCCGGTCCACTGCTGGGCCAGGTCGCGCGTGAGGCCGATGAGGCCGGCCTTGGACGCGGCGTAGGCGGCCTGGGGGAGACCCGCGGTGGTGAGGCCGAGCACCGAGGAGATGTTGATGATCGACGAGCCGTGGCCCATCACCCGTCCGCAGGCCTGTGCCATCCAGTAGCAGCCGTTGAGGTTGACGTCGATGACCCCGCGGAACTGCTCGGGCGTCTCGCGCGTGGCGGGCACGGCGGTGCCGATCCCGGCGTTGTTGACCAGGACGTCGACGTGGCCGAACTCCTCCACGGCCAACGCCACGAGCCGGTCGCACGACGCGGGGTCGGCCACGTCGGTGGCCACCGGCAGCGCCGTGCGGCCCGCGGCGCGCACCAGGGCGGCGGTCTCCTCGAGGCGGTCCACCCGCCGGGCGCCGAGCACGACGTCGGCGCCGGCCTGGGCCAGGGCCTGGGCGAAGGCGACCCCGAGGCCGCTCGAGGCGCCGGTCACGACGGCGACCCTGCCGTCGAGGCGGAACATGTCGGAGACGGTGCGCGGGCGGTCGGAGGAGGTGTCGGTCGTGGTGGGGTCGGTCATGGCGTGATCGTAGGCACACCGGGGCCGTCGGTGGCCTAGGGTCCGAGACGTGCGCCACGACCTCACGATCCCCAGCCACGGCACGTCCCTCGCGGCCTGGCACGTCCCGGCCACCACCGACGCCTGGGCCGGGCCGGCCGGGCGACCGGTCGTCGTCATGGCCCACGGCTTCGGCTGCACCCGCGACTCGGGCCTGCTGCCCTTCGCCGAGCGCTTCGCCGCGGCCGGCGCCGACGTGGTGCTCTTCGACTACCGCGGCTTCGGCGCCTCGGCGGGGGAGCCGCGCACGCTGGTGGACCACCGTCGCCACCGCGAGGACTACGCCGCGGTCGTGGCGCACGTGCGCGGCCTGCCCGGCCTCGACCCCGAGCGGGTGGTGCTGTGGGGCAGCTCCTACTCCGGTGGGCACGTCGTCGCCGTGGCCGCCGACGACCCCCGGATCGCGGCGGTCGTCTCCCAGGGCGCCGCCATGGACGGGCTGGCGGCGGTGCGCGAGATCCTGCGCTACGCCGGCCCGCGCCAGCTGCTGCGCCTCACCGGTCACGCCCTGCGCGACGCGGCCGGCCACGCGCTGGGCCGCCCCGACCACCGCATCGCGGTCGTGGGCGAGCCCGGGTCACTGGCCGCGATCACCTCCCACGACGGCGTCGACGGCTACGCCGCGATCGCCGGACCCGGCTTCCGCAACGACACGCCGGCGCGCGCGATCCTCCCGATCGCGACCAACCGGCCCGTCGCGCGCGCCCGCCGGCTGCGGATGCCGCTCTTCCTGCTCGTGGCCGCCGACGACACCATCGCGCCCCCGGCGGCGGTCGAGCGCGTGGCCGAGCGGGCCCGGGGCCGGGTGGTCGTGGAGCGCCTCGACGTGGGGCACTTCGACATCTACCTCGGCGAGCCCTTCGAGCGCTCCGTGGCGGCCCAGGTGGAGTTCCTCGGCTCCGTCGTGGGGCGCTAGGATGAGGCCATGACCACGTCGGCCCTGCTTCTCGGCCAGCCGCGCTGATCCTCCACCGATCGCGCGGCCACCCCTCCCTGCGAGGGGTTTTTTCATGTGGCGACACCGCCAGCACCAGCACCAGGACCAGCACCGGCCCGGCCGTCAGGGCCGGCACCAGGAGACCACGATGACGCAGGACCGCACCACGCACGCCGAGACCGAGGCGGCGACGTACGACGTCGTGGCGACCGAGGAGAAGTGGCAGCGGGTCTGGGAGGAGCTCGACCCCTTCCGGGCCGACGACGACTCCCCGCGCGAGAAGCGCTACGCGCTCACGATGTTCCCCTACCCCAGCGGCGACCTGCACATGGGCCACGCCGAGGTGTTCGCGCTGCACGACGTCATCGCGCGCTACTGGCGCATGCGCGGCTTCGAGGTGCTCGACCCGATGGGCTGGGACTCCTTCGGCCTGCCGGCCGAGAACGCCGCGATCCGCAACGACGAGCACCCGGCGACCTACACCTACGCCAACATCGAGACCCAGGCCGCCTCGATGCGCCGCTACGGCCTGGCCTTCGACTGGTCGCGCCGGCTGCACACCTCCGACCCGGAGTACTACCGCTGGACGCAGTGGCTGTTCCTGAAGTTCCGCGAGCGTGGCCTGGCCTACCGCCGCAAGAGCCCGGTCAACTGGTGCCCCAACGACCAGACGGTGCTGGCCAACGAGCAGGTCGTCGACGGCGCCTGCGAGCGCTGCGGCGCGGTGGTCACCAAGCGTGACCTGACGCAGTGGTACTTCAAGACCACCGAGTACGCCGAGCGGCTGCTGACCGACCTCGACCAGGTGGCCGACCGCTGGCCGAACCGCGTCGTCACCGCCCAGCGCAACTGGATCGGCCGCTCCGAGGGCGCCCACGTCGACTTCGCCGTCGAGGGCCGCGAGCAGCCGGTCACCGTCTACACCACCCGCCCCGACACCCTCTTCGGCGCGACCTTCATGGTGGTCGCCGCCGACGCCGACCTGGCCGCCGAGCTGGTCAGCGACGCGCAGCGGCCGGCCTACGAGGCCTACCTGGAGGAGATCCGCAGGGCCTCCGACATCGAGCGGCTGGCCACCGACCGGCCCAAGAGCGGCGTCGACCTCGGGGTCACCGCGACCAACCCGCTGACCGGCGAGCGGCTGCCGGTGTGGGCGTCGGACTACGTGCTCGCCGACTACGGCACCGGCGCCATCATGGCCGTGCCCGCCCACGACCAGCGCGACCTCGACTTCGCCCGCGCCTTCGACCTGCCCGTGCGCCGCGTGGTCGACACCGGCGAGCCCGACCCCGCCGAGAGCGGCGTCGCCACCAGCGGCGACGGGGCCTACGTGTCCTCCGGGGAGCTCGACGGCCTCACCGACAAGGCCGCCGGCATCAGCCGAGCCATCGAGCTGCTGGAGGAGCGCGGCACCGGCACCGGCACGGTCAACTACCGCCTGCGCGACTGGCTGCTGAGCCGGCAGCGCTTCTGGGGCTGCCCGATCCCGATCATCCACTGCCCCTCCTGCGGCGAGGTGCCCGTGCCGGAGGACCAGCTGCCCGTCGAGCTGCCCGAGCTCAAGGGCGCCGACCTCAAGCCCCGGGGCGTCTCCCCGCTGGCCGCGGCCAGCGAGTGGGTCGACGTCGCCTGCCCGACCTGCGGCGGCGCGGCGAAGCGCGACAGCGACACGATGGACACCTTCGTCGACTCCTCCTGGTACTTCCTGCGCTTCACCTCGCCGGGCTACACCGAGGGGCCCTTCGACCCCGAGAAGCTGCGCGAGTGGGGGGCGGTCGACCAGTACGTCGGCGGCCTCGAGCACGCCGTGCTGCACCTGCTCTACGCCCGCTTCTTCACCAAGGTCCTGCACGACATGGGCATGCTCGACTTCGTCGAGCCCTTCGAGGCGCTGCTGGGCCAGGGCGTCGTGGTCAACCAGGGCCGCAAGATGAGCAAGTCGCTGGGCAACGGCGTCAACCTCGGCGAGCAGCTCGACGCCTTCGGCGTCGACGCGGTGCGCCTGACACTGGTCTTCGCCAGCCCGCCCGAGGACAACATCGACTGGGCCGACGTGTCCCCGTCGGGCTCGCAGAAGTTCCTCCAGCGGGCCTGGCGCCTCAGCGGTGACGTCACCTCGGCGGCGGGCACCGACCCGACCGGCGGCGACGCGACGCTGCGCTCGCAGACCCACCGCACGATCCGCGACGCCGCCGAGCTGGTCGAGGGCCACCGCTTCAACGTGATGGTGGCCCGCGTGATGGAGCTGGTCAACGCCACGCGCAAGGCCGTCGACACCGGCTGCGGCCCGGCCGACCCGGCGGTGCGCGAGGCCGTCGAGACGGTCGCGCAGCTGCTGTCGCTGGTCACGCCGTACGTCGCGGAGGAGATGTGGGAGCGGCTGGGCCACGAGCCCACCGTCGCCCAGGTCGCCTGGCCCGAGGTCGACCCCGCGCTGCTGGTGGAGCAGTCGGTCACCGCGGTCGTGCAGGTGCAGGGCAAGGTCAAGGCCCGCCTGGAGGTCGACCCCGGCATCGACGGCGAGGCCCTGGAGGCGCTGGCCCTCGCCGACGCCGACGTGCAGCGTGCCCTCGACGGGCGCGAGGTGCGCAAGGTCGTGGTGCGGGCCCCGAAGCTCGTCAACATCGTGGTCTGAGCGCGTGCCCGCCGGTCGCGTCGTCGTCGTCACCGACTCGACCGCCAGCCTCCCCGGGGAGCTGGCGGCCGGGCTCGGGATCGTCGTGGTGCCGCTGCAGGTGGTGATCGGCGCCAGCGCCTACGACGAGGGCGAGGCCGAGGGCGAGGCGACCCCGGCCCTGGTGGCGGCGGCGCTGCGGGAGTGGACGCCGGTGTCGACCTCGCGCCCCTCGCCCGAGCTGCTGCTCGAGACCTACGAGCGGGCCGCGCGCGGCGGGGCGGAGGTGATCGTGTCGGTGCACCTGTCGGGTCAGATGAGCGGCACGGTGGAGTCGGCCCAGCTGGCCGCGCGCCGGGCGTCGGTGCCGGTGGAGGTGGTCGACACCGAGCAGGTCGGCATCGGCACCGGCTACGCCGCCCTGGCCGCCGCCCGTGCCGTGGCCGGCGGGGCCGACGCCGCGACGGCCGCCGCGGCCGCCCGCGAGCGCGGCCGCGCCACCACCTCGCTGTTCTACGTCGACACGCTGGAGTACCTGCGCCGCGGCGGGCGCATCGGCACCGCCGCAGCACTCTTCGGCGGCGCGCTCGCGGTCAAGCCGCTGCTCCAGATCGCCGAGGGCCGGGTGGCGCCGCTCGAGCGTGTGCGCACCTCCGGCCGCGCACTGGGTCGCCTCGAGGAGCTCGCGGTGCAGGCGGCCGCAGCGGCCGGCGGACCCGTGGAGGTCTCGGTGGCCCACCTGGCCAACCCCGAGCGCGCCGCCCAGCTGGTGGAGCGGCTCGCCGGACGGCTCGACGTCGAGCTGGCCGGCGAGGAGATCTCCTGCGGCGAGCTCGGCGCCGTGCTCGGGGCCCACGTCGGGCCCGGCATGATCGCGGTCTGCGTCGCTCCCCGCTGAGGTCCGCACGCGCCCGCGGCCGGTCGCGGGGGCGCCCACCTCTCATGCACAGGGCGCCGCGGATGCTCGCCGGTCCACAGGCGGCCTGCGGTCGCCGCGACGGGCCGCGGTGGCTTCGTAGCGTGCCGGCATGCGCACCCGACCCCGCCCCGAGCACCAGGAGGCCGTCGCCCGTCGGCTGGCCCTGCTGACCGCCGAGCTCGACGCCGCGCGTGCCGCCGGCGGGGAGCAGCCGTGGTGGGACGGGCACACCCGGGTCGCCGGGGAGCAGCCACCGCTGCGGCTGGTGCCGGCGCCGACGGAGGGCCGGGAGCCCGGCCCGGGGCGGTGGCCCGGGTCGGCCCCTCCTGCGGACGGTGCCGCGGCCCCTGCTGCGGCCGCTGATGCGGACGCTGCGGTGGGCGGTGCGGTGGGCGGTGCGGTGGTCGTGCCGGTGCCGGGGCGGCACGCCGCGAGGCGCTCGGGGGTCGGGGTGGGGCGGTCCTGGGCCGCGCGCCTGCCCGCGGTCCCGCTGCAACCGGGCCACGTGGCCGCCCTCGCGCTGATGGTGGCGGCGGCGCTGGCGCTCACGTGCTGGTGGGTGGTGCGGTCCGACCCGGCCGTGGAGGCTGCGCCCGCCGCCGCCGCCGCCGGGCCCGAGGCGGCGCCCTCTCCGCTGGTCCCGACCACGCCCGAGGCGTTCGGCGCCGCCCCGACCGGCGCGGTCGGGGCGGAGGCGTCGGGGGAGGCGTCGGGGGAGGCCGCCACGGTCACCGTGGACGTCACCGGCAAGGTGCGCCGACCGGGCATCGCGGTGCTCGAGGCGGGCTCGCGGGTGGTCGACGCCCTCGAGGCCGCGGGCGGGGCCCGCCCCGGGGTCGACCTGGCGGGGCTCAACCTGGCCCGTGTGCTCGTCGACGGGGAGCAGGTGGTCGTGGGGGTCGCGGCCGTGGCCGCACCCGCCCCGGCGGCGGTCCCCGGCGCGGTCCCCGGGCCCGAGGCGGGTGCGCCCGTGGCCACGGTGAGCCTCAACAGCGCCACCCAGGCCGAGCTGGAGGCCCTGCCCGAGGTCGGGCCGGTGACGGCGCAGGCCATCCTCGCCTGGCGCGAGGAGCACGGCGGCTTCACCTCGGTGCAGGAGCTGCTCGAGGTCGACGGCATCGGCGACGCCACGCTGGCCCAGATCGCCCCCCACGTGACCCTCTGAGGTGCGCGACCCCCGGATGGCCCTGGTGGGGCTGGCGGCGTGGACCGGCGCCCTCGCCGGCACGCTCCTCACGCTCGGCTGGGCGGCGCTGGTGCTCGCCGCGGCCCTCGTCGGCGGAGCCGCGCTGGCCCGTCGCCGCCCCGGCACCCGTGCGCTCGTGGCGGCGCTGCTCAGCGTGCTGGTCGCCGTCGGGGTCGTCGCGGTGCTGCGGGCCGCGGTCGTGCGCGACGGGCCGGTGGCCGACCTCGCCGCCGAGCGTGCGGTGGTCGACCTGGAGGGCACGGTGGTCAGCGACCCGCGCCCGGTGCAGGGCGCCTTCGAGGAGCAGGTGATCGTGCGCCTCGACGTCGACCGCGTGGTCGGGCGTGGTCGGGCGTGGCGGCTCTCCGCGCCCGTGGTGGTGCTCGGCGGCGCCGACTGGGCCGCGGTGCCGCTCGGTGCGCGGGTGAGCACCAGCGGGCGGCTGGCGCCCTCCGACTCCCGCGGCGGCGACGAGGTCGCGGCGCTGCTGGTCGGCGCCGACGCGGTGGCCACCCTCGAGGGCCCCGACGTGTGGTGGCGCGGCGCTGCCGGCGTACGGGCCTCGCTGCGGGCGGCGGTCGAGCACCGTCCCGCGGCCCAGCGGGTGCTCGTGCCCGCGCTGGTCGTGGGCGACGACGCCGGCCTCGACCCCGGGGTCGCCGAGGACTTCCGCACCACCGGGCTGACCCACCTCACCGCGGTGTCCGGCACCAACCTCACGCTCGTCGTGGGGTTCGTGCTCCTCCTGGCGCGCTGGGTCGGGGTGCGCGGGCGCTGGCTGGTGGTCGTCGGCGCCCTCGGCATCGTCGGCTTCGTCCTGCTCGCGCGCACCGAGCCCAGCGTCGTGCGCGCGGCTGCGATGGGGGCGGTGGGGCTGCTGGGCCTGGGCCGCAACGGCCGGCAGCGCGGGTTCCGGGCCCTGGGCGTGGCGGTCACCGCGCTGCTGCTCGTCTCGCCCGGACTCGCGACCACGGTGGGGTTCGCGCTGTCGGTGCTCGCGACGGCCGGCATCCTGGTGCTGGCCCCGCCCTGGCGCGACGCGCTGCGGCGCTGGCTGCCACGGTGGGCGGCCGAGGCGGTGGCGGTGCCGGCCGCGGCCCAGCTGGCCTGCACGCCGCTGGTGGCCGCCGTCTCCGGCCAGGTCAGCCTGGTCGCGGTGGTGGCCAACCTGCTGGTGGCCCCTGTCGTCGGCCCGGCGACGGTGCTCGGCCTCGTGGCCGGGCTGGTCGGGCTGGTCTGGCCGGGGCTGGCCACGGTGATCGGCACCGTAGCCGCGTGGTGCGTGGCCTGGATCGTGCTGGTCGCCCGCCGCGGGGCCGACCTCCCCACGGCTGCCGTCGCCTGGGGCACCGGCCCGCTGGCGCTCGTCGTGCTGATCCTCGCCTGCGCCGCCCTGGCGCTGCTGGCACCCCGCGTGCTGCGCAGCCGGGCACTGGGGCCGGTCGCGGTCGGCGTCGTGGTCCTCGTCGCGCTGGTGCGGCTCCCGACGCCCGGGTGGCCCCCGCCGGGCTGGGTGCTGGTGGCCTGCGACGTGGGCCAGGGCGACGCGCTGGTGCTGCGCACCGGCCCGGGGGCCGCGGTGGTGGTCGACGCCGGCCCCGACGCCGCGGCGGTCGACCGCTGCCTGACCGACCTGGGGGTCGAGCAGGTGCCGCTGGTCGTGCTCACGCACTTCCACGCCGACCACGTCGACGGCCTCGCCGGCGTGCTCGAGGGCCGGCGCGTCGACCGCGTCGAGGTGACCTCCGTGCCGGACCCGCCCGGCGGTGTGCAGCACGTGCAGGAGGTCGCTGCGGAGCACGGCGTCGCGGTGTCGACCGTGGCCCACGGCGCGACGTCGCGGGTGGGCGAGGCCACGCTGCAGGTGCTGTGGCCACCGGTGCCGGCCCCGCCGGTGCCCTCCGGGGCCAGCGCCGCCAACGACGCGAGCGTCGTGCTGCTCGTCGAGGTGCGCGGGGTGAGGATGCTGCTCACCGGCGACCTCGAGCCCACCGGCCAGGCGGTGCTCGCCGCGGCCCTGCCGGGCCTGCGCGCCGACGTGCTCAAGCTGCCCCACCACGGCAGCGCCCACCAGGACGAGGCCTTCCTGGAGTCGCTGGCGGCCCGCCTGGTCCTGGTCTCGGTGGGGCAGGACAACACCTACGGCCACCCCTCGCCGCAGGTCGTCTCCGACCTGGAGCGCACCGGTGCGCGGGTGCTGCGCACCGACCTCAGCGGCGACCTGGCCGTCGTCGTCGACCCCGACGGCGCTCTCGGCACCCTCACCCACGAGCCGCTCGGCCCGGCCTCGACCGCGGAGCCGGGCGGCGCCGGCGACCGCTGAGCCCCGCGCGCACGCGGTCGGCCCATGCGCCCGCACGCGCTGTCCCCGGGCTGTGGCAGGCTCGACCCACCATGGCCGCCGCATCGTCCTCGACCCGCTCCGCCGCCCGACCCGCCGGGGGTCGGGGGCCGAGCGCCGCCGACGTCCTGGGCCGGGTCACCCTGGTCACCGGCAAGGAGGAGTTCCTCGGCGAGCGCACCGTCGTCGCCGTGCGCGCCGCGGTCAGGGCCCACGACCCCGAGGCCGAGCTGGCCGACTCGCCCGCCGCCGACCTCACCCTCGCCACCCTGGGGGAGATGTCGGCCGCCTCGCTGTTCTCCAGCACGCGCTGCGTCGTGGTCCGGGCGCTGGAGCACCTCCCGGAGGAGTCGGTGGCCGGCCTGCTGGCCTACGCCGCCGACCCGGTCGAGGACGTCGCGCTCGTGCTCGTGCACGGCGGCGGCGCGAAGGGGTCGGGCGTGCTGGCCAAGCTGCGCAAGCTGCCCGCGGTGACCGAGGTCAAGTCGGCCGAGCTGCGCGCCTCGGAGTACCCCTCGTTCGTGGCCGCCGAGGTGCGCTCCCACGGGGCGCGCATCGACCAGGAGGCGGCTTCCGTGCTGGTGCAGGCCGTCGGCCAGGACCTCCGCTCGCTGGCCGCCGCGGCCCACCAGCTCACCAACGACTTCCTGGGCGAGAACCTCACCGTCGAGAAGGTCAAGCAGTACTTCGGCGGCCGCGCCGAGGCCAAGTCCTTCGCCGTCGCCGACGCCGCCTTCTCCGGCCACACCCGTGCCGCGCTCGAGGAGCTGCGCTGGGCCCTCGACAACGGCGTGGCCTCGGTGCTGGTGACCTCCGCCTTCGCCGGCAGCGCGCGCGGCCTGGCCCGGCTGCGCTCGGCACGAGGTCGCGGCGAGGCCGACCTCGCGCGCGAGGTCGGCGTGCCCCCGTGGAAGCTGCGCACCCTGCGCGACCAGCTGCGCGGGTGGGACGACGACGGTCTGGCCCGCGCGATCCGGGCGGTCGCGCGCGCCGACGCCGACATCAAGGGCGCCGCCAGCGACCCGTCGTACACGCTGGAGCGGCTGGTGCTGACGATCACCGGCCTGCGCACGCAGCGCTGAGCGGGACCGCGCGGTCGGGCCGCGCAGCTGGGCCGGAGAACGACGAAGGCGCCACCCCGGACCGGGGTGGCGCCTTCGTGGTGGACCGGCTCAGAGAGAGGCGGTCTTCTTGGCGATGGCCGACTTGCGGTTCGCCGCCTGGTTCTTGTGGATGACGCCCTTGGAGGCGGCCTTGTCGAGCATGCGCGCAGCGTCGCGGCCGGCGGTGACGGCGGTGTCCTTGTCGCCGGCGTCGGCGGCGGAGCGGAACTTGCGGACGGCGGTCTTGAGGCCGGTCTTGACCGCCTTGTTGCGCTCGTGCGCCTTCTCGTTCTGCTTGTTGCGCTTGATCTGGGACTTGATGTTCGCCACGGATGTGCCTTCGCTTCGAGTCGACGTGTGGTGGTCTGGTGCTGCAGGTCTGCGGTGCGGTCGGCGCAGGCTGCGGCCAGACACGCGACGAGCAAGATTAACAGCGGCGCTCCTGGGCCCCCAAATCGCACCACCCGCACCTCGGGTCACACCCCCAGGCGCCGCGCCGCGCCGCCGAGGAAGCGGGCCGACTCCCGGCGCCGGAAGTCCGCCAGCCCCGGCAGTCCGACGTCACGGGCGGTGTGGGCCCGCAGCGCCAGGTGGGTGCCGAGGCCGGCCAGCACCCCCGTCACGACGTCGTCACCGGCGCGGACCAGGGCGGGCGAGGAGGCCAGGGAGTCGTCGAACCACGGCCGGTCGACCCGCTCGAGCCGGGCCAGCAGCGGGTCGGTCCAGGCCGGCCCGACCCCGAAGGCGCCCCAGTCGAGGAAGACCACGCCGCCGTCGGGGCGCACCAGCAGGTTGTCGTCGCGGATGTCGAAGTGGACCACGTGGTCGACGGGCTCGAGGCGCACTCGGGCCAGGAGCCCGGCCAGCGCGTCGCGCTCGCGGCGGACCCAGGCGGGCACGGCGCGGGCCGGGCACCGGCAGGTCGACGACCCGCTCGGCCATGATGGCGACAAGCCGGTCGGTGGCCTCGAGCAGGGCGGCGGCCTCGGCGTCGTCGTCGAGGTCGGGGTGGCGACCCTCGACGTCCTCGAGCACGAGCGCCACCCAGCCGGCGTCCCCGCCGTGCTCGGCGTCCCCGTCCTCGTCCTCGTCGTAGGAGGCCACGAGGTCGGCCCACAGCGGGCTGGAGCCCAGCAGCCCGAGAGCGTCGCGCTCACGCCGGAAGAGGGTCGGGGTGTGGGGGTTGAGCTCGGCCCCGACCGCCTTGACGAAGGCCCGGCGGCCCGGGGCGCAGGCCACCCGGGCCGCGCACCCCGGCGACATGCCGCCGACCTGGTCGGCGTGGGCCACCACCGGCGAGCCGAGGACGTCGTCCACCCAGCGACGCACGCGCACGGGCACGTCGACCCACGACCGTCGGCTGCCCACGGCGCGCGGGCTCACCTCGCCCTCACCGCGGGACCGGTCGCGGGGCTGGTCACGGGACTGGTCACGGGGCTCACTCCCACCCGCGCCGCTCGCTGAGCCAGTGCCAGCACACGTCGCCCTGCCACCACTGCGCCTCGCGCAGGTGGGGGGAGGTCGGGGGCACGGGGTCGCCGGAGGACTTGAGGAAGTAGCCGGTGACCAGGGCGAGCACGATGTCGACGGCCTCGGGAGCGACGTCGGCGAAGGTCGGGTGGGTGGCGAGCACGGCCTCCACGTCGAGTCCGTCGCCGCGGGGCCCGATGAGCAGCAGCAGGGAGTCGATCCACGGCGCCCCCAGCGCCGGCCAGTTCCAGTCGCAGACCAGGACGCTGCCGTCGGGGCGCACCAGCAGGTTGTCGTCGCGCACGTCGGTGTGCACCAGGGTGCTGCCGGCGGTCACCTCGCGGAAGCGCCCGGCCAGGAGCGCGGCCTCCTCGCGGTGGCGCAGGTCGGGCAGGCTGCGCCGCAGGCTGTCCCAGTACGCCGGGAAGCCGGCGAACTCGGTGGCGAAGTCGGCGGCGCCCGCGACGACGGCCGGGCCGTCCGGGGCCGCGGTCAGCGTCTCGGCAGCGCGGGCCAGGGCCGCCAGCGCGGCGTCGAGGTCGGCGGGGGTCCACGGCCGGCGGGGCGCGCGCGCCTCCACGTGCTCGATGGCCAGCACCACCCAGTCGCCGTCGTCGTGGACCCACCGCAGCCGCGGCGCGGGGGTGGCCGCGGGCAGGGCCGCCAGCGTGCGGGCCTCCGCGCGGTAGGCCTCGGCGAAGGGCCGCTGGGCCTTGACCGAGGCCGCCTTGACGAAGTGGCGGCTGCCGTCGGCGCACACCAGCACCGAGGCCATGCCGGGGGTGAAGCCGGCGCGCTGGGAGCGGGCCTCGACCACGGGGGAGCCGAGGCGCCGCTCGACCCGGGCGCGCAGGGCCGGGGGCAGGAAGGACCACTCGACGCGCCGCGCCGTGCGGCCGTGGGGGATCGTCGTGGGGTGCACGCGGCCATCCTCGGCCACCGGGCCCGTCGGCGGCGACCCACCCCGCGAGGGGAGCCGGGCGTCGTGCCGCGAGCGGAGGGTGGGGCCATGACCACCGTCGCAGAGCTGCTCGTGGAGTCCCTCGCCGACCACGGCGTCACCCAGGTCTGGGGCGTGGTCGGCGACGCGCTCAACCCCGTCACCGACGCGATCCGGCGCGAGGAGCGCCTGGAGTGGATGGGGGTGCGCCACGAGGAGGTCGCGGCCTTCGCCGCCGGGGCCCAGGCCCAGCTCACCGGGCGGCTCGGCGTCTGCATGGGCACGGTGGGCCCGGGGGCGATCCACCTGCTCAACGGGCTCTACGACGCCAAGAAGTCCGGCGCCCCGGTGCTGGCCATCTGCGGGCAGGTGCCGCGCGGCGACATGGGCAGCGACTTCTTCCAGGAGGTCGACAACGACACCCTCTTCGCCGACGTCTCGGTCTTCTGCGAGACCGTCACCAGCACCGAGCAGCTGCCCGGGCTCATCGAGCGGGCCGGCAACGCCGCCCTCCAGCACCGCGGCGTGGCCGTGCTCACCCTGCCCGGCGACGTCGGCGAGCTCGACCTGCCCTCCGGCACGCCGGTGCCGCGCCTGGTGGCCCGCCCGGCGCTCGCCACGCCCGACCCCGACGCCCTCGCCGAGGCCGCCACCGCCCTCGAGTCGGCCTCCGCGGTGACCCTGCTGGTGGGCGCCGGCGCGCGGCACGCCCGCGCGGAGGTGCTGCGGCTGGCCGAGCGGCTCTCCGCGCCGATGGTGCTCTCGCTCAAGGCCAAGGAGGGGCTGGAGGAGGACAACCCCTACGAGGTCGGCCAGTCGGGCCTGCTGGGCAACCACGCCTCCGAGGTGGCCTTCTCCGGCTGCGACGTGCTGGTGCTCCTCGGCACCGACTTCCCCTACACCGGCTTCCTGCCCGAGGGGAAGACGGTCGTGCAGGTCGACCTCGACGGCGCCCGGATCGGCCGGCGGATCCCGGTGCAGCACGCCGTGGTCGGCGACGCCCGTCTCGCCGTCGAGGGCCTGCTCGCCCGGCTGTCGGCCAAGCCCGACCGGTCGCACCTGGAGTCGGCGCGCTCGTCGTACGACGCCTGGCGAGAGCGGCAGCAGCGCCTCACCGACCCCGACCACGACCGCAGGCCCCGCGGGCTGCTGCGCCGGCGGGTCGACAACCCCGACGCGCTGATCCGCCCCGAGCTGCTGGCCGCGGCCGTGGACCGCCACGCCGCGAGCGACGCCGTCTTCACCACCGACACCGGCATGGCCACCACCTGGCTCGCGCGCTTCGTGCGCATGTCGGGCACGCGCCGGCTGCTCGGCAGCTACAACCTCGGCTCGATGGCCAACGCCATGCCGCAGGCCCTGGGCGCCCAGGGCCTCGACCGGGGCCGCCAGGTGGTGGCCTTCTGCGGTGACGGCGGTCTGTCGATGCTGATGGGCGACCTCATCACGGCCGTCTCCCACGACCTGCCGGTCAAGCTGGTGGTCTTCGACAACGGCCGCCTGGGCATGGTCAAGCTGGAGATGGAGCAGGCGGGGCTGCCCGAGTTCGGCACCGTGCTGCACAACCCCGACTTCGCCGCGGTGGCGCGGGCCGTGGGCCTGCACGGGGTGCGGGTCACCGACCCCCACGACGTCGACGAGGCCGTGCGCGAGGCGCTGGCCCACCCCGGGCCCGTGCTCCTCGACGTGGTCACCAACCCCGACGAGGTGGCCGTGCCGCCGACGCCCACCGTCGCGCAGGGCTGGGGCTTCGCGCTGGCCAAGACCAAGGAGTTCGTCGCCGCTCCGGAGTGACCTCGCGGCACGGGTTTCGCGCCTGTGGCGGCGTTGGGGACAATGGGCGCACCATGGCACCCACCCCTCTGCCGCAGCCCGGCCAGACCGCGCCCGCGATCATCCGCAACTTCTGCATCATCGCGCACATCGACCACGGCAAGTCGACGCTGGCCGACCGGATGCTGCAGCTGACCGGCGTGGTCGACGAGCGCGCCGCCCGGGCGCAGTACCTCGACCGCATGGACATCGAGCGCGAGCGCGGCATCACCATCAAGAGCCAGGCCGTGCGCATGCCGTGGACGGTGCCGGCGGCCAACGAGCAGGGCGCCGAGGCCGGCGACTACGTGCTCAACATGATCGACACGCCGGGCCACGTCGACTTCACCTACGAGGTCTCGCGCTCCCTGGAGGCCTGCGAGGCCGCGGTCCTGCTGGTCGACGCGGCCCAGGGCATCGAGGCGCAGACGCTGGCCAACCTCTACCTCGCCATGGGCGCCGACCTGCACATCATCCCGGTGCTCAACAAGATCGACCTGCCCAGCGCCAACCCCGAGAAGTACGCCGCGGAGCTCGCCGGGCTGGTCGGCTGCGACCCCTCCGACGTGCTGCGGGTCAGCGCCAAGACCGGCGTCGGCGTGGCCGACCTGCTCAACGAGATCGTCAAGCAGACCCCGCCGCCCGTGGGCGAGGCCGACAAGCCCGCGCGGGCGCTCATCTTCGACTCCGTCTACGACACCTACCGCGGCGTGGTCACCTACGTCCGCGTCATCGACGGCGAGCTCAGCCACCGCGACCGGATCAAGATGATGTCGACCGGCGCCACCCACGAGCTGCTCGAGCTCGGCGTCATCAGCCCCGAGCAGGTCAAGGCCGACAAGATCGGCGTCGGCGAGGTGGGCTACCTCATCACCGGGGTGAAGGACGTGCGCCAGTCGCGCGTCGGTGACACCGTCACCACCCAGCACCACGGCGCGACCCAGGCCCTGGGCGGCTACAAGCACCCCAACCCGATGGTCTACGCCGGTCTCTACCCCATCGACGGCGACCAGTTCGGCGACCTGCGCGAGGCGCTGGAGAAGCTCCAGCTCAACGACGCGGCCCTGACCTACGAGCCGGAGACCTCCGGCGCGCTCGGCTTCGGCTTCCGCCTGGGCTTCCTGGGCCTGCTGCACATGGAGATCACCCGCGACCGCCTCGAGCGCGAGTTCAACCTCGACCTCATCTCCACCGCCCCGAACGTGGTCTACGAGGTCGTCATGGAGGACGGCACCGAGCTGACGGTGACCAACCCCAGCGAGTACCCCGAGGGCAAGATCGCCGAGGTCCGCGAGCCGGTGGTCAACGCCACGATCCTCAGCCCCTCGGACTACATCGGCACGATCATGGAGCTGTGCCAGACCAAGCGCGGCACGCTCAAGGGCATGGACTACCTCTCCGAGGACCGTGTCGAGATGCGCTACACGCTGCCGATGGGCGAGATCGCCTTCGACTTCTTCGACCACCTCAAGTCCAAGACCAAGGGCTACGCCTCGCTCAACTACGAGCGCTCGGGCGAGCAGGCCGCCGACCTGGTGAAGGTCGACATCCTGCTCCAGGGGGAGCCGGTCGACGCGTTCTCCGCCATCGTCCACCGCGAGGCGGCCTACTCCTACGGCGTCATGCTGGCCGGCAAGCTCAAGGACCTCATCCCGCGCCAGCAGTTCGAGGTGCCGATCCAGGCCGCCATCGGCGCCCGGGTGATCGCGCGGGAGAACATCCGCGCCATCCGCAAGGACGTCCTGGCCAAGTGCTACGGCGGCGACATCACGCGCAAGCGCAAGCTGCTGGAGAAGCAGAAGGAGGGCAAGAAGCGGATGAAGATGGTCGGCCGCGTCGAGGTCCCCCAGGAGGCGTTCATCGCCGCGCTGTCCAACGGCCCGACCGTCGCCGGCGAGAAGACCGGCAAGAAGTAGGTGCGGGCCCGGTGAGGCCACGGCTGCCCGCCGAGGTCACGGCCTTCGCCTCGCGTGGGCCCGACTGGGCGGCCTTCGTCGAGCGGCTGCCGCGGCTGGTCGAGGAGCTGGCGGGTGCGTGGGAGCTCGCCGCCGACGGCGAGTCCCGCGCCGGGCACTGCTCGTGGGTGCTGCCGGTGCGCACCGACCGCGGCGCGCCGGCGGTGCTCAAGCTGGCCTTCCCCGACGAGGAGTCCGAGCACGAGGCGCTGGTGCTCCAGCGCTGGGGCGGGCGCGCGAGCGTGCGGCTGCTGCGGGCCGACCCGCACCGTCGCGCGCTGCTGCTGGAGCGCCTGGAGGACCGCGACCTCACCGAGGCCTGGGACGTCGAGGCCTGCGAGGTCGTCGGCGGGCTCTACGCCGCGCTCCACACGCCGGCCCCGCCGCAGCTGCGCACCCTCACGTCGTACGTCGAGCCCTGGAGCGAGCGGCTGGCCGGGCTGCCGCGCGACGCCGGGGTGCCGCACCGCCTGGTGGAGCAGGCCGTCGCGCTGGGCCGCGACCTGCTGGGGGACGCGGCTGCCGTCGGCACCACGATCCACACCGACCTGCACTACGCCAACGTGCTGGCGACCTCACGCCCCGACGGGCCGGAGTGGCTGGCGATCGACCCGAAGCCGGTCAGCGGCGACCCGCACTACGAGGTGGCGCCGCTGCTGTGGAACCGCTGGGAGGAAGTCCTGGCCTCCGGCGACGTGCGCGACGCGGTGCGCCGCCGCTTCCACACCACCATCGACACCGCCGGTCTCGACGAGGACCGCGCCCGCGACTGGGTGGTGGTGCGGATGCTGCACCAGGCCCTGTGGGCGGTGGAGGCGGGCTCGCCCGACCCGGAGTGGCTGACCCGCTGCATCACGATCGCCAAGGCCGTGCAGGGCTGAGCCGGGTTACCCTCGGGGCAGGACACCAGCGCAAAGGGGGACGACGGTGACCGACCAGGACCAGTCGCAGGACCAGTCGCAGGACGCAGCGGGCGACGCGGGCGACCGCCCGGCGGGTGACGTCGGGGCGCGGGCCGCGGCGCTGCGCGCGGAGCTGGCGACGCGGCGCGAGGCCAGCGGGCTGCTCGCCGAGGCCACGCGCGTGCGCGACACGGCCGTGGCCGAGGCCGACGACCTCGTGCGCGAGGCCCAGGAGCTGGCCACCACGCTGGTGGCCGAGGCCCGCGCCGACGCCGAGCGCGAGCGCGACGTCGCGGCGGAGCAGGCCCGCAGCACGGTGGCGGAGGCGGAGGCGACGGCCCTCCGGGTGAGGCAGGAGGCCGAGGCGGTGGCCGTCCGGGTGCGCGACGAGGCCGAGGCCGCGCGCGCCGAAGCCCGCCGTGAGGCCCGGGCCGAGGCCCTCGCCGAGATGGCCCAGGTGCGCCAGCAGGCCGAGCGACTCATCGCCGGGATCGACTCCGACCTGCGCGGTCTCGCCACCACCCTGGCGAGCGCCAGCACGGTGGCGCTCGCGGTGACCACCGCGGCCGCCGAGCTCGACGCCGCCGTCGGCTCCGACCTGCAGGCCGACACGACCGACACGGCCGACACGGCGGACGCGCCCCAGGGCGCCGACGCGGTCACCGACGGCCCCTCCGGCCCGGAGACCGAGGTCACCGCGCTGCCGGTCGTGGGTCCCGACGACCTCGCTGCCGACGACCTCGCTGCCGACGACCTCACCGACGACGGCGACGCAGCGTCCGGGTCCACCTCCGGCGCCGACACCGCCCCCGGCCCGGTGCCCGTGGGGGAGGACGAGGCCGTGGCGCCCGAGCCCGAGCCGGCGACGGGCCCGTCGTCGCGGACCGCGTCGACTGCCCGTGCCACGGGCGGCGAGCGGGACGACCTCGACCAGGCCCTCACGGGTGCCCGCCCGTTGGGCTGGCTCTTCCGCGGCCACTGAGACGCTGTCGGCCGCGGCGCAGGCGGTGCCCTCAGCGCCTCCAGCGCCCGGGGCGCCCGGGGTGCCCGGGCGTGACTAGCCGCAGGTCGGTGCGACGGGGCTGGTCGAGGGGTCGAGCGGTCGCACCGTGATCGAGTCGACCACGGTGCCCTCGGGCACGCCCTGGAAGAGCTGCATCTCGATCGGGCGCACCTCGAAGGCCGTCAGGCAGGTCCACACCCCGGTGACGACCGCCACCAGCTGACCGTCGACGCCGCGCAGGATGGCCTGCACGAGGGCCTGAGGGATGTCGGCGCTGCCCACGGTGAGGTCGGCGTTGACGACCGTGCGGCTGGCGTTGAGGTCGCTGGCCAGGCCGGTGGCCGAGGCGGTGGAGCTGTCCTGGTCGGTGGCGGCGGGCTGCCAGGCGACGTCGCGGTAGTCGAGGTCGACCGCGGCGACCTCCCCGACGTCGACGCCGACGGGGAAGTAGAGCCCGTAGATCTCGCCGGGGGCCAGGTCGGTGACGGTGCAGCAGGCGTCCTGCCCGACCATGGCGCTGGCGCTCCAGGTGCCGAGGGACACGTCGTCGCGGTCGAAGGCCTCGAGGGTGACCTCGGCGGTGCGCAGCGTGCGGTCCTCCTCGTTGCGCACCAGCACCGAGAGGAGGCCGTCGGTGACGGCCCACTCGCTGGTGGTCAGCACGTCGGGCGCCTCGGCCGCGCCCGAGGCGGGGGCGTCGGCCGCGCCGGCCACCTGGGCCCGCAGGTCGGCGCAGCCGCCGAGGGCCAGCAGGAGAGCGGGCAGCAGGAGCACCACCAGGAGGCGGGCCGGCTGGGTGCGCATGTGTTCCCCCGAATCACCGTCGACACGCGTGGACCGGCACCCATGATGCCCTCGCGGGTGTAGCGACAAACCATCCGGGGTAGCGTCGGAGCACGATCATGGCGATCGGGAGGACGTCCCGGTCGCAGTCCGGGGGGATGATGTTCGACGTCGCGCGTGCCGTGGTGGCCGCACCGACGCGCGCCCTCCCGCCCCGCGAGCGCCCTGTGGGCGCGGGGGCGCTGTGGTTCGCCACGCACGCCGTGACCCTGAAGGCCGGGCAGACCGTCGTGCTGCTGGCCCTGGCCGCGGCCCTGGTGCCGGCCGACCTCGGGGTCGTCGCCCTGGCCACCCTGGTCTCGAGCGCCGTGGCGCTCGTCAGCGGTCTCGGGGCCTCCGCCGCCCTGGTGCGCTGGGAGGGCGACGTCGACCGGGCCGCCCGCTCCGCGGTCTCCCTCGCGCTGGCCTCGGGCGCTGCGGCGACGCTCGCGGTGTGGGTCTCGGCGCCGGCGCTGGTGTCCGCGCTGGGGGCGGGGCCCGCTGCCGTGGGCCCGGTGCGCGGGCTCGTGCTGACGGCGCCGCTGGTCGCGGCGGCCATGGTCACCCTCGAGCTGATGCGCCGCCGTCTGGCCTTCGGCCGCCGGGTGCTGCCCGACGTCGCGGCCTCCCTGCTGGGGGCCGCGCTGGCGGTGTGGCTGGTCGGGCGTGGCTGGGGCGTCGCAGCGCTGGTGGCCGGCCAGGTGGTGCAGGGCGTCGCGGTGCTGCTGCTCGCCTGGTGCGTGCACCCGCCCGTGCGCCCGGGGTGGCACGCCGACGACGTGCGCGGCCTCCTGCGCTTCGGGCTCCCGTGGTCGGGGGCCCACCTGCTCGAGCTCGTCCAGGTCAACCTCGACTACGTCGTGGTCGCCCACCTGCTCGGCGCGGTGGCGCTGGGCCACTACTCGTTGGCCTTCCGGGTGGCGGCGGTGCCCTACCTCCTGGTGGCCGTGGTCCTGTCCAGCGCCGCCTTCCCCGTGCTGTGCCGCCGGCGCGGCGCGGAGCTGCGGGCCACGGTGTCGGACCTCGCGCGGCTCTCGCTGGTGCTGCTCCTGCCCGTCTGCGGGCTGCTGGCCCTGCTGGCCGACCGCCTGGTGCTGCTGGGACCCGCGTGGGCCCCGGCCGTGCCGGTGCTCCGGGTGCTCGCGGCGTACGCCCTCGCGGCGGGGCTGCTCCACGTGACGCTGACCGTGCTGCACGCCATGGGCCGTCCCGGCGAGGCGGTGCTCGCGCGGCTGGCCCACCTGCTGCTCCTGCTGCCGGCGCTGCTCCTGCTGGCTCCCGCCGGGGTCGTGGCCGTCGCCGCGGCGCAGGTCGTCGTGGCGGCGGCCGTGCTCCTGGCGGCCCTCGCGCGCGTCGGCTCGCTCCTGGGGGAGGCCCGGACCCGATGACCCTCATGCTCCGGGAGGCGCCCAGCGCCCTGCTGTCGGTGGGCCGCCCCCGTCGGCACGACCCGTCGCGGCGGACCGGGCCGGCGTGGCTGCACACCGTCGTGCCGGTCCTGCTCGCCCTCCTGGGCGGCGTGTCGGTGGGTCTCGCCCCGGGCCTGACCGGCCTGGTCGTGCTGGCCGTCGTCGTGCTGACGCTGCTGCTGGGCCAGATCGAGATCGCCGCCCTGGTGGTCGTGGCGGCGTCGGTCTTCGAGGACTACCTGGTCTTCGTCTCGCCCGCCGCCACCAAGACGCTGGCCGTGGTGGTGGTGGTCGCCTGGGCCGTGCGCCGGGCCGCGCGCCCCTTCCACCACGCACCGCGCAGCCCCGTGCTGGTGTCGGCCGGCGTGCTCGTCGTCGTGCTGCTGCTGTCGACCCTGGTGACCGGCTCCGACGGCGAGGCGGTGGCCACCCTGGGTCGGTGGGCCGGCTTCCTGGCCGTGCTGGTCGTGCTCGCCGACTGCCTGCGCGGGCGCCTGGCGCCCACCGTGCTCGCCGAGGTCTACGTCGCGTCCTGCGCCCTGGCGGCCCTCTGCGCCCTCGTGGTCTTCCCCTCCGCCGACGGCGACCGTCGGGTCGGCGGGCCGGTGGCCGACCCCAACGACTTCGCCTTCTACCTCCTCGCCGCGGTGCCGCTCGGCCTGGCCGTGCGCGCGGAGAGCCGCCGGCCCCGCGCGTGGGACCTCGCCACGGTCGTGTGCGCGGTCGCCCTGGCCGGCACCTACTCCCGCGGCGCCGTGCTCGGGCTGCTGGTCGCGCTGGCCGTCGCCGTCGTGGTGCGACTGCTGCCGTGGCGCGCCGTCGGAGCCCTGCTGGTGGTCGTGGTCACTGCGGTCGCCTTCACGGCGTCGGTCAACGCCGACCTGGTGAGGGTCAGCTTCGAGCAGAAGCAGGCGGTGGCCCAGGAGAACGTCTCCCAGCGCCTCGAGCTGTGGCAGCAGGCCGCCCGGATGACCCTCGACGCGCCGCTGCTCGGTCACGGCCCCGGGTCCTTCGCCGAGGAGCACCAGGACTACGCGGGCGACGCCGGGGCCTCCGTGGCCGACCTCGACACCGCCCACAACACCTATCTCGAGGTGGCGGCCGAGCTCGGTCTCCTCGGCCTGCTGGCCCTGCTCGCGGTGCTCGTGACCGCCTTCGCCGGTGCGTGGGCCCGCTGGCGGCGCGACCGCTCGCCGCTGGCCGCGGGGGTGTGCACCGCGCTGGTGGGCACCGGGGTGGCCGCGTCCTTCCTCAGCGAGCAGTTCTACCTCCCGCTGTGGCTGCTGGCGGCCCTCGCCGTCGCGGTGTCCGTCGGCGACCGCGCACCCGCGCGGCGACCACCGCGCGTGCGCCGCGCCCGATGAGGCCCCCCGACGGGGTCCGCCCGCCGAGCTCGGCTGTTCCCGCTGCGCCCGCCGTGCCCGCCGAGCACCGGTGGCGCGGCCGGGTGGTGCACGTGCTGACCCAGCCGGGGGGCGGACCGGCCGACCACGTGTCCGCGGTGGCGGCCGCCATGGCTCGACAGGGGATCGAGGTGCACGTGGTGGGTCCGGAGTCGCCGCGCTCGGAGGCGGTGCGGGCGGCGGGGGCCGCCTGGCACACGGTGGCGGTGACCACCAAGCGCGACGCCGCCGGGGCCGTGGCGCTGGCGCGGGTCGTGCGCGGCCTGCGGCCCGACGTCGTCCACCTCCACGACCGGCGGGCGGCCTGGGTGGGCCGCCTCGCCGCCCCCGCCCTGCAGGCGGGCGTGGTCCACACCGTGCACGGGGTCGCCGACGGCCTGAGCGACCTCGTGGCGGGCAACGCCCTCGTCGGCCCGCGCCGGCGGCGCGACGACCTCTACTACGTCGCCGGCGAGCGGTGGGCGACCCGGTGGTCGGCCCGGTGGACGCGCACGCGCGTGGTCACGCCCAGCCGGGCCGTCGCGGACTTCCTGGTGCACCGCGTCGGCGTGGACCCCGACCTGCTCGACGTCGTGCCCAACGGCGTCGAGGTGCCGCCCGTCGGCCCCGTCGGACCCGTCGGCCCCGCCCGGGCGCCGGCCCTGGTGTGGGCCGGCCGGCTGGTGACGGCCAAGCGGCCCGGCGCGCTGCTCGACGCGGTCGAGCGGGTGTCGGGGCTGGGACCGGTGGTGATCGCGGGGGAGGGGCCGGAGCGCGACCTCCTGCTGCGCCGCGTGGCGGCGACCGGCTGGCGTGGCCCGGGCGGCGTCGAGGTGGTCGGGCAGCTGCCCGACCTCGCCCCCGCGCTGGCTGCGGCCGACGTCTACGTGTCGACCTCCGCGGCCGAGAACCAGCCGCTCGCGATGCTCCAGGCCATGGCCCACGGCCTGCCGGTGGTGGCGACCGCCGTCGGCGGTGTGCCGGAGGTCGTGCGCGACGGGGTCGAGGGCCTCCTGGTGCCGGTCGACGACCCCGACGCCCTGGGGGCCGCGCTCCGGCGCCTGCGTGACGACCCGCGGCTGCGGCGGCGGCTCGGCACGGCCGCGCGCGAGCGGGTGGCGGCCGGGTGGACCCGGTCGCACTGCGTCGCAGGACTGCTGCGGACCTACGGCCGGGTGACGGCGTGAGGGTGCTGGTCACGATCGCCGAGATGGGACCGGGCGGCGCGGAGACGCTGGTCGCGGAGATGGCCGCCCACCTGGCCGCCGAGGGCCACCAGGTCAGCCTGGCCAGCAGCGGCGGCTTCCGCGAGCGGGAGGTCGCCGGGATCGGCGGTGTCGACACGCTGCGCGTGCCGCTGCGACGCGACACGGCCCTCGACCGCGCGCGCTCCGTCGTACGCCTCGCGGCGCACGCCCAGCGGCTGCGCCCCGACCTGGTCCACGCCCACAACGTCCGGGCCACCCTCGTCGCCCGGATGGCGACCTATCCGGCGGGTGGACCTCCGGTGCTGAGCACCGTGCACGGCCTCCCGCCGCAGAGCTACCCCCGCGCCGTCGGTGTCCTGAACCGCTGCGCCGACCACGTCGTGGCCGTCTCCGACTCCGTCGCCGACGACCTCGTGGCGGCCGGGCTCGACCCGCAGCGGCTCTCGGTCATCGAGAACGCCGTGCGGGTGGCTCCGGCGGCCCGCGCCGGCGACCGGGTCGCAGCGCGGCGCGACCTGGGGCTCCCCGAGGGGGGACCGGTGGTGCTCTGCCTGGCCCGGCTGGCCGGGCCCAAGCGCCAGGACCTGCTGGTCGAGGCCTGGGCCGAGCGCAAGGCCCAGCACGGGGACGGGCGCGCGCACGGGGAGGCGCTCGGCACCCTGCTGCTGGTCGGCGAGGGGCCGCATCGCCGAGCCCTCGAGCAGCAGGTCGCCGACGCCGGGCTCACCGCGAGCGTGCGCCTGCTCGGCGAGCGCGCCGACGTGGCGCGACTGCTGGCCGCGGCCGACGTCCTGGTGCTCCCCAGCGACCGCGAGGGCCTGCCGATGGCCGTGCTCGAGGCCATGGCGGTCGGGGTGCCCGTGGTCGCCAGCGACGTGGGCGGCCTGGCCAGCCTGGGCGATGCCGTGACGCGGGTGGCGCCGGGCTCCGCGCCCCGGCTGGCGGCCGGCCTGCACGAGGTGCTCGCCGGCGGCCGCGCGGTCACGGAGCGCACGGCGCGGGCCCGTGGGCTCGTCGACGCGCGTTTCGCCACGGCGACCATGCACGCGGCCTACCGTGACCTCTACCGCAGGCTGCTGACGGGTTTGGGTGGTGCGCTCGGGTGGTAGACATTTCAAGCGGTGGCCGCACCAGGGTGCCACCGTGCAGCACTCCGCTCGGGGGCGTGCGGGGCCGGGAAGATCTCCTGGCCACGGGTGAGGACGGTCGGGCAGGACCGACCGCGGAGAGCGTGGGCATGGAGCTGCGAGACATGGGGGCCGCCCTGTGGCGCCAGCGTCTGCTGGTGGCCGTGGTGGTGGTGGTCACGGCGATCGGCGTCGCGGTGGGGGTGTGGTCCTCGACCAAGACCTACACCGCGACCGCGACGGTGTCGGCCGCCCCGGCGCCCGGAGCGCCCGCCCCGGCCGAGCTCGACGACTTGCGCGCGACCCTGGCCGAGACCGCCACGACGCCCGAGGTGCTGCGTCAGGCCGCCACGCGCGCCGGGGTCGACCGGTCGGTGGGGGAGCTGCTCGACGAGGTCGACGCACGCTGGGTCGAGGGCACCCAGCTGATCGAGATCACCGTCGCCGACCCGTCGGCCCGCGACGCGGCGGGCCTGGCCAACGCCGCGTCCTTCACGCTGCAGCAGAGCGACCCCACCGGGGCCTTCGAGTTCACCGACGTCGACCCCGCGGTCGAGCCGGCGACCTACTCCAGCCCCGACCTCCCGCTCGCCATCGGCGTCGGCGTGCTGCTGAGCCTGGTGCTCGCGGTGGTCTCGGCCCTGGCCCGCGACCGCCGGACCTACACGGTCAAGGACGCCCAGGGCGTCGAGGCGGCGCTGCGCGCCCCCGTGCTCGCCCACGTGGCCCCACCCCGGTCGCCGACCCTGCAGGCCATGTTCACCGGCACGCCGGCCGCCGACGTCTTCCGCCGCCTGCGCCTGTCGCTGGAGGCCTCGCAGCGGGCGCACCCGCCGCGCCTGGTCGTCGTCACGGGGGTGACGACGGGCGACGTCAACGCCTGGCTCGGCGCCAACCTGGCCATCTCCCTGGCCTCGGCCGGTCGCCGGGTGCTGCTCCTCGACGGGCGGCTCGCGACCCCCGCCGACGAGCCCCTGCCCGAGGAGCCCGACACCCCCGGTCTCCACGACGTGCTGCGCGGCACGCCCTGGGAGCGAGCGGTCAGCCCCGGCCCCGTCGACGGCCTCAGCGTGCTGCCCCCTGGTCGCGCGCCCGCCTCCGACGCGGGCGCCGAGCCGGGCGACCTGCTCGAGCGGAGGTTCGGGGCGCTGGCGGAGGCCCTGACCCGCGCCTTCGACGTCGTGGTGGTCATCGCCCCCTCGCTGGAGGAGCGCGACGACGCGCTCGTCATGTCCGCGGGCGGCTCGCTGCTGCTCGGGGTCGTGGAGGGCGTCATCAGTCCCGAGGCGCTGGCCGCCTACGCCGACCGGTTCGTCGTGGCCGGCGTGCGCCTGGCTGGCACCGTGCTCGTCGGGCACCGCGCCGAGGCGGTGGCGCTCTGAGCGCCGCGACCGCCCCCGTCGGGGCCACGCCGGGCCGTCCGCACGTGCTGCACGTCAGCGTGCCGACGAGCGAGGGCACGGCCGAGGTGCTGCTGGGCTACGTGCGCGAGCAGCTGGCCCGGGGCTGGCGGGTGAGCGTGGCCTGCCCCTCGGAGGGCTGGCTGGGCTACGCGGCCCGCGAGGCCGGCGCCGAGGTGGCGTGGTGGCGCGCCGGTCGCGAGCCCGGCGTCGCGACCCTGGAGGAGACCGCCCGTCTGTCCGCGCTGGTCACCAGGCTCGGTCCCGACCTGGTGCACCTGCACAGCTCGAAGGCCGGCCTGGCCGGTCGGCTGGCGGTGCGACGGCGCGTGCCCACCGTCTTCCAGCCCCACGCCTGGTCCTTCCAGGCCGGGTCCGGCACGTCGAGCCGGCTGGCGCTGCGGTGGGAGCGCTTCGCCGTGCGGTGGACCGACCAGGTCGTGTGCGTCGGCGAGGGGGAGCGGCTCGTGGGCGAGGCGGCGGGCGTGCGCGCCGAGGTGACCGTCGTGCCCAACGGGGTCGACCTGCGACGCTTCGGCCCCACCAGCCCCGAGGACCGGGTCGAGGCGCGTGCGCGCCTGGGCCTGCGCGAGGCCCCGACGGTCGTGTGCGTGGGGCGGCTGAGCCACCAGAAGGGCCAGGACGGGCTGCTCGACGCCTGGACGTCGGTCCTCGAGGCCGTGCCGGGTGCCCAGCTGGTGCTCGTCGGCGCCGGGCCCGACGAGGCCGACCTGCGCCGGCGTGCCAGCGGCCTCGGCGGGGTCGTCTTCGTCGGCGCCCGCGTCGACGTGCCCGACTGGCTCTCGGCGGCCGACGTCGTGACCGTGCCCTCGCGCTACGAGGGCATGGCCCTCGCGCCGCTCGAGGCGATGGCGAGCGGACGCAGCGTCGTGGCCACCGACGTGCCGGGGATCGCCGAGGGCGTGGTCGACGGTGTGGGGGCCCTCGTGCCGCCCGGCGACCCGGACGCCCTCGCCGCGGCTCTCGTCGAGCGACTCCTCGACCCCGCGCGGGCCGACGACGAGGGGTGGGCGGGCTACGACCACGTCAGCGCCGGGCGCGACGCCGCCGAGGCCGCCCGGCGCGTGGCCCGCCTGTCGCTGAGCCTGATGGCGTCGCGCAACCGCGCCTGAGCGGGAGCCCGACGGCCCGTCGGTGCCGGGTCAGGCGCCGCGACGCACCGACTCGGGCGACCCCTCGGAGCCCCGCTGCCCGGTGGGCGGTCGCTGCGCGCCGTCGATGCGACGTACGACGGCCGGGTCGACGGTGACCTCGGCGGCCCGGTCGTCCCCCGTCCCGTGGTCGGCGGTCGTGGGGCCGACCGAGGCCGGCGTGGCCGCGGGCTGGGGTCGCACGAGCGTGCGTGCGGTGCGCACCACGATCTTGACGTCGCCCCACAGCGACCAGTTCTCGATGTAGTAGTTGTCGGCCCGCACCCGGTCGTCGATGGAGGTGTCGCCCCGCAGGTCGTTGACCTGCGCCCAGCCGGTCAGGCCCATCGGCACCCGGTGACGGTGGCCGTAGCCCCGGGTCTCGCGGGAGAACTGCTCGACGAAGTAGGGCCGCTCGGGGCGCGGGCCGACCAGGCTCATGTCACCGCGCAGGATGTTGACCAGCTGCGGCAGCTCGTCGAGACCGGTGCGGCGCAGGAACCGGCCGACCGGGCCGATGCGGTGGTCGTTGTCGATGTTCCACGCCGTCGCGCTCTCGGAGGGGTCGGCGGGCTTCATCGAGCGGAACTTCATCAGCTCGAAGGTGCGACCGCCGCGGCCCACGCGCACCTGGCGGAAGATGACGCCCGGCCCGGTCTCGAGCCGGACCGCGAGCGCGATGCCGAGCATGAGGGGGGCCAGGGCGGCCAGGGCGGCCGCCGACAGGGTGGCGTCGAAGCACCGCTTGACGAGCAGGGCGTGGGGCCGCACCCGCCAGCGACGCAGCCGCACGACGGCGACGTCGCGCACGACCTCGATGCGGCTGGGGCGGTCGAGGCCCATCATCTCGTAGAAGCGCGGCACCACGAAGACCTGGTGGTCCTGGCTCTGGCAGTAGCGCACCAGGGCCAGCGCCCGCTCGTCGGGCGCGTTGCCGAAGGCGAAGATGACGTCGTTGACGTCGAGGGCCCGCATCGCGTGGGGCAGGTCGCCGAGCGCGCCGAGCAGGGGCACGGGCAGGTCGAGGGCGGTCTCGACGTCGTCGTCGACGAACCCCACGGGGTGCAGCCCGAGGCTGCGGTCGGCGAGCAGGGCCGCCGCGAGGCGCCGGGCCACGCCGTCGGTGCCGACGATGACGACGGGGTGCGAGAGCACACCGCGCCGGCGCCCGGCCCGCACGAGCGTGTACGCCACCCCGCGCAGGGTCGCCAGCAGGCCGAGCGTCGTGGCCGCGAAGGCCGCGACCGGGCCGAGCACCGATCCGCCGTCGCCCACGTCGAGGCCGCTGGTGGCCAGCAGCAGGAGCGTGGCGGCGATCGCGGTCAGGCACAGGGCCGGCAGGTCCTCCAGCACCGACAGCACGAGTCGCGAGCGCTGGAGGCTGAGACCCCGGCTGACCACGGCGCCGCCGACGGCGGCGCACAGCACGGTGACGAGCGTGACGGAGTCGGCGACGACGAGGCTGGCACCCGTGACGGCCAGCAGGTCGGCGGCGATGAGCAATGGTGTGACGCTGGCCAGTCCTGGCACGACGTCGTCCATGTGAAGACGCATGTAACTGATACCCCCCGGTATGACACCACTCAACCTATCCCGGTGGGCCCGGTCCAAACCACCGGGGTGCGTGACGTGTCACACGGTGTGGCGCCGGGTGCCGGACCGCGGGCTGGCACGATGGCGACGTGGCGGTGGTGCGGTCGGTCAACGTGGGTCGTCCCCGTGCGGCGTCGTGGGCGACCACGGGGCGCACCTCCATCGACAAGTCCCCGGTCCGGGGGCCGGTGCGGGCGACGGTGGCGGGCCTGGTGGGCGACGAGGTGTCGAACCGTCGCCACCACGGAGGGCCCGACAAGGCCGTCTACGCCTACGCCCGCGAGGCGCTGGACGACTGGGCCGCGGAGCTGGGCCACGACCTGCCCGACGGACAGCTGGGGGAGAACCTCACGCTGAGCGGGCTCGACGTCGACGACTGCGAGATCGGCGAGCGCTGGGAGGTGGGGGAGGTCGTCCTGGAGGTGCGCTCGCCCCGCACCCCGTGCCGCACCCTGAGCGGCTGGATGGACCACTGCGGACTGCCCGCCGAGGCCTGGCTGCGGCGCTTCACCGAGCGGGCCCGCCCCGGCGCGTACCTCAGGGTGCTGGGGGAGGGGGCGCTGGCCGCCGGCGACGAGGTGCGGGTGCGCCACCGGCCCGGGCACGGTGTGACCGTCGCGCTGATGTTCCGGGCCGTCCACCTCGACCGGTCGCTGCTGCCCCGCCTGCTCGAGGTGCCCGACCTGGTGCCGGAGGCGCGGCTCGCCGCCGAGCGCTGGGTCGCCGGGGGCGCGCCTCCCAGGTAAAGCCTGGCCCGACACGGACCGCCTGGGGGGATCCGGTTACTGACGGGTCACGACGTGACGTAGGTTACGGGCACTGTCGTCGTCCACCGCAGGAGAGCGTCAATGCCCGCCACCATCGACCCCGGCTTCGTCGATCACCTCACACCCAACGTCGCCCTGCTGTTCCTCGACCGGGTGGCCACCTCGCCCGACAGCGAGGCCTACCGGTTCCCGGTCGGCGAGGCCTGGGAGTCGGTGACCTGGCGCCAGACCGGCGAGCTGGTCTCCCGGCTCGCCGCCGGCCTGCTCTCGCTGGGCATCGAGCCCGAGCAGCGCGTCGGCATCGCCTCGAGCACGCGCTACGAGTGGGTCCTGGCCGACCTCGCGATCATGCTCGCGGCCGGTGCGACCACGACCGTCTACCCCACGACCAACAGCGAGGACACGGCGTACATCCTCAGCGACGCCGAGTGCCGCGTCGTCTTCGCCGAGGACGACGAGCAGCTGGCCAAGATCGCCGAGCACCGCGGCGAGCTCCCGGCCCTCGGCACGGTCGTGACCTTCGACGGTGCCGCCGACGGCGAGGGCGTGCTCAGCATGGACCAGCTCGCCGCCCGCGGCGACGCCTACCTCGCCGAGCACCCCGACGTCATCCGGCGCACCGCCGAGGCGATCCCGGCCGACCAGCTGGCCACGCTGATCTACACCTCGGGCACGACCGGGCGCCCCAAGGGCGTGCGCCTGCTGCACCGCGGCTGGGTCTACCAGGGTGCGCTCATCAAGGAGCAGGGGATCCTCGACGAGACCGACCTGCAGTTCCTGTGGCTGCCGATGGCCCACTCCTTCGGCAAGGTGCTGCTCTCGGCCCAGCTCGCCTGCGGGTTCGCCACCGCCATCGACGGTCGCGTCGACCGCATCGTCGACAACCTCGGCGTCGTCAAGCCGACCTTCATGGGTGCGGCCCCCCGCATCTTCGAGAAGGCCCACGCCCGCATCGTCACCATGCAGGCCGCGGAGGGTGGCGCGAAGGAGAAGATCTTCACCAAGGCCTTCGAGGTCGGCACGACCGTCGACCGCCTCAAGCGCGAGGGAAAGTCGGTCCCGCTGGCGCTGCGGGTGCAGCACGGCCTCTTCGACAAGCTGGTCTACAGCAAGGTCCGCGAGCGCTTCGGCGGCCGCGTGAAGTTCTTCATCTCCGGCTCCGCCGCCCTCAACTCCGAGATCGCCGACTTCTTCCACGCCGCCGGCATCCTCATCCTCGAGGGCTACGGCCTGACGGAGAACTCCGCGGGCGCGGCGGTCAACCACCCCGACGACTACCGCATCGGCAGCGTCGGCAAGGCCATGCCCGGCAGCGAGATCCGCATCGGGGAGGGCGACGAGATCCAGATCCGCGGCCCCCACATCATGGCCGGCTACCACAACCTGCCCGAGGAGACCGCCAAGGCGTTCACCGAGGACGGCTGGCTGCGCACGGGCGACAAGGGCAGCCTCGACGCCGAGGGCTTCCTCACCATCACCGGCCGGATCAAGGACCTCTTCAAGACCTCGGGCGGCAAGTACATCGCCCCCTCGGCCATCGAGGCCAAGTTCAAGGCGCTGTGCCCCTACGCCAGCCAGTTCCTCGTCTTCGGCAACGAGCGCAACTTCGTGGTCGCCCTCATCACCCTCGACCCCGACGCGATGGCGACGTGGGCCGAGGAGAACGGGATGTCGGGCGCCTCCTACACCGACATCGTGCGCTCGGAGAAGGTCCGCGCGATGGTCGGGGGCTACGTCGACCAGCTCAACGAGCGGCTCAACCGCTGGGAGACCATCAAGAAGTGGGACCTGCTCGACCACGACCTGACCATCGAGTCCGGCGAGCTCACCCCCTCGATGAAGGTCAAGCGCAACGTGGTGGAGAGCAACAACTCCGAGAGGATCGCCTCCTTCTACTCCTGAGCGCAGGCTCCCCACAGGGGGCGCACAGGCAGGACGACTCGAATGGGTGCCGGCGGGAGACCGCCGGCACCCGTTTCCGTCTTCCGAGGAGAGCCATGACCCCGCACCAGCGCCACGACCACCACCATGACCACCAGGGCGACCTCGAGGACCACGACCTGGGCCTGAGCCACGACCTGCCCCGGATCGTGGAGCGCAACCGTCTCGGGCGGCGCCGCTTCCTCGCTGCGGTGGGTGGCGTGGGCGCGGCCACGGCGCTCGCGGCGTGCTCCGCCGACGCCGACTCGACGAGCGGCACCGGTGGCGGCACCGCGGGCGGCACCCCGCCGGAGGGCGGGCCCGGCGGCGCGGCGCCCGCCGGGTCCGAGGTGGAGGTCGCCGAGGGCGAGATCCCCGAGGAGACCGCCGGTCCCTACCCCGGCGACGGGTCCAACGGCGTCAACGTGCTGACGGAGTCGGGGGTGGTGCGCTCCGACATCACCCGCAGCTTCGGCTCCGCCTCGGGCGTGGCCGAGGGGGTGCCCACGACGCTGCGCCTCAAGGTCTACGACCTCACCGGCGACGAGGCCGAGGTGCTGTCGGGGGCGGCGGTCTACGTGTGGCACTGCGACCGCGACGGGGAGTACTCGATGTACTCGGAGTCCATCGCGGAGGAGAACTACCTGCGCGGGGTCCAGGAGACCGACGAGAAGGGCTGGGTGGAGTTCACCACCATCTTCCCCGCCGCCTACTCGGGTCGCTGGCCCCACGTGCACTTCGAGGTCTACCCCAGCCTCGAGGACGCCACGAGCGCCTCCAACAAGCTGCGCACCAGCCAGCTGGCCATCCCCCAGGACGTCGCCGACGCCGTCTACGCCGAGGCCGAGGGCTACGAGCAGAGCGTCACGAACATGGCCCAGACCAGCCTCGACAGCGACAACGTCTTCGCCGACGGCTACTCGCTGCAGCTGGCGAAGGCGACCGGGTCGGTGGCCGAGGGCTACACCCTGACCCTCAACGTCCCCATCTGAGCCGTCCGGGTCCGAGCCGCCGCCGAGCCGCCCGGGCCCCGGGTGGGAGGATGGCCAGATGCCCTCCGCCCTGCCCGACGGCGATCCCGTCCCCGCCGACGGGTCCCTGCCCGAGGCCGCCCTGGCCGGTCTGGGCCGGCGCCCGTTCGGCCTCTACGTCCACGTGCCCTTCTGCGCCGTGCGCTGCGGCTACTGCGACTTCAACACCTACACCGCCGAGGAGCTCGGCCCCGCCGGGGGCGCCCCGGGGGCCTCGCGCTCGACGTACGCCGCCGCGGCGGTGGCCGAGGTCCGGCAGGCGCGACGGGTCCTCGGCGAGGTCGACCTGCCCGTGTCGACGGTCTTCTTCGGCGGCGGCACCCCCACGCTGCTCGACCCCGACGACCTCGGGGCGGTGGTGGAGGCGGTCGCCGAGGAGTTCGGGCTGGCCCCCGACGCCGAGATCACCACCGAGTCCAACCCCGACAGCGTCGACGCCGCCGACCTGGCTCGGCTGCGCGAGCTGGGCCTCAACCGCGTCTCCTTCGGCATGCAGTCGCAGGTGGGCCACGTGCTGCGGGTGCTCGACCGCACCCACGACCCCCGCCGCGTGCCGGCGGCGGTCGCGTGGGCCCGCGAGGCCGGCTTCGAGCGGGTCAGCCTCGACCTGATCTACGGCACCCCCGGGGAGAGCCTGGAGGACTGGGCCACCTCGGTCGACGCGGCCCTGGCCTGCGAGCCCGACCACGTCTCGGCGTACTCGCTCATCGTCGAGGACGGCACCGCCCTGGCCCGCCGGGTGCGCCGGGGCGAGCTGCCGATGCCCGACGAGGACGACCTGGCCGACAAGTACGCCCTCGTCGACGAGCGGCTGGTCGCGGCCGGGCTGGGGTGGTACGAGGTGTCGAACTGGGCCCGGGGCATGCCGGCCAGCGGAGCCCACCGCTGCCGCCACAACGAGCTCTACTGGACCGGAGCCGACTGGTGGGGCGTCGGTCCCGGCGCCCACTCCCACGTGGGGGGCGTGCGGTGGTGGAACGTCAAGCACCCCGTCGCCTACGCCGAGCGGATCGGCGCCGGGCTGAGCCCGGCGCACGCGCGCGAGGTGCTCTCACCGGAGGACCGTCGCGTCGAGCGGGTGCTGTTGGAGCTGCGGCTGCGCGAGGGCCTCCCGCTCGACGTGCTCGACGACGCCGGCGCCGCCGCCGTGCCGGGGCTGCGCTCGCGGGGCCTCGTGCGGGTCGAGGGCGACCGGGTCGTGCTCGAGGACGCGGCGCGCCTCGTCGCCGACGGCGTGGTGCGCGACCTGCTCAGCTGACCATGCGGATGGTCAGCGGGTAGCGGTAGAGCTCGCCGCGCGCCGAGCGCACCGAGCCGATGACGGTGAACACCAGCCAGACCAGCCCCACCACCGGCAGCAGCAGGAAGCCCACCAGCGCCAGGGCGAGCACGAGCGACACGACGCCGTAGATGAGGATGGAGAGCTGGAAGTTGAGGCTCTCGACCGACTGCTGTCGCACGTAGGGCGAGGTGCCGCCCTTGAGGAGCAGCACGAGCAGCGGGCCGAGGAACGACAGCGCCACGAAGGCCGCGACGAGGGCCGACCAGTGCGCCGCGCCGCCCCAGGTGCGCTCGTCGGGGGTCAGGCCGTCGGGCCCCGGGGTCTGGCCGTAGGGGGTCTGGCCGTAGGGCTGCTGGCCGTAGGGCGGTTGGCCGAAGGGCGGCTGGGACATGGGGCCTCCTGGTGCCGGTCGCGGTCAGTCGACCGTGACGAAGTCGATCAGCTCCTCGACCCTACCGAGCAGGGCCGGCTCCAGGTCGTCGTAGGAGGCCACCTTGCCCAGGATGTGCTTCCAGGCGCGCGCGATGTCGGCCTGGTCGCGGTGCGGCCAGCCGAGGTGCTGGCACACGCCCTTCTTCCACTCCACCGAGCGGGGGATCGTCGGCCAGGCCGCCAGCCCCAGGCGGTCGGGCTTCACGGCCTGCCAGACGTCGATGAAGGGGTGGCCGACGATCAGGACGTGCTTGCCCACCGCCGAGCGCGCGATGCCCTGGGCGATGCGGCTCTCCTTCGACCCCGGCACCAGGTGGTCGACCAGCACGCCCACGCGCCGCTGCGGCCCGGGCCTGAAGTCGACCAGATGGTCGGCGAGGTCGTCGACGCCGCCGAGGAACTCCACGACGACCCCCTCGATGCGCAGGTCGTCGCCCCAGACCTTCTCCACCAGCTCCGCGTCGTGGCGGCCCTCGACGAAGATCCTGCTCTGCCGCGCGACGCGGGCCTTCGCCCCCGGCACGGCCACCGAGCCCGACGCGGTGCGCGTCGGGGCGACGGGGGCACCCGGGCGGGCCGGGGCCACGAGGATGACGGGGCGCCCCTCCAGCAGGAAGCCGGGGCCCAGGGGGAAGGTGCGGCGCCTGCTGCGGCGGTCCTCCAGCGTCAGCGTGTGCAGGTCCCGGTCGACCGCGACGATCTCACCCACCCAGTCGGTGGTGACCTCCTCGACCACCGCTCCGAGCTCCGCGGGCGCCTCGACCGCGCGGCCCCGCTTCGGGGCGCGCCAGTCGCCGGAGAGCACGTCGCCGCCGTACCGATCACTCATCGCAGCAGGCTAGGACGCCCGCCGCCGCGAGCCGGCCCGGCGCGCCGGTCAGTGCTGGGTGTCGGGTTCCTCACCGTCGTCGCCGCCGTCGGACTCCGCGGCCGGCTTACCGTCGTGGAGGAGGTCGCCGGCGTCCTCGCCGGCGGGCAGGCCCTCCGCGAGGGGGTTGTCGTCGCCGGGCACGAGGTCCTCGGGCAGCTGGTCGTCGGAGATGCCGGTCGTGGGCTCGTCGGGGGTCTCGCTCATGGGGCGACGCTAGTGCGCGGGCGGGCGGGCGGTCGACCGCCCGGCGGGGTGGTGACGGGTTGGGACCGGGGAGCGGGTCAGACGAGGGGGAGCCAGCGCGGGGTGCGCGGCAGCTGGGAGTAGCCGCGGGCGACCGCGTCGGCGAGGGTCGCGGCGGGGTAGGGCCACGACCCCGTGGCCAGGGCCTCGGCCTCGGGCACGCCGCGGGCCACCAGGTCGCGGATCTCGGTGGCCACCAGCCCGATCTCGTTGCGCTGGACCTCGACGAAGTCGCGGTCGACCGGCGACCCGTGGCCGGGCACGACCACCGAGCGAGCGGTGGTCAGCGACAGCACGACGTCGAGGCTCCAGGGCCACTCCAGCGGGAACGAGTCGGCGCCGTACGCCGGCACCGCATCGTCCCCGGCACCGGCGGGCGGCGCCTCCTCGACGAGGTCGCCGGCCAGCAGCACGTCGGCGTCGGGCACCCGCACCACGAGGTCGCCCGCGGTGTGACCGCGCCCGGGGTGGACCAGCTCGAGGGCGCGGTCGCCCAGGTCCAGCACCGCGGCGGAGGAGAACACGTGGTCGGGCACGACCACCTCGGTCGCGTGGACCTCCTCGGCGTGCTCGCCGCGGTAGTCGCCCGTGCCGCGCCGGGCGGTCTCGGTGAGCAGAGCGGCGGCCGTCTCGTGGGCGTGCACGGGCAGGGGGCCCCAGGCCTCGAGGAACGCCCCGGTGCCGAAGGCGTGGTCGTAGTGGTCGTGGGTGGTCACGACGGCCACCACCTCGCCCCGGCCGAGCGCACGGACTTCGTCGACCAGCGCGCGGCCCGAGGCCAGCGACCCGTGCGTGTCGACCACCACCAGGCCGCGCTCACCGCGCACCACCGTGACGTTGACGTCGCACCACGCGCGCCGTGAGACCCAGACGCGGTCGGCGATCTCCTCGAAGCCCATCGGCTCAACCTAGCCGGGCGCGGGGCGCGGGGAGCGGAGCGCGCCGCGCAATCGCGCTGGTTGAGCAGGCTGGGGCCGTCGGGGTGGTCGCGGATCACGCAGACCGGTGGGCGTCGAGGGGTGCGCGCTGCGCAATTGCGCTGGTTGAGCAGGCTGGGGCCGTCGGGGTGGTCGCGGATGACTCAGACCGGTGGGCGTCGAGGGGTGCGCGCTGCGCAATTGCGCTGGTTGAGCAGCCTGGGGCCGTCGGGGTGGTGTCGGATCGCGCAAACCGGTGGGCGTGGAGGCGTGAGCGCTGCGCAATTGCGCTGGTTCAGCAGGGTGGGGCCGTCGGGGTGGTCGCGGACCGCGCAGACCGGTGGGCCCCGAGGCGTGGCCGCCACGCAATGGCGCTGGTTCGGCGGCTCAGGACCCCGGCTGTCCGCTCCGACCGGGCGATCCCGACCGCGCGAGGGTCGGCGGGGTCAGCAGATGCCGGCGCCGAGCTCGCGCCGCAGCATCGCGGCCAGCTCCACGGGCGAGCGCGCGGCGCGGGGGAAGACCAGGCGGGTGACGTGGGCGCCGGCGTCGTCGATCCAGCGCACGTCGACCCCGCCGGCGGTGAGGTCGGCCAGCTCGGCGGCGATGAGGCGCTCGACGGGCACCCCGGCGGCGAGGGCGACCGAGGCGCGCAGCTCCTCGGGGTGGCAGCGGCCCGCGTGCTCCACGCAGCGCTGCAGGTAGCCGCGGTTGAGCGCGTGGGCGGGCGCGGCGTACTCCTCGACCGGCACGGCCAGCGAGGTGCCGGCGCCGTCGGGGCCGGTGAGCTGGAGGGCGACCTGCTCGGGCACCAGGCGCACGACCTGTCGCTCGTCCTCGCAGCAGGGGCAGGCCTCGAGGCCGGCCAGGGCGAGGCGGCCCGAGACCGTCACCGAGGGCGGGCGCGCGCCGGCGGGGCCGGCGAGGGCGCTGTCGACGGTGAGCACGGCCCCGGCGCCACGGGCGGCGGCCAGGGCGAGGTCGCCGTCGGGGGAGCAGGTGAAGGTCGGCACGCCGTCGCGCTCGGCCATGCCCAGGGTGTCGTCGCGCAGCACGTCGGGGGCGCCCTCGACGACAAGACCGGCGTCGGTGGCGCACGACAGCACCGCGCGCGCCTCGGCCGCGACCAGGAAGGGGTCGTGGAGGGGACGGGTCGAGCTCTCGGCGGTCATGCTGCCTCCGATCGGCGGGCGGTCCTGGGGCGGACGCCGTGACGGGTGGTCGTAGTTAGGTGAGCCTAACCTACCCGCGTCCTCCGGGGGAGGGGCTCTCCGAGTCGGGTCCGCCACACGCGCCGGAGCACGGACGCCCGGCGGCCCGACGCGGGCCACGCCCGGGCTGCCGTGAGGGGCCCGACCTTGTAGAGTTGGCACTCCACGGAATCGAGTGCCAATCGAGCGCGGCCGGGTGCCAGGGGCCCCGGACCGGGCCGGCGGGAGGAGGCGGGATGCAGGAGGACCGCAGGCTCGCCGTGCTGCGAGCCATCGTGGAGGACTACGTCGCCACCGACGAGCCCGTCGGCTCCAAGGCGCTCGTCGAGCGGCACGGGCTGGGCGTCTCCTCAGCCACCGTGCGCAACGACATGGCCGTGCTGGAGGACGAGGGCTACATCACGCAGCCCCACACCAGCGCCGGCCGCGTGCCGACCGACAAGGGCTACCGGCTCTTCGTCGACCGGCTCACCACGGTCAAGCCCATGAGCACCGCCGAGCGGCGGGCGATCTCCACCTTCCTCGACGGCGCCGTCGACCTCGACGACGTCGTGCAGCGCAGCGTGCGGCTGCTCTCCCAGCTGACCCGTCAGGTGGCCGTGGTGCAGTACCCCACGCTGTCGCGCTCCACCGTGCGCCACGTCGAGCTGGTCTCCCTGGGCGCCCACCGGCTGCTCGTCGTGCTGATCCTCAGCACCGGGCGCGTCGAGCAGCGCGTGGTCGAGCTCGAGGGGGAGCTCGCCGACGAGGAGCTGGCCGAGCTGCGCTCGCTGGTGCTGCGCACCGTCACCGGCGCCACCATCGCCGAGGCCCTCGTGGCCCTGCGCGCCCTGGGCGAGGCCGGCGAGCCCGACGGCCGGGGCCCGAGCGCAGCCACCGTGCAGGTGGTCGAGGTGCTCGTGGACTCGATGAGCGACCACCGCAACGACGCCCGCGTCGCCGTCGGCGGCGCAGCGAACCTCGCGAGGTACGGCGACAGCTTCGACTCGGCCGTGCGACCGCTGCTCGAGGCCCTCGAGGAGCACGTCGTGCTGCTCAAGCTGCTGGGGGAGTCGGGCACCGGCGGCCTCGTCACGGTGCGCATCGGCGCCGAGGGCCCCTACGAGGAGCTGTCCTCGACCAGCGTCGTCTCCACCGGCTACGGCCCCCGCGAGGAGTCGCTGGCCACGCTCGGCATCGTGGGTCCCACCCGCATGGACTACCCGGGCACGATGGCCGCGGTGCGCGCGGTCGCCCGCTACGTCTCCCGCATCCTCGACGAGGCCTGAGCACGCCCTCACCGGCCCGGCCCGCGGGCCCGTTCCGCACCCGGGCGCCCCCGAGCGCCCGCGCCCCACCAGACCAGCACGCCAGACCAGCACGCCAGAGCACGACGTACGACCAGCACGCACCACCCGGACGACGACGAAGGACCATCAGTGAGCCAGGACCTGTACGACCTCCTCGGGGTCGCCCGCGACGCGGACGGCGACGCGATCAAGAAGGCCTACCGCCGACTGGCGCGCCAGCTGCACCCCGACGTCAACCCCGACCCCGAGTCGCAGGAGAAGTTCAAGCAGGTCTCGATGGCCTACGAGGTGCTCTCCGACCCGCAGAAGCGCTCCTCCTACGACCGCGGCGCAGACCCCTTCGGTGGGGGCGGGCAGGCCGGCTTCGGGCAGGGTGCCGGGTTTTCCTTCACCGACATCATGGACGCGTTCTTCGGAGGCGGCGGTCAGGGCGGTGGCCAGGGCCGTGGTCCGCGCCCGCGCGTTCGTCGGGGGCAGGACGCGCTGATCCGCCTCGAGGTCGACCTCGCCGACGCCGCCTTCGGCGTCACCCGCGAGATCAAGGTCGACACCGCGGTGCTGTGCTCGACCTGCCACGGCGACGGCGCCGCACCGGGCAGCCAGCCGGTGCCGTGCGAGACCTGCCGGGGCCAGGGCGAGGTCGCCCAGGTGCAGCGGTCGTTCCTCGGCGAGATCCGCACGCTGCGCCCCTGCGCGGCCTGCCGCGGCTTCGGCACGATCATCCCCGACCCGTGCCGGGAGTGCTCCGGCGACGGCCGGGTGCGCTCGCGTCGCTCGCTGACGGTCAAGATCCCCGCGGGCGTCGACACCGGCACCCGCGTGCAGCTGACCGAGCAGGGCGAGGTCGGGCCGGGCGGCGGCCCCGCCGGTGACCTCTACGTCGAGATCCACGTGGCCGAGCACCCGACGTTCCGCCGCCACGGCAACGACCTCCAGTGCACCGTCACGGTGCCGATGACGGCGGCCGCGCTCGGCACCACGATCACGCTGCCGACCCTGGAGGCCGACGTCGTGGCCGACCCTGACGAGCCCACCGAGCTGGAGACCAGCTTCGAGATCGAGGTCCGCCCCGGCACCCAGTCGGGCACCGAGCAGGTGCTGCGCGGCCGCGGCGTGCCCGGACTGCGGGGCGGCCGGGGCGACCTCGTCGTCACCATCGCGGTCGAGACCCCCGGTCGCCTCGACGCGCGGCAGGAGGAGCTGCTGCGCGAGCTCGCCGCGCTGCGGGGCGAGGAGGCCCCCACGGGGTCGGTGCGCCCCGGCACCAAGTCGGTCTTCGGCCGCCTGCGCGACGCCTTCAACCCGCACTGAGCCGGTCGTGACGCTGCCGGTGCACCTCGTCGAGACCCTCGCCCACGCCCGGGTGGGGGCGCCCGTCGCGCTCGAGGGCGACGAGGCCCACCACGCCGTCGCCGCACGCCGGATGCGTGTCGGTGAGCGTCTGGTGCTGACCGACGGCCGCGGACGCAGTGTCGTGGCCGCCGTGACGGCCACGGCCAAGCGGTCGCTGGAGGCCGTCGTGGAGGAGGTGGCCGACCACCCCGAGCCCGCGCCGTCGGTCACGGTGGTGCAGGCCCTGCCCAAGGGCGACCGGGGCGAGCTGGCCGTGGAGGTGCTGACCGAGGTCGGCGTCGCGGAGGTGGTGCCCTGGGCCGCGGCGCGGTCGGTCGCGGTGTGGAAGGGCGAGCGGGCCGAGCGGTCGCTGGCGCGCTGGCGGGCCACGGCCCGGGAGGCCGCCAAGCAGGCGCGCCGTCCCTGGCACCCGCAGGTCGCCCCGCTCGCGCGCACCGAGGACGTCTGCGCCCTGGTCGCGGCGGCCGACCTGGCCGTGGTGCTGCACGAGGAGGCCACCGAGGCGCTCTCGGCGCTGAGCGTGCCGGTCTCCGGTCGCCTCGTCGTGGTCGTCGGCCCCGAGGGCGGCCTGACCGAGGAGGAGGTCGCGGCCCTCGTCGCGGCCGGCGCCCGCTCGGTGCGCCTGGGCGCCGAGGTGCTGCGCACGTCGACCGCGGGGCTCGCCGCGGTCGCGGCACTGCTGGCGGCCACGCCTCGCTGGGACTGAGCCCCACCACCTCGCGGGGCCGACGTCAAGTTGGGTACTCGCGCTGTCGGCGGGGTACCGTCGCCGTCGTCTCCGCCGCCCTGGGCGGACTTCCCCCGGTTCTGTCCCGGCGCGGGCTCCGGAGACGGCTCGACCCCGGCCTCGATGTGTGAGGCCGGGGTCGAGCGCCGCAGACGGTCCGGACCCGGAAAAGGCCCCCACGCCACGAGGCCGGAGCGTCTGCCCTGGTGCTTCGGAGTCGTGCTGCCGGTGGATTGGTCAGCCGACGGTGAAGTCCTTGGAGTCCTCGGTGGGGCCGGGGCCCTCGCCGCCGGCGTCGTCGGTCGACGCGACGAAGGTGTAGTCGCCGGGCTCCAGCGAGGACAGGTCGACCTCGGTCGTCCACGGGAAGAGCCGGCCCATGAAGCCGTCGGCGGTGGCGAACCCGTCGAGGACGACCTCGCCGGAGGCGTCGCGCACCTCCCACGGCACGGTCGCCTCGAAGGAGCTGGCCAGGCCCGAGGCCGTGACCGGGCCCGACAGGGTCGCGCCCTGCTCGGGCGCCGTGACGTTGACCAGGCCCAGCACCGAGAGCTGCGGCGCCTGCTTCACGCCCGCGGAGGTGTCGACCCCGAAGAGCGTCGAGGGCTCGCCGTCGAGCTCCGCGCGCAGCGGCGCCCGCTCCTGCTGCACCCCCTGCAGCGTGTAGACCACCTGCTGCACCGCGAGGCGGGCCTCGCGCGCCGACAGGCCGCCGCGCTCGGCCCACGAGGCGTCGGGCAGGGAGACCACGAAGGCGTCGCCGTCGTACGAGACGGAGGAGAAGGTGCCGGCGGGCACGAGCGAGCGGTAGTCGGGGTCGGTGGCCTCGCCGGTGGTGACGAGGTCGGCGGCGGCCTGGAGCGGGTCGCCGGCGACCTGGTGGAACTCGCGGAACAGCCGCGGGCCCTGCGGGGCGTCGGCCACGAAGTAGGTCGGCACCGTCTCCGAGCCGGGGTCCTGGCTCGGCTCCTCGGTGGCGCTGGCGGTCGGGGCGCTGGCGCTGGGGGAGGTGGTGGGCTCCTCGCTGCCGCTGGGCGACTCCGAGGGGGTCGTGGAGGCGGTGGCGCTGTCGGAGGCCGTCGGGTCGCCGGCGGTGTCGTCGTCGGCGCCGCAGCCCGCGAGCACGCAGGCGCCGAGGGCGAGGGTGCCACCGACGGTGGCGAGACGGGTCCAGGGGGAAGCGGTCATGGGTCCATCCTCGGGGTGGGAGCCGGTCCAGCGCTGGAGGCGGGGGGCTCGCGTGTCGGGTCGGTGCTGGTGCGGGGTCGGCGCAGGTGAGACGCTCGGGGCGCCCCCGGGGTTGCGCCGGCGGCACGACCGAGCGGTCCCGCCGGGGCCCGACGTACCCCACCGATGGAGGGCCCCGTGGCCGACTGCCTGTTCTGCAAGATCGTGGCGGGGGAGGTGCCGGCCGAGGTGGTGCACGTCACTGAGCGCACGGTGGCCTTCCGCGACCTCAACCCCCAGGCGCCGACCCACGTGCTCGTCGTGCCGCGCGAGCACCACGCCAACGCCGCCGAGCTGGCCGCGGGCGACCCGCAGGCCTCGGCCGAGCTGGTGACGACCGCGGCCGCGGTGGCCACGGCCGAGGGCCACGACGACTACCGCCTGGTCTTCAACACCGGCGCCGACGCGGGTCAGACGGTCTTCCACACCCACCTGCACCTGCTCGCGGGTCGCTCGATGACCTGGCCGCCCGGCTGAGCCGGTCGGCGGGGCGGACCCGGGCCGGCGCGCCCGGTCAGCCGGGCAGGACGGCGAGCACGAGGCGCAGCACGTAGAAGAAGACCGGCAGGCCGAAGACCACGAGCATCACCCAGGCGGTGATCTTGTGCAGCGGCTTGCTGGGGTCGAGCGAGCCCGCGAAGTCGAGCAGCGCCCCCTCCTGCGTGTGGTGGGTCAGCCCCATGCCCCGGGCGTGGCCGGGGAGGTGCTGCCCGGGGAACCAGTACGGCTCGGTGTCGTCGTCGTGGTCGTCGGGGTCCTCGTCGGGCCACTGCTCGACGTGCGCGTCCGGACCGGCCATGCGCCCACCGTACGCCGCGCCCGCGGCTCCCAGCGAGGAACCCGCTGGGCTGGTCGGGCGGCGCGCCGTACGATGGAACGGCCGCACCGCCGACCACGAGAGGCGCCCCGACCGGGGCATCCATGACCGAGAGCACCCCCCGCGACCTCGACGCCCCGCAGAGCCCGTCCGTCGCCCACCAGACCCGGCACACCGTGGTCGTCCCCAACAGCATCAACATGGTCAGCCTCCTGGGGGCCGGCGACGAGCACCTCGCCCTCATCGAGCGGGCCTTCGACGCCGAGATCCACGTGCGGGGCAACCGGATCACCTTCCTCGGCGAGCCCGGCGAGGTCGCGCTGGCCGAGCGCCTGCTCGACGAGCTGGTGACGATCATCCGCACCGGCCAGGGCGTCACCGGCGAGACCGTCGAGCGCGTGCTCGGCATGCTGCGCGCCGAGACCACCGAGCGTCCCGCCGACGTGCTGAGCATGAACATCCTCAGCAACCGCGGCCGCTCGATCCGGCCCAAGACGCTGAACCAGAAGCGCTACGTCGACTCCATCGACAAGCACACCATCACCTTCGGCATCGGCCCGGCCGGCACGGGCAAGACCTACCTCGCCATGGCCAAGGCCGTGCAGGCGCTGCAGTCGAAGGAGGTCACCCGGATCATCCTGACCCGTCCGGCCGTCGAGGCCGGCGAGCACCTGGGCTACCTGCCGGGCACGCTGAGCGAGAAGATCGACCCCTACCTGCGCCCGCTCTACGACGCGCTGCACGACATGATGGACCCCGAGTCGATCCCCAAGCTGCTCGCGGCCGGCACCATCGAGGTGGCACCGCTGGCCTACATGCGCGGTCGCACCCTCAACTCCTCCTTCATCATCCTCGACGAGGCGCAGAACACGACGCCGGAGCAGATGAAGATGTTCCTGACCCGGCTGGGCTTCGGCTCGAAGATCGTGGTCACCGGCGACATCACCCAGACCGACCTGCCGGGTGGCACGAAGTCGGGGCTGCGGATCATCGAGGGCATCCTCGACGGCGTCGACGACATCTCCTTCAACCGCCTCACCAGCAGCGACGTCGTGCGCCACAAGCTGGTCGGCAAGATCGTCGCGGCCTACGACGAGTTCGACGCCCGCGCCGAGAGCGCGCGCTCCGAGCGGTCCCGCGCGGGCCACCCCGGGCGGTGAGCGGGATGAGCATCGAGGTCCTCGACGAGTCCGGCCGGGGTCTCGACGTGGCGCACCTGGCCGCGCTGAGCCGCTACGTCATGGACGCCATGCGGGTGCACCCCCTCGCGGAGCTGTGCATCAAGGCGGTCGACGAGGACACCATCGCTCAGCTCAACGAGCAGTGGATGGAGAAGGAGGGCCCCACCGACGTGCTGGCCTTCCCGATGGACGAGCTGCGTCCGGGGCTGGTCGACGAGGAGCCCGAGGAGGGCGTGCTCGGCGACCTGGTGCTGTGCCCGGTGGTCGCGGAGCGGCAGGGCGAGACGGCCGGGCACGGCACGCTGGCCGAGCTGGAGCTGCTGACGACCCACGGCATCCTGCACCTGCTCGGCTACGACCACGCCGAGCCGGAGGAGCACCGGGAGATGTTCGGTCTCCAGGACGAGCTCCTCGCCGGCTGGCGCTCGCGGTGACCCGGCGGTGACCTCGGGCGATCTCGGGCTGCTGGTGACGGCGGCCGCCCTGGTCGTCCTCGCCGGCGTCTTCTCCGCGGCCGAGGCCGCGCTCGCGTCGTTCTCCCGCGCCCGGGCCGAGGAGCTGCTCGCCGAGGGGCGCCCCGGAGCGCGCCGGCTCGTCGTCCTGCTCGAGGACCCGCCGCGCTACCTCAACACCGCCCTGCTGCTGCGGCTGCTGTGCGAGATCTCGGCCATCGTGCTGGTCGCCGACCAGATCGACGAGGCCTACGACGGCGCGTGGTGGCGCAGCGTCGTCACGGCGATCCTCGTGATGCTGGTGGTCTCCTTCGTCGCCGTCGGGGTGGCCCCGCGCACGGTGGGACGCCAGCACGCCGAGACGGTGGCGCTGCTGTCGGCCGGCCCGCTGGCCGTCATCACGGGTGTCCTCGGCCCGCTGCCGCGACTGCTGATCGCGGTCGGCAACGCCATCACGCCGGGGCGGGGCTTCCGCGAGGGGCCCTTCTCCACCGAGACCGAGCTGCGCGAGCTCGTCGACCTGGCCGAGGCGTCCTCGGTGATCGAGACCAGCGAGCGCAAGATGATCCACTCCGTCTTCGAGCTCGGCGACACCACGGTGCGCGAGGTCATGGTGCCCCGCGGCGACGTGGTCTTCCTCGAGCGCCACAAGGACCTGCGCCAGGCGCTCTCGCTCTTCCTGCGCTCGGGCTACTCCCGCGTGCCCGTGGTGGAGGAGAACGTCGACCACATCGTCGGCATGGCCTACCTCAAGGACATCGTGCGCCGCGACTTCGAGGCCCCCGAGGTCGCGCTCACCCAGCGCATCGACGAGGTGATGCGCCCGGTGCACTGGGTGCCGGAGTCGAAGCCGGCCAACGCGCTCCTCACCGAGATGCAGGCGCGGCGCCAGCACGTCGCGGTGGTCGTCGACGAGTACGGCGGCACCGCCGGGCTCGTCACCATCGAGGACATCCTCGAGGAGATCGTCGGGGAGATCACCGACGAGTACGACGCCGAGGAGGTCGAGGTGGAGGTGCTCGGCGACGACGTCTTCCGGGTCTCCTCCCGCTATCCCGTCGACGACCTCGACGAGCTCTTCGGCCACCGGGTCGAGGAGGAGGACGTCGACTCCGTCGGCGGCCTCATGGCCAAGCACCTCGGTCTGGTGCCGATCGCCGGCTCCGAGGTGGAGGCCCACGGCCTGCGCTTCACCGCCGAGCAGACCACCGGGCGGCGCAACCGGATCGGCACCGTGCTGATCAGCCGCGTGCCCCCGCAGGACCCCGCCCACGACGACGAGGAGCACGATGACTGAGACCCGCACCGAGGAGACCTCCGCCGAGGACCGCAAGCTGGTGACCCTGGCGCGCGCCACCCGGGCCCGCACCGGGGCCGCGGAGGGCGCGGCGGTCCGCGACTCCGACGGACGCACCTACGCCGCCGCGACGGTGGCGCTGCCCTCGCTGGCCGTGTCGGCCGTCGGGGTCTGCGTGGCGATGGCCGTGGCCTCGGGCTCGAAGGGTCTGGAGGCCGTGGTCGTGCTCACCGACGCCGACGCGGTCGCCGACACCGACCTCGCCGCCGTGCGCGACCTGGCCGGGGCCGGGGTCGTGGTCCACCGCGGCGACGCCCGCGGCTCCCTGCTGGGCACCACCACCACCTGAGCCGCGCCGGGGGCCGGGGTCACCGGGCCGCGGCCCACAACGCGTGCAGGTGGTGCACGGGCCCGTGGCCCGTGCCGACCTCGAGCTCCGGTCCGTGCTCGATGGCGCCGCGGAGCCAGGCCTTGGCCGTGCGCGCCGAGCCGGCCCAGTCGGCCGTGCGGGCCAGCAGGGTGGCCATCGCCGCCGACAGCGAGCAGCCCGTGCCGTGGGTGCCGGTGCTCGCCAGCCGCCGCCCCGGCAGCTCGAGCAGGCCGCCCGGCACCACCGGCGCCGCGGCGGCGTCCACGAGGGCGTCGGGACAGCCGGCCTCCCCGCCGCGGTCGGAGGCGCTGCGCGCCAGGTGTCCTCCCTTGGCCAGCACGACCGCGCCGGTGCGCGCCGACAGCTCGGCCGCCTGCGAGAGCGCTCCCGACCAGTCGGGTGCCGCGGGCCGGTCGACCAGCACCGCCAGCTCGGCGAGGTTGGGCGTCAGCAGGTCGGCGCCGGCGCACAGGTCGCGCACCGCGGCCTCGGCGTCGGCGTCGAGGAGGCGGTGGCCGCTGGTGGAGACCATCACGGGGTCGAGCACCACCAGCGGCGGCGCCGTCCGCCCGAGCCACGCCGCGACCTCGCCGACCACGTCGGCGCGGGCCAGCATGCCGACCTTGACCGCGTCGACGGCGATGTCGTCGGAGACGGCGTCGAGCTGGGCGCGCAGGAAGGACGACGGCGGCACGTGCACGGCGCGCACCCCCTGGGTGTTCTGGGCCGTGAGGGCGCTGAGGGCGGCCATGCCGTAGCCGCCGTGGGCGGCGATGCTCTTGAGGTCGGCCTGCACGCCGGCGCCGCCGCTGGGGTCGCTCCCGGCGATGCTGAGCACGCGGGGCAGGTCCCTGGCGCGCAGGTCCGGTCGTGCCCGGCGCCCCGCGGTGGTGACGGGGCGGCTCACCGGGCGGCTCCCGGGGCGCCCCAGGCGGTGACGAGGGCCGCGGCGGCGCGGCGCGGGTCGGGGGCGGCGCAGACGGCCGCGACGACGGCGGCCCCCGCCGCGCCCGCACCCCGCACCGCGGCGAGGTCGCCCGCGACGATGCCACCGATCGCCACGCAGGGCAGCCGCCCGGCAGCGGCCACGACGGCGGCGAGGCCGGCCGCGCCGGTCACCGGCGGATGGTCGGCCTTGGTGGTGCTCGCGCGGTAGGCGCCGACCCCGAGGTAGTCGACCGTGCCGGGCGGCAGGTCGCCTGCGCGGGCGGCCAGCGCCGGGGTGGGGGTGGTCAGCCCGACCAGCGCGTCGGGGCCGACGAGGCGGCGTACGAGGGCGACGGGCAGGTCGCGCCGGCCCACGTGCACGCCGTCGACCGCGAGGCCGCGGGCCCGCGCGGCGAGCAGCACGTCGACGCGGTCGTCGACCACCAGGCGCGCCCGGTCGCGGCACAGCTCGGCCACCTCGCCCAGCAGCTCGAGCACCTCGCCGTCCGGCTCGGTCTTGGCGCGCAGCTGCACCCAGCGCACCCCGCCGTCGAGGGCGGCAGCCACCGTGGCCACCACGCCCCGCGGCCGGCAGGCACGGGTGTCGGCGACCAGCAGGACGCCGCCGGGGCGCCACCGGGCGGGGTCGGGCCGGATCGGGTCGGGCCGGATCGGGTCAGGCTGGATCGGGCGTGGCTGGTCCACGGCGACATCCCTTCGCTAGTGCGAGCTAGATCAGGTTCGACGGGTCTGCTCTCAGCCCGCGTCGGCGGGCACCCCGTGTCGTCCGCCACCGTACGACGGGAGGCGACACGGACCCGACTCCCGGGCGACACGACCCGGGAGTAACGTGCGGCGGGTGGCTGAGAGCGGTGCTTGGAGACAGCATGAGGAGGCGGTCGCCCGCCTGCTGACGTCGTACGCGGACCTGGCGCCCGCCGCCCCCGTGCGACTGGCCAAGCGCACCTCCAACCTGTTCCGGCCCCGCACCGCGACCACGTCGCCGGGCCTCGACGTGTCGGGCCTGACCGGCGTGATCGAGGTCGACCCCGGGCGGCGCACCGCCGAGGTGCAGGGCATGTGCACCTACGAGGACCTCGTGGCGGCCACGCTGGCCCACGGGCTCGTGCCCGAGGTGGTGCCGCAGCTGCGCACCATCACCCTCGGTGGCGCGGTCACCGGGCTGGGCGTGGAGTCGACGAGCTTCCGCCACGGGCTGCCCCACGAGTCGGTGCTGGAGATGGACGTGCTCACCGGCGCCGGCGAGATCGTCACGACCCGACCCGGCGAGGACCTCTTCGACACCTTCCCCAACTCCTACGGCTCGCTGGGCTACGCCACGCGGCTGCGGATCTCGCTGGTCGCGGTGCCGTCCTTCGTGGCCCTGCGCCACGTGCGCTTCGCCGACGCGAAGGAGCTGGCGGCGGGGATCGCGGCCGTGGTCGGGTCGGGGGAGCACGACGGGGTGCGGGTCGACGGTCTCGACGGCGTCGCGTTCTCCCCCGACGAGCTCTACCTCACGCTGGCCACCTTCACCGACCGACCCGGCGGGCCGGCGTCGGACTACACCGGCCAGCAGGTCTTCTACCGCTCCCTGCAGCAGCGCGAGCACGACGTGCTGACGACCGAGGACTACCTCTGGCGCTGGGACACCGACTGGTTCTGGTGCTCGGGGGCCTTCGGGGTGCAGCGCCCCGTCGTACGACGCCTGTGGCCGCGGCGCTGGCGTCGCTCCGACGTCTACCACCGCCTCGTCGGCCTCGACCAGCGCCTCGGCCTGGTCGACCGCCTCGACGCCCGCGCGGGCCGACCGCGGCGCGAGCGGGTGGTGCAGGACGTCGAGGTGCCCGTCGAGCGGCTGCCCGACTTCCTGGCGTGGTTCGACGACGAGGTCGGCATGCGCCCGGTGTGGCTGTGCCCGCTGGTCTCCCGCGGCACCAGCGGCGGCGGGCGCTGGCCCACCTACCCCCTCGAGCCCGGCGAGACCTACGTCAACGTCGGCTTCTGGGGCACCGTGCACGTCGGCGACGACGCCGACGACGGCCCGACCAACCGCGCCATCGAGGCCGAGGTGCACCGCCTCGGCGGGCACAAGTCCCTCTACTCCGAGGCCTTCTACGACCGCGAGACCTTCGACCGGCTCTACGACGGGGCGCACCTGGCCGCCGTCAAGGCCCGCGTCGACCCCGACGACAGACTCACCCACCTCTACGACAAGGCGGTGCGCAGGCAGTGACCGGCTCCACGACATCCACCCTCACCATCGGCCAGGCGGTCGAGACCCTGCTGCGCGACGGCATGCCGGTGCGGTTCCGGGCCTACGACGGCTCCGTCGCGGGCCCGCCCGACGCCGAGCTCGGCCTCGAGCTGCGCACCCCGCGCGGGCTGTCGTACCTGCTCACCGCGCCCGGCGACCTCGGCATGGCGCGCGCCTACGTCTCCGGCGACCTGGTCGTGCACGGCGTGCACCCCGGCGACCCCTACGCCGTCATGCGGCTCCTGCAGAACCACCTGCGCTTCCGCAAGCCCACCCCCGGCGAGCTCGTGACCCTCGTGCGCGGGCTCGGCCTGGGCCACCTCAAGCCGCCGCCGCCCCCGCCGCAGGAGCACCTGCCGCGCTGGCGGCGCGCCGTGGAGGGCCTGCGCCACTCGCTGACGCGCGACGCCGAGGTCATCAGCCACCACTATGACGTCTCCAACGCCTTCTACCGCCACGTGCTGGGCCCCTCGATGGCCTACACCTGCGCCGTCTACCCCGACGCCGACGCCTCGCTGGAGGAGGCGCAGGCCGAGAAGTTCGACCTCGTGTGCCGCAAGCTCGACCTCAGGCCGGGACAGCGCCTGCTCGACGTGGGCTGCGGCTGGGGAGGCATGGTGCGCCACGCCGCCCGGGAGTACGGCGTGAAGGCGCTCGGTGTGACGCTGTCGCGCGAGCAGGCGTCGTGGGCCAAGGAGGCCATCGACCGCGACGGCCTGGGCGACCTCGCCGAGGTGCGCCACAGCGACTACCGCGAGGTGCTCGAGACCGACTTCGACGCGGTCAGCTCGATCGGGCTGCTCGAGCACGTCGGCGTGCGCAACTACCCGGCGTACTTCTCCTTCCTGCGCGAGCGGCTGCGCCCCGAGGGCCGGCTGCTCAACCACTGCATCACCCGCCACGACAACGCGGTCACCGAGACCGGGGCGTTCATCGACCGCTACGTCTTCCCCGACGGCGAGCTGACCGGGTCGGGCACGATCATCGCCACCGCCCAGGACGCGGGGCTGGAGGTCGTGCACGAGGAGAACCTGCGCCGCCACTACGCGATGACCCTGCGCGACTGGTGCGCCAACCTCGTCGAGCACTGGGACGAGTGCGTGGCCGAGGTCGGCGAGGGCACGGCCCGGGTGTGGGGGCTCTACATGGCCGGCTCGCGGCTCGGCTTCGAGCGCAACGAGATCCAGCTGCACCAGGTGCTGGCGGTGCGCACCGGCGAGGACGGCTCCGACGGATTGCCGCTGCGGCCCACCTGGTGACTAACCTCGTCCGGTGAGCACCCGCGCCCAGCAGTACGCCGCCGTGGTGCTGCGTCGCGAGCAGCGCAGCGACCACCTCGTGCGCCTGGTCCTCGGCGGGCCCGGTCTGGCCGGGTTCGTCTCGACCGGCGTGCCCGACGAGTGGGTGGGCCTCGTGGTGCCGGGCCAGTTCCAGAGCCGCTACTACACGGTGCGCTCCTGGGACGGCACCGAGCTCGTGCTCGACGTCGTCGTGCACGACGTCGGCCTGGTCACCGAGTGGGCGGCACGGCCGGCCGAGGAGCTGGTGGGGGAGACCGTGACGGTCACCGAGCCCAAGGGCTCCTTCGCCATGCCGGCGGGAGCGGCCTGGCTGATGCTGGTCGGCGACCTCACCGCCCTGCCGGCCATGGCCCGCATCGCCCAGACGACCACCCGGGCCGACGGCGCGAGGGCCGCGGTGCCGACCCGGATCTGGGTCGAGGTGCCCGAGGTGCCGACCGGCTACCTGCCCGAGGGCCTCGACGTGACCTGGCTGCCGCAGCCCGGCGAGGGCCGCTCCCGGCTGGCCGAGGTCGTCGAGGAGCTGGACTGGCCCGCCGACGAGGGATACTTCTGGATGGCGGGGGAGTCCTCGCAGATGCGGGCGATCCGCAAGCACCTGATGCGCGAGCGGTCGCTGCCCAGCACGGCCTACGACGTGATGGGCTACTGGCGCGGAGGCGCCACCCGTCAGCCACGCGCGGTCGACCCCGGCCCCATCTGGCGGGCCGGCAAGGCAGCGGGCAAGACCGACGAGCAGATCTGGGCCGACTACGACGAGGCGCGACATGAGTGAGACCCCCACGACCCCCGGCAGCAGGTCGGGCCGCACGTCCGGCGAGCGCCTCGACGACCACCGCGCGGGTGGCGGTGCCGACGGGAGCGCCGGCTTCCGCAGCGGCTTCGCCTCCTTCGTGGGTCGCCCCAACGCCGGCAAGTCCACGCTGACCAACGCGCTGGTCGGCTCGAAGGTGGTCATCACCTCCTCCAAGCCCCAGACCACCCGCACGGTGGTCCGCGGCATCGTGCACCGCCCCGACTCCCAGCTCGTGCTGGTCGACACCCCGGGGCTGCACCGCCCCCGCACCCTGCTCGGCGAGCGGCTCAACGACCTGGTCAAGACCACGCTGGCCGAGGTCGACGTCGTCGCCGTCTGCTTCCCCGCCAACGAGAAGATCGGGCCCGGGGACCGCTTCATCGTCGCCGAGATGGCCAAGGTGCGTCGCACGACCAAGGTCGCCATCGCCACCAAGACCGACCTCGCCACCCCCGAGCAGATCGGTCAGCACCTGCTCGACATCGCCGCGCTCGGCGCCGAGACCGGCATCGAGTGGGCCGAGATCGTGCCGGTCTCGGCCCAGGCCGGCGACCAGGTCGAGCTGCTCCAGGACCTGCTCGTCGCGCTTCTGCCGACCGGCCCGCAGCTCTACCCCGACGGCGAGCTCAGCGACGCCCCCGAGGAGGCGATCGTGGCCGAGCTGATCCGCGAGGCCGCCCTCGAGGGGGTGCGCGACGAGCTGCCGCACTCCATCGCCGTCGTGGTCGAGGAGATGGGGCTGCGCGAGGACCGCCCCGAGGACCGCCCGCTGCTCGACATCCACGCGTCGGTCTTCGTGGAGCGCGACTCGCAGAAGGGGATCATGATCGGCCACAAGGGCTCGCGCCTGCGCAAGGTCGGCTCCGACGCCCGCGTGCAGATCGAGGCGCTGCTCGGCACCCCGGTCTACCTCGACCTGCGCGTCAAGATCGCCAAGGACTGGCAGCGCGACCCCCGCCAGCTGCGCCGGCTCGGCTTCTGAGCCCACCGCCGCGGAGCCGGTCCGTCGGACCGGTCAGTCCGGCACCCAGCACAGGCCGTAGGTCTGCCCGTCGGCCCACTGCTCGGCGGTGGGCCACTCGTAGCCCCAGCGGAAGCTGAGCGGGTCGGCTGCGGCGTCGCGCCCGGCGTCCTCGCACGGCGCCTCCCCCCGGGTGCGCACGGTGTCGACCCCCGGGTAGGCGCCGGTGCCGAGGTCGACCACCGAGATCGCCCGCCAGGAGTGCGGGCGCGAGCACACGACGCGGGAGAAACCGGCGGTGCCCGGCTCGGCGGTGCCGCACACGCCGTAGCGCGCGCGACCGGCCTCGGTGTCCAGCACGCCCGCGAGGACCCCGGTGAGCGGGGCGAGTCGCTCGTCGGCGGCCAGCGCGATGACGTCGCAGCGGTACCAGTCGGCGCCGGCGTCGGACTCCTCCACGGTGGGGGTGAACCACACCGCGCGCAGCATGCTGAGGCGGCGGTCGGCCTGCGTGCCGCCGAGGAATCCGGCCAGGCGCTCGGGGCAGGTGCGCGCCACGGCGGCCTGGACCCGGTCGGAGTCGATGGCCAGCAGGTGGCCCCCCGCGAGCGCGTCGACGGTGCCGACGGCGAAGGTGCGCGCCGTGTCGCCCCCGCAGTCCACCGGGCGGGCGTCGACGGTCGGCGCCAGGGCCGCGGCGTACGACAGGCGGTAGCAGGCGCCCTCCGCGGGCCGCGCCACCGGCTCGGCGGTCGGGGGAGCGGTCGGGGTGGGGCTCGCCGAGGCCGACCCGGAGCCCGACGGTGTCGGGGAGGACGACGGCTGCGGGTCGCCGGAGCCGCCGCTGCACGCGGCGAGCAGGGGGAGCACGAGGGCGAGGGCGCCCAGACGGGTGCGCAGGCCGCGCAGGCGGGTCACCGGTCGGTCCTCGCCCAGCACACCGAGCGGCGGTTGCCGCCGTCCCACTCGGCCTCGTGGAAGTAGGTGTAGCCGTACTCGTAGGTGGGCGGGTAGCCCAGCCACGCCCCCACCGACTCCGAGCAGAAGTCGCGGGAGCGGACCTCGGAGAGCCGGTCGCCGGGATAGGGGTCGCCGGCCTCGCCGAGCTTGATGGTGGTGACGGCGCGCCAGGTGTGGGGCTCGCTGCACGGCACCCGCGGCGACCCGGCGACGGTCGCGCCGTCGGCGCAGACCAGCCACCGGTCGTCGACGCGTCCGGTCAGCAGGCCCTCGGCGGTCTCGGGGAGCTCGACGTACTCCTCGCTCTGCTCGCTGCCACCGACGAGGTCGCACCGGTACCACCGCGCGCCCTCCTCCCAGGCGGCCTCGGAGGGGCGGAACCACGCCCACGCCACCACGGTGCGCATGACGGTGCTCTCGTCGGCGCCGAGGAAGGCCATCTGCTGGGCCGAGCAGGTGTCGTAGGCGAAGGCACCCAGGCGCGGGTCGTCGTAGGCGGCGTCGGAGAGCTCGTCGGGCAGCGGGCCCACGGCGTAGGTCTGGGCGGTGTGCGGCTCGGAGCAGTCGACGGTGCGCGTGGCGTCGGAGGGCTGCGCGACGTCGTCGGGGGTGAGCACGCGGCACGCGCCCAGCTCGGGGGCCTCGACGGCGTCGACCTGGGCGGGGTCGACCTCGGGGTCGGCCTGGGCGCCCCCGCTGCAGGCGCTCAGCAGCGCGGCGAGGGCGAGGGCGGCCAGCACGGCGGTGGGCCCGGGGAGCGGGCGCCGTCGGGGGACCAGAGAGGCGTGGGGCAGCGGTGCGTGGGGCAACGCGCTCCTCCGGTGCTGGTCTCGGCCCGGCACGACGCCGGGTGGTGGGGCGGACACCGGGATGCTACCGGTGGGGGCGCCGGCGAGGGGCGGGAGTGGCTCAGGCGTCGGGCGACACCAGGGCGGCCAGCGTGGCGCCGAGCTCGTAGGCCGCGTCGCGGGCCCGTCGGTCGACGTCGCCGACCACCTCCAGCACACCGGCCGCCTGCCGCCACGGCAGCGCCCCGGTGATCGTGAGCACCGACCGGGTCGCGCCGGTGGTGTCGTAGCGCCCGTGCACCCACAGCCCGAAGGGCGTGCTGGCGCCCGCACCGGAGGCGGCGGAGCCGTCCTCGGACAGCGAGCCGCCGACCTGCAGGAAGACGGAGTCGAAGAAGTGCTTGAGCGCTCCCGACATGTAGCCGAAGTTGGCCGGGGTGCCGAGCACGAGGCCGTCGGCGGCGAGCACGTCCTCGGGGCTCGCCGACAGCGCGTCGCGCACGACCACCTCGACGCCGGTGACCTCCTCGTCGTGGGCCCCGGCCTCGACCCGGTCGGCCAGCTCCGCGACGACGGAGGTGGGGGCGTGGTGCACGAGGAGGAGCCGGCTCATGGGCCGACCGTAGCGGCCGGTCGCCGCGCTGCGGGGGTGCGGCAGCGCCGCGGGCACTAGCGTGCTGCCCGTGAGCTCCCTCCCCGACCTGCCGGCGCTGCGGCTGCTCGTCGACGTGGCCCGGCTGGGCAGCATCGGCGCGGCCGGACGCGCGGCGGGGATCTCCCAGCAGAGCGCGTCGGAGCGGCTGCGGGCGGTCGAGACGCAGACCGGGCTCTCGCTGGTGCAGCGCTCCACCAGCGGCTCGACCCTCACCGCCCACGGTCGCCTGCTCGTGGAGTGGAGCCAGGACCTGCTCGACCGGGCCGACGAGCTCGACCTCGCCGTGCGCACCCTGCGCTCGGAGGGCACCCGCGAGCTGCACGTCTACGCGAGCATGACCACCGCGGAGTTCCTGCTCCCGCGCTGGCTCGTGCGGCTGCGCCAGCAGCGCGCGGCCGGCACGGTCGCGCCGGTCGCGGTCAGCCTGCACGCGACCAACTCCGAGGCGGTGGTCGCCGCGGTGCGCGACGGCAGCGCCGGGCTCGGGTTCGTCGAGGGGCCCGTCGACCTGCACGGGCTGGCCACCAGGCCGGTGGGCACCGACGAGCTGGTGCTGGTGGCGGCGCCCGACGACCCGTGGGCGACGAGGCGCACCCCGCTGCCGGCCGCCGGGGTCGCGGCGCGGGCGCTGACCACCCGCGAGCCGGGCTCGGGCACCCGCCGTGTGCTGGAGGACGCCCTGGCCGCGGCCGGTCACGTGGCCTCGGCGCCGGAGGTGGAGCTGACCACCAACGCCGCGGTGCTGGCCGCCGTGCGGGCGGGCAGCCCGCCGGCCTTCCTCAGCCGCTGGGCGGTGCGCCGCGACGTCGAGGCGGGCGATGTCGTCGAGGTCGCCACCACCGGGCTCGACCTCCACCGGGTGCTGACCGCGGTCTGGCAGGGCAGCTCCCGACCGCCGGCGGGGCCGGTGCGGGACCTGCTGGCCATCGCTGCCGGCCCGGGCGAGGCCCGGCGCTAGCCGGTCCAGCCCTGGCGGTGCGCCCAGGCCACGGCCTGCGTGCGCCGGCTCACCCCGGTCTTGGCGTAGACCTGGCGGACGTAGGTCTTCACCGAGTTGACGCTCACGAAGAGCGCCGCGGCGATCTCGCTGTTGGACAGCCCCCGGCACAGTAGGACGAGCACCTCCGACTCGCGGCCCGACAGGCCCGGGAAGGCGGGCGGGCCGGCCAGGGCCGGCACGGCGTCACCGCGGTGCACGGCCTCCACCGCCACGACCAGCTCGGCCGCGGGGGCGGTCTTGGCGACCCAGCCGTCGGCACCGGCGTCCAGGGCGCGCTCGACCGCCGAGGCGTGGGTCTGCCAGGTGTGCACCAGCACCGGCACACCGGCCCCCCGCGCCAGCCAGGCCAGCAGGCGGGCCTCGTGCCCCGGTCCGGGCGTGAACGGGTCGCACAGCACCAGGTCGACCCCGGCCAGGGCGTCGGGCCGATCCACGGCGTCCTCGGGGAGGAGGTCGACCACGACGCGGTGGCGGTAGGGCGTCAGCATCCCGACCAGCCCCGCGGCCACCAGCTCCGACTCCGCCAGCACCCCGACGCGCAGCGGGCGGGGCCGACGCCGTGGGGCACGAGGAGGTGGTGCGGTCACGGACGGGAACCTAACCGCGAGGCGCACGGCAACGACACGGGTACGCCTCGCCCGGAGGGGTGAAATTTCCGTGAAACCGAGCGGCGGGCGCCCGCTGCCCCTGTCGCGGTTCGAGCCGTGAGACGACGGCGTCGCGCGGCCGGGCCCTCCCCGGCCCTGGGTTATGGTGGTGGCCTCATGACGCGACAGCCGATCCTCCTTCGCTGCCGCAGCGAGGTCTGAGCCAGAGCCGGACCCCCTCGCTGCGGAGTGCACCAGTGCGCGCCGGCCGCCCACGGCCCCACCCAGCGAGGACCTGACCATGAGCAGCACCCGGATCGACCTGAGCAACACCCACAACGCCCAGCGCCCCAGCGGCATGCCGGTGCACCGCTACGAGGCGTTCCAGCCCGTCGACCTGCCCGACCGCACCTGGCCCACCCGCAAGATCACCCACGCCCCGCGGTGGCTCTCCACCGACCTGCGCGACGGCAACCAGGCGCTGATCGACCCGATGACCCCGGCGCGCAAGCTGGAGATGTTCGACCTGCTCGTGCGCATGGGCTACAAGGAGATCGAGGTCGGCTTCCCGTCGGCGAGCCAGACCGACTTCGACTTCGTGCGCCAGCTGGTGGAGGGCGACCGCATCCCCGACGACGTCCGCATCTCGGTGCTGACCCAGGCCAGGGAGGACCTCATCGAGCGCACCGTGGAGTCGCTGGTGGGCGCCGACCGCGCCACCGTGCACCTCTACAACGCCACCGCCCCGCTGTTCCGTCGCGTCGTGTTCGGGGTGACGCCGCAGGAGTGCACCAGCATCGCGGTGCGCGGCACCGAGCTGGTGATGAAGTACGCCGAGCAGCACCTGGGCCGGGCCATCGAGGAGTTCGGCTACCAGTACTCCCCGGAGATCTTCACCCAGTCCGAGACCGACTTCGCCCTGTCGGTGTGCGAGGCGGTCTCCGACGTGTGGCAGCCCGAGCCGGGCCGCGAGATCATCCTCAACCTGCCGGCGACCGTCGAGATGTCGACGCCCAACACCTACGCCGACCAGATCGAGTACTTCTCCCGCGGCCTGACCCGGCGCGAGGTCAGCGCCATCTCGCTGCACCCGCACAACGACCGGGGCACGGCGGTGGCCGCCACCGAGCTGGCGTTGATGGCCGGTGCCGACCGCGTCGAGGGCTGCCTCTTCGGCCACGGCGAGCGCACCGGCAACGTGTGCCTGGTGACCCTGGGGATGAACCTCTTCAGCCAGGGGATCGACCCCCAGATCGACTTCGCCGTCGGCGGCGGCATCGACGAGGTGCGCCGCACGGTGGAGTACTGCACCCAGCTGCCGGTGCACCCGCGCCACCCCTACGCCGGCGACCTCGTCTACACCGCCTTCTCCGGGTCGCACCAGGACGCCATCAAGAAGGGCCTGGAGGACCTCGACCGCCAGGCCGCCGAGCAGGGCCGCCCGGTCGGGGAGATCCGCTGGGAGGCGCCCTACCTGCCCATCGACCCCAAGGACGTCGGTCGCACCTACGAGGCCGTGATCCGGGTCAACAGCCAGTCCGGCAAGGGCGGGGTGGCCTACGTGCTCAAGGCCGAGCACAAGCTCGACCTGCCCCGCCGCGCGCAGATCGAGTTCAGCCGCGTGGTCCAGGAGCGCACCGACGCCGAGGGCGGCGAGATCACGCCCGACGAGATCTGGGCCGTGTTCCGCGCGGAGTACCTCGACCGGGAGGCCCCGCTGCGCCTCGACGCGGTGCACACCAGCTCCGCGGCCGGCGAGAAGGACGCCCTCGACGTGAACGTCTTCGTCGACGGGCAGGCCCAGTCGCTGCACGGCACCGGCAACGGCCCGCTCTCGGCCTTCTGCGACGCGATCAACGCGCTCCCGCAGGACTGGGACGTGCGGATCCTCGACTACGCCGAGCACGCGCTGACCGCCGGTGGCGACTCGCTGGCCGCGGCGTACGTCGAGTGCTCGGTGCGCGACCGCATCCACTGGGGCGTCGGCGTGGACGCCAACATCGTCACGGCCTCGCTGCAGGCCGTGGTGAGCGCCGTCAACCGCGCCGGCTGAGTCAGGGCCGGCTTAGGGCCGGCTGAGTCAGGCCGGCACCGGCCGGTGGCCCGGGTCGCCCACGGGGCGGCCCGGGCCACCGCTGTGCAGCAGCGGCAGCCGCACCGTGAAGGTGGCGCCCTCCAGGTGGGCCGAGCGCACCCGGATCCGACCGCCGTGGGCCTCGACGATCGCGGCCACGATGGCCAGGCCCAGGCCCGTGCCCTGGATCGCCTCGGTGTGGGCGGTGGAGCTGCGGAAGAAGCGCTTGAAGAGGTCCTCCTGCTCGTCGAGCGGGATCCCGAGACCGGTGTCGGTGACGCTGAGCACCGCCTCGTCGCCCTCCTGGGCGAGCCGGGCGCGCACGACACCGCCGTCCTCGGTGAACTTCATCGCGTTGCTGACGAGGTTGACCATCACCCGCTCGAGCTGCGGGCGGTCGCCCAGCACGTGCAGCGGACCCGTCGGGGTCTCGAAGGTGACCGTGAGGTCGCGCCCGGCCAGCAGCGGTTGCACGGAGTCCTCGACCAGGCCCAGGCAGGCGGCCAGGTCGACCTCCTCGCTGCGCCAGGTCACGTCGTCGCTGTCGAGGCCGCTGAGCATGAGCAGGTCGTTGCACAGGGCGATGAGGCGCTCGCCGTTGCGCGCGATGGTCTCGAAGAGGCGCAGCTGCTCGGGCAGCGGCTCGACGACGGAGCCGTCCTGCAGCATCTCGGTGAAGCCGACGATGCTGGTGATGGGGGTGCGCAGCTCGTGGGACACGGTGGAGACGAACTCGGTCTTGGCCTCGTCGAGGGCGCGCAGCCGCTCGACGGCCGTGCGCTCCTTGTCGAGCGCCGCGGCCAGCATGTCCTGGCTGCGGCGCTGCTGCGTGACGTCGCGCCCCACGCAGAGGTAGCCGACGCCGGTCGACAGCGAGGGGTCGGTCGCGCTCAGGGTCACCGAGATCACCCGGGGACTGCCGTCGCCCCCGACGAAGGTCCACTCGCGGGCGCGGGTCTCCCCGCCACCGGCCTCCGCCACCAGGGCGGCGAAGGCGGCCCGCAGGTCGGTGGCGCCGGTGCGGGCCAGCAGCTGCTCGCGGTCGAGCAGGTCCACGAAGCGGCGACCGACCACCTCGTGGGGCTGGTGGCCCAGCAGCTGCACGGCGCCGGTGTTGACCACCTCGATGCAGCCCTCGGGGCTCAGGCCCAGCAGGGCGGTGCCGATCGGGGCCTGCATGAGGTGGCTGACCAGCCCCGCACTGGCGCGCTCGGTGGTGACGTCGATGCCGGTCATCACCCCGAAGGCCGGGAAGCCGTGCTCGTCGCGCACGACGTTGCTGCTCCACACGATGCGGCGCCGCTCGCCGCTGCGGGTCAGGGCCTCGCCCTCGCGGACCACCGGGGCACCGGAGCGGTTGGGCCACACGAAGAGGGCGTCGAGGTCGCCGCTGTCGGGGGCCAGGCCGGTCTCCCCGACGAGGCGGCCGATCAGCTCGGTCTCGCCGTAGCCGGTGGCCCGCGTGGTGGCCGCGTTGACGCGCACCACGCGGCCGCTGAGGTCGGTGACCAGGATGAGCGCGTCGGTGGTGTCGAGGGTGGCGCTGGTGAGCTTCTGCGCGGCCTCGAGCTGGCGTCGGGCGCTGTGCTCGCGGGAGACGTCGAGCAGCTGGGCGGAGTAGACCAGCCCCCCGTCGAGCTCGCGGTCGATCACCGCCAGGGCCACGTCGACGCGCGCTCCCTCGCGACCGGTCACCCCCACGGTGGACTGCCAGCTGCGGATGCGCCCGGTGCTCAGCCCCACGACGAGGTCGGGCAACGACTGAGGCGTGACCAGCAGCCCGCCCAGGTCACGACCGAGCAGGCTCTCGCGGCCCGCGCCGAGCACGGCCGCGGCGGCGTCGTTGATGTCGACGACGACCAGGTCGGCGCCCTCGGCGCGCAGCAGCACCTGGCCGAGCAGCGACTCGGTGAAGTTGCGCCGGAAGAGCAGGCCGTCGGAGCGGATCCGCTCGAGGAGCTCGGCGCGCTGGGCGACCACGATGGCCAGGGGCACGGTGATGAGCACCGCGCAGACGAGGTAGCCCTGGGCGAGCGTCGCCGCGGCGAGGCCACCGAGCGCGGCCGCGTCGGCGGCGTTGCCGAGCGGCCCCCACCCGAGGTCGGTGACGTAGGTCGTCAGCACCGCGAAGCCGGCCAGCTCCACGGTGACCGTGCGGAGGTCGAAGCGCAGGCCGGCCCAGGCCAGCAGCACGAAGGGCACGAAGGCCAGCGGGAGCGACTGGGCGGGGGAGAAGACGACCAGCGTGGCGACCAGCAGGGCCGCCACGTGCACCGCCAGCTCCTCGCTGCGCCCCCGCGGACGGCGACGCGTCGTCGCCGCGAGCGCGATCGGGGCGATCACCAGGGTCGAGGCGGCGTGGGCGGCGAGCACCGAGACCGCGGCCTCGCCCGGGGACCCGCCCGGCACCAGCGTGGCCACCGTGAGGGCGGCACCCGCCGCCACCGTGGCCCCGCCGGCCAGGGCGGCGAGCACCAGCCGCACGAAGTCGTCGGCGCCCGCGAGCCCGGGGGGCCCGCCCGCCCGGCCCCGTCCCAGGCGCAGCACGAGGCCCGCGACGAGGGCCTCGGCGGCGTTGGCGGCGCCGAAGGCGGTGGCGACGTCGAGGGGACGGCCCCCGGTGACGTTGGCCGCCGCGGTCACCACCACGAGCGCGGCCACCGTCAGCGGCACGGCCAGCCGGCCCGGACGGGCGCAGGCGACCAGCACGACCGCGATGCCGGCGGCCGGCCACCAGGACGCCACCGGGCGGTCGGCGGGGGCGAGCTCGACCGCCCCGACCGCTGCGGCGTAGGTCGCCACGAGCAGCAGGACCGACGCCCTCAGGGTCAGGGGTCGACCGCCGTGCTCGCTCATGGCGGGCATTCTCCCCGGTGCCGGAGCCGCTCGCAGTACATTCGCGCCATGTTGGTCTCCGAGCGGATCGGTCAGTTCTTCCTCGAGGGCGAGTCGGGCCGCGACCGCCTCGAGTACACCGAGTACGGCGGCGGCGACTCGTGGGTCGTGCTGATCCACGGCCAGCTCATGCCCCGGCGCATGCAGCAGCCGCTGGCGCGCGCGCTGGCCGCCGAGGGCCTCCACGTCGTCACCGTCGACCTGCTCGGCCACGGCCGCTCCGACCGGCCCGCCGACCCGCTGGCCTACTCCATGACCGCCTTCGCCGAGCAGGTCGTGGCGCTGCTCGACCACCTCGGCGCGCCGCAGGCGGTCGTCGGAGGCACGTCGCTGGGGGCCAACGTCTCGCTCGAGGTCGCGGTGGAGGCCCCCGACCGGGTGCGCGGCCTGATCCTCGAGATGCCCGTGCTCGACAACGCCGTCGAGGCCGGCATCCTGGCCTTCGCCCCGGTGCTCTTCGCCGCCCGCTTCCTGCCCTTCACCGTCAACGGGGTCCGGCGACTGACCCGCCCCGTGCCGCGCGGCCTGGTGCCCTTCTGGGTCGGGATCGTGCTCGACACCCTCGACCAGCGCGCCGACAGCGTCGCCGCCGTGGTGCACGGGCTGTTCTTCGGCCGCGTGGCGCCCTCCTCCCGGCAGCGGCGCGCCATCCAGGCGCCGGCGCTCGTGGTGGGCCACCCCGCCGACCCGATCCACCCGGCCGCCGACGCGGCGATGCTGGCCGAGGAGATGCCCAACGCCACCTTCGTGCGGGCCCGCAGCATCCTGGAGTGGCGCGTCGCCCCCGCCCGGCTCGACCGGGCGGCGGCCGACTTCGCGACCGCCTGCTGGCGCAGCCCCCGCGCCTCGCGCCGCACCCGCCCGCGCCCGGGCGCCTGAGCGCCGGGCGACCCCGGGGCGGGCACAATGGGGGGCGTGCCCCTCTACCGCGACGAGGCGATCGTCCTGCGCACCCACAAGCTGGGGGAGGCCGACCGCATCATCACCCTGCTGACCCGCCACCACGGCCGGGTCCGCGCGGTGGCGAAGGGCGTGCGGCGCACCACCTCCAAGTTCGGCTCGCGGCTGGAGCCCTTCACCCACGTCGACCTCCAGCTCGCCGAGGGGCGCAACCTCGACACGATCACCCAGGCCGAGACCCTCGACCCCTTCGCCGCGGGTGTGGGGCTGGACTACGAGCGCTACACCGCCGGCACCGTCATGCTCGAGACCGCCGAGCGGCTGGCCACCGAGGAGCGCGAGCCCTCGCTGCAGCAGTTCCTGCTGCTCGTGGGCGGGCTGCGCGCGATGGTCTCGGGCGACCGGGGGCCCGGGCAGGTGCTCGACTCCTACCTGCTGCGCTCGCTGTCGGTGGCCGGCTACGCCCCGTCCTTCCACCACTGCGCCCGCTGCGGCGTCGAGGGCCCGCACCGCTGGTTCAACCACGCGATGGGCGGGGTGCTCTGCGCGACCTGCCGGGTGCCCGGGTCGGCCAGCCCCGCGCCGGCCACGCTCGAGCTGCTCGGCTCGCTGCTCGCCGGTGACTGGCCGGCCGTCGCCGCCGCCGACGCCCGCACCCGCAAGGAGGCCAGCGGCCTGGTCGCGGCGTACCTGCACTGGCACCTCGAGCGCGGGCTGCGCTCGATGGAGCACGTCGAGCGGTGAGCCGGGACCGGTGCCCGGGCCCGCGGGTCCTAGGGTCTGCTGCGTGAAGCGCGACGTCCGTCCCCCGACCCCGCACCCCTCGGGCGCCCGGCCCCCCGCCGTGCCCCGCGAGCTGGTGCCCCGCCACGTCGCGGTGGTCATGGACGGCAACGGGCGCTGGGCCAAGGAGCGCGGCCTGCCCCGCACCCGGGGCCACGAGGCGGGGGAGTCCTCGCTCTTCGACGTGGTCGAGGGCGCGATCGAGATCGGCGTCAAGGCGGTGTCGGCCTACGCCTTCTCCACCGAGAACTGGTCACGCTCGCCCGACGAGGTGAAGTTCCTGATGGGCTTCAACCGTGACGTGATCCGTCGCCGGCGCGACGAGATGCACGAGCTGGGCGTGCGGGTGCGGTGGGCCGGTCGCACCCCGCGGCTGTGGCGCTCGGTGGTCAAGGAGCTGCAGGTCGCCGAGGAGCTGACCCGCGACAACGACGTGCTGACGCTGACCATGTGCGTCAACTACGGCGGACGCGCGGAGCTGGCCGACACCGCCCGCTCCATCGCCCGTGAGGTCGCCGCAGGACGCCTCGACCCCGAGCGGATCACCGAGAAGACCTTCGCCCGCCACCTCTACGTGCCCGAGCTCTCCGACGCCGACCTGGTGTGGCGCACCTCCGGGGAGCAGCGGCTGTCCAACTTCATGCTCTGGCAGGCCGCCTACGCCGAGATGGTCTTCACCGACGTCCTGTGGCCCGACGTCGACCGCCGCGCCCTGTGGCGGGCCATCGAGATCTACGCCTCGCGCGACCGCAGGTACGGCGGGGCGCTGCCGAACCCGACCGAGGGCTAGCGCGGGCTCAGGGCGACGACAGCCGCGCCCGCACGACACGGGCGGCCTCGGCCACGACCTCCTCGACCGGTGGGGCGACGTCGACCACGGCGCCCTGCTCGTCGGCGTCGAGCGGCTCCAGGGTCTCCAGCTGGCTGTCGAGCAGCGAGGTGGGCATGAAGTGCCGCTCGCGGCGCGCCATCCGCTCCCGCAGCACCGCCGGGTCGGTGTGGAGGTGCACGAAGAACACGTCGGGCGCGCCGGCGCGCAGCCGGTCGCGGTAGGACCGCTTGAGCGCGGAGCAGGTCACCACGCCGGGCCGACCGGCCTCGACGTCGCTGCGCAGGGCCACGGCGATGCGGTCCAGCCACGGCTCGCGGTCGGTGTCGGTCAGGGGCTCACCGGCCTCCATCTTGGCGATGTTGGCCTCGGGGTGGAGGTCGTCGCCCTCCACCATCGGCCAGCCCAGGTCGTCGGCGAGACCGCGGGCCACCGTCGACTTCCCCGTCGCCGAGACGCCCATGACGACGACCTGGAGCGGGGTGCGCGGCGCCTCGACGGGCGCGGGGTCTAGCGGCAGGCCGGACACGTGCCGAAGATCTCCAGGGTGTGGCTGACCTCGCCGTAGCCGTGCTCGGCGGCGATCGCGCTGGTCCAGCGCTCGACGGCGGGGCCCTCCACCTCGACGGTGCGTCCGCAGGAGCGGCACACCAGGTGGTGGTGGTGGGTGGTCGAGCAGGCGCGGTAGATCGCCTCGCCGTCCTCGCTGCGCAGCATGTCGATCTCGCCGGCGTCGGCCAGGCGCTGCAGCGTGCGGTAGACGGTGGCCAGGCCGACCGCCTCGCCGCGGTTGCGCAGCAGCTCGTGGATCTCCTGCGCGGAGCGGAAGTCCTCGAAGGAGGCCATCGCCTCGCTCACGGCACGACGCTGGCGGGTCGGGCGCAGCGCGGGCTTCGCGGCGGGCTCCTGGTCGGTCTGCTGAGCGGTCTGCTGGTCGGCGCGGTCCGTCGTCGGCGGCTCAGTGCTCGTCATGGGGCTCAGTGCTCGTCATAGTGCCTCCCGTGCGGCGCGTGGCGGTGTCCGTCGTGAACGTAGTCGACGTGGTCGCCGTGGGGCACGGCGACGTGCCCGCAGTCGGGCCCGTGGTCGTGGTCGACGTGCTCCTCGTCGTGGCGGTGGTCGGCGGGCCCGGGCACGACCTCGGGGCACAGGGGCGCCACCGCGCCGTCGGGGGCGTCGGGGTCCACCGGGAAGGGCGCCCGCAGCTGCTCGCGGTGGCGCAGCCACACCCCCACCGGCCAGGTGGCCACGAAGCCGGCCAGGGCGAGCAGCACGATGGTCGGCCCGGGGGAGACCGAGGTGCCGGCCGGCACCAGCGCCGAGATCACCAGCCCGCCCAGCGACGCGACGGTGCCGAGGGCCATGGCCGCGACCAGGGTGGTGCGGAAGGAGCGGGTGAGCTGCTGGGAGGTGGCCACCGGCACCACCATGAGCGCCGAGACGAGCAGCAGGCCGACCGTGCGCATGGCCACCGTGACGCTCACCGCGGCCATCACCGCCACCAGCAGGTTGTAGGCCCGGACGTTGAGGCCCGCCACGCGGGCGAACTCCTGGTCCTGGGCCACCGCGAAGAGCTGCGGGGAGAGACCGACACCGAGGATCACGACGACGGCGGCCAGCACCATCGTCGTGACCACGTCGGCCACGGAGATCGTGGTGATCGAGCCGAACAGGAAGGTCTGGAGCCGCGAGGCGCTCTGGCCGCCGAGCCCGGTCAGCAGCACCCCGCCCGCGAGGCCGCCGTAGAAGAGCAGGGCGAGCGCGACGTCGCCGTTGGTGTGGCCGCGCTCGCGGATCACCTCGATCAGCACCGCGCCGAGCACCGCGACCACCACGGCCGTCCAGGTCGGGGACGTGCCGGTGAGCAGGCCGAGAGCGACCCCGGTGACGGCGACGTGGCCCAGGCCGTCGCCCATGAGGGCCAGGCGCCGCTGCACCAGGTAGGTGCCGACGACCGGGGCGGCGAGCCCGACGAAGACCGCGGCGATGAGGGCGCGCTGCATGAAGGGCAGCGAGAACAGCTCGAGGGTGCTCATCGGTGGTGCTCCTCCGGGTGGGTCCCGAGCGGTGAGGCGACGTGGGGCGCGTGGTCGTGACGGGCGCGGTCACGGTGCGTGGCGTGGTGGTGGGAGTGGGCCTCGCCCAGCCAGGGCTGGTGCACCTCGTGGTCGGCCAGGGGGGTGCCGTCGTAGACGACGCGCCCGTCGCGCATCACCACCGCCCGGTCGACCAGGGGGGCCAGCGGGCCCAGCTCGTGGGCGACGAGCACGACGGTGGCGCCGCGCTCCTTCAGGCGCGCCAGCGACGCGGCGAGGGCGTGCTGGTTGGGCAGGTCCACCCCGGCCGTGGGCTCGTCGAGGAAGAACAGCTCCGGCTCGCCGGCCAGCGCCCGCGCGATGAGCACGCGCTGCTGCTGGCCGCCGGAGAGCTGCGAGACGCCGTCGCGCGCCCGGTCGGCCAGGCCGACCACCTCGAGCGCGTCGGCGACGGCGCGGCGGTCGGCGCGCCCGAGGGGACGCAGCAGGCGGCGGCGGGTGAGTCGCCCGGAGGCCACCACCTCCCACACCGACGCCGGCACGCCCGAGGCGGCGCCGGTGCGCTGCGGCACGAAGCCGACGCGGCGCCACTCGTCGAAGTGCTCCAACCGGTGGCCGAAGAGCTCCAGGCTGCCGGTCGTCAGCGGTCGCAGGCCGGTCAGCGCCCGCACCAGGGTGGACTTGCCGGAGCCGTTGGCGCCCATGAGCGCCACGAAGTCGCCGCGCGACACCGTCAGGTCGATGCCGCGCAGCACCGGGCGACCGGCGATGGCCACGGCGCCGTCGACGAGTCGCACCACGGCCTCGAGCCCGGGGCCGACCGTGTGGTCGGCCCCGGGCTCGGGCGCTGGCGTCGGTGCGGCCGGGCTCGTGGGGGTCACCGGCACCCGTTGGCGGTCCGGAGGGCCGCGAGGTTCTCACGCATCAGGGAAAGGTAGTCCTCGTCGGCGGTCTCGTCACTCAGGCCCTCCACCGGGTCGAGCACCGCGGTCTCGATGCCCTTGTCGCGGGCCAGCGACTCGCTGAGGGCGGGGGAGACCAGGCGCTCGGAGAAGACCGTGGTGATGCCGTCCTCGTCGATGATCTGCTGCAGGCGGGCCAGGTCGGCCGGCGTGGGCTCGGCGTCGGGGGAGAGCCCGGCGATGGGCTCGACCTCGATGCCGTACTTGCCGAGGTAGCCGAAGGCGTCGTGGGAGACCACGATGGTCGAGCGCTCGCAGTCGGCCAGGCCCTCGGACAGCTCGCCGTCGAGGCTCTCGAGGTCCTCGCGCAGGGTCGCGGCGTTGGCGGTGTAGGTCTGCGCGCCGTCGGGGTCGATCTCGGCGAGCTGTTCGGCGACGGCGTCACCGAGGTCGGCCAGACGCACCGGGTCGAGCCAGAAGTGGGGGTCGAGGTCGCCGTGGTCGTGCTCCTCCTCCGCGTGCTCCTCCTCGGAGTGGGCGTCGTCCGCGTGCTCCTCCTCGGAGTGCTCCTCCTCGGAGTGGGCCTCGTCGGAGTGCTCGTCGGCGAAGGGCTCGAGTCCGACCACCTCGGCGGCGTCGAGCGTGGCGCCCTCGGCGTTCTGCTCGACGGCGGCGTCCACGGCCGGCTGGAAGTCGGCCTCGTAGACGACCAGGTCGGCGCCGGCCACCTCGGCGGTCTGGCCGACGCTCAGCTCGAGGTCGTGGGGCTCGCCACCGGGCTTGGTGAGGTTGGCGACCTCGGTGCGGTCGCCGGCCACGCGCTGGGCGACGAACTGCAGCGGGTAGAAGGCGGCGGCGACCGTGACGTCGCCGTCGTCGGAGGCGGTGCCGGTGTCGTCGGAGAAGGCGGCGCACGAGCTCAGCGCGAGGGCGGCGACGCCGGCGACCGCGGGGGCGAGCAGCCGCTGTCGGACGGGGCGGGTGGCTCGGGTGGCACGCGAAGTCATGAGAACGATTCTCGACCCGCTGAGAACGATTGTCAAAATCGTCGGCCGGGGCTGGCCTAGGGTCGGGGTGTGATCGTCGTCAACCGCTTCCGCGTCGCCCCCGAGGAGCAGGGCTCCTTCCGCGTCGCGCTCGAGATCGCCCGCGACGCCCTCGCGGCGCGACCCGGCCACGTCGGCGCGACGATCGGCCGCAACGTCGACGACCCCGGGCTGTGGGTGCTGACCACGCGGTGGGAGAACGTCGGCGCCTACCGCCGCGCGCTGTCGTCGTACGACGTGAAGCTGTACGCCGTGCCGGTGCTCTACCGCGCCCTCGACGAGCCGAGCGCCTACGAGGTCGTCGAGCCCGGGACCGACCTCAATGTCGAGCGGACCCGATCGCTAGGCTGAGCGCTTCGTCGAGGACCGGCAGCCAGCCGGTCCGTGAGAGCAGGAGCACCCGTGGCCAAGCCGCCCCCGTCAACCGTCGACAACGTCGTCTCCCTCGCCAAGCGGAGGGGTTTCGTCTACCCCTGCGGTGAGATCTACGGCGGCACCCGGTCGGCGTGGGACTACGGCCCGCTGGGCGTGGAGCTCAAGGACAACATCAAGCGCCAGTGGTGGAAGTCCATGGTGCAGATGCGCGACGACATGGTCGGCCTCGACTCCAGCGTGATCCTGCCCCGCCAGACCTGGGAGGCCAGCGGGCACGTCGACACCTTCAGCGACCCGCTGACCGAGTGCCAGTCGTGCCACAAGCGCTACCGCGCCGACCACCTCCAGGAGCAGTACGCCGAGAAGAAGGGCATCGACGACCCCGACACGGTCGACATCGCCACCCTGGCCTGCCCCAACTGCGGCACCCGCGGCGCCTGGACCGAGCCGCGCCAGTACTCCGGGCTGCTCAAGACCTACCTCGGCGTCATCGAGGACGAGTCGGGCCTGCACTACCTGCGCCCCGAGACCGCCCAGGGCATCTTCCTCAACTTCGCCAACGTCGTGACCAGCCAGCGCATGAAGCCGCCCTTCGGCATCGCCCAGATCGGCAAGAGCTTCCGCAACGAGATCACCCCCGGCAACTTCATCTTCCGCACCCGCGAGTTCGAGCAGATGGAGATGGAGTTCTTCGTCAAGCCCGGCGAGGACGAGGAGTGGCACCAGTACTGGATCGACGCCCGCACGCAGTGGTACGTCGACCTGGGCATCGACCCCGACAACCTGCGCCACTACGAGCACGCGCAGGAGAAGCTGAGCCACTACTCCAAGCGCACCGTCGACATCGAGTACCGCTTCCGCTTCGCGGGCTCGGAGTGGGGCGAGCTCGAGGGCATCGCCAACCGCACCGACTTCGACCTCTCCACCCACGCCAAGCACTCCGGCCAGGACCTGTCGTACTTCGACCAGGCCGCCGGCGAGCGCTACACGCCCTACGTCATCGAGCCCGCGGCCGGGCTCTCGCGCAGCCTGATGACCTTCCTGGTCGACGCCTACGTCGAGGACGAGGCCCCCAACACCAAGGGCGGCGTCGACAAGCGCACGGTGCTGCGCCTCGACCCGCGCCTGGCCCCGGTCAAGGTGGCCGTGCTGCCGCTGAGCCGCAACGCCGACCTCTCGCCGAAGGCCAAGGACCTGGCCACGGAGCTGCGCCGCAACTGGAACGTCGACTTCGACGACTCCGGCGCCATCGGCCGGCGCTACCGCCGCCAGGACGAGATCGGCACGCCCTACTGCGTGACCGTCGACTTCGACACCCTCGAGGACGGCGCGGTCACCGTGCGCGAGCGCGACTCGATGTCGCAGGAGCGCATCAGCCTCGACGGCATCACGGCCTACTTCGCCCAGCGTTTCGTCGGTTGCTGAGCCGCCTGCTGTGCACAATGACCCGATGACCGCTCGTCCGCTGCTCCGCCGCCCCCGCCTGGCCGCCCTCGCGGTCCTGCCCGTGCTCGCCCTGGCCGCCGCCGGGTGCAGCGGGACCGACGAGACGGCGGGGCCGTCGGACCCCTCCGCCTCCGCCAGCACCAGCGCGTCGGCGGAGACCTCGGCCCCGGTCGAGGGCGAGCCCTACCTCCCCGTGCCCGACGACGTCGAGCTGACCGGGCAGGGCTCGGCGCTCTCGCTGGGCGACGAGGCCGTCGTGGCCTACGAGCCCGACCAGAAGAGCGTCGGGGTCCTCGACATCACCGTCGAGAAGGTCCAGCGGACGACGTTCGAGAAGTCCTTCCAGGGCTGGGAGCTGACCAAGCAGGTGCGCACGGCCACGCCCTACTTCGTGCAGGCCACCGTGGCCAACGTCGGCGACAGCGACCTCGGCGGACGCCGGGTGCCGCTCTACGCCGTCGACGACGCCGACGTGCTCGTCGAGTCCTCGTCGTTCGTCAGCACCTTCACGCCCTGCCCGAGCACGCCGCTGCCCAAGAAGTTCCGCAACGGCGACGAGGAGAAGGTCTGCCTGGTCTACCTCGTGCCCGACGGCGGCTCGCTGGAGGCGGTGAGCTTCCGGCCCACCGAGGACTTCAACCCGATCACGTGGTCGGGGCCGGTCACGACCGTCGGCAAGGGCTCCGCCGGCGGCCAGGCCCAGGGGGCCGGCCGGAACGGGGGCAAGGGCTCCGCCGGCGGCGGCCAGGGCGGCGGCAACGGCGGCAACGGCGGCAACGGCTGATTTGGGGCGCTCGGCGGGCGCGGCGGACAATGGTCCGGTGACGACGACCGCCCAGCCGACGCGCCCCCACCCGGGGCTGACCCTCGGGTCGCTGCGGGTCGACACCCCGGTGGTGCTCGCGCCCATGGCCGGCATCACCAACGCCGCCTACCGCCGCCTGTGCGCCGAGCAGGGCGCCGGGCTCTACGTCTGCGAGATGATCACCAGCCGCGGCCTCGTCGAGGGCGACCAGCACACCCGCGACATGCTCGTCTTCGACGAGCTGGAGACCACGCGCTCGGTGCAGCTCTACGGCACCGACCCCGTCTACGTCGGGCGGGCCGCCGAGATCCTCTGCGCCGACTACGGCGTGGCCCACATCGACCTCAACTTCGGCTGCCCCGTGCCGAAGGTGACCCGCAAGGGCGGCGGCGGTGCGCTGCCCTGGAAGCGCGGCCTGCTCGCGCGGATCCTCGAGCAGGCGGTGCGGGCCGCCTCGGCGTACGACGTGCCCGTGACGATGAAGACCCGCAAGGGCATCGACGAGGACCACCTCACCTACCTCGACGCCGGCCGGATCGCCCAGGAGTCCGGCTGCGCCGCGATCGCCCTGCACGGGCGCACCGTGGCGCAGGCCTACTCGGGGCAGGCCGACTGGGACGCCATCGGCGAGCTCGTGGCCCACGTCGACCTGCCGGTGCTCGGCAATGGCGACATCTGGGAGGCCGGCGACGCGCTGCGCATGGTCGAGCACACCGGCGCCGCCGGCGTGGTCGTGGGGCGGGGCTGCCTGGGCCGTCCGTGGCTCTTCCGCGACCTGGCCGCGGCCTTCGCCGGCGACGTGCCGGCCGAGGGCTTCCGTGCGACGCTGCCGCGCCTGGGCGAGGTGCGCGACGTCATGCGCCGCCACGCCGAGCTGCTGTGCCAGCACATGGGCGAGGAGCGCGGCTGCAAGGAGTTCCGCAAGCACGTGTCGTGGTACCTCAAGGGGTTCCCGGCGGGTGGCGACCTGCGGCGGGCGCTGGCCCTGGTGGAGACCCTCGACGGGCTCGACCGCCTGCTCGCCGAGCTCGACCCCGACGCGCCCTTCCCGGTGGCCGAGCTCGGCACGCCCCGGGGGCGCCAGGGCTCGCCGCGGGCCCGGGTCGTGCTGCCCGAGGGCTGGCTCGACGACGCCGACGGGGCCGGGTGCGCGGTCGCCGAGGACGCCGACGCGGGCTCCGGCGGCTGATCCGGCGGGTCTCCCGCGTCGCGTCGTGGCGGCCGGGTCGGCACGGTCGTGACCGGTGACACGTCAGTTTTTACCCGCGACGGTTGGTCGCCTGCTGTCCGCCTGTGCTTCACTCGACAACTCCGCCGCCCTGCCGACCGCAGGACGGCGTCGTCATGCCGGGCGACCGCCCGGCAGGAGCCAGCAACAGCAAAGGATCAGCGCTGTGGCAGATCATCGCCACAAGCGGGACGCCAATGCCCGCAGCACCACCCGACGTCCGCGTCCCCGCGCCGCCCTCGTCGCCGGACCCGTCGCCCTCCTCGCCACCTCCGCGGTCGTCGCCCTCGGCGTCGCCACCGCCGACCCCGGCACGGCGCCCCTGCAGCAGGCCGGCACCTCCGACCTCGCCGAGGCGGTCCAGCCCACCGACGTCGCCGCCCTCCAGGCCTTCGCCGAGGGCCGCGGTCTCTCCCGCGACGCCGACCGCACGGCGGCCTACCGCGTCGAGCGGGGCCTGACGCTCTCCAAGCCCACCGCGGCCGAGCGGATGATGACGCCCGCCGCCGTCCGCGCCGCGGTGGCCGGCGCCGACCAGCCCCGCTGGAGCACCGCCCCCCTCAACCTGTGGACCGGTCCCACCGGCCAGGCCGACCAGACCGGTGTGCTCGACGAGGGGAAGAAGGTCCTCGTGACCGGGCGCGCTCTCGGCGACCGGGTCGAGATCGTCGTCAAGGGCTCGGCCCGCTGGGTCACCGCCGGCTACCTCTCCGAGGACAAGCCGGTGGCCGAGGAGGCCAGCGACGTCGCCTCCGCCCGCAGCGTCGGCTCCGCCACCTGCACCAACGGCACGTCGGTGCCGAGCGGGGTCAGCCCCAACATCGCCGCGATCCACGAGGCGGTGTGCGCGGCCTTCCCGACGATCACCACCTACGGCACCTTCCGCAGCGACGGCGAGCACGCCCAGGGCATCGCGATCGACATCATGGTGTCCGGCGACCTCGGCTACCAGGTGCGCGACTTCGTCCAGGCCAACTACCAGGAGCTGGGCGTCAACTACATCATCTACTCCCAGCAGATCTGGTCGGTCGACCGCGCCTCCGAGGGGTGGCGGGCGATGGAGGACCGTGGCTCGGTCACGGCCAACCACTACGACCACGTCCACGTCACGACCTACTGAGCGCCGCTAGAGTCGGGCCGGTGCCCCGGCTCCTCGACTCCGACGACCTGCTCGAGCGCTACGACGCGTCGGCGCGCGAGCGGGTCGTGGCCGAGCCGCCGAAGCGGGTCGACGCGCCCGAGCGGACCCCCTTCGAGCGCGACCGCGCCCGGGTGGTCCACGCCGCGGCGTCGCGCCGGTTGGCGGCGAAGACCCAGGTGGTGGGTCCCGAGACCGACGACTTCGTGCGCAACCGGCTCACCCACTCCCTCGAGGTGGCCCAGGTGGCCCGCGACCTGTCACGCGCCCTGGGCTGCCACCCCGACATCGCCGAGACCGCGGCGCTGGCCCACGACCTGGGTCACCCGCCCTTCGGTCACAACGGCGAGCGGGTGCTGGCCGACCTCGCCGCCGAGTGCGGCGGCTTCGAGGGCAACGCCCAGACCCTGCGGCTGCTGACCCGGCTGGAGGCGAAGTCGGCCGACGCCGAGGGGCGCTCGGTGGGCCTCAACCTCACCCGGGCCACGCTCGACGCCTGCACCAAGTACCCGTGGGCGCGCGGGGCCGGGCCGGGGGGAGCCGCCGACCCGAAGTTCGGGGTCTACGCCGACGACGCGCCGGTCTTCGCCTGGCTGCGCGCCGGTGTCGACGGTCCGCGCCGCTGCGTGGAGGCGCAGGTGATGGACCTCGCCGACGACGTCGCCTACAGCGTGCACGACGTGGAGGACGGCATCGTGGTCGGGCGCATCGAGCTCACCGCGCTCGACACCGCGGCGGTGTGGCAGACGGTGCGCGAGTGGTACCTCCCCGAGGCCGACGACGACGAGCTCGACGACGTGCTCGCGGGGCTGGTCGCGCAGGCGAGCTGGCCCAGCGCGCCGTACGACGCGAGCCGGAGGTCGCTGGCGGCGCTGAAGAACCTCACCAGCGACCTGATCGGCCGCTTCTGCGGGGCGGTGCAGGCGGCGACCTTCGCCTCCGGGCCGGGCGCCCTCGTGCGCCACGGCGGCGACCTGGTGCTGCCCGAGCGGACCCTGCTGGAGATCGCGGTGCTCAAGGGCGTGGCCGCGCACTACGTGATGCAGACCGACGACCGGCTCGCCGTCATGGCGCGCCAGCGCGAGGTGATGGCCGAGCTGGTGGCGCTGGTGGCCCACCGCGGCCCCGACGCCTTGGAGCGGGCCTTCGCCGACGACTGGGCGGCGGCGCCCGACGACGCGGCCCGGCTGCGGGTGGTCGTCGACCAGGTCGCCTCGCTCACCGACGCCAGCGCCGTGGGCTGGCACCGCCGGCTCCTGGGTCGTGGCTAGGGTCGGTGCCGTGAGCGAACCCCTTGTCTGGCTGCCCTTCGACGTCTCCGACCTGGGCGAGGCCCCGGCCGGGCTGCGCTACGAGCGGGTCGACCCGACCCGCGAGGTGCCCGACACCGTCGGTGACGTGCGGTTCTACGTGCCGCCCTACCAGCTGGGCTCGGGCATCGTGGAGGTCATGGAGCGCATGTCCTCCCTCGAGGTCGTGCAGCTGCTCACCGCCGGGGTCGACGCCGTGCGCGGCCGCGTGCCCGACGGGGTCACGCTGTGCAACGGGCGCGGGATCCACGACACCTCGACCGCCGAGCTCGCGCTGACCCTCACGCTGGCCTCGCTGCGCGGCGTGCCCGACTTCGTGCGCGCCCAGGAGCGGCGCGAGTGGGCGGCCGGCTGGCGCCCGTCGCTGGCCGACAAGCGGGTGCTGCTGGTGGGTCACGGCGCCATCGGCCGGGCCATCGAGGCCCGCCTCCTGCCCTTCGAGTGCGAGGTGGTGCGGGTGGCCCGCGCGGCGCGCGAGGAGCCCGAGGGCCACGTCCACGGCTTCGAGGAGCTGCCCGACCTCGTGCCCGACGTCGACGTCGTGGTCCTCGTCGTGCCGCTGACCGAGGAGACCCGCGGCCTGGTCGACGCCGACCTCCTGGCCCGCATGAAGGACGGCGCGCTGCTGGTCAACGTCGCGCGGGGCGCGGTGGTCGACACCGACGCGCTGCTCGCCGAGCTGGCCTCGGGGCGGCTGCGCGCGGCCAGCGACGTCTTCGAGGACGAGCCGGTGCCCTCCGACAGCCCGCTGTGGGAGACCCCGGGCCTGCTGATGACCCCGCACGTCGGTGGGGCGAGCAGCGCGATGTGGCCGCGGGCCCACCGCCTGGTGCGCGAGCAGCTGCAGCGCTTCGCCGCCGGCGAGGAGCTGGCGAACGTGATGTCGGGGGAGTACTGACCCGGCCGTAGGATCGACCCGTGGTGGGCCGGATCCGAGACGACAGCATCGCCGAGGTGCGTGAGAAGGCCCGGATCGACGACGTCGTGTCGCAGTACGTCACGCTGCGCAACGCCGGCGGTGGCTCGCAGAAGGGCCTGTGCCCCTTCCACGACGAGAAGTCGCCCTCCTTCCACGTCACCCCGGCGCGCAACTTCTTCCACTGCTTCGGCTGCCAGGAGGGCGGCGACGTCATCACGTTCGTGATGAAGATCGACGGCCTGGGCTTCGGGGAGGCCGTCGAGCGGCTGGCCGACAAGTACGGCGTGCAGCTGCGGCGCGAGGAGGGCGACGAGCGCGACAACCGTCCGCGCGGCCCGTCCCGCACCCGCCTGGTGGAGGCCCACCGCGAGGCGCAGGAGTTCTACGCCGAGCAGCTGGCCACCCCCGAGGCGCTGGTCGCCCGTCAGTTCCTCGCCGAGCGCGGCTTCGACCAGGCCGCCGCCGAGCAGTTCGGCATCGGCTTCTCCCCGCGCGGCGGCGACGACCTCTTCAGGCACCTGCGCGCCAAGGCCTTCAGCCAGGAGGAGCTGGTCACCGGCGGCCTGGTGGCCGTGGGCCGGTCCGCCTACGACCGCTTCCGGGGCCGGCTGATGTGGCCGATCCGCGACGCCAGCGGCGACACCATCGGCTTCGGCGCGCGGCGCATCCTCGACGACGACCGCATCGACGCCAAGTACCTCAACACCTCCGAGACCCCGATCTACAAGAAGAGCCAGGTGCTCTACGGCATCGACCTGGCCCGTCGCGAGATCGCGCGGTCCTCCCAGGCGGTGATCGTCGAGGGCTACACCGACGTCATGGCCTGCCACCTGGCCGGGGTCGGCACGGCGGTGGCGACCTGCGGCACGGCCTTCGGCGAGGACCACTCGCGGATCCTGCGGCGCTTCCTCGACGACCACGAGGAGTTCCGCGGCGAGGTGATCTTCACCTTCGACGGCGACGCGGCCGGGCAGAAGGCCGCCCTGCGGGCCTTCTCCGGCGACCAGAACTTCGTCTCGCAGACCTACGTCGCGGTCGAGCCCTCGGGCAAGGACCCGTGCGACCTGCGCGTCGCCGACGGCGACGCCGCCGTGCGCGAGCTGGTCGCGCGACGGGTGCCGCTCTACCGCTTCGTGCTGACCAACGTGGTCGGCAAGTACGACCTCGACCGCGCCGACGGCCGCATCGACGCCCTGCGTGAGGGCGCCCGGCTGGTCTCGAGCGTGCGCGACAAGTCCAAGGTCGACGCCTTCGCCCGCGAGCTGTCGCAGATGATCGGCGTCGACCCCGACGAGGCACGCGCCGAGGTGCGCCGCGCCGCCCACCGCCCCGCCCACCGCCCCGCCCCGGCAGCCGGCGGGCGGGGGCAGGACCGCCGGGCCGACCGGTCCCCGGCCGCGGCCGACAGCGCCCCCGCCGCGCCTCGACGCCAGGCGCCCGACCTGCGTGACCCCCGCTTCACCCTGGAGCGCGAGACGCTCAAGCTCGTCGTGCAGCACCCGATGGCGATCGGCCGCACCACCGCCGACATCGGCGCCAACGACTTCACCCACCCGACCTACCGCGCGGTGTGGGAGCTGGTCGAGCAGGCCGGCGGCACCGCCACGGGCGCCGGCGACCCGGCCTGGGCCGCCCGCCTGCGCGACGCCGCGAGCGACCCCGAGGTCTCCTCGGCCGTCTCCGCGCTCGGCGTCGAGCCGCTGCTCACCGAGAAGGAGCCCGACGCGGCCTACGTCGGCCACCACGTCTTCCGCCTCCTCGAGCTCACGACGATGCGCCGCATCGCCGAGGTGAAGTCGAGGCTGCAGCGCACCAACCCGGTGGAGGACGTCGAGGCCTACAACCGGATGTTCGGCGAGCTGGCCGCCCTCGAGCAGCACCGTCGGGCCCTGCGCGACCGGGTGATGGGCGCGTGAGCCTCGCCGGGGCGCTGCGCGGAGCGTTCCGCCCGTGGTGGCGCACCCGCGCCGACGGTCCCCGGCCCGACCTCCAGGTGGGCCGCGGCGAGCGGCTGCTGGCCTGGGCCCGCACCGACGACGGTCGCGACGTCGGGGGCACCCGCGACGCGCTCTACGTCTCCGTCGACGGCTCCCGCTCCGCGCGGCTGCGCTGGGAGCGGGTGGACGCGGCCGACTGGGACGCCGAGACCTCCACGCTGGCCGTGACCGAGGCCGACGACGCGGGTCGCACCGACGCACGCGTCGTGCACCGCTTCCGCCTCGACGACGGCGCCCGTCTGCTGGAGCTGGTGCGCGAGCGGGTCACGGCGAGCGTGCTGCTGCAGCGCCACGTGCCCCTCGCCGGCCGACGCGGGGTGCGGGTCGTGGCCCGACGCGCCCCCGGCGGCGGCTCCGGGGTCACCTGGGTCTTCCAGTACGACGAGGGCGTGGACCCCACCGACCCCGTCGTGCAGGCCGCGGCGGCCGAGGCGCTGGCCTCGGCGCGCGACGCCGTCGGGCTGGGCTGAGGTGGCCGTTCCGCACGGTCCGCCGGGTCGAAGGAGGCCGATTTCACCTCGCCGACCACGCTTGCTAATGTGTGCGCGCTGCACCGATCCCCTGTAGCTCAACTGGCAGAGCATTCGACTGTTAATCGGAGGGTTGTTGGTTCGAGTCCAACCGGGGGAGCAGAGAGAAGGCCCCGGCCCGCGTGATGCGGGCCGGGGCCTTCTGCGTCTCCTGGGCCCGGTCAGCCGGGCTGGGTGCTCGGGTCCACCTCGTCGCCCGTGCCGGGCACGGCCGGCGGGGTGGGCTCGAAGGGCGGGGTCGGCGTGGCGCCGGGCTGCCCGCCCTCACCCGGGGCGGGGGGAGCCGGCGGCGCGGGGTGCTCCCCGTCGTGCGGGGCCGGGACCGGCGCAGCGCCGTCCTCGGACGCCTCGCCCGGTGCCGGGAGGGGCGCCGTGCCGGCCTCGCAGAGCGGGCCGCCGGGGGCGGGAGCCGGAGTGGTCGCGGGAGGCACGGGCACCCCGTCGCCGGGCGCCGGCCGGCCGTCGGCCTCCGGCGTGGCGGCTCCGCCGTCGGTGGAGTCCTCCGCCGGGGCCTCGTCCGGGGCGTCGGTCGGTGCGACCGGGGTGGTGACCGAGCTGCCGTCACCGGTGGCGCCGGTGGGGCTGCTCCCGCTCGACCCGGAGCCGCCCGCGAGGGCCGGCACCCCCAGGCCGAGCACCAGTCCTGCCACGGCTCCGGCAGCGAGCCCGGCCACGAGGCGCGAGCGGGGGGCACGGGTGCGACCGGCGGGGGAGGCCGCGGCCGGCTCCTCGGAGCCGGCGGCGGGGAGCGGGGCGGTGTGCGGGCCACCGGCCGACCAGGCGCCGACGCTCAGCGGCTGGGTGTCGTCGTGCCGGGGGTCCTGCGGGCGGGGGTGCTGGGGCTGGGTCATCGGGTGCTCCTTCGTGTGGTGGTCGGATCGGGCCGATCCGTGGGTCTCGCTCGGTGCGGTCAGGGGCGCCGCGGCCGTCCGGGTTCGCCCGGGGTCGCGGGGTGGGCCCCGTCAGGGGCGTGGGCCGGGTGCGTCGTCGCGGCCGCCGGGCCCGCTGGGCCCACCGCCGGTGAGGTCGCGCAGCTCGCCGAGGGCACGGTCGGGCGCGGGCAAGGCCGCGGCGAAGGCGCTGCGGTCGACGGCCTGGGCGACGCGGGGCGGCCCCCAGGTGCTCAGGGCCGAGGTGACGACCCACGCGACAGCGAGGGCGGCGAGGCCCGCGCCGACGGCGGACAGCAGCGTCGGGACGAGTCCGCGACCGGTGCGCAGGGCTCCGACGACGGCGAGCACGACGGCGAGGACGACCAGCAGGTCGACCAGGCCGAGGGAGGACAGGTGCGGCACGGGCACTCCTGGGGCGGGGACGGAGGGAGCCCGCCGGGTCGAGGACCCGGCGGTGCGGCTCTCGGGGCCACGAGGAGGACTCTGTGCGGCGTACCTGCGGGCCACCTGAAGACGGCGGCCGCTCGCGGACTTCTTGAGGTGGTCTTCAGGTCGACGACGGCACACTGTCGGGGTGCCGACCCGTGACGCTGCCGCTCGACTGCTCGTGGTGGAGGACGACGACGTCATCCGCGAGTCGCTGGTGAGGTCGCTGCGCTCGGAGGGCTACGCCGTGCGTGCGCTGGCCGACGGCGGCGCGCTCGAGGAGGAGCTGGCCGCCCACCGCGTCGACCTCGTGGTGCTCGACTGGATGCTCCCGGGGCGCGACGGTCCCGAGCTGGTGCGCGTCGTGCGACGACGCAGCGACGCCGCGGTGGTGATGCTCACCGCCCGCGAGGCCGTCGAGGACCGCCTGCGCGGCTTCGAGGTCGGTGTCGACGACTACCTGGCCAAGCCCTTCGTCGTGGAGGAGCTGCTCGCCCGGGTGCGGGCGGTGCTGCGGCGCACCGGCGCCGTGGCCACCACGATCGAGATCGACGACCTGGTGGTCGACGAGGAGGCGGCGCGGGTCACGCGCGGCGGCCACGACCTCGCGCTCACCGCCACCGAGCTGCGCCTGCTGGCCCACCTGGCCCGTCACCGCGACCGGGTCCTCTCCAACGCCCAGATCCTCAGCCAGGTGTGGGGCTACGACGACTACGCCGACAACCTCGTGCAGGTGCACCTCAGCGCCCTGCGCCGCAAGCTGGAGGCCCACGGACCGCGGCTCATCAACACCGAGCGCGGCCTGGGCTACGTGCTGCGGGCGCCCCGGTGAGCGGCACCGGCGGCGCGCCGGGCCTGCGCACCCCGTCGTTGCGGCGACGGGTGACGCTCGTCGTGGTGGCGCTGGTGGCCGTGCTGCTGGTGGTGCTGGTCGCGGCCACGGAGCTGGCGCTGCGCGAGCGGCTCGACGACCAGCTGCGCCAGCGCCTCGCCGAGCGCGCGGGCGTGGCCGACGCCCTGGTGGGTGAGGTCGACGACCGCGACCTGGCCCGCCGCCTGGAGGGGGAGGGGGTGTCGGCGGTCGTGCGCACCGCCGACGGCGAGGTCTACGCCGAGGGTCCGCTGGCCGGGGCGGCCGGCGTGGCCCCGGGGGACGGCGAGGACGCCACAGAGAGCTCCGGAGGCACGGGAGGCGACTCGGGTGCGGGCGAGGGGCCGGCCGACGGCGGGCCCCGGGGGCCCGCCACGGTGCCCAGCCCGCTGCGGGGCGACCCGGGTCCGCCCGACCCGCCGGGCGCGACCCCCGCGGTGCAGGAGAGCGGCGACCTGCTCACGGTCTCGCGCAGCCTCGCCGACGGCAGCAAACTGCTGCTGCTCGCCGACGCCAGCGACGTCCGCGAGACCGTCGCCCAGGTCAGGCTGGTGCTGCTCGTGACCGCGGTGGCGGTGCTGCTCGCCACCGCCCTCGTCGTGCCGCTGGTGGTGGGCGGGGCGCTGCGGCCGCTGCGCCGCATCACCGACGTGGCCCGCAGCATCACCCGCGGCGACCGCGGGCGGCGGCTGCGCCCGACCGCGCCCGGCACCGACCTCGGCCGCACCGCGCTGGCCTTCGACGAGATGCTCGACGAGGTGGTGGGCGCCGAGGCCCGAGCGGTCGACTCGGAGGCCCGGCTGCGCGACTTCGTCTCCGACGCCGCCCACGAGCTGCGCACCCCGGTGACCGGCATCCGCGCCGCCGCCGAGCACGTGCTGCGCACCGACCCGCCGCGCGAGGAGCGCGAGCAGGTGCTGGTGGACCTCATCCGCGAGGCCCAGCGCGCCGGCCGGCTCGTCGACGACCTGCTGCTGATGGCGCGCATCGACCGCGGTCTGGCCCTGGTCACGGGCCCGGTCGACCTGCGGTCGGTGGCCGAGGAGGTGGCGAGGTCGCCGCGGCCCGGCCCGGCGGTGGTCAAGGTGGCGGGCGACCCGGTGGTGGCCGCCGCCGACCGCGACCGGGTCGTGCAGGTGCTGGGCAACCTCGTCGACAACGCCGTGCAGGCCGGCGCGCGTCAGGTCGAGCTCCGCTCGGCCTACGACGGGGACGCGGCGGTCGTGGAGGTCGTCGACGACGGACCGGGCATCCCCGCGGCCGACCGCGAACGGGTCTTCGACCGGCTCGTGCGGCTCGACCCCGCCCGCGAGCGCCGGGCGGGCGGCTCGGGGCTCGGGCTCTCGATCGCCCGCGGCCTGGCCCGCGCCCACGGCGGCGAGCTCGTCTGCCGCGAGCCCGCCGGCGGCGCGGGCACCCGGATGCGGCTGACCCTGCCCGCGGGAGCGACCGCGGACGGGCCCGTGGGCGCGGCGACCACCCCGCGCGGGTGAGCCGGGGAGCCCCGGCGCGGGGTAGACCGGAGGCATGAGCTATCCCCTGAGCCGCCTCATGTCCACCGCCACCGCCGGCTACGGCGCCTTCGCCCTGCTCAAGCCCGACCACCTCGGCTCGGCCATGCAGGCCGGCCGCTCCGAGCGGGGCGGCTACGACGTGCTGGCCCGCACCTACGGCGTGCGCGACCTCGGCATCAGCGCCGCCGGCGCACTCGGGCGCTCCGACAAGGTCGTGCGCACCGCGATGCTGCTGCGCATCGTCGGCGACCTGGGCGACTGCGCGATCCTCGCCGCCAAGGCCCCCGACTCCCAGGTGCGCAGCAAGGTGATGGCCGTGACCCTCGGCTGGGCGGCGCTCAACACCCTCGCCCTCGTCGTCGACGGGCGACGCGCCGCCTGATCCTCCCCGGCGGGAGCACCGGCCCGGGCGCCCGCCGGCCCGGGGTCGCCGCTAGCGTCTGTCGCCGACGAGGAGGCGACCGTGACCGACGACCGCGCCGTGGGCGCACCCACCACCCTGCACCTGCGGGCGGCCGGGGTCAGCGTGCTGCTGGCCCACCACCCCGACGTCGACCACGGCGGGCCGTGGGTGGCCCACTGGGGCGCCGACCTGGGTCCGCTGGACGAGGCGGCCCGCGGGGAGGTCGTGCGTGCCGGGCACCGCGAGCTGACCCCCAACACCGTCGACGAGTTGCGTCCGGTCGGCCTGCTGCCCGAGCACGCCTCGGGCTGGCCCGGCACCCCCGGCCTGCGCGGCGCGCGCGCCGACGGCGCCGGCTGGTCGCCCGTGCTGCGGGTGCGCGCGGTGTCGACCACCACGGCGGACCCGGCGGACCCGGCGGACCAGACGGACCCGGCGTCGCCGGGCGGCAGCGCGACGTACGAGCTCCTCGACGCGGTCGCGGGGCTGGCGGTGCTGCTCGAGGTGGAGCTGCTGGCCAGCGGGCTGCTGCGCACCCGGGCCACGGTGACCAACACGGGGGAGGGCGACTACCGTCTCGACGCGCTGGAGCCGGCGCTGCCCGTGCCGACCCGGGCCGGGGAGCTGCTCGACCTCACCGGGCGCCACGCACGCGAGCGCAGCCCCCAGCGGCGCCCGGTCACCGTGGGTGCCCACGTGCGCGAGGGCCGGCGCGGACGCACTGGCACCGACGCCACCCTGCTCACCGCCGTCGGCGAGCCCGGCTTCGGCTTCCGTCGGGGTGAGGTGTGGGCCACCCACGTCGCCTGGTCGGGGGACCACCGCAGCCGCGTGGAGCGGGTCACGACCGGGGTGACGCTGGCCAGTGGCGGCGAGCTGCTGCTGCCCGGCGAGGTCCGGCTGGCGCCGGGGGAGTCCTACGCCTCGCCGTGGCTCTACGGCAGCCACGGCACCGGCCTCGACGAGGTCACCGCACGCATCCACACCCACCTGCGCTCGCGCCCGCAGCACCCGAGGCGACCCCGCCCGGTCACCCTCAACACCTGGGAGGCGGTCTACTTCGACCACGACCTCGAGGTCCTCACCGAGCTGGCCGAGCTGGCCGCCGGGGTCGGGGTGGAGCGCTACGTGCTCGACGACGGCTGGTTCCTCGGCCGCCGCGACGACACCGCCGGCCTCGGCGACTGGTACGTCGACCCCACGGTCTGGCCCGACGGCCTCGACCCGCTCATCGGGCGGGTCCGCGCGCTGGGCATGGAGTTCGGGCTGTGGGTGGAGCCGGAGATGGTCAACCTCGACTCCGACCTCGCCCGCGCCCACCCCGGGTGGGTGCTGGGCACCGGCGGGCGGGTGCCGGTGGCCTCGCGCCAGCAGCAGGTGCTCGACCTCGCCCACCCGGACGCCTTCGCCCACGTCCTGGAGCGCCTCGACGCCCTGCTCACCGCGCACGACATCGCCTACCTGAAGTGGGACCACAACCGCGACCTCGTCGACGCCGGCAGCGGTCCCGCTGGCGCGGCGTCGGTGCACCGCCAGACGCTGGCCTTCTACGCGCTGGTCGACGAGCTGCGCCGCCGGCACCCCGGCGTCGAGATCGAGTCGTGCTCCTCGGGCGGTGGCCGCATCGACCTCGAGGTGCTCGAGCGCACCGACCGGGTCTGGGCCTCGGACTGCATCGACCCCCTCGAGCGCCAGGGCATCCAGCGCTGGACCTCGCTGCTGGTGCCCCCGGAGCTGCTCGGCGCCCACATCGGCTCCGCGCGCTCCCACACCACCGGACGCACCCACGACCTGTCCTTCCGCGCCGGCACCGCCCTCTTCGGCCACCTCGGCATCGAGTGGGACCTGCGCGAGGCCACCGCGGCGCAGCGCGAGGAGCTCGCGGCGTGGGTGGCGCTGCACCGGCGGCTGCGCCCGCTGCTGGCCACCGGCACGACGGTGCGCTCCGACCACCCCGACCCCGCCACGCTCGTGCACGGGATCGTCTCGCCCGCGGCCGACCACGCGGTCTACGCCGTCGTCGCGACCGCCGGGCCGACCACGTGGCCGCCCGGCCCGGTCACGCTGCCCGGTCTCGACGCGGCGTCGACGTACGACGTGGCGGCGCTGGCGCCCGGCGACGTCGTCCACGGCCCCGGCTACTCGCCGCTGCCGTGGTGGTCGACCGGCCTGCGTCTGACCGGGCGGGTGCTCGACACCGTCGGGGTCCAGGCCCCGGCGCAGGACCCCGAGCACCTCGTGCTGATCGAGGTGCGCCGCGTCGGGTAGCCGGTGCGGGGCGGGGGTCAGTCGAGGGCGAACTGGATCCGGCGGATCTCGCTCGAGATCGGCGCGAACAGCTCGCGGCGGATCCGGTTGTGCTCCTCGTCGAGGTCGTAGACGCGGTAGGCCTCCGCGTCGGCGAAGTCGGCGGTCAGCACGTAGCTGGCGTTGCCCTCCCGCAGGCCCAGGTCGAGACCGGTGCGCATCTCGAACGCGACCCCCTCGACGCGCAGCGCCGCGATCGCGTCGAGCGCGGCCTGCGCCTGCTCACGCGTCGCGTCGTCCCGGAGCACTCCCACCACCACGTTGCGGATCATGGGCCCATCGAAGCAGGGCCGGTGGTCCGGGCCTCGCGGGGCCCCCGGACCGGGCGGGGCACCTGACGTCGGCGGGAGCGCGGCGTCGGTAGAGTGCGCGGCTGGACGGGCGCGATGCTCGACCGTCCGCACCGTGGGGCGGTAGCTCAGCCGGTCAGAGCAGAGGACTCATAATCCTTGGGTCGTGGGTTCGAGCCCCACCCGCCCTACGTCAGCGAGCCCCCGGGACCGTGAGGTCCCGGGGGCTCCGCCGCCGCTGCGGCACGGAGGCGCTGCGCCGCCTCGGCGGCGCGGTCGCTCAGCTGTCGGCGCCGCGCCCGGTGGAGGCCTGGAGCCGGTCGATGTGCTCGGAGGCCTCGGCCTTGGTCAGGTCGGCGGGAAGCGTCTCGCCGGCCTCACGGGCCAGGGTGTCGAGGTAGCTCTTCTGGGCGCCGGTGATCGGCTCGTCACCGGTCACCCAGTCGTTGGGGTCCTTCTCGGCGTTGGTCGGGCTGGGGTTGTCGGCACCCAGGACCTCGCCGTCGGGCACGCCGCTCGGGGTCTGCTCCGTGCCCTGCTCGGGAGCCTGGTCGTTCGAAGACATGTTCGATGAGGTCATGGGCCCACGCTACGTCGGGGCGCCGGCGGACCCCAGACCCCGAACGGGTGAGGGCGTCGACCCCGGCGGGGTGATCGGGCAGGGTGCTATTTTCCGCCGAGGGTGGTGCGAGCCGTGCCGGTGCACCGGCCCGACAGGAGCAGGCCGACCGGACCGAGGGAGAGGCGCCGCGTGGAGGACGTGTCACGTGAGCCCGGTGCCGTGCCGGCCCACCCCGGATCCCCGTCGCCCCCGGCGCCCCGACGCGGACGCCGGCGGGCCAGCAGCCGACCTGCCCTCGCCCGGCGTACGCGGCGGGCCCGTCCCTCCGCCTCGCCCTCCGCCTCGTCCTCCACCCAGCCTCCCACCCGCCGCCGCGGCGGCGCCCGCGCCGACCGGCGCCGGCGCCGCGCCGAGGGCCTGCCCGGCACGCTCGGGGTGACGCTGCTCGGCGCGCTCGTGCCGGGAGCCGGCTTCCTCTACACCGGACGCCGCCTGCTCGGGGCCCTGGTGCTGCTGCCGGTGCTGGCCCTGCTGGGAGGCGCGGCGTGGTACGTCGGGCGCGACCTGCGCGCCCTGCTCGCCTTCGCCGTCGACCCCACCCGCCTCACCATCGCCGCGGTCGTGCTGGTCCTCGGCCTCGCGACCTGGGTGGCCGTGGTCTACCTGACCTACCGCCAGGTCAGGCCCCCGAGCCGACCCCGGTGGCACACGGCGGTCGGCCACGGGTTCGTGCTGGTGCTCTGCCTCGCGATCGGCGCGCCCTTCGCGGTGGCGGCGCGCTACGCCCAGGTGCAGGCCGGGCTGGTCGGCACCGTCTTCGACGACGACCGCAACGAGAGCGCCACCGTGCCGACCGACGTCACCGAGGAGGACCCCTGGGGCGGGCGGGAGCGGGTGACCGTGCTCCTGCTCGGCGGCGACGGCGGCGAGGGCCGCACCGGCGTGCGCACCGACACCGTGATCCTGCTGAGCATGGACACCACCACCGGCCGCGCGGTCACGGTGAGCCTGCCGCGCAACCTGATGAACGCGCAGTTCCCCGAGGACAGCCCGCTGCACGACCTCTACCCGACCGGGTTCAGCGGGCCCGAGGACGACGGCTTCTACATGCTCAACGCCATCTACGGACAGATCCCCGAGCGTCACCCGGGCATCTTGGGAAAGAGCGACAACGAGGGTGCCGACGCCCTCAAGCAGGCCGTCGAGGGCAGTCTCGGGGTGCCGGTCGACTACTACCTGCTGGTCAACCTCAAGGGCTTCGAGGACGTCGTCGACGCCATCGGCGGCATCACCGTCAACGTCAACGAGCCGGTCGCCATCCAGGGCAACACCGACCTGGGCATCCCGCCGGTGGACTACATCGACCCCGGCCCCGACCAGGAGCTCGACGGCTTCCACGCGCTGTGGTTCGCCCGCGGGCGCTACGGCTCCGACGACTACGAGCGCATGGACCGCCAGCGCTGCGCCGTCGACGCCATCATCGAGGCCGCCGACCCCATGACCGTGCTGCAGCGCTACCAGGCCCTGGCCGAGACCGGGCAGGAGATCGTCTCCACCGACATCCCGCGACGGATCGTGCCGGCGCTGCTCGACCTCGCCCTGAAGGTCAAGGACGCCAAGGTCAAGTCGGTCGTCTTCCGGCCCTCCGAGCGGTTCTTCTCCGGTGACCCCGACTTCGACTACATGCGCCAGGTCGTGGCCAAGGCCCTCGAGCCGCGCTCGCGACCCGGGCTGGGCAAGAAGGACCCCGGCCGGGCCGAGGACCCCGAGGACTCCTGCGCCTACGCGCCCGCCGACGGCACCGACGCGACCGGCAGCACCGACACGGCCGCGTCGTACTGACCCGGGCGGTCCCGGCGGGACCTCAGCGGTGCCCGGCGACCGCGTGGGGCACGTAGCCGGAGCCGAGCTCGTCGAGCTCGTCGTCACTGAGCTCGAGGTCGACCGCGGCCACGGCGTCGGTGAGGTGGTGGGCCTTGGTGACACCGACGATCGGCGAGCTGACCACGGGCTGGTGCAGCAGCCAGGCCAGCGCGACCTGCGCCGGCGCGACACCGCGTCGCTCGGCCAGGGCGAGCACCGTGGCGACGATGTCGGCGTCCTCGTCGCGGTAGAGCGTGCCGCCGAACTCGTCGGTCTCGGTGCGGGAGGTCTCGGTGTCCCAGGGGCGGGTCAGCCGTCCCCGGGCCAGCGGGCTCCACGGGATGACCCCGACCCCCTGGTCGGCGCAGAGGGGGAGCATCTCGCGCTCCTCCTCGCGGTAGAGGAGGTTGTAGTGGTCCTGCATCGACACGAAGGGCGTCCAGCCGTGGGTGCGCGCGACCTCCTGGGCCTTCGCGAACTGCCAGGCGTACATCGAGGAGGCGCCGAGGTAGCGCGCCTTGCCCGAGCGGACCACGTCGTGGAGCGCCTCCATGGTCTCCTCGATCGGCACCTCGGGGTCCCACCGGTGGATCTGGTAGAGGTCGACGTAGTCGGTGCCGAGGCGGCGCAGCGACGCGTCGATCTCGTGGAGGATCGCACCGCGCGAGAGGCCGGCCCCCTGGGGTCCGGGCCGCATGCGGCCGTGGACCTTGGTGGCGAGCACGACCTCCTCGCGCCGGGCGAAGTCGCGCACGGCGCGGCCGGTGATCTCCTCGCTGGAGCCGCCGGAGTAGACGTTGGCGGTGTCGAGCACCGTCACCCCCGCCTCCAGGGCGTCGCGGATGATCGCCCGGCCGGCGTCCTCGTCGAGCACCCACGGGTGACCGCCCCGCGACGGGTCGCCCCAGCTCATGCACCCGAGGGTGACGACGGAGACCTCGAGGCCGCTGCTGCCGAGTCGTGTGTAGCGCATGGGCCCATCCTGCGACGGGCTCCCAAGCCGGCCCGGTGTGGACTCGGTGCGGAAGGGGTGCGGGTGGGGTGCGGGTGGGGATGGGCGTTGCGTGGTCAGCGCGGGGTGGCGAAGGTGCTCCTGGTGCCGTCGTCGTGGACCACCAGCCCCGAGCGCCCGGGGCGCTGCCGCAGCCACGCGAGTGCGTCGGGGCCCAGGGCGTAGGCGCAGGTGGCGTCGACGTCGGCCTCGGTGAGGGTGGGGGCCACCACCGTCACCTGCCGCACCCCGCGGGCCGTGCGGCCGGTGCGCCCGTCGAGCAGGTGGGCGCCGCGGTGGGTCGTGCCCGAGGTGGCGACCGCGCCGTTGCCGACCGGCACCACGGCGAGCAGCCGCGACGCGTCGCGCGGGTCCTCGACGCCGACCCGCCACAGCGGCGTACGCCGGCTCCGGGTGCGGCAGAGCACATCGCCGCCGCCCGACAGGCACCAGTCGGTGCCCGCCAGCGGCTCCAGCGCGCGGGCCGCCCGGTCGAGGGCCCAGCCCTTGGCCACGCCCGTCGGGTCGAGACGCACGCGGCCCGCGGCGTCGGGCAGGCGCAGCGTGAAGGCGCCGCCGGAGTCGCGGGCGGCGTCCTCCCCGAGGGCGAGCACCTCGGCCAGCTCCGGTGGGCACTGCGCCAGGGAGACCTCGCCGCGGTCCAGTCGCGAGACCCAGGAGTCCTCGCGCCAGGTGCTCAGCAGCGCGTCGCTGCCGCGCAGGCTCGTCGTGACCGCCGACCAGGCCTCGCGCGCGGCCGGGTCGTCGGGGTCGGCGGCGTGTGGCCCCCGCAGCGCGAGGCTGACCGGCAGGCCCATGACGTGGTCGACGTGGCGGCGCGTCGGGCCGGGTGCGGTGGCCGCGGGGGCGCTCACAGGCCGGCCTGGTCGAGTGCGTCCTGCAGCGAGCCGAGGTAGCCCTGGCTGGTCACGGTGGCGCCGCTGACCATGTCGATCTCGGCGCTCTGGGCGTCGAGCGTCTCCTGCACCAGCACCGGCAGCGCGTAGGCGTTGATCTCCTGGTCGTGGCCGTTGCCGGAGGGGTACTGCAGCACGTCGACCCCGGTGATCGCGCCGCCGCCGTCCACCGTGAGCCGCACCTGCACCGGCCCCCACTGGGTCTGCACCACGCTGCCGGTCACCGTGCTCGACCCGCCGGAGCCGCCCGAGCCGGCGTCACCTCCTCCCGCCCCTGCGCCGGTCGACCCACCGGTGGTGCTCCCGCCGGTGGTCCCGCCCGTGGTCGTGCCGGCGGTGCTCGTGGTGGTGGCGCTGTAGGAGGGGAGGGCCGCGGTGGTGCTGGGGCCCTCCAGCGAGGTGCGGTAGCCCAGGAGGAGCACGACGGTCGACAGCGTGCTGAGGGCCCACAGGGAGATGCGTCTCATCGGGTCACCACCGGAAGGTCTCGAGATGGACGTGGTCGGGGTGCGCGCCCGCGGCGCGCAGGCTGGCGACGACGGAGTCGCTCCAGCCGTCGGGGCCGCAGACGAAGACGTCGCGCTCGGCGACGTCGGGCACGAGGCGGAGCAGGGCCGTCGTGTCGTCCACGGGCGGCACGCCGTCGCCGAGCCAGGAGCCGGGAGCCCGGCGGGGGCCGGGGAGCCCCACGAGGCGCAGGCCGCGCTCACGGGCCAGCACGGCGAGCTCGGCGCCGAGCAGCGGCTCCCGGGCGTAGCGGTGGAGCACGACCACGTCGCCCGGGGCCTGGTCGAGCCCCTCGGCCAGCGCGCGCAGCGGGGTGATGCCGACGCCCGACCCCACCAGGAGCACGCCCCGGCGGGTGCGGGCGCGCGCGGTGAGGCGTCCGAAGGGGCCCTCGACGAGCACGCGGGTGCCCGGTCGCAGCGAGGCGACGGCGGCGCTGCCGTCACCGAGCGCCTTGACCGTCAGGCGCAGGCTGCGCCCGTCGGGGGCGGCCGAGAGCGAGTAGGGGTGGGCGCGCGACCAGCCCGGGCCGGTCAGGAAGCGCCACAGCAGGAACTGCCCGGCCTCGACCCGCAGTCGGTCGAGGCGTCCGGTGAGGTAGACCGACACCGCGGCGTCGCCCTCCGCCACCACCGAGGTGACCCGGAGGTCCAGGCGCCAGGAGCGCCACAGCGGCAGCGCCACGCGCCACACCAGGACGGCGCCGGCCGCCGCCGCCCAGGCGCTCCACCAGTAGACGGTGGCCGCGGTCGAGGCGAGCAGTTCCTGCCCGGTCCACAGCTGGTGGGGCAGCGCGAGCCCGACCCCGAGGTAGGCGTAGAGGTGCAGCAGGTGCCACGACTCGTGGCGCAGCCGGGAGCGCGCGGCGCGGACGCTGGTCACCACGACCACGACCAGGCAGACCAGGCCGGCGAGCGCGAGGAGCATGCCCGGGTAGTCGACGGTGAGGTCCCAGGCGGTCGCCGGAGTGGCGAGCAGGTCCCCGGCGGCGTAGCCCCAGACGATCAGACCGACGTGGGCCAGCACGAGGTCGAAGGACACGAAGCCGACCACGCGGTGCAGCCGTGCCAGTCGGTCCTGGCCGAAGGCGCGCTCGAGCCACGGCAGCCGCGCCATGAGCAGCACCTGCGCGAGCAGCAGGTCGGAGCCGACCAGCCCGACGAGGCGGCCGCTGGAGAGCAGCCCCGTCTCCCAGCCCGCCAGGTCCTGCACCCCTCCGCCGGCGACCCACCAGTAGGTGACGACGAGCAGGCTCAGCCAGAGCGCCGCCACGGCCGAGGTCCGGACCGCGGCATCGACGCGCGCGGCCCGGGTGTCGAGCGCCGCGGACGTGCTCGGGACCCCCTGCGGTGCCGGGGGAGCGGCGAGGGTGGTCACGTGGCCGAGCCGCTCGCGTCGTCGTCGGTCGTGGCGCCGGGAGTGGCGACGTCGGGCGCGGTCCCCCTGGGAGCGGTGCCGTCGGGCAGGGTGCCGTCGGGTGCCGTGCCGTCGGGCAGGGTGCCGTCGGGAGCGGCGGGGAACCCTCCCGCGGGGCCGTCGCCGTCGGGGCCACCCTGAGCGGGGAAGCCACGGTCCTCGCCGTCGCCGGGTCCGTAGCCCGACGGCGCGCCCGGCACGCCGGTGCGGTCGCCGTCGGGACCGGTCGCCCGGGCCACCGCGAAGCCGCCCGCGGCCGAGCCCAGCAGCAGCAGTGCGGCGAGCGCGCCGGCGGCGGCCACCCGTGCGCCGCGCCGCCGGGGGAGTCGCTCACGCCACGGGCGGCGGGTGGACGGGGGCGCGGCGGCAGCGGTGCCCGTCGGGGTGCCCGTCTCGGCGCTCGTCTCGGCGCTCGGAGCGGGGGCCTCGGGCGGGCGTGCGGCGGCGAGCGGTGCGGTGGGCGCCGCGGGGTCGGTGGGCTCCCAGCGCGAGCCGCTGGGGGTGGGCCGGTCGGTGCCGGATCGGTCGTCGCTCACGGTGGTGTCCTCTCGCCAGGTCTGCGACGTCGCTCGACGTCTCACACCGAGGACCCTCGCCGGGGCGGCTGGCAGCACCACCGGCACCACCTGTGCGTCACCTGTGAGCCACCGACGGGATGTCGTGCTGGTGCCCGGGGCCGGTGTGCGGCACAATGGGGCGCACAACTACACGAGTGTCATTCGTGCGACCGACATCTGACGACGAGACCGCTGGGGAAGGCGTAGCTCGCGCCGCAGATGAAGGAGGTCACGGTGACCACACAGACTGCCACCCGCAATTCGACGAGGGGCGTGCTCTACGTGCACTCAGCGCCCTCGGCGCTGTGCCCGCACGTGGAGTGGGCCGTCGGCGGAGTGCTCGGTGCCGCCGTCAGCCTCGACTGGACGCCGCAGCCGGCGCAGTCGGGCACGTACCGAGCCGAGCTGTCCTGGGCAGCCTCGGCCGGCAGTGCTGCCGCCATCGCCTCGGCGCTGCGCGGCTGGAACCACCTGCGCTTCGAGGTCACCGAGGAGCCCACCAGCGCCACCGAGGGCACCCGCTTCTCCTACACCCCCGAGCTCGGCGTCTACCACGCCGTCACCGGGCTGCACGGCGACATCATGATCCCCGAGGACCGGCTCAAGGCCGCGGTCGTCAAGGCCGCGCTGGGCGAGGTGACCCTGCTGACCGAGATCGACAAGCTGCTCGGCAAGCCGTGGGACGACGAGCTCGAGACCTTCCGCCACGCGGGCGACGGCGCGCCGGTGCGCTGGCTGCACCAAGTCGTCTGAGGGCGTCGGGCCGGTCGCCGACGCCGGTCCGGCACCCCGCAGGGCCGACGCCGTGAGGTCCCGCCGAGCCCGGTGCCGCGCGAGCCGTCGGGTCAGCCCGGCAGGCGCAGGCGGAAGCGGATCGGCTTGATGAAGCCGTCGTGGATCTCGTCGACGTTCTGCAGCGTGAGCTTGCCGCGCAGCGTGAAGCGGCCCGGCACGGTCGCGGTGCGGCAGAAGCGGACCGAGTCCACCCCGGTCTTCGGGTCGGCGCCCTTGAGCAAGGCGCCGGCCGCGACCCGCTCGCCCCGCCGGTCGACCAGGAACGTCTCCAACGCCCACTGGTCGAAGCGCGGCTTCACCTCCACCTCGTAGCGGTAGCGGTAGTCGTGGCAGCCCTTGCGCAGGATGCCGTCGCCGCGCTCGATCTGGGCGAAGCGGGCGAAGCCCTCGTGACCCGGGTGCGCCGGCGCCGGCGCAGCGGGCCCGAGCACGGCGGCGCCCAGCGCCGTGGCCGCCGCGACGGCCAGGGCGCCCGCGCGCGGGCCTCGGGCCGCGCGGGCGCGGCGGGTGGACGGGCGGATCAGCGCGAGCGTGGTGGCGGGCATGGGGGTCGACCTCCCGGGTGGTCGTCGTGTGACGGTCGTCTCCCCAACGTGCCACGGGCGCCACGGTTACGCGACACGCCCCCGGATCGTGGGACGACCCGGGGGCGTGCTGGTGCGCGCTGGTGCGTGCGGGGGCGCGGCGGGGTGCCGACGAGGAGCCTCAGAGCGGGATGTTGCCGTGCGCGCCGTGGCGTACGCCGACGCTCTGCACGGCCTCGTCGATGGCGCGCGCGATCATGCTGCGGGTGCGCTCGGGGCTGACGACCTCGTCCACGACCCCGATCTCGACGGCCTTGTCGACGCCACCGGCGATGCGCTCGTGCTCGGCGGCGAGCTCGGCCTCGACCTGGGGACGGATCTCCACCGACACCTCGGCGAGCTTGCGCCGGTGCAGGATGCGCACCGCGGCGACAGCGCCCATGACCGCGACCTCGGCCCCGGGCCAGGCGAACACCTTGGTGGCACCGAGCGAGCGGGCGTTCATGGCGATGTAGGCGCCGCCGTAGGTCTTGCGGGTCACCAGGGTCACCCGGGGCACGACGCACTCGCCGAAGGCGTGCAGGAGCTTCGCGCCGCGACGCACGACGCCGTCCCACTCCTGACCGACACCGGGCAGGTAGCCGGGCACGTCGACGAGGACGATGAGGGGCACCCCGAAGGCGTCGCACATGCGCACGAAGCGGCTGGCCTTCTCCGCCGACAGCGAGTCGAGGCAGCCGCCGAGGCGCAGCGGGTTGTTGGCCACGACACCGACGGTGCGCCCGCCGAAGCGGCCCAGGGCGGTGACGATGTTGGGCGCCCACCGGGCGTGGAGCTCCTGGGCGGTGCCCTCGTCGAGCACCGACTCGACCAGCGGGTGCACGTCGTAGGCGCGCTTCTTCGACTCCGGGAGCAGGGCCGCGAGGTCGCGGTCCTCGACGTCCTCGACGCGCAGGCTGCCCTGGGCGCCGAGCAGCGAGGCCACGCCGCGGGCGCGCTCGAGGGCCTCGGCCTCGGAGTCGGTGAGGATGTGCACGACGCCGGAGCGGCGACCGTGCGGCTCGGGACCACCGAGACGCAGCATGTCGACGTCCTCCCCGGTCACCGAGCGCACGACGTCGGGCCCGGTGACGAAGATGCGTCCCTCGGGGCCGAGGACGACCACGTCGGTCAGCGCCGGGCCGTAGGCCGCGCCGCCGGCCGCGGGGCCGAGCACCACGGAGACCTGCGGGATCTTGCCCGAGGCCTGGGTCATCACGTGGAAGATGCGGCCCACGGCGTGCAGGGAGAGCACGCCCTCGGCCAGGCGCGCCCCACCGGAGTGCCACAGGCCCACGATCGGCACGCCGTCGGTCATCGCGCGGTGGTAGGCGTCGACGACCACGCGGCAGCCCACGTCGCCCATCGCCCCGCCCATGACGGTGGCGTCGGAGCAGAACGCGACCACGGGCGAGCCCGCGACCTTGCCGATGGCGGCGAGCATGCCGGAGTCGCCGTCGGGGGTGAGCAGCTCCATCGAGCCCTCGTCGAAGAAGGCGGTCAGGCGCAGGACCGGGTTGCGGGGGTCCTGGTCGCGGGGGAGCTTCGCCGGCTTGGCGGGCGCCGCCTGGACGCTCATCGGTAGGTCCCGAACGCGACGGCGACGTTGGCGCCGCCGAAGCCGAAGGAGTTGTTGAGCGCCGCGATGTCGCCGTCGCGCAGGGTGCGGGCGGTGGTGGCGATGTCGAGCTCGACCTGCGGGTCGAGGTCGTCGAGGTTGATCGTGGGCGGCACCAGGCGGTGGTGCAGCGCCAGCACGGTCGCGATCGACTCCAGCGCGCCGGCGCCGCCGAGCAGGTGGCCGGTCATCGACTTGGTGCTCGTGGTGACGACCTCCGAGGCGTGCGAGCCCATCACCGCGTGCAGCATCAGGCCCTCGGCGATGTCGCCCTGCGGGGTCGAGGTGGCGTGGGCGTTGACGTGGACGATGTCGGCGGGGCTGATGTCGGCCTCGAGGAGGGCCCGCTTGATCGCGCGGGTGCCCCCACGACCCTCGGGGTCGGGCTGGGCGATGTCGTGGGAGTCGGCGGTGATGCCGGCGCCGAGCACCTCGGCGTAGATGCGCGCACCGCGGGCGCGGGCGTGCTCCTCCGACTCCAGCACCAGCACGCCGGCGCCCTCGCCGAGCACGAAGCCGTCGCGCCCGGTGTCCCAGGGACGGGAGACGGTGGTGGGGTCGCCGCCCTCCTCGCTGCCGGTCTTCGACAGCGCCATCATGTTGGCGAAGGCCGCCATCGGCAGCGGGTGGATCGCGGCCTCGGTGCCGCCGGCGACGACGACGTCGGCGCGGCCGAGGCGGATCTGGTCGATGGCCAGCGCGATGCTCTCGTTGCCCGAGGCGCAGGCGGAGACCGGGGTGTTCACGGCGGCGCGGGCGCCGACGTAGAGGCTGATGTTGGCGGCCGGCGCGTTGGGCATGAGCATGGGCACCGCCAGCGGGGAGACGCGGCGGGGGCCCTTCTCCTTGAGCACGTCGTAGTTCGACAGCAGCGTGGTGACACCGCCGATGCCGGAGGCCATCGCGACGCCGAGGCGGTCGCGGTCGAGCTCGGCGTCGAGGAGGCCGGCGTCGGCCCACGCCTCCATGGCCGCCACCATCGCGAACTGCGAGGAGCGGTCGAGACGCCGGGCCTTGACCCGCTCGAGCACCTCGGTGGGCTCGACGGCCACGCGACCGGCGATCTTGACCGGCATGTCCGCGGCCCACTCGTCGGTCAGGCGCCGGACGCCGGAGCGGCCGGCGACGAGCGCGTCCCAGGTGGTGGCGACGTCGCCACCGACGGGGCTGGTGGTGCCGAGCCCGGTGACCACGACTCGGGTGCGGGCGGATGGCGCGGATGTCATCGTCAGGGTGTCCTCACGTGCGGGAAGGGACGCGTCGGGCGGTGCTGCTGCGCCCGCCCGACGCGGGTGGTGCGGGGCGGCCCCGGGGTCCGGGGCCGCCGTGGTGCTGCTGCGTGCTGCTGGGGTGGTGCTGGGGTGGTGCTGCCGGTCAGGCGGAGGCGCGCTCGATGAACGCGACGGCGTCGCCGACGGTCTTGAGGTTCTTGACCTCGTCGTCGGGGATGGACACGCCGAACTTCTCCTCGGCGGCCACGACGACCTCGACCATCGAGAGCGAGTCGACGTCGAGGTCGTCGACGAAGGACTTGTCGAGCTGGACGTCGTCGGCGTCCACGCCGGCGACCTCGTTGACGATCTCGGCGAGGTCGGCGCGGATCTCTTCGGTGGTGGGCATCGCGTGATTCCTTCTCTGTGGTGGCCGCGGGAGGTCCCCGCGGGGGTTCGGGTGGTGCGTCGGGTACGTCGGGGGCGTGCGGTCGGGCCCCTGCCGGGCCCGCGCGGGGCCGGTCAGGGCCGGTCAGGGGATGGTGACGACCTGCGCGGCGTAGGAGAGCCCGGCGCCGAAGGCGATGAGCAGCGCGAGGTCGCCGGAGCGGGCGTCGCCCTCGGCCACCATGCGGTCCAGCGCCAGCGGCACGGAGGCGGCGGAGGTGTTGCCCTGGTCGACGATGTCGCGGGCGATGCGCACGTCGGCCGGCAGCTTCATGGCCCGCGCCATGGTGTCGGTGATGCGGTTGTTGGCCTGGTGGGGCACGAAGCAGTCGAGGTCGTCGACGGTGATCCCGGCCCGCTCGACGGCCTCCAGCCCGGTCTTGGCCATCTGGAAGGAGGCCCAGCGGAAGACGGCGTTGCCCTGCATCACCAGGTGCGGCACGCGGGGCTCCTCGGAGGTGAGCGCCTGGTGCCAGTCCTCCCGGGTGCGGATGAGGTCGTACTGCTCGCCGTCGGAGCCCCAGACGACCGGGCCGATGCCCGGGGTCTCGCTCGGTCCGACGACCACGGCGCCCGCGCCGTCGGCGAAGATGAAGGCGGTGCCGCGGTCGGTGGGGTCGGTGATCTCGGAGAGCTTCTCGACCCCGATGACGAGCACGTGCCCGGCGCTGCCGCCGCGCACGAGGTCGGAGGCCAGGGCGACGCCGTGGCAGAAGCCGGCGCACGCCGCGGAGATGTCGAAGGCCGGGGCGTGGTCGGTGCCGAGCTCGTGGGCGACGGCGGTGGCCAGCGACGGCGTGCTGAGGTGGTGGCTGACGGTGGCGACGATGACGCAGCCGATGTCGCCCGGCTCGAGGCCGGCGCGCTCGACGGCCTGGCGGGCGGCGCCCACGGCCATCACCTGCACCGTCTCCTCCTCGGTGGCCCAGCGCCGCTCGCGGATGCCCGAGCGCTGCTGGATCCACTCGTCGGAGGAGTCGATGGCCTCGACGACCTCGGAGTTGGGGACGACCCGCGAGGCGCGGTAGGCGCCGACGCTCTTGATGGCGGCGTGGGCGGCGCCCTGGGCGGTGCGCAGGCCCGTGGTGGCGGCCATCAGCTGGCGCCGTGGGGGTGCAGGCGCAGCAGGGGCTGACCGGGGGAGACCAGGTCGCCGTCCTCGACGAGCCACTCCACGACCTGGCCGCCGTGGTTGGCGGTGACGACCAGCTTGTCGCGCGAGCTGGCGACCTCGCCGATCACCGCGCCCGCGGCCAGCTGGTCGGTGGCGCCGGCGGCCTCGTCGCGGTGGAAGGTGCCCTTGGTGGGGGAGACGACCATGCGCCAGGTGGGGCTGTTCTCCATGCCCGCGGACTCGCCGTGCTTGTCGCAGAAGGCGCGTGCGTCGTCGAGCTGGTCGGGTGTCTTGAGGGCGAAGGTCTCCACGCCCTTGAGCGCCCGCTTGGCGATGCCGGTCAGGGTGCCGGCCGGCGGCATCTCGAGGATGCCGGTCACGCCCAGGTCCTCCATGGTCTCCAGGCACAGGTCCCAGCGCACCGGGTGGGAGATCTGCCCGACCAGGCGGCGCAGCACCTCGCGACCGTCGTGGACGACCTGCCCGTCGCGGTTGGAGATGACGCGGGTGCGGGGGTCGTGGGTCGACACGGCGCGGGCGAGGTGGCCGAGGTGGCCGACCGCGGGCTCCATGTGGTGGGTGTGGAAGGCGCCGGCGACCGAGAGCGGCACGAGGCGGGCCTTGGCCGGGGGATCGGCCTTGAAGGCCTCCAGCTGCTCCAGGGTGCCCGCGGCGACGACCTGGCCGGGGCCGTTGTCGTTGGCGGCGGTGAGGCCGTGCCGGGCCAGGCCGGCCAGCACCTCCTCGCGGTCGCCGCCCAGCACGGCGGTCATGCCGGTCGGGGTCGCGGCCGAGGCCTCGGCCATGGCCTTGCCGCGCTCGCGCACCAGCACCATGGCCTGCTCGGCGGTGATGACGCGGGCGCCCGCCGCGGCGGCGATCTCGCCCACGGAGTGACCGGCCACGGCCCCGATGCGCTCGAAGGCGTCGCCGGGGTGCGGGAAGAGCGCGAGCGCCGTGACCAGACCGGTCGCCACCAGCAGCGGCTGGGCGACCTTGGTGTCGCGGATGGTCTCGGCGTCGGCGTGGGTGCCGTAGTCGACGAGGTCGAGGCCCGCGACGGTGGAGAGCCACTCGAAGCGGGCGGCGAAGGTGGGGTCCTCGAGCCAGGGGGTGAGGAATCCGGGCGACTGGGCTCCCTGACCGGGAGCGACGATGACGAGCACACCCCCACTCTGCCGGGGCCCGGGGCCGGGACCCACCTGCGGCGCGCACCAAGTGCGCGGCTCGAAGTTGTAGGAACCCGACAAATCCGGTTTACAGATGTGTCGTGGTGTCCGACGCCGGTCGTGCCGGGGTCCGCCGACCCGACTGCCGCCCGAGCACCAGCGCCATCTCGAGGGTGAAGGCGTCGCGCGGCTCGCCGGGCGCATAGCCCGTGAGGTCGGCGACCTGCCGCAGCCGGTAGCGCACGGTGTTGGCGTGGACGAAGAGCGCCCGCGCGGCGCCCTCGATGGAGCCGCCGGCGGCGAGGTAGGCCGCGAGCGTCTCCACCAGCGTGCCGCGAGCCCCGACCAGGCGGAGGTAGACGTCCTCCACCAGGTGGCGCCGGGCGTGGCCGTCGCCCACCAGCACCCGCTCGGGCAGCAGCTCGTTGGCCAGCACGGGGCGCGGCGCCTCGGGCCAGCCGCTGGCGGCGCGCAGCGCCGAGACCGCGGCCCGGGCCGAGACGTGGGCCTCCGCGAGGCTCCCGGCGACGGGCCCGACCACGACCGGTCCCTCGCCGAAGAGTCCGACGACCACGTCCGCGGCGGCGCGGGGGTCCTCGACGCCGCCCAGGATGACGACGAGCCGCTCGCCCTGCACGGCGCACAGGGCGTCGGTGCCCGCGGCCCGGGCCCGTCGGCGCGCCTCGTCGAAGAGGTCGGTCTCGGTGCGTCGCGCCGGCGCCGACCCGAGCACGACCACGACCCGGCCGCGCGCGGTCCACCCGAGGGCGCTGGCGCGGGACAGCACGGTCTCGTCGGCCTCGGCGCGCAGCACCGAGTCGACGACCAGCGCCTCGAGGCGGGCGTCCCAGGCGCCGCGGACCTCGGCGGCGCGCGCGTAGACCTCGGCGGTCGCGAAGGCGATCTCGCGGGCGTAGCGCAGCAGGGCGGCGTGCACGTCGACCGCCTCCTCGGGCTCCAGCACGCTGTCGACGTTGCTCTCGACGACCTCGATCGAGAGCCGCACCAGGTCGACGGTCTGGCCCAGGGTGATGACGCCGGCCAGGGTGCGGGGCGCGGCCTCGAAGATCGACCCGGCCAGCGCCGGCCCGGACCCGGGGGTCCCGCCGTCGGCGCCGTACCACTCCACGAACCCGCGCACGCCCGCCTGCACGATGAGGCCGACCCAGGAGCGGTCCTCGGCGCTGAGCTCGCGGAACCACGGGACGGAGGCGTCCATGCGCGCCGTGGCGGCGGTGCTGAGGGCGCCGGTGGCGCGCAGCAGGCGCGCCGCGGCGCGGCGCCGCTGCTCCGAGGGGTCCGCGGCGGCAGGGGGCACGCCCCGAGGCTAGTGCCCCCGCGCAGGTGAAATCAGCGGCGGGCCGGGCGGTTGTGCTGCGTGGGCCGCGGGGCGTCTGGTTGAATCCCGCACAACGTCGCAGCCCCGGGAGGTCCCGCGTGACGGCACCGCACCACGAGGTCCAGCACCTCACCATCCACGGCCACCGCCGCGCCTTCGTCAAGGTCGGCACCGGGCCGGTGGTCCTGCTGCTGCACGGTCTGGGCTGCGACCACACCACGTGGTCGCCGGTCATCGACACCCTGGCCGAGCGCTACACCGTGCTGGCGCCCGACCTGCTGGGTCACGGCGCATCCGACAAGCCGCGCGCCGACTACTCCGTGGGTGGCTACGCCAACGGCATGCGCGACCTGCTCACGGTGCTGGGCATCGACAAGGTGACGGTGGTCGGCCACAGCTTCGGCGGCGGCGTGGCGATGCAGTTCGCCTACCAGTTCCCCGAGCGCACCGAGCGGATGATGCTGGTCGCCTCCGGGGGGCTCGGGCCCGAGGTCTCGCCGGCGATCCGCGCGATCACGACGCCCGGCTTCCACCAGCTGATGGGCGTGCTCACGCTGCCCGGCGTGCGCCACGTGGGCGTCGCCGGCATGCGCACCCTGGCCGCGGCGCCGCTGCCCGGCACGAGCGACCTCGCCGAGGTCGCCGACATCTACGACTCCTTCAAGGATCCCCGCGCCCGGGCCGCGATCCGCCAGGTCGTGCGCGCGGTCGTCGACTGGCGCGGCCAGCTCGTCACGATGGCCGACCGGGCCTACCTCACCGAGGCCATGCCGATGAGCGTGGTCTGGGGCAGCCACGACCGGGTGATCCCGGTCAGCCACGCCGACAACGCCGCGTCGCTGGCGCCCAAGGCCAGCGTGGAGGTGATCGCGGGGGCGGGGCACTTCCCCCACAAGGACCACCCCGAGCGGTTCGCCGCGATCCTCGACGACTTCGTGCGCACGACCCGGCCCGCGGTCTACAGCCGGGCGCGGTGGCGACGGCTGCTCGCCAACGGCCCCGCCGCACCGGTCAGCCCGGTGCACGCGGTCGCCACGGCCTGAGGCCGCGCCGGGCGCGGTGGCGCGTGCCGGGCCCGGAGCGGTGCCGACGCCGCGAGGGGCGTGCGGGCCGAGGCCCGCACGCCCCTCGCGTGCCGTGCTGGTGCGGTGACGCTCAGGCGTCGCCGCCCTCCTGCTTGCGTCCGGCGACCGCGGTCGGGTCGTCGATGCGGTACTGCGCGAAGGCCTTCTCGACCTGTGCCGGGTCGATCTCGCCCGCGTCGGCCAGGGCCTGCAGCGTGCGCACCACCACCGACTCGGCGTCGATGTTGAAGAAGCGGCGCGCGGCGGGCCGGGTGTCGGCGAAGCCGAACCCGTCGGCACCGAGCACGCAGTAGTCGCCGGGCACCCAGCGCGCGATCTGCAGCGGCACCGCGGCCATGAAGTCCGAGACGGCCAGGAACGGGCCCTGCGACCCGGCCAGCTTGTCGGCGACGTACGCCGTGCGCTGCGGCTCGCCGGGGTGCATGAGGTTCCACTGCTCGGAGGCGACGGCGTCGCGGGCCAGCTCGTTCCACGACGTGACCGACCACGTGTCGGCCACGACCCCCCAGTCCTCGCGCAGGATCCGCGCGGCCTCCTGGGCCCACGGGAAGCCGACGCCGGAGGCGAGCAGCTGCACGCGGGGTCCGTCGCCCTCGCCGGTGGACACCTTGTGGATGCCCTTGAGGATGCCCTCGACGTCGACGTCCTCGGGCTCGGCCGGCTGCGGGACCGGCTCGTTGTAGACGGTGAGGTAGTAGATGACGTTCTCGCCGTCGGGGTGCTCCTCGGTGGAGCCGTACATCTGCTCCAGCCCGGTCTGCATGATGTGGCTGATCTCGTAGGCGAACGCCGGGTCGTAGTGCTTGATCGCCGGGTTGGTGGTGGCGAGCAGCGGCGAGTGGCCGTCGGCGTGCTGCAAGCCCTCGCCGGTCAGCGTGGTGCGACCGGCCGTGGCGCCGATGAGGAAGCCCCGGGCGAGCTGGTCGGCCATGGCCCAGATCGAGTCGCCGGTGCGCTGGAAGCCGAACATCGAGTAGAAGATGTAGAACGGGATCATGTGCTCGCCGTGCGTGGAGTAGGCCGAGCCCGCTGCGGTGGCCGAGGCCATGGCGCCGGCCTCCGAGATGCCCTCGTGGAGCATCTGGCCCTGCGTCGACTCCTTGTAGGAGAGCAACAACTTGCGGTCGACCGACTCGTAGCGCTGGCCGCCCGGGTTGTAGACCTTGGCGCTGGGGAACATCGCGTCCATGCCGAAGGTGCGGTACTCGTCGGGGGCGATCGGCACGAGGCGCTTGCCGATCTCGGGGTCCTTCATCCAGTCCTTGAGCAGGCGGACGACGGCCATGGTCGAGGCCACCGAGTTCTTGCCCGAGCCCTTCTTGAGGTCGGCGTAGACCTTGTCGGCCGGCAGCGTCAGGGGCTTGGCCCGCAGCACACGGCGCGGCACCGAGCCGCCGAGCTGGCGACGGCGCTCCATCATGTAGTCGATCTCGGGGGACTTCTCGCCGGGGTGGAAGAACGGCGCGGCGCCGGTCTCCTCGTAGGACCGCTCGAGGTCGCGGTCGGAGATCGGCAGGTAGAGCCGGTCGCGGAACTTCTTGAGGTCCTCGGGGGTCAGCTTCTTCATCTGGTGCGTGGCGTTCTTGCCCTCGAGGGCGTCGATCGTCCAGCCCTTGATGGTCTTGGCCAGGATCACGGTGGGCTGGCCCACGTGCTTCTTGGCGGCGTCGAACGCGGCGTAGACCTTGCGGTAGTCGTGGCCGCCGCGCGGCAGCTTCTGGATCTGCTGGTCGCTCATGTGCTCGACCATGGCCCGCAGGCGCGGGTCGCCGCCGAAGAAGCTCTCGCGGACGTAGCCGCCGTCCTCGACCGAGTAGGTCTGGAAGTCGCCGTCGGGGGTGGCGTTCATCTTGTTGACCAGCACACCGTCGACGTCGCGGGCCAGCAGCTGGTCCCACTCGCGGCCCCAGACGACCTTGATGACGTTCCAGCCGGCGCCGCGGAAGTTGGCCTCGAGCTCCTGGATGATCTTGCCGTTGCCGGTGACCGGGCCGTCGAGCTGCTGGAGGTTGCAGTTGATGACCCAGGTGAGGTTGTCGAGCTCCTCGCGGGCCGCGACGCGGATCGCGCCCAGCGACTCGGGCTCGGCCATCTCGCCGTCGCCGAGGAAGGCCCACACGTGCTGGTTGTCGGTGTCCTTGATGCCGCGGTTCTGCAGGTAGCGGTTGAAGCGCGCCTGGTAGATCGAGTTGATGCCGGTCAGACCCATCGAGACCGTCGGGAACTCCCAGAAGTCCGGCATGAGGCGCGGGTGCGGGTAGGAGGGCAGGCCCTGGCCCGTGCCGTGCTGCACCTCCTGGCGGAAGCGGTAGAGCTGCTGCTCGCTGAGCCGGCCCTCGAGGTAGGCACGTGAGTAGATGCCGGGGGAGGCGTGGCCCTGGATGTAGATCTGGTCGCCGCCGCCGGGGGCGTCCTTGCCCTGGAAGAAGTGGTTGAAGCCGACCTCGTAGAGGCTCGCCGAGGACTGGTAGGTGGCGATGTGGCCGCCGACCTCCAGGCCCTTGCGGTTGGCGCTGGAGACCATCACCGCGGCGTTCCACCGGATGAAGGCGCGGATGCGCCGCTCGGCCTCCTCGTCGCCGGGGAACCAGGGCTCGCGCTCCGGCGGGATGGTGTTGATGTAGTCGGTGCTGCGCAGGGCGGGCACGCCGACGTTCATCTCCCGGGCGCGCTCCAGCAGCCGGAGCATGACGTAGCGCGCGCGCTCGCGACCGCGCTCGTCGACCATGGAGTCGAAGGAGTCGATCCAGTCGTGGGTCTCGTCCGGATCGATGTCGGGCAGCTGGGTGGGCAGGCCCTCGTGGATCACGGCGCGGGCCGAGCCCGCACGTGCGGTGCCCGCGGTGGCGGGACCGGTCGAGGAGGTGCCGGACGGGGTGGATGAGTCATCGGTCACTCGCTCATCGTGGCACGCCGTCCCGACCGGCGAAATCTACCCGCGAGTACGCCGGAAAAGGGTTCGCTGAGCGTCACGGGACGTCCGTTGACCGGACCGCCGGCGTCCTCACCCTGGTCACTGGCTTGCGCGCGGGCCCGCACTCCGCTGGACTACTCCTCATCCGTGGCCGGACCGACGGCCCCGGAGCCCACAGACTGGAGGACTCAGTGAGCTCGACCGCGGGTGGCGGGTCCACCCAGACAGGCCCCACGACCGGGACCACGACCGACGACGGCACCACTGCCGACACTCCGGCGGCACGGCTCGGCTTCAGCGCGGGCATGGTCATCCAGGAGCTCGGCTGGGACAACGACACCGACGACGACCTCCGGGTCTCCATCGAGGACACCATCGACGCCGACATGGTCGACGGCGACCACGGCAACGTGGTCGACGCCGTCGTGCTGTGGTGGCGCGCCGACGACGGCGACCTCGTCGACGGGCTCGTCGACTCCCTCACCGACCTGGTCGGCGGCGGCTCCATCTGGCTGCTCACGCCGAAGGTCGGACGACCGGGCTCGGTCGACGCCGCCGACATCGCCGAGGCCGCGCCCATCGCGGGCCTGGCCCAGACCACGACCGCCGCGGTGAGCAAGGACTGGGCCGCGACGCGCCTGGTCGCGCCGAAGACCCCCGCCTGAGCGGGCCGCCGGCCACCCCCGGCTTCCCGCACGACCGAGTCGTCCTGGTGGGTGAACCGGCGGCGCGCGACGCGTCGTACGGTCCGCTCACCGGGGCGGCACCGCCCCGACCGGCTCCCGCGGCCGGATGCCCAGGTCGCCTGTGGACGGCCAGACAGGAACGCCCCGTGCTCCAGAAGATCATGACCGGTGTCTCCTCGGCCGGCATGTCGGTGAAGGTCCTCGGTCGTGCCGGGGTCATCAAGCCCTACTCGCCTGTGGTGCTGGCCCGGCTGGCCAGGACGCTCACGCAGTGGGGCCCGGGGCCCGCGGGGGGCTTCGCCTCGCTGGCGATCCGCGACCCCCACGCGACCGGGCTGGTCGACGAGATCGGCTCCCTGACGTGGGAGCAGCTGCACCGTCGCTCCAACGCCCTCGCGCGAGCGCTGGCCGACCTGGGCGTGGGCGAGGGCGACGGCGTCGCGATCATGTGCCGCAACCACCGCTACTTCCTCGACGCCAGCATCGCCGTCGCCAAGCTCGGCGGTGACGCGATCTACCTCAACACCGCCTTCGCCGGACCGCAGCTCGTGGAGGTCCTGGAGCGCGACCGGCCCACCGTGCTGGTCCACGACGAGGAGTTCGCCGAGATGGTCGCGGCGGCCGACGTCGCCCACACCGTGCTGGCCTGGACCGAGCAGGGCTCCGAGCCCGGGCAGCCGACCGTGGAGTCCCTCGTCGCGGCCCACGACGACGGCGACCTCTCGGCCCCCGAGCGCCACGGCCGCACGATCATCCTGACCTCCGGCACCACCGGCACGCCCAAGGGCGCTCCGCGCAGCGAGGCCGGCGTCGACGCCGCGGTCGCGCTGCTCTCGGGCATCCCGCTGAAGCAGGGCTGGCGCACCCACGTCGCCGCGCCCCTCTTCCACACGTGGGGCTTCGCCCACATGGCCCTGGCCATGCTGCTCGGCTCCACCCTCGTGCTCACCCGCCGCTTCGACCCCGAGGCCAGCCTCGAGCTGCTCGCGGCCGAGGAGTGCGACTCCTTCGTGGTCATCCCGGTCATGCTGCAGCGCATCCTCGCCCTGCCCGAGGAGGTGCTCGAGCGCCACGACCTGACCCGCCTCGAGGTCGTCGCCTCGTCGGGCTCGGCGCTGCCCGGCGACCTGGCGGTGACGTGGATGGACCGCTTCGGCGACAACCTCTACAGCACCTACGGCTCCACGGAGGTCGCCTACGCCTCCATCGCCGGCCCGCGCGACCTGCGCGCGGCCCCGTCGTCGGCCGGCCACCCGCCGTACGCCACGGTCGTGAAGATCCTCGACGAGCAGGGCCGCGAGCTGCCCGCCGGCGAGGCCGGGCGGATCTTCGTGGGCAACGGGCTGCTCTTCGAGGGCTACACCGGCGGCGGTCACAAGGAGGTCGTCGACGGGCTGATGTCGACCGGCGACGTGGGGCGCTTCGGCGAGGACGGCCGGCTCTACGTCGAGGGCCGTGACGACGAGATGATCGTCTCCGGCGGCGAGAACGTCTTCCCCAAGGAGGTCGAGGACTGCCTGGCCCGCCACGAGCACGTGGTCGAGGCGGCGGCCGTCGGGGTCGACGACGACGACTTCGGCAAGCGGCTCAAGGCCTTCGTGGTGGTCGACGACTCCTCGGTCAGCGAGGACGACCTGAAGGGCTGGGTGAAGCAGAACCTGGCCCGCTACAAGGTGCCGCGCGAGATCGTGCTGCTCGACGAGCTGCCGCGCAACTCCACCGGCAAGGTCCTCAAGCGCGACCTGGCGAAGCGGGACGCATGAGCGCGACCGCGGTGTCGGCGTCCCCGTCGGCGGGTGGGGCCCCGGGTCTGCGGCTCGGGGGCCCGGCGCCCGACTTCACGCTGCGCGACCAGTTCGGCCAGGACGTCACGCTGTCGTCCTACCGCGGCACCAAGGCGGTGGCCATCCTCTTCTACCCCTTCGCCTTCTCCGGGGTGTGCACCGGCGAGATGGCCGGGGTGCGCGACCGGCTCGCGGAGTTCATGACCTTCGACAGCGAGGTCCTCGCGATCTCCTGCGATCCGACCTTCGCCCTGCGAGCCTTCGCCGACGCCGACGGGCTGAACTTCCCCCTGCTCTCCGACTTCTGGCCCCACGGCGAGGTCACGCGGGCCTACGACGTCTTCGACGAGCGCAAGGGCTGCCCCCGCCGCTCCTCCTACGTCGTCGACAAGGAGGGCCTGGTGCGGTGGGCGGTGCACAACGCCAACCCCGAGGGCCGCGACCTCGACGAGCACGTGCGCCAGCTGCAGGCCCTGGCCTGAGCGGTCCCGCCGTGGCGCGGTGGGGGAGGCTGGGGGTCCACCCCCGCTGCACCGAGGAGAGACCATGACCCACCCGCGCCGCGCCCTCGTCGTCGTCGACGTCCAGCAGGAGTACTTCGAGGGAGTGCTCGCGATCCAGGCCCCCGACCGCGACCGCACCCTCGCCCAGGTGCTCGCGGCCCTCGACACGGCCGCGGAGGCCGACCTGCCGGTCGTCGTGGTGCAGCACGAGCTGCCCGAGGGCGCGCCGGTCTTCGCCGTGGGCAGTCGGAGCTGGTCGCTGCACCCGGAGGTCGAGCGCCGGCTCGACCCGTCGTGGCTGCGCGCCACCAAGGACAAGGCGAGCGTCTTCGCCGGCACCGACGTGGCCGGCTGGCTGGCCGAGCGCGACGTCGACACCGTGACGATCGTCGGCTACATGACCAACAACTGCGACCTCGCCACCGCCGTCGGCGCCGAGGAGCTCGGCCTCACGGCCGAGGTCCTCTCCGACGCCACGGGCGCCATCCACCTGGCCAACGAGGCCGGCGAGGTCTCGGCCGAGCAGCTGCACGCCACCGTGATGGTGCTGCTGCACTCCAACCTCGCGGCCGTGGCCACGACGGGCGACTGGGCCGCGGCCGTCGCCGCGGGGGAGGCCCTGCCCGTCAGCGACCTCGGCACGTCGGCCACGCGGGGTCGCGCGGTCTTCGGCGGCTGACCGGGCCGGGCTGGTGGGCGCAGAGGGGATCGAACCCCCGACCTGCTCGTTGTAAGCGAGCTGCTCTACCGCTGAGCTATACGCCCCCGCGCCCCGGTCGCACCGAGGCGGGCACAGACTAGACGAGACCGTCGCAGGGCGGTCGACGCCCTCCGGACCAGACCAGTCGGAAACCGGGTCCGATCCGGGCCCATCCGCCACGGCCAGGGCTCCGAACACGTAGTGGCCTGCCTCACACGAGGCGACTGGATCCCTATGGAGGGGCTTTCGCATGAGCGACACCAGCAGAAGGAAGTTCATCGCCGCGGCCGGAGCCGGCACCGCGGCGACCGCCGTGGCCGGCGGCGTGACCCTGGCGACCGGCGGCAGCGCCGCTGCCGCCCGCCCGCGTCCGGGCACCGCGAAGGAGGCCGTCGTGGCCTACGTCGAGAACCACCGCTCCGACCGCCTGACGATCCTCGTCGGCGAGCGCGAGATCGAGGTGCGCGACCGCGACCTCGTGACCCGCATCCTCAACGCAGCAGGAGGCAACTGATGTCGTCGCACCGCGAAGCACCGGAGATCGCCAAGGACCCCGCGGCCGACGGCACCGACACCTACGCGTTCGTGAGCCCGGAGAACCCGAACAAGGTCATCCTGATCGCGAACTTCATCCCGCTGCAGCAGCCCAACGGTGGCCCGAACTTCTACGAGTTCGCCGATGACGTGCAGTACGAGATCCACGTCTCGAACAAGGGCACGTCGGAGCCCGACATCACCTACCAGTTCCGCTTCCGGACCCAGGTGCGCAACCCCAAGACGTTCCTCTACAACACCGGCCAGATCACCAACATCTCCGACGAGGCCTGGAACCGCCCGCAGTTCTACACCGTGATGAAGGTGCAGGGCGGCCGCAAGCAGGTCATCGGGCGCAACCTGCCCGTGCCCCCGGTCAACGTGGGCCCGCGCAGCACGCCCAACTACGGCGACCTGGCCGACCAGGCCACCCACCGCCTCGGCAACGGCCGCAAGGTCTTCGCGGGCCAGCGCGCCGACGCCTTCCACGTCGACCTGGGCAGCATCTTCGACCTCGGTGCCCTGCGCCCCTTCAACGAGGCGCACGTCATCTCCATGCCGGAGATGAACGGCGTCAACTCGGTGCAGTCCTACAACGTGCACACCATCGCGCTGCAGGTGAACATCACCGAGCTGACCCGTGACGGCTCCAAGCCCGACGACGTGATGGACCCCAAGTCCGTCATCGGCGTGTGGGCCACCGCCAGCCGCCGCAAGTCGCGGATGTGGAACGCCAACCAGGGCAAGTACACCGGCATGGGCCCGTGGCAGCAGGTCTCGCGCCTGGGCAACCCGCTGTTCAACGAGGTCATCGTCCCGATGGCCGAGAAGGACAACTGGAACGCCAGCCCGGTCACCGCCGACAAGCGCTTCGCCAAGTACGTCGCCAAGCCCGAGCTGCAGGGTCTGCTCCCGGCGCTCTACCCGGGGGTCTTCCCGAACCTGGCGGCCTACGACAAGCCGCGCGCCGACCTCGACGCGATCCTGCTGACCGGCATCCCCGAGGGTGTCGTGCCCGGCTTCCAGAACTACACCGGGCCGGTCAAGGCCGACATGCTGCGCCTCAACGTGGCGGTGCCCCCGACGGCTCCGGCCGACGAGAACCCGATCGGCCTCGTGGCCGGCGACGCCGCGGGCTTCCCCAACGGCCGCCGCCTCGGCGACGACGTGGTGGCCATCGAGCTGCGGGCCGTGGCCGGTGCCACGATCCCGCTGGTCGACCCGTCCTACGAGCCCGACGCGGCCGCCGGTGCCCTCACCGACGGCACCAGCAACACCAACGCGCCGCTGCTCGACCGGTTCCCGTTCCTGGGCCTGCCCGGCGGCGGCTACCAGACCGAGCCCGGCACCACGCAGGCCTCGTGACCACCCCCGCGTCGGTCGAGAACCCGCACGCCGGGCAGGGCTCGGTCCTGCTCGACATCGGGGGTGACGTCGGGGCCCTGGTGGTCACCATGCCGGCGTCGATGCTCGACGTGGAGGTGGAGATCAAGCCGGTCGGCGCCGACTTCGACGAGCCGGCCGACCACCCGCACGACCACGGCCACGGCCACGGCCACGGCCACGGCCACGGCCACGGGAGGCACCCGCACGTCGCGGTCGTCGCCCGTCCGGTGCCCGGCGGGGGCTCGGTGCCCTCGCTGGTCTACCCCGACCTCGTCGGGGGCTCCTACGGCCTCTACGTGAAGGACACGACCGACATCGTCCTGACCGTCGAGGTCCCCGGGGGGTCCGTCGCCACCGCGGAGTGGCCCGGAGCCTGAGCGCTCCTGCGCGACCACGGCGCCCGTGCGGGCGCGAGCACGACGTACGACGGCCGTCCCGGTCCACCCGGGGCGGCCGTCGTCGCGTGCCCCCACGGTGTGGACCCCGGCCGACGGGTGTCGGTGGGACGGGGCACAATCGGCCCCGCACCCACCACAGACCAGCACGGCGAGCGGCGACGGAGGACGCAGCGTGGCAGCAACCGGATCCGGGCCGGGCGTCGCCGAGCGCCTCGCCGGCCGTCACGTCCTGCTGACGGGGGTCACCGGCTTCGTCGGCGAGGCCCTGCTGCGGCTGCTGCTGGTCGAGGTGCCCGACGTCCGGGTCAGCGTGCTCGTGCGCCCCAAGGGCTCGACGTCCGCGGCCGCGAGGGTCGCGACGCTGCTGGGCAAGCCGGTCTTCGCCCCGGCGGTGGAGGTCGCCGGCGGGGTGGAGCCCCTGCTGGCCGCGCGCGTCGGCGTCGTGGCCGGCGACCTCTCCGACGTGCCCGCGCTGCCCGACGACCTCGACGCGGTCGTCCACTGCGCGGGCGACGTGTCCTTCGACCCGCCGGTCGACGCGGCCTTCACCACCAACGTCGTCGGCACGCGCGACCTGCTCGCCCGGCTGCGCGAGGCCGAGGAGCGCGGCGACGGCCGTGCCGTGCACTACGTCCACGTCTCCACCGCCTACGTCTCCGGGCGGCGCAGCGGCACGGTGCCCGAGGGACCGGTGGCCCACGACGTCGACCTCGAGGCCGAGCTGGCGTGGGGGCTGGCCCAGCGCGGAGAGCTCGAGCGGCGCTCGCGCGACGCCGACCGGCTCGAGGCCCAGCGGCGGCGCGCCGAGCGCGAGCACGGGCGCGCGGGGCTGCTCACGGCGGCCGCGGCCAGCGAGGCCGCGCGACGGCAGTGGGTCAAGGACGAGCTGGTCCGCGTGGGCAGCGAGCGGGCCCGCAGCCTGGGCTGGACCGACTGCTACACCTTCACCAAGGCCCTCGGCGAGCGTGTCGTGGAGCAGCACGCCCGCACCCACCCGGTGTCGGTGGTGCGCCCCAGCATCATCGAGTCGGCGCTCGCCAGCCCCCACCCGGGCTGGATCGAGGGCTTCAAGATGGCCGAGCCGCTGATCCTCGCCTACGGGCGAGGAGAGCTCCCGGAGTTCCCCGCCGCGGCCGACACCATCGTCGACATCGTGCCGGTCGACCACGTGGTCGCGACCCTGGTCGCGGTGCTGGCGCACCCGCCGGTCGCGGGCGAGCCGGCCTGGTTCCACGTCTCCTCGGGCCACCGCAACCCGCTCACCTTCCGCCGGCTCTACGAGCACGTGCGTGCCTACTTCGACGCCCACCCCTTCCAGGCGGGGTCGCGGGGCGCGAGCCCGCTGCCCGACTGGCGCTTCCCCGGGGCCTCGGCGGTCGAGCGGCTGCTGACCACCAGCGAGCGCGCCCACCGCGTCGCGGAGTCGGTCGTGGGCCGCGCCCCGCGCAGCGACCGCACCCGCGACCTGGCCCGCCGGCTGGAGCAGCAGAAGCAGCGCCTGGAGTTCCTGCGGCGCTACCTCGACCTCTACCAGGAGTACGCCCAGGCCGACCTGCGCTTCTCCGACGAGCGCACCACCGCGCTGCGCCTCTCGCTGTCGGCGGCCGACCAGGAGCGGTTCGCCTTCGACACCGCCGCCGTCGACTGGCGGGTCTACGTCGAGCAGATCCACTGCCCGGCGGTGACGGCGCCGATCCGACGCCTCGACGAGATCCGTGCCCGGCGCGCCCGGTCCACCCCGGCGCGCGCCGGCGGGCTGCGCCCCGTGCCGGCGGCGGAGGGCGCGGGCGCCCCGGGGGTCGCGGCGTTCTTCGACATGGACGGCACGCTGCTGTCCTCCAACGTGGTCGAGACCTACCTGTGGATGCGCCTGCAGGAGCTCTCGGCCGGTGAGCGCGCCGGGGAGCTGGGCCGGGTGCTGGGCCGGGTGCCCGGGCTGCTGCGCGCCGAGCGACGCCAGCGCGGGGACTTCCTGCGCGCGGTCTACCGCGACTACGAGGGCGCCGACCGCGCCGCCCTCGACCGGGTCGCCGACGAGCTGCTCACCGACCACGTGCTGGCCCGGCTCTCGCCCGAGGCGGCGCGCCGGATCCGCGAGCACCGTCGAGCGGGTCACCGCACGGTCCTCATCACCGGGGCCGTGCGTCCGCTCACCCGCCCGCTCGCGCCGCTCTTCGACCACGTCGAGGCCGTCGACCTCGTGGTCGACGACCGGGGCCGCTGCACCGGCCACCTCGTGTCCTCCCCGCTGGTGGGGGAGTCGCGCGCCGCCTTCATGCAGGCGTGGGCCGCCGAGCACGACGTCGACCTGACGGCCTCCTACGCCTACGCCGACTCCCACTCCGACCTGCCGCTGCTGGCCGCCGTCGGCAACCCGGTCGCCGTGCGGCCCGACGTCCCGCTCTACCGCCAGGCGCGTCGTCAGGGCTGGAGCATCGTCGACTGGGCCAGCCCCGCCGCGGCCGGTCGCTCGCTCAACCCCGCGGGAGGCCGCCGGTGATGCTCGCGCTGGAGATGTTCCGCTCGCTGCCGCGCCACGTGGCCGGCCGTGCCGTCGGCGGTCGCGTGCCCGGACTGCTGTCGGGCTTCGCCGCCCCGCTGCGACTGGTCACCCGCGAGGCACCGCGCGTGGACCGCCCCGGCTGGGCTCGGCTGCGCACCCGCGTCTCGGGCATCTGCGGCTCCGACCTCGGCGCGCTCTCGGGGCGCACGAGCCTCTACTTCTCCGCGGTGTCCTCGCTGCCCTTCGTGCCCGGCCACGAGGTCGTCGCCGAGCTCCTCGACGACTGCGAGGACCTGCCCGCCGGCACGCGCGTGGTGCTCGACCCGGTCCTGGCCTGCGCCACCCGGGGCGTCGAGCCGTGCGAGGCCTGCCGGGTGGGTGCGACCAACCGCTGCTCGCGCATCACCGTCGGCCACCTCGCGCCCGGGCTGCAGACCGGCTTCTGCCGCGACACCGGCGGCGGCTGGGGCCAGCAGCTGGTGGCCCACCGCAGCCAGCTGCACCCCGTGGCCGAGGGTCTCGACGACCACCAGGCACTGCTCCTCGAGCCGTTGGCCTGCGCGGTCCACACGGCGCTGCGCGCCGGCGTGTCCTCGGGCGACCGGGTGCTGGTCAGCGGCGCCGGCGCGGTCGGGCTCTTCGCCACGCTCGCCCTGCGCGAGCTCACGCCCGCCGGGCACGTCACGGTCGTGGCCAAGCACCCCCACCAGCGCGAGCTGGCCCTGGCGCTGGGAGCCACCGACGTGGTCGCGCCCCGCGAGGTGCTGCGCCGGGTGCGGCGTACGACGGGGGCCTTCCAGGTCAGCCCGCAGCTGCACGCGCCCTACCTGCTCGGCGGCGTCGACGTGGCGATCGACGCGGTCGGCTCCCGCGGCTCGCTCGAGACGGCGCTGCAGGCCACCCGCGCCGGCGGGCGGGTCGTGCTCTCGGGCATGCCCGCCGCGGCCGACCTGTCGGCGGCGTGGTTCCGCGAGCTGGAGCTGGTCGGCACCTACGCCTCGGCCGCCCGCGAGCCCCTGCACGGTGCCGAGGGCGGTGCGCGGGCCGGCCGCGCGGCGTTCGACCTCGCCGCCGACCTCGCCGCCCACGACGCCGTCGCCCGCATCGCCGGGTCGGTCGCGACCTACCCGCTCCACCGCTGGCGAGAAGCTCTCGACCACGCCCACGCCGCCGGCCGTCTCGGCACGGTCAAGGTGGCCTTCGACCCGAGGAGAACCGACTAGTGCCCCGTCCCGGATTCGTCCTGGAGGTCGACGACCGCACGCCTCCGCTCCTCGTGCACGAGGGCCTCGGCTTCCGGCTCGAGGACTTCCCGCAGGGCACGCGCGTGGTCTACCCGCCCGAGTCGCTGCCGGCCGTGCGCGACGTCGAGGCCGCGATCACCGACGCCCTGCTCCACCCGCTGGGCTCCGACCCGCTGCCCGAGCGCCTCTTCCCGGGCATGCGGCTGACCATCGCCTTCGACGACGTCTCGCTGCCGCTGCCCCCGATGCGCGCCCCCGACATCCGCCAGCGGGTGATCGAGCAGGTGCTCACCCTGGCCGCGGAGGCCGGCGTCGACGACGTCGAGATCATCGCCGCCAACGCCCTGCACCGCCGGATGACGACGGCGGAGCTGCGCCACATCGTCGGTGAGCGCGTCTTCCGCTCCTTCCATCCCCAGGGCAAGCTCTACAACTTCGACGCCGAGGACCGCGACAACCTCACCCACCTCGGCACCACCGACGAGGGCGAGGACATCGAGATCAGCAAGCGGGCCGCGGAGTCCGACCTGCTGGTCTACGTCAACGTCAACCTCGTGGCCATGGACGGAGGGCACAAGTCGGTCGGCATCGGCCTGGCCTCCTACCGCTCGCTGCGCCACCACCACAACCCGCGCACGATGGTGCACTCGCGCTCCTTCATGGACCACAAGAAGTCGGCGATGCACCACTCGGCGTGGCGCATCGGGCGGGTGATCAAGGAGCACGTGGCGGTCTTCCAGATCGAGACCACGCTCGACAACCAGGTCTTCCCGGCGCCCTTCGACTTCCTCATGAAGCGTGAGTGGGAGTGGTCGCTGCGCGACCAGGCCTCGATGCTCGCGGCCCGCCGCGGCCTGGCGCTCGCCCCCGCGAAGCTGCGGCACAAGATCTTCCACGACCTGCGTGCGCCGTACGGCCTGACCGGCATCGCCGCCGGCGAGGTCGAGGAGGTCCACGAGCAGACCCTGGAGCGCGTGCACCGCCAGCAGCTGGTGGAGGTCGACGGAGCCTCCGACGTGCTCGTGCTCGGGGTGCCGTTCCTGGGCCCCTACAACGTCGGCAGCTCGATGAACCCCGTGCTCGCCACGTGCATGGGGCTGGGCTACTACTTCAACTCCTACCGCAACCACCCGGTGGTCCGCCGCGGCGGGGCGGTCATCCTCTACCACCCCCTCGACGAGGGCTTCAACCAGCTGCACCACCCCTCCTACGTCGACTTCTACGAGGAGGTGCTCTCCGAGACGACCGACCCCGTGGTGCTCTCGGAGAAGTACGAGCGGCAGTTCGCCGAGGACGACTGGTACCGCCACCTCTACCGCACCTCCCACGCCTACCACGGCGTCCACCCGTTCTACATGTGGTACTGGGCGGCGCACGCGATGGACCACGTCGGCGACGTCGTGTGGGTCGGTGGCGACCGCCGGGTCGCCGCGCGGCTGGGCTTCCGCGCCGCGTCGACGCTGGCCGACGCCCTCGAGATGGTGTCGGGCTCGGTGGGCTCGAGCCCGTCGATCACCTACCTCCACAACCCGCCCCACCTCGTCGCCGACGTGCGGGTCTGAGCAGCGAGGCGAGGGAGACAGCGATGGATTTCGTCAGCGAGGGTGTCGACGACGTGCGCCGCACGGCGCGCGGCTGGCGCTGGGGGAGGCGGGCGCAGGTGCCGCGCTCGGCCGAGCCCTACGTGCCCGCGGCGCGCCCGCGGGTGTTCCCCTCCGACTGGTCGCGCCGGCCCTCGGCCGTGGCCGCCCGCGAGGTGGCGCAGCGCGGCGGGCTTGAGCCGCTCTTCCGCAGCCAGGTGCGCACCCGCGTGGAGGGCCTCGACGTGCTCGAGCGGGTCGAGGGCCCGGTGATCTTCGTGGCCAACCACGCCTCACACCTCGACACCCCGCTCATCCTGCTCTCGCTGCCCGACGCGTGGCGGCGGCGCACGGCGGTGGCCGCCGCGGCCGACTACTTCTTCGACACCTGGTGGCGCGCCGTGGGCTCCTCACTGCTGTTCAACACCTTCCCGATCGACCGGCGCGGCGGCACCCTCACCGCGACGCCCGGCGAGGTGCTGGCCGACGGCTGGAGCCTGGTCATCTACCCCGAGGGCACCCGGTCGACCGACGGCTGGATGTCGGGCTTCCGGATGGGCGCGGCCTGGCTGGCCCACGAGCACGGCGTGCCCGTCGTGCCGGTGGCCCACCGCGGCACCTTCGCAGCGATGCCGCGCGGCCAGGGGTGGCCCGGTCGCGGACGGCGCCAGCTGACCGTGCGCTTCGGCGAGCCGCTGCGACCGCGCGAGGGCGAGTCGGTGCGCGACTTCGCGCCGAGGGTGCGCGACGCCGTGGCCGCGCTGCTCGACGAGGAGACCACCACCTGGTGGGAGGCCCGGGGGCGTGCCGCCCGCGGCGAGACCCCCGACCCCTCGGGCCCCGCGGTGGCCACCTGGCGGCGGGTGTGGGCCCAGACCGACTCCCCGCCGACCGAGCCGACCTCGTCGCGACGCCTGGCCGTCTGGCGGCGCTGACCCGGCGCTGACCCGGCGCCGACCCGCGGCTGCAGGGTGCGCCTCACCCCTGCGGCCCGTCGTGGATGAGAGTGCCCTCATCCGAGCCTCATGGCGGCCTCACCCCCGGCCGTCAGAGTCTTCCTCATCACCCGCCGGACCATCCGGCGGACCCACGAGAGGAAGCACCATGAAGAAGATCGCCACGATCGGCTCGCTCACCCTGGCCTCCGCCCTCACCGGCGGCCTGCTGGCGTTCCAGGCCCCGATCGCCAACGCCGACGACGCCTTCGCCAAGCGTGACGAGGACACCGCCGACGTCGTGATGAGCGTCGACGACGACGATGACGACGACACGGGCAACCGCGACGACGACACCAACGGCGACAACACCGGCGGCACCAACACCGGCGCCAGCAAGTCGACCAACGACGGCACCAACAGCAACTTCACCAAGGCCAGCCGCGACCGCGACGTCTCGCGCAGCGACAAGACCAAGGACTTCACGCGCGACGGCGGCGACCGCACCCGCGACTTCTCCGCCAACCAGACCAACGACGCCTCGCGCAACGACACCCGCGGCTGACGGTCCGGGCACGCGGACGACGGAGGGGACGAGATGAGCAAGCCGAGCACCTGGGGCCTGGGCGAGGGCGACCCGATCACCCGCGAGCTGACCGCGATGCGGCTGCTCGGGGGCGGGTCGTCCTACGAGGCCTACCTGGCCTTCGACGAGATCACCTACGCCCCGGTGGTGGTGAAGATCGTCCGGCCGGCCAAGGTCGAGGACCGCTCGAGCATCCGCGGCCTGCGCCGTGAGATCGAGGCGCTGGCCGTCGTCAACCACCCCGCCGTCGTCCGCGGCCTGCGCCACGAGCTGGAGGGGGAGCGGCCCCACCTGGTGCTCGAGCACCTCGACGGGCCCCGCCTGTCCTCACTCGTACGCCGCTACGGCCCGCTCCAGCCGCAGCAGTACCTCCCGCTCGGCATCGAGGTCGCCTCGGCGCTGCACTACCTGCGCCACCTCGGCTGGACCCACCTCGACGTGAAGCCGAGCAACATCATCATGGGCGCACCCGCGCGCCTGATCGACCTCTCGGTGGCGCGCCCGCTGGCCGCGGCCGAGACCCTCGACCACGTCATCGGCACCGACGCCTACCTCGCCCCCGAGCAGGCCGACCCGCCCCGCACCGGCACCCCCGGACACGCCAGCGACGTCTGGGGGTTGGCCGCGACCCTCTTCGAGGCGGTGGCGGGCTACCGCGCCTTCGACGACGGCGACCTGACCTCCGACGACGTGCGGGTGCGCTACCCGCAGGTGTCCCAGGACCCCTACCGGCTCCCCGACGCCGTGCCCGCCGACGTGGCCAAGATCGTCTACGCCGGTCTCGAGAAGCGGCCCGAGGACCGTCCGCTGCCCCACGAGGTGGCCGAGGCCCTCGAGCCGGTGCTCGCCGCCCAGCCGCGGGCCCGGCTCGCGGGCTGGAAGGTGCGCTGAGACGCGGCGTACCCGCCCCGTCCGCACCACGCTCCGCACGATCCTCCGCCAGTCCCCCCTCCACCGCGCCGCGGCGGGAGGCCCCTGTCCCCGGGCCCCCCGCCGCGGTTCTCGTCGTGGGGGCGGGCGGGCTCAGGGCACGAAGCGGTAGCCCATGCCCCGGACGGTCTCGATCGTGGGGGCGCCGAACTTCTTGCGCAGGTAGCCGACGTAGACGTCGACCACGTTGGAGCCGGGGTCGAAGTCGAAGCCCCACACGTGGTCGAGCAGCTGCTCGCGCGAGAGCACCTGGCCGGCGTTGAGCATGAAGATCTCGGCGAGGGTGAACTCGCGCGCCGAGAGGTCGACCTGGCGTCCGTCGACGGTGGCGCGGCGCGTGCGCACGTCGAGCGCCACCCCGCCGGCCTCGACCACGTCGCCCGAGCGGCCCCCGCCGCCCTCGTTGCCGGGGGCCTGGCGCAGGCGCAGCCGGATGCGCGCCTGGAGCTCGGCGAAGCGGAAGGGCTTGGGCATGTAGTCGTCGGCGCCGTTCTCCAGCGCGGTCACGGTGTCGCCCACCGAGTCGCGCGCGGTGAGCACGATGACCGGCATCCGCGATCCCTGGGAGCGCAGCTGGTCGAGCACCTCGAAGCCGTCCATGCCGGGCAGGCCGATGTCGAGCACCATGAGCTCGTAGTCGCCGCTCAGGGCGTGGTCGAGCCCGCCGGGGCCGTCGCCCACGACGGTCGCCTGGTGGCCGTCGGCCTTGAGACCCTTCGCCACGAACGACGCGATGCGCGCCTCGTCCTCGACGATCAGGATGCGGGCCACGAGTCCTCCTGGAGGGCCCTCACGGGCCGCGTGTCGGTGTCGGTGCTGGTGCTGGTGCTGGTGACGGTGGTGGTGCGGGTGGTGCCGTCGGGCCCGGTCACGGCCCGCAGGGCGGGCAGCGTCCGGGTGGCGGTGACGTCGGGTGCGCCGTGGGAGCGCGAGGGCAGCACGAGGGTGAAGCGCGCGCCGTGCGGCTCGGCGTCGTCGAGCTCGACGCGTCCGCCGTGGCCCTCCGCGATGGCGGCCACGATCGACAGGCCCAGCCCGAAGCCCTCGTCGCCCTCGGGCACGGCGCTGCGCCCGAAGCGGGTGAAGACCAGCTCGCGGTCGCCGGCGGGCACGCCGGGCCCGGTGTCGCGCACCCACAGCCGCACGTCGCGCCCGTCGTACGACGAGCCCAGCGCGACCTCCGCGCCCGGGCGGGTGTGCTTGACCGCGTTGTCGGCCAGCTGGAGCACCGCCTGGGTGACGCGCTGCTCGTCGAGGTCGACCTCGACCTCGGCCGCGGCGTCGAGGCGCCAGGCACGCTCACCGAGGGCACTGGCCTTGGACAGCAGGTCCTCGGTGAGCCGGCCGAGCTGGACCGGGCCGGTGGTGACGAAGTCGGGCCGGTCGCTCTTGGCCAGCAGGATGAGCTCCCCGACGAGGCGCGCCATGCGGTCGACCTCGTCGAGCAGCAGGCCCTTGGTCTCCTCGACGTCCTCGCGGGAGCCGACGTCGAGGAGCTCGAGGTGGCCGCGGAGCACGGTGAGCGGCGTCTTGAGCTCGTGGCCGGCGTCGTCGAGGAAGCGTCGCTGGCCGGCGAAGGAGTCCTCGAGCCGGTCGAGCATGCCGTTGACGGTGAGGGTGAGCGCGGTGATGTCGTCGTTGCCGCGCACGGGCACGCGCCGCGACAGGTCGGTGTCGCCGATCTCCTCGGCGGTCAGCCGCAGGGTGCGCAACGGCGCCAGCAGCCGGCCCGACTGCCAGAAGGCGAAGGCGATGACCGCGAGCAGCGACAGCAGCGCCACGATGCCGTAGGTGCGCATGGTGTCGAGCAGCTCGGCGCGGTCCTCGTCGAGGTAGACCACGACGACCAGGGCGCCGGTCGAGGGCCCGCTGGCGTCGGGGGCCACCGCGTCGGAGCCGGCCAGCGTGATCGGCTGGGAGGCGATGAGCACCTCGCCCTGCGCGGTGTCGAGGGTGGTCGACCCGCCGCCGGTGACCAGGGGAGCGGTGGCCGCGCGGAAGCCGGGGTCGTAGACCAGGTCGTCCTCGGGGAAGCTCACCTTGGGGCCGTCGCCGATCCAGCCCACCAGCAGCTCGTCGTCGTCGGGGACGTTGCGGCCCATGAAGAGGTCGATGAGCGGGCGGATCGCGGGGAAGGCCTCACCGGTCTCGGGGTCGCGGCCGTCGGCGACGAGCCGGGCGAACTCGTCGAGCTCCTGGTCGACCTCCTCGGCCGACTGCCGGTCGAGGCGCTGGCTCTCGATGGCGTAGACGATGAAGCCGGCGCCCGTCAGCGCGAGCGCGACGAGCAGGGCCACGGTGGCGGTGATGCGCACCCGCACCGAGACGCCCGACCGGCGTGGTCGGGCGTCGGTCGCGGTGCGGGGCGCGTCAGTCGTCGTCATCCCCGCCGTCGTCGTCCCCGTCGTCCCCGTCGTCCCCGTCGTCCCCGCCGTCATCGGTGTCGTCGTCCCCGTCGTCGTCCCCGTCGTCACCGCTGCCGGGGCCGCTGTCGTCGTCGACCTCGCCGGGTCGTGGCGCGACCACGTCGACGCCACCGGAGTCGTCCCCGCGCTCGTCGGAGTCGTCGTCGCGGTCGTCCGACCGGTCGTCGGAGCGCTCGTCGTCGGACCGCTCTCCGCCGCGGTCGTCGCCGGCGGCGCGGGCGGGGTCGGTGTCGGGCGAGGCCGCCGGGGAGATCACGACCGGGTCGCGGGGAGCCGGGCCGTCACTGGAGTTGGCGGCCAGGGAGCCCGCGACGTAGCCGCCCACGGGCAGCAGCAGCGCCAGGGCGACGACGACCTTCCACACGATGTTCATGACGAGGACGATCCTGCCTCATCGTGGGTCGGGCGTGAGACCGCGATGAGAGGGTTCTCATCCTCACCACCCCGGCCACCACCCCCGTCCACCACCCCGGCGCCTTGCTGCCGGCACGACCACCGGGCGCGGGGGAGCGACCGCTCGTCGCGCTCGGCGCGTCGGGCCAGCGGCGAGGCAACCTGGTCTCACTAGAGTGGCCCGCGTCACTCCCCGTCCAGGAGGGTCCAGGAGACTCGTCCGCCCGGCGTGCCGCCGGGCGACCAGCCAGGAGGTCCGATGTTCGTCCCGTTCAGCGTTGCCGACTTCATCGAGCGTGCCGAGGGGGTGTACGCCGACCGCGTCGGCGCCGTCGACGAGCCGCAGCAGCCTGCGACCCCGCTGGGTGACGGGGGCCGCCTCACCTACGGCGAGATGGCCGCCCTGGCCCGCCGGCAGGCCGCGAGGCTCGACGAGCTCGGCATCGGCGTGGGCGACCGGGTCGCGGTGGTGAGCCACAACAGCTCGCGGCTGCTCACGTCGTTCTTCGGCGTCGCCGGGTCGGGTCGCGTGCTGGTGCCGGTGAACTTCCGGCTGCGCCCCGACGAGGTGAAGTACATCGTCGAGCACTCCGGGGCGCGGGTGCTCTACGTCGACCCCGAGCTCGACGAGGCGCTGCGCGAGGTGACCGCGGAGCACCGCTTCGTGCTCGGCGACGACGACGACCTCTACGCCCCCGAGGGCACCGAGCCGCGGGCGTGGGAGCACGACGAGAACGCCACGGCCTGCATCAACTACACCTCGGGCACGACCGCGCGGCCCAAGGGCGTGCAGATCACGCACCGCAACATCTGGACCAACGCCGTCACGTTCGCCATGCACGTCACGCTCAGCGACCGCGACGTCTACCTCCACACGCTGCCGATGTTCCACGCCAACGGCTGGGGCATGCCCTTCGCCACCACCGGCCTGGGCATCACGCAGGTCGTGATCCGCAAGATCGACGGTGCGGAGATCCTGCGGCGCGTCGAGGAGCATGGCGTCACGGTGATGTGCGCGGCCCCGGCCGTGGCCGCCGCCGTGCTGGAGGCCGCCCAGGAGTGGGAGGGCGAGATCCCCGGGCGCGACAAGGTGCGCATCATCATGGCCGGTGCCCCTCCGCCGACGAAGACCGTCGCCCGGGTCGAGGAGGAGCTGGGCTGGGAGTTCATCCAGATCTACGGCCTCACCGAGACCTCGCCCCTGCTCACCGTCAACCGCTCGCGAGCCGAGTGGGACCACCTCGGCGCGGAGGAGCGCGCCGGTCTGCTGACCCGCGCCGGCGCACCCGCGCTCGGGGTCACCCTGCGCATCGACGACTCCGAGGAGGGGGCCGGGGAGGTGCTGGCCCGCTCCAACGTCGTGCTCGAGGGCTACTGGGAGCAGCCCGAGGAGTCGGCGCGGGCGCTGGCGGGCGACTGGTTCCACACCGGTGACGGCGGTGTCATCGGCGAGGACGGCTACCTCACCATCAGCGACCGCAAGAAGGACGTCATCATCACCGGCGGCGAGAACGTCTCCTCGATCGAGGTCGAGGACGTGCTCTTCTCCCACCCCGCGGTCTCCGAGGTCGCCGTCATCGGCGTGCCCAGCGAGAAGTGGGGCGAGACGATCAAGGCGCTCGTGGTGCTCGGCCCCGGCGGCGAGGCCACCGAGGCCGAGCTGATCGCGTGGTGCAAGGAGAAGGCGGCCGGCTACAAGGCCCCGACGTCGATCGAGTTCCGCGACGAGCTGGCCCGCACCGCGACGGGCAAGCTGCAGAAGTTCAAGCTGCGCGCGCCGTACTGGGAGGGTCGCGACCGCCAGGTCAACTGACCGCCCGACCAGCGGGTCGACCGACGGGTCAGGAGGAGGCGGCGACGTCGAGGACGACCTCGAACTCCAGCAGGTCGGCGCCCGAGGAGACGGGGTCGCGGCGCTCGCCGCCCTCGCCCCCGTGCACGGCGCCGGCCTGACCCTCGCGCCAGGCGGCGAAGGCCTCGTCGTCGGCCCAGTGGGTGACCACGAAGTAGCGCGACTCCCCGGCGACGGGGCGCAGCAGCTGGAAGCCGAGGAAGCCGGGCGTGCCGTCCATGCGGTGGGCGGCGGCGCCGAAGCGCTTCTCGAGCTCGGCACCGGCCTGCGGCGGCACGGAGATGGCGTTGATCTTCACGACGGGCATGCGCCCAGCCTAGGACCGGTCGCACAGGAGTCGGATGCCCGTCACCGGGCGTACGCCGGATAGCCTCCCGCCCATGCACTCGCCCCTCTCCCTGCGCGACGTCGTCGACCTGCTCCACGGGTGGTACCCGCCGGCCACGGCCAACGACTGGGACCGTGTCGGCCTCGTGCACGGTGACACCGCACAGCCCGTGGCCCGGGTGATGCTGGCCGTCGACGCGACGCTCGAGGTGGCGCAGGACGCCGTCGCCTGGGGCGCCGACCTGCTGGTCGTGCACCACCCGCTCTTCCTCCAGGGCGTGCACGGCTTCACCACCGAGACGCCCAAGGGGCGCACGCTGATGACCCTGGCCCGGGGCGGCTGCGCCCTGCTGGCCGCCCACACCAACGCCGACCAGGCCGCGGGCGGGGTCTCGGAGGCGATGGCGCTCGCGCTGGGCCTGGAGGACCTGCGCCCGGTCCTGCCCGCGCCCGCCGCCCCGCTGGACAAGCTCACCGTCTACGTGCCGGCCGCCGACGCCGACCGGGTGCGCGCCGCGCTGGCGGAGGCCGGCGCCGGGTCGGTGGGGGCCTACGAGCACGCGTCGTTCTCCTCCGTGGGCGAGGGGCGCTTCCGGCCGCTGCCCGGCGCGCGCCCGGCCATCGGCACGGTGGGCCAGTTCGAGGTGACCTCCGAGGTCAACATCGAGGTCGTCATGCCGCGCAGCCGTCGCTCCGAGGTGGTCGGGGCGATGCTGGCCGTGCACCCCTACGAGGAGGTCGCCTACGACGTCGCCGAGATCGTCGACGCCGGCGTCGGCCTCACCGGCACCGGCCGGATCGGCACGGTGGCCGAGACGACGCTGCGCGACTTCGCCGACGTCGTCGCCCGGGCCCTGCCGGCCACGGCCCAGGGCGTGCGGGTCGCCGGCGACCCCGACCGCGTCGTACGCCGCGTCGCGCTGTGCGGCGGGGCCGGCGACTTCCTGCTCGACCGGGTGCGCGGCAGCGACGCCGACGTCTACGTCACCAGCGACCTGCGCCACCACCCGGCCGGGGAGTTCCTCGAGCACGACGGCCCGGCCCTGGTCGACGTGGCCCACTGGGCCGCGGAGTGGACCTGGCTGCCGGTGCTGGAGAAGCGTCTGCGCGCGGCGCTGGGCGATACGGTGGAGACCCGCGTCAGCACGCGATCGACCGACCCCTGGACGTTCCGCACGGAGCGTCCCGACACCAGGAGCACCCCCTGAAAGCCGACCCGTCCGCCCAGCTGAAGCTCCTCGACCTCCAGGAGCTCGACGCCCGCGCCGACCAGTTGCGCCACCTGCGCTCGCACCTGCCCGAGCTGGCCGACATCGCCGACCTCACCACGCAGCGCAAGCAGCTCGACGACCAGGCCCGCGACGCACGGATCGTGGTCGACGACCTGCAGGCCGAGCAGGCCAAGGTCGACGCCGACGTCGAGCAGGTCAAGGCCCGCCGCACCCGCGACCGCGACCGGATGGACCAGGGGCTCATCACCAACCCCAAGGACCTCGAGCGCATGGGTCACGAGCTCACCTCCCTCGAGCGCCGCATCGCCAGCCTCGAGGACGACGAGCTGGAGGTCATGGAGCGCCTCGAGCAGGCCCAGGCGACCCTCGACTCGCTCACCGCCCAGGTCGAGACCATCGACACGCGCCTGGCCACGCTCACCGAGGCGCGTGACGAGAAGGCCGGCGTCATCGACTCCCAGCTCGTCGACGTCGAGGCCCAGCGCGGCCCGTCGGTCGAGGGCCTGCCCGAGGACCTGCTGGCGCTCTACGAGAAGCTGCGCACCCAGAAGGGCGGCGTGGGCGCCGCACGGCTGCACCAGCGCCGCTGCACCGGCTGCCAGCTCGGCATCGACAACGCCGAGATCGCCGTCATCCGCTCCACCCCCGCCGACACCGTCGTGCGCTGCGAGGAGTGCTCGCGCATCCTCGTGCGCACCGCCGAGTCGGGCCTGTGACCGCTGCTCCCACGCCGGCGCCCCGCCGGGTGGTCGTGCAGGCCGACGGCGGCTCGCGGGGCAACCCCGGGCCGGCGGCCTACGGCGCCGTGCTCACCGACGCCGACACCGGCGAGGTCGTCGCCGAGGACGCCGCGCGCCTGGGGGTGGCCACCAACAACGTCGCGGAGTACTCCGGACTGATCGCGGGCCTGCGCCTCGCCCGCGACCTCGCGCCCGACGCCACGGTCGAGGCGCGGATGGACTCCAAGCTGGTCGTCGAGCAGATGTCGGGGCGCTGGAAGATCAAGCACCCCGACATGGTGCCGCTGGCGGCCGAGGCGAGGACGCTGGCACCGGCGGGCACGACGTACACCTGGGTGCCGCGGGGGCAGAACGCCCACGCCGACCGGCTCGCCAACGAGGCGCTCGACGGTCGGCGCGACGGCGTCACCGTGGCTCCGGGGTACGCCGGGGCGGGGGCGCCGGCCCAGGAGCACGACGAGTCGCTGGTGGAGGAGGTCGAGCGCTCGGCACCCGCGCGCGGCTGGTCGGGCCCCGGCGGCCCGCCGACGACCCTCGTGCTGCTGCGCCACGGCGTCACCCCGCACACCGCGGCCAAGCGCTTCTCCGGCGGTCTCGGCGGCGACAACCCCGGCCTGAGCGAGGAGGGCCGCGCCCAGGTGCGCGCCGCCGCCGACTGGCTCAGCGGGCTCGGTGACCGGGTCGACGCCGTCGTCGCCTCGCCGGTGCGCCGCACCCAGGAGTCGGCCGCGATCGTCGCCGAGCGGCTCGGCCTCCCGGTCGAGACCGAGGCCGGCTTCGCGGAGATGGAGTTCGGTGCCTGGGACGGCCTGACCTTCGCCGAGGTCGCCGAGCGCGACCAGTCCGGTCTCGACGCCTGGCTCGGCTCGCTCGACGTGCCGCCGCCCGGCGGGGAGTCCTTCGCGGTGGTGCAGGAGCGGGTGCTCGCCGGTCTCGGTCGGGTGCTGGAGCAGCACGCCGGGCGCACCGTGGTGGTGGTCAGCCACGTGACGCCGATCAAGACGCTGGTCGCGCACGCCGTCGACGCGCCCCTCGGTGCGGTCTTCCGCATGGAGCTCTCGCCGGCGTCGATCTCGGTGCTGTCGTTCTACCCCGGGGACGAGCCCTCCGCCCCCCGCGGCTCGATGCGGCTCTACAACGCCCTGCCCCCCGGCGACCAGGCCAGCCTCGACCCCGGTCGCTGGTAGCCGCTGGCGCGGGCGCCGCCGGCTGTGGCCCGTCGTCTGCCGCCACTGTTGGGCGGCAGGCGTCGGGGTCGGCTGTCGAGGGTGAGGTGGTGCGGCGGGGCCGAGTTACCTGCCGGGGCGTCTCGCCCCGGGTGGGTCGTGGTGGTCGCCGATGTTGCCGGGTCGGCAGCGTGTGGGAAGTGGCGGCAGACGGCAGGTCGGAGGGGCGTGGGCCTGTCGTTTGCCCCCACTTCTGCGTGGGCGGGGCCGCCGGGTCGACTGTCGTCCGGTGTCGGGGGTGCGGCCGGGTCCTGCTGCGGGTGGCGGCGCCGGGTGGCTGGTGGTGGCCGCCGCTGTTGCCGCGTCGGCAGCGTGTGGGAAGTGGCGGCAGACGACGGGTCGGAGGGGCGTGGGCCTGTCGTTTGCCGCCACTTCTGCGTGGGCGGGGCCGCCGGTCGGACGTCGTCCGGGTCGCGGCGGTGCGGGCCGTGTCCTGCTGCGGGTCGCGGCGCCGGGTGGCTGGTGGTGGCCGCCGCCACCGGGTTGATGGCCCGCGGGGACCTGGCGGCACACGCCAGGTCGGAGGCCCGCAAGAAGTGGCGGCAGACGGCAGGTCGGAGGGGCGTTGGACTGTCGTTCGCCACCACTTCTGGGTGACTGTTCGGCTGGCTGATCGAGGAGGATGTGGTTGCGCCGAGGGGGCTGAGCTCCCTGCCGGGCCTCTCGACCCCGGGTGGGTCGTGGTGGTCGCCGCCGTTACCGGGTCGGCAGCGTGTGAAGTGGCGGCAGACGACGGGTCGCAGGGGCGTGGGCCTGTCGTTTGCCGCCACTTCTGCGTGGACGGGGCGCCGGGTCACCCGTCGTCCGGGTGTCGGGGGTGCGGCCGGGTCCGCTGCGGGTCGCGGCGCCGGGTGGCTGGTGGTGGCCGCCGCCACCGGGTTGACGGCCCGCGGGGAGCTGGCGGTGAGCGCCGGATCGGCAGCGTGCGGGAAATGGCGGCAGACGCCAGGTCGGAGGGGCGTGGGCTCGTCGTACGACGCCACGTCCGGGTGCTCGTCCACAGGGTGCCGCCGTGGACGGGGACGACGGGCTCGGAGTGGGCAGGATCCGGGGGTGTCCAGCCTCGCGAGCGGTCCCGCCCCCGACGGTCCCGACGAGCCCGACGCCGGGGCCGTGCGGGGGCGCCGGCGCGGGGTCGGGTGGCGTCAGGTGGCGCACGGCCTGCACGTGCCGGTGTCGGCCGGGGACGACGACGAGCTGGCCGCGTGGCTGCTGCTGGTGCCGCCGTCGGGCGGCCTGACCCATCTCACCGGCGCCGCGGCGCGGGGCTGGTCCCTGCCGCCGCTCCCCGCCGGTCTGCCGGTGGTGGTCTGCATGGGCCGGCGTGACGTGCGTCCGGCCCGCCCCGGGCTGCGCACGATCCGCCTGGCGCGGCCGCGGGTCGAGGACGTGCGCGGACTGAGGGTGGCGCCCGCGCTCGACGTGCTCCTGGCGCGCGCGTGCGACCTCGCGCTGCTGGACCTGGTGGTCCTCGTCGACGCCGCGCTGCGCGAGGACGCCTCCTGCCTCGACGGGCTCGCGGACCTCACCGGGCGCCGGGGCCTCCCGGCGCTGCGTCGCGACGCCTCGCTGGCCGACGCCGGGGCGGAGTCGGTGTGGGAGAGCGTCCTGCGGGTGCTGCACCACGTGTGCGGGGCCGAGGTCGCGAGCCAGCACGAGGTGCGCGACGACTCCGGCCTGGTCGCCCGCGGCGACCTGTGGCTGGTCGGCACGACGGTGCTGCACGAGTACGACGGAGCCCACCACCGCGAGGCGCCCCAGCACGCCGACGACCTGCGCCGCGACCGCCGCCTGGCCCGCGCCGGGTGGTCGCGCCGCGCCTACACCTCGGGCGACCTCGTCGGGCGGCCCGGCGCCGTGGTGCGCGACGTCGACCTGGCCCTGGGGCGCGAGCACGACCCGGCGGCGGTGCGCGCGTGGACCGCGCTGCTGCGCGAGTCCTGCTTCACCCCCGCGGGGCGCCAGCGACTCGTCGAGCGGCTGGAGCTCTCGCCGGTCGGGCACGTTGCCGAGCGCCCCGTCGGGTGACCGGCCGACCTCGCCTCCGAGCACCCCGTCGGCATCCGACGGAAGCGGCCGACCGAGCGCCGTGCGAGCGGCACCGTGCACCGTGCACCGTGCACCGCGCCGACCGCACGCGTGACCGTGAGCCCTGGACGCAGGGGGCGACGGGCGAGCCCCACGGTCTCCCGGCGCAGCGGCACCGGCCCCCGGTGGGCTCGCGGCCGGTCAGAGCGCGGCGACGACCACGTCGAGGCGGGTGCCCTGGGGTCCGGGGTCGCCGAGCTCGACGGTCCAGCCGAGGTCCTGCAGCGCCTCGGCGAGCCGCGCCGGGGTGCGGGGGTTGGCGCCGTCCTCGAGCAGCCCGCGCACGAGGCGGCCCTTGGTGGCCTTGTTGAAGTGGCTGACCACCTTGCGCACCCCGTCGACCTCGTGGAGCACGCGCACGGTGGCCACGCGGCGCGCCTCCTCGGGTGAGGGGCGCCAGAAGGCGGCGTACGTCGAGGAGCGCAGGTCGACGAGCAGGCCGTCGCCGACGGCGTCGAGCACGGCCGGGCCCAGCGCCTCGCGCCAGACCCCGGCGACGGGGCCGAGGCCGGGCAGCGAGGTGCCGCCGGAGAGCCGGTAGGCGGGGATCCGGTCGGCGGGCCGCACCAGGCCGAAGACGCTGGAGACGACCGCGAGCCGGGTGGCGGCGCGGCGCCGGGCGGCGGGGGAGAGGGTGGGGGCGTCGAGCGCGTCGTAGACGACCCCGGCGTAGACCTGGTCGGCGCGCGCCGTGGGGCTCTCGCGCAGGCGCCGGTCGAGGTCGACGAGGTCGAGCTGGGTGGAGCCGACGTCGAGGGTGCGGGCCGCCGCCTCGGGGTCGCCCTCGCACAGGGCGACCAGGGCGTCGACGACGCGCTCGCGGGCGGGGGTGAGCGAGGGGGAGGAGAGGGACCCGAGGTCGAGGGGCTTGCCACGCCGCGGCGCGGTCTTGCCCTCGCTGGGGGGCAGCAGCATCAGCACGTCGCTATGGTGCCTGCATGCCCAGCAACCGCGTGGTCCGGGTCCGCTCCTCCGACGACGGGGTGGCCGCGACCCGGCTGCGCGCCGGGATCGACCGCATCCGCGAGGAGCTGGAGGTCACCGAGGCCTTCCCGGCCGAGGTCGAGGAGGCCGCCGCGCGCGCGGCCGCGGCGCCCCGGCTGCCCGACCTCGACCGCACCGACCTGCCGCTGCTGACCATCGACCCCGAGGGCGCGCGCGACCTCGACCAGGCGCTGCACCTCGAGCGCAGCGACGACGGCGGCTTCGTCGTGCACTACGCGATCGCCGACGTCGCGGCCTTCGTGACCCCCGGCGACCCCGTGGACGTCGAGGCCCACCGCCGCGGCGAGACCCTCTACGCCGCCGACGCGAAGGTGCCGCTGCACCCGCGGGTGCTCAGCGAGGACGCCGCCTCCCTGCTGCCGGGGCAGGTGCGGCCCGCGCTGCTGTGGACGATCACCCTGAGCGCCGAGGGCGAGCGCACCGACGTCGTGGTCGAGCGGGCCCGGGTGCGCTCGACCGCCCAGCTGTCCTACGAGCAGGCCCAGGCCGCGATCGACGACGGCAGCGCGGTCGACTCGCTGCGGGTCCTGGCCGAGCTCGGCCCGATCCGCCTGGCACGCGAGGCCGCGCGCGGCGGGGTGTCGCTGCCGCTGCCCGAGCAGGAGGTCGACGTCGACGGCGAGACCTGGCGCCTCGAGTTCCGCCGGCAGCTGCCGGTGGAGGAGTGGAACGCCCAGCTCTCCCTGCTCACCGGCTTCGCGGCCGCCGCTCTCATGGTCTACGGCCGCGTCGGCCTGTTGCGCACGCTGCCGCCGCCGGACCCGCGCGACGTGCAGCGGCTGCACCGCACCGCCCGCGCGCTGGGCGTCGAGTGGCCCGCCGAGCAGCTCTACCCCGACTTCGTCCGCTCCCTCGACCCGTCGCTGCCGGCGCACGCCGCGATGGTCGTGGCCTGCACCCGGCTGCTGCGCGGCAGCGGCTACGTCGGCTTCGACGGCGAGGTGCCGGCCGACCCGCAGCACGCGGCGCTGGCCTCGGAGTACGCCCACGTCACGGCGCCGCTGCGCCGCCTGGGCGACCGGTACGCCGGGGAGGTGTGCGTCGCGCTGTGCGCGGGGGAGGACGTGCCCGCGTGGGTGCTGGCCGAGCTCCACGAGCTGCCGCGCACGCTGCAGCGCTCGGGCCAGCTGGCCGGCCGCTACGAGCGGGCGGTGCTCGACCTGGTGGAGGCCGGGGTGCTGGCCGGGCGCGTGGGCGAGGACATGGCCGGCGTGGTCGTCTCGGTCGACGACGAGGGCCACCGGGGCACCGTCGTGGTGGCCGACCCCGCCGTGGAGGCCACGGTCACGGCGGCGGGCGAGCTGCCGCTCGGGGCCGACGTACGGGTCAGGCTGGAGAGCGCCGACGTGGCGACCGGGAGCGTCGGGTTCGCGCTGGTGGAGTGAGCGGCGCCGTCGCGGGAGCGTCGTGGGGCGAGGAGGGCCGGCCCCCGGGTCTGCCGCGTCTCGTGCCGGGGGAACGCGAGCCGCGTCGCAGCCACCCGGGGGGCCGTGGGTCCTACTCTCCCCAGCGCGCGGGGGCGATCACTCCTCCGATCGGGTATTTCTGGCCGGGGACCCGGTCAGAAGCCTCCCGACGGGGCTCAGGTGTCTCGGCGCGGGCGCTCGTAGTCCGACGGCTCGCTGTCGATCATGAAGCCGCGGTCGGCCTTGATGCCCTCGACCATGCGGTGCAGCCAGTCCTCGTCGGAGGTCTCGATGTCGCGCTGGGCCAGCTCGCCGCGCAGGTAGTCGAGCAGCTCGGTCTGGCCGGTCGCGTAGGCGACCGAGGTGGAGTCGACCGCGGCCTGCAGGTCGGCGTCGTAGGTGGCCATGGGGTTCCTTCCGTCGGCGCCGCCGGTCGGCGGCAGGTGAGCAGTGTGACGTACGTCGGGGCGGTGCGCTCAGGCGGTGGTGCCGGGCTCCAGCCGCGCACCGGGCTCGAGCACCACGCCCTCGCCGACCGTGCACTCGCGGCCGAGCAGCACGACGTGCTCGGGGTCGGGCCGCGAGGCCGTCTCGCGGGGCGCCCCGACCATGGCGCCGACGCCGACGCGGCAGCGCACGTCGACGACGGCGTCGTGCACGGCGCTGCGGGCACCGACCACGGAGTCGGCGAAGAGCACGCTGTCGGTGACGATCGCGCCCTCCTCGACGACCACCCCGGGCCCCAGCACGCTGCGGTGCACCGACCCCGCGACCTGGCAGCCCGGGGAGACGAGGCTGTCGACGACGTCGGCGCCGTCGCGCAGCCGCGCCGGCGAGCGCTGCGGCTGGCGGGTGAGGATCGGCCAGTCGGCGCGACCCAGCACCCCCTGGTCGTCGAGGAGCAGGTCGTGGTGGGTGCGCAGGTACTTGTGGGGCTCGCCCAGGTCGCGCCAGTAGCCGTCGAGGGCCAGCGCCCGGGTGCGGCCCCGCTCCACCAGCCGCGGCACCAGGTGGTCGCCGAAGTCGTCGAGCCCGGAGTCGCCGGCCGGGCTGTCGGCGCCGAGCTCGCGGTGCAGCTCCTCGAGCACCGCCACCAGCACGACCGGGTCGTAGGCGATGACCTCGGTCGAGACCACGGAGGTCACGGGCTCGTCGGGCTTGTAGGCGAAGCCGGTGACGAGGCCGTCGTCGTCGGCCTCGACGACCCCGTGGTCGCCCGCCTCGGAGGGGTCGACCTCGCTGGTGAGCAGGGTGCACTCGGCGCCGCGGTCGAGGTGGGCGGCGACGAGCTCGGCGTAGTCGTAGGTGTAGACGTGGTCGGCGCTCATCACCAGCAGCACGTCGGCGCCGAAGCCGGCGACATGGTGGCGCAGCCGGTAGAGCTCGTCGGCGTTGCCCCGCGCGAAGCCCTCCTCGTCGAGGCTGCCGGTGCCCTCCTCGGGCATGAGCAGCCGCAGGCCGCCGCGGGTGCGGTCGAGGTCCCACGGGCGTCCGTTGGCGACCTCCTCCTCGAGCGTGCCGCCCTGGAACTGCACCGAGAGCCACACGTCGCTGATGCCGCTGTGGGTGAGGTTGGACAGCGGGAAGTCGACGAGCTGGAGGACACCGGCCACGGGCAGCGCGGGCTTGGCGCGCTCCCGGGTCAGCACGTCCATGCGCCCACCGGCGCCGCCGGCCTGGACGATCGCGAGCACGCGGGGTCTGGTCATGGGTCACCCAAGCACGGACGCCGTCTCGTGCGCGAGGCCCCCCGGGGTGGTGCGGGAACCCCCTGCGCCGCGGCCCCGCCCCGGACGCGGCGCGGTCTCGGCTCAGGCCCCGGCGGACGGCCGGTGCCGCACGACGCGGCGGCGCAGGGTGGGGGAGGAGACGACCTCGTAGCCGGCCTCGACGAAGACCTGGAGGAGCCCGACCGACGCCTCGTCCCAGATGACGGTGCGCCCCGGGGCGGGCTCGATCGGGTAGCCCTCGAGGACGTGGGCGCCGACCTGCGCGCCGTACTCGACGGTGGCCGCGGCGAGCTCGTAGGTGAGACCGGCCCTGCGCCAGCCCGACCGCACCACGAAGCAGGTCACCGACCAGACGCCGGACAGCTCGGGGTCCTGACGCATCCAGGGCTGCTTGCGGCTCCAGATGCGGGGGTAGTGCTCGCGCGGCTCGACGGCGACCCAGCCGGCGGGCTCGCCGTCGACGTAGCCGACGAGGCCGGAGGTCGGGCCGTCGGTGCCGCAGGCGGTCTGTGCGACCAGCGCCGCCTCCCGCTGCTCCTGGGTGGTGTCGCGCCAGATCCAGCCCGGCGCCTTCAGGCCCTGGCAGCGGCACCTGCTCGCCCCGCCCGCCGCGAACACGGCCGCGACGTCCTCGGCGGAGGCGCGGTAGGCCGGGAGCCAGGTGAACTTGGGCATCTCGCGACCCTAGGACCTCCGCGTCCCGGGGTGAAGGGGCACTCGCGGTGCAGCGGGCCCCGGGGTGCAGCGGGCCCCGGGGTGCGGACGGGCTGGCCTGTAGGCCGGGGCCGGTTCTCGCGTGATTTGCCGTCGATGGAAAGCGGCGGAAAATGCCGTCTGGCCTGCGAAAACGCTGATCCGGAGTGACTGTCCGGAACGGACGTTTATGAACTTCTTGCGGACTCTGTGCGGACTGAATCAGGCCTCGATGACCTCGACCACGTACGCATCGTGGTCAGAAAGTCGGCCCTCGTCGAGGAGAGCCGAGTGGTGCTCGACGCGGGTGCTCCACGTCGCTGGAATCGCGATGTGGTCGATAGAACGTAGACCCTCGATCTGGTGCGGCGCATCAGTCGTCGCGGCGTGAAGGCCGAGCTCGGCGAGCGCCGTCAGGAGGTGATCACGCCCGGCCTTTGATCCTGCGAACTCGCGACCGTGCAGGGCATGGTTCCAGTCCCCGCCCCAGATGTCGGGAGCAGCCTGCCGGATGGCGCCGACGGTGTCGATGGTGCGCTCGGTAGTGTTCGCTCCGGCCCACGGCCCACGGCCCACGGCCCACGGCCCACGGCCCACGGCCCACGGCCCACGGCCCACGGCCCACGGCTCGCGTGAGCCGCAGGATCTCCACGGCAAGATCGAGGAGCAGAAGCGGCGGCCCAGGATCTCTGCCATCGCGGACGCTCCGTGCTGATCCGGGAGCGGCGTCAGCGGGTGACGCGACCAGATGCCCGCCCAGTGGCGCCTTCGTGCCATCTGCGCCTTGACCACGTGCTCGGTCATCGCGGGTATCTCGACTCGGTCCGAGACCTCCGTCAGCAGGAGAACGACACATCGCAGGTCCTCGAGGAAGACGCGATGGTCATCGCTCCAGCGTCCTGCCAGGTTCCAGGTTTCGACACGTAAGACGCCAGGTAAGCCTGGGGCGTTGTTGACTGCACAAGGCGTTGTGGCGACGTCCGAATGCGCGGGGGTCGCTGAAGTTGAGGGATCTACAGTTAGGCGGCACGAGAGTCGAGGATGAGCACGCCCTCGATGACGAGTCGCTCCCGGATCCTCGTCATCGCCTTCGCCTCGATCTGGCGGATCCGTTCGCGGGTCACTCCGTAGACCTTGCCGATCTCGTCGAGGGTCGCGATCTCGTCGTGTGGGGCGAGGCCGTAGCGGCGGCGGACGACGTCTGCCTCCCTCTCGGTCAGGTACCCGAGGAGACGCTCGACATCCTCGACGAAGAGGCCACGGATCTCAATGCTTTCAGGCGAGTCTTGCTGGGCGTCGACGACGTCGCCGAGCGTGAAGCCGTCCTCGCCGAGGGACATGTCGAGCGAGAACGCTCCGGGCGCGAGGGCGAGGCACTGGTCGACCTTCGCGACCGCGATACCACACGCCGCGGCGAGATCAGGGCGAGACGGCCCGCGCCCTTCCGCGGCCAATTGCTGCCGGGTCATAACGACCTTGCGGACGAGCTCCCACATGTGGACAGGAAGCCTGATAAGCCGACCTTCGTTGGCCAGGTTCCTGGTGACAGCCTGACGGATCCAGTGGGTTGCGTAAGTCGAGAACTTGTTGCCGGACGCCGGGTCGAAAAGCTCAACAGCCCGAAAGAGCCCGACCATGCCGCTCTGGACCAGGTCTTCATACTCCAGGCCCTGGTTTAGGTAGCCCCTGCTGATCGAATGCACCAGCCCGATGTTGTGGAAGACCATTGCCTCAGCCGCGGTGCGCGCCTGTCCGGTGAGCAGGCCGAGCCCGCCCCGGTTCAGCGGCTCGCCACTGGGACGAGCGATCAAGGTCAGCCCAACCTCCTCATCGGCAGTCAGAATGACTTTGGCCAGTCTCTTCGACGACATGGTCCGATCGAGATCGAGACGACGACGGGCGGTGGCCACCGGATCAGTATTAGTCTGCGGCGCCGCAGGCCCGGGACTGGTCTTGGCGGTCTGCATACCCGGCCAGGGATCTAGCCCAACTAGGTCCTCCACGACCCGGATCCGGGCCTGGCCGAGCGCATGGTCGAGCGCGAGCCGCAGCCGAGGCTGAAGGTCAGGGGAGAGCATCGCGACGTCGAGGGCCTGCTCAACCCTGGACCTGATGACCGAGCTGTCGCGCAGGTGCGAAGCGATGTGGGTCACCACGGACTGGAGTGCGAGCTCGACTGCCCGCTCGCCGCCTGCCCATCCGTTCATGTCCTGCTCCTTGTCCTGGTGATCCTGGACCCTAACCGCCACCTCCGACACATCTGACGAGGTCGCAGGAATTGGTGCAAGTGGGGACGGCGCGGCGGACTCAGGTGAAAGACTTCTCGAGGGGTTATGGGGATACGCGGGTCAACCTGAGAGGTTCGGTAGTGCTGGACGAGAACGCCCTGTGGCGGCGGTGCGAGAACGCCTGGGCGCAATGGCTGAGCGACAAGGGAATGATGGTCGCCCGGTTGACCGACGCGACCAACAACACGGCGCACTCCGCGGCTCCGCTGATCCAGATCGGCAACAAGTGGCTGCGCGCTCCCGACCTGCTGGCCACGAGCAAGGTCGGCACGGAGTACTGGGAGGTCAAGACCCGGTCGCGACCGGACGTAGACCAGCTCACCGGGCAGAGCGAGCACTGGATGGAGTACGCCGCCTACCGCAACTACCTCGAGGCCGCCGAGTTCGCGACGCACGTGTGGGTGGTGCTCTACGAGACCCCGACGGCCACGTCGCCAGGTCGCTGGCTGCAGATCGACATCGAGGTGCTGCAGCAGGTCGGCTCGCGCGACAATCGCCGCGGGGTCGGCGGAGTCTTGGTCGACGCTTGGTCCTGGCCGGTCGCGGAGATGCTCACGGTAGCCGGACCGCCGGTCGAGGTCGTTGCCGACGCGGTCCCGCTGCTGCCGGAGGAGGGTGACGAGGAGGCGTTGGCGCCGACAGAGGAGTCAGCGCTAGAGAAGGTACTCGGCACGCTCGCGCCGGTCGAGCGCACTTTGCGCACCCGGAGACGCCGTACGACCCCCGCCCCGCACGCCGAGCAATCTACGGAGCAGGTTCCGCAGGAGGAGCCGTCTACTCCGTCTGCGGTGGTGCTCGCCGAGGGTCCTGAGCTGGTCGACGAGCACTGGCTCGACAGTGAACCCGTGGTCGCGCTCGACGTGCTGCGCCGGAACCTCGGCATCCCCTTCGCACCGCGCTACTCCGTGCTGCGGGTCGGTCTCGACAACCTCGACGTCGAGGACCTCCTGGGGCTGCTGCACTACGGGATCAGGGTCTTCCTGGTTGTTCCTGAGCTGCCCGCCGACGCGATGGAGGCGACCCAGCTCCAGGCCTTCCTGGACAGCCGGATGCTGGAGTGGGCGGCGGTCCCGGAGGCAGCTGGGTGCTCCGCCTGGGTCGTGGACGGTCAGTTGGACGGCGCGCCCGGGAACGCCCGGCGCGCCGTCGAGGCGGCCGACGACCGCGGCGACGTCAACCTCGCCCAGTACAGGATCGTGCACGCGCCCCTGGACGCCGACGTGGTCGTCCGCGCGGGAGCGGGCACTGGCAAGACCGAGACGATGGCCGAGAGGGTGGTTTTCCTGCTGGCCACCAGCAGCGCTCGTGGCCGTGACGCCTCGACGACCACCGACCTGCGTGCAGACGAGATCGCCCTGGTGACCTTCACCAAGGAATCTGCGTCCGAGATGCGCCAGCGCATCGCGAGGACGTTGCTGCTGCGACAGCGGTTGTGCCAGCGGTGCGCACTGCCTGCTCTCGCCTGGATGCTGCAGCTGGCCTCGGCAGACATTGTCACGATCCATTCCCTGGCCAAGAGGATCACCGCGTCGGGAGCAGGGGCTATCGGGCTTGGGCCCGAGTTCCGGGTCGTGATGCGGACCATGGAGTTTCGTGCTGCTGTCTACCGGGCGCTGTCGGACCGGCTCACCGCGATGATCGACATGCACCCCCAGGCGCCGGCGGCGTACGAGTGGCTAGACCACGTGCAAGACGTCTGGAACGCCCTGGAGAACAACGGCATCGACCTCTTCGGACTTGGGGCGGGGGCGTTGCCGGCCCAGGACGCGGTCGACTGGGGGCAGGCGCCGGGGACCGGTCTGGAGACGTCCGTCGTGGACACGACCCGGGAGGTCGTGCTGGAGGTCGCCCGGGAGATGCGGGCGATGTCGCTGCGGGACCAGACGCTGCCTACCAACCAGCTGGTTCCGTCTGCGACCGCCGCGCTCCAGGAGCAGGCCGAGCCGCTCGTGCGGGGCTACCGCTACCTGTTCGTCGACGAGTTCCAGGACACCGACGCGGCGCAGATCGATCTGGTGCTCGAGCTGCGGGAACGCCTGGACTGCCGGCTGTTCGTGGTCGGTGACGTCAAGCAGGGCATCTACCGGTTCCGCGGTGCCGAAGGCAACGCGTTCGCTGAGCTGGCGCACCGGGTCACCGGCCGTGGTCTGCCGCCGATGTCCTACTTCGGCCTCACCCGGAACTTCCGGTCCGGGGAGCGCTTGCTCGGCTCGTTGCACCCGTACTTCGCGCAGTGGGGCCGCGACAAGCTCCTCGCCTACTCCGACACTGACCGGCTGCGGCCCCGTCGTCGTGACACCGACACCAGCGAGGAGATTGTCGTCACCTCGGTCCCCAAGAAGAACGCCGACAGCAAGGCGGCGGACCAGGTGGTCGCCTGGCGGCACAAGCACCCGACCGACAGCGTCGGCATCCTTTGCAGGACGAACCGTCAGGCGAAGGACGTCCAGGCTGCGATCCGCACACGTGGGCTGTCCTGCGACCTCCGGGTGGGCGGCGGCTTCTACGAGACACCCGCCGTGGTGGAGCTGCGGGTCTTCCTGGAAGCGGTCGCTGACCCGGACGACGATGCCGCGCTGCTGGAGCTGTGCGAGACGCGGTGGGCGCCCGGTGTCCTATGGGGAAAGGCGCCGACCGGTGTCACGGACGAGGTGTGGGGTGTGGCCAGTGAGGCGCCGGTCGTGTGGGCGGCCCGGGTGGCCGCGGTGGGCGTGGGTGGCAGCTTCCGACGCGACGACCTGGACCTGCTCCGGAGCCGGCTAGCGGCGCTGCGCGGCATGCTGGCCGACGTACCCGTGCTTGCCTGGGTGGTCGAGGTCGCCCGCACCTTCGAGCCCGAGGCGTTTGCGGTCCCGGACGAGGATCCTGCAGAGCGGGCCCGTTACGGCCGGTGCCTGGATCACCTGATCACCCAGGTCGACACGATTTTCGGGGACGGCGCGATCACCCTGGAGCGGCTGCTGTTCTGGCTGCGGCTGCAGGTCGCGACCAACGACAACGAGGACGAACCGGACGCCGAGACCGACGGCAAGGTGGTCGCGCTGACGGTGCACAAGGCCAAGGGTCTGCAGTTCCACCGGGTGCTGGTGCCGCGGACCTCCTCGCCCTTCGCGCCATCGTGGCCGACGGGGACCGAGGTCAGCGTGCTCCGGCCGCACGGGGAGAAGCCTCGGCTGCTGTGGCGTTGGCGACCCTCCAGATCCGGCCCGGCCACCAACGTGCCATTGGCCCGGGCCGCAGACTGGGTGGTCGACGCGCTCGACACCACCCGCGAGGAGACCCGCCTGCTGTACGTCGCGCTGACCCGTGCTCGGGAGGAGCTGATCGTGTTCATCGATCCCAAGGCTCAGACGCACCGACCGCCGCGCAGTTGGGCCGAGCTGATCGAGGGCGTGCTCTGATGGGGGTCTTCGGCGCGGTCGCGCTGCCGCGGGTCAGCAAGGGAGAGATCGAGCGGGTTCTCGGCACGATGGACCGGCGCTGGGACTCGGTCTCCCACGTCACCGCGACTACCACGCTTACCCGGGGGATCCGGGACTCGGGAGCCCTGGCCTTGCCGGTGGCGACCCTGGTCGACCTCCTGGTGCTGCCGGGCCTGCCCGGCGCGTTGGCGTTGCCGCTGGACGACTTCCCCGGGCCGGCAGCGTTCGGGCAGGACCGGCGCGCGTACAACGACCAGGTCGGGGCATGGCAGACGAAGGCGAAGTCGCGGCGGCTCCGGATCGGGATCCAGGTCGATGACCTGCTGCGTCAGTTTGTCCGCGAGCAAGCCGACAACCCCAGCGGCCGCGCTCTGGTCGCCTCGCGCCGGGAGTTTGCCCGCACTGTGCACGCGTTGGTGAACGCCGGGGTCGACCCGCGCGGGCTCCAGGCCAGGGACGTCCTCGGCCAGGTGGCCGCCCGGGCTTGGGAGTTCGCCGAGGACAACCTCGAGGCGCTGAGGACCCCACGCGACCTGCTCTGGGTCGAGCCGGACGACCTCACCCACGACGCGACGCCGGACGGCACGAAGGTGGCGGCCGCGCTGCGTTCCGCGTTGCGCACCGCCTTCGGTGACCAGGAGCGGTGGACCCTGGTCCACCACGGCTTCTACTTCTACACCCCGCCCCAGTGGGCGATGTTCCAACTGCTGCGGGCGCTTCCGGAGGTCGACCAGGTGTTCGTCGTCCACGACGACGGCACGAACCCCGCGTTCAAGTCGTGGCGACACTACTTTTGCACCGAGCTCAACATGCCGGTGCCGAGACTGATCGCTGGTGCGGAGACGGTCACGGGTTTGGCCGCTGACTTCCGCGGAGTGCTCACCGGCCAGGGCTCGGGCACCCTCGCCGGGCTCGACGTACGGGAGTGCCGGAGCGCGACGGAGCTGGTCCGCCTTTGGCAGCAGGAGGACGAACGGCACGCGGCCGAACGTGCGGCAGCGCCAGCAGCAGCCGGGGAGTCCGCTCCCGGGGGCGAGGCCGCGGAGACGCCGGTCAGGATCCGGTATGCCGCCGCGGCGAAGGACGTCGAGCGGCTGGCCCAGCGGCTCGGTCGTGCGCACCAGCCCGTTGACGCCCGGCTGGGGCAGCTGCCGGTCGGGACCTTCCTGATGGGCCTGCACGGCTGCATCCGTCAGGAGACCGGTGGCCGGACCTCGGTCGAGCTTGACGGAAGTGCGATGCTCGACATCGTCACCTCCGGGTTTCTCGACGTGGCCGCGCCACCCCGGGCCGCGGTGCTGCGCCGGGCGCTTCCGTACTTCGAGGACTGCCGGACCGGCGACCAGTGGGTCCAGCGCGCTGAGCTGCTCGCCACGACGGTGCGCGAACGGGTCGCCCCGCTCGGTGCCCGCGAGGATGGCACGACCGACGTCGAGCGGCTGAAGGCGGCTGCGGCGAACCCGGCCCGCCTGGCGCCGTGGGCGGACCTCTCGGTGGCGGAGGCCGTCAGCATCGAGCGGGCGGTCCGGCGGGTGGTTGTCCTGGTCGAGGAGATCACGGTGCGGGAGCGGATCACGCTCGGCGACCATCTGGGCCGGGTCCGGGACCAGCTCCGTCGTGCGCTGGCGAGCGCCGCGCAGGAGGAGCGGGACAGGCTGGAGGACACCTTACGTGGCTTCAGCGTCCAGCTCGAGGACGAGATCGACGTCGCCGGGCTCGTCGACGTGGTGGCGATGCTGCTAGGGCGCGAGGCCAGTACCGCGCGTGAGGAGACCGAACCCGACGGGGGCGACGACGACGCGCAGGTCCAGGAACTGCGTGGACTGGACGTGCTCGCGCTGGAGCGGAGCACCGAGGACCTGCACCTGGCGAACTTGGCCGAGGACGTGTTCCCCAGCCGGACCTCGGCGGTCGGGTGGCCGTTCGACGTGGAAGACCTGCTCCGCTCCGACGATCAGGTGGTGCAGCCGGTGGTGACCACCATGCTGACGACCCGCGCCTCGACCGGCGCTCTCGGCGATCTGTACCTCTTCTGGGTTGCGCTCGACGGGGCCTCCCCGGGCCGCAGCGTCACCCTGAGTTGGCAGTCTGACGTGGCCGCCGACCGGCGCCGGCTGTCACCTCTGGTGGCGCTGCTGACCCTGCCGGACGTGGACGATCTCGCGATCCGCCAGATCGCCGGGGGCATGGCCGTGGCCCCGGTGGTGAGCGCCGCCGACCGCCCGGAGATTGGGAGCACCCCGGTGCCGCGGGAGGTGCTCGTGTCCGCGAGCGACCTGGATGACGTGGTGACCGCGCTCGACCGGCGAGCGGTCGCGGCGGCAAAGGCGTGCCCGCGACGGTTCGCACTGCAGTGGGCACTCGGCCCGAGCGCTGGCTTCGGGCCCGAGTTCCTGCAAACCATGCTGTATGGAAACCTTGCAGGTGCTTTGGAAAAGGTCGGTCTGGCGAGTGGGCTTGCTGCTGCGGTGACGGCGAACGACCTATGGCCGCATCTGACGACCGGACAACGTAGGAGCACCCAGGCGCGGTCGGTGGTGAAGAAGTCAGGTGGTGCACGTCCGGAGTGGTTGCTCACGTTGGCCGGCGGGCAGAACGGCACGGGTCCAGCAGATCGGGCGTACCAAGCGGCATATGGCGGAACCTCGGTGAAGCCAGCGGACGTTGTGCCTGCGGGTAGTGAGTTCCTGCCGCCCGGCGTCGACGACGCGAAGGTCTGCACGATGTGTCCGGTCCAATCGCGTTGCTCGCAGCGCAAAAAGCCCGAGCGCTAGGCGCTCGGGTCTCCGGCCCGAGGCTGGAGCCGTCCACTTCTCGTCTAGCGAGTGCGGACGGCTTCAATGAGCCGCGCCACGATTTTCTCGGGATCGTCGTGTTCCCAGGCTCGCAGTACAAGCCAGCCGGCGTCCGAGAGTCGCTCGTTTGTCTCGGAGTCGCGCTCACGGTTTCTCTTGATTTTCGCACTCCAGTAGTCGGCATTGGTTTTTGCGGCGGTTCCGTGCACTGGACAGCCGTGCCAGTAGCAGCCGTCTATGAAGACCGCGACCTTGGGTCTGGTGAAGACAAGATCGGCGCGCCGATTCAACTCGGGAAGGGGCTTTACGTCGACCCGGTAGCGGAGACCCCGGGCATGTGCAAGGCGGCGGACTGCCAACTCGGGGGATGTGTCGCGGCGGCGGTTGGACTGCATGACGGCGCGGGACGCAGGGCTCGATGCCCATGACTCGTAGGCCGCCATACGTCGACTCTGCCCCGGTGGTCGTACCGTTCGCTCAAGGTCGGCCGAACGCATGTTCGACGGCGAGCCGTCGCGAGCTGGGGGGTGGCGGCGCCTAGGCTGTGCGCCATGACTGGGCCGGCGTTCCGCTTCATTGACCTGTTTGCCGGCATCGGCGGATTCCACGCAGCGCTGTCCGCCCTCGGTGGCGAGTGCGTCTACGCCGTCGAAGTCGACTCCAAGGCAGCGTCGGTCTACGAGCGCAACTGGGGACGCAACCCGCTCGGTGACATCACCCAGGACGCCAACGACGACGTCATGAACGTCCCGGCGCACGAGGTGCTCGCCGCGGGGTTCCCCTGCCAGCCGTTCTCGAAGTCCGGCGCCCAGCGCGGCATGGACGAGACTCGCGGAACCCTCTACTGGAACATCCTCCGGATCATTCAGGAGCGACGTCCGAAGGTCGTGCTGCTTGAGAATGTGCGCAACCTCGCGGGTCCGCGACATGGGCACGAGTGGCAGGTCATCATCGAGACTCTGCGAGACGAGGGATACCGAGTGTCCGAAGTCCCGGCAGTGTTCTCGCCTCACCTGCTGCCGCCAGAGCGCGGCGGTCGTCCGCAGGTCCGCGAGCGTGTGTTCATCACGGCTACCTATGACCCGGACGGACTGACCGGCGGCCTTGACGTCGAGCCGCCGATCATCAGCGGGCAGCCGGTCGACGGTTGGGAGCCAGCGACGTGGCACCTTGAGGAACTGCTCGACGACAGCCACAACATTCCGGGCTGCAACCTGACCGACTCCGAGCGGCTCTGGATCAATGCCTGGGACGAGTTCGTTCAGACGTGGTTCGAGCGAACTGATGGTCGGCGCCCGCCCGGGATGCCGATCTGGGCAGACTCGTGGAGCGACGTCTGGAGTTCAAAGTCGTCTATGCGGTGTGTCTTCGGGTCGACTCCCCACTACCGGGAGCTGATGGAAGCAGACCCCTCGCTCCCGCAGTGGAAGGCCGGTCATCTCGCCAAGAACTATGCGCTGTTCATCGAGCACGAGGACTGGATCAAGCCGTGGACGCGCAAGTGGGGGATCTACACCGACAAGTTCCCCGCGTCCCGACGGAAGCTTGAATGGCAGGCCCAGGACACACCGCGCCTGTGGGATACCGTGATGCAATTGCGTCCCTCAGGCATCAGGGCAAAGCGCCCCACCTACCTGCCTGCGCTCGTCGCGATCACGCAGACCTCCATCATCGGTCCCCGGGAGCGGCGACTTTCGCCCCGAGAGACGGCGCGGATGCAGGGCCTTCCCGAGTGGTTCGATTTCGGAACACAGCCTCCGGCCGCCACCTACAAGCAGATGGGCAACGGCGTGAACGTCGGCGCCGTCTGGCACGTCCTGCAGGAGCACGTCTCTCGCGACGAGGATCTGTTGAAGAGGTCTGCTCCCGGACGACGGATCCTCGACGCGGTACTTGCCGCTCCGATGTCCCCTGACGCGGCCCTCGCCGCCCGGCACTGAGCCGTCGGATCGGCTACCTGGACCCCCTGCCTTTCGGCCACGTGTAGGACGCAACGCGTATCCCTGTGCCCGCCTTGGCCGTGTTCATCTCGAACTTTGGTGGACGTGGCGCACCGACGCCGCCCGCGACTCGGGGTGCCTGACGTCCCTGGGCCCTCGGCGTCAGCTGCCCCGACAGGATGGCGGATCCGAGGGCCAGTGTGTCGGGAACCCAGTACGCATCCACGTGTAGTGGATTGAACGCAGATTTCCGAACTCGGCTGCTGCCTGAGTTGGACGGGGCTGACGCCCTGCCCGAGCGCTTCGCCTTCCACGTGTCGTGCCAAACCTTGAACTCCCCGTTGTGATCCATGACGGCGTCGCCGCTCACGACGAGGAACCCTAGGCCCTGCTCGTCGACGCAATCGCGGACGGCACGCTCGTCATTGAGCAGCATGACGTCGCTCGCGCGCTTGTTGACTGGCCCGATGGTTTGAATCGACGTGTGGACCTTGATGTCCCACACCCACGAAAGTGCGTAGTCGAAGGCAGTCGAGCCATAGGCGCGCCGTGGTCCAGGCACGTTCGGAGTGAAGGAAGCGTTCAGGATCGCCTTGGCCTTCTCCTCGCCATAGAAGCCCTGCCACTCGAGATCGTTAGAGCCACGAAGGTCGTTCTCGGCCAGCCAACGCACAGCCTGCTTGGCGTCCCAGTGAACCGGGAGCGCCGCGAGGAGCGCGGCCGCAAGTGCGTCACCCTCTGCCTCAGGGGTGGTCAGGGCGTCGGAGACCACCTCGCCGAGACGGCCGAGGTGCCGCTCGGCCCCGGCGAGGATCGCGTTCAGCCCAGTGAGCTTGATGGTCTGGCCGGTGGCTGTGAAGTCCTTGGACCAGGGGGCGTTCAGCACCTCGGCGAGGGTCGCTCCGAGCCGATGCTTGCTGCTGGTGTCAATGCGCTCATCGCTCGGGAAGAGGTTGCCGGCAAGGTTCTGCAGGGCGCTCTTGTGCTCCTTAGAGCCGGGGCCAAGCCATTCGCGGGGTGCTCCCGTCAGCGCGGCGAGGCGCGTCACGGCTTCGATCTTCGAGCGAGCTGGGTTGAACGTTGCCCACTCCGCGCCGTCAAGGCCAGGCGCAGAACGCGCAGTGACCCGCTTGAGCGAGCCCGCGGAGTAGGCGTCCGAGGCCGCGTCGAGGAGCGCATTCAAGCCGTCGAGATTGACGCTCGTCTTAACGACGTAGGTCGGCTCCCAGACAATGTCGAGGCGCTGGGCCGCGCGTTCCGCTGTCATCGCGCTGGTCCATGATGGATCTTCTTCTACGCCGAGCGCTTCGGCAAGCACCGCGAGTGCGCCACGCACGCCGCGCGATCCGCCGGGTGAGTCCTCGGCGGGTGCGCCACCCGCCAAGGCGTAGACGCGGGCCGTTGCCTCGTCGTACGACTCCGCCGGCAGGAAGTACGGCTGATCCTGTCCATGCACGCCTCGGACCGTATCGGCTCAGTCGCGGGTCGTCCGCTGAACATGACCCGCGCCGCCCGGTTTGGGCTGAGTCGACCTTACTCGTGGCGGCGTCCGTTGCGATGGCTCCGGTTGGTGATCCGAAGCCGCCAACGCTCAGCAGATCAATCGTTCCCGTCGTTTCTAGGGTCTGCTGCACGGATAGGTGACATCTTGACCTGCCCCACCGTTTGGGTTCCAGTCGCGGTGACTAACTGGCTGCGGTGATGGTGTCGGTTTCGGACAGTAGTTCGTACTCGATCGGAGTGCGATAGCCGAGTGCGGAGTGGCGTCGGCGGCGGTTGTGGAAGATTTCGATGTACTCGAAGATCGCGTTGGCGAGCTCGACCCGGGTCTTCCATCGTCGGCGGTTGAGGAGCTCGATCTGCAGCGAGGACCAGAAGCTCTCCATCATGGCGTTGTCGAGACCGACGCCGACGGTGCCGAAGGATGGCAGCAAGCCGGCGGAGCGGATCTTCTCGCCGAAGACCCAGGAGGTGAACTGGGTCCCGTGGTCGGCGTGGACGATCCCTCCAGGTTCGGGGCGACGATTGCGGATCGCCATGTCGGGGGCGTTGACCACGAGCGTGGCGTCCTGTTTGGAGTCGATCGACCAGCCCACGATGCGGCGGCTGTAGGCATCGAGGACCGCGGCACAGTAGATCCACCCTTCCCTCGTTCGGTGTTGCGTGATGTCAGTGACCCACAGCTCGTTGGGACGGAGCCGGTGGAACTTCCGGTTCACCAGGTCGTCGGCAGTGACGACGCCGCGGAGCCGCTTGACCCGGGTAGGGCCCGGTAGGCCGTAGATGCCGGCCTAGTTCATGAGCAACCAGACGGTGCGCTCGCACACGGTGATGCCCATCCCCATGGTGAGTTCGGCGTGCACGCGCCGGTAGCCGTAGGTGCCTCGGGAGGCGACGTGCACTTCACCGATGAGCCCTGTGAGCCATTGGCGCCGCAGCTGTGTCGGGGTGATCGGGATGCGCTTCTGCTTCTAGTAGTTCTGCCGAGCCACTCCCAGGACCCGGCAGCAGCGATCGGCCGGGACCCCAGCGTCGACGAGTCGGTCGATCACCGGGTAGAGCCTTTTGGGCGGGGCTTGTCCTCGCCCAGGAACTTCGCCGCCTGCCGGACGATGACCAACTCGGTCTCAAGCTCGCGGATGCGTCGGCGAGCCGCACGCAGCTCGGCCGACTCGGTGGTGCTGACTCCGGGAGTCTCACCGCGGTCGACGCGGTCCTGCTTGACCCACTTGGAGAGCGTGACGGAATGAATGTCGAGCTCCTGGGCGGTCTGCTTCTGCGGTTTGCCCGCACGGACGAGCGCGATGGCTTGGGCACGGAACTCGGGCGGGTAGGCACGGGGCACGGTGTTCAGCCTTCCGGTGAAGGCAGTCACTTAGCCACAGGAACTGGAACCTTTCTGGTGGGGCAGGTCAACCTGTCACCTGATCGTGCAGCAGACCCGATCGCGTCGATAGTTGAAGATGCAAGAGTACTTCTCTTGCGGACTATGTGCGGACTACAGCGGTGTCGTGATCGCGTTTCCGAAGGTCAGCCGTGTTTTGCGGACGGGCTGGCCTGTAGGCCGGGTTCTGTGCCGGCTCGCGCCGGCGGCGACCATCCATCTACGACTGCCGTTGCCGACAGCCTCCAGCGGTCTACCCGTGCACTCGGGCGGGTCACCCTCAGACGTGCACGCGTGCGGGGCCTCGCGGCTCCGCACTTCTTGACCTTGCTCCAGGTGGGGTTTGCCTAGCCGCCCCGGTCGCCCGGGGCGCTGGTGGTCTCTTGCACCACCGTTTCACCCTTACCGCCTCGGGCCGGAGCCCTCGGCGGCGGTCTGTTCTCTGTGGCACTGTCCCGCGGGTCACCCCGGGTGGGCGTTACCCACCACCACGCCCTGTGGAGCCCGGACCTTCCTCGGCGCCTCCCAGGGGAGACGACGCGGTCGCCCGGCCAGCCCGTCCGCAGGAGAGAACGTACCGTGGGGGCGTGTCCTCCGACGACCTGGTGCCCCCGCCCCTCGTGTTCCCCGGCCAGACCGGCGCGGAGTCGGCCTACCGCGTCGCCCACGACCTGCTCGTGCGCCGCGCACCGGCCGAGGCGCTCGCCGTGCTCGAGCCCGCGCTCGCCCTCGACCCGACCAGCTCGGGGCTGCGGACCCTGCGCGCCTGGGCGTACCTGCTGCGCGCCCAGCTGACGAAGGCCGAGGCCGAGCTGGCCGGCCTGGTGGAGGAGAAGCCCGACGACCTGTGGGCGCGCCACGCGCTGGGGCGCGCCCTCGAGCGCCAGAGCCGCCTCGCCGACGCCCTGCCCCACCTGCGGCTGGCCGCGGCCATGTCGGGCGACCCCGAGCACGAGGTCGCGGTGCTGCGCGTCGAGCGGCGCCTCGCCGAGGCCGGCGAGCGGTCCTTCGACGACCTGACCTGACCCTGACCTGACCCGGCCTCGGGGCCCGGGGTGGGTCAGCCGCCCTCGCGGTCGCCGCGGGACGTCGGGGCCGTCGCGACCGCGGCGTGCCCGGAGTAGCGCGGCGCCACCTCGCGCAGCGCCTCCAGCACCACCCGCACCGCGGCCCGCTCGGCCTGGTCGGCGCGGGCGAGCGCGGCGATGCGCCGGGTCTGCACGGGCGCGGCGGTGGGCAGCAGCACCGGCCTGCCCGCCCCCGAGCCGGCTCCCGGGCCCGTGTCACCCAGGCGGGCGGCGTGGCGCGGCAGCAGGGCGAGGCCGTGCCCGGCGCCCACGAGCGCCTGCTGGGTGCGCAGGTCGGCGAAGCGGTGCGTCACCTGCGGCGCCGGCGCGCCCGCGGCGGCGAACCACGCCAGCAGCGCCCGGTCGAAGGGCCAGCCCGCCGGCACCCCGATCCAGGTCTCGGCGCGCAGGTCCTCGACCTCGACCGGCCGGGTGGTGCCGGCCAGGGGGTGACCGGGCGGCACACCCACGTCGAGCGGCTCCTCGACCAGGTCGACCACCCGCACGCCGCGCCGTCGCCACAGGGCCTGCGACACCGCGCCCGACCACGCGCCGTCGACCGACGCGCGGTGGGCCAGGACGACGTCGGCGAGGTCGGTGCGCGCGGCGTACTCGTCGCCGTGGAGGTCGGCCTCGACCACCTCCAGCTCCAGACCGGGGTGGCGGGCGAGGGCGGTGAGCAGGTGGGGGAGCAGACCCTGCGCGGCGGTGGGGAAGACGCTGAGCCGCACGGTGCCCCGCACCTCGCCGTGGTAGTCGTCCCACCGGGCCTGCACGCGCTCGAGCGCCTGCTCGACCTCGCCCGCGGCGTCGCAGAGCACCCGGCCGGCGTCGGTGAGCTCGACGCGGCGACCGACCCGGCGCAGCAGGCTGGCGCCGGCCTCGCGCTCCAGGGTCTTGAGCTGCTGGGAGACCGCCGTGGGGGTCAGGTGGGCGCGCCGGGCCACCGCGGTGACGGTGCCGAGCCGCTCGAGGTCGCGCAGCAGCCCCAGCCGCCGGACGTCGAGGTGGCGCGGGGGCGGGGCCTGCCCGGTCGGGACGTCCATGAAGGAAGACTACGCAGTGGCTGCAGCACGATGACATGGATCTTCACGGTGGGAGGCCCCAGGCTGGGTGCATGACCCTCACGCACGTCCCGCGCCGGGTGGACCGCCGGTGACCCGCCGCGACGCCCTGCTCGCCGTGCTCGTCTCGGTCTGCTGGGGGGTGAACTTCCTGGCCATCCACGCCTCCCTGGAGCACTACCCGCCGATGTTCCTGGTCGCGCTGCGCTTCGCCGTGATCGCGGTGCCCACGCTGCTGCTGGTGCGGCGCCCGCAGGTGCCCGCGCGCTGGCTGGTCGGCTACGGCGTGGGCTTCGGCGTGCTCCAGTTCGTGTTCCTCTACGCCGGCATGGCCGCCGGCATGCCGGTCGGGCTGTCCTCGCTGGTGCTCCAGGCATCCGCGCCCTTCACGGTGCTGATCGCGGCGGCGTGCCTGGGCGAGCGCCCCTCCCGCGCGACCTGGGTGGGCATCGCGGTGGCCCTGACCGGGCTGCTGGTGATCGCGGCCTACCGTGGCCTGACGGTCTCGCTGCTGCCGACGGTGCTGGTGCTGCTGGGGGCGCTGGGCTGGGCCCTGGGCAACATCGCCTCGCGTCAGGCCCAGGCCCAGGCCGGGCCGGCGGGCGCCTCGCCCTTCGCGCTCATGCTGTGGATGACGGTCGTGCCGCCGCTGCCGATGCTGGCGCTCTCGCTCCTGGTCGAGGGGCCGGACCGGATCCTCGCGTCGCTCGGCTCCGCCGTGGGTCCGGGCGCCGCGCCCGAAGCGGCCGCGGCCAACCTGGGCCTGCTCTACACCGTGGTCGTCGGCACCCTGGTCGGCAGCGGGCTGTGGACGCTGCTGCTGCGGCGCAACCCCTCGAGCGCGGTCGCGCCCTTCTCGATGCTGGTGCCGGTCACCGGCATCACGACCGCGTGGCTGGTGCTGGGGGAGAACCCCGCGCTGGCCGAGGTGCTCGGCGGGGTGCTCGTGGTGGGGGGTGTGCTGCTGCCCCACGCGTGGCGCCGGCGCCGGGGGTCGCGTGCGGCGGCGGGGGCGGGCTCAGGGGTGGGTGAGGACCTCGGCGCCGTCGGCGGTGACGAGGAGGGTGTGCTCGAACTGCGCCGAGCGCCGTAGGTCCTTGGTCGCCACCGTCCAGCCGTCGTCCCACATGGTCCACTCGTGGGTGCCGAGGTTGAGCATGGGCTCGATGGTGAAGGTCATGCCGACGTTGATGACGTCGTCGTAGTGCGGGTCGTCGTAGTGCGGCACCACGAGCCCGGAGTGGAAGTGGGTGCCGATGCCGTGGCCGGTGAACTCGCGGACCACGCCGTAGTCGAAGCGACGGGCGTAGGTCTCGATCACCCGGCCGATGACGTTGAGCCGTCGGCCGGGCTTGACCGCCTTGACCGCCCGGTCGAGCGCCTCGCGGGTGCGCTCGACCAGCAGCCGCGACTCCTCGTCGACGTCGCCGGCTAGGAAGGTGGCGTTGGTGTCGCCGTGCACGCCGTCGAGGTAGGCGGTGATGTCGATGTTGACGATGTCGCCGTCCTCGACCACGCGGCTGTCGGGGATGCCGTGGCAGACGACCTCGTTGACGCTGGAGCACAGCGACTTGGGGAAGCCGCGGTAGCCGAGCGTGGAGGGGTAGGCGCCGTGGTCGCACAGGAACTCGTGGCCGAGGCGGTCGAGCTCGTCGGTGGTGACCCCGGGCCGCACCGCCGCGCCGACGGTCTCGCGGGCCTGGGCGGCCAGGCGGCAGGCCGCGCGCATGCGCTCGATGGTCTCGGCGTCCTTGACCTCGCTGCCCTCGAAGGGCGCGGGGGCGGGGCGGTCGACGTACTCGGGGCGCGCGATGTGGGCGGGCACCGGGCGGCGCGGGCTGACGGCGGCCGGGGTCACGGGGGCGGCTGCGGGAGGGGTCACGGGCGTGAAGTGTAGTTTCGCCCCCATGGCTGACAGCGACGGCGAGTACTGGTTCAACGTCAAGCTCCACCGGGTGGAGACCACCGAGGACCTGAGCCCCAGTAAGGACCGGCTCGGCCCCTACGCCACGCGGGCCGAGGCCGAGCGTGCCCTGGAGAAGGCCGCCCAGCGCAACGAGGACTGGGACAGCGACCCGGACTGGAACGACGACGCCCCCGCCGCCGGCGGGGACCCCCGCTGACGGTGGCCTGCGGCTGGGGCGGGGGGCGGGGCCGGCCCGGTCGCCCGCCGCGCCGCGAGGACGCCGCCTCCCCGTGGCCCTTCGTCGGCATGGCCGGCATGGCCGCGGTCTTCTTCCTGTACGCCGCGAGCGGCCCGGTCACGCCGTGGTGGGGCCAGGCCCTGCTGCTGGCCTTCTGGGCCCTCCTGCTGCTGGTGGCCGCGGCCTGGTGGAGCCTGCACCCCACCTGGGTGCCGTGGGTGCCGGTGGTCGGCTTCGTGGTGCTCTTCGCGACGGTCGTCGCCGGCGCGGCCTGGTGGGGCTGGGCGGACTAGCCCCCGTCGGGGCCGCCCCGGGCTCAGGCGTCGGCCGTGGTCGCCGTGCCCGCCCCCGGGTCGGGCTCGACCTGCTTCACCGACAGCCGGGTCAGCCGCGCGCCCTCGCGGCCGGTGACGACGAGGGTGTGCTCACCGACGGCGAGGTCGTCGCCGACGTCCGGGATGCGCCCGAGGCGGTGCAGCACGTAGCCCGCGGCCGTCTCGTAGGGACCGTCGGCCAGCTCCACGCCGGTCTGGGCCGCGAACTCCTCGATGGTCAGCGCGGCGTCGACCTCGCCGTCGTCGGAGGTGCGCTGGTGGGTCGCGGGGTCGTCGTACTCGTCGTCGATCTCGCCGACCAGCTCCTCGACCAGGTCCTCGAGGGTGACGATGCCGTCGGTGCCGCCGTACTCGTCGACGACGACCGCGAGGTGGGCCCGCTGCTTGCGCATCCAGGTCAGGGTGGGCAGCACCCGGTTGGTGCCGGGCAGGTGGGTCACGGCGCGCAGGTGCTGCTCGACGGTGTCGGTGGGGTCGTCGGGGTCGGCGCCGAAGAGGTCGCGCACGTGCACGAAGCCGCGGACGTCGTCGACGTCGCGCCCGATGACGGGGTAGCGGGAGAAGGGGTTGTCGCGGATCGTGGCGAAGGCCTGGGCCACGGTGTCCTCGACGCGCAGCACCGTCACGTCGGCGCGGGGTCGCATCACCTCCACCAGCGTGCGGTCGCCGGCGTCGAAGACGTCGACGAGGATCTGGCGCTCGCTCTCGCCGAGGCCCTCGTGCTGGTCGACCATGTAGCGCAGCTCGTCCTCGCTCATCTCCTCCGAGGCCGCGTGGGGGTCACCGCCGACCAGGCGCACCACGGCGTCGGTCGACTTCGAGAGCAACCAGATCACCGGGCGCATGAGGTTGGCGAAGCGGTCGAGCGGCGGCCCGACGACCAGGGCGACGCCGGCGGAGCGCTGCAGCGCGATGCGCTTGGGCACCAGCTCGCCCAGCACGAGGCTGACGTAGGCCACGACGAGGGTGAGCAGGACCAGCGCGGCGGTGTCGGCCGCCGCCTCGGGCAGGCCCGCGCTGACGAGGAACGGCGCGAAGTCGGGCGCGAGCGTCGAGGCGCCGTAGGCGGCAGAGAAGAAGCCAGCCACGGTCACGCCGATCTGCACGGCGGCGAGGAAGCGGTTGGGCTGGCGCGCGACGTGGGCGACGCGTCCGGCGCGCCCGCCGCGCTTCTCGAAGTCGCTGACCTGGCTCTCGCGCAGGGAGACCAGCGCGATCTCCGTGCCGGCGAACACCCCGCCGACGAGCACGAAGGCCAGCACGAGGGCTGCGTTGATCAGGGTCTGTTGGTCCACCGGGTCTCCTGGTGCGGGGGCGAGGTGGTGCCGAGCGTGCCTGATCGCCCCAAGGGGTGACCCGGGTGCGGCCGGGGTCGGGCCAGGGGCGGGCCGGGGTCGGGCCGGGTCCGGTCAGGCCGGGGTGACCCGCAGCACGACGTCGTTCCCGTCGCCGTTGTCGGTGGTCAGCAGCAGCGCGCCGCCCGGCGCCTGGGTGACCTGGCGGATGCGGCCGTGCTCCTTCAGCGCCGCGGGGGCGCGGACCTTGCGCAGGTCACCACGCGCGTCGAAGGTCAGGAAGAGCACCTCGGTGTCCTTGAGCACCGCCACGGCGAGGGCGCCCCGCAGGGCGCCCCACTGCTTCCCGCGCACGAAGGTCGCACCGCAGGTGGCGACGGTGGAGGGGCCCGAGCGCCACCGGGCGGCGACCTGGGTGCCGGGCAGCGACCGGTCGGTCATCGGCACCTGCTCGTTGTAGCCGGGGACGGGGTGCCAGCCGTAGTCGCCGCCGTTGCGGAGCCTGTTGACCTCGTCGTCGCGGAAGCTGCCCTGCTCCACCGACCACAGGCTGCCGTCGGCGCGCTGGGCCAGGCCCTGCACGTTGCGGTGTCCGTAGGTGTGGACGTAGCGCTTGCTGCGCACCTTCGCGCGGGGGAAGGGGTTGCCCGGCCACGGGGCCCCCGTGCGGCGGTCGAGGCGCAGGGTCTTGCCGCCCAGCGAGGTCAGGTCGCGGGGGTTCGTGCCGACCGCGGCGTCACCGGTGCCGACGAGCAGCGACCCGTCGCGAGCGACGAGGAGCCGGCAGCCGCCGTGGCGCCCGGAGGAGGCGGGCAGGCCCTTGAGGAGCACCTTGGCGCGGGTCGCGGTGGTGGCGGCGTCGTCGAGGGTCCAGGCGACGACGCGCACGTCGTGGCCGCCGCCCGCGGTGGTGGCGCCCTGGCAGGTGTAGATGCGGCCGTTGTCGGCGAAGCGCGGATCGACCTCGAGACCCATGAGGCCGGTCTCCCCGGAGACCCAGACCTGGTCGGAGGGGAAGTCGACGTCGCGGGTCTCGCCGTCCTCGACCACGGTGAGAGCCGCGCGGTCGCGCTGGGTCACCAGGAGCCGTCCCTCGCCGATGGAGCGCACGTCCCACGGGTGGTCGAGACCGGAGGCCACCCGCGACACCCTCAGCCGCGGCACGGCCCGGGGGGCGGCGGCGGGGTCGGTGTGAGGGTCGGCGGTGCTCCCGGGAGCCGCGGTGCGGGAGTCCGTGGGGCCGTGGCCGTCGGGCGTCGCCTGTGCCGCCTGGGCGGTCGGTGCCGCGGGGGCGAGGAGCGCGGCGGCGAGCGCGGCGGCGGAGCACGCGCTCAGGCGGCTGCCGCGGTGGGCGGGACGGCCGGCGGGGCGGGTGGGGCGGCGGAGTCCGAGAGGGGCCATGGCGCCACGCTACGGCGGGACCCGCCCGGAGGCATCCACCCGATCGGTGGATGTCGTGTGGAGGAGCGCCCGCCGGGCGCTGCGGTGCCGGGTGTCGTGTTACCGAACCGGTGGGGTCGTGTCACCGCTGCGTGGACCGGCCGTGGGCCTGACGTCCGTAGTGTTCTACCCATCAGCCGGACCTTCCGGGGGGACGGACCGGCTGCCGACGGAGAAGGCGACGGAGGGTCGCGCGCTCCCGGGGGACCACGTGGCTGGGGGGCCACAGCGCCCCCGTCGTCGGACACACGAGGACAGCCCGCACGACGTTCCGGGGGGAGCGGCGCGCGGGCTGTCTCGCGTTGCCCGGACGTCCTGCCCGGAGGTCGCGTCAGAAGGTGTGCTCGGGGCCGGGGAAGGTGCCGCCCCTGACGTCGGCGGCGTAGGCACGGGCCGCGTCGAGCATGACGCCGTGCAGGTCGGCGTACTGCTTGACGAAGCGCGGCATCCGCCCGGTGCGCAGACCCAGGGCGTCCTGCCACACCAGCACCTGGCCGTCGCACCCGGGGCCGGCCCCGATGCCGATCGTGGGGATGCCCAGCGCACGGGTGACCTCTGCGGCGACGTCGCCGGGCACCATCTCCATGACCACCGCGAAGGCGCCGGCGGCCTCGACCGCCCGCGCGTCGGCCAGCACCCGGGCGGCGGTGTCGCCGCGGCCCTGCACGCGGTAGCCGCCGAGGGTGTGCTCGCTCTGCGGCGTGAAGCCGATGTGGGCCATCACCGGCACGCCGCCGCGGGTGAGCAGCTCGATCTGGGGCGCCATCTCGGCGCCGCCCTCGAGCTTCACGGCGTGGGCGCCCCCCTCCTTCATGAAGCGCACGGCGGTGTCGTAGGCCTGCTGCGGCGAGCCCTGGTAGGAGCCGAAGGGCAGGTCGCCGAGCACCATCGCCCGCCGCGCCGAGCGGGCCACGGCGCGGGTGAGCGGCAGCAGCTCGTCGACGGTGACCGGCAGCGAGGTCTCGTTGCCGAGCACGTTGTTGGACGCGGAGTCGCCGATGAGCAGGACGTCGATGCCGGCCTCGTCGAAGGTCTGCGCGGAGTACTGGTCGTAGGCGGTGAGCATCGTGATCCGCTCCCCGCGCTGCTTCATCTCGCGCAGGTGGTGGGTGCGCACGCGTCGTGCCGGGGCGGGTGCGGCGGGTGCGGTGGGCGCGGTGGGTGCGGCCGGGCCGGTGCCGTAGGGCGCGGGCTCCTCGGGCGCGGCGGGCGACGGCACGGACGGGTCGGGCGACCCGGGGCTGGGCGTGCTCATGACGAGCTCCTTCGGCTGCGATCTCGCGGCTCCCGGATGGAGTCCACGGACTGCTCCCAGGCTAGGGGCGCGAGGTGGTCGTGCGGCAGGTGCGCGAGCGGGTGGTGGTGCTCACACCGACGCCGCCCGACGTCAGGTGACGGGCCGGCCGGCCGCGTCGGCCGCGGCCTCGAGCTCGGCCACGACGATGCGCCGCATGCCGAGCATGGCCTGCATCGCGGCTCCGGCCCGCGCGGGGTCGGCGTCGGAGAGCAGCTCGCCGAGCCGGTCGGGCACGACCTGCCAGGACAGCCCGAAGCGGTCGGTCAGCCAGCCGCACCGCGACTCCTCCCCGCCGTCGCCGAGGCGCTCCCAGTAGTGGTCGACCTCGGCCTGGTCGCGGCAGGCGATGCTGAAGGAGACCGTGGGGGTGAACCCGGCGTGGACCGGCCCGCCGTTGATCGCGCGGAAGGTGAGGCCGTCGAGGGTGAACTCGCCGGCCATCACCGTGCCCGCGGGCATCGGGGCGCCCTCGCCGTACCGCGACAGGTGGCCGACGGAGGACCGGGGGAAGATCGCGGTGTAGAAGGACGCCGCCTCCTCCAGCTCGTGGTCGAACCACAGGCAGGGGGTGATGCTGCCGGTGGGCGTGGGGCCGGTGGAGGTGCCGGTGCCGGTGTCGGTGTTCATGCCGGGGGAGACCACGGCGGGGCGGGGAAGTCATCGGTGCCGGGCTCGGTAGGTTCCTCCCCATGCGCGTCTTGGTCTCCGGCGGTGCCGGCTACATCGGGTCCCACACCGTCCTGGCCCTCATCGAGGCCGGCCACGACGTCGTGGTGGTCGACGACTTCTCCAACAGCAAGCCCACGGTGGTGGCGCGGCTCGAGGCGCTCTCCGGGCGCCACGTGCCGCTGCACGCGATCGACCTCACCGACGTCGACAAGACCTCCCACCTCTTCGCGGTGGAGGAGATCGACGCGGTGATCCACTTCGCCGGCTTCAAGGCCGTGGGGGAGAGCGTCGCGAAGCCGCTGGAGTACTACCGCAACAACCTCGACTCCACCTTCTCCCTCGTCGAGGCCATGCGCCGCCACGACGTGCACCGCCTCGTCTTCTCCTCCTCGGCCACCGTCTACGGCGACAAGGCCCCCCTGCCCTTCCACGAGGACTACGCCGACCTCAGCGCCCTGAGCCCCTACGGCCGCTCCAAGGTGATGATCGAGCACGTGCTCTCCGACGTCGCGGCCGCGACCCCGGGCCAGCGCACGGCGCTGCTGCGCTACTTCAACCCCGTGGGCGCCCATCCCTCGGGCGACCTCGGCGAGGACCCGCAGGGCATCCCCAACAACCTCATGCCGTTCATCGCCCAGGTCGCGGTGGGCCGGCGCGAGCGGCTCTCGGTCTTCGGCGACGACTACCCCACCGACGACGGCACCTGCGAGCGCGACTACATCCACGTCATGGACCTCGCCGCCGGCCACGTCGCCGCCCTGGAGCACCTCGACGACATGGCCGAGCCCGCGCGCGCCTTCAACCTCGGCACCGGGCACGGCACTAGCGTGATGGAGCTCTTCCACGCCTTCGAGCGGGCCGTGGGCCGCGAGCTGCCCTACGAGGTGGTCGGCCGGCGCCCCGGCGACCTGCCCCGCATGTGGGCCGACGCCACCCGGGCCCGCGAGGAGCTGGGCTGGGAGGCCACCCGCACCGTCGACGAGATGTGCGCCGACACCTGGTACTGGCAGTCGCGCAACCCGCACGGCTTCCCCGACGGCACCCGGCGCTGAGCGGTCCGGCCGGGGAGGTCCCCGGCGCGGCCATCCCTAGGATGGGCGCCGTGGACTTCTACTCGGCCTACGCCCAGGGCTTCGCGCGGGTCGCGGCCTGCACGGTGCCCGTCGCGATCGCCGACCCGGCGACCAACGCCGCGCGGGTGCTCGAGCAGGCCCGGGCCTGCCACGACGACGCCGTGGCCGTGGCCGTCTTCCCCGAGCTGTGCCTCTCGGGCTACTCCATCGAGGACCTCCTGCTGCAGGACGTGCTCCTCGAGGCGGTCGAGGACGCGATCGAGACCGTGCGCGCCGGGTCGGTCGACCTGCTGCCGGTGCTCGTGGTCGGTGCCCCGCTGGTGCACGGCACACGGGTGCTCAACTGCGCCGTGGTGATCCACCGCGGCCGGGTGCTGGGCGTGGCTCCCAAGTCGCACCTGCCGACCTACCGGGAGTTCTACGAGCGGCGCCACTTCGCCCCCGGCGACGACCGGCGCGGCGCCACGCTGCGCCTGGGCGGCCGTGAGGTGCCGCTCGGACCCGACCTGCTCTTCACCGCCGAGGACGTGCGCGGGCTGACGCTGCACGTCGAGGTCTGCGAGGACATGTGGGTGCCCGTGCCGCCCAGCGCGGAGGCCGCCCTCGCCGGTGCCACGGTCCTGGCCAACCTCTCCGGCAGCCCGATCACCGTCGCCCGTGCCGAGGACCGCCACCTGCTGGTGCGCAGCGCCAGCGCGCGCTGCTCCGCGGCCTACGTCTACGCCGCCGCCGGCCAGGGCGAGTCGAGCACCGACCTGTCCTGGGACGGCCAGACCCTCGTGCACGAGTGCGGCGACCTGCTGGCCGAGGGCGAGCGCTTCGCCCGGGGCCCCGTGCGCACCGTGGCCGACGTCGACCTCGACCGGCTGCGCCAGGAGCGGCTGCGCCAGGGCACGTTCGACGACAACCGCCGCACCCACGCCGAGCGGGTGGAGGCCTTCCGCACCGTCGCCTTCACCCTCGACCCGCCCGCCGGCGACGTCGGGCTGCGCCGCGCCGTCGACCGCTTCCCCTTCGTGCCCAACGACCCCGCGCGCCTCGCGCAGGACTGCTACGAGGCCTACGCCATCCAGGTCTTCGGCCTGGAGCAGCGCCTCACCGCGATTGGCCAGCCCCGGGCGGTCATCGGCGTCAGTGGCGGCCTCGACTCCACCCACGCCCTCATCGTGGCCGCGCGTGCCATGGACCGCCTCGGGCGACCGCGCAGCGACATCCACGCCTTCACCATGCCGGGCTTCGCCACCGGCGACGTCACGAAGTCCTACGCCACCCGGCTGGCCGCCTCCCTCGGCGTCACGTTCGAGGAGCTCGACATCCGCCCGGCCGCCGAGCAGATGCTGCGCGACCTCGACCACCCCTTCAGCGACGGTGCGCCCGCCTACGACGTGACCTTCGAGAACGTCCAGGCCGGGCTGCGCTACGACTACCTCTTCCGCCTGGCCAACCACCGCCGCGGCATCGTCGTCGGCACCGGCGACCTCTCCGAGCTCGCGCTGGGCTGGTGCACCTACGGCGTCGGCGACCAGATGTCGCACTACAACGTCAACGCCGGGGTGCCCAAGACCCTCGTGCAGCACCTCATCCGGTGGGTCGCCGACAGCGAGCAGTTCGACGAGGAGACCAACGCCCTGCTGCGCGAGATCGTGCTCCAGGAGATCACCCCCGAGCTCGTGCCGACCACCGAGGGCGAGCGGCCGCAGGCCACCGAGGACACCGTGGGGCCCTACCCGCTCCAGGACTTCACCCTCCACCACGTGCTGCGCCTGGGCATGCGCCCCAGCCGGGTGGCGTTCCTCGCGTGGCACGCCTGGCGCGACGCCGACGCCGGTCAGTGGCCCGCCGGGCACCCGGTCGAGCGGCGAGCGGCGTACGACCTGCCCGCCGTGCGGCACTGGCTGGAGGTCTTCGTGACCCGCTTCTTCGCCAGTCAGTTCAAGCGCTCCGCACTGCCCAACGGGCCCAAGGTCAGCGCGGGCGGCACGATGTCGCCGCGCGGTGACTGGCGCATGCCCTCCGACGCCTCGGCCGTCGCGTGGCTGGCCGAGATCGAGGCGCACGTCCCGCACTGAAGCGCTCGCGACGCGCCGGTTGAGGACTCCACGACCTTAGCCCCGCCTTAGCGGATCCATGGTTCGCGGTTAGCGCAGGTCGCGACAGTCTCTTCCTCGTCAGCACGAGACGAGGAGACACGGACATGAAGAAGGCCCTGCTGGTCGTCGCGACGGTCGTCGTGGTCGTGCTCGTCGGAGGCGGCGCCTGGGCGATGCTCGGCGGCGGCACCGACCTGCAGACCCGAGGCACCTGCGGCAACGCGACCTACGAGCTCAGCGCCGAGGACGACGACGACAACCTCGAGGTGAACTTCGAGCTCCAGTCGGCCAGCGCCGGCGAGGCCTGGGAGGTCGTCGTCGAGCAGGACGGCACCGCGCTGTTCTCCGGCGAGCGCACCACCGACGAGGACGCCGAGCTCGACGTCGACGTGCTCGGCGACGAGGACGCCGACGCCGTCTTCAGCGTCGTCGCCACGCCCCAGGGCGGCGAGGCCTGCACCGTCGACCTCGACTGAGGCGACGGCCCCTCCCGCACCCCGCGGCTCCACCCGCACCACCCGGCTCCACCCGCACCACCCGGCTCCACCCACCCACCCATCCCTGCAGCACCCGTCCCAGGAGGACCCACCATGATCAAGCGCACCGCCGCCCTGCTCGCCACCACCGCCCTCGTCGCCGTCCCGGCCACCACCCTCGTGGCGGCTCCCGCCCACGCCGTCGAGCGCGGCGGGGTCTGCGGCGACGGCCGCTTCTCCCTCGACGTCGAGACCGACGACGGCCAGTACGAGATCCAGGGCGACCTCGACAACGTCAAGGCCGGCTCCCGCTGGAAGCTCGTGCTCAAGCAGGACGGCAAGGTCATCTTCAAGGACACCCGCCGCGCCGACAACGAGGGCGACATCGACGTCGAGCGCACCCGCCCCAACACCGCCGGCAAGGACACCTTCCGCTTCATCGCCACCCGCGTCGGCGGCAGCCCCACCTGCTCCACCAAGGTCACGCTCTGACCTGACGGCACCCCTCGCGGGGCAGCGCGCACGGCACCACCACGACGGGGCCGCTCCTCCGGGAGCGGCCCCGTCGTCGTGCTGCCCGCGCCGCTCGTGCCGTCCGTGCGCCCTAGGTCGGGGGACCGAGCTCGACCCGCACCCGACCGCCACCGGCGGGGGAGCGCTCCAGGGCCAGCGAGCCGCCCGACTCCTCCGCGGTGCGCACCGCGATGGCCAGCCCCAGGCCCGTGGACCCCGCGCCCGAGGTGCCGCGGGCGGTGACGTCGACGCCGTCGGGGAAGCCGCTCCCGGCGTCGTCGACGAGGAGCAGGACCCCGCCGCCGGGACGTGGGGCCAGCTCGACGCGCAGGTCGGCGCCGTCGGGGGTGTGGGAGAAGACGTTGTCGAGCAGCACGTCCACCAGCGCCTGCAGGTCCTCCTCGGCCGCCCGTACCCGCGCCGGCACGGCGCCACCGGCGCCGAGGTCGGGGTCGACGACCAGCACGAGGGCGCGGCCCTGGTCCTCGGCCAGCGCCTCCCAGAAGTCGGTGCGTTCGGTGACCACCGCGACCGCGTCGGCCTCGGGCACCAGGCCCTCGCGCTGCGAGCGGCGGGCCTCGCGCACCACGTGGTCGACGGTGGCGTCGAGCTCGTCGAGGTCGGCGCCGAGCCGCTCGCGGTCGCCGGGGTCGGTCAGGGAGTCGACGCGCAGGCGCAGCGCCGTCATCGGCGTGCGCAGCCGGTGCGACACGTCGGCGACCGAGTCTCGCTCGCGGGCGAGCAGCACCTCGATGCGACCGACCAGCCGGTTCATCGCGCCCGCGAGCTCGCGCACCTCGAGCGGCCCGCTCGGGGTCACCGGGTCGGGCCGCCGGCGGTCGCCCAGCTGCCCGGCGTACGCCGCGAGCGCGCGGACGGGCTGCACGAAGCCGCGCCCGATCCGGTCGGCCAGGGCGAGGGCGGCCAGCAGCAGGACCAGCCCGAGGGCCACCAGCGCGAGGTAGATGCGCAGGATGCCCGACTCCAGGCCGGGGGCCTCGACGCGGACCCGGATGACCGGGGTGTTGCCGGGGGCGGCGGTGTTGCCGCTGAGCGAGACCGGCACCAGGAACTCCGCACCGCCCGCGACGTCGTCGACGCGGGCCAGACCGGTGTTCCTCGTGGCCACGACCCGTCGTGTGGCCGCGCCCGACTCGGGCACGGAGTAGCCCTGGGGGTGGTCGGCGTCGGGTGGGTAGAACACGGTCGTGGTGGTGCCGGTGCCGCGGTTGACGAGGCCGAGGTAGACGCTCACGGCGCCCGGGTCCTGCCCCGCGACGACCGTCTCGGTGGCCTGCACCTCCAGCGCGGCGCGGGAGAGCCGGTCCTCGAGGGCGTAGCTGCGCAGCAGCAGACCCATCGGCACGAGCATGGCGAGCAGCACCATCGACACCGCGGCGGCGACGGTGAGGGTCAGGCTCCGGCGCATCGGCTCAGACGTCGCCGGGGTCGGTGCCGGTGCCGGGGTCGGTGCCGGTCACGGCCCGGGGCGTGACCTCGGGGGCGGCGAGGCGCACCCCGACGCCGCGCACGGTGTGGAGGTAGCGCGGCTGCGAGGCCGACTCGCCGAGCTTGCGGCGCAGCCACGACAGGTGCACGTCGACGGTCTTGTCGGAGCCGCCCCAGGCCTGGTTCCACACGTCGGTGAGGAGCTCCTTCTTGGTGACCACCTCGCCCTCGCGCTCGGCGAGGTGGCGCAGCAGGTCGAACTCGCGCGGGCTCAGGTCGACCGGGGTGCCGTCGAGGGTCGTGCGACGGGCCGCGACGTCGATCTCCAGCCCGCCGACCACGAGCGACGTGCGCGGCGCCCGCGCCCCGGAGCCGACGCGTCGCATGACCGCGCGGATGCGGGCCTCGAGCTGGGCGGTCGTGTAGGGCTTGACGACGTAGTCGTCGGCACCGGCGTCGAGGCAGCTCACCAGCGTGGGGTCGTCGTCGCGGGCGCTGGCCACGATCACCGGCACGTCGCTGACCGAGCGCAGCATCGAGAGCACCTGCGTGCCGTCGACGTCGGGCAGCCCGAGGTCGAGGATCACCAGGTCGGGGCGGGTCTCCACGGCCATGCTGAGGCCCTGCATGCCGGTGGGCGCGGAGGAGACGGCGTAGCCGCGCTCGCCCAGCGAGCGCATCAGCAGCGGGCGGATGCGCGCGTCGTCCTCGATGATCAGCACCTGCGCCACACCGCCGAACCTAGGCCATCGCACCGCCCTCGACGCTCACCCCGCCGGACCGTGGTCGCCGCGGCGTCTTAGCGTGGCCTTAACCCCGGCTTGGGGTGCCGCTGGGGACAGGACGGGGCGGCATCCGGGACCATGGGGGTGTGGACACGCGGACCGAGCACGGCGACTGGCGCCGGGTGGTGGGCTACGCCCTCGCCTGGGGCCTGGCCGCAGCGCTCGCCGTGACCATCGGTGTGCTCGCGGTGACCTCGCTGGGCGACAGCATCCGCGGCCGCGGCCCCCTGGGCAGCAACGAGCTGATCCGCAACGCCGAGCAGGACGACGACGCCCCCTACGACCCGCAGGGCGAGAGCATCCGCACGGTCGTGCGCGACGAGTTCGGCGGCTTCGTGGTGGAGTGCCAGGGGTTCACCGCCATCGGCGTCGAGCCCCGCCCGGCCCGGGGGTGGACGACGGTGAGCTACGAGACCGGTCCCGACGACGACGTCGACGCGATCTTCACCAGCGGCGCCCGCTCCATCGAGGTCGAGGTCTTCTGCAACGCCGGCGTGCCGACGGTGGCCGAGATCGAGCGCAAGACCCTCCCGTCGCAGGCCGACGCGGGCTGAGCACCGCCTGCCGAGCCCCACCTGCTCGGAGCCCCGCGGCGGCACTAGGCTGCGCCGCATGGGCAAGCAAGAGGACTTCGTACTCCGGGCGCTCGAGGAGCGCGACGTCCGCTTCGTGCGGTTGTGGTTCACCGACGTGCTGGGCTCGCTGAAGTCGGTCGCGGTCGCGCCGGCCGAGCTCGAGGGCGCCTTCAGCGAGGGCATCGGCTTCGACGGCTCGGCCATCGAGGGCTTCGCCCGCGTCTACGAGGCCGACATGCTGGCCAAGCCCGACCCGTCGACCTTCCAGATCCTGCCGTGGCGCAGCGGCGACGGCCCGGCCACGGCGCGGATGTTCTGCGACATCCTCATGCCCGACGACTCCCCGTCGTACGCCGACCCGCGCTTCGTGCTCAAGCGGACCCTGTCGAAGGCGGCCGAGAAGGGCTTCACCTTCTACACCCACCCCGAGATCGAGTTCTACCTCTTCAAGGACATGCCCGGTCGCGGCGAGGAGCCGGTGCCGGTGGACCGCAGCGGCTACTTCGACCACACCGCGCAGTCCGAGGGCGCCGACTTCCGCCGCGAGGCGATCACGATGCTGGAGTCGATGGGCATCTCGGTGGAGTTCAGCCACCACGAGGCCGGCCCCGGCCAGCAGGAGATCGACCTGCGCTACGCCGACGCGCTCTCCACCGCCGACAACATCATGACCTTCCGCACCGTGATCCGGGAGGTGGCGCTAAGCCAGGGCATCTGGGCCAGCTTCATGCCCAAGCCCTACACGACCCACCCCGGCTCGGGCATGCACACCCACGTCTCGCTCTTCGAGGGCGACGAGAACGCCTTCTACGAGGCCGGCTCGCAGTACTCCCTCTCGCGCACCGGACGCCAGTTCATCGCCGGCATCCTGCGCCACGCACCCGAGATCTCCGTGATCACCAACCAGTGGGTCAACTCCTACAAGCGGATGATGTTCGGCGGCGAGGCCCCCTCCTACATCTGCTGGGGCCACAACAACCGCTCGGCGATGATCCGGGTGCCGATGTACAAGCCCAACAAGGGCCAGTCGACCCGCATCGAGCTGCGCACCATCGACGCCGCCTGCAACCCCTACCTCGCCTACGCCGTGGTGCTGGCCGCCGGCATGAAGGGCATCGAGCACGACTACGAGCTGCCCCGCGAGGCCGAGGACGACGTCTGGTCGCTCACCGAGCGCGAGCGCACCAGCCTGGGCATCGCCCCGCTGCCGAAGAACCTCAACGACGCGATCACCATCGCCGAGGACTCCGAGCTGCTGGCCGACACCCTCGGCGAGAGCGTCTTCGACTTCTTCCTGCGCAACAAGCGCGCCGAGTGGGACGAGTACCGCGGCCAGGTCTCGGCCTTCGAGCGCGACCGGATGCTGCCGGTCATCTGAGCCCGGCCCGACCGTCAGCACCACCCGCACCACCCGACCGACGGAGAGGACTCCCGATGTCCCGCGCAGCCGACCCCGCTCCCGACACAGCTCCCGCCGGCGCGCGCCGCCGGCCCCGGGTGCTCGTGGTGCAGCACCAGGAGGACTGCCCGCCGGCCCTGGTCGGTCGCTGGCTGGAGGAGGCCGGCGTCGAGCTCGACGTGCGCCACCCCTACCGCGGCGACGCGCTGCCCGCCGACCTCGCCGCGCACGACGCGCTGCTGGTGCTCGGGGGGTCGATGGGTGCCGACGACGACGCCGACCACCCGTGGCTGACCCCCACCAAGCAGCTGGTCCGTACGGCGACCCGCGCCGAGACGCCCGTGCTCGGGGTGTGCCTGGGCCACCAGCTGGTGGGCCGGGCGCTCGGCGGACGCGTGGACCGCAACCCCCGCGGCCAGCAGGTCGGCCTGGTCGAGACCGGCTGGACCGCCGCCGCGGCCGACGACGCCCTGGTCGGCGCGGTGGCCCCCGGGGCGCAGCGCGGGGTGCACTGGAACGACGACCTCGTCGTGGAGCTGCCGCCCGGCGCGGTGGTGCTCGCCCAGACGCCGGCGGGGGAGGCACAGGTCGTGCGCCACGCCCCCGGCGCCTGGGGGGTGCAGCTGCACCCCGAGGTGGACGCCGCGGTGGTGCGCGCGTGGGCCGTCGGTGATGCCGAGCGCCACGCCGCCCGCGGGGTCGACCAGGCCGCGGTGATCGCCGAGGTCGACGCCGCGCGGGCCGAGCTCGACGCGGCCTGGCGCCCGCTCGCGCAGGCCTTCGCCGACGTCGCGGCGGGCGACCGCGAGGCGGCGCGACAGCGGTGAGCGGCCCGCCGGCGGCACCCGCCCCGCAGAACCTCTCCCGGCTGGGCTTCCTCGACCCGCAGGCCGCCCGCGAGGGGCTCGCCGCGCTGGGGGAGGCCGCCGAGCCGCTGCTGGCCATCGTGGCCGGCACGGCCGACCCCGACCAGGCCCTCGCCGGGCTGGTGCGCCTCGTCGAGGGCCTCGACGACCCTGCCGCGATGCTGCGCGAGATCGCCGACGACGAGGGCACCGCGATGCGCCTGCTCAGCGTGCTCGGCGCCAGCACGGCCCTGGCCGAGCACCTCGCGCGCCACCCGGAGCACTGGACCGAGCTGACCGACCCCGCGATCGGGTGCACGCGTCCCGCGGCGTACGCCCTGCGCGAGGACATGCTGCGCGTGGTGGGCGCCGACCCCGTGGACCCCACGCCGACCGCCACGGTGGTCGACCCGGTGGCCGTCGACGCGCTGCGCGTGGAGTACCGCCGGGTGCTGCTGCGCCTGGCCGCGCGGGACCTCTCCCACCACCTCGGCGTCGACGACGTCGCGGCCGAGCTCTCCGACCTCGCCGCCGCCACCCTGGAGGCCGCGCTCGCCGTCGCCCGCCAGCGCGTGGGGGAGGGCGCGGGCCTGGCCCGGCTCGCCGTCATCGCGATGGGCAAGTGCGGGGGCCACGAGCTGAACTACGTCTCCGACGTCGACGTGGTCTTCGTCTACGAGGCCGTCGAGGGCGCCTCCGACAACGCCGCCAACCGCGCCGCGACCCAGCTGGCCGCCCACCTGATGCGCATCTGCTCCGACCCCACCGGCGAGGGCGAGATCTGGCCCGTCGACGCCAACCTGCGCCCCGAGGGCAAGTCGGGCCCGCTGGTGCGCACCCTGGCCAGCCACGAGGGCTACTACCAGCGCTGGGCCAAGACCTGGGAGTTCCAGGCGCTGCTCAAGGCCCGTCCGGTGGCCGGCGACCGCGCGCTCGGGCGCGCCTACGTCGACACGATGGGCCCGCTGGTGTGGACCGCGGTCGAGCGGGAGGGCTTCGTGGAGGAGACCCAGGCGATGCGCCGCCGCGTCGTCGACCACATCCCCAGCCGCGAGGCCGAGCGCCAGCTCAAGCTCGGCTCGGGGGGCCTGCGCGACGTGGAGTTCGCGGTGCAGCTGCTGCAGATGGTGCACGGTCGTGCCGACCCCTCGATCCGACCGCCCACGACCCTGAGCGCCCTGGCACGGCTGACCCGCGGCGGCTACATCGGCCGCGAGGACGGTGAGGCCCTGCACGAGGCCTACGCCTTCCTGCGCACCCTGGAGCACCGGATGCAGCTGCACCAGCTGCGCCGGCTGCACGTCGTGCCGGCCGACGAGGCCTCGATGCGCCGGCTCGGGCGCAGCATGGGCTACCTGCGCGACTCCGCGACGGCCCTCGACAAGGAGTGGCAGCACCACCGCCGCGAGGTGCGCCGGCTCCACCAGAAGCTGTTCTACCGCCCGCTGCTCGGCGCCGTGGCGCTGCTGCCGGGCGAGGAGGCCCGGCTCTCGCCGGAGGCCGCCCGCGCCCGCCTCGCCGCCCTGGGCTACCTCGACCCCGAGGCCGCGCTGCGCCACCTCGAGGCGCTCACGGGCGGGGTCTCGCGCGCCGCCAACATCCAGCGCACGCTGCTCCCGGTGATGCTGCAGTGGTTCGCCGAGGGCCCCGACCCCGACGCCGGGCTCTTCGGCTTCCGTCGCATCAGCGAGAGCCTCGGCGGGTCGCCGTGGTACCTCCAGACCCTGCGCGACGAGGGCCAGGTCGCCGAGCGACTCGCCCACGTGCTCGCCACGTCGCGCTACGCCACCGCCCTGCTCGAGCGCGAGCCGCAGGGGGTGCGGATGCTGGGGGAGTCGCTGGCCCCCCTGGCCGCCGAGGCGCTCAGCGAGGAGATGCTCGCCGGAGCCGCCCGCCGCGAGGACCCCGACAAGGCCGTGCGGGCCGTGCGGGCCATCCGGCGCCGCGAGCTCTTCCGCATCGCCGCCGGCGACCTGCTCGGACTCACCGACGTCACCGAGGTCGGGGCCGGGCTCTCCCGCCTCACCGACGCCACCCTGGAGGCCACGCTGGCGGTCGCCGGCGCCGCCGTACGCCGCCAGCGCCGGCTCGACGCGGCGCCCACCCGGCTGGCGATCGTGGCGATGGGGCGCTACGGCGGCTTCGAGCTGTCCTACGGCAGCGACGCCGACGTGATGTTCGTCCACGAGCCCGAGCCCGGCGCCGACCCCCATGTCGCCTCGACCTACGCCCAGGCCGTGGCCAACGAGGTGCGCCGGCTGCTGGCGGCCCCCGGCCACGACCCCGCCCTGGTCGTCGACGCCGACCTGCGCCCGGAGGGCAAGCAGGGCCCGCTGGTGCGGACCCTCGACTCCTACGCCGCCTACTACGCCAAGTGGTCGGCGGTGTGGGAGTTCCAGGCGCTGCTGCGCGCCGACGCGGTGGTCGGCGACGAGGGCGTGCGCCGGCGCTTCGAGGAGCTCGTCGACCCGCTGCGCTACCCCGCGCAGGGCCTCTCCGACGACGACGTGGTCGAGGTGCGGCGGATCAAGGCCCGCGTCGACCAGGAGCGGCTGCCCCGCGGCGCCGACCCCGCCACCCACCTCAAGCTCGGCCGCGGTGGGCTGGCCGACATCGAGTGGACCGTGCAGCTGCTGCAGATGCGCTGGGCCGGCACCGTGCCCGGGCTGCGCACCTCGCGCACGCTGCCCGCGCTCGCCGCGGCGCGCGACGCCGGGCTGGTCTCCACCGACGACGCCGACGCGCTCACCGAGGGCTGGCGCCGGGTCAGCCGGATCCGCAACGCCATCACCCTGGTGCGGGGCGGCCCCAGCGACCAGCTGCCGCGCGACCCCCGCGAGCGCGCCGCCGTGGCGAGCATCCTGGGCTACCCGCCGAGCGGCTCGGAGGAGATGCTCAACGACCACCTGCGCCAGACCCGGATCTCGCGCTCGGTGGTGGACCGCGTCTTCTGGGAGTGAGCCCGGCGGAGCGCCGACGGGTGAGGACGCGCGGCGGGGAGGTGGCTAGCGTCGGGACCATGACCACCACCCCCGAGAAGGCCACCCGACTCCTCCAGCTGCACCGTGACCCCGCGCTGCTCACGGTCGTCAACGTGTGGGACGCCATCAGCGCCCGCGTCGTCGCCGACACCCCCGGCACGCAGGCGCTCGCCACGGCGAGCCACTCGATCGCGGCCTCGTGGGGCTACGAGGACGGCGAGAACATCCCGCTCGACCTCATGCTGGAGGCGGTCGGGCGCATCGTCGCCACCACCGACCTGCCCGTCACCGCCGACCTCGAGGGAGGGTACGGCGACGCCGCCGCCACCGTCCGCCGCGCGATCGGCGTGGGCGTGGTGGGCGCCAATCTCGAGGACCAGCTCCGCCCGGTCGACGAGGCGGCCGCGCAGGTCGCCGCCGTGATGGAGGCCGCCCGCGCCGAGGGCGTGCCCGACTTCGTGCTCAACGCCCGCACCGACGCCTTCGTGCTCGGCGGCGACCGCGACCCCGAGGAGATCCTGCGCGACGCCGTCGAGCGCGGCCGGGCCTACCTCGACGCCGGCGCCCCGCTGGTCTTCGTGCCCGGCCCGCTCACCGAGGAGCAGGTGACGACCCTGGTCGAGGCCTTCGGTCCGCAGCGCCTCACCACCATCGGCCTGCCCGGCACGCCCTCCCTGGCGCGCCTGGAGGAGCTCGGCGTCGCGCGCGTCTCCTACGGCCCGATGTCGCAGCGGGTCGCCCTCACCGCGCTCCAGGAGCTGGTCGAGGAGGTCCACCGCGGCGGCGGCGTGCCGTCGTCGATGCGCCCGCTGAACTGACCGAGCGCCCGCCGGACCGACCGGCGCGGCGCCCTGCTCCTCGGGGGCGTCGCGCCCGCGGGCGCCCCGCTCGGCCTCAGCCCGGCGCGGGCAGGGTGTCGGCGGACCCGACGCGCCACACGGCGAGGCCGTGCAGGCCCAGCTCGGCGGCGAGGTCGCGGCGCACGGCGTAGGACCGGGCGTCGGACCACCAGAGCCGGGTGCCGTCGGAGAGCCGCGCGGTCCACTCGCCCTCCGCGGCCCGCCAGCGCGCGGTGGCGCCGTCGGCCTCGACCAGCTGGCGCGCCCGTCGCACCAGCACGGTGTGGCCGGTGCCGCGCCGCGGCCAGGTGTAGCCGTAGCCGGCGACGCCCAGGTCGAGCATCGCGGCGGGCACCTGCTCGAGCGCCGCGGTCACGCTGCGGCGCTGCCAGTCCAGTCCGCCGACCGGCCCCGGCCCCGACCAGGTGGGTCCGTGCTGGTCGTAGGTCATCAGCTGCACGAGGTCGACGACGTCGGCGACCTCCCCGAGGCGGTAGCCGCCCTCGAGGTAGCCCTCCTGTGACGTGCGCGCGGAGACGTCGACCGACAGCGCCGCGGACTGCGGCAGGCGGGCGCGCAGCGCCTCCAGCAGCGAGACCAGCCCCCGGCCGTGGCGACGGCGCATCGACTCGAGGTCGACGTTGACGCCGTCCCAGCCCTGGTCGGCCACGACGCGCGCGACGATCCGCGCCACGTGGCGCACGTGCGCCGGCTCGAGGAGCAGACGGCCCACGGCGCGGGTGTCGAAACCGCCGAGGCGGTTGCTGTAGTTGCTGAGCACCAGCTCCGCGCGCAGGCCCTCGGCGTGAGCGGTGCGCAGGAGCCGGGTCATGTCCGCGGTCGGACGCCCCACCCCGTCGCCGTCGGCGTGGAGGCCGACACCGGCCACGGTGAGGGTGTCCAGGCCCGCGGCGTTGCGTGCGACGAGACGGTCCGAGGCGCTGCCCACGGCGTACCCCGTGACCACCAGGCCGGGGTCGTCCGCGGCGGGGGCCGGGGGCTCCGCCGCGGGGGCCGGCGCCGTGAGGGTCAGCGGGAGCAGGAGCGCGAGGAGCGCGGTCAGGACGGGTGTGGCGCGGGCGACGGGTCGGTGCACCGCCCCAGGCTCCCACGAGCCGGTCCCCGCGCGGTCTAGGTTGGCGGGGTGAGCGAGGACGCGAAGCGGTTCGGGTGCGTGGTGCTGGTCGACCGGCGGGGGTGGCTGCTGCTCCAGGAGCGCGACGAGCACCCGCGCATCGACCCCGAGAAGTGGGGCCTGTGCGGGGGCCACCTCGAGCCCGGCGAGGGCTGGGCCGAGGGCGCGGCGCGCGAGCTGGCCGAGGAGACCGGCATCGTGGTGGCGCCCGAGGAGCTGCGCCTGCTGCGGGAGCTGCAGGTGCACCACGCGGCCTACGGCACCACCGACCCGGTCGCGGTCTTCGTGGCCGCCACCGACCTCACCGACGACGACGTCGTGCTGGGGGAGGGGCGCCGGATCGTGTTCGTCGAGCCCGAGCAGGCCCGGAGCCTCGACCTCGGGGGGAGCGCGAGCATCGCCGTGCCCGAGCTGCTCGACTCCGCGCTCTACCGCGAGCTCGGCGCGGGGGTGTGGTCGTGAGCGCCGCCCGCGGCGGGCGCGCCGGCGCGCCCGTGCCCCGGGTGCACGCCGTGCCCGGGCCGGGCGCCGAGGACGTCGTGGTGGCGACCGGCGGCCGGCACGAGGGCGCGGTCTACACCGGCACCGCCGACGGCGCGCTGTGGCGGGTCTCCCACGACGGCTCCCACCTCGAGCGCGTGGCCCGCACCGGCGGCCGGCCCCTCGGCCTCGAGATCGACCCCGACGGCCGGCTGCTGGTCTGCGACGCCCACCGCGGCCTGCTGCGGGTCGACCCCGCCACCGGCACCGTCGAGCCGCTGCTGGCCGAGGTCGGCGGACGGCGCATGGTCTTCTGCAACAACGCCGCGATCGGCGACGACGGCACCGTCTGGCTCAGCGACTCCTCCACCCGCTTCGGCATCGAGCGGTGGAAGGACGACCTCGTGCAGGACACCCGCACCGGGCGGCTGCTGCGCCTCGCCCCCGACGGCTCGGTCACAGTGGCCCTCGACGGGCTGGCCTTCGCCAACGGCGTGGCGCTCGCCGCCGACGGGTCCTACGTCGCGGTCGCCGAGACCGCCGCGCGCACCGTGGTGCGGCTGTGGCTGACCGGTCCGCGTGCCGGCAGCCGCGACCACCTGGCCACCGACCTGCCGGGCTACCCCGACAACATCGCCCGCGGCAGCGACGGGCTGGTCTGGGTCACGATCGCCAGCCCCACCGACCCCGTCGTCACCCGGCTCCAGCAGGGCCCGACCTGGCTGCAGCGCGCCGCCACCCGGCTGCCCGCCCCGCTCCAGCCCCAGCCGGCCCGCACGCTGCGGGTGCAGGCCTACGACGACGCGGGCCGGCTCGTGCACGACGTCGACGGCGACGCGGGCGGCTACCACATGGTGACCGGCGTGCGGGAGCACGAGGGCCGGGTGTGGCTGGGGAGCCTGCACGAGTCGGCGATCGCGGTGGTCGACCTGTGAGGTCGTAAACTCGGGCCCATGGGACTCCTCGAGCAGATCACCGGACCCCGCGACCTGCGCGACCTGGCCGACGACGAGCTCGACGCCCTGGCCTCCGAGATCCGTGACGTGCTCGTCGCGACGTGCGCGCGCACCGGGGGCCACCTCGGCCCCAACCTCGGCGTGGTGGAGCTGACCCTGGCCGTGCACCGGGTCTTCGACAGCCCCCACGACCGCGTCGTGCTCGACACCGGCCACCAGTCCTACGTGCACAAGCTGCTCACCGGCCGCGCCGGGGACTTCGACGGCCTGCGCCAGGAAGGTCGCCTCTCGGGCTACCCCAGCCAGGCCGAGTCGCCCCACGACATCGTCGAGAACTCCCACGCCTCCACCGCGCTGTCCTACGCCGACGGGCTGGCCAAGGCCTACGCCATCCGGGGCGAGGACCGCCACGTCGTCGCGGTCATCGGCGACGGCGCGCTCACCGGCGGCATGGCCTGGGAGGCGCTCAACAACATCGCCGTCGCCCAGGACAGCCGGCTGGTCATCGTGGTCAACGACAACGGCCGCTCGTACACCCCCACGATCGGCGGCCTGGCCACCGCGCTGACCTCGCTGCGCACCAACCCGCGCTACGAGCAGCTGCTCGACCAGGTCAAGAAGCGGCTCAACTCCGTGCCGGCGGTCGGCGGCGCGGCCTACGACGCCCTCCACGCGGTGAAGAAGGGCCTCAAGGACGCCCTCGCCCCCCAGGGCCTCTTCGAGGACCTCGGCCTGAAGTACGTCGGCCCCGTCGACGGCCACGACCGCGCGGCCATGGAGCACGCGCTGGCCCAGGCCAAGCGCTTCGGCGGCCCGGTCATCGTGCACGCGCTCACCCGCAAGGGCTTCGGCTACGACGCCGCGGAGCGCCACGAGGCCGACCAGTTCCACTCCCCGGGGCCCTTCGACGTCGACACCGGCGAGGAGAACCCCAAGGGCCGCATCTGGACCGACGTCTTCGCCGACGAGATCGTCCACATCGGCCAGCGCCGCAAGGACGTCGTCGGCATCACCGCGGCGATGATGCACCCCGTGGGCCTCCACCACTTCCAGGCCCGCTTCCCCGAGCGCACCTTCGACGTCGGCATCGCCGAGCAGCACGCCGCCACCTCGGCCGCCGGCCTGGCGATGGGCGGCCTGCACCCGGTCTTCGCCGTCTACGCCACCTTCCTCAACCGCGCCTTCGACCAGGTGCTGATGGACGTCGCGCTGCACCGCTGCGGCGTCACCTTCGTGCTCGACCGCTCCGGGGTCACCGGCGACGACGGCGCCAGCCACAACGGCATGTGGGACATGTCGATGCTCCAGCTGGTGCCGGGGCTGCGGCTGGCCGCGCCCCGTGACGCGACCCGGCTGCGCGAGCTGCTCAACGAGGCCGTGGAGGTCGACGACGCCCCCACGGTGGTGCGCTTCCCCAAGGGTCCGCCGCCCGAGGACGTCGCGGCCGTCGACCGGGCGGGGGGCGCCGACGTGCTCGTGCGCTCCGGTGCCCGCGACGTGCTCATCGTCGGCGTGGGCTCGATGGCGACGACCGCGGTGCAGGTGGCCGAGCGGCTCACCGCCCAGGGCATCGGCGTCACCGTCGTCGACCCCCGCTGGGTCAAGCCCGTCGACCCCGCGATCGTCGACCTGGCCCGCGAGCACCGTCTCGTGGTCAGCATCGAGGACAACGGCGTGGTCGGCGGCTGTGGCGCCGTGCTGCTGCAGACCCTGAACGAGGCCGGTGTGACCACCCCCGTGCAGCTGCACGGCGTGCCCCAGGAGTTCCTCGACCACGCCAAGCGCGGGGTGATCCTCGAGCGCATCGGCCTGACCCCGCAGACCCTGGCGCTGGGGATCGTGGAGCGCATCTCCGCCCTCGACGGCCCCGCGGCCGCTGCGGAGCCCGTCGAGCCGGTCGCGCCCGTCGAGCCGGTCGAGCGCAGCGCCGAGGGCTCGCGGTAGGCGGTGGCGAGCAGCGGTCCGACCCTCCCCCGGGGGGGGTAGGGACCGCCCGGTGGCGGCGGTGGTGGTCGCCGATCCACCGCGCGACCCGCCCGGGGGACGCTCGCGACGAGCGCGGGTGGTGCTCTACGGTCTCCGGGTGAGTCGCACACGCACCGGTCTCCTGCGCACCAAGTCGATCGAGCAGTCGCTGGCCTCGGGGGACGACCCCGAGTTCGCGCTGAAGAAGAACCTCACCGCCCTCGACCTCACGGTCTTCGGCGTCGGCGTCGTGATCGGCGCCGGGATCTTCACCCTCACCGGCCGGGTCGCCGCCGACTACGCCGGGCCCGGGGTGGTGTTCTCCTTCGGCATCGCCGCGATCTGCTGCGCGCTGGCCGCGCTCTGCTACGCGGAGTTCGCCTCGACGCTGCCGATGTCGGGGTCGGCCTACACGTTCTCCTACGCCACGCTCGGCGAGCTGGTGGCGTGGATCATCGGCTGGGACCTGCTCCTGGAGCTGATGCTCGGAGCGAGCGTGGTGGCCCAGGGCTGGAGCACCTACTTCGTCACGCTCCTCGACCAGCTGGGCGTCACCTGGCCCGCCTCGCTCGGCCCCGACGCCACGTTCAACCTCGCCGCCTTCCTGCTGGTGGCCGTGCTCGGCGCCCTCATCGCCTTCGGCATCAAGGAGAGCCTGCGCGTCAACCTGGTGCTCGTCGCGGTCAAGCTCTTCGTGGTGCTCTTCGTCATCGTGGCCGGCCTGTTCTACATCGACGGCAGCAACTACACCCCCTTCGTGCCCGACGCCGCCGGCACGGCCGAGACCGGTGGCACCTGGCTGACCGCCCCGCTCGTGCAGCTGCTCTTCGGCATCGAACCGCAGGTCTACGGCGTCCTGGGCGTGGTGTCGGCGGCCTCGGTCGTCTTCTTCGCCTACATCGGCTTCGACGTCGTCGCCACCACCGCCGAGGAGGCCCGCAACCCGCAGCGCGACCTGCCCCGCGGCATCCTCGGCTCGCTGGCGATCTGCACGGTGCTCTACATCGCCGTCGCCCTGGTCATCGTGGGCATGGTCAACTACCGCGACATCGACCCCGAGGCCGCGCTCGCCCGGGCCTTCATCGACCGCGGCCAAGACGGCATCGGCACGCTCATCTCGGCCGGCGCCGTGGCCGGTCTGACCACCGTGGTCATGACGCTGATGATCGGGGCCGTGCGCGTCTTCTTCGCGATGGCCCGCGACGGCCTGCTGCCGGTCAAGCTCGCCCGCGTCGACCGCCGCACCGGCACCCCGCTCACCATCACCATCGGCATCGTCGTCGTGGTGGCCCTGGTCGCCTCCCTCACACCGATCGGCAAGCTGGAGGAGATGGTCAACATCGGCACGCTGACCGCCTTCCTCCTGGTCTCGCTGGCCGTGCCGGTGCTGCGTCGCAGCCGCCCCGACCTCGAGCGCTCCTTCCGGGTGCCGCTCTCGCCGGTGCTGCCGGTGCTCTCGGCCCTGATCTGCTTCTACCTGATGCTCAACCTGAGCGCGGAGACCTGGCTGCGCTTCCTGGTCTGGATGGCGCTCGGCTTCGCCCTCTACTTCGTCTACGGCCGCAGCCACGCCAAGCTCGGCCGCGCCGAGGCCGGCGCCGCGGCGCGCGACTGAGGCCGCCGGGGGAGGACCTCCGGCCCTGGCCCGGGCCCGGGCCCGGCGGGTAGGACGTCCACCGGGACGCCCGGACGTCCCGGGACGGAGGACCAGCCGTGAGCGGCACACCACCACCGTGGGACGCGGCCGCCGCCTGGGTCACCGACGGTGGGCTCGAGACCGACCTGATCTTCCACCACGGCGTCGACCTGCCCGGCTTCGCGGCCTTCCCGCTGGTCGACGACGAGCGCGGACGCGAGCTCCTCGAGCACTACTACCTCGGGTACGCCGACGTGGCCCGCCGGGTCGGGGCCGGGCTGCTGCTCGAGACCCCCACGTGGCGCGCCGGCGCCGAGTGGGCCGCGTCGCTCGGCCACGACGTGCACGCCGCGGCGGGCCTCAACCACCGGGCCGTGGACCTGGTGCAGGCCCTGCGTGGGCGACTGACCGACCTGCTCGCCGTGCGGGTCGTCGGCACGATCGGGCCGCTGGGCGACGGCTACGTCGCCGGTGAGCGGCTCGATCCCGACGACGCGGCCAGCCGCCACCTGCCGCAGGTGGCCGCCCTGGCGGGGGCCGGCGTCGACGCGGTGACGGCGTACACCCTGACCGGGGCCGCCGAGGCGGTCGGCGTGGTGCGCGCCGCGCGCTCGGTCGGTGTGCCGGTGGCGGTGTCGTTCACCGTCGAGACCGACGGCACCCTGCCCGACGGCACCGCCCTGGCCGACGCGGTGCGCCGCCTGGAGCGCGAGGCGCCCGCCGACGGCTACCTCGTCAACTGCGCCCACCCCGACCACGTGGCGCGGGCCCTCGACGGCGGCGACGACGGCGGCGGCTGGCGCCAGCGGGTCATCGGGCTGCGCCCGAACGCCTCGACGCTGAGCCACGCCGAGCTCGACGCCGCCGAGACCCTCGACGAGGGAGACCTCGACCTGCTCGTGGACCGCACCGAGCACCTCCGGCAGCGGCTCCCGGCGCTGCGGGTGCTCGGCGGCTGCTGCGGCACCGACGTCTCCCACGTCGCCGCGCTGTGGGCCGGCCCGCCGGGTCGCGCCCTGCTGGGGGCGCGCTGAGCCGGCCCGACGGCCGAGCCCGCTGTGGGTGGGGTCACCCGCCCGCGGTCCGCGGCACGGGCGGCCACGACGAGCGGTCGACGGGGGGAATACCGTGGTCCGCTACGGTGCTCGGGCCACCGACACCCGGCCCGCCTGCCCGGCGGGCCTCCGCCTCTGCGCCCGTCGCAGACCGTGCCGAGAGGACGCCGTGCCTGCCGAACCCCGCCTGGTGCACATCGTCGACGACGTGCCCGAGCTCGACGGCTCGCCCGAGCACCTGACCATGGTGCTCGTGCTCGACGGCTTCCTCGACGCCGGCAACGCCGCCGCCCGCGCCGCGCGCCACCTCGTGGACCTCGAGGAGGACGGCCTCCTCGGCCCCCCGGCCGTCCCCTCGTCGAGCCGGGTGGTCGCGACCTTCGACGTGGACCAGTTCCACGACTACCGCGCCCGCCGCCCCGCGATCTCCTTCGTGCGCGACCACTACGCCTCCTACGACGCCCCGCGCCTCGTGGTGCGGCTGCTGCGCGACAGCGGCGGGACGCCGTACCTGCTGCTCCAGGGACCCGAGCCCGACAACCGGTGGGAGGCTTTCGCCCGCGCCGTGCGCGAGGTCGTCGAGCGCTTCGGGGTGACCCGGGTCGTGTCGATGGGCTCGGTGCCGATGGCCGTGCCCCACACCCGGCCCGTGGCGCTGACGCACCACGCCAACGACCCCGAGCTGCTCCTCGGCGCCACCAGCCCGTGGCGCGGCGAGCTGCGCGTGCCCAGCAGCGCCCAGGCGCTGCTGGAGGTCAGGCTGGGGGAGTGGGGCCACCCCGCGCAGGGCTTCGTGGCCCACATCCCGCACTACCTCGCCCAGCTCGACTACCCCCGCGCCTCGGCCGCCCTGCTCGAGCAGGTCGAGCTGGCCGGACGCCTCACCCTCGACCTGTCGGTGCTGCACGCGGAGGCCGAGCAGCGCGAGGAGGAGATCACCGCCTACCTCGCCGACAACGCCGAGGTCGACGACGTCGTGCAGGCCCTCGAGCGGCAGTACGACGCCTTCGAGCGCGCCGAGGAGTCGGGCGGCAATCTGCTGGCCCCCGACGAGCCGCTGCCGACGGGTGAGGAGATCGGCCAGCAGTTCGAGCAGTTCCTGGCCGGTCTGGAGGAGCCCGACGACCAGGGCCCCGACGTGGCGGGGCCCGACACCACCGGGCGGGACTGAGCGTGCCGCGCGACGCCCGGGAGCTGGTGGCGCTCCTCGACCTCGAGACCATCGACGACAACCTCTTCCGCGGCGCGGTCCAGGAGTCGAGGCTGCCGCGGGTCTTCGGGGGCCAGGTCGCCGCGCAGGCCCTCGTGGCCGCCCAGCGCACCGTCGACCCGGCCTACGCCGTGCACTCGCTGCACTCCTACTTCCTGCAGCCCGGCGACACCACGACGCCGATCATCTACGACGCCGAGCCGCTGCGCGACGGTCGCTCCTTCGCCACCCGCCGCGTGCTGGCGCGCCAGCACGGCCGGCCGATCTTCGCCCTGACCGCCGACTTCCACCGCCCCGAGCCCGGCCGCGAGCACCAGTCGCGGATGCCCGACGCGCCGCCGCCGCAGGAGTGCCTCGACCCCACCACGATGCTGCGCGAGGGCGACCGCTCCTGGGAGGAGTTCGAGGTGGCCGACCTGCGCTACGTCGGCAGCTCCCACGACCTGCTGCCCCCCGACCCCGAGCACCCGGGCCGCCAGCGGCTGTGGCTGCGGGTGCGCGAGCAGCTGCCGGAGGACCCCTTCCTGCACGTCGCGGCCTTCACCTACCTCTCCGACATGAGCCTGATGGGCGCCGCGCTCAGCCCCCACGGCCTGCGGCTGGGCTCGCGCGGCACGCTCGTGGCCTCCCTCGACCACGCCGTGTGGTTCCACCGGCCCTTCCGCGCCGACCAGTGGTGGCTCTACGACCAGGTCTCGCCGGCCGCCCAGGGCGGACGAGGACTGGTCAACGCCCAGGTGTTCATCCCCGACGGCACGCTCGTGGCGTCGGTGGCCCAGGAGGCGCTCCTGCGCCCGGTGGAGAAGGAGACGACATGACCAGCGGGCTCGTCCCCGACCCGGAGGCCGCGGTCGCCCACCTGCTGGGCCTGCTCGACCTGGAGCGGCTCGACGACGACCTCTACCGCGGCGCCACCGTCGACTACGGTCGCCCGCGGGTCTTCGGCGGCCAGGTCGCCGCGCAGGCGCTCATCGCGGGCATCCACACCGTGCCGGAGGGCTTCGAGGTGCACTCGTTGCACTCCTACTTCCTGCTGCCGGGCGACCCGCACGTGCCGATCGTCTTCGACGTCGAGCGCATCCGCGACGGCCGCTCCTTCCTGACCCGCCGCGTGGCCGCCCGCCAGCACGGGCGCCCCATCTACTACCTCACCGCCAACTTCCACCGCGCCGAGGAGGGCTTCGACCACCAGGACGCGATGCCCGAGGTCCCGGCACCCGAGCAGGGTGTCGACCTGCTCTCGCAGATGGCCTCGCGCGGCGACGGCGAGGGACCCAAGCTGGCCCGCGAGTGGGGTGCGGTCGAGGCCCGCTCGATCGGCACCTCCGGCCACGGACTGGCCGACGACCCGCTCCACCCTGCTCGCGCCCAGCTGTGGTTCCGGATGGCGGCGGCGCTGCCCGACGACCCGCACCTCCACCTGGCCGCGTTCACCTGGGCCAGCGACATGAGCCTGTTGGGCGCCACGCTGGCCGCCCACGACCGTCCGGCGGGGGTGCAGATGGCCTCGCTGGACCACACGGTGTGGTTCCACCGGCCCTTCCGGGCCGACGAGTGGTGGCTCTACGACCAGTGGTCGCCGTCGGCCCACGGCGCGCGGGGTCTGGCCATCGGCAGGGTCTTCACCCGGGACGGCCTCCTCGTCGCCACGGTGGCCCAGGAGGGCCTGATCCGGCCGCCCCGCGGCTGACCCGTGCACGGCGCTGGTCCAGAGGGCCTTACCATTACAGCGCTGTAGTTCGTGACAGACACGCCGAGGCCGTGGTTTCGTGTGTCTACTCGTGTGACGGTTGACGACTCCTGGGGCTGATGATCGCGAGGCACAGCGACGTGCCTCGTCGTGTCCGGCGGTCGCGACGTCCTCCGCGCCCACCCCGAGGACGTCCTCACCATGCCCCCCTGGTCCCCCCTCCCGTCCGAGCCCCGTGCCGTCCGTGGCCGCCCCCGGTCCACCCGCGTCGTGCTGGGCGCCACCGGCCTGGCCCTGGTGTGCCCCACCCTCGTGCTCGCCGCGCCCGCGGGTGCGGCGCCGGACACGGCGTACGAGGTGCCGTTCCCGTGCGGCCAGACCTGGACCGGCACGACACGGTCCAGCCACAGCCCCAGCTCGCGAGCGATCGACTGGAACCGCACCGACGACGTCGACGACCCGGTCGTCGCCGCCGCACCAGGCGTCGTCACCACGGCGGCGCCCACCGGCACCTCCGGCTACGGCCACTACGTCGTCATCGACCACGGCGGCGGTGAGAGCACCCTCTACGCCCACCTCAACGACGTCGTCGTCGTGACCGGTCAGAGCGTCGACCAGGGCGCCCAGATCGGCACCCTGGGCTCGACGGGCAACTCCACCGGCCCCCACCTGCACTTCGAGGAGCGCCAGGACCGCTCGGTGATCGAGGCGTGGTTCCACGGCGCTCCCTTCGTCTACGGCAGCACGGTCGACTCGCAGAACTGCGTGGACGTGCCGCTGGCCGGCAACTTCGCCGGCGACGCACCCGCGGAGCTGGCGGTCTACCGGCGCGCGGACACCTCGGAGTTCCGGATCCAGCGCCCACGTGCCAAGCCCCGCGTCGTGCGGCTGGGCACGTCGACCGACGACCCCGTGGTCGGTGACTGGGACGGCGACGGGCTCACCAACCCGGGCGTGCGCACGCCGTCGACCAAGACCTTCACGCTGAAGACCGGGGCCGGGCTCACCACAGTCGTGCTCGGCAACGCCACCGACGAGCCCGTCGCCGGCGACTGGGACGGCGACGGCCTGTGGGAGGTCGGCGTGTGGCGCGCCAAGACCGCGCAGTTCCGGATGCGGGCCGCCGACGGCACGGTGTCGACCGCCGTCCTGGGCGACGCCGACGACGTCCCGGTCACCGGCGACTGGGACGGCAACGGCACCACCGACCTCGGCGTCTACGACCAGGCCACTGCGACCTTCACGCTGCGCCGCGTCGACGACGACGGGCTGGCCTGGACCGCCGACGTGGTCTTCGGCGAGCCCGGCGACCTGCCCGTGGTGGGCGACTGGGACGGCAACCTGCGCACCGACGTCGGCGTCTGGGACCCCGCCACCGCGACCTTCTCCGAGCGTCGGGCGACCTCGCCCACGGCCGCTCGGGCCACGGTGCAGGACCTGAGGTTCGGCCGGGCGCGCTGAGGGCTGGCCCGGCGCGCCAGGCCGGGCCTGGACCAGGGTCGGGCCGGCCGGGGTGCCGTCGGTCGGGATGCTGTCGGTGGCGGGACTGTCAGTCGGCGGCGAGGCGGGGGTAGTCACTCCTGCGTCGGGGGTCGTCGGGGGCGACCGCGTGGGTCCGCCCCCACGCGAGGAGCGCGTCCAGCACCGGCAGCAGGTCGCGTCCGGCGGGGGTGAGCGCGTAGCCGCCCCGCGCACTCGTCGTGTTGCCCGCTGGGTCGCCCGCTGGGTCGCCCGCCGTGTCGGAGGTGCGGCGTACGACGCCGGACGCCTCGAGCGAGCGCAGGCGCGCGGCCACCCGGTCGCGGGGAGCCCCGGTGCCCCGCACGATGTCGGTGAAGCGCCCGCTGCCCATCGCCAGCTCGCGCACGACCAGCAGCGACCACCGCTCGCCGACCACCTCGAGCGCCGCCGCCGCCGGGCAAGGCCGCCCCGGCAGCGAGTCGAGCGCGACGTGGGTCGAGTCGGGGGTCGAGTCGGGGGTCGAGTCGAAGGTCGCGGCCGACGGGGGGACCGGTGCGGAGATCGGAGACTCGTTCACCGGTCCCGGTCCCTGCCCTCGGCGACGGCCGGCCGGGCGCGCCGGGGCGCGCGACGGGGTGTCCAGGAGGTCCTCACCTGTGTACTGTCCTGCGGTGTGAGTTTGAATGTCAAACCGTCCTCCGGTCACGTCCTCACGGGCCGGGAGGCCGGGGCGCGGGCACTGCCCGTCGTCGCGCTGGGCACGGCCCTGGTCCTGGTCACCTACGTCACCCCGATGGCCACGCTGCCTGCTGCGGCCGCCGACCTGGGTGCCGGTCCCGCCGCGCAGGCGTGGGTGCTGAGCTCGATGAGCGTCGGCCTGGCCGGAGCCCTCCTCGCCACCGGCGTGCTCGGCGACGCCCTCGGTCGACGCCGGGTCTACCTCGCCGGCCTGGTGGCGGTCGGTGCCGGTGCCCTCGTGTGCGGCCTGGCCCAGGAGCCGCTCCTGCTGATCGGGGCCCGCGTCGTGCAGGGCGTGGGCGGCGCCGCCGTGCTGGCCTGCGGGCTGGCCCTGCTCGCCCACACCCACGCCCCGGGGCCCGCACGGGCCCATGCGACGTCGGTGTGGGGCGCCAGCGTCGGGCTGGGCATCGCCACCGGCGCCCTCCTCGCCGCCGCACTCGACCTCGGGTCGGGATGGCGCGAGACGTACGTCGTCACCGCAGCGCTGGCCGCGCTGCTGCTGCTGCCCTCGGTGCGGGCGCTCCCCGTCTCCACGCCCGCGGCGCGGCGCGTCGACCTGCCCGGGCTCGCCCTGCTGGTGCTCGGCATGTCGTGCCTGGTCGCGGCGCTGACGGAGGGGCGTGACGGCGTCGACGGCCCGGTGGTCGGCCTCGTCGTCGGTGGGGTCCTCGCGCTGGCGGCCATGGTCGTCGTCGAGCGCCGCGTGCGCGAGCCGCTGGTGGAGCCCGCGCTGCTGGCGCACCCGCGGTTCCGGGCGGCGACCGGGGGATCGCTGGTGCTCGGCCTCGGGATGATCGGCATCTCGTCGTACGTGCCGACACTGGCGCAGGCCGGGCTGGGGGAGAGCCTGTGGGTCGGCAGCCTGCTCGTCGTGGCCTGGGCCGCGGCGAGCGTGGTGGCCTCGCTGCTGGTGCGCCTCGTGCGCCACCCGCTCGAGGGCGGCAGGCCCGTGGCGGTGGTGCTGCTCGTCGTGGCCGGTGGGCAGATGATCGGCTTCGGGCTCGACGAGGGCTCCGCGGTGACCCGGGTCGCGCTCGCCATGGTGGTCTCCGGGCTGGGCACCGGGGTGCTCAACGCGCTGCTCGGACGCGAGGCGGTCGCCAGCGTGCCGCCGGCGCGCGCCGCCATGGGCTCGGGCGCCAACAACACCGCCCGCTACCTCGGCGCCGCCTGTGGCATCACCCTCACCGTGACCCTCGCGGCGCACGCCGGGTCGGGCGACACGGCACCGGCCGCGCTGGTGGCGGGCTGGAACGTCGCCGTCGTCGTGTCGGCCTCGCTCACCGTGATCGGTGCCGCCGCCATCGCCGTCCTGGGTCGGCCCCGGACGTGAGCGCGCCCTCCTCGCCGGGTCGAGGAGGGCGCGAGGACGCGATCGGCCGCCGCGACCGGGCCTGGTGACCGGGGCTGGTGACCGGGGCTGGCGGGCGGGCTCAGAGCGCGGTGCTGCGTCCCACCACGTGCGGGGCGCCGGACCGCGGGTTGGTCAGCGCGAACGCGATGCCGTCGTCGAGCACACGGGTGCCGAGCTCGACCGAGCCCGGTAGCAGGATCGGCTTCTTGAAGGCCGCGTCGACGCGCACCGCGTCGGGCAGCCGGTTCTCGATCGCGGCCACGCAGCGCGCCAGGCTCCACATGCCGTGGGCGATCTGACGCGGGAAGCCCAGGGCCTTGGCCGTCCACGGGTAGAGGTGGATCGGGTTGTGGTCGCCCGAGACGGCGGCGTAGCTGCGGCCCAGGTCGCCGGGCAGGCGCCAGACGGTGCCGTTGGGCGAGGTGTCGGGGAAGGAGGACCCGCCCGGTGCGTCGGCGTCGCCGCGTCCGCGGCGCAGGTAGGTCGAGGTGCTCTCCCAGACCAGCTCCTCGCCCACCCGTGCCTCGGCCACGAACTCGTAGACCGTGCCCTTGGCATGGGGGCGGGGGGCTCCGACGCTGGTCGTCACGGCCAGGCTCTCGCCCACCGCGACCGGCCGGTGGCCGGTCACCGCGTTCTCCAGGTGCACCGTGCCGATGGCGGGTGCGGGGAACGACGGCTCGGTCATGATCGCCATGTGCAGCGCGAAGGCGAGCATGTGGGGGTAGGTCAGCGGCGCGGTGTCCTTGCTCGGGAAGCCGCAGACCTCGGCGTAGGCCTCGACGTGGGCCCGCTCGACGGTCACCGGCGGCCGGGTGAAGGTGAGGCCGGAGAAGGACGACGCCGGCCCCTTCCTCACGCCGGGCAGGGAGCCGACGACGGGGATCGACGGGAGGGCGGCCCTGAGCAGCGTGGGCACCGCCCCGGAGCCGGGGGTGACCAGGCGGGGGGACTGGGGCGCCCCGGTGCCGGCCACGTCAGGCCCCCAGCATCATCTGGCCGCACACGCGGACCACGTTGCCGTTGACGGCGCTCGACGCGGGGTCGGCGTACCAGGCCACGGTCTCGGCGACGTCGACGGGCAGACCGCCCTGCGACATCGCGTTGAGGCGCTGACCGACCTCGCGGGTCGCGAACGGCACCGCCGCGGTCATCTGCGTGATGATGAAGCCCGGCGCCACGGCGTTGACGGTGATGCCGTCGGTGAGCTCGCCCTTGAGGGAATCGACGAGGCCGATGACACCGGCCTTGGAGGCGGCGTAGTTGGTCTGGCCGACGTTGCCCGCGATGCCCGCGATGCTCGCCACGCCGACGATCGAGCCGTGGGCGTTGACGACGCCCTGGTCGAGCAGCTCGCGGCTGATGCGCTCCGGGGCGGTGAGGTTGACGGCGATGACCGACTCCCAGCGGTCCTCCGACATGTTGGCGAGCTTCTTGTCGCGGGTGATGCCGGCGTTGTGGACCACGACGTCGACGCCGCCGTGCTTGTCCTTGAGGTGCTGGGCGATCCGCTGCGGGGCGTCCTTCGCGGTGATGTCGAGGGTCAGCCAGTCCCCGTCGAGCTCGTTCATGAGCTTCACCAGGCCGTCGGCGGCCTGGGGCACGTCGACGCCCACGACGGTGGCGCCGTCGCGGTGCAGGACCCGCGCGATCTGCTCGCCGATCCCGCGGCTGGCGCCGGTCACGAGGGCCACCTTGCCGGCGAGCGGACGGGTCCAGTCGGTGACCGCGGGCGCGTCGGTCGAGCCGGTGGCGCCGATGCGCACGACCTGGCCCGACACGTAGGCCGACTTCGGGGAGAGCAGGAAGCCCAGCGTGCTGGCGACCGACGCCTCGGCGCCCTCGGCGACGTAGACCAGCTGCACCGTGCCGCCGCGACCGATCTCCTTGCCCAGGCTGCGGGTGAAGCCCTCCAGGGCGCGCTGCGCGACGCGCTCGCCCCCCTCGAGGAGCTCCGGCGGGGTGCCGAGCACGACGACGCGCGGGCAGGTCGCGAGGCTGCGCATGAGCGGGGTGAAGAAGTCGCGCAGGGCGACGAGCTGGTCGGAGGACGTGAGGCCGGTGGCGTCGAAGACCAGGCCCTTGAGCCGGGATCCCTCGGCCGGGGCGTCGGTGCTCTCCACGCCGAGCTGGGAGAGGATGCCGCCGAGCGACTCGGCGAGGCGGCCGCGTCCCCCGACGGCGACGACGCCGTCGACGAGCGGAGCGCCCTCGGCGTACCGCTCGAGCTTCATGGGGGCGGGGAGGCCGAGGTTCTTGACCAGCAGCTTTCCGAGCGGGGACTGCGAGAAGCTCTGGTACTTGTCGCTCATGCGGGTGGTCCTCCGTGTGGTGGTGGGAGATCGTGGGGCACGGTCATGCAACCCGATGTGTAACTCAGCGTCCACACATCGTGACGTGCCCCTCACAGGCTTCACTGCGAGGCCTGTCGACGCAAGGATGACCCTATGCAACCCACCACTCGTCGCGTCGCCGTCATCGGCGGCAACCGCATCCCCTTCGCCCGGTCCAACACGGTCTACTCCGACGCGTCGAACCAGGACATGCTCACCGCCGCCATCGACGGCCTTGTGACCCGCTTCGGCCTCGAGGGCGAGCGCCTCGGCGAGGTCGTGGCCGGAGCGGTGCTCAAGCACAGCCGCGACTTCAACCTCACCCGCGAGGCGGTGCTGGGCTCCAAGCTCTCACCCGAGACCCCCGCCACCGACATCCAGCAGGCCTGCGGCACCGGTCTCCAGGCGGCGATCCAGGTCGCGAACAAGATCGCCCTGGGCCAGATCGAGGTCGGTATCGCCGGTGGCTCCGACACCACCTCCGACGCGCCGATCGCCGTGGGGGAGGGACTGCGCAAGATCCTCCTCGAGGCCAACCGGGCCAAGGACCTCAAGGGTCGCCTCGCGGCCCTGGCCAAGGTGCGTCCCGGCGACCTCGTGCCGAGCATCCCCCAGAACGGCGAACCCCGCACCGGGCTGGCCATGGGTGACCACGCCGCGCTCACCGCGCTGGAGTGGCAGGTGGGTCGTGAGGAGCAGGACGCCCTCGCCGCGACCTCCCACCAGAACCTCGCCAAGGCCTACGAGGCCGGCTTCCTCGACGACCAGATCACCCCCTTCCGCGGGCTCGAGCGCGACCAGAACCTGCGCCCCGACTCCTCGGTGGAGAAGCTGGCCAAGCTCAAGCCGGTCTTCGGCAAGGGCGAGGCCGCGACGATGACCGCAGGCAACTCCACCCCGCTCACCGACGGCGCCTCGGTGGTGCTGCTCGCCTCGGAGGAGTGGGCCGAGGAGAAGGGCCTGCCCGTGCTGGCCTACCTCACGGCCTACGAGACCGCCGCGGTCGACTACGTGCACGGCGGCGAGGGTCTGTTGATGGCCCCCGCCTACGCGATGGCGCGCATGCTGCAGCGCGAGGGCCTGAGCCTGCAGGACTTCGACTTCTACGAGATCCACGAGGCGTTCGCCTCGCAGGTGCTCTCGACCCTCAAGGCCTGGGAGGACCCGGTCTTCTGCAAGGAGCGCCTGGGTCTCGACGCCCCGCTCGGCTCGATCGACCGCTCCAAGCTCAACGTCAACGGGTCCTCGCTCGCCGCGGGGCACCCGTTCGCCGCCACCGGCGGACGGATCGTCAACGTCCTCGCCAAGCTGCTCGCGGAGAAGGGCAGCGGTCGGGGAGTCATCTCGGTCTGCGCTGCCGGCGGTCAGGGCGTCACCGCGATCCTCGAGCGCCCCTGAGTCTCTGCCGCACACCCACCAGGCCCGTCCGACGAACGTCGGGCGGGCCTGGTGCGTCGGGACCGGGTGTCCTAGACGCCGAGGGACGCCATGGCCAGCGCAGAGGCGACGAGGTACTGACGCACCTGCTCCGGCGAGATCTCACCGACGGTGGGGATGCCCGGCGCCGCCTCCTTGACGAGGATCCCGACCCGCGCGAGCTGCAGGGCGCCGAGGCCGCTGGCGTACAGAGTGTTGGCCAGCAGGGTCGGGTCGCCGACACCGAACGCCCCGCGTCTGGTGCCGTCCTCCAGGACCGTGGAGAGCACGGCCAGGCACGTCGAGATGCCCCGGCCGAGGCGGAAGAGGGCACCCTCGGAGATCTCGTCGAGGAGCTCGGGGCCGGAGCGCCGCATGAGGGCCTGGGCGCAGTCGACGAAGGCCGGGTGGGCCAGCCCGTAGTCGACGAAGGCGCCGACGATCAGCTGCAGACGCTCCCGCGGCTCCTCGGCCGAGGCAGCGGCGGCCTGGAGCGCGGCATGGAGCTCCTCGAGGTAGCCCACCAGCGTGAGGGCGAAGAGCTCCTCCTTGCCGGTGAAGTGGCGGTAGACGATCGCTCGGTTGATGCCGACGGCCTTGGCGATGTCCTCGATCTGGGCGTCGCGCACCCCGCGCTGGTCGAAGAGCGCGCGGGTCGCCGCGATGATCTCCTTCTCGCGGGCGCGCCGGCGCGCAGCCGCGGCGGATCGCCGTCCGTCCGTCTCTGAGGCAGTGACCATCCCCGTATCGTACGACTGGTGCAACTCGCAGTTGCACGGCTGTGACGGGACCGTCAGTCCTCGTCGTGCGGTGGTTCCGGATCTGGTCGGGCACCTGCGGCGCGGCGGCGGGTCCTGCCCCAGCTCGATGGCGTGGCGTGTGCGCTGGACCGGTCCTCCGAGGCGTCGTGCGGGCCCGGCCCGTCGCCGGACGTGGAGGATGCGCGCGAGCCGGTCTCCGACAGACCTGTCGGTGGGAGGAACTCCGGTCGGCCGTCCGAGCCCGTCCGCACCTGCCACGGTGTGTCGTGGATGGTGCGGTGGTGGTGGCCGCAGAGCAGGGCCAGGTTGCCCAGGGCGGTGGGGCCGCCGTCGGCCCAATGCTCGACGTGGTGGGCGTGGCACATCACCGGGGGACGTCCGCAGCCGGGGAAGGCGCAGTGCGTGTCGCGAGCCACCAGGGCGCGCCACAGCGAGGCTGAGACCACGCGCGCCTCGCGGCCCAGGTCGAGCACGGCGGACTCTGAGCCGAGGACGGCGGGGATGACGGTGGCGTCGCACGCCATCCGCCGCACCGTGCCGGCGCTCAGCGTGAGGCCGTCGTCGGTCTCCCCGCCGCGCGTGGCGCCGGCGGCGTCCCGCAGCTGCTCCCAGGGGATCGTGACGCTCACGCGGGCGCGCTCGCCGTGCGATCCGGGCACCGCGTCGGTGTCGAGCGCGTGTTGCGCCACCTGCACCAGGGCGTCCCAGGTGCGGGCGCCGTGGTCCCGGGGGTCGCTGAGCCGCTCACCGGTCTGCGGGTCGACCGACGGGGCCGGGGCGGAGAGCGGCAGCAGCGCCTGCCGCAGGACCGCGGCGTCCTCGGCGCTGCCGCGCCCACGGACCCTGACCCCGCCCGCGCCGTCGTCGCTGATCGACAGGAACCGACGGCGGTGGGACGCGCGGGCCAGACGGTCGCGCTGGCGCTCGCGCTCCCGCGCGGCGCGCCCGGGGTCCACCTCGTCGACCACGCGTACGGCGGCCCGCGCGAGGTCGGTCGCGTGGAGGTGGTCGGCCTTCTCCAGCAGCGAGGTCTCGGCCCGCGTGCGCAGGGCGGTCTCGGCGGGCAGCTCCTCGACGGCGTCGATCACGAGGGCGGCCTGCTCGGGGCTGACGGTGCCGGCGACGAGGGCGGCCAGCGTGGCCGCCCGGTCGCCGACCAGCTCGTGGGCGTGGGCGACGGCCTGGCGACCCTGGGAGACCCGGAGACCCGCGACGTGGGTCAGCCAGTCGGCGGTGGAGCCCCAGCCCAGGCTGCGTCGGGCGAGGTCGCGACGATCGATCTCCACGAGGGCCCGCGCCTCGGCGGCCCGCAGTGCCGACCGGGCCGCGACGAGGTCGAGGGCGCTCGCCAGCAGGTCGTCGTCGCCGAGCACGTCCCAGGGCGCGTCGGCTAGGGCGCCGAGGGCGGCCCGTGCTCGCGCGGCGAGGGTCTCGGGTGGCCGCGTCGCGGCCGAGGTGAGGGCGGTCATGGACATGGCCACAGCCAACCGTCCACGCCGCCCGCGGGGGCCGGTGGTGGGTGCACCTGGGGAGCATCGACGCCACGACCGCGGCTGTGGACGCGTCGTGGTCAGCGGAGGAGGCCGACACGGAGGTGTGCCGGGCTCGGTGGGGGTCGGGGCTTCTTCCTCGTGCGTCGCCGGGTCAGGGGGCGGTGGAGAGCTCGACCTCGAAGGTCGTGGCCCTCGCGAACTCGTCCAGCGAGGTGAGGCCGATCGTCGTCGCCGCTCCGGACTCCACCAGGGACAGGCCGGTCAGCGTGCCCAGCCTCTGCTGCCCGCCGACGACCGTGACCTCGACGCGGACGTCGGCAGCGTCCTCGCCGTCGTTCGTGACGCGGATCGAGCCCGTGAAGTACCCGAGCGACTGCTCGTTGGTGACCCTCAGGTCGGTCCAGGAGTAGCGCCCCGCGTCGCCGCCGGAGGCCGAGCGCAGCCCGTCGGCCCCGACCGTGTCGGTCGTGGTGACCTCCTCGACGTCGGTCGGGTCCCGGTCGGCCCCGCCCCCGGCGGGCGCCGTGCACCCGCCGCTCAGGAGGACGGCGCCGACGAGGCCCGCCGCCACCACGGTGGGAGGCATCCTCATGCTGTCTGCTCCTGGAGTGAGGCGGTCGGTGAGTCACGACCGTAGCGACACCACCTCAGGGCCCGGTCGACCCGCTCGACCCTCGACCGCCCGCCCGCCCGCCCGCATCGCACCGGGACCGGCACCGGGACCGGTCACACGACCGCTCACACGACCGCTCTCGTCGTGTCGTGGCCGGCGCGCAGCCGGGTCCGGTCGCTCGTGCGCCGCCCCTCAACGGAAGTGTGCCCGCACGGCGGCGATCGTGTCGGCCTGCTCGGGGCCCTTGTCGTCGCGGTAGCGCACGACCCGGGCGAAGCGCAGCGCCAGCCCACCGGGGTAGCGGGTCGAGCGCTGCACGCCGTCGAGCGCGATCTCGACGACCTGCTCGGGGCGCACGTGGACCACGTGGCCCTCGCGGTGGGTCTCGAGGCCCAGGAACCGCTCGGTCTGCCAGGCCAGCGTCTCGTCGGTCATGCCCTTGAAGGTCTTGCCCAGCATCACGAAACCGCCGGCGCCGTCGGCGGCGCCGAGGTGGATGTTCGACAGCAGGCCCGTGCGGCGACCCGAGCCCCACTCCGCGGCGAGCACGACGAGGTCGAGGGTGTGCACCGGCTTGACCTTGACCCAGCCCGCGCCGCGGCGGCCCGCGTCGTAGGAGGACGACAGCGACTTCACCACCACGCCCTCGTGGCCGGCGGCGACGACCTCGGCGGCGAAGTCCTGGGCCTGCCGCTCGGACGGGCCCGCGAGACGGGCCACCCGGTGCTCGGCGGGCACGAGCGCGTCGAGCGCGGCGAGGCGGGTCTCGAGGGGCTCGTCGAGGAGGTCGCGGCCGTCGAGGTGGAGGATGTCGAAGAAGTACGGGGTGACGTGGAGCCCGTCGTCGCTGGCGCCCTGCGCCGTGCGCGAGGCGGTGTCCTGGAACGCGCGCGGTCGACCGTGCTCGTCGAGGGAGAGGGCCTCGCCGTCGAGGACCACGCTCTCGGCGTCGAGGGCGAGGGTCACGGCGACGACCTCGGGCAGCCGGTGGGTGATGTCGTCGAGGGAGCGGGTCGCGATGACGACCTCCTCGCCGCGGCGGTGCACCTGCACCCGGATGCCGTCGAGCTTGGTGTCGACGACCACGCCACCACCCACGGCTCCGGCCTTGACCAGGCCCGCCGCCACGTCCGGCGCCGAGGAGGCGAGCATGGGCAGCACCGGCCGCCCCACCTCGAGCCCGAAGCCGGCCAACGCGTCGGTGCCCCCGGTGAGGGCGGCCACCCCGGCGGCCACGGTCGAGCCCGCCAGCATCGCCGCGCGGCGCACGTCGGCGACCGGCACCTGCGCCACGGCGGCCACAGCCTCCTGCACGACGGCGTCGAGCGCGCCCTGCCGCACCTCGCCGGTGACGGCCCCGCGCAGCCAGGCCTGCTCGGCGGCGTCGGCGCGCCCGAAGAGGTCGGCCACGGCGGCGGCGCGAGCCGACTGCGAGCCCGGGCCCGCGAGCGCCGACAGCGCCGTGAAGGCCCGGTCGACCTCGACCACGTCGAGCCCCGCCGTCTCGGCGGGCGGCGGCAGGTCGGCGACCGACCGCCACCCGAGACCGGTGCGACGCTGGCGCAGGGAGCCGGCGAGGTAGGTGACCACGACGTCGACCTCGTCGGGCCGGGCGTGGTCGAGCCGGCGCAGGAGTGCGGCCAGGGCCTCGACCTTCGCCTTGCGGGAGCGGGTCGCGGCCACCGCCTCGGAGGTGGCGACGACGTCGGCGAGCAGCATCCCCCCATTGTGGCGACCCCCACCGACACCGCCTCACCCCGACGAGGGCCCGCGGGTCGACGTCCCTCGGTCCGGGGGTGCACCGTCGGCGCCCTGGCGTAGCGTCGTGCCCGTGAGCGAGTCGTCGGCGACCAGCGGCGGGCAGGTCAGGGTGTGGCGCCCGGCGTGGGCCTGTCCGGCGGCGCGGGTGCTGCGGCTGCACAAGCGCGGCGGCGGCGACCCGACCTACCGCATCGACGGTGAGCGGCACTGGCGCGGCATCCGCACCCCGGAGGGGCCCGCCACCCTGCTGGTGCACCCCCGCCCGGGCCTGGGCGAGGTGCACGCCGAGGCGTGGGGGCCCGGGGCGTCCTGGGCCCTGGAGTCGGTGCCGGCGATGCTGGGCGCCGACGACGACTGGTCCGGTTTCGAGCCCCGCCACCCCGTCGTGGCCGAGGCCCGCCGCCTCCACCCCGACCTGCGCCTGGGCCGCACCGGCCTGGTCATGGAGGCGCTGGTGCCGGCGATCCTGGAGCAGAAGGTCACCGGCCAGGAGGCGTTCGCGGGCTTCCGGATGCTCGTCCACCGCTTCGGTGAGCGCGCGCCGGGTCCGGGGGAGCAGCTGCGGCTGTGGGTGCAGCCGCCACCGGAGCGGCTGCGCACCATCGCCTCGTGGGAGTGGCTCCAGCTGCACGTCGATCCCCAGCGCTCGCGCACCCTGGTCACGGCCGCGCGCGTGGCCGACGCCCTCGAGCGCACGGCCACCCTCGCCCCCGAGGAGGCCGACCGGCGGCTCCGGACCTTGCCCGGCATCGGGGTGTGGACGAGCGCGGAGGTCCGCCAGCGCGCCCACGGCGATCCCGACGCCGTCTCCTTCGGGGACTACCACGTGGCCAAGGACGTCGGGTGGGCGCTGACGGGCGAGCCGTTCGACGACGAGGCGATGGCGGCCTACCTCGAGCCGTGGCGTCCCCACCGGGGGCGGGTGCCGATGCTGCTGGGGGCGGCCGGCCTCCACCGGCCGCGCCGCGGCGCGAAGATGGCGCCGCGCACCCACCTGCCCTCCCGCGTCACCCGCCCCTGAGCGGTGGGGTGTGCCGCCGCGGCGGGCGGAGAGGTCAGCCGGCCAGGCGCTCCAGCGCGTCCTGGTCGATGACGGTGATGGTGCGCTGGCGCACCTCGATGACGCCGCGACGCGAGAGCGAGGCCAGGGCCTTGTTGACCGTCTCGCGCGCCGAGCCCACGAGCTGGGCGAGCTCCTCCTGGGTGAGCTGGTGCTCGACCCTGAGGTGGCCCTCGTCGGTGGTGGTGCCGAACTTCGAGGCCAGGTGGCGCACGGTGCGAGCCACGCGGCTCGGCACGTCGGCGAAGGCGAGGTCGGAGACGGTGTCGTTGGAGCGGCGCAGCCGGCGGGCGAGGTCCTGCAGCAGCGCCACCGCGATCGCCGGGTCGCGCTCGAGCTCGCGGTCGAAGACGTCCCGCTCCAGCTCCAGCAGGTGTGCGCGGGTGATGGCGGTGACCGTGGCGCCGCGCTCGCGGCCGTCGAGCAGGGCCATCTCGCCCAGCATCTCGCCGGGGCCCACCACCGCCAGGATGGTCGGGCGCTCGTCGCGGTTGGCGCGGGTGACCTTCAGCGCGCCCTCACGCACGAGGTACATCGTCTCGTGCCGGTCGCCCTGGGCGAACAGCGTGGCGCCGCGCTCCACGACGACCTCGGTCATCAGGGGAAGCAGGGCCGCGACGGCGCCGAGGTCGTCCGGTGTGGTGGGGCCGGGGTCGAGCGGGGTCACGGATCCTCCGAGAGGCAGGGAGTCGGGCACGTCACCACATGATCGGACACGACGGGGGGTCGAGGCGAGCGGACGCCGGATGAGGTACGCCACTCCCGCTCGCCGGCGCCTGGCCCCGGGGGCCCGACGCGCCGGTCCGCGGGGTCCCAGGACGGTTGCTGCGACTCCGTGTCACACTCACGTGAGCCGAGTCACACCTGCCGGAGGACCGATGAGCACCGACCTCGACCTGCTGCGCACCGCCGACCGCGAGTCCGCCGCCGCCTTCTTCGCCGCGGCCCCCGCCGAGGGTCTGGTCGCCGCGGTCGCCGCGACGCCCGACGACCGGCTCGTCGAGCTCCTCGGGCGCCCCCAGGTCCGCGCCGCCGCCGTCACCGGCATCCTGCGACGCCTCGACGAGTACGCCGACCCCGCGCGGCTGGGCGACCTCAAGGGCTCGGTCCGCTTCGAGCTGGCCACCAGCGACGGCGGGGTCGAGACGCGGGGCCTGGCCTTCGCCGACGGGGTCATCGAGCCCCTCGTGGAGGCGTCCGCCCTCGGGGCGGACCCCGCGGGGGCCGACGTCGTCCTGCGCAGCACCCTGCTGCGCTTCGCCCGGCTCGTCACCGGCCAGGGCAACGCGGCCCTCGACTACCTCGCGGGCCACCTCGAGGTCGAGGGCGACGCGATGCTGGCGCTGGGCGTGGGTGGCCTGTTCCGGGTGCCCGGCCACGACGAGGTGGCCGTCGACCCCACCGCCCTCGACCCGGTCGAGGTCGCCACGGCGGTCGCGGAGGCGAGCACCGACCACCTGCGCTCGGTCATGGCCGGCGGCTTCCGACCGGTCGTGCTCGACGAGGTCTTCCGCCGCCTGCCCGACTTCGTCGACGCCCGCCGCTTCTCGCGGCTGCGCGTCGCCGTCGGCTTCCGCCTGGCGCCCAGCGGCGACCTCCCGGCCGACCGCTACCTGGTGCGCATCGACCGTGGGCACACCACCGTGGAGCGCACCGAGACCGGCGACGACGGTCGGGACGGTCGTGACGCCACCATCGTGTGCGAGGCCCACGACTTCCTGCGCCTGGCCACGGGCCAGCTCAGCGTCATGACCGGCGTGCTCCGCGGCCAGCTGAAGGTCCGCGGCGACCGGGCCAAGGCGCTGCAGCTCGCCGGGGCCATCGACTTCCCGAGGGCCACCCCGCAGCGCGCCCGGCGCTGAGGCCCGACCAGCCCGGACCGGAGCAGCCCGGACCGGAGCACCGGTCCCGAGCGGTCGAGCCGGCGGAGCGGCGCGCCTCAGAGCAGGGGGCGCAGCGGGCGCAGCACGAGCTCGGTGAACTTGCGGTGCAGGTCGCGTGCCTCCCACTCGCCACGGGTGAGCTCGAGGCTGTTGGACTCGTCGACCATCCAGATCTCCTCCAGCGTCTTGGCCAGCGACTCGTCGATGACCTCGACGTTGACCTCGTAGTTGCCCGAGAGGCTCAGCCGGTCGATGTTGGCGGTGCCGACCGTGGTCCACGTGCCGTCGACGGTGGCGGTCTTGGCGTGCACCATCGCGTCGCGGAAGCGGAAGATGCGCACCCCGGCGTCGAGCAGCTGGGAGAAGTAGCCGCGCGAGATCCAGTCGGCCACGATGTGGTTGGACTTCAGCGGCACCAGCAGGCGCACGTCGACCCCGCGGCGCGCGGCGGCCCGCAGGGCGTCGACGAAGTCCTGGTCGGGAATGAAGTAGGCCTGCGTCATCCACACGTTGCGGCTGGCGCGGTTGATGGCCTCGAGGTACATCGACCGGATGGGGAACATCCACAGCCGCGGCACGTTGCGCTGGATCCGGATCCGGGGCTCCCACACCGAGCTGGTCTCCAGCAGCAGCGGCCGCTCGCTCACGCCGATGAGGCGACGGCGGTTGAGGTTCCAGAAGTCGGCGAAGGCACGCTGCAGGTCCCACACGCCGGGGCCGGTGATCCGCACGTGGGTGTCGCGCCACTCGGTCTCGTAGGCGTCGCCGATGTTGTAGCCGCCCACGAAGCCGACCGTGCTGTCGACGACCAGGATCTTGCGGTGGTCACGGCCGTAGCGGCGGACGTCGAAGAAGCGCCAGCCGGCGGCGTAGACGGGGTAGCGCAGCACCTTGACCTGGCGGGGGAAGCGCTTGAAGACGGGGGAGACGACCAGGTTGGCGAACCCGTCGTAGATGCAGTAGACGTCGACGCCGCGGTCGGCGGCCGCGACGAGCGCGTGCTTGAACCGCTCGCCGGTCTGGTCGCCCTTCCAGATGTAGGTCTCGAAGAGGATCTGCCGCTCGGCGCCCTCGATGGCCGCGAGCATGTCCTCGTAGAGGTCCTGGCCGTAGGTGTAGGTCGTCACCGCGCCGTCGCCGATGTCCACCGTGCGCGGCGGCGTGGTCGGGAAGGGCTTGGGGTGCTTGCCGCGGCGGCGGTAGGAGTCGACCAGCGACATCGCGACCGCGATGACCAGGGGCACGCCGAAGACGCTCAGCAGGGTCCGGCGCAGCATGGTGACCACACGGTCGGCGACGCTCGGCGGTCGCGGTCTCACGGGGACAACCTAGCGTCACGGTGGGGACTGTCGGTGGCCGGTCGTAGGCTCGCAGCATGCGACCCGTCACCGATCTCGAGCGCCGCGTGGCCCCCTTCAAGGTCGTCTCCGACTACGAGCCCTCCGGAGACCAGCCGACCGCCATCAAGGAGATCACCCGCCGCATCGACGACGGGGTCGAGGACGTCGTCCTGCTCGGTGCCACCGGCACGGGCAAGACGGCCACCGTGGCCTGGGTGGCCGAGCAGGTGCAGCGCCCCATGCTGGTGCTCCAGCCCAACAAGACGCTGGCCGCGCAGTTCGCCAACGAGCTGCGCCAGCTCTTCCCCGACAACGCGGTCGAGTACTTCGTGAGCTACTACGACTACTACCAGCCCGAGGCCTACGTGCCGCAGACCGACACCTACATCGAGAAGGACTCCTCGATCAACGAGGAGGTCGAGCGGCTGCGGCACTCGGCCACCAACTCGCTGCTGACCCGACGCGACGTCATCGTGGTCTCGACGGTCTCCTGCATCTACGGCCTCGGCACCCCGCAGGAGTACGTCGACCGCATGCTGCGGCTCAAGGTCGGCGAGGAGCGCGACCGCGACTCGATCCTGCGCCAGCTGGTGGAGATCCAGTACACCCGCAACGACATGTCCTTCACCCGGGGCACCTTCCGGGTGCGCGGCGACACCCTCGAGATCTTCCCGGTCTACGAGGAGCACGCGATCCGCATCGAGTTCTTCGGCGACGAGATCGAGCGGCTCATGAGCCTGCACGCCGTCACCGGCGAGGTGCTCACCGAGGACACCGAGCTCTACGTCTTCCCCGCGACCCACTACGTCGCCGGCCCCGAGCGCATGGAGCGGGCCATCAAGGGCATCGAGCTGGAGCTGGAGGACCAGCTCGCCGCCTTCGAGAAGCAGGGCAAGCTGCTCGAGGCCCAGCGGCTGCGCATGCGCACGACCTACGACGTCGAGATGATGCGCCAGGTCGGGTCCTGCTCCGGCATCGAGAACTACTCGATGCACATGGACGGGCGCACCCACGGCTCGGCGCCCAACTGCCTGCTCGACTACTTCCCCGAGGACTACCTCCTCGTCGTCGACGAGTCCCACGTGGCGGTGCCGCAGATCGGTGGCATGTACGAGGGCGACATGTCGCGCAAGCGCAACCTCGTCGACCACGGCTTCCGCCTCCCCAGCGCCATGGACAACCGACCGCTGCGGTGGGAGGAGTTCCTGGAGCGGATCGGTCAGACGATCTACCTCTCCGCGACCCCGGGCGACTACGAGCTGGACAAGGTCGGCGGCGACACCGTCGAGCAGATCATCCGTCCGACCGGCCTCATCGACCCCGAGGTGGTGGTCAAGCCCACGAAGGGCCAGATCGACGACCTCATCCACGAGATCCGGCTGCGGGCGGAGAAGGACGAGCGGGTCCTGGTCACCACGCTGACCAAGAAGATGTCGGAGGACCTCACCGACTACCTCCTCGACGCCGGCATCCGCACCCGCTACCTCCACTCCGAGATCGACACCCTCAAGCGCATCGAGCTGCTGCGCGACCTGCGCCTGGGCGACTACGACGTGCTGGTCGGCATCAACCTGCTGCGCGAGGGCCTCGACCTGCCCGAGGTGTCGCTCGTCTCGATCCTCGACGCCGACAAGGAGGGCTTCCTGCGCTCCGACAAGTCGCTCATCCAGACCATCGGCCGAGCAGCGCGCAACGTGTCGGGCCAGGTGCACATGTACGCCGACAAGATCACCCCCTCGATGGAGATGGCGATCGAGGAGACCAACCGTCGCCGCGACAAGCAGATCGCCTACAACAAGGCCCATGGCGTCGACCCGATGCCGTTGCGCAAGAAGATCGCCGACATCACCGAGATGCTCGCTCGCGAGGACGAGAACACCCAGGCGCTGCTCGAGACCTGGGCCGGCACGGCCGCCAAGGGACGCGCCGGCGGTGTGAAGGTCCGTCAGCCCACCCCGGTGCTGGGGGAGAAGGCCGCCGGGACCCACGCCCCCGACGTCTCGGGCATGCCCAGCGCCGACCTCGCCCAGCTCATCCAGGACCTCACCGAGCAGATGCGCACGGCGGCGGCCGAGCTGCAGTTCGAGGTCGCGGCCCGCATGCGCGACGAGATCTCCGACCTCAAGAAGGAGCTGCGGCAGATGATGGAGGCCACCAAGTGAGCCTGGCGGGCCCCGACGCGGCGGCGGTCGTGCGCGAGGTGCAGGTGACCCTCGACGCCGCCGACCCGCACGGGCTGGCCGGCTTCTGGCGCGCCGTGCTGGGCTACGTCGACGACGAGCCGCCCGCCGGGTTCGACACGTGGGAGGCGGCCCTGGAGGCCTGGGGCGTGCCGCCCGAGGAGCGGGATCGGGCCTGGGCCGTCCACGACCCCACCGGCAGCGGCCCGCGACTGTTCTTCCAGCGGGTGCCCGAGGCGAAGACCACGAAGAACCGCGTGCACCTCGACGTGCGGGCCGCGCCGGGTCTCAGCGGCGAGACGCGCATGGCCGCGCTCGAGGCCGAGTGCGAGCGCCTGGTCGCCCTGGGCGGCAGCCGGCTGCGGCGTGTGGACGCCGACGGCGCCGACGAGGGCATCATCGTGATGGCCGACCCCGAGGGCAACGAGTTCTGCCTCGACTGAGGCCCGGCCCCTGCCCCGACCACTGCTCCGACCACTGCTCCGACCACTGCTCCCAGCACCGGTCCGTCCGGCGCCCGACCCCTGGTGCGGCGCCGACCTCGCGCGGGAGCAGGATGGGGGAGTGAACCCGACCGTCGAGCCCACGCTCCGCGCGGCCCTCCCGGTGTGGACCGTCGGCCTGCTGATCTACCTGCTGGCGGTGTTCCACCGCTCCTCCCTGGCGGTCGCCGGCCTGGCCGCGACCGAGCGCTTCGACATCTCCGCGGCCCAGCTGGCCACCTTCACGATGCTGCAGCTGCTCGTCTACGCCGCGATGCAGGTGCCGGTCGGGCTGCTCGTCGACCGGTTCGGCTCGCGCAGCGTGCTGCTGACCGGCGCCGTCGTGCTCTCCGCGGCCCAGGCCGGCTTCGCACTGGCCGAGACCTACCCGCTGGCGCTGCTGGCGCGCTTCTTCGTCGGTCTCGGCGACGCCATGACCTTCATCTGCGTGCTGCGCACCCTCGCGATGTGGTTCGCCCCGCGACGCATCCCGCTCATCACCCAGCTGACCGGCACGCTCGGCCAGGTCGGCGCCATCGGGGCGGCGGTGCCCATGACCTGGGCGCTCTCGACGGTGGGCTGGACGCGGGCCTACCTGTTCACGGCCTCCCTGGGCGTCATCCTGGCCCTCGTCGGCCTGGTCGTGCTGCGCGACACCCCCGACGCGCGCAACCTGCGCGGCGCCGCCCTGTCGCCGAGCGCCGTGCGGCGCAGCCTGGCCGCCTCGTGGGCCCACCCGGGCACGCGCCTGGGCTTCTGGATCCACTTCTCGACCCAGTTCAGCGCGACCACCCTGAGCCTGCTGTGGGGCTACCCGTTCTTCGTGCGCGGCGAGGGGCGCACGCCCACCGAGGCGGGCGTCCTGCTGACGTTGCTCGTCGTCGCCGTGGTCACCGGCGGGCCGGTGCTCGGCTGGCTCGTGGGTCACCACCCCTGGCACCGCTCGACCATGGCCCTCGTGGTGGTCACGGCGATCGCCGCCACCTGGACCGTCGTGCTGGCCTGGCCGGGGGAGGCGCCGTTCGGCGTGCTGGTCGTGCTGGCCCTGGTCTGCGGGGTGGGCGGTCCGGCCTCGATGATCGGCTTCGACGTGGGGCGCACCTCCAACCCCGCCGAGCGGCTGGCCAGCTCCACCGGCATCATCAACGTGGGCGGCTTCCTCGCCAGCCTGCTGCTGGTCGTGGCCATCGGTCTGGTGCTCGACTGGCGCACCCCGGGCGCGAGCACCTCCTACACCCCGGAGGCCTTCCGGTGGGCGATGGCGCTGCAGTACCTCCTGTGGGGCCTCGGGCTGGTGCAGATCACCCGCTACCGCCTCCGGGCCCGCCGCGTCATCGACCGCGAGGCCCTCCAGGCCGGGGTGCTGCCGTGAGCGAGGAGCGGGCGCCGCTGACCGACGACGGTCACCACGTGGTCATCGACGGGCGCCGCTGGCGTGCGACCGACCCGATGGTGCCCGAGGAGCGACGGGCCGAGCTCCAGCGGGTGCTCATGGCGTGGCGCCGCGACGTCAGGCGCACCCGCGGCACCGCGGAGGAGAAGCGCTCGCGCGCCGGCGTCCAGGCCGCCAAGGTCGCGCTCGGCGAGCGGGGCGAGCCGTGGTGGGAGCAGAGCGACGCCGAGCGACGTGCCCGCTGGGAGGCCGACGTGCCCACGCCCGACTGAGCGTGTGCCCCCGGCGCGAGGGCGCTGCTACCGCGACGACGGGCCGGCGTCGGGGCGCAGCCAGCGCGCCAGCAGGGGCGTGAGCAGCAGGATCACCACGAGCCGCAGCACCTGCACGGCCAGGACGTAGGTGACGTCGGCGCCGCTGTCGGCCGCCGTGGCCAGCACCGCGAAGAGCCCGCCCGGGGTGGTCGCGAGGTAGGCGGTGAGCCCGTCGACCTCCGTGGCGCGTGCCAGCACCACGCCCATCGCGGCGGTCGAGACCACGAGACCCGCGATGAGCACCAGCACGACCGGCAGCATCCTGGCGATGGAGCGCAGGCTCTCGCGGGTGAAGCGCAGCCCGACCTGCACGCCGATCAGCAGGTAGCCCACCCACTGCACCACCACCGGTACGCCGGCAGCGCCGAGCCACCCGGTGGCGGCGAGCACCGCCGCGACCAGCATCGGCCAGAGCAGCACGCCCGTCGGCACGGGCAGCGCGCGGGCCAGGGCCAGCCCGAGCACGAGCGACACCAGCACGAAGCCGGTCTCGGCGGCCAGCGCACCGTCGCTGCCCGCGGCACCCGTGACGCCGGCGTCGCGGGGCCCGCCCGCCCCGCCCGCGGGGGCGAAGACGACGCTGGTGACCAGCGGCATCGCCAGCAGCACGACGAGCACCCGCAGGTACTGCACGACGGTCACCACGCGCTCGTCGGCGCCCAGGTCGCGCGCCACGGCGACGATGCCCGACGCGCCGCCGGCGATGAGGGCGAAGGCGCCGGTGACGGGGGAGACGTCGCGCCGCAGCGCCAGCAACCGCCCGGCGCCGAGACTGAGGGCGAGGGTGCCGAGGGTGACCAGGGCGATGGGCAGCAGGTCGCGACCCGCCTGCTGGAGCGCGGCCACGCTCACCATGGCCCCGATGGTGACGCCGATGACGCCCTGCCCGATGCGGAAGGCAGCCGGCGGCACCCCCAGCTCGGTCGGGGAGGTCAGGGCGTGCGCCATGCCGCCCACCAGCGCCCCGAACAGCACCGGCGAGGGCAGCCCGAGCGCGCCGAGCCCGAGGCTGACGGCCGCGGTGAAGACGAGCACCAGCACGGCGGCCCGCGGGGCCGACCGCGGCCGTCCGGGCCCGGGGGCGGCGCTCAGCGGGGGATCACCGAGAACAGCACCTGGCGCTTGACCATGGCCCAGATGGCCAGCACCACCACGGTGTGGATCAGGGTGCCCTGCCAGAAGCCCGTGCGGTCCAGCCCGGGCACGTTGGCCACGGCCAGGGCGAAGAAGACGTGGACGATGAAGACGTAGAGGCTGGCCTGCCCCATCGGGATCCACAGCCAGCCGATGGCCTTGTCGATGGGCTTCCAGCAGGTGGTGAGCACCGCGAAGGCCACGACCACCACGAGCACCAGGTCGATGAGCCGCCCGGGCTGGAGGAAGACGCGGATGTAGAAGTTCTCCAGCAGCCAGGCGTAGCTGTCGGCGGGCAGCGGGGCCGGGGCGAGGCCGCCGTGGGCGTTGCCCCACCACACCCAGGCCAGCACGGCGGCGTAGCCCACCACGAAGGCCGCGGTCGCGAGCTTCCCGGGCCGGGTCGTGAGCACCCGGGTGATCTGGCGCCGGTAGTAGCCCACGACCAGGCCGTGGGTGAAGGCGACCTGCCAGATGAGCAGGGGGAAGACCGCCTCGAACTGCGAGGGCAGCCAGTGCGGGTCGTCGATGGTGGCGTAGACGTAGCCCGCCCACGACACCGCGAGGACCACCCACCACATCCGGCGCCGGATCAGCCACATCAGCGCCGGCAGCAGCAGGCTGAGCACGACGAAGAGGCCCATGATGTTGAAGACCCACGGCCCCATCTCGAGCAGCAGCAGCTGGCGGATCGCGTAGCCGGGCGGCGGGTAGTCGAAGAGCCGCGGGAAGTTCGCGTAGAGGTCGTAGACCTGCCCGGCGACGGCGCCGCCGTTCTCACCCGTGCCGCGGTCGGTGAAGGTGGTGATGTCGGAGGCGTCGACCAGGGGGAGGCGGCCGAGCAGGTAGACGAGGACGACGACCACCAGGGCCACAACGTACTGCTTGCGGGCGCGCTTGAGCATGACGACGGCCGTGGCGCGCTCGCCGAGCTTGCGCACGGTCGGCTCGTAGATCATGCCCAGCACGACCCCGGAGAGCAGCACGAACATCTCGGCGCCGGTGATCGCCCCGATGGCCTTGAGCGACACGAACGAGTACGGGCTGTTGAGCTCGATGTGGGTGACCACCACGGTGATGATGATCATGCCGCGCAGCAGGTCGAGCCGACGGTCGCGCGGGTCGTGCTCGTCGGGGTAGCGCCACGACGGGAGGAAGCGGCCGGCGAACCCGGCGAAGAGGAACAGCGCCGCCAGCAGCACGGCGCACAGCACGATCCAGTCCAGCTCGTTGCCCAGGTCGGTGCCGAGCACGCGACCCTGGGCGCTGGCGGTGTTGGCGGTCTCGAGGTCGAGCACGTTGGTGACCGGCCCCAGGTCGACGCCGGCGGCGCCCAGGTCCTCGCGCAGCGGGCGACCCAGGCCGTCGACCGTGGCGCGCCAGTCGACGGTGCGCCCGCCCGCCTCGTCCTCGGGGCGCTCGACCTCCAGCCAGGTGAGCGCCGCCACGAGGGGGCGCTCGGGCAGGGCGGCGAGCACCTGGCGCCACCAGTCCTGCTTGACCTCGCGGGACCCGGCGCCGCCGGCCTCGGGCACCCACAGCGCCGCGGTGTCGAGCAGCACGGGGGTGTCGCCGGGCGTGGCGAAGCGGTCGTAGAACGACTCGCGGGAGGTGTCGTCGGCGTAGCCCCACGTCTCGTCGAGACGGGCCTCGAAGGAGCCGGCGGCCGGCACCTCGTTGACCCCGTCGGGGCCGGCGGGCTCGGTCTCGGTGCCGCCGAAGGAGAACAGCGACAGCCCGACCCAGTCGACGGCGTCGTCGCCGGGGTAGTAGGGCGCGTAGGGGTCGTCGGCCTCGTCGAGGGTCCCGTCGCCGTCGGTGTCGAGCACGTCGACCTCGACCTGCCCCGAGGGGTCCACCGCGCGGGCCGACCCGCCGAAGGGGTAGCCCGCTCCGTAGGAGGGCGACCAGACCATCGCGGCGTGCTCGGTGGCCCCGTGCACGGCGTCGGCGACGGTGCGGAAGGCCTCGACGTACGCCGTCGGCTGCTGGCCCCAGGGGGTCCAGGTGCCGTTCATCTCCGGGGCGAAGCGCACGAGCACGTAGCTGTCGTAGGCGCGGTGGAGGTCGACCAGCGCGTCGGCCAGGTCAGCGGCGTCGTCGGTGCCGAGGTCGGCCAGGGCCTCGTCGGGCTCCAGGGTCAGCACCGCCACGGCGCCCTGCGTCGCCGCCTGCTCCCCGAACTGGCGCAGGTACGTCGTGTCCTCGGCCCCCAGCGGGTAGGACACCCGCTGGGAGTACAGCGACGGCGTCGCGCCGAGACGGCGGGAGTAGTCGGCCGGGAGGTCCTGGGCCCAGTCCAGCGTCGGACCGAACCACGGTGCTCCCGCAGCCGGGGCGGGCACGGGGTCGTCGTCGCGCCCGGCCGACGTGCTGGCTCCGGCGGCCCGGGGCAGGAGCAGACCCGCCAGGAGGCACGAGAGGAGGCAGACCGCCACGGCGGAGAGGACGGCGCGGAGCGCGGCGGCGGGCCGTCGCCCGCCCGGGGGGAGGGGGGTCATGGGGGGTCCGATCAGGTCAGCGCAACCAGGGCGGCCGCATCCGGCGTCGGCGGATCGACAGGGCGACCATGGCCGCGGCGAGCAGCACGACGACGGCCGAGACCACCCCGAGGGCGAAGGGCGGGACGCCGCTGTCCTGGGCTCCGGCGGCCTCGTCGTCGGTCTCCGACGTGGGAGTGGCCGCGGGCGAGCGGTCGTCCCCGTCGGAGTCGCCGCCGGCGGTGCGGCCGGGGTCGGTGCCGTTGGTGGTGCCCGCGACGGGACCGAGGTCGTAGTCGCTGTCGAGGAGGTCGGTGCGGAAGGCCCGGGCGATGGCGGGGTTGGCGGTGAGGCCCCACTCGACCACGTTGCCGATCTCGGGCTCGTCGCGCTCCTGCTCCAGCCAGAGCACCCCGCCGAGTCGCGGTCGCTCCTCGGTCGCGGCGAGCACCTGGCGCCACCACGGCCGCTGGATGGCCAAGGCGTCGGGGCCGTCGGCGCGGGGGTTCCACAGCGCCGAGGTGGTCAGCAGGAAGGGCTGGTTGGGGGTCCCGGCGAAGCGGACGTAGAAGGTCTTGCGCCCCAGGTCGTCGCCGTAGCCGAAGCGCTCCTTGAAGCGCTCCTCGAGCTCGTCGGGCGCCGGCACCGTGTTGGCGCCGAACTGCTGGGTCACGCCGTAGCGCAGCATCGTCAGGCCCACCCAGTCCACGACGTCGTCGCCGGGGTAGTAGGGGCCGTAGGGGTCGTCGGCCTCGGTGACCCGCCCGTCGCCGTCGGTGTCGAGCACCCGACGCGCCGCGGGACTGATCGCCGGGGCGTCGGCCGAGGTCGTCGTGGAGTTGACCGCGCGGTCGAAGGGGTAGCCGGCGCCGTAGGCCGGCGCCCACACCATGGCGGCCTCGTCGGTGGCCGCGTGGACCCCGTCGGCCACGGTGGTGAAGGCGCGCACGTAGTCGCGCGGCTGCTGGCCCCACGCGGTCCAGGAGCCGTTCATCTCGGGCGCGAAGCGCACCAGGAACGTGCTGCCGTCGGCCTCGGCCAGGTCGGCGAGGAGGCTTCCGAGGCGCTCGGCGTCCTGGGCGTCGGGCTCGGTGAGGGAGGTCGGCTGGAGCGTCACCACCGCGACGGCGCCCTCGTCGGCGGCCTGGTCGGACAGGTCGGAGACGGCCTCGTCGGCGCTGTCGTTGAGGGGGTAGACGAACGAGCGCCCGAAGAGCGACACGTCGGTGCCCAGCCGGTCGACGTAGGCCTCGGCGGTGTCGGTGCGCCAGTCGAGGTCGGGTCCGAACCAGGGCGCACGCGGCTCCGGCTCGGTGGCGGCGTGGGCGGGCACGACCGACGTCGCGAGCAGGCCGCCGGCCAGGACGGCCGCGGCGCCCGCCGCGAGACGTCCCGCGAGCCCGGTCACGACAGGTCGCATCGCATGCTCCAGTGGTTGCGACCGTCGGCGCTGTGGAACGACAGGTCCGTCAGCGAGGCCAGCGCGAGCGCCAGCCCACGACCCGACTCGGCGTCCTCGTCGGGCATCGTGACGCGGCTGAGGTCGATCGCCGCGGGCTCGCCGTTGTCGGCGAGGTCGATGAGCACCTCGGCGTCGGTCACGCCGAGGGTGATCGTGAAGCGCCGGCCGTCGCCGCGCTCGTCGGCGGCGGGGCGCCCCGCGTCGACCTCGAAGGCGTGCTCGATGACGTTGGCGAGGATCTCGATCACCGCCATCTCCACCCGCATCCGCTCGGCGACCGGCACCTCCTCGTGCTGCTGCCACAGGTGCTCGAGCAGCACGTGCACGAGGTCGAGCATCTCCTCGCTCGCCGGCGCCGAGAGCTCCAGCCGGTCGGGGAGGGCCTGCAGCGTCGAGGACTCAGTCATCGAAGGCCCCGTCGACGGTGTCGCGCGGACGCAGGATCTTGGTCAGGTTGGTCAGGTCGAGCACCGTCAGGACGGCCTCGGTGGGGCGCGCGATGCGCAGGTCGCCACCCTGCTGGCGGGTCGACTTGACCCCGCCGATCAGCGCGCCGAGGCCGGAGGAGTCGATGAAGCTGGTGTCGGCGAGGTCGACCACGATGCGGTGCGTGCCGCCGGCGACCAGGTCGGCCAGCACGCTCTTGAGCTGACGGGCCGCCACCATGTTGAGGCGTCCCTCGGGGCGGACGACACCGATCCCGCTGGCGGTGGTGTCGACGTGGAACTCGGTCATGCTGCTCCCTCTGCGTGGCTCTGACCGGAGGCCCGGTCAGGCGTGTGGCTGGTCGTGGGCGTGCTGCTGGTCGTGGGGTCGGCAGCGGTGGCGGGGCTGGAGCTGCTGCCGGGGGTGCTGCCGGGGGTGCTGCCGGTGGTGCCGGCGGTGGTGCTGGGGCCGCCGGTCGGGCCGGCGGGCGTCGGCGGCGCGTCGACGGGCTCGAAGCCGCGGTAGCGCGCGGCCTTGATGATGACGGAGAAGATCGCGAGGTCGAAGGCGACCCACAGCAGGTTGAGCACCGTGCCGACACCGCCGGCCTGGCCCGCGGCGAGCCGCGCGACGCCGACGACGCTGGCCACGACGAGCGCGCCCATCGCGATCAGCTGCGGCCGCACCAGGTGCCAGGCGGGCCCGGTCGGGCTGCGCTTCTCCTTGGGGGTGACGGCGAAGTCGAGCGAGCGGCCCATCACCACGTTGCCGAAGGCGGAGGTGAAGGCGCGGATCCAGGTCGGGAAGAGGGCGAGCGAGTACTGCTGCCCGCGCCAGGTCTTGCGGCCGTTGGCGACGACGAGGAACAGCAGCTGGTTGACGACCAGGAACGGCACGAGGCGGATGAAGAAGTCCGAGCTCAGCGCCTGCACCGGCAGCACGCCGAAGACGAGGTAGATCACCGGGGCAGCCAGGTAGATGATCGCGGCGAAGCCCGACAGGTAGCTCCACATGGTGGAGAAGTACATGAGCCGCTGGCCCCACGTCAGGCGCCGCTGGCTGAGCGGGTTCTCCCGCATCATCACCTGCATGGTGCCCTGGGCCCAGCGCAGCCGCTGGGTCAGCATCGTCTCGAGGTCCTCCGGGGCGAGGCCGAAGGCGAGGTTCTCGTCGTGGTAGGCCGACTTCCAGCCCAGGCCGTGCATCCGCATGCAGGTGGCCATGTCCTCGGTGACCGAGATCGTCGCCATGGGCATCACTGCCTGCGCCTCGCCGTGACGGTCCACGTTGACGGAGTCGACGAGGGCCTGCACCGAGTCGATCGCGCCCAGCGGGGACCAGTCGCGGTGCGACATGCGCTCGAGCACGCTCTGCGGGTCCACGAGGCTGCCGTCGCCCTCGCCGGACTGCTCCTCCAGGGCGGCGATGGCCTCGAGGTCTGCGGCCATCACCTCGAGGTCGGAGGCCACGAGCCGACGGCGGACCTCCTCGACCGTGCGCTGGAAGTCGTAGGTGACGTCGAACATCGCCTCGCCGCGCCCCAGCCGCTCCCGGGCGTCCTTGACCGCCTGCTCGACCTCGCCGAGGGCGTCGCGCACGAGGGTCTCCTCGCGCGGGGTCTGGCGGCGTGCCTTCTTGATGACCGACTCGCCGTAGTACAGGTTGCGCCACACCTTGAGCGCCATCTCGTCGGCGTAGCGCACGACGCCGATCTGCATGAGGGCGTCGCGGCGCAGCACGGCGTTGGAGCCGCAGAAGAAGGCGGCGTTCCAGCCGTCCTTGCCGGCCTGGATCGGGCCGTAGAACAGCGGCGCCTGGCTGCCGAGCGGGTCGTCGTCGGGCACGTTGACGAAGAACTGGTTGGTCTGGACCAGCCCCATCTTCTCGTCGCGGAAGTAGCCCAGGGTGCGGTCGAGGATCTGCGGCTCCGGCACCTGGTCGGCGTCGAGGATGAGGAGGAACTCGCCCTCGGTCTGCTCGAGGGCGTTGTTGAGGTTGCCCGCCTTGGCGTGCCGGGGCATGTCGACCCAGTCCTGCGAGCGGGTGATCCAGCCGACGCCGGCGGCCTCGGCCGCCGCGCGCATCTCCGGGCGGTTGCCGTCGTCGAGGATCCAGGTCTCGTGGGGGTAGCGGATGTCCAGCGCGGCCCGGGCGGTGGCCATGACGAGGTCGATGGGCTCGTTGTAGGTCGTGATGAGGACGTCGACCGTCAGGCCCTCCTCGGGCAGCGGGGGCTCGCCGCGCTCCTTGAGCCGCCACATGCCGAGCCCGAACAGCAGCGAGTCGACCAGGCTGTAGGTCTCCGCGACGACGAGCGGCACGGCCAGCCACCAGGCGTCCCAGTTCACCGAGAACAGCCACCGCCACACGACGTAGTTCAGGCCGAGGATGGCCGTCACCAGGACGATGGACCGGATCAGCAGCAGCCGGCGGGTCATGGGCTGTCCTCCTGCGAGGGCGAGAAGGGGGCGGGGGAGGGGGCGTAGTAGACGGCGACCGCGGTCACGTCGTCGAGGGGGGTGCGCTCGCGCGCCAGCAGGGCGATCCCGGCGAGCAGCGAGTTGACGTCGTCGTGGGCGGCGACGAGGGCGCCGATCGGCTCCCACCAGCGCACCTGCTCGTCGACGAGGTCGAGCAGGCCGTCGCTGAACATCAGCACGCGGTCGCCGGGCTCGAGCTGCACGTCGAGCTCGCCCCAGTGGTCGTCGGGCAGGACGCCGATCGGGGCGTCGGAGCCGCCGAGGCGGACGACCTCGCCGTCGGGCCGCACCACCAGGCACAGCCCGCTGCCGGCGTCGACGTAGCGCAGGTAGCCGTCGTCGAGGTCGATGGCGGCCTCGAAGAGCGTCACGAAGGACTCCGTGCGCTCGAGGTCGGCCATCAGGCTGCGCGCGACCTGGGTGACGGTGACGCCGAGGTCGACGCCCGCGACGACGGCGGAGTGGGTGCCGCGCAGGGCGGAGCGGACCCCGGCCCCCACCAGCGCGGCTCCCGTGCCCTTGCCCATGACGTCGCCCAGACCGAGGTGGGCCACGCCCTGGGCGATGCCGTAGTCGTAGAAGTCGCCGCCGACGGCCAGGGAGGGCAGGCACATCCCGTTGATGGTCCAGGAGTCGGAGCTGAGGGCGCGCGCGGGCAGCATCGAGGACTGCACCCAGGTCGCCTGGGTCATCTCGGTGGAGGCCACGAGCTCCTGCTGGGCCCAGGCGGCCATGTCGTCGAAGGCGGTCAGCCGCTCCGCGTCGAGGCGGCGCGGGCGGGTGTCGTAGATGGCGAACGTGCCCACGACGTTGCCGGCCGGGTCGAGGATCGGCTGGGCGGCGTAGAACCGGATCCCGAGGTCGGTGACCGCCGGGAGGTGGGCGAAGCGCTCGTCGAGGGAGGCGTCCTCGACGATCAGCAGCGCGCCGCCGGCGTGGGTCTCGTCGCACAGGCAGTCGACGCGGGGCAGCTCGCGGCTGGGCAGGCCGTACATGCCGGGGAAGAGGGCACGGTCGCCGTCGAGCACGGTGACGCTGGACATCGGCACGTCGAAGACCAGGTGGGCCAGTCGGGCGATGCGGTCGAAGCGCTCCTCGGGGCGGTCGAGCTGGAGCCCGAGCGACTCCACGGCCCGCTGCCGACGGTCCTCCTGGGCCGCGTCGAGCGCGTGCGGCATCGCGGTGGTGCTCCCCATGTGTGTCGAACCCTTTCAGGGCTGTGTCCCGAATGCGCCAACTCTGTCACGTCACAGGCGCCTCGCGTGTCACAACCTAGGAAGTCGTCGGCCGCTCCCGCATCCCCCGTTCGGCCACCGGGCCGCCCCTCGCGCCGCGGGCGCCGACCCGGTGCACGGGTGCGGCGACGCGGCTCCGGGCGACGCGATAGCGTGGCACCGACGTCGAGTCGAGGGGGTCGAGCGTGTCGAAGGGTCAGCGCGTCGTGGTCGTCGAGGACGACCCCGACATCAGCGCCACGCTGGTGATGGTGCTCGAGCGCACCGGGCTCGAGGTCCACGCCACCGACCGCGGCGAGCGGGCCGTGGAGCTGGTGCGCGAGCTGTCGCCCGACCTGGTGACCCTCGACCTCACCCTGCCCGACATGGACGGCACCGAGGTGTGTCGCCGGCTGCGGGAGTTCAGCGACGCCTTCATCATGATGATCACCGGTCGCAGCGACGAGATCGACCGGCTCATCGGGCTCGAGGTCGGCGCCGACGACTACATGGCCAAGCCCTTCTCGGCCCAGGAGGTCCGGGCCCGGGTGGCGGCGCTCCTGCGTCGGGCGCGCTCGGCGGTCGAGGCGCCCCCGCTCAGCATGGACGCCGGCGGCGGCCTGACCCTGCTGCCCAGCGCCCACACCGCCACCCTCGACGGCGCCCCCCTGCCCTTCACCCCGGCGGAGGTCGACCTGATGGCGGCGTTCGCGAGCCGGCCGGGGGAGACCTGGACGCGTGGTGAGCTCGTGCGCACCGTGTGGCAGGGCGAGTTCATCGAGTCCGACTTCCTCGTCGACGTCCACGTCGGCAACCTGCGGCGCAAGCTGCGCCGCGCCGGCAGCAAGCGCAGCTGGATCCGCACCGTCGACGGCTCGGGCTACGTCTACGACCCGTCCTGACGGGCGCCGCGGTTGACGGTGAGCCCCACCAGGCGCGCCACCACCAGCGCGACGTAGAGCACGCCGGCCAGCATCTCGATCATCACGAACGAGCGCGCGTGGGGCAGCACGGGCACGACGTCGGAGAGGCCGACGCTGGTGAGGGTCGAGAACGACAGGTAGAGCAGCTCGAACCACGCGCGGTCCTGCGCCGGGCCCGTGCCGACGAACGACCCCGGCCACACCACCTGGAGGGCCGCGTAGACGTAGGCGAAGCCCCACGCCACGACCGTGAAGGCCGCGCCGGTGGCGAAGAGCTCGTCGCGGGTCACCCGGTCGTCGTGGAAGAGGTAGCGGATCATGCTGTAGGAGACGTAGAAGTAGAACGGCGCGTGCAGCAGGGCCGAGACGAGCACCACCCAGGCGGTGTCGGGCGTGGCCGCCTCGAGCACCGTGAACACCATCGCCGGGGCGCCCACCACCAGGGCGATCCAGTTCAGCGCCGGGGTGCGGCGCACGGCCCACAGCGCCAGGCCGACGACGGCGATCTGCACCACGCCGATGAGCGCGCGTCCCACGACGCTGCCGTCGAGGAACGGGTAGGCCAGGATCGCCACCAGCTGGGCGCCGAGGAGCACCCCCGACGGCTGGTCGCCGAGCACGGGCCGGAGCCGGTGTCGGTCGTCGGGGTCCACCTCGCCGCCCGGGCCCGGCCGTGTCACTCGCTCCCGGCTCACGGGAGGTGGGCCTGCTTCCGCTCGAGCTTGCGGGTCACCGAGGCGACCGTCTCCTCGCGGGTCAGCAGGACCCGCGCGTAGTTGACGAACGTCGCCGCCATCACGATGGCCGGCCACGGGAAGGCGGGGTCGAAGCCCGGGCCGCCGAGACCGAGCGAGGCCCACACCACCCAGCAGACCAGGGTCGGGCCGAGGAAGCCCAGCAGCGCCTGGCGGCGCTCCGCGTCGTAGGCCGCCACGGCCCGCGCGTGGATCTGGGCCGGGGTGAGTGCGCCGGGGCGCCCGGCGGGGACGCCCGGCCGCGCGACCTCCAGGACGGGCCGCTGCGGCAGGAGGTCGGCGAGGAGCGGGGGCACCTCACCGAGCGTGCGGAGCCCGGAGGCCCTCGCGGAGCGCTCCTCGAGGTCGGCCGGGTCGAGACGCCCGTCGGCATAGGCCTCGGCGAGCACGTCCTGCACGACCGAGCGGTCGCGGTCGGAGGCGCGCAGGGCCGCGTGCTCGGGCAGGCGCGGGTCGTGGGCGAACGACGACCAGACCCCGGGGACATCCACGCGCGTCATCCTAGGCCCGCCCGACCGGGGAGCCGGCCGATCCGCGCGGCCCGGCGCGAGGTCGCTGGCGCGGCACGACGAACGGGAGGACCATCGGACCGTGACCTCGACCGACGGGACCGCCGCGACCCCAGGCGCCGTCGTGACCTGCGACCTGGTCGTCGTCGGGGCCGGCCCGACGGGCCTCTTCGCCACTTACTACGCAGGCTTCCGCGGGCTCCGGGTGGCTCTCGTCGACTCCCTGCCCGAGCTCGGCGGCCAGGTCACCGCGATGTACCCCGAGAAGCTCATCCTCGACGTGGCGGGCTTCCCCGCCGTGCGCGGACGCGACCTGGTGAGCGCCCTGGTCGAGCAGGCGGCCGGCGCCGACGCCGTGCACCTGCTCGGGCGCACGGCCTCGACCCTGGTGCACGGCGAGGACGAGGTGGTGGTCGGGCTCGACGACGGCACGCAGGTGCACGCCGGCGCCGTGCTGGTGACGGCGGGGATCGGGCGCTTCGCCCCGCGCCCCCTCGCGGCGGGTGAGGGCTGGCTGGGGCGCGGGCTGGAGTTCTTCGTGCCGACCAGCGAGCCCTACGCCGGGCGCGACGTGGTGGTCGTCGGCGGCGGTGACAGCGCGCTCGACTGGGTGCTGCACCTGGAGCCCGTGGCCCGGTCGGTCACCCTCGTGCACCGGCGTACGGCGTTCCGCGCCCACGAGCGCACCGTGGCGCAGGTGCGGGCGTCCTCGGCGCGCGTGCTGACCGACGCCGAGGTCGTCGCGCTGCGACCGGTGGCGGGGGAGGCCGGCCGGCCGTTGGCCGAGGTCGACGTCGCGCGGGGCGAGGCCCGGGCCGGGACGCGCGAGGTGCTGACGCTGCCGTGCCAGGCGGTGGTGGCGGCGCTCGGCTTCGTCGCCGACCTCGGTCCGCTCCAGGGCTGGGGACTGGACGTCGAGCGGCGCCACGTGGTGGTCGACGCGGCCATGCGCACGTCGCTGCCGCGTGTCTTCGCCGCCGGCGACGTGGCCGAGCACCCCGGCAAGGTCCGGCTGATCGCCACCGGCTTCGGGGAGGCGGCGACCGCGGTCAACAACGCGGCGGTGGTGATCGACCCGGCCGCCTCGACCTTCCCCGGCCACTCCAGCGCCCTCGGCTGAGGGGCGGCCGCGGGTCCGTCTAGGCTACCGGTGCGTAGCCCGCCGGGCCGCGCGTCGTCGTCGAGAAGGGTCGGGACACGAATGCGGGTGGCCTTGCTGTCCTACCGCTCCAAGCCGCACTGCGGGGGCCAGGGCATCTACGTCCGTCACCTCTCGCGCGAGCTGGTGGCCCTGGGGCACACCGTCGAGGTCTTCTCGGGCCAGCCCTACCCCGAGCTCGACCCGGGCGTGGCGCTGACGAAGGTGCCGAGCCTCGACCTCTACCGCGAGCCCGACCCCTTCCGCGTGCCCCACCTGCGCGAGTTCCGCGACCGTGTCGACGTGGAGGAGTTCGCCACGATGTGCGCCGCGGGCTTCCCCGAGCCCAAGACCTTCAGCACGCGGGTGGCGCGGCTGCTGCGCGAGCGCGCCGACGAGTTCGACATCGCCCACGACAACCAGGTGCTGGGCTACGGCATGCTCGACGTCGAGCAGGTCATGCCGCTCGTCACCACGCTGCACCACCCGATCACCTTCGACCGCCGCATCGACCTCGAGGGCGCCACGCACCCGTGGCGCAAGGTGACGCTGCGCCGCTGGTACGGCTTCCTGCGGATGCAGGGTCGTGTGGCCCGCAGCGCCCGCCGCATCCTCACGCCCTCGGAGACCTCGCGGCGCGACATCGCCACCGACTTCGGCGTCGACCCCGCCCGCATGCAGACCATCCTGCTCGGCGTCGACGACGTCTTCGTGCCGCCGACCGAGCCGCGCGTGCCGGGCCGCATCCTGGCCATGGCCAGCGCCGACGCCCCGATGAAGGGCATCGCCACGCTGCTGGAGGCCTTCGCCAAGCTCCGCACCGAGCGCGACCTCGAGCTGGTGCTCGTGACGCGTCCTCAGCCGGGGGGCCGCACCGAGCAGCTCATCGACCGGCTCGCGATCGGTGACGCGGTCTCCTTCGTCCACGGCGTCTCCGACGAGGAGCTGGTGCGGCTGATGGGCTCCGCCGAGCTCGCGTGCGTGCCCTCGCTCTACGAGGGCTTCTCGCTGCCGACCGCCGAGCTCATGGCGTGCGCGACACCCCTGGTCGTCTCGCGGGCCGGCGCCATCCCCGAGGTCGTGGGACCCGACGGCGAGTGCGCCGACCTGGTGGCCCCCGGCGACGTCGGGGAGCTCGAGGCCGCCCTGGCCGCGCTGCTCGACGACCCCGAGCGCCGCGCGAGGATGGGCGCCGCCGGGCGCCGACGGGTCGAGGAGATGTTCAGCTGGCGGGCGGTCGCGGCCACGGTGGCCGAGGCCTACGACGAGGTCGTCGCCGCCTGGAGGGCCGAGGGGCCCATGCCGTCCACCGGCCGCAAGGGCCGCCGCAGCAGGAGGAACGCACGTGCTGACCGTTGACTTCGACCGCCTGGGCCTGCGCCCCGGCGACCGCGTGCTCGACATGGGCTGCGGCGCCGGGCGCCACGCCTTCGAGATGTACCGCCGCGGCGGCGACGTGGTCGCGTTCGACCAGGACGCCGACGAGCTGGCCGGAGTGCGCGAGCTCTTCGTGGCCATGCACGAGGCCGGCGAGGTGCCCGAGGGCGCCGAGGCCGACGTCAAGGAGGGCGACGCCCTGCAGCTGCCCTTCGCCGACGGGGAGTTCGACCGCGTCGTCGCGGCCGAGGTGCTCGAGCACATCCCGGCCGACATCCAGGCCATCGAGGAGCTCGTGCGCGTGCTGCGGCCCGGCGGCACCCTGGCGGTCTCGGTGCCGCGGTGGTTCCCCGAGATCGTCAACTGGAAGCTCTCCGACGACTACCACAACGTCCCGGGCGGCCACATCCGCATCTACTCCGACAAGGAGCTGATCGGCAAGCTCGCCAACGCCGGGCTGGCCTTCGAGGGCAAGGACTACGCCCACGGCCTGCACTCGCCCTACTGGTGGATCAAGTGCGCCGTGGGCGTGCGCAACGACGACCACCCCCTCGCCAGGGCCTACCACCGGCTGCTGGTGTGGGAGATCATGAAGCAGCCGCGCGCGCTGCGCGTGGCCGGCCGGGTGCTCGACCCGCTCATCGGCAAGAGCATGGTGCTCTACTTCCGCAAGCCGTCGGCGGCGCATGTCTGAGCGGCTGCCGCACGTCGAGGGCGTGCTCAGCCCGGGCCAGGTGGCGCAGACCGCGGCCAGCATCGCGCGGATGCAGGAGCCCGACGGGGCGATCCCGTGGACGACCGGCGAGCACGTCGACGTGTGGAACCACGTGGAGGCCGCGATGGCGCTGCTCGTCGGCGGCGAGGTCGAGGCCGCCGAGGCGGCGTACGACTGGGTGCCGCGCTGGCAGCGCGCCGACGGGTCCTGGCCGATGAAGATCGTCGCCGGGCAGGTCGAGGACGACCGCGGCGAGGTCAACATGAGCGCCTACCTCGCGGTGGGCCTGTGGCACCACTGGCTCGTGCGGCACGACGCGGCGTACGTCGCGACGCTGTGGCCGGCCGTGCGCGCGGGGCTCGACTGGGTGGTGGCCCAGCAGCTGCCCTTCGGCGGGCTCAACTGGACCCCCGACGACCAGGGGGCGCTGCTGGCCGGGTCGTCGAGCGTCTACCAGTCGCTGCGGGCCGGCGTCGCGCTCGCCGAGCTGCTCGACGACCCGCAGCCGGAGTGGGAGCTGGCCGGCGGCCGGCTCGGCCACGCCGTGCGCCACCATCGCGACCTGTTCCTGGACAAGTCCACCTTCTCCATGGACTGGTACTACCCCGTCCTCGGCGGTGCCGTGCGAGGGCCGGCCGCCTCGGCGCTGCTCGCCTCGCGCTGGGACGACTTCGTCGTGCCCGGGCTGGGCATCCGCTGCGTCGACACCAACCCGTGGGTCACGGGCGCCGAGACGTGCGAGCTCGTGCTCGCCCTCGACGCGGTCGGCGACCACGGGGGCGCGCTGCGGCTGCTGGGCGACATGCAGCACCTGCGTCACGAGGACGGCAGCTACTGGACCGGCTGGGTCTTCGGCGACGACGTCCACTGGCCCGGTGAGCAGACCACCTACACCGCCGCCGCCGTGCTGCTGGCCGTCGATGCGCTGGGGGAGACCTACGGTCACGCCACCCCGGGCTCGGGGATCATGCGCGGCACGTCGCTGGCCCCGCACTTCGCGGAGATCGCGCTGGAGTGCGGGTGCCCGTCGCCCGACTCAGCCGACCGGCTCGCCCGCCCGTCCTGAGTCGCGCCGCAGCACCCGCATCGAGCCGACGGTCTCCACCTCGCTGAAGGCACCGCCCGCCAGCGCCCGCTGCACGACGTGCCAGGGCGCCTGGCCGCCGTCGGCGGGGTCGGGGAAGACGTCGTGCACCACCAGGAGCCCGCCGGCCTCGACCCAGGGCGCCCAGCCGCTGTAGTCGTTCTGGGCGTGCTCCTCGGCGTGCCCGCCGTCGATGAAGACCAGCGACAGCGGGGTGCGCCAGTGGCGCGCGACCGTGGTGCTGGCCCCGACCACCGCGACGACGAGGTCCTCGAGCCCGGAGCGCTCCAGGGTGCGCCGGAAGACCGGCAGCGTGTCCATGCGACCGGTCTCGGCGTCGACCAGGCTCGCGTCGTGGTGCTCCCAGCCGGCCTGGTTCTCCTCCGAGCCGCGGTGGTGGTCCACCGTGAAGACCACCGCCTGCGGCCCACCGACCTCCCGGGCCGCGGCGGCGAGGTGGATCGCCGACTTGCCGCAGTAGGTGCCGACCTCGAGCACCGGCCCGTGGGGCAGGCGCTCGAGGGCACGGCGGTGGAGCAGCAGCCCCTCGTCGAGGGGCATGAAGCCCTTCGCCGCCCGGGCGTGGTGCTGCCAGTCGGCTCCGGTCGGGTCCTGCGCAGTGGTGGGCACCGCTGGAGGCTAGCGCCGCGCCGGTGGGGCCGCGGAGCCGGTGGGGCTCACACCGCGGCGAGCATGTCCTCGACGCGGCGGCTGAGGTCGCCGATGCTGAAGGGCTTGGTGACGTAGGCGTCCGCGCCGGCGGCGAGGCCGGCGGCGATGTCGTCGCGCGAGGAGCGGGCCGAGACCATGAGGATCTGCGGCGAGCCCGCCGAGGGCTGCGCCTTGAGCAGCCGGGCCAGCTCCAGGCCGTTCATGCCGGGCATGCTGACGTCCATCACGACCAGGTCGAAGGAGCCGGCGCTGACCTCGACCATGGCGTTCCACGACTCGGGCACGCTCTCGACCTCGTGGCCGTTCATCTCGAGCACCGTCGACAGCAGCTCGCGCACGTCGCTCTCGTCCTCGACCACCAACACCTTGGCCATGCCGGCCCTCCCTCGTCCAGACGTTTCTCGGCGGAAGACCGCCCCCCTGAGACGAGCATGACACCGGTCGCCTGACTCGTCACGTCGAAGTGTCGAGCCACCCGTGAAGAGGTCGTGAAGACGCCTGGTCAGACGGGTGCCCGTCGATCGGTGACGTGTCACGGGTCACGCGGGTCGCGAGTCCTCCTCGCCGGCCGCCACGGCCGGTGCCAGCGCCCTGCGGTGGCGGGCCCAGTGCCAGTGCAGGAAGCGGTCCACCGCACGCACGACGGCCACCGAGCGCACCGAGGGCAGGACGTCGAAGGCGTGCTGGGCGCCCGGCAGCTCGGCGTAGACGACCGAGCGGCGCGAGGTCCGGCGCAGCGCCTCGACGAAGAGCCGCGCCTGGTCGACCTGCACCAGGCTGTCGAGGCGACCGTGCACGACGAAGAAGTCGGGGGCCTCGGGCCCCACCCGCAGCAGCGGCGACCCGGCCTCGAAGGGCTCGGGGTCCTCGCGCCAGCGCCGGCGCAGGATCCGGGGTCCGAGGAAGCGGTCGCGCATCTGCACGGCGCTGCGCAGGCCGGTGGCCCCGGCCAGGTCGTAGACGCCGTAGTGCGGCACCGCGACCTGCACGGAGGTGTCGGCGTCCTCGAAGCCGGGCTGCCAGGCGGGGTCGCCGGGCGTCAGGGCCGCGAGCGCGGCGAGGTGGCCGCCGGCCGAGCCCCCCGTGATCGCGACGTACGACGGGTCGCCGCCGTAGGCCGCGATGTGCTCGTGGACCCACGCCAGCACCTTCTTCACGTCGACGACCTGCGCCGGGAACGGGTGCTGCGGCGCCAGCCGGTAGTTGGGGGCGACGCAGACCCAGCCGCGGGCGGCGAGGTGCTGCATCAGCGGGATGCCCTGGGTGTCCTTGGCGCCCAGCGTCCAGCCGCCGCCGTGGACCTGCACCAGGACGGGAGCGCCGCCCTCGGGCAGGCCGGCGGGGCGCTCGACGGCTGTGTAGACGTCGAGCAGGCCGCGCCGGCCCAGGGTGTCGTCGTAGGCGATGTCGCGCTCCACGTGCACCCCGGGCTCGCGCATGCGGAAGGGGTTGAGCAGCCGCCGCCACGGCACGCGCACGTCGCGGGGGATCTCGGTGTCGATCTCGTCGAGGTAGTCGACGCCGAGGGCGTCGACCAGGGCGCGGTCGGCCACCCCGCGCGCCTGCGCGCTCGTGCGCAGCATCCAGGCCAGGCCGGCGGCGTTGGCGAGGGCCAGCAGCGCGCCGGTGCGGGTCAGCCCGCGCCGACGGGCGTGGCGGGCGGTGTCGGCGGCCGTGGCCGCGAGCAGGTGCGGGGCGAGCTCGCTGGTGCCCCAGCCGGCCAGGAAGACCGGCACGGCCGTCCTGAAGCCCGGCACCGGGCGCAGCGCGTTGGCGACGAGCGCCGCGGTCAGGAGCTGGCGGAGCCGGAAGAGCATGGCCCCGATGTTAACGATCGGTAACCGCCCGCGGGGCGGGTCTCGTCAGGGGGCGGGCCGCAGCTTGTCCTCGAAGAAGCCCAGCACGCGGTCGACGGCGCCCTGGTCGCGGTGCAGCGTCAGGGTCGCGTGCTTGCGTCCGGGCAGGTCGATGCGCACGAAGCCCTCGCCCAGCTCGCGGGTGAGGGTCTCGAAGCGGGTGCCGGTGGCGACGTCACCGTCGTACTGCACGCCGAGCACCTGGCAGCCGCCCGCGACGCGCTCGCGCACCGCCGCGAGGTCGGAGGGGGAGAGGTTGACGTCGCCCGCGCGGCGGCGGCCGACGGGGAAGGGCGCGGAGGGCTGGCAGACCACGGGCGCCGCGACGGAGGTGTCGACCATCATGGCCAGGGCGAAGCCCCCGGTGAAGCACATGCCCAGCGCGCCGACGCCCGGCCCGCCCAGCTCCGCGTGCAGGTCGCGGGCCAGGCTGCGCAGCCACCCGGCGACCGGGGTCGTCTCCCCGGTGGCGAGCTTCGTGAACTCCCGGCTCACGCACACCTGGCGGAAGGCCCCGGCGACCGAGCGGGCTCCGATCGGGGCCCCGGGCGTGCCGAAGAGGTGGGGCATGACGACGGTGAAGCCGGCGGCCACCACCTCCTCGCCGAAGGCGATGACCTGCGGGGTGAGCCCGGGGATCTCGTGGATCACCACGACGCCGGGGCCGCTGCCCTTGCGGTAGGTCGGGTGGGTCGTGCCGTCGGCGGTGTGCTCGCCGAGGGTCCAGGAGTCGAGGAGGGTCATGACCGGCAGTATGGCCTCCGTGGGTCCGGTCGGGTGGGGCCCACGGCCCCGCAGGGTCCGGCCCGAGGGGGGAGCCCCGGGCAGCGCGGCGCTGCCTAGGGTCGGTGCATGCCGGACACCGACCCGTCGCGCCACGTGCGCCTCGTGCTGCCCCACCAGCTCTTCGCCGCGCACCTCGACGCTCCGGCCGGCACGGTCTTCGTGCTCCTCGAGCACGACCTGCTCTTCCGGCAGTACCGCTTCCACGCCCAGAAGCTGGTGCTCCACCGCGCCTCGATGGTCCGCTTCGCCGAGCGGCTGCGCGAGGCCGGCCACGAGGTCGAGCACGTCGAGACCTCCGCCTCCGCCACGAGCCACGACCGGCTCGTCGACTGCCTCGACCGGCTGCGCCCGACGCAGGTGAGCGTCTACGACGTGGTCGACGACTGGCTCTCGCGCGACCTCACCGCGGCCCTGGCCGACCACGGCTACGAGCTGCGCTCCGAGGACGTCCTGGAGACACCGTGCTTCCTCACCTCCCGCGCCGACGTCGCCGAGCAGGTCGGCAGCGGCGGCCGGACCGCGCGCATGCAGCACTTCTACGCCTGGCAGCGCCGCCGTCTCGACGTGCTGGTCGAGGGCGACCAGCCCGTCGGGGGCCAGTGGTCCTTCGACGCCGACAACCGCAAGAAGCTGCCCAAGCAGCACCCCGTGCCCGCGGTCGCCCGGCCCGGCGCCGACGGCGGGCCCGAGCGGCACCCGGCCGTGGCCGACGCCATCGCCTGGGTCGGCGAGGAGTTCCCCGACGCCCCCGGCGACGCGGAGGCCTTCGCCTGGCCGACCTCGCACGACGAGGCGGAGGCGATGCTGGAGGAGTTCCTCGCCGAGCGCTTCACCGAGTTCGGGCCCTTCGAGGACGCGATCTCCCGCGAGCACCCGTGGGTGTTCCACGCCCTGCTGACCCCGGGCCTGAACATCGGGCTGGTCACCCCGGCCCACGTGCTGGAGCGGGCGCTCGACGTCGGGTCCTCCGAGGAGGTGCCGCTGGCCTCCCTCGAGGGCTTCATGCGCCAGCTCATCGGCTGGCGCGAGTACATGCGCGCCACCTACGTCGTCCACGGGCGCCGCATGCGCAGCGGCAACCGGCTGACCCACACCCGGCCGCTGGCCGAGGGCTGGTGGACCGCGCGCACGGGGCTGGCTCCGGTCGACCTGGTGCTGGAGCGGGTGCTGGCCCACGGCTACGCCCACCACATCGAGCGCCTGATGGTGCTCGGCAACGCGATGTGCCTGCTGCGCGCCGAGCCCGACGCCGCCTACGAGTGGTTCATGGAGATGTTCGTCGACGCCTACGACTGGGTGATGGTGCCCAACGTCTACGCCATGAGCCAGTTCGCCGCGGGCGAGGCGATCACCACCAAGCCCTACGTGTCGGGGTCGAACTACCTGCGCAAGATGTCGGACCTGCCGGCGGGGGAGTGGCGCGAGGACTGGGACGCGCTCTACTGGACCTTCGTGCGCGACCACCACGACGTCTTCGCCGGCAACGCCCGCTCGCGCATGATCGCCAACCTCTACGACGGCCTGGACCCGTCGACCAAGGCCGCCCACACCCGGCGCGCCCACCCGTGGCTGTCCTGATGGCGCGGCTGCACTCCCTCGAGCTGCTGCCCGACGAGGCGGGCCAGGCCGCCGTACGCCGGCAGTGGCAGGCCCTGCGCGACGCCGGCCTGCCCTCCCAGCTCGACCACCGCGGCGCCTCCAACGCCGCCCACGTCAGCGTGGTGGAGGCCCCCGCGCTGTCGAGCGACGCCCTCGACGTGGCGACGGCGCGCCTGGGCTCGCTGCTGCCGGTGACGGCCGTGGTCGGTGGCGTCCTGCTCCTCGGCGGCGGGGGCGGCCGCGTGGCCCTGGCCCGCCCGGTGCAGCTGAGCGACGACGTGGTGCGCCGGGTGCTGGCGGTGCGGGTGCACGTGCCCGAGCGCCGCCACCACGGCTGGGTGCCCCACCTGACCCTCGCCCGGGGTCTCGACCGGTCCGACGTGCCCCGGGCCCTGGAGGCCCTGGGCGACCACGACGCGGCCCTGGAGCTGCGGCTGGCGTCGCTGCGCCACTGGGACCCCGACGCGGGCGAGGTCACCGACCTCGCCCGCTGAGGACCCGCCGTCCCGGGGGTGCTGGTCAGACCCCGGCCGGCTCCGGCTCGCGGACCGGCTCGGGGGTGTCGCCGACGGGGGCCCCGCGACGCGGCGCGTGGTAGGCGTCGACGTCGAGGATGCCCTCGCGGCGGGCCACGATGGTCGGCACGAGCGCCTGGCCAGCCACGTTGGTGGCGGTGCGCATCATGTCGAGGATCGGGTCGATGGCCAGCAGCAGCGCCACGCCCTCCAGCGGCAGGCCCAGGGTGGTGAGGGTCAGCGTCAGCATGACGACGGCGCCGGTGAGACCCGCGGTGGCGGCGGAGCCGACCACCGACACGAAGGCGATGAGCAGGTAGTCCTGCACGCCGAGGGTGATGCCGAAGATCTGCGCCACCGTGATCGCGGCCAGCGCGGGGTAGATGGCCGCGCAGCCGTCCATCTTGGTGGTCGCGCCGAGCGGCACCGCGAAGGAGGAGTACTCCTGCGGCACGCCGAGGTTGCGCGTCGTCACCTGCTGGGTCAGCGGCATCGTGCCCACCGAGGAGCGCGAGACGAAGGCCAGCTGGATCGCGGGCCAGGCGCCGGAGAAGAACTTCACCGGCGACAGGCCGTGCAGGCGCAGGATGACGGGGTAGACCACGAACATCACCAGCAGGCAGCCGACGTAGACGTCGACGGTGAAGACCGCCAGCGGCGCCACCAGGTCCCAGCCGTAGGTCGCGACGGCGCGGCCGAGCAGGCCGAGGGTGCCGAGCGGGGCCAGCTTGATGATCCACCACAGGACCTGCTGCACGACGGCCAGCGCCGAGCGCATGAAGCCCAGGAACGGCTCGGCCTTCTCGCCGGCCTTCAGCGAGGCGGCGCCCACGACGAGGGCGACCACCACGATCTGCAGCACGTTGAAGGACGCGGCGCCCTCCTCGATCTCCAGGCCGAGCACGTTGGCCGGCACCAGGCCGGTGAGGAAGTCCAGCCACGAGCCGCTGGTGCCCTCGTACGTCGCGCCCGCGGCCGAGACGTCGGCGCTGCTGCCGGGGTTGGTGAGCAGGCCCAGCGTGATGCCGATCGTGACGGCCACCAGCGACGTGATCGCGAACCAGACCAGCGTCTGCGTGGCCAGCCGCGCGGCGTTGGAGACCTCGCGCAGGTTGGTCACGCTGACCACGATGGCGGCGAAGACCAGCGGCGGCACGGCCGCGGTGAGCAGGCCGACGAAGGTGCTGCCGATGGTGTCGAGGGTCGTGGCCAGCCAGGCCACGTCCCAGGTGCGGGCCACCAGGCCCAGGACGACGCCGAGCACCAGGCCGAGGACGATCTGGGCCCAGAACGGGGTTCTGCGGACCGCCGAGAGTGCGTGCTTCACGGGACTGCCTTTCCGGAGGGGACTCCTGCCCAACCGGTCGGCGGCCCGCACGATTCCTGCGGCCCGGGTGGTGCGCCGCACAGTCGGCCCCGGGGCAGGAGGTCCGGCGCGCGGGGCGGCTAGAGCACCGCGTGGGGGCTGAGCACGCCGGCGGGGTCGAAGGTGCGTCGCAGGGCCCGCTGCACGTCGAGGGCGACGGGGTCGAGCTCGCGGGTCAGCCAGTGCCTCTTCAGCGTGCCCACGCCGTGCTCACCGGTGATGGTGCCCCCCAGCGCGAGCGCGGCCTCGGTGATCCGGTCGAAGGCGCGCATCGCGGTGGCGCGTCCGTCGGGGTCGGTGTGGTCGTAGACGATCGTGGGGTGCAGGTTGCCGTCGCCGGCGTGCCCGAAGACGCCGATGGTCAGGCCGAGGTCGTGGGCGACGGCCTCGACCGCGCCGATCAGGTCGACCACCCGGGCCCGGGGCACGCAGACGTCGTCGAGCAGCCAGTCGCCGCCGCGGTCGGCCGCCAGGCGCTCGAGCGCGGGCAGGGCGAGGCGTCGCGCCTCGAGCAGCATCGCCGCCTCCTCGGCGTCGTCGCTGCGCGCCACGTCGACGGCTCCGGCGCCGGTGCAGTGCGACTCCACCTGCTCCAGCAGCGCCGCCGCCCCGGGCCCGGCGTCGTCGGACTGCACCAGCAGCAGGGCGGCGACGTCACCGAGGCCCATGCCGGCGTGGGCGTCGACGGCCCGCACCGTGGTGCGGTCGAGCACCTCCAGCAGCGAGGGGGTCAGCCCGGCGGCCGCGATCCGGGCCACCGCGTCGCCGGCCGAGGCGAGGCGGTCGAAGGAGGCCACGAGGGTCTGCGGTGCGGCGGGCGCCGGCAGCAGGCGCACGGTGATCTCCGTGACCACGCCCAGGGTGCCCTCGGAGCCGACGAAGAGGCTGGTGAGGTCGTAGCCGGCCACGCCCTTGACCGTGCGGGTGCCGGTGCGCAGGACCCGGCCGTCGGCGAGCACGACCTCCAGGGCCTCCACGAAGTCGCCGGTGACGCCGTACTTGACGCAGCACATGCCGCCGGCGTCGGTGGCGACGTTGCCGCCGACCGTGCAGAAGGCGACCGACCCCGGGTCGGGCGGGTAGAACAGGCCGGCACCGGCCGCGGCGGCGCGCAGGTCGCCGGTGACGACCCCCGGCTGCACGACCGCGAGCCGCTCGACGGGGTCGACCTCCAGCACGCGGTCCATCCGGTGCAGCGACAGCACGGCGCTCCCGGCCGGCGCGTTGGCGCCGCCCACCAGGCCGCTGCCGGCGCCCCGGGGGACGACGGCCACGCCGGCCGCCGAGGCGGCGCGCAGGCAGGCCTGCACCTCGGCGGTGCTGCGCGGGGCGAGCACCACCGACGGCGTGGCGCGCTCGGTGAGCCGCGACTGGTCGTGGGCGTAGCCCGCGACGACGTCGGGGTCGTCGATGAGCACTCCGGCAGGCAGGGCGTCCCAGGTCATGTGCCGACCGTACCCACAGCGGTCGGGGCCGACCTCGGCGTCGGGCGGCCGGGCGGGGCCGTCGCGCGCGGCTAGGGTCGGCCCATGCCGATCCCCGAGCCGCTCTCGCCCGAGGAGCAGCGGGTGCTCGGCGCGCTGCTGGAGAAGCAGGTGACGGTGCCCGCGTCGTACCCGCTGTCCCTCAACGCGCTGCGCACCGCCTGCAACCAGACCTCCAGCCGCGACCCGGTGGTGGCCTACGACGAGCAGCAGGTCGAGCAGGTGGCGCGCGGCCTCAAGGACCGCGGGCTGGTGAGGATCGTCTGGTCCGACTCCGGCCGCCGCACGCTGAAGTACCACCAGGTGCTGGAGGAGGAGCTCGACCTCGGGCCCGACGAGCGCGCGCTGCTCACCGTGCTGCTGCTGCGGGGGGTGCAGGCCCCCGGCGAGCTCCGCACCCGCACCGAGCGGCTCCACCCCTTCGCCGACCGCGACGCCGTCGACGCGTGCCTGCTGCGCCTCGCCGCGCGGGAGCGACCCCTGGTGCGCGAGGTCTCCCCGCGCTCGGGCCGGCTCGACAGTCGCTGGACCCACCTCCTGGGGCCGGTCGAGGTCGACACGGCGGCGGCCGGTGGGCCGGCCGCCGCCGGCCCCGACGAGCGGGAGTCGGTGCTCGCCGACGGCCCGGAGGCGCGCGACGAGCGCGTCCGCGCCTCCTACGACGCACTGGCCGAGCCCTACGCCGCCCGCTTCGCCGAGGAGTACGCCGAGGGCGCCCACGGCCCTCTCGGGCTGGAGACGTGGCTGCTGGGCCGGGTCGTCGCGCTCGCCGACGGCCGACCGGTCGTCGAGGTCGGCAGCGGGCCCGGCCACACCACCGCCCTGCTGCGCTCGCTGGGCGCGGACGCCTCGGGGGTGGACCTGTCCCCGGCGATGGTGGCCGAGGCCCGGCGCCGCTTCCCCGACGGGGCCTACGAGGTCGGCGACCTGCGGCGGCTCATGCGACCCACGACGGCGCCCGGGTGGGGCGCGGTGCTGGCGTGGTACTCCCTCATCCACCTCGCGCCCTCCGAGCTCGACGACGCCGTCGCCGCCCTGGTGCGGCCCCTCGCGCCCGGCGGTCACCTGGTGCTGGCGCTCGAGGCGGCCTCCGCCGCGGGTCCCGCGGTGCGCCGCACCGACTCCTGGCTCGAGCGCGAGGTCGACCTCGCCCTGGTGCTCCACGAGCCGGCGCGCGTGCTCGCCGCGGTCGCGGCCGCGGGCCTGGTCGACGTCGAGTGGTACCACCGCGGGCCCTTGCTCCACCACGGCGAGACCACCGAGCGGCTCTACGTGCTCGCCCGCCGGCCGGGGTAGCCCGGGGTGGTCGGGGGTGGTCCGCCGCCCGACCCACCCGCCGGGGGCGGGCGCGGGGCTGGCTAGCGTGGGCGCCATGACCTCCGCCGGCTCCGACCACGACGGGCCCGGCACAGGCACGGAGCCCGAGCCGGGAGCCCCGGCCTGGCTCGCCGACGACGCCGATCCCGAGTACCACCTCGACGGGCGGGCCTACCCGCTCACCGACCGTCGCTTCCGCGACGTGGTCGGCTCCTTCGCCTCCGGGCTCACCGTGGTCACCGCGGACACCCCCGAGGGGCCCGTGGGCGTGACCTGCCAGTCCTTCGCCAGCGTCTCCCTCGACCCGCCGCTGGTGCTGGTGGTGCTGGCCCGGTCCTCCCGCGCGTGGCCCCGCGTCCGCGAGGCGGGCCGCTTCTGCGTCAACGTCCTCGCCGAGCACCAGCAGGAGCTGTCCACCCGCATGGCCAGCCGCGGCGTGGACAAGTTCGCGGGAGTGGGCTGGACCGCGTCGCCCACGACCGGGGCGCCCCGGCTCGACGGCGCGGTCGCCCACGTCGACTGCGCGATTGACGCGGTCCACGAGGCCGGTGACCACGACGTGGTGGTCGGGCGCGTGCTGGCCCTCGCCGAGGGGCCCGGCGGTGCGGACGCCCCGCCGCTGCTCTTCCACCGCGGTGCCTACCGCCGGCTGGGCTGACGCCGGCCCGGGTCGGCTAGGTTCGTCGTCGTGATCGCCCTGCCCGGCCACGGCTTCGTCATGCTCTCGATGCCCAAGTGCGCCTCCACCACCCTCGTCACGAGCCTCATGGGTCGCGCCGAGGTGATGATGCGGATCAACCCGCGCCTCAAGCACATGAACGCGCGCACCTTCACCAACCGCATGGCGCCGGTGCTCCAGACCGGCGGCTACCAGCGCGACGACTACGAGCTGGTCTCTCTGTTCCGCGAGCCGGTGGCCTGGCTGGAGTCGTGGTGGCGCTACCGCCAGCGCCCCGCGCTGCAGGACGACGACAACTCCCGCGCGGCCAACTCCACCGCCGACGTCAGCTTCGACGCCTTCGTCGGCGCCTACCTCGACGGCGCACCGGGCGCGCTCAAGGGGCGCCAGGCCCGCTTCATCGCGCTCTCGGCCGACCTCGACATCGCCGTCGACCGCCTGTTCGCCCTCGAGCGCCCCGACGTGTGGGAGGGCTGGATCGCCGAGAAGATCGGCGAGCCGCTCGAGGTCACCATGAAGAACTGGTCGACCTCCACGAGCCGGCCCGACCTCAGCCGCGCCCTGCGGCGCCGCCTCGAGGACCACCTGCGCCCCGAGCTGGAGATCTACGAGCACCTGCGCGCCGAGGGCCAGTGGGCCCCGCCGCGCGGCCACGTGCCCGGGCGCTGAGCCGCCGAGCGGTCGCCGAGCCGTCGCCGGGCCCGGCTGTCGAGCCGGCTTGGACGGTCCCGGCGTACGGCGTGGGGGTCAGTCGCGCGCGGTGAGCACGAGCGGGGGCCCGTCGGGGGTGATGGCCACGGTGTGCTCGGAGTGGGCGCCGCGCGACCCGTCGGCGCTGCGCAGCGTCCAGCCGTCGGGGTCGGTGACGATCTCGTCGGTCGTGTGGAGGAACCACGGCTCGATCGCGATGACCAGACCGGCCTTGAGCCGCAGTCCGCGACCGGCGCGGCCGTCGTTGGCGATGTGGGGCTCGCCGTGCATGGTGCGCCCCACGCCGTGCCCGCCGAACTGGGTGTTGACGCTCAGCCCGGCCTCGTGGGCCACGGCCGCGATCGCGGCCGAGATGTCACCGACGCGGTTGCCGACGCGGGCGGCGTCGATGCCCGCGGCCAGGGCCCGCTCGGTGGTCTCGATGAGCGTCAGGTCCTCCGGCCTCGGGGTGCCGACGACGACGCTGAGCGCGGAGTCGGAGACCCAGCCGTCGACGGCGCAGGCGAAGTCGACGCTGAGCAGGTCGCCGTCGCGCAGGGTGTAGTCGTGGGGCAGGCCGTGGAGCACGGCGTCGTTGACCGACGTGCAGAGCACCTTGCCGAAGGGTGAGGCGCCGAAGGACGGGTGGTAGTCGATGTAGCACGACTCCGCGCCGCGCTCGCGGATCATGTCGTGCGCGACCCGGTCGAGCTCCAGCAGGTTCACCCCCACGTCGGCGACCTCGCGCAGGCGGGTCAGCACCTCGGCCACGAAGCGCCCCGCGGGTCGCATCTGCTCGATCTGGGTGGGCGTGCGCAGCTCGATCACGGGGTCGAGCCTAGGCGCGCCCCGGGAGCCGGGCGGCCCGGGGTCCCGGGCCGCGCACCGCTCGATCGTCCCTGCCGCGGGGCGGCTACCACGCGGTCGGGTCGCCGCCGCGGGCGCGCTGGGTGGCGTCGCTGCTCCGCGACCGGCCAGCGCGGTTCCGAACGGGACCTCACCGCGCGGTGGCCGACCGGGCAGAAGTGGCGGGAGACGACCGGTCCAGGTGCGGAGCGGTCGTTCGCCGCCACTTCTCGCCGCGGGCGGCCCGCGGCGGGAGGCACTGCGGCGCGGGGCGTGGTTGGAGCCCGGTGAACGTCCCGGTGGTCGACCGGGCGGAAGTGGCGGGAGACGACCGGTCCAGCAGGTGCCGACCGGTCGTACGCCGCCACTTCCCGGGCGGGCCGCCCCGCGGCGGGAGGCACTGTGGCGCGGGGCGCGGTTGGAGCCCGGTGAACGTCCCGGTGGCCGACCGGGCGGAAGTGGCGGGAGACGACAGGTCCAGCAGGTGCGGAGCGGTCGTTCGCCGCCACTTCTCGCGCGGGCCGCCTGGCAGCCGGAGGTGCTGCCGGGCGGGGCGTGGCTGGAGCCCGGTGACCGGCCGGGTGGCCGACCGTGCGGAAGTGTCGGGAGACGACACCTCCGGCGGCTGCCGACCGGTCGTACGCCGCCACTTCTCGCCCGGCCCGGCCCGCCCCGCGGCGGGAGCCGGCCCGAGCGGACGTGGTGGGAGCCCGCTGAACGTCCCGGTGATCGGTGTGGGAAGCGGCGGGAGACGACCCCTCCGGCGGCTGCCGACCTGTCGTACGCCGCCACCCTCACCGTTCACCCACGCGGCGAGGGCCGCGAGCGGGTCACCAGCCCCGGGCGCGCCACTCCGGGATCGACGCGCGCTCGGCGCCGAGGGTCGAGTCGCCGCCGTGGCCGGGGTAGAACCACGTCTCGTCGGGCAGGGCGTCGAACAGCTTGGTCTCGACCTCGTCGACGAGCTGGGCGAAGGCGGCCTCGTCGCCGAAGGTGTTGCCCACGCCGCCGGGGAAGAGCGAGTCGCCGGTGAACAGGTGGGGCCGGCCGCCGGAGGGGCGGTCGTCGTAGACCAGCGCGACCGACCCGGGGGTGTGGCCGGCGATCGGCACGACCTGCAAGGTGCAGTCGCCGACCGCGACGGTGTCGCCGGCCCCGACCCGGCGGGTCACGGTGACGCCGGTCTGCTCGGTGACGGCGTCGGCGTCGGGGGTGCCGACGACGACCTCGGCCCCGGTGGCGGCGACGACCTCCGCCAGCGCTCGGTGGTGGTCCCAGTGCTGGTGGGTGGTGACGACGGTGTCCAGGCCGGCCTCACCGACCAGGCCCAGCAGCGTGGCGGCGTCGGCGGCGGCGTCGACGAGCACCTGCTCCCCGGTGTGGCGGCAGCGCAGCAGGTAGCAGTTGTTGGACATCTCGGGGTCGACGGCGACCTTGGTGATGACGAGGTGGGCCAGCTCGCGGGTCTGGGCGGGGCCTCCGGGGGAGACGTCGCCGTCGTAGTCCGAGGGGGCCGGGGTGTCGCTCGGTGGGGTCATGTCCCCATCCTGCCGCGCCGGCGGGTGGCCCGACCCGTGAGCGGGCTCACCCGGCGCGGGGCGGCTCCGCTGCCCATCGGGGTGTGGCCCCGCTGTCGGTGGTGCGTGAGATGGTGGCCGGACGTGCCGACCCGCCCCTGCGGCGGACGCCGACGTACCATGACGAACGTCTGTTCGACTCCTCCACGCCACCAGGACGGGACTCCAGTGCAGGACCAGCTCATCATCCGGGGTGCTCGCGAGCACAACCTGAAGGACGTGTCGCTCGACCTTCCCCGCGACTCGCTGATCGTCTTCACCGGCCTCTCGGGCTCGGGCAAGTCGTCGCTCGCCTTCGACACGATCTTCGCCGAGGGCCAGCGTCGCTACGTCGAGTCGCTCTCGGCCTACGCCCGCCAGTTCCTGGGCCAGATGGACAAGCCCGACGTCGACTTCATCGAGGGCCTCTCGCCCGCGGTCTCGATCGACCAGAAGTCGACCTCGAAGAACCCCCGCTCGACGGTCGGCACGATCACCGAGGTCTACGACTACCTCCGCCTGCTCTACGCGCGCGCCGGGCGCCCCCACTGCCCGACCTGCGGCGCCCCCATCGAGCGGCAGACCCCGCAGCAGATCGTCGACCGCGTGCTGTCCCTGGAGGAGGGCCGGCGCTTCCAGGTCCTCGCACCGGTCGTGCGCGGCCGCAAGGGGGAGTACGTCGAGCTCTTCCGCCAGCTGCAGACCCAGGGCTTCTCGCGCGCCCGCATCGACGGCGAGACCCACTCCCTCGACACCGTCCTGTCCGACGGACCCAAGCTCGACAAGCAGAAGAAGCACACCATCGAGGTCGTCGTCGACCGGCTGGCGGTCAAGGAGTCCTCCAAGCGGCGCCTCACCGACTCCGTGGAGACCGCCCTGGGCCTGGCCGGCGGCCTGGTCGTGCTCGACTTCGTCGACCTCGACGCCAAGGACCCCGGGCGCGAGATGAAGTTCAGCGAGAAGATGGCGTGCCCCAACGACCACCCCATCGACACCGACGACCTCGAGCCGAGGTCGTTCTCGTTCAACTCGCCCTTCGGCGCCTGCCCGGCCTGCAGCGGCCTGGGCACCAAGCTGGAGGTCGACGCCGAGCTCGTCGTGCCCAACCCCTCGGCGACCCTCGGCGAGGGCGCCATCCAGCCCTGGGCCGGCGCCCACGTCGCCGACTACTTCCTGCGCCTCATGGACGCCCTGGGCGACGAGCTCGGCTTCGACCTCAACACCCCGTGGGAGGACCTCTCGGCGCGCTCGCAGAAGGCGCTGCTCGATGGCCACGCCACGAAGGTCCACGTCGTCACCCGCAACCGCTACGGGCGCGAGCGGGCCTACTACGCCGACTTCGAGGGCGTGCGGGGCTACGTCGAGCGCCGCCACCGCGAGGCGGAGTCCGACACCAGCCGCGACCGCTTCGAGGGCTTCATGCGCGAGGTGCCCTGCCCCACCTGCCGCGGCAGTCGGCTCAAGCCGGTCTCCATGGCCGTGCTGCTCGGCGGTCGCAACATCGCCGACGTCTGCGCCCTGCCCATCAACGAGGCCTCGGAGTTCCTCGGCTCCCTCGAGCTCTCGGCCCGCGAGCGCCAGATCGGCGAGCGGGTGCTCAAGGAGATCCAGGAGCGCCTGCAGTTCCTCCTCGACGTCGGGCTCGACTACCTCTCCCTCGACCGCCCCTCCGGGTCGCTCTCGGGCGGCGAGGCGCAGCGCATCCGGCTGGCCACCCAGATCGGCGCCGGTCTCGTCGGCGTCCTCTACGTGCTCGACGAGCCGTCGATCGGGCTCCACCAGCGCGACAACCAGCGCCTCATCGAGACCCTCGTGCGGCTCAAGGACCTCGGCAACACCCTGATCGTGGTGGAGCACGACGAGGACACCATCAAGGTCGCCGACTGGGTCGTCGACATCGGTCCGGGGGCCGGCGAGCACGGCGGCCAGGTGGTGCACAGCGGCACCGTCGAGGACCTGTACGCCCACCCCGACTCGATGACCGGCCAGTACCTCTCAGGTCGTCGCGAGATCCCGGTGCCGGCCCGCCGCCGTCCGCGCACGGTCGGGCGCGAGCTCAAGGTGCTCGGGGCCCGCGAGCACAACCTGCGCGACGTCGACGTGACGTTCCCGCTCGGCGTCTTCGTCGCCGTCACCGGCGTCTCGGGCTCGGGCAAGTCCACCCTGGTCAACGACATCCTCTACACCTCGCTGGCCAAGCAACTCTACAACGCGCGCACCCTCCCGGGCCGCCACCGCGCGATCACCGGCCTCGAGCACGTCGACAAGGTCATCCACGTCGACCAGTCGCCCATCGGCCGCACGCCGCGCTCCAACCCCGCCACCTACACGGGCGTCTTCGACCACGTGCGCAAGCTCTTCGCCTCCACCCCGGAGGCCAAGATGCGCGGCTACCTCCAGGGCCGGTTCTCCTTCAACGTCAAGGGCGGGCGCTGCGAGGCGTGCTCCGGCGACGGCACCATCAAGATCGAGATGAACTTCCTGCCCGACGTCTACGTGCCGTGCGAGGTCTGCCACGGCGCGCGCTACAACCGCGAGACCCTCGAGGTGCACTACAAGGGCAAGACCATCGCCGAGGTCCTCGACATGCCGATCGAGGAGGCCGTCGACTTCTTCGCCGCCGTGCCGGCCATCGCGCGCCACATGAAGACCCTCGTGGAGGTCGGGCTCGGCTACGTCCGCCTCGGTCAGCCCGCGACGACCCTCTCGGGAGGCGAGGCGCAGCGCGTCAAGCTCTCCGCGGAGCTGCAGAAGCGCTCCACCGGCCGCACCGTCTACGTGCTCGACGAGCCGACCACCGGTCTGCACTTCGAGGACATCCGCAAGCTGCTGCTGGTGCTGGGCCGCCTGGTCGACCAGGGCAACACCGTCCTGGTCATCGAGCACAACCTCGACGTCATCAAGACCGCCGACTGGCTCGTCGACATGGGCCCCGAGGGCGGGTCCCGCGGTGGCGTGGTCGTCGCGGAGGGCACGCCCGAGAAGGTCGCGACGGTCGAGGCCAGCCACACCGGCCGCTACCTCCGCCCGCTGCTCGAGGGCAAGGAGGCCACACAGCCACGTGGTCGCCTCGCGGCGTCGGAGGCCCCGGCCCCGGCGCGCGCCACCCGCCGCCAGGCCGCCACCCAGGTCGCCAACGACCGCGCCGCCGCCCGGGCCGCGAAGCCGGCCAAGGCGACGACCGCCAAGAGGACAACCGCCAAGAAGACGGCCGCCAAGCGGACGGCCGCCAAGAAGTAGGGAGCCCCGGAGGTCGGGAGCCACGGCGGTGGCCGGGGCCACCGGTCGCCGGTCCCTGGGTCGGTCCTCAGCCGCTCCACAGACCGCCTGGCTACCCTCGCGCTCAACCACCCGCCGTCACGAGAGGACGACGACCATGACCAGCACCGAGCCCGCCCCCGCCGACACCGGGAGCACCCTCGACCCCACCACGACCACCCGCCGCGGCGGCTTGACCCGGCGCCGCGCCCTCGGCGGCGTCGCGGGGATCGGGGTGGCCCTGCCGGTGCTGGCCGCCTGCGGCGGCGAGGAGGAGACGGCCAGCGACCCCGCCGCCGACCTCCCGGCCGGCGCGAGCCTGACCCCCACCGCCGACGTGCCGGTCGGGGGTGGCGCGATCCTCTCCGAGGAGGAGGTCGTGGTCACCCAGCCGACCGAGGGGGAGTTCAAGGCCTTCTCCGCGGTGTGCACCCACCAGGGCTGCCTGGTCTCCCAGGTCTCGGCCGACGGCATCGTCTGCACCTGCCACGGCAGCGTTTTCGCCCTCGACACCGGCGAGCCCACCGACGGGCCCGCCACCGAGGCGCTGGCGGCGGTCGCGGTGACCGTGTCGGGCGACGAGGTCACGCTGGCCTGACGGCGCGCCCCGTCGCCCCGCGGGGCGCCCGCCGGCGCGGACCGTCGGTGGGCGACCGTAGGGTTGAGGCGTGCCGTCCCGATCCGCCCGACCCTCCCGCGGCCCGCTGTCCTACCGGCCCGAGCCGGGGTCGATCCCCACCCAGCCGGGGGTCTACCGGTTCCGCGACGCGGCCGGCCGGGTGATCTACGTCGGCAAGGCCAAGAACCTCCGCGCGCGGCTCTCCTCGTACTTCCAGGACATCGCCAACCTCCACCAGCGCACGGCCACGATGGTCACCACCGCCGCCGGGGTGGAGTGGACGGTGGTCAACACCGAGGTCGAGGCGCTCCAGCTGGAGTACTCCTGGATCAAGGAGTACGACCCGCGCTTCAACGTGAAGTACCGCGACGACAAGTCCTACCCCTGGCTGGCCGTCACCGTCGGCGAGGAGTACCCCCGCGTCATGGTCGGTCGCGGCGCCAAGCGGCGCGGCACGCGGTACTTCGGCCCCTACAGCCACGCCTGGGCGATCCGCGAGACCGTCGACATCCTGCTGCGGGTCTTTCCGATGCGCTCGTGCAGCAACGGCGTCTTCAAGCGCTCCGCCCAGATCGGGCGCCCCTGCCTGCTGGGCTACATCGACAAGTGCTCGGCGCCCTGCGTGGGCAAGGTCAGCGCGGAGGAGCACCGCGCGATCGTCGACGACTTCTGCGACTTCATGGGCGGGCAGACCCGGCCCTTCACGCGTCGCATCGAGAAGGAGATGTACGCCGCCTCCGACGCGATGGACTTCGAGAAGGCGGCTCGGCTGCGCGACGACCTCGGGGCGATGCAGCGGGCGCTGGAGAAGCAGGCCGTCGTGCTCGGCGACGGCGCCGACGCCGACGTGATCGCCTTCGCCGAGGACCCCCTCGAGGTCGCGGTGCAGGTCTTCTACGTGCGCGGCGGCCGGATCCGCGGCCAGCGGGGCTGGGTCGCCGACCGCGTCGACGAGGGCGGCACCGCCGAGCTGGTCGACGACTTCCTGCTCCAGCTCTACGCCGGAGCCGGCCGCGACGCGCAGGGCGACGCCATCCCGCGCGAGATCCTGGTGCCGGCGCTCCCGCCCGACCTGGCCACCTTCGAGGAGCTGCTCGGCGACCTGCGCGGCGGCAAGGTGCAGATCCGCGTGCCGCAGCGCGGCGACAAGAAGACGCTGCAGGAGACCGTGGCCAGCAACGCCCGGCAGTCGCTGGCGCTGCACAAGACCAAGCGCGCCAGCGACCTCACCACCCGCAACCGTGCGCTGGAGGAGATCCAGGACGCCCTCGACCTCGACGACGTGCCGCTGCGCATCGAGTGCTACGACGTCTCCAACCTCCAGGGCACCGAGGTGGTGGCCTCGATGGTGGTCTTCGAGGACGGCCTGAGCCGCAAGGGCGAGTACCGCCGCTTCGTCATCAAGGGCGTCGACGGCCAGAACGACGTGGCCTCGATGCACGAGGTCATCACCCGGCGCTTCCGCCGGCTGCTCGACGAGCAGGCCCGCTCCGAGGTGCGCCCCGGCGACGCGGGCGACCCCTCCAGCGGCCCGATGTTGGTCGATCCCGAGACCGGCCGTCCCCGCAAGTTCGCCTACGCCCCCGGCCTCGTCGTCGTCGACGGCGGGCCGCCCCAGGTGGCGGCCGCCCAGCGGGCCCTGGACGAGCTCGGGATCGACGACATCCCCGTCTGCGGCCTGGCCAAGCGCCTGGAGGAGGTCTGGCTGCCGGCCCAGGAGGACCCGGTCATCCTGGCCCGCTCCTCCGAGGGTCTCTACCTGCTCCAGCGGATCCGCGACGAGGCCCACCGCTTCGCCATCAACCACCACCGCTCCCGACGCTCCAAGAGCATGGTCGAGAGCGCCCTCGACGACGTGCCCGGCCTGGGGGAGGTGCGCCGCAAGACCCTGATGAAGCACTTCGGGTCCCTGAAGAAGCTGCGCGAGGCCGAGGTGGAGGAGATCGCCACCGTGCCGGGCATCGGCCCGCGCACGGCCGCGGCCATCAAGGACGCCGTGGCCGCGGCGTCCGCCAAGGGCGGCACCAAGGTCGGTGACGGGGGCGGCGGGGGCACCGCCGCGCCCGGTTCCGGCCCGACCTACAGCGTCAACACCGCCACGGGCGAGATCATCGAGGAGTCGTGATGGAGCAGGTCGGTCCCGAGCGGGGCGAGCTGGTGGTCGTCACCGGCATGACGGGGGCAGGCCGCAGCACTGCGGCCAAGGAGCTGGAGGACCTCGGCTACTTCGTCGTCGACAACCTCCCGCCGAGCCTGGTGCGCGAGGTGGTGCGCCTCGTCGACGACAGCCAGGGCCTCAGCCAGCCGATCGCGGTGGTGGTCGACGTGCGCTCGGGGTCGTTCTTCGCCTCGCTGCGGGCCAACCTCGCCCACGACTCGGTGGGCCGGCGCACCACCCTGGTCTTCCTCGAGGCCACCGACGAGGTGCTCGTGCGGCGTCAGGAGGCCGCGCGCCGCCCCCACCCGCTGCAGGGCTCGGGTCGCCTGCTCGACGGGCTCCAGCGCGAGCGCGAGGTGCTGGCCGACCTGCGCGGCGACGCCGACCTGCTCATCGACACCTCCGCGCTCAACGTCCACCAGCTCACGGCCCGGATCTCGGAGGCCTTCGGCACCCCCGACTCCACGGCGCTGCGCATCCGGGTCATCAGCTTCGGCTTCAAGTACGGCATCCCCGTCGACGCCGACTTCGTCGCCGACATGCGCTTCCTGCCCAACCCCCACTGGATCCCCGAGCTGCGTCCGGGCACGGGGCGCGACCCCGAGGTCGCGGGCTACGTCCTGTCCCGCGACGGCGCCGAGGAGTTCCTCGACGCCTACGTCCCCCTGCTCACCGGAGTGGCCGAGGGCTACCTGCGCGAGGGCAAGCGCTTCATGCGCGTGGCCATCGGGTGCACCGGTGGCAAGCACCGCAGCGTGGCGATGACCGAGGAGACCACCCGTCGCCTGGTCGAGGCCGGGCTCGACGCCACCGCGACCCACCGCGACCTGGGGCGCGAGTGACACCCCCCTCGCGCCGCGACCACGACCGCGCCCAGTCGGTGGTCGCCCTCGGTGGCGGCCACGGACTCTTCGCCTCCCTGCAGGCGCTGCGGCGCCTGGTGGGCGAGCTGGTCGTCGACGACCTCACCGCCGTGGTCACGGTCGCCGACAACGGTGGCTCCTCGGGCCGCCTGCGCGGCGAGTTCGGCGTGCTGCCCCCAGGCGACCTGCGCATGGCCCTCGCCGCGCTGTGCGGCGACGACGAGTGGGGTGCGACCTGGTCGAGGGTGCTGCAGCACCGCTACGCCGGCGACGGCGAGATGCGCGGCCACGTCACCGGCAACCTGCTCATCGTGACCCTCTGGGAGCTGCTCGGCGACCACGTGCAGGCCCTCGACTGGGTCGGTCGGCTGCTCGGCGCCTCCGGCCGCGTGCTGCCGATGGCGCTGACGCCCATGGACATCACCGCGCGCGTGCGCGGCCTCGACCCGGGCGCGCCCGACGCCCTCACCACGGTGCGCGGGCAGGTCGAGGTCGCGACCACGGCCGGCGTCATCACCGCGGTCGACCTCGACCCGCCGGCCCCCGAGGCCTGCCCGGAGGCGGTCGCCGCCGTGCGCGCCGCCGACTGGGTCGTGCTGGGCCCCGGCTCGTGGTTCACCTCCGTCATCCCGCACCTGATGGTGCCCGACCTGCGGCGGGCGCTGGTGGAGACCGAGGCCCGGGTCGTGGTCGTGCTCAACCTCGCCGAGCAGCCGGGGGAGACCGGCGGCTTCGGACCGGTGGACCACCTGGCGGTGCTCGCCGAGCACGCCCCCGACCTGCGCATCCACACCGTGCTGGCCGACGCCCGCCAGGTGGGCGACGAGCCCGGCGAGCGGGCGCTCCTCGAGCAGCAGGTGGCCGCCCACGGAGCCCGTCTCGTGGTGGGTGACGTCGCCCACGACGACGGTTCCCCACGCCACGACCCCGACCGCCTGGCGGCCTGCTTCGAGAGCGTGATGGCCGACTCCTGAGGCCTCGGGGGCCCTCGTCCCGGTGCCCGCGGTGATTGACTCGCGTGCGAGGATCGGGCCATGGCGATGACGGCACAGGTGAAGGCCGAGCTGGCCAGCACCCAGATCACCAAGACCTGCTGCCGCAAGGCCGAGGTCGCCTCGATGCTCCGCTTCGCAGGCGGTCTGCACATCGTGAGCGGGCGGATCGTCGTGGAGGCCGAGCTCGACACCGGCGCCGCGGCACGCAGGCTGCGCAAGGACATCGCGGAGGTCTACGGCCACGCCTCCGACGTGGTGATGGTGCAGGGCAACGGCATCCGCAAGGGCAGCCGCTACATCGTGCGGGTGGTGCGCGACGGCGAGTCGCTGGCCCGCCAGACCGGTCTGCTCGACCAGCGCGGACGTCCCGTGCGCGGTCTGCCCCCGGCGGTCGTCGCCGGTGGCGGCTGCGACGCCGTGGCCTCCTGGCGCGGGGCCTTCCTGGCCCACGGCTCGCTCACCGAGCCCGGGCGGTCCTCGTCGCTGGAGGTCACCTGCCCGGGGCCCGAGGCGGCGCTCGCGCTCGTCGGCGTCGCCCGCCGCCTGGGCATCCAGGCCAAGGCCCGCGAGGTGCGCGGCGTCGACCGCGTGGTGATCCGCGACGGCGACGCCATCGGGCAGCTGCTGACCCGCCTGGGCGCCCACGAGTCGCTCATGGCCTGGGAGGAGCGCCGCATGCGCCGCGAGGTGCGGGCCACCGCCAACCGCCTCGCCAACTTCGACGACGCCAACCTGCGCCGCTCGGCGCGCGCGGCCGTGGCCGCCGGTGCCCGGGTCGACCGTGCGATGGAGATCCTCGGCGACGAGGTGCCCGACCACCTCAAGATGGCCGGCACCCTGCGCCTCGAGCACAAGCAGGCCTCCTTGGAGGAGCTGGGGCAGCTCCACGAGCCGGTGCTCACCAAGGACGCCATCGCCGGGCGCATCCGGCGGCTGCTCGCGATGGCCGACAAGCGGGCCGAGGAGCTCGGCATCCCCGACACCGAGGCCTCGCTGACCCCCGACATGCTCGCCGACGAGGGCTGAGCAGCACCGTCCGTGCGCCCCCACGGTTACCGGCACGTACGACGGGACGCTCGGCGCCGCCGGGGTCGCCACCCGCTAGGGTCGACGGCGGCCGTCACGCCGTCCCGGCCGACGTGCCCGCAGAGCTGATCCACCACGCTGAACCATCCCTGATCCACCCGAGTACACCGTCCTCTCCAGAGCAGGAGCTCCACCCGTGACCGTTCGCGTAGGCATCAACGGTTTCGGCCGCATCGGCCGCAACTTCTTCCGCGCCGTCCGCGCCTCGGGCGCCGACATCGAGATCGTGGGGGTCAACGACCTCACCGACAACGCGGTGCTCGCCCACCTGCTGAAGTACGACTCGATCCTGGGCCGCCTCGACGCCGACGTCTCCAGCACCGACTCCGCGATCGTCGTCGGAGGCACCGAGATCCACGCCTTCGCCGAGCGCAACCCCGCCGACCTGAAGTGGGGCGAGATCGGTGTCGACGTCGTGGTCGAGTCGACCGGCTTCTTCACCGACGCCACCAAGGCCAAGGGCCACCTCGACGCCGGGGCCAAGAAGGTCATCATCTCGGCGCCGGCCTCCAACGAGGACATCACTGTCGTGATGGGCGTCAACCACACCGACTACGACGCCGCGCAGCACCACGTCATCTCCAACGCCTCGTGCACCACCAACTGCCTGGGCCCGATGGCCAAGGCCCTCAACGACGACCTCGGCATCGTCAAGGGTCTGATGACGACCATCCACGCCTACACCGCCGACCAGAACCTCCAGGACAACATCCACAAGGACCTGCGTCGCGCCCGCGCCGCGGCCCTCAACGTGGTGCCGACCTCGACCGGTGCGGCCAAGGCGATCGGCCTGGTGCTGCCCGAGCTCAAGGGCAAGCTCGACGGCTACGCCCTGCGCGTGCCCGTGCCCACCGGCTCGGCCACCGACCTGACCTTCGAGGCCTCGCGCGAGACCACGGTGGAGGAGGTCAACGCGATCATCGAGAAGGCCGCCGACGGCCGCTTCCTGAAGTACTCCACCGACCCGATCGTCTCCAGCGACATCGTCACCGACCCCGCGTCGTGCATCTTCGACGCCCCGCTGACCAAGGTCATCGGCAACCAGGTGAAGGTCGTCGGCTGGTACGACAACGAGTGGGGCTACTCCAACCGCCTCGTCGACCTCATCGGCTACATCGGCGAGACCCTCTGACGTGAGCGACCTCTCCTCCCTCGGTGACCTGCGGGGCAAGCGGGTCCTGGTCCGCTCCGACCTCAACGTCCCGCTCGAGGGCGACGCCGACCAGCAGCGCATCACCGACGACGGCCGCATCCGTGCCAGCGTCCCCACCATCCGCTCGCTGGCCGAGGCCGGCGCGCGGGTGGTGGTGACCGCGCACCTCGGCCGCCCGAAGGGTGCCCCCGAGCAGCGCTACTCGCTGGCCCCGGTGGCCGAGCGGCTCGGCGAGCTGCTGGGCGCCGACGTCGCCTTCGCCACCGACACCGTCGGTGAGAGCGCCCGCTCCACCGTGGCCGGGCTCGAGGACGGCGAGGTCGCCCTGCTGGAGAACGTGCGGTTCAACGCCGGCGAGACCAGCAAGGACGACGCCGAGCGGCGGGAGTTCGCCGAGCGGCTCGCCGGGCTCGCCGACGCCTTCGTCTCCGACGGGTTCGGTGTGGTGCACCGCAAGCAGGCCAGCGTCTACGACGTCGCCCAGCTGCTGCCCCACGCGATGGGTGACCTGGTCGCCACCGAGATCGACGTGCTGCGCCGGCTCACCGACACCCCGGAGCGCCCTTACGTCGTGGTGCTCGGCGGCTCCAAGGTCTCCGACAAGCTCGGGGTGATCGACAACCTGCTGGGCAAGGCCGACAAGCTCCTCATCGGCGGCGGCATGGTCTTCACCTTCCTCGCGGCCCAGGGCCACGAGGTCGGCACGAGCCTGCTGGAGCAGGACCAGCTCGACACCTGCCGGGAGTACCTCGCGCGGGCCGCGGAGTCGGGCGTGGAGATCCTCCTGCCCGGTGACATCGTGGTCGACACGACCTTCCCGACCGGCGAGGCCACCCCGCAGCCCAGGGTGGTCGCCGCCACGGCGATCCCGGCCGACTGCCTGGGCCTCGACATCGGCCCCGCCTCGGCGGCCGACTTCGCGGCGGCGCTGTCCGGGGCGCGCACCGTGTTCTGGAACGGCCCGATGGGCGTCTTCGAGGTCGCGGAGTTCTCCGACGGCACACGCGCGGTCGCCCAGGCACTGACCGAGGTCGAGGGCCTCTCGGTGGTCGGCGGGGGTGACTCCGCCGCGGCGGTGCGCACGCTCGGCTTCGACGAGTCGGCCTTCGGCCACATCTCCACCGGCGGCGGCGCGAGCCTCGAGTACCTCGAGGGCAAGACGCTCCCCGGCATCGACGTCCTGGAGGACTGAACCGTGCCCACGACACGCACCCCGCTCATGGCGGGCAACTGGAAGATGAACCTCAACCACCAGGAAGCGGTGGTCCTGGTCCAGAAGCTGGCCTGGACGCTGCAGGACAAGCGCCACGACTTCGGCGAGGTCGAGGTCGTCGTGGTGCCGCCCTTCACCGACCTGCGCTCGGTCCAGACCCTGGTCGACGGCGACCGCCTCTCCGTGCGCTACGGCGCCCAGGACGTCTCCACCCAGGACTCCGGCGCCTTCACCGGTGAGATCTCGGCCGCGATGCTGGCCAAGCTCGGCTGCTCCTACGTCGTCGTGGGGCACTCCGAGCGCCGCGAGCACCACGGCGAGACCGACGCCGTGGTCAACACCAAGGCCCACAAGGCGCACGCCGCCGGCATGGTCCCGATCGTGTGCGTGGGCGAGGGCCTCGAGGTGCGTCGCGCCGGGGAGCACGTCGCGCACACCCTCGCCCAGGTCGACGGCTCGCTCGCGGGCTTCACCGCCGAGCAGGTCGCCGGGCTGGTCGTGGCCTACGAGCCGGTCTGGGCCATCGGCACCGGCGAGGTCGCCACCCCCGAGGACGCCCAGGAGGTCTGCGGGGCGATCCGGGCCCGGGTGCGCGAGGTCCACGGCGACGCCGCGGCCGACGGTCTGCGGGTGCTCTACGGCGGCTCGGTCAAGGCCGGCAACGTCGCGGGGATCATGGCCAAGGACGACGTCGACGGCGCCCTCGTGGGCGGCGCGAGCCTGCAGGTCGATGAGTTCAGCGGCATCTGCCGCTTCTCCGACATGCCGGTCCTGTGACCCGGCTCGCGTGACGTAGGATTCCCGACTGTGGATCTAGTCTTCACCATCGTCCTGGTCATCACGAGCGCGCTGATGATCCTGCTCGTCCTGCTGCACAAGGGCCGCGGAGGCGGCATGTCCGACATGTTCGGCGGCGGCGTCTCCAGCTCGCTGGGGGGCTCGTCGGTCGCCGAGCGCAACCTCGACCGGCTGACGGTCGGCATCGGCATCATCTGGTTCGCCACCGTGATCGCCCTGGGCCTGCTGCTGGCCTACCAGGCCTGACCCCGAGAGCTGAGGAGACCGCACATGGCTGGAGCAGGGAACGCTATTCGTGGCAGCCGGGTCGGCGCCGGCCCGATGGGTGAGGCCGAGCGGGGTGAGGCGGCGCCGCGACAGGCGGTGACGTACTTCTGCTCCCACGCCCACAGCTCGGTCGTGACCTTCTCGGTCGAGGCGACGGTGCCCGACTCCTGGGACTGCCCCAAGTGCGGTCTGCCCGCCGGGCGCGACTCCGAGAACGCTCCGCCGGCGACCAAGATCGAGCCCTACAAGACCCACCTGGCCTACGTGAAGGAGCGGCGCTCCGACCAGGAGGCCGCCGACATCCTCGACGAGGCGCTCTCGCTGCTGCGCCGCCGCCGCAAGTCGGGCGACCTGATCTTCTGAGCCCGCGCCACGGGCCCACGCAGACCACGAGGCCGGCCGCTCCCGAGGGGAGCGGCCGGCCTCGCGTGCGTCGCGTGCCTCGGTCGCACGCGCCGGCTCAGACCGCGGAGGCGGCCTCGCGGTCGAGGAACCAGGTGGTCTCCTCGCGTCCGGAGACCCCGACGGCGGGGATCTGCTCCACGGCTGCGTCGCCGAGGGCCTGCGCCACGGCGCCGGCCTTGGCCTCGCCGCTCACCAGGAACCACACCGCGCGGGCACGGCGCAGGGCCGGGAAGGTGAGCGAGACCCGCTGGGGCGGCGGCTTGGGGGAGTCGGGGACGGCCACGACGTCGCGGTCCTCGACCGCGAGCGCGGCCTGGCCCGGGAAGAGCGAGGCGACGTGCCCGTCGGGGCCCATGCCGAGCATGACCACCTCGAGCTCGTCGGCGCCGTGCGCGGCGAAGGTCGCGGCGTAGGCCTCGGCGGCGGCCTCGACGTCGTCGGCGTCGGCCGTCGAGGGCATCTCGTGCACCTGCTCCTCGGGCACCCCCACCGCGTCGACGAAGGCGCGGCGTGCGGCGCCCGCGTTGCGCTCCTCGGAGTCGGGGGCCACGAAGCGCTCGTCGCCCCACCACAGCACGACCCGGGACCAGTCGACCTCGGACGCCGGCGCCAGCTGGGCCACCGCCTCGTGCACGTGCCCGGCGATGGTGCCGCCGGTCAGCACGACCTGCGGCACCCGGCCGGCCCGCTGGGCGTCGGCCAGACGGCCCAGCAGCTCGCCGGCCACGGCGGTGGCGAGGACCCGGGGGTCGTCGTGCACCTCGACCCGCGGCTCGGTGCTCACCGCAGGGCCCCGCTGACCGCGCCCAGCTCCCCGGGGCCGGTCACGTGCAGGCGCAGCACCGGGCGCCCCTTGTCGGCCAGCACGCTGCCGTCGCCGACGGCCTGGGCGGTGAGGAACTCGTGGAACGTGAAGGGACGGTCCGGCACCGCCAGGTCGGCGACGGGGTCGCCGGTGACCTGGACGTAGACGCCGGTGTCAGGTCCGCCCTTGTGGTACTGCCCGGTCGAGTGCAGGAAGCGCGGGCCCCACCCGAAGGTCACCGGCCGGCCGGTGCGCTCGGCCAGCGCGTCGCGCACGTCGGCGAGGGCGGCGTCGCGGTGGCGGTCGAGGTAGGCCTGGACCGCGACGTAGCCGTGCTCGCCGTCGAGGTGTCCCAGCAGCGCCTCCACGGCGCCCGCCACGGTCGTCGTGCCCTCGGGCAGCCAGCCCTCGCTGGCGTAGACCGACACGGGCCCGTCGACGAAGACCGGCGTGGGGGAGGCCCCCCCGCCGTCGAGCATCTCGCGGGCCGCGGCCTTGGCGCTCTCCACGTCGGGCTGGTCGAAGGGGTTGATGCCGATGACGCGTCCGGCGACGGCGGTGGCGTACTCCCACAGCAGCATCTGCGCGCCGAGACCGGCGTCGACGTGGGCGCCCCAGCCGGAGGCCGGTCGGGCGGCCTCGGCCGCCGCGGCGTCGGGACCGAAGGTCACGAGCACCTCGTCGGCGCTGGAGGGCGAGAAGTTCGGCGCCGCGACGGAGCCCACGACGACCGGGAGGATGCCCTTGCCGTCCTTGCCCGTCGACTCGGCCACGAGCTGCTCGGCCCAGTCGCCGAAGCCGGGGTACGTCGACCCCGCGTCGGCCAGCACCAGCTTGTCGGCCCCCGCGAGGTTGGCCGCACCGAGCAGCGCGCCGAGCCGCAGGCCGGGGTTGTCGACCCCGTCGGCCTCCAGCGCCGGGCGCACCGCCTCGGCCTGGTCGAGCAGCCGCGCGATGTCGGCGCCGGCCAGGCCGCTGGGCACGAGACCGAAGGCCGTGAGCGCGGAGTAGCGCCCGCCTACCTCGGGGTCGGCCAGGAACACGCGGTAGCCCGCGTCGCGCGCCGACTCCTCCAGGGGCGAGCCGGGGTCGGTCACGACCACGATCCGCGTGGCCGGGTCGATCCCGGCGTCGGCGAAGGCCTTCTCGAAGGCGCGGCGCTGGCTGTCGGTCTCCACCGTGCCGCCGGACTTCGACGACACCACGACCACGGTCTCGGCGAGCCGGTCCTCGAGCGCGGCGCGCACGAAGTCGGGGTCGGAGGAGTCCAGGACGACCAGCTCGACGCCGGCCTCGCCGCAGATGACCTCGGGGGCCAGCGAGGAGCCGCCCATGCCGCACAGCACGACCCGGGAGAGCCCGGCCTCGCGGTGCTCGACCTGGAGCGCGGCGATGTCGTCGACCAGGCCCCGCGACTCGGCGGACAGCGAGACCCAGGCGAGCCGCTTGCCGGCCTCGTCCTCGGCGGCCGGGCCCCACAGGGTCCGGTCGCGCGCAGCGATGCCGGAGGCGACCCGGTCGGTCACCAGCTGCTGCACGAGGTCGGCGTAGGCCCGCTCATCGCGGTAGCCGAAGGAGAGCGAGAAGCCCCCACCCTCGGTGGCGCTCCAGGCCGTCACTTCGCGGCCTGCTGCATCTGGCCCTTCACGGTCTCGACCAGCTCGGTCCACGACGTCTTGAACTTGTCGACGCCCTCGTGCTCGAGCACGACGAGGACGTCCTCGAAGTCGATCCCGACCGAGGCCAGCGAGGCGAAGACCTGCTCGGCCTCGGCCCTGCGGCCGCTGACCTTGTCGCCCTCGACCTCGCCGTGGTCGGCGAAGGCCTGCATGGTCTTCTCCGGCATGGTGTTGACGGTGCCGGCGACCACGAGGTCGGTGACGTAGAGGGTGTCGGGGTAGTCGGGGTTCTTGACGCCCGTGGAGGCCCACAGCGGGCGCTGCACGGTGGCGCCCGCGTCGGCCAGCTGCTTCCAGCGGTCGCTGGCGTGCACCTCCTCGAAGGCGGCGTAGGCCAGGCGCGCGTTGGCCACGGCGGCGCGGCCGCGCAGCGCGAGGGCCTCGTCGGTGCCGATGGCCTCGAGCCGCTTGTCGACCTCGCCGTCGACGCGGGAGACGAAGAACGAGGCGACCGACTGGATGCCCGACAGGTCCAGGCCCGCGTCGCGGGCCTGCTCGAGCCCGCTGAGGTAGGCGTCCATGACCTCGCGGTAGCGCTGCTCGCCGAAGATCAGGGTGACGTTGACGCTGATGCCCTGGGCGACCACGGCGGTGATGGCCGGCAGGCCCTCCTTGGTGGCGGGGATCTTGATGAGGGCGTTGGGCCTGTCGACCGCGGCCCAGAGGGCCTGGGCCGAGGCGATGGTGCCGGCGGTGTCGTTGGCGAGGTCGGGCTCCACCTCGATGGAGACCCGACCGTCGGCACCGGACTCGTCGGCCACGGGGGCGAGCACGTCGCAGGCGTTGCGGACGTCCTCGGTCGTGAGCTCGAAGATGACCTTGTCGACGTCGTGGCCCGCAGCGACGAGCCCGCGGACCTGCTCGTCGTAGCGCTCGCCGTCGGCGATCGCGCCGGCGAAGATGGTCGGGTTGGTGGTCACGCCGACCACCGAGCTCTCCTTGACCAGCTCGGCCAGGTTGCCGCTCTCGATGCGCTCGCGCGACAGGTCGTCGAGCCAGATGGACACCCCCGCGTCGGCGAGGGCCTTCAGACGATCACTCATGGGTTTCTCCCTGTGCTGGGTGGGGCCGGGCGGTGCCGGGTGGGGCCGGCTGCTGCCGGGTGGTCGGGTACGGGGTGGGCGCTCGCGCGCTCAGGAGCCCGTGACGGTGCGGAAGCTGTCGCGCGCGGCGTTGGCCACGGCCTCGCCGGTGATGCCGTACTCGTCGTAGATGCGCTGGTAGTCGGCCGAGGCGCCGTACTGGTCGATGGAGACGATGCGGCCGTGGTCGCCGACGTACTCGCGCCAGCCCTGCTTGACGCCGGCCTCGACGGAGACGCGGGCCTTGACCGTCGTGGGGATGACGGTCTCGCGGTAGGCCTCGTCCTGCTCCTCGAACCACTCCACGCAGGGCATGGAGACGACGCGGGCCTTGATGCCGTCGGCGGCGAGGAGCTCGCGCGCGGCGACCGCGACCTGGACCTCCGAGCCGGTGCCGATCAGCACGACGTCGGGCACGCCGCCCTCGGCCTCGAGCAGGACGTAGGCGCCGCGCGTCACGCCCTCGGCGCCGGCGTAGCCGTCCTCGTCGCGGGGGAAGACCGGCACGTTCTGCCGGGTCAGGGCCAGCGCGGCGGGGGTGTCGGTGCGCCCGAGGATGTGCAGCCACGCCGCCGCGGTCTCGTTGGCGTCGGCCGGGCGGACGACGTCGAGGCCCGGCATGGCCCGCAGCGCGGCCAGGTGCTCGATCGGCTGGTGGGTGGGGCCGTCCTCACCGAGACCGATGGAGTCGTGGGTCCACACGTAGGTGACGGGCAGCTTGCTCAGCGCCGCCACGCGCACCGCCCCGCGCATGTAGTCGGAGAAGGTGAGGAACGTGCCGCCGAAGACGCGGGTCAGCTTGTCGGCGGCGATGCCGTTCATGATCGCGCCCATGCCGTGCTCGCGGATGCCGAAGTGGAGCACGCGACCCTGGTGGGGGTCGGCCTTCCAGTCCTCCGTGTCGCGGCTCACGGGCAGGAAGGACGGCGCGTCCTCGATGGTGGTGTTGTTGGAGCCGGCCAGGTCGGCCGAGCCGCCCCACAGCTCGGGCATGCGCGCCGCGACGGCGTTGATGACCTTGCCGGAGGCCGAGCGGGTGGCGACGCCCTTGGCGTCGGCGGGGAAGACCGGCAGCGCCTCGGCGAGGCCCTCGGGCAGGCTGCGCGACTTCAGGCGGTGCAGCAGGGTCGCGCGCTCGGGGTGGGCCTCGGCCCAGGCGCGGTAGCGCTCGTCCCACTCCTCGCCCCACGCGGCGCCGCGCTGACGCAGGCCACGGGTGTGCTCGAGCACGTCGGCGGGCACCTCGAAGCGCTGCTCGGGGTCCCAGCCGAGCACCTTCTTGGTGGCCGCGACCTCCTCGTCGCCCAGGGCGCTGCCGTGGGCCTTCTCGGTGCCCTGGGCCGACGGGGCCGGCCAGGCGATGATCGTGTCGAGCACGATGAGCGAGGGCTTGTCGGTCACCTCGCGCGCCGCGACGACCGCGTCGTGCAGGGCCGGCACGTCCTCGGCGTACTCCGCGCCGCCGTGGGTCCAGTCGACGTTCTGCACGTGCCAGCCGTAGGCCTCGTAGCGCTTCGCGACGTCCTCGGTGAAGGCGATGTCGGTGTCGCCCTCGATCGAGATCCGGTTGCGGTCGTAGATGACCGTGAGGTTGCCGAGCTCCTGGGTGCCGGCGATCGAGGAGGCCTCGCCGCTCACGCCCTCCTGGAGGTCGCCGTCGCTGCACAGCGCGTAGACGTGGTGGTCGAAGAGGCCCTCGCCGGGGGCGGCGTCGGCGTCGAGCAGACCGTGCACGCGGCGGGCCGACATGGCCATGCCGACGGCGTTGGCGACACCCTGGCCCAGGGGCCCGGTGGTGACCTCGACGCCGGCGGTGTGGCCGAGCTCGGGGTGGCCGGGGGTCTTGGAGCCCCAGGTGCGCAGGGCCTTGAGGTCCTCGATCTCGAGGCCGAAGCCGCCGAGGAAGAGTTGGGTGTAGAGCGTGATGGAGGAGTGGCCGCAGGAGAGCACGAAGCGGTCGCGGGCGATCCACTCGGGGTCGGCCGGGTCGTGGCGCATGACCTTCTGGAAGAGCAGGTAGGCCACCGGCGCCAGGCTCATGGCGGTGCCGGGGTGGCCGTTGCCGACCTTCTGCACGGAGTCCATCGCCAGCACGCGCGCGGTGTCGACCGCCTTCGCGTCCAGCTCGGTCCAGTCGAGGGCGGGGGTAGTGCTCACAAGGGTCCTTCCGGCGGGATTCGGGGGCGCCGACACCGCGAGGAGCGGGTCGACACGTGCCTCAACAGCGAGGTCGCGCAGGCGATTCCGAGCCTACTCACCCCCGGCGGTAGACTCCTACCGGCACCAGCGCTGGTGGACCGTGGCCCGTCGGCCCTCCGCCCCGAGCGCCCCCACCCACCCCGAGGACCTCCGTGACGCATGTCGGCCAGTCGGCCTCTGCCGCAGGGCAGCAGGGCGCAGACCCCGCCGGCGGCGCGGCCCCCGACGGCCGCGCGACCTGGCGGGACGTGGTGGCGGCGTACGTCAGTCTCACCAAGCCCCGGGTGATCGAGCTGCTGCTGCTGACCACCGTGCCGGTGATGTTCTACGCCGCCCGCGGCGTGCCGGAGCTGGGACTGGTCGTCTGGACCGTCCTGGGCGGCACCTTCTCGGCCGGCTCGGCCTCGGTCTTCAACTGTGTCTACGACCGCGACATCGACGAGCAGATGCGCCGCACCCGCCGCCGCGCGCTGCCCCGTCACATCGTGACCCCGCGCTCGGCGCTGGTGTTCGGCACCGTGCTCGGCGTGCTGTCGACCGTGATCCTCTACCTCGGGGTCAACGCGCTCTCGGCGCTGCTGTCGGTGACCGCCATCGCGTTCTACGTCTTCGGCTACACCATGCTGCTCAAGCGGCGCACGACCCAGAACATCGTCTGGGGCGGCATCGCGGGGTGCTTCCCGACCCTCATCGGCTGGACCGCTGTGACCGGGTCGCTGTCGTGGACGCCGGTCGTGCTCTTCATGGTCGTCTTCTTCTGGACCCCGCCCCACACCTGGGCGCTGGCCCTGCGCTACCGCGAGGACTACGCCCACGTCGACGTCCCGATGCTGCCGGTGGTCAAGCCGGCCCGTGAGGTCGGCCGCCAGATCGTGCTCTACAGCTGGGTCATGGTCGCCACCTCGCTGCTGCTGTGGCCCGTGGCCGGCACGGGCCCGTTCTACCCGGCCGCGGCCGCCGTGCTCGGCGCGGTCTTCCTGCTCGAGGCCCACCGCATGTGGGGTCGCACCCGCGGCACCGAGGACCTGAGCGTGATCCAGCCGATGCGGCTGTTCCACTCCTCGAACCTCTACCTCTCGCTGCTCTTCGTGGCCGTCGCGCTCGACCCGCTGCTCAGTTTCTGAGGGCTCCCCGACCGGGGCCCGCCGGCGCGGCCCCTCGGGACGCGTCGACCGCTATGGGGCCACCGCGGGCCCACTGCGCAGGTCGTCGTCGCGTGCTGGACGTCGCCGGCCAGCACCCGGTCGCGCGCACCACGCCACGTCCCGTCGCGGGACGAGGTCGACCGCCACGGCCGCGGCGGGCGGGCCGTCGTGCGCGACGATCAGCGGCCGGAGCCGACCGGCTCGCGCAGGTCGTCGGAGCCGAGGTCGGCGCCGAGGGCCACGGGGTGCGGGTGCCGCACGGTCAGCAGGGCCCAGGTGACGGAGGCCGCGATGAGGGCCGAGCCGAGCACGTGGAAGGCCACGAGCACGACGGGCAGGTCGGTGAAGTACTGCACGAAGCCGATGAGCCCCTGCGCCAGCTCGATCACGAGCAGCAGCGCCACCGCACGGCGGGTGCGTCGGGGCGCGCCGGTGGCGTGGACGGCGAAGAGCAGGCCGATGGTGAGGCCGAGGAGCAGGAAGACGCTGTCGGCGTGGAGCTGGCTGACCGACTCGGGGTCGAGGCCGTTGCGCTTCGCGTCGAGGTCGCCGGCGTGGGGCCCGGACCCGGTGACGACGGTGCCGACGTAGAGCACGGCCCAGGCCGCGGCGAAGGTCGCCCAGGCCAGCGCGACCACGGGCCCGCGGACGGCGGGGCCGACCCCGTCGACGACCTGCAGGAACCGGACCGAGAGGCACACGATGGCCAGCGAGAGCAGCAGGTGCAGCGAGACGACCCACGGGTTGAGCCCGGTCAGCACGGTGACGCCGCCGATCACGGCCTGCAGCGGGATGCCCAGGCCCATGAGCAGCGCGAGGTTGCGCAGCCGGCGGTCGCCGCTCTGCACGGCGGCCACGAAGGTCGCCACGGCGATCGCGGCGAGCACGAAGGTCAGCAGCCGGTTGCCGAACTCGATCGCGGCGTGCAGCGTCAGCTCGCCGTGGGGGGTGTAGGACCCCTCGAAGCACTCGGGCCAGGTGGGGCAGCCCAGCCCCGAGGCCGTCAGCCGCACGGCCGCGCCGGTGACCACCAGCACGGCGTTGGCCACCAGCGAGGCCCAGCCCAGGGGTCGCACGTAGCGCCCCAGGCCGGAGGGGCGGGCGGAGGACTCGGTCATTCCCACGTGAACGTCCTTGCGGTCGCGACGGTGCCGACGACGGTCCACGCCGCGAGCACCAGGAGGGCCGGCCAGGCGACCTGGCCGTCGATGAGGGCGTCGCGCATGGCGCCGCCGAGGGCCCCGGAGGGCAGCCAGCCGACGACCTCGCCGAACCCGCCGTACGCCGAGGCGGGCAGGACGACGGCGCCGCCGGCCATGAGGAGCAGGTAGACGAGGTTGGCGGCGGCCAGGGTCGCCTCCGCCCGCAGCACCCCGGCCACGAAGAGGCCGAGGGAGGCGAAGGCCGCGGTGCCGAGCACCACGGCGAGCACGCTGGCGGTGACGGCGCCGAGCGCGGAGCCGTCGGCGCCGGGCACGGGGCGCCAGCCGAGGGCCAGGGCGACCGCGGCGATCACCGCGACCTGGAGCACCTCGACGAGGAGCAGGGCGAGCACCTTGCCGGCCAGCAGGCCCGAGCGCGGCAGGGGCGAGGTGCCGAGGCGCTTGATCACGCCGTAGCGCCGCTCGAAGCCGGTGGCGATGGCCAGCGAGGTGAAGGCGGTCGACATGACGGCCAGCGCCAGCACCCCGGGGGTGAACACGTCGACGGGCGTGGCCTCGAGGTCCAGCCCGACGCGGTCGGCGGCCAGGACGCCGCCGATGAGCACGATGACCGGGATGACGACGGCCAGCAGCAGCTGCTCGCCGTTGCGCAGCGTGAGCCGGGCCTCCATGCGCGCCTGGGCGAGCACCTGCCGGCCCAGGGGAGCGGCGCCCGGCCGGGGCACGAAGGTGCCCGTGGCGGCGGGCACGGCCCGCTGGGTGGCGCTCATGGCGTCAGCTCCCGTCCGGTGAGGTCGAGGAAGACGTCCTCGAGCGTGCGGGTGCCGAGGGTCAGCGACTCCGGCAGCACCGCGTTGTCCTCGCACCAGCGTGACACCCGGGCCAGCGTGGAGGCGTCGGCCGGCCCGGTGACCTGGAGGCTGAGGGAGTCGAGCAGCCGCACCTCGGTGCCCGGACCGAGGGCGGCGGTGAGCGACTCGGGGGCCCCCGGGGGGAAGGGGCGGGTCACCACGAGCCGGATCGTCGAGACCGCGCCGCCCCGCGTGAGCTCCAGCGGGGAGCCGGAGACGACGAGGCGGCCGTGGTCGATGATGTGGACGAGGTCGGCGAGCCGCTCGGCCTCCTCCATGTAGTGGGTGGTGAGGACGACGGTCACGCCGTCGCCGCGCAGCTCCTCCAGCAGGTCCCACACGGAGCGACGCACGGCGGGGTCCATGCCGGCCGTCGGCTCGTCGACGAAGACCAGCTCGGGCCGCCCGACCAGGGCCAGCGCGAGGCCGAGACGCTGCTGCTGACCGCCCGAGAGGCGGCGGTAGGGGGTGCGCCCGCACTCACCGAGGCCGAGACGCTCCGAGAGGAGCGCGGGGTCGAGCGGGTGGGCGTGCAGCGCCGCGACGTGGCGCAGCATCTCCATGGCCCGCACCCCGCTCCACGCGCCGCCGCCCTGGAGCATGACCCCGATGCGGGGGAGCAGCTCGCGTCGGTCGCGCACCGGGTCGAGCCCCAGCACCCGCACGGTGCCGGCCTGCGGCCGCCGGTAGCCCTCGCAGGTCTCCAGCGTGGTCGTCTTCCCGGCGCCGTTGGGGCCGAGCACGGCGGTGACGGAGCCCCGCGGCACGCGCAGCGAGAGGGAGTCGACGGCGGTCTTGTCGCCGTAGCGCATCACCAGGCCGTCGACCTCGACGGCGGGGGCGTCGAGCGGATCGGCGGCGGGCACGCCCCCAGTCTAGGAAGCCGCACCCCGTGGCGACGAGGCGAGGTCGCCTCGCCGCGGCGGGGTGCGTGCGGCGGTGCCCTACCGTTGCCGTCCGTGAACCCCTTCGTCCTCGGTGCGGTGGTCGTCCTCGGCCTCGCCGTCGCCGTCCTGGCCGTCGTGCTCGTGGTGCGCGACGTCGCCGTGCGCCACAGCGACCTGCTCTTCGGCCTGATCGCGCTCCTGGAGCTGGCCCTGCTGGTGCAGCTGGTCACCGGGTCGGTGGCCCTGGCCGGCACGGAGCGCGACGTCGAGGGCGTCACCTTCGTCGCCTACCTGGTCACCAACCTGCTCGCGCTGCCGATCGGGGCCTTCTGGGCCCTCGCCGACAAGACCCGCGTGGGCGGGGCGGTGGTGCTGGTGACGGTGCTCACGGTGCTCGCCCTCCAGCTCCGCCTGGTCTCGATCTGGGCGGGGGCCTGAGGTGCGCGACCCCGCGCTCTCCTCCGGCGCCGGTCGCGTGCTGGTCGCGGTCTACGCCGTCTTCGCCGTCGCCGCCACGGGGCGCTCGGTGCTGCAGCTGGCCACCGAGCCGGGCCGCGCGCCCCTGGCGTACTCGCTCTCGCTGCTGGCCGCTGTGCTCTACGTGCTGGCCACGACCTGCCTGGTCGTGGGCGGCGCCCGTGCGTGGCGGGTGGCCGTGGTGGCCTGCTCGGTCGAGGCGGCCGGGGTCGTCGCCGTCGGGGCGCTGAGCCTGGTCGCCACCGACCTCTTCCCCGACCGGACGGTCTGGTCGCACTTCGGCCAGGGCTACGGCTTCCTGCCCCTCGTGCTGCCGTTCGTGGGGCTGTGGTGGCTGCGCCGCACCCGCCCGGGGGCGCACCCCGGCAGGTAAGGGTCGCCTTCCTTGAACGGCCTCCGGCATTAACGGCACACTGGCGTTGTGGAATTCGACGAGACCTCCCTGCGCAGCGGCGACCAGCCGCGCGGCGGGGACCAGACGACGCGTCAGCGCGTCGCGCGGTCGATCCTCGTCAACGGCGCCTCCACCGCCGTGGCGCTCGCGGAGCGGCTCGACCTGACGCCGGCCGCCGTGCGCCGCCACCTCGACCAGCTGGTCGAGGAGGGCGCGGTGGAGTCGCGCGAGGCCCGCACCGCCACCCGGGGCCGGGGCCGACCCGCCCGGGCCTTCGTGCTGACCGAGCGGGGCCGCGAGGGCTTCGACCAGCAGTACGACGACCTCGCCGTCCAGGCCCTGCGCTTCCTGTCCGAGACCGGGGGCGATGACGCCGTGCGCGAGTTCGCCGAGCGCCGGGTGGGCTTCATCGAGGAGCGCTTCGGCGTCGTCGAGGCCGCCCACCCCGAGCTCAGCCCCGCGCAGGTGCTCGCCCGGGTGCTCTCGGAGGAGGGCTACGCCGCCGCCGTGCGCGACGTGCCGGTGGGGGAGCAGCTGTGCCAGCAGCACTGCCCGGTGAGCCACGTGGCCCACGAGTTCCCCCAGCTGTGCGAGGCGGAGACCGCGGCCATCGGCCGCGTGCTCGACCGCCACGTGCAGCGCCTGGCCACCATCGCCCACGGCGACGGGGTCTGCACCACCTGCATCCCCGACCTCCCGCAGCAGCACGACCCGCAGGACCCAGACCAGCAGCAGGCCTCCGGCCTCGCGCGCACCACCAGCCAGCAGTCCGCAACCAAGAAGGAGCAGGTCAGCTCATGACGACCATCGACGAGCGCAACCCCGAGCTCGAGGGCATCGGCCGCTACGACTTCGGCTGGGCCGACTCCGACGTCGCCGGCGCCACCGCCAAGCGCGGCCTCTCCGAGGAGGTCGTGCGCGACATCTCCTCCAAGAAGAGCGAGCCGCAGTGGATGCTCGACCTGCGCCTCAAGGGCCTCAAGCTCTTCGGCCGCAAGCCGATGCCGAGCTGGGGCTCGGACCTGTCGGGCATCGACTTCGACAACATCAAGTACTTCGTGCGCTCCTCGGAGAAGCAGGCCGCGACCTGGGACGACCTCCCCGAGGACATCAAGAACACCTACGACAAGCTCGGCATCCCGGAGGCGGAGAAGCAGCGCCTGGTCTCCGGCGTGGCCGCGCAGTACGAGTCGGAGGTCGTCTACCACTCGATCCGCGAGGACCTCGAGGAGCAGGGCGTGCTCTTCCTCGACACCGACACCGCGCTCAAGGAGCACCCGGAGCTCTTCCAGGAGTACTTCGGCACCGTGATCCCGGTCGGCGACAACAAGTTCGCCGCGCTCAACACCTCGGTGTGGTCGGGCGGCTCGTTCATCTACGTGCCCAAGGGCGTCCACGTGGACATCCCGCTCCAGGCCTACTTCCGCATCAACACCGAGAACATGGGCCAGTTCGAGCGCACGCTGATCATCGTCGACGAGGACGCCTACGTGCACTACGTCGAGGGCTGCACCGCGCCGATCTACTCCTCCGACTCGCTGCACTCCGCGGTCGTGGAGATCATCGTCAAGAAGGGCGGCCGCTGCCGCTACACGACCATCCAGAACTGGTCGAACAACGTCTACAACCTCGTCACCAAGCGCGCCACCTGCGAGGCCGGCGCGACCATGGAGTGGGTCGACGGCAACATCGGCTCCAAGGTGACGATGAAGTACCCCGCCATCTACCTCATGGGCGAGCACGCGAAGGGCGAGACGCTGTCGATCGCCTTCGCCGGCGAGGGCCAGCACCAGGACGCCGGCGCCAAGATGGTGCACGCCGCCCCGCACACCTCCTCCTCGATCCTGTCGAAGTCGGTGGCCCGCGGCGGCGGCCGGACCTCCTACCGCGGCCTGATCCAGGTCAACGAGGGCGCCCACGGCTCGAAGTCCAACGTGCTGTGCGACGCGCTGCTGGTCGACCAGGTCAGCCGCTCCGACACCTACCCCTACGTCGACATCCGCGAGGACGACGTCTCGATGGGCCACGAGGCCAGCGTCTCCAAGGTCTCCGACGACCAGCTCTTCTACCTGATGAGCCGCGGCATGGAGCAGGACGAGGCCATGGCCATGATCGTGCGCGGCTTCGTCGAGCCGATCGCCAAGGAGCTGCCGATGGAGTACGCCCTCGAGCTCAACCGCCTCATCGAGCTGCAGATGGAGGGCGCGGTCGGCTGAGCCGGCCCCACCCACTCCCTGCGCAGCCGCAGCGACCGACGTACCCACCAGCACCAGGAAGACACTTTTCGTGACTGTGACCGATGCTGCCCGCGAGAGCGTGGCATCCGCCCTCGAGGCCGACCAGGTGGTCAGCCACCTCAACCCGCCCGCGTCCTACGACCTCGCCGACCACCCGGTGCCCACCGGGCGCGAGGAGATCTGGCGCTTCACGCCGCTCAAGCGGCTGCGCGGGGTGCTCGAGGGCACGCCCTCCGACGACCGCCTGACGTGGGACACCACGCTGCCCGACGGCGTCACCGTGAGCACGATCAGCACCGCCGAGGCCCGTGCGCTCGGTGAGCTGGCGCCCAACGACCGGCCCTCGGCGCTGGCCGTCGAGCTCGCCGGCGGGGCCACGCTCGTCGACGTGCCGGCCGAGCTGGAGACCGACGGACCCGTGCTGATCGACCTGCACGGCGAGTCGGCCGACCAGCTGGTCTGGGGCCACCTGGTGATCCGCGTCGGCGCTTACGCCAAGGCCACGGTGGTGCTCACCCACACCGGCTCCGCGCGTTACTCCGCCACGACCTCGGTGCTCGTGGGCGAGGGCGCCCAGGTCAACGTGCTGACCCTCCAGGACTGGGACGACGACGCGGTCCACCTCGGCCGCGACGCCATCCGCGTCGGTCGTGACGCCACCGTGCGCCACACCGCGGTCTCCTTCGGCGGCGACCTGGTGCGCCTGCACGCCAACGTCGAGTACGACGGCCCCGGCGGCGACGCCGAGCTGCTCGGTCTCTACTTCGCCGACGCCGGCCAGCACCTCGAGCACCGCCTGTTCGCCGACCACAACGCCCCGAAGACCAAGAGCAACGTGGTCTACAAGGGCGCCCTGCAGGGCGAGGGCGCGCACGCGGTGTGGATCGGCAACGTCCTCATCCGCAAGGTCGCCGAGGGCATCGAGACCTACGAGGAGAACCGCAACCTGGTGCTCACCGACGGCTGCCAGGCCGACTCCGTGCCGAACCTCGAGATCGAGACCGGCGAGATCGAGGGCGCGGGCCACGCCTCGGCCGTCGGCCGCTTCGACGACGAGCAGCTGTTCTACCTGCGCTCGCGCGGCATCTCCGAGCCGGAGGCGCGCCGCCTGGTGGTGCACGGCTTCTTCAACGACCTCGTCCGCAAGGTCGGCGTGCCCTCGGTGGAGGAGAAGCTCCTCGCCACCGTCGAGGAGGAGCTGTCGAAGAACGTCCTGCAGGAGCTGTCCTGATGGGCTTCACCCGCGCCTGCGCGCTCGACGAGATCCCGACCGACGAGGGCTTCGCCGCCACCGTCGACGGTGTCGACGTGGCGCTGGCCCGCGAGGGCGAGGAGGTCTTCGCCCTGCAGGACCTCTGCTCCCACGCCGCCGTCGCGCTGAGCGAGGGCGAGGTCGCCCCGGGCGCCGGCGGGCAGTGCCAGATCGAGTGCTGGCTGCACGGCTCCCGCTTCGACCTGCGCACCGGCAAGCCCACCGGCTTCCCGGCCACCGAGCCCGTCGCGACCTTCCCGGTGGAGGTCCGCGACGGTGAGGTGCACGTCGACGTCACGACGACGCTGAACGGCGTCAAGCCGGCCTGAGCCGGCACCCCACCACTTCCGACCCGGCTCCTCCGAGCCACCCCACCAGGAGAAGGACCACACATGAGCACGCTGGAGATCAAGGACCTGCACGTCTCGGTCGACACCGAGGACGGGCCCAAGGAGATCCTCAAGGGCGTCACGCTGACCATCGGCGACAACGAGACCCACGCGATCATGGGCCCCAACGGCTCGGGCAAGTCGACCCTGGCCTACTCGATCGCCGGGCACCCCAAGTACACCGTCACCGGCGGCACCGTGACCCTCGACGGCGAGGACGTCCTGGCCATGAGCGTCGACGAGCGCGCCCGCGCCGGACTCTTCCTGGCCATGCAGTACCCCGTGGAGGTGCCCGGCGTCTCGGTGTCGAACTTCCTGCGCACCGCCAAGACCGCCATCGACGGCGAGGCCCCCAAGCTGCGCACCTGGGTGAAGGACGTCAACGGCGCCCTCGAGCGGCTCAACCTCGACCCGTCCTTCGGCACCCGCTCGGTCAACGAGGGCTTCTCCGGCGGCGAGAAGAAGCGCCACGAGATCGCCCAGCTCGAGCTGCTGGCCCCCAAGGTCGCCGTGCTCGACGAGACCGACTCCGGCCTCGACATCGACGCGCTCAAGATCGTCTCGGAGGGCGTCAACCGCTTCCGTGAGCAGGAGGGCAAGGGCGTGCTGCTGATCACGCACTACACCCGCATCCTGCGCTACATCACCCCCGACTACGTGCACGTCTTCGTCGACGGCAAGGTCGCCGACCAGGGCGGCCCGGAGCTGGCCGACCAGCTCGAGGCCGAGGGCTACGACAAGTACGTCAAGGCGGCGGTCTGACCATGTCGAGCCAGACCACGGCGCGCCTCGACGGCCTCCTGCCCGAGCTGGAGGTGATCCGCGCCGACTTCCCGATCCTGTCGCGGACCCTGGCCGACGGCCAGCCGCTGGTCTACCTCGACAGCGCCAACACCTCGCAGAAGCCGCAGTGCGTGATCGACGCGATGGTCGACCACCTCGAGCGGCACAACGCCAACGTCGCCCGCGCCATGCACCAGTTGGGCGCGGAGTCCTCGGAGGCCTTCGAGGCGGCCCGCGACAAGGTGGCGGCGTTCATCGGCGCTCCCAGCCGTGACGAGGTGCTCTTCACCAAGAACGCCTCCGAGGCGCTCAACCTGGTGGCCAACACCCTCGCGTGGGCCCGTGGCCCGCTCGAGGTGGGCGAGGGCGACGAGATTGTCATCACCGAGATGGAGCACCACTCCAACATCGTGCCGTGGCAGCTGCTCACCCAGCGCACGGGCGCGACGCTGCGCTGGTTCGGGCTGACCGACGAGGGCCACCTCGACCTCTCGGCCGTGGACGACCTCATCACCGAGCGCACCAAGGTCGTCTCGCTCACCTGGGTGTCGAACATGCTCGGCACCGTCAACCCGGTCGCGGCGATCACCAAGCGCGCCCACGAGGTCGGCGCCCTCGTCGTGGTCGACGCCTCCCAGGCCGCCCCGCAGCTGCCGATCGACCTCGCCGCCATGCCCGAGGACGAGCGGCCCGACTTCCTGGCCTTCACCGGCCACAAGGTCGTCGGGCCCACCGGGATCGGCGTGCTCTGGGGTGCCCGCGCGGTGCTCGAGGCGCTCCCGCCGTTCCTCGGCGGTGGCGAGATGATCGAGACCGTGCGCATGGAGTCCTCGACCTACGCCGGGATCCCGCACAAGTTCGAGGCCGGCACCCCGCCGATCGTCGAGGCCGTGGGCCTGGGCGCGGCCGTCGACTACCTCTCGGCCGTAGGTCTCGACGCGGTGCACGCCCACGAGCAGGCGCTGACCGGCTACGCCCTCGAGGGCCTGGCCACGGTGCCCGGTCTGCGGGTGCTGGGCCCGCTCGACGCCCGCGAGCGCGGCGGCGCGATCTCCTTCGAGATCGACGGGGTCCACCCCCACGACGTCGCGCAGGTGCTCGACGTGCGCGGCATCGCCGTGCGGGCCGGCCACCACTGTGCGCGACCCGCGCACGCCCGCTTCGGTGTGCAGAGCTCCACGCGCATGTCGTCGTACCTCTACACGACGCCGACGGAGATCGACGCGCTCGTGGAGGCGCTGCACTACACGCGCAGCTACTTCAAGCTCTGAGCCCGCACCACCCGCACGACCCCGACCCGATCACCCCACACCGACCCCGGAGGGAGGCGGCCCGATGAGTGCCGAGCTCGACTCGCTGTACCAGGAGATCATCCTGGACCACTACAAGAACCCGCACCACAAGGGACTGCGCGACCCCTACGAGGCCGAGGTCCACCACGTCAACCCGACCTGCGGCGACGAGGTGACCCTGCGCGTGCACGTCGCCGACGGGGTCGTCGCCGACGTCTCCTACGACTCGGTGGGCTGCTCGATCTCGCAGGCCTCGGCCTCGGTGATGACCGACCTCGTCATCGGCAAGCCGGTCGCCGAGGCGATGGCGGTCCACGAGGAGTTCCTCGCCCTGATGCAGGGCAAGGGCACCGTGGAGCCCGACGAGGAGGTCCTCGAGGACGGCATCGCCTTCGCCGGTGTCGCCAAGTTCCCCGCGCGCGTGAAGTGTGCCCTGCTGTCGTGGATGGCCTGGAAGGACGCCACGACCCGTTCCCTGGAGGAGACCCCATGACCGAGACCTCGCCCACCCCCGACCACGCCGACCTCCCCGACGTGCCGGAGGCCGCCGCCGGCGGCGTCGGCACCTCGACGGTCAGCAAGGACGACGTCTACGAGGCGATGAAGGACGTCGTCGACCCCGAGCTCGGCATCAACGTCGTCGACCTCGGCCTCGTCTACGACCTGCACCTCGACGAGCGCAGCAACCTGGTCATCGACATGACGCTGACCTCGGCGGCCTGCCCGCTGACCGACGTCATCTCCGACCAGACCGACTCCGCCCTCGAGGGCCTGGTCAACGACGTGGCCATCAACTGGGTCTGGATGCCGCCGTGGGGCCCCGACAAGATCACCCCCGACGGCCGCGAGCAGCTGCGCGCCCTCGGCTTCAACGTCTGAGCCGAGCGCCGGGGCCCCGCCCTCGACCCCGCGCCCTCACCGAGGGCCGCTACGGTCGGGTGGCGGGGTTTGCGCTGTCCGGGACGGGCGCGGGGCTCGTGGGCTGCTGAAGCGGCGCAATTGCTGAGGTCCGGTGGGGTCGGCGGGGGAGTTTGCGTGGTCCGGGACGGGTGCGGGGCTCGTGGGCTGCTGACGTGGCGCAATTGCCGAGCGGCCGACGGGCCGACGGGCCGCCTGCGTAGGCTCCGGACATGACCGGCACCGACGACCCCGAGGCCCTGCCGCCTAGCACCGAGGGGTTCGTGCCCGACCACCCCGAGGTGCGCGCCTTCTGGGAGCGCGCCCGGGTCCACGCCCGGCTCAACGTCGCGCCGACCTACTTCGGCCCCACCACCCTGGAGGTGGTGCCGCCGCCGGCGTGGTCCTTCGGGTCCACCCCGGAGCAGGCCGACGCCCTGCTGGCCCTGGTGCTCGACGGCACCAAGACGGCCACGGCCAGCGCGGCCGAGGAGTACGGCGAGGAGCCGCTGCCCCGACCGGGTCAGCTCGGCATCCTCCTCGACGGTCGCGGTCGTCCGCGGGCGCTGGTGGAGACCACCGCGGTGGAGGTCGTCGCCTTCGACCGCGTCGACGCCGAGCACGCCCGCCTCGAGGGCGAGGGCGACCGCAGCCTCGCCCACTGGCGCGAGGTGCACGAGCGCTTCTTCGCCGAGACCGCCGGCCCCGGGCGCGGCTTCGACCCCTCCATGCCGGTGGTGCTCGAGCGGCTGCGGGTGGTCTGGGCAGAGCCCGACGGCCCCGGCGGCCGGTGAGCGGCCCGGGCGCCGCCGGGGCGCGCGGCGCCGGGGCGGAGACGGTCCTGGTGCCGCCCTCCCGGCTCGAGCGCTGGGTGGTCAACTTCCGCGCCCGCCACGGCGCGACGGCCCTCGCGGTGGCAGGAGGCGCGCTCACCGGGGCGGCGGAGGACTCCTCCACCTTCACGGCCCGACTGCCCTTCGACGCGGCGTACGCCGGCCTGCCCGACCCGGTCGCCTTCGCGGCCGGGGCCACGACGCCCGACGACTGGGGCCTGCTGCTGGTGCGCAAGGGCGGCTTCGCGGTGGCCCGGCTGAGCGGCGGGGCCACGGTGGCCTCCAAGGTCGGTCAGCGGCACGTGCAGGGCCGCACCAAGGCCGGCGGACAGAGCCAGCAGCGCTTCGCACGCCGCCGTGACAACCAGGCCCGTCAGGCCTACGAGGCCGCCGCCGACCACGCGGCCCGGCTGCTCGGCGACCTGCGCGGTCCGCTCGTGGGCGGCGGCGACCGCACGGCGGTCGAGGAGGTGCTCGCCGACCCCCGCCTGCGTCGACTCGTGCCGGTCGAGCCGTGGCTGCCGGTGCCCGACCCCCGGCGGGCCGTGCTCGAGCAGGCGGCGCGCGACGCGGCGGCCGTGCGGGTCACGGTGGTCAACGCGGGCGCCGAGCCGGGGGAGGCGACATGAGCACCCGGCTGCTGCTGCTCGCCGACACCCACCTGCCGAAGCGGGCCAGGGCGCTGCCCGAGGAGCTGTGGGACGCGGTCGCGCGGGCCGACCTGGTCGTGCACGCCGGCGACTGGGTGGAGGTCGGCCTGCTCGACGAGCTGGAAGAGCGGAGCACCCGACTGGTGGGCGTCTGGGGCAACAACGACGGCCCCGCCCTGCGGGCCCGGCTGCCCGAGGTGGCGCGGGTCGAGGTCGAGGGCCTGCGCCTCGAGGTGGTGCACGAGACCGGCGACGCGCGCGGCCGGGAGCGGCGCTGCGACCTGGCCCACCCCGACACCGACCTGCTGGTCTTCGGCCACAGCCACGTGCCGTGGGACAGCGTCACCGAGGGTGGCATGCGGTTGCTCAACCCCGGGTCGCCCACCGACCGGCGCCGCCAGCCGCACTGCACCTACGTGACCGCCACCGTCGCCGCGGGGGAGGTCCACGACGTCGTGCTGCACCGGCTGCCACCACGGGTGCCGTCGGGTCGGTCCCCGCGTGCACCCGCGCGCCGCGCCTGATCTGCCGTCCTCCCGGCCCCGCAGGCCCTAGTCTCCCCAGCATGTGGCAGCCCGAGCCCGGCTGGCACCCGCTCCCCGGAGGCTCCGGCGCCTCCACCGTGGGGGCGTGGCGCGCGGTCCGCGGCGACCAGCCGGTGGTGGTGAAGCGGCTCGCCGCGCCCGTCGGCGACGACCCGCCGGAGCTGTCGGACCCCCACCACTTCGCGTACTGGCGCCGCGACGCCGACGTGGCCGGCGCGCTCGTGGTGGACCGTGCTCCGGGCCTGCGACCCCCCGCGGTCTGCGACGTGGAGGAGGACCCCGACGGCATCACCCTGGTGCGGGAGTGGGTCGAGGACGCCGCCGTCAACGGGCTCTTCGCCGCGCACGCCATGGGCCGCTTCGCCGGGGCCGACCTCCCCGACCTGCCGTGGCTGGCCCGCGACCAGCTGCGCGACCGGCTGCGCCGCACCGAGCGCCGCGGCGGCTGGCCGACGCTGGCCCGCACGACCGTCGCCGACGTGGCCGACCACCTGTGGCGGCGGCGGGTGGTGTTCCTCGACGCCGTCGACGCGCTGCCGCAGGTCGCCCAGCACGGCGACCCGACACCGGCCAACCTGCCGGGCCGAGCCGGCGACGAGGTGGTCGCCATCGACTGGGGCAGCCTCGGCCGCGGGGCGGTCGGTGCCGACCTCGGCTACTACGCGCTCTCGGCGCGCGAGGAGTTCGAGCCCCTGCTCGACGCCTACCTGCTCGGGCTCCCCGCGGGGGTCGCGACCCGCGACCAGGCGGCGCTCGGTGCTCGGGTGACCGCGGTCTTCACCGCGCTCAGCCGCGCCGAGTGGGCGCTGGCGCGCGTGGCCGGGGGAGAGGGCGCCCTGGCCGGCAAGTACCGCCACCCCGCCGTCGCACCCCACCTGCGCGCCCTCCAGCGCCAGTTCCCCCTGGTCGAGGCGCTCCTCCAGCACTGACGGCGGCGCCCACGGAGCCGCCGGAGGCCCTCAGAGGTCGTCGGTGGCGAAGGTGTCGCAGTCCTCCAGCGTCCCGCCGGCGTAGCCGACCCCGAACCAGCGCTGCCGTGAGGCCGACGAGCCGTGGGTCCAGCTCTCCTCGTCGACGGTGCCCTGGGCCTGCTGCTGGATCCGGTCGTCGCCGACCGCGGCGGCCGCGCCGAGGGCCTGGCGGATGTCGTCGTCGGTGAGCTCCGCGACCAGCACCTGCCCGGAGGAGTCCTCGGTCGTCGTGGCCGCGTGCGCCCACATGCCGGCGTAGCAGTCGGCCTGGAGCTCCAGTCGCACCGAGTCCGACCGCGGGCCCTCCTGAGTGCGGACCCGTCCCATCGTGCCCAGCAGGTTCTGGACGTGGTGGCCGTACTCGTGAGCCAGCACGTAGGGCTCCACGAAACCGCCGTCGGGTCCGCCGAGCTGGTCCTCGAGCACCTGGTCGAAGAAGGCGGTGTCGAGGTAGATCGTCTCGTCGGGCGGGCAGTAGAACGGCCCCACGGCCGAGGTCGCCTCGCCGCAGCCGTCGGTCGCGACCGACCCGGTGAAGGTCACCAGCGCCTGCTCGGCACGGAACCGCGAGCCGAGCTCGTCGGCCCAGAAGTCGGTGAGGGAGTTCTCCACCGCCACGCGGGCGCAGTCGGCGGAGGCGTTGGCGTCCTCCCCGGTCTCGCACCCGGCGTAGCGGTCGGTGCCGGCGTCCATCCGGCTCGTGTCGTACGCCGAGGAGCCCGCACCGCCCGGGTCGGACCCCCCGCCCCCGACGCACTGGGTCAGCACCAGGACGAGCACCACCAGCACCACGGCGCCGATCCCGCCGCCCCCGACCAGCCCGCCCGGCAGGCCCCCGGGCAAGGCGCCGCCCCCGCCGCCCCCGCCGCCCCCGCCGCCCAGCGCGCCGCCGAGCGGTCCTCCGGAGCGGGACGCACGACCGCGGCCGCGGTCGCGCGTGCGTCCGGTGTCGAGACGGGCCTTGGGGTTGAAGCGCATGGCGGGGCTCCTGTGTCGCATCGCACCCCGGGCGGAGGCGCTGGTGGTCGGGACGGCCCGCGCGCGGACCTAGACTGGTGACCCTATGATCACCGCCCACCAGCTCGAGGTCCGCGCCGGAGCCCGGCTCCTCATGAAGGACGTGAGCTTCCGCGTCGCCGCCGGCGACAAGGTCGGCCTGGTCGGTCGCAACGGCGCCGGCAAGACCACGCTCACCAAGATCCTCGCCGGCGAGGCGCTCCCGGCCGCCGGCAGCGTCACCAGCTCCGGTGACGTCGGCTACCTGCCCCAGGACCCGCGCACGGGCGACCCCGAGGTGATGGCGCGCGACCGGATCCTCAGCGCCCGCGGACTCGACGACGTGGTGCGGCGACTGCGCGACGCGGAGGAGCAGATGGCCTCCGAGGACCCGGCCGTGGCCGACAAGGCGATGCGCCGCTGGAGCCGCGCCGACGCCGAGCTGCACGCCGGCGGCGGCTACGCCGCCGAGTCGGAGGCGGCCACCATCGCCGCCAGCCTCGGCATCGAGGAGCGGTTGATGACCCAGCCGCTGAAGACCCTCTCCGGCGGTCAGCGCCGCCGCGTCGAGCTGGCCCGCATCCTCTTCTCCGGCGCCGAGGTGCTCATCCTCGACGAGCCCACCAACCACCTCGACGCCGACTCCATCGTGTGGCTGCGTGACTTCCTCAAGGCCCACAAGGGCGGCTTCATCGTGATCAGCCACGACAACGCCCTGCTCGAGGAGACCGTCAACAAGGTCATGCACCTCGACGCCAACCGTGCCGTCATCGACGTCTACAACATGGGCTGGCGCCACTACCTCACCCAGCGCGAGACCGACGAGAAGCGTCGGCGCCGCGAGCGGATGAACGCCGAGAACAAGGCCAAGACCCTCACCGACCAGGCCAACAAGATGCGGGCCAAGGCCAGCAAGGCCCAGGCCGCGCAGTCGATGCTCAAGCGCGCCGAGAAGATGATGGCCGGCATCGAGGGCGAGCGCGCCGCCGACAAGGTGGCCCGCATCCAGTTCCCCGCCCCGGCCGCCTGCGGCAAGACCCCCCTGACGGGTCAGGACCTCTCCAAGGCCTACGGGTCGCTGGAGGTCTTCACCGGCGTCGACCTGGCCATCGACAAGGGATCGCGCGTGGTCATCCTCGGCCTCAACGGCGCCGGCAAGACCACGATGCTGCGGATCCTGGCCGGCGTCGACCGCTCCGACACCGGCGAGGTCGTGCCGGGCCACGGGCTCAAGCTGGGCTACTACGCCCAGGAGCACGAGACCCTCGACACCAGCCGCACGGTCCTGGAGAACATGCAGAGCGCGGCCCCGCAGCTCACCGACACCGAGGCCCGCAGCGTGCTGGGCTCGTTCCTGTTCTCGGGCGACGACGCCAACAAGCCCGCGGCGGTGCTCTCGGGAGGGGAGAAGACCCGGCTCGCGCTGGCGAGCCTCGTCGTCTCCAGCGCCAACGTGCTGCTGCTCGACGAGCCCACCAACAACCTCGACCCGGCCTCCCGCGAGGAGGTGCTGGCCGCGATCCGCACCTACGAGGGCGCGATCATCCTGGTCACCCACGACGAGGGCGCGGTGCGCGCACTGGAGCCCGACCGCGTGCTGCTGCTTCCCGACGGCGACGAGGACCTCTGGAACGACGGCTACGCCGACCTGGTGTCGCTGGCCTGACCTCCGGCCCGGCGACGCGGTGTCGGCGGGGGTTCCTAGACTCCGGTCATGACCACCGCCCCCGTCGTCCCGCTCGACCCCGACCTGCTCGCCGCGGCCCACCTGCGGGTCGACCGCACCGGACCGGTGGTGACGGTGACCCTCGACCGGCCGGAGGCGCGCAACGCGCAGACGCCCACGACGTGGCGGGCGCTGGCCGCGGTCGGGGCCTCCCTCGACGACGAGGTGCGCGTCGTGGTGCTGCGCGGTGCGGGCGCGAGCTTCTCCGCCGGCCTCGACCGCTCGATGCTCGACCCCACGCGGTCGGCGCCGGGCGTGGAGTCGGTGGTCGACCTGCTGGCCATGGACGACGCGGGCATGTCGGCGACCATCGACGACTACCAGCGCGGCTTCACCTGGCTGCGCGACCCGCGCTGGGTCTCGGTCGCGGCGGTGCAGGGCCACGCCATCGGTGCCGGCTTCCAGCTCGCCCTCTCCTGCGACCTGCGCGTGCTCGGCGACGACGCCCAGCTGTGCATGAAGGAGGCCGCCCTGGGCCTGGTGCCGGACCTCACGGGAACAAAACCCCTGGTCGAGGCGGTTGGCTACGCGAGGGCGCTGGAGATCTGTGCGACCGCCCGGGTGGTGCCGGCCGAGGAGGCCGTCAGCATCGGTCTCGCGCTGGCGGCCGTGCCGACCGACCAGCTCGACGACACGGTCGCGCACCTCGTCGCCGCCCTGGTCGCCCCGATGAGCGGGGCGGTCCGCGAGACCAAGGCCCTGCTGCTCTCGGCGTCGAGCACCCCGCTCGAGGAGCAGCGTCGTCTGGAGCGCGAGGCGCAGGGTCGCCGGTTCCGCGAGCTCGCGGCGCTGGCCGGGGCCTGACCCGGGCCCCAGGGGCCTGACGGAGACGAGAGAAGGCGAGCGTGTCGGGGATGATGGGAGCAGGCGCCTCGTGGCGCAACCTGCGCGCTGACCGCAGCGTGATGGACAACCGCATCGAGGGACGCACGGTGCGCCGCGTGCTCGGCTTCGCGCGTCCCCACCGGCGCCTGATCGGCGTCTTCCTGCTCTTCACCGTCATCGACGCCGCCACCGTCGTGGTGACCCCGCTGCTGGTGCAGCGCATCGTCGACGACGGCATCCTCGCCGACGACCGCTCGGTGGTGACGGTGCTGGCGCTGGCCATGGCCGGGTTCGCCGTCTTCAGCGCGGTGCTGAGCGTGCTCAGCGCCTGGCTCTCCTCGCGCATCGGCGAGGGCCTCATCTACGACCTGCGCACCCAGGTGTTCGCCCACGTGCAGCGCCAGTCGATGGCCTTCTTCACCCGCACCCAGACCGGGGCCCTGGTGTCGCGGCTCAACAACGACGTGATCGGCGCCCAGCGCGCCTTCACCTCGACGCTGTCGAGCACGGTGTCCAACTCCATCGCCGTGGTCGTCGTGGGCATCACCATGCTCGCCCTCAGCTGGCAGGTCACGCTGCTGTGCCTGGCCATGTTCCCCCTGCTCTTCGCCGCGTCGCGGTGGGTGAGCAGCCGGCTGGCCGGCCTGACCCGACGCCAGATGGACGGCAACGCCAGCCTCGGCAACGTGATGACCGAGCGCTTCAACGTCAGCGGCGCGATGCTGCTCAAGCTCTTCGGGCGCCGCGGCGAGGAGGACGAGCTCTTCGGCGAGAAGGCCGCCGTCGTGCGCGACCTGGGGGTGCGGATCTCGCTGATCACCCGCATCTTCGGGGCGGCGATGATGCTCGTGCCCGCGCTGGCCACCGCCCTGGTCTACGGCGTGGGCGGCCAGCTGGCCATCAGCAGCCAGCTCACCGTGGGCACGCTCCTGGCCCTCGCCACGCTGCTCCTGCGCCTGCTCGGGCCGCTCCAGGGTCTCTCGAACGTGCGCATCGACGTCATGACCGCGCTGGTGAGCTTCGAGCGTGTTTTCGAGGTGCTCGACCTGCCGTCGCTGATCGAGGAGCGGCCCGGAGCGGTCGCGCTCCCGCCCACGGCGTCCCGGGTCGAGTTCGACCGGGTCTCCTTCACCTACCCCGGGGGCGACCGCATCTCGCTGCGCTCCCTCGAGGCGGTCTCCCGCACCGAGGAGCACGACCCGGTGCAGGTGCTGCACGACCTCAGCTTCACCGCCGAGCCCGGCCGGATGGTCGCGCTCGTCGGCCCCTCGGGCGCCGGCAAGACCACGGTCACCCACCTCGTGGCCCGCCTCTACGACGTCGACTCCGGCACGGTGCGTGTCGACGGCCACGACGTGCGCGACGTGACCCTCCAGTCGCTGGAGGACGTCGTCGGCTACGTCACCCAGGACGCCCACCTCTTCCACGAGACGATCCGGGCCAACATGGTCTACGCCCGGCCCGACGCCGACGACGAGGCCATCTGGGCCTCGCTCGAGGCCGCGCAGATCGCCGGGCTCGTGCGTCGGCTGCCCGACGGTCTCGACACCGTGGTCGGCGACCGCGGCTACCGCCTCTCCGGCGGGGAGCGGCAGCGCCTGGCCATCGCCCGGCTGCTGCTGAAGGCTCCGTCGGTGGTGGTGCTCGACGAGGCGACCGCCCACCTCGACAGCGAGTCGGAGGCGGCCGTGCACCGCGCCCTCGACGCCGCGCTCGAGGGGCGCACGTCCCTGGTCATCGCCCACCGGCTCTCGACGATCCGTCAGGCCGACCTGATCCTGGTGCTGCACGAGGGTCGTATCGTCGCCCGCGGCACCCACGACGAGCTGCTGGCGGAGGGCGGGCTCTACGCCGACCTCTACCGCACCCAGTTCGTCGACGACACCACCTCCGACACCGCAGGAGTCTGACCATGGACCTCGGTCTGCGCGACACCGTCCACCTCGTCACGGGCGGCTCCCGCGGCCTGGGTCGGGCCACCGCGGAGGTGCTGCTCGCCGAGGGCGCCCGGGTCGTGGTCTCCGGCCGCAGCCAGGACTCCCTCGACGCCGCCCTGGCCGCCTGGCGCGACGCCGACGCGAGCATCCGGGACCGTGTGGTGGGGGTCGCGGCCGACAACGCCGACGCCGACACCCCGGCGCGGCTGCTCGACGCGGCCCGCACGGCCTGGGGCCGCGTCGACGGCGCGCTGATCAGTGTCGGCGGGCCGCCGAAGGGCGCGGTGACCGACATCGACGACGCCCAGTGGACCGACGCCTTCGCCTCGGTGTTCCTCGGCGCGGTGCGGCTCGCGCGCGAGGTCGGGGTGGCCCTGCCGGCCGGGGGAGCCCTGGCCATGGTGCTCTCCAGCAGCGTGCGTCAGCCGCTGGCCTCGATGGCGGTCTCCAACGGGCTGCGGCCGGGGCTCGCCATGGTCGCCAAGACGTTGGCCGACGAGCTCGGGCCGCGCGGGGTGCGGGTCAACGGCCTGCTCCCGGGGCGGGTCGCCACCGACCGTCTCGTCGAGCTCGACGCCGCCACCGGCGACCCCGACCGTGCCCGCGCCGCCGCCATCGCGTCGATCCCGCTGGGCCGTCAGGGCGACCCGGCGGAGTTCGGTCGTGCCGCCGCCTGGCTGCTCTCACCGGCCGCCTCCTACGTGAGCGGCGTCATGCTGCCCGTCGACGGCGGCCTGCTCCGCACCCTCTGACCGGCCCTCGCCGCCCCGGTCGGGGGCGAGCCACCGGCTCAGGCGTCCTCGCGCTGACGCTCCCGCTCGGCGGCCTCGCGGGCCTCGGCCTCCGCGCGCATGCGGGCGTAGGGGTGGTTGGTGCGCTTCTCCTTGCGCACCTTGGGGGGCTTCGGCCCTCCGGCCGCGGGCCGGTCGCCGCTGCGCCCGCCGCGCCACTCGTCGTAGGCGAGGTAGAGGAAGCCGAAGATCGCCAGCAGCCCGAAGAACCACCACTGCAGGCCGTAGAAGAAGTGGGGCCCGTTGTCGAGCTCGGGCAGCTCGACCGGCTCCAGCGCGGTGGCCGGGGCGGGGTCCTCCGAGCGCAGCTCGACGAACCCGTCGTAGACCTCGCGCTGCTGGGCCTGCCCGATCGCCTCGGCCGAGACGGCCCGGGTGGCGTTGTCGACGACCGCCGTGCTGTCGCCGCTGCCGTCGGCGCGCACGTAGCCGGTCACCGTCACCTCACCCGCGGGCGGGTCGGGCACGTCGGCGGTGTCGAGGCCACGCGCGTCGGTGGCCATCCACCCGCGGTCGACCAGCAGCGAGGTGCCCGAGTCGGTGACCAGCGGCACGACGACGTCGACGCCCGAGGCGCCGTCGCGGGTGCGGTAGCGCACGATGACGGTGTCGTCGGTGTCGTAGGTGCCGGTGGCGCTCACGACGCGCCACTCGTCGGCCTCGCCGACCTCGGTGTCGGTGCCGAGCACCTCGCCCACCGGTGCGGGGGCCTGGTCCTCGTTGGCCCGGACCACGGCGTTGCTCTCCTTGCGGTCGTCGAGCCGGTGGAACTGCCACTGACCCAGCCACCACGTCGCCGTCGCGACCACGACGATGGCCAGCGCGAAGAGGGCCCACCGTCGGCTGAGGAGGAAGCGGAGCGAGCGCACACCCCGAGGCTATCGGGCCGCTCCACCCCGCCGGGCACCCCGCGGGGCGGTGCGCCCCGCCCGCGTGACAGGCCCCACGTAGGGTGGAGGCATGGCACTCACCTTGTTGGAGGACCGGTACGGCCGCGTCGCGACCGACCTGCGCGTCTCGCTCACCGACAAGTGCAACCTGCGCTGCTCCTACTGCATGCCGGAGGAGGGTCTCGACTGGCTGAGCAACGACAAGCTGCTCACCGACGACGAGATCGTGCGCCTGATCGGGATCGGCGTGGAGCACCTCGGCATCGAGGAGGTGCGCTTCACCGGTGGCGAGCCGATGGTGCGTCGCGGCCTGGTCGACATCGTGCGGCGCACCCGCGCGCTGGGACCCGACCTCGGCATCTCCATCACCACCAACGCGCTCGGTCTGGCCCGCAACGCCACCGCGCTGGCCGAGGCCGGCCTCGACCGCGTCAACGTCAGCCTCGACACCGTGCGTGCCGACACCTTCCGCGAGATCACCCGCCGCGACCGGTTCCACGACGTCGTCGCCGGCCTCGCCGCCGCCCAGCAGGCGGGCCTGGGACCGGTCAAGGTCAACGCCGTCCTGCTGCGGGGCCAGAACGACGACCAGGCCGCCGAGCTGCTCGCGTGGTGCCTCGAGCGCGGCTACGAGCTGCGCTTCATCGAGCAGATGCCCCTCGACGCCCAGCACGGCTGGACCCGTGAGGGCATGATCACCGCCGACGAGATCTTCGCCGCCCTCGAGCGGTCCTTCACGCTGACCCCGGCCAGCGAGCCGCGTGGCAGCGCCCCCGCGGAGCTCTTCACCGTCGACGGCGGACCGGGCACCGTCGGGGTCATCGCGTCGGTCACCCGCCCGTTCTGCGGCGACTGCGACCGGGTGCGTCTCACCGCCGACGGCCAGGTGCGCAACTGCCTCTTCGCCCGCGAGGAGTCCGACCTGCGCCTGGCGATGCGCGAGGGGGCCTCCGACCGCGAGCTGGCCGACCGCTGGGTCATCGCCATGCGCGGCAAGCTCGCCGGCCACGGCATCGACGACCAGAGCTTCCTGCAGCCCGACCGCCCCATGTCGGCCATCGGGGGCTGAGCCCGGGCCCGGGCCCCGTCGAGCGCGGGGGTGCCCCCGGTCGTCCCAGGGTGGCGACGGGTCGGGCTCAGGCGGGCTGGTGCGGCTCCACGTCGCGCAGGAACTGCCGCGCGGCGAGGAAGTCCGACAGCGATCCGCGGTGCTCGTCGCAGGCCAGCCACGTCTTGCGGCGCTCGGCGGTGTGGAGCTTGGGGTTGTTCCACAGCAGCGCCCACGCCGCCGTGCTCCGGCACCCCTTGGCGGAGCAGGTGTCGGGGTCCGGGCCGCCCATCAGAGCTGCCGGCGAGCGCCGGACTCGAGCTCGGGGGCGCCGTAGGCGGTGTCGCGCAGGGCGAAGCCGTCGGAGCGGGTGGCGGTGGCGTTGGCCATGACCACGGCGAGGTAGGGCAGGATCAGGGCGCCGGCGATGAGGAACGGCCACAGCCAGTCGGCCCCCGCCAGGCCGGCGATGACGGCCCCCACGAAGCACAGCGAGCGCAGGCTCATCGACAGCAGGTAGCGCTTCTGGCGCACCGCGATGTCGGCGTTGCGGCTCTCCGCGGCGGTGGTGATGCGGACGGCGTCGTCGGTGCGTGTGCGGTCCCGGGCCATGACTCCCATCGTACGTCGGGAGGGGTGAGCACCCGACCCGGTGCGCAGGCCCTAGCATCGGCCCACGGCCCGGCCCGCCGCTGCGGTCCCGCCACTGGCCCCACCACCGAGCCCGGCTCCGACCCGCGCAGTCCGGCACACCACCCACGGAGGCACCATGAGCAACCGCACCTACCGCGTCACCGAGATCGTCGGCACCTCGCCCGAGGGCATCGACGCGGCCATCCGCAACGGCGTCGAGCGGGCCGGCAAGACCCTGCGCCACCTGGACTGGTTCGAGGTGACCCAGGTGCGCGGACAGGTCAAGGACGGCCAGGTCGAGCACTTCCAGGTCGGCATGAAGGTGGGCTTCCGCCTCGAGGACGAGTGACCCGGCCCGGGCCGCAGCAGGCCCGCGGGTGACCCACGCCGCTCCGCACGGCGTAGGTCTACCCCGCGGTAATCGCTAGCGTCGGGCGACGTGAGCGAAACGACACCGGCCCCGGCCCCCCACGGCGACCCCACCGCGCCGCCCGCCCGCGAGCCCCGCTCGGTCCTGGTGACCGGTGGCAACCGCGGCATCGGCCGTGCGATCGCCGAGGCCTTCCTGGCCCAGGGCGACAAGGTGGCGGTCACCACCCGCAGCGGAGGCGCCCCCGAGGGCGCCCTCGACGTGCGCTGCGACGTCACCGACGCCGCAGCGGTCGACGCCGCGTTCACCGAGATCGAGGCCGCGCACGGCCCCGTGGAGGTGCTGGTGGCCAACGCCGGCATCACCGCCGACACCCTGCTGCTGCGGATGTCGGAGGACGACTGGTCGAGCGTGATCGACACCAACCTCACCGGCTCCTTCCGCCTGGCCAAGCGCGCCGCCAAGGGCATGCTGCGCCTGCGTCGCGGGCGGATCATCCTCATCTCCTCCGTGGTCGGCCTCCTGGGATCGCCCGGCCAGGTCAACTACGCCGCCTCCAAGGCCGGCCTCGTCGGCATGGCCCGGTCGCTGGCCCGCGAGCTGGGGTCGCGCTCGATCACCACCAACGTGGTGGCGCCCGGCTTCATCGAGACCGACATGACCGCGGCGCTCCCCGAGGAGCAGCAGGCGGAGTACAAGGCGCGCATCCCGCTCGGACGCCTCGGCGCCGCCGAGGAGGTCGCGCAGACCGTCACCTGGCTGGCCGGGCCCGGTGCGGCGTACGTCACCGGCGCGGTGATCCCCGTCGACGGCGGCCTGGGCATGGGGCACTGACCCCCGCCCCGCCCCACCAGCAGCGCCCCCGCCGGCGTCCCGGCACCCCCCAGCAGACCAGCAGCGCGCGGCCCCCACGGCCGCGGCGCACCGGACCACAAGGAGCACACGATGGGCATTCTCGACGGCAAGCGGATCCTGGTGGCCGGGGTGACGATGGACTCCTCCATCGGCTTCGCCACCGCCAAGGTCGCCCAGGAGCAGGGCGCCACCGTGCTCATCTCCAACTTCGGGCGCGCGCTCAACATCACCAAGCGCATCGCCAAGCGGCTCCCGGTGGAGCCGCCGGTCCTCGAGCTCGACGTCACCGACCCCGACCACCTGGCCCGCCTGCCCGAGCTGGTCGGCGAGCACGTCGACGGCCTCGACGGCGTCGTGCACTCCATCGCCTACGGCAACCCCGAGACGCTGCTCGGCGGGAAGTTCATGTCGGGCCCCTGGGAGGACGTGTCGCAGGCCGTGCAGGTCTCCGCCTACTCCCTGAAGTCGCTCACCGACGCGTGCCGGCCGCTGATGGGCGGAGGCGGCTCGGTCGTCGGGCTCACCTTCGACGCCACGGTGGCCTGGCCGGCCTACGACTGGATGGGCGTGGCGAAGGCGGCGCTGGAGTCCTGCTCGCGCTACCTGGCCCGCGACCTGGGCCCGGAGGGCATCCGGGTCAACCTGGTGGCCGCCGGACCGCTGAAGACGCTCGCCGCCAAGGCCATCCCCGGCTTCGAGGACCTCGACCAGATGTGGTCGACCAAGGCGCCGCTGGGCTGGGACAACACCGACCAGGAGCCCACCGCCAAGGCCGTGGTGGCCCTGCTGTCGGACTTCTTCCCCGCGACGACCGGCGAGATCGTCCACGTCGACGGCGGCTTCCACGCGATGGGCGGCTGAGCCCGCCCACCCGGTAGCGTCGCGCGGGTGACTTCCCTCGTCGAGATCCGGGTCCTGGAGGGACCGAACCTCTACTTCCCCCGGGCGGCCATCAAGCTGACCCTCGACATCGCGGCCCTCTCGGCCGCGCCCGACGCCACCGCGGCCCGCTTCGCGCGGCGCATCGGCCTGCGCAACGCCCGGCCGGGCTCGGCGCACTCCGGCTTCCGGCAGCGCTTCGCCCTGCGGGCGGTGGGCCGCCTGGTGCGGGCGATCGCCGTCGAGAGCGGCACGTCGCGCCTGGCGGTGCGGGTGCGGCCCAGCAGCGACCCGGAGCGGATCGTGGTCGCCTACCCCTGGGCCCACCGCGAGCGGGCCCAGGAGATGGGCCGCGCCGTCGCCGCGGTGCTCGACGCGCTGCCCGACGCCGACTCCACCGTCGACCTGGAGGAGGCGGTCAGCGCCGCGGCCCGGCAGGTGGCCGCGAGCCCCGCCGGCGCCCCGCCGCACACGATCGTGCCGCGGATCCCCGTCGTGGCCGTCACCGGCACCAACGGCAAGACCACGACCTCGCGCATGGTCGCCCACATCGGCCGCACCTGGGGCAAGCTGGTCGGCTGGTCCAACACCGACGGCATCTACATCGACGGCGAGCTGGTCGAGGCCGGCGACTACTCCGGCCCCTCCGGCGCCGGTCGGATCCTGGCCCACGAGCAGGTCGAGCTCGCCGTCACCGAGACCGCCCGCGGCGGGATCCTGCTCAAGGGCATCGGGCTGACCCGCAACGACGTCTCGGTGGTCACCAACGTCTCGGCCGACCACCTCGGGCTCCACGGCATCGACACCCTCGACCAGCTCGCGGAGGTCAAGGGCGTGGTGCCGCGCATCACCCGGCGCAGCGGCTGGGCGGTGCTCAACGGCGACGACCCCCGGGTGCTGGCCATGCGCCACGAGATCAAGGCCCGGCCGTGGGTGTTCTCCCGCGACCCCGACTCCCCGGCCATCCGCGAGGTGCTGTCGGTGCGCGGGCGCGCCACGACCGTCATCGACGGCTGGGTCTGCGTGCTCACCGCCAGCTCCGACCCCGACCCGCTCGTGGAGCTGGTCGAGGTGCCGATGACCCTGGCCGGCCTGTCGCGCTTCAACGTCGAGAACACCCTCGCGGCGGCCTCGGCGGCCCTGGCCGTGGGGGTGCCCCGCGACGTGGTGGTGGAGGGTCTGCGGACCTTCCGCCCCGACGCCGAGCACAACCCGGGGCGGATGAACTTCTTCAGCGTCGGCGAGGTCTCGGTCGTCATCGACCTGGCCCACAACGAGGCCGGCCTCGAGGCGCTCTTCGAGATCATGAACGGCGTGCGGGCGCCCGGCTCGCGGCTGCTGCTGGGCCTCGGCGTCGTGGGCGACCGCACCGACGAGCTGATCGAGAAGCTGGGTGAGATCGCCGCACGCGACAGCGACGTCGTGGCCATCGGCCACAAGGAGAAGTACTTCCGGGGGCGCACGGCCGCCGAGCTGGAGGACCTGATGCGCGGCGGGGCCGAGCGGGTCGGGGTCACCGGGGTGCCGGCGTACCCGACCGAGGTGGCCTGCCTCTCGGCCCTCGTGGGGCAGGCGCTGCCCGGCGACGTCGTGGGGTTGATGTGCCACGCCGAGCGCGAGGAGGTCTACGCCTGGATCGCCGAGCAGGGCGGCACGCCCGACTCCGCCGGGACGCTGGCCGCCAAGGTGCGCGCGGCCGCTCTCCCTTCCTCCTAGCCCGCGGTGGCAGGATCGTGACCGAGACCACAGCTCGTCACGACCGGAAGGCACTCCATGCGCAGCACCATGCAGGACGACCAGCTCACGATCGGCGCGGTGCTGCGGCACGCGACCACCGTGCACCCCGACTCCGAGGTGGTGACCGCCACCGCCGGGGGCACCCGTCGCCGCACCTACGCCGAGCTCGGTGAGCGGGTGGGCCGGCTGGCCAACGCGCTGCGCGCGCTCGGTGTCGAGGGCGACCAGCGCGTGGCCACCTTCCAGTGGAACAACGCCGAGCACCTCGAGGCCTACCTGGCGGTGCCGTCGATGGGGGCCGTGCTGCACACCCTCAACATCCGTCTCTTCCCCGAGCAGCTGGTCTACGTCGCCAACCACGCCGAGGACCAGGTGGTCATCGTCGACGACTCGCTCGTCGGTCTGCTCGCCCCGCACGTCGCGGAGCTGACCACGGTGCGCCACGTGCTCGTGGCCGGCCCCGAGGCCGCCTCGGCCGACCTCGCCTCGCTCGGGGCGGGCGGGGCCGAGGTGCACCTCTACGACGACCTCCTCGCCGCGCAGCCGGCCGCGTTCGACTGGCCCGAGATCGACGAGCGCGAGGCCGCGGCCATGTGCTACACCTCGGGCACCACCGGCAACCCCAAGGGCGTCGTCTACAGCCACCGCTCCGCGTGGCTGCACTCCCAGGCGGTCAACACCGGCAACGCCGCGGGGCTGTCCTTCGAGGACCGGGTGCTGCCCATCGTGCCGATGTTCCACGCCAACGCCTGGGGCCTGGCCTACTCCGCCCTGATGGCCGGGGCGTCGCTGTGCATGCCCGACCGCTGGCTCCAGGCCGAGCCGCTGGTGCGCTTCATCCGCGAGAGCCGGCCGACGGTCTCCGGCGCGGTGCCGACGGTCTGGAACGACGTGCTGGGCCACCTCGACCGCCACGACGACGTGCGCCTCGACTCGCTGCGGCTCATCCTCTGCGGGGGCTCGGCGGTGCCGGTCTCGCTGCAGCGCGCCCTGCAGGAGCGCCACGGGCTGCTCGTGCGCCAGGCCTGGGGCATGACGGAGACCTCGCCCGTGGCCTCGGCCGGCATCCCGCCGCTCGGCGTCGACGAGGAGCGGGCCTGGGCCTACCGCGGCACCCAGGGCCGCCTGCTCTGCGGCGTCGAGGGGCGCATCGTCGCCGACGACGGCACGGTCCTGCCCCACGACGGCGAGGCCGTCGGCGAGCTGCAGGTGCGCGGGCCGTGGGTCACCGGTGCCTACTACCGGCCCGAGACCGACGAGCAGGCCGACGCGGCCGGGAAGTTCGACGCCGGCTGGCTGCGCACCGGAGACGTCGGCACGATCGACGGCCTCGGCTACATCGCCCTCTCCGACCGCGCGAAGGACGTCATCAAGTCCGGAGGCGAGTGGATCAGCTCGGTCGACCTGGAGAACGCCCTGATGGCCCACGACGCCGTGGTCGAGGCCGCGGTGGTCGGCATCCCCGACGAGAAGTGGCAGGAGCGACCGCTCGCCTCGGTCGTCGTGCGCGAGGGGGCCACGGTGACGCCGGCCGAGCTGCGGGAGTTCCTGTCGGCCGACTTCGCCAAGTGGCAGCTGCCCGACGCCTGGGCCTTCATCGACCAGGTGCCGCGCACCTCGGTCGGCAAGTTCGACAAGAAGGTGCTGCGCCGCCGGTACGCCGACGGGGAGCTCGAGGTCGACCGCTGAGGATCCCCACCACCGCGGAGGCGGTCGCGGCCTCGGTGGCCTGCGCCCGCCGGCTCGGGCTGCCCGCCGACGACCCCGTCGTGGTGTCCGACGGCTACAGCGTGCGGGTGCACCTGCGGCCCGCTCCCGTGCTGACGCGCGTCGTCACGCGGGGGCGGGTGCTGCGGGGCGACCCGCGCCCGTGGATGGAGCGCGAGGTCGCGGTGGCGGCGTACGCCGCGCGGCGCACCGACGTCGTGGTGCCGCCGTGGCACGACCCGGGACCGCACGAGGTCGACGGCCTCGAGGTGTCGCTGTGGTCCTGGGTGGAGGTGGTGCCGGGCACCGTGGCGCCGCAGGAGGTGGCGCTGAGCCTGCACGCGCTGCACCGGGCGCTGGCCGACTGTCCCGTGCCGCTGCCGCCCCTCGCGGGCCCGCTCGCCGACGTCGACGCGGCCCTGCGCGTCAGCGACGACCCGGTGCTCCACGGCGCCGCCGCCGTGCTCCTGCCCCGGGCGCTGACCTGGCCCCGGCGCCCGCTCCACGGTGACGCCCACGCCGGCAACCTGCTGCCGACCGTCGACGGGCCGCGGTGGACCGACCTCGAGGACGTCTGCGCGGGTCCCGTCGAGTGGGACCTGGCCTCGCGCACCCACGACGAGCGGACCCGTCGGGCCTACCCCGGCCACCTCGACGTCACACGGCTGCAGGAGTGCCGCGACCTGCGCACCCTCCAGGTGCTGGCCGCCGTGCTGCTCGACGACCAGCCCGACGACCAGCCCGACGAGGGGCTGCGCGGCAGGCTCGAGGCCGACCTCGCGCCGGTGCTCGCCGCTGCCGGGGCCACCGGGCGCCCGGTGGCCGGGCCTCAGGCCTCGCTGGGCACGTAGTCGGGGTCGGCGGCCGGGGCGTCGGCGGAGACCCCGGAGCCGGCCTGGGCGTGGGGCGACCAGTTCTCCAGCTCGGTCATCACCTCACCGTGCTTGTCGACGCAGATGACGACCAGGTCGCCACGGTTGGCCCGGCTCATCGCGTGGCGCACCGCCTCGATCTCGTCGAGCACCACCTCGACCTGCTTGCAGCGGCTGCCCTCGGCCATCGCCGAGCGGACGCCCTCGGTCACCAGGGCCGACACGTCGCCGCGCTCGCGCCCGCGCAGCTGGGCGTCCTCACGCACGATGACGACGTCGAAGTGCTGGGCCGCGATCTCGCCGAGCTCGCGCATGTCCTGGTCGCGGCGGTCGCCGGCGGTGGCGATGACGCCGATCCGCGAGGGACGGGCCAGCTCGTGCGAGCCGGCCATCGAGTCGCCGACACGGTCCACGAAGTCGCCGAGCGCACGCATGCCGGGAGCGTTGTGGCAGTAGTCGACGATGACGTTGACGCCGTTGACCTCGACCTCGTTGAGCCGCCCGGGGGAGAGGTAGTAGTTGGTGGAGAAGGTGCGCAGGCCCTGGCGGATGTCGTGCAGGGGAGCGCCGGCGGCGAAGGCCGCGGCCGCGGCGGCCAGCACGTTCTGCACGTTCATGCGCGCGCGGCCGTTGAAGGTCGCCGGCAGCAGGTGCGTCCAGGCCAGCTGCATCTCGCGCGGGCCGTGCTTGACCACGATCATCTCGCCGCGCTCGGAGCTGTTGAGCACCAGCGCCTTGCCGCCACGGCGGCAGTGGGCGTCGATCATGTCGCGCACCTCGCTGCCGGGTTCCTCCATGGAGATCCACACGACCTGGCCCGAGCAGCGCCGGCGCATGTCGCGCACCAGCGGGTCGTCGGCGTTGAGCACCGCGTGACCGTCGCGGGGCACGGCCTCCACGAGGACCGCCTTGACGTCGGCGAGCTGCTCGACGGTGTCGATGCCGCGCAGGCCGAGGTGGTCGGGCTGCACGTTGAGGACGACCGCGACGTCGTTGCGCTCGTAGCCCAGACCCTCGCGCAGGATGCCGCCGCGGGCCACCTCGAAGACCGCGAAGTCGACGCGGGGGTTCTGCAGGACCATCCGGGCCGAGCGCGGTCCGGAGGCGTCGGAGCGGATGAGCAGCCGCTCGTCGATGACGACGCCGTCGGTGGAGGTCATGCCGACCTTGCGGCCCATGCCCTTGAAGATGTGGCTGATCATCCGCGAGGTGGTCGTCTTGCCGTTGGTGCCGGTGACGGCCACGATCGGGATCCGCGACTGGGCGCCCGGCGGGAAGAGCATGTCGACCACCGGCTTGGCGATGAACTGCGGCTCCCCGATGGTCGGGTGGGTGTGCATCCGGAAGCCGGGAGCGGCGTTGACCTCGCAGATCGCGCCGCCGGTCTCGCGCACCGGCTCGGTGATGTCGGGGCAGATGAAGTCGATGCCCGCGATGTCGAGGCCGACCATGCGGGCGGCCTCCTCGGCGATCTCGACGTTCTCCGGGTGGGCCTCGAAGGTGCGGTCGATCGAGATGCCGCCGGTGGACATGTTGCCGGTGAGCGCGAGCTTGACCATGGTGCCGGCAGGAGGCACGTCGGACATCTCGAAGCCCTGCTCGCGCACCAGCTCGACCGCGGCGGCGTCGACCTTGATCCGGGTGAGCACCTTCTCGTGTCCCACGCCGCGGCGGGGATCGGCGTTGGCGTCGTCGACGAGCTGCTCGACGCTGGAGGTGCCGTCACCGGTGACCGAGGCCGGCACCCGCTCGGCGATGGCCGCGACCTTGCCGTCGATGATGAGGCAGCGGTAGTCCTTGCCGGTGATGAGCGACTCCACGATGAGCACCCCGCGGCGCGACTCGGCGCGCGCGACCTCGTAGGCCTCGCGCACCTCCGCCTCGTCCTGCAGGTCGAGGCAGACGCCCCGGCCGTGGTTGCCGTCGAGCGGCTTGACCACGACGGGGTAGCCGATGCGCTGGGCCGCGCGCACGCACTGCTCGACGGTGCGCACCGACTCCTGCTTGGGCACCGGCAGGCCGGCCGCCCCCAGCAGCGTGGTGGTGAGGTCCTTGTCGCTGGCGATGTCGACGGCGATCGCCGAGGTCGCCGAGGTCATCGTGGCGCGGATCCGCTTGGCGTGGACGCCCTGGCCCAGCTGCACCAGCGAGTACTGGTTGAGCCGGATCCACGGGATGTCGCGGGAGACGGCCTCGTCGAGGATGGCCTGGGTCGACGGCCCGAACGCGGTGCGCTGCGCACGCCGGATGAACTCCTCCAGGGAGGTGTCCCAGTCGAACTCGGGGTCGGCCTCGACCAGGTGGTTGACCAGCCGCACCGCGAGACGCCCCGCGGCCAGGCCGACCTGCTCGTCGATGTAGCCGTAGACGACGTTGTAGACGCCCGGGCGTCCCTTGACCATCCGGGTCTTGCCGCGGCGTACGTCGTGGCCGACGACCTGCTGCAGCGCCAGGGCGCAGTGCTCGGCGACGTGGCCCAGCCAGGTGCCCTCGTGGAGCCGTTCGACGAAGCCGCCGCGGCGACCGCGGGAGCAGGAGTGCTCGCGCAGCCCGGGCAGCATCTGCAGCAGCGTCTCGGTGAACCCCGGCACGGTGTTGGTGGGGAACTTCTCGAGCACCCCGAGGTCGACCACGAGGTGGATCGCCCGGTCGTAGGACCAGACGTTGGCGCCGCGGTAGACCCGCGTCTCGAGGATCGAGAGATCGGGCGTGGGGCGTTCGGTCATGAGGGTGCTCCGTCCTGGCTGCGGTCCGATGCGTGGTCGGTCGACTTCTTGGACTTCTTGGCCTCGCGCGCCTGGCGGCGCTTGAGGGTGGAGGGGGAGGCGTCGCCGGCGGCGATGTCGCGCGCCATCTGGCGCAGGTCCTTGCCGGCCTCGACCAGCTCGGCCTCCTCGGAGGGGTCGACACTGGCGCGCGGGGGCACGAGGGCGCGGGCGGTGAGGTCGAACGCCGCACCCTCCGGCAGCACGTGCAGCACGACGCCGCTGGCCAGCAGCGGCGCCGAGCGCTTGGCCTCGTAGGCGTTGGTGACGATGTGGGAGCCGTCCATCACGGTGACGGCGCCGCGCCCCAGCACCCGCAGCACGTCGCGGTCGGTGCCCGTGGCCTCGTCGACCTCGTGCTCGACGACGGCCGCGGTGTCCTCGTCGACGCCGATGCCCAGCAGCTGGGGCGACTGCGCCACGATCATCAGCAGGCGGCCGTAGCGGCTGCGCTGCTCGAAGTGCTGGTCGATCACCACCGACTGGAGCAGGCCCAGGCCCGCCGCGACCTGCGTCATCCGCTGCTTGGGCGTCGTGCCGCCCACGCCGAAGGCCACCATGTGGCTCGACTGGATGCTGGCGCCGGCCGAGGTGCCGGCCACCACGGTGCCGGCCCGGTGCGCGGCGACGATGGCGTCGCCCACCGGGGTGCCGCAGACCATGGAGGACAGCTTGAGCTGGTTGCCGCCGGTCATGAAGATGCCGGTGGCCTTGCCCAGCGCCTCGACCAGGTCGGGGTCCTGGGCCTCCTCGCGCGACTCCGGTCGCACCGTGACGACCTCGGCGGCGCCCTCGCGGCGGAACAGCGCGTCGTAGACCTCGACGACCTCCGGGCCCAGCGAGGAGGCGGTCGGGATCACCGCGATCCGCGCCTCGGGCCCGCCGGCGGCGGCCACGAACTCGCGCAGGATGGTGCGGCGACGCAGCTTGTCCTCGGCACCGCCGATGATCATCAGGGGTCCACGGGGCATGGGCGCAACGCTAGGGCATGCGGTGTTGAGCCCGACCCTCGCGCCTGTCACGCTGACTCGCGTGACCGACAGCACCCCCCGACGCCTCGTCGTGATGCGCCACGCCCGCGCCGAGCACAGCGGCCCCTCCGACCACGAGCGCCGCCTCACCGACGGCGGCGCCGACGACGCCCGTGCCGCCGGTGCCTGGCTGGCCGGCCTCGGCCTCGAGCCCGACCACGTGCTGGTCTCCGCCGCGCTGCGCACCCGCGAGACCTGGGAGGCCGTCGCCGAGGGCGCCGGCTGGGACGACGACGCCACCCACGACGAGGGGCTCTACGCCGCCGGGCCCGAGACCGCCCTCGACCTGGTGCGCCAGTCCCCGGCCGACGCACTCACGGTGGTCGTGGTGGGCCACAACCCGACCATGGCCACGCTGGCCCAGCTGCTCGACGACGGCGAGGGCGACGAGGAGGCCAGCAACGACCTGGCCGGCGGCTTCCCGACCTGCGCGGCCGCCGTGCTCGAGGTCGACGACGACTGGGCCGACCTCGAGGAGCAGTCGGCGCGGCTGCTGGCCTTCCACGTGTCGCGGGCCTGAGCCGGGGCCCGGACCCGACGCGGGGACGGCGTCGGCGAGCGGCGGCGCCTCCCCGGCGCGGGCTCAGACCGGGGGAGCGGGGGTGACGATGCCGACGGCGGCGTCGGCCGCCTCGACCTCCTCGCGGGTGATGCCGAGCAGGTACATGATGGCGTCGAGGTAGGGCACGTTGACCGCGGTGTCGGCGGCGTCGCGCACCATCGGCTTGGCGTTGTAGGCGATGCCCAGCCCGGCGGCCGCGAGCATGTCGAGGTCGTTGGCCCCGTCGCCGATGGCGATCGTGGAGCCCACGTCGACGCCGACCTCCCCGGCGAACTCCCGCAGCGCCTGCGCCTTGGCGGCCCGGTCGACCACGGCCCCGACGATGCGACCCGTGAGCCGACCGTCGACGATCTCCAGCTCGTTGGCCCGGGCGAAGTGGATGCCGAGCTCGGCGGCCAGGCGGTCGGTGATCTGGGTGAAGCCGCCCGACACGATCGCGAAGCGGTAGCCGAGCCGGCGCAGCGTGCGCACCATGGTGCGGGCGCCGGGAGCCAGCTCGACGGCCTCGTAGACCTCGGCGAGGGCGGTCTCCGGCACGCCCTCGAGCAGCGCGACCCGGGAGCGCAGCGACTCCTCGAAGTCGAGCTCGCCGCGCATGGCGCGCTCGGTGACCTCCGCCACCTCGGCCTCGCAGCCCGCGTGGGCCGCGATCATCTCGATCACCTCGCCCTGGATGAGGGTGGAGTCGACGTCCATGACGATCAGGCGCATGCCGTGGCGCAGGATGTCGGCCGGCTGCACGGCCACGTCGAAGCCCTCGCGCGAGGCCTCCGTGGCCAGCACGGTGCGCAGGGCCCGCGGGTCGGCGCCCGAGACGTGCAGCTCGATGGCGGTCACGGGGTAGCGCGCCATGCGCTCGATGCGGTCGATGTTGGCCCCGGAGTCGGCGATGCGACCGGCGACGGCGGCCATCGCCGTGGCCCGCAGCGGCGCGCCGATCACCGTGACGTGGACGCGCCCGGAGCGGCGCGAGGGGTTGTCGCCGGTGCCCTCCTCGACCTCGACGTCCATGTCGAGGCCCCGCGCTGTCTGCTCGACGGCCTCGCGCAGGCGGCGGGCGTCGCGCGGCACCGTGACGAGCACGCCGAGCACGAGCCGCCCGCGCAGGACGATCTGCTCGACGTCGACGACCTCGACGCCGGCGCGCGAGAGCGTGGAGAAGACCGCCGACGTGACGCCGGGCCGGTCGCGGCCGGTGAGGGTGAGCAGGAGGGTCTCGGGGCGCGTCTGGTCCATGGCGGGCACGAGGCTAGCGGAGCCGCGGCCTCACGCCGGCGGCCAGACCTCCGGTGAGCAGGCCGCCACCAGCGCCCGCCGCCCGGCCCGCTCCAGCGGCGTCAGCGCGTCGCGGCGCGCCTGCGCCTCCGCGGCACTGATCGCCCCGCCGTCGTCGACCAGGGCCAGGTCGACGACCGCCACGGCCTGGAGCCCGCGCGCCGCGAGCTCGACGCAGCGGGCCGGCACGCCGTCGGGCGCGCTGAGCGGAGCCCGGTGGCGCAGGTTCATCAGGTGGTCGGCCACCTCGGGCCGCCAGCGGGCGACCTCGAGCCGGGCCAGGGCGTCGGCGGCCGCGAGCAGCTCCTGGCGCAGGGCCCGGTCGGCCTCGCCGACGTCGGGCAGCTGCCGGCGTACGGCACGGTGGGCGACCCAGGTCGTCGCCGCGCCCACGGTGACGGGCACCAGCCCCACGTCGGCGCCCGCGACCACGACGGCCTCGCCGGCCTCGACCGCCTCGGTGTTGAAGCCGGCGGGGCCGCCGAGGCCCACGAGGTCGCCCTCGACCGGGAAGGCCGCCCCGAACGACGTCGCACCCTCGGCCCGCAGCCGGGCCAGGCCGCCCAGCAGCGTCTCGGTGCCGGTGCCGGTGCCGGTGCCGCGCGAGGTGTCGGCCGGAGCCCCCAGGCCGAGGTGGCCCAGGCCCGCCACGGCATGGGTGGCCTCGTCGCCGATGACGGCGTCGAGCAGCAGGTCGGTCACCACCTGGCCGCGCAGCCAGGCGGTGCCCCACCAGGCCAGGCGGGCGGAGACGGGGAGGTCGGTGCTCACGGCGCCCGAGGCTACGCCGGGGCCGGGGAGGCGCACGGATAGGGTGACGCCATGGCTGCAGTACTGGAGTTCGCCGACGTGACCGTCACCCGCGGCCAGGCCACCCTGCTCGACGCGGTGAGCTGGACGGTGGAGGAGGACGAGCGCTGGGTCGTGCTCGGCCCCAACGGCGCGGGCAAGACCACCCTGCTCCAGGTCGCCTCCGCCCAGATGCATCCCACCACCGGTGTCGCGGGGATCCTCGAGGAGGTGCTCGGCACCGTCGACGTCTTCGAGCTGCGACCGCGCATCGGCCTGACCAGCGCGGCGCTGGCCGAGCGGATCCCGCGCTCGGAGCGCGTCCACGACGTCGTGGTCTCGGCCTCCTACGGCGTGCTCGGGCGCTGGCGCGAGGCCTACGACGAGCTCGACCACCAGCGCGCCACCGACCTGCTCACCGAGCTGGGCGCCACCCACCTGGCCGACCGCACCTTCGGCACCCTGAGCGAGGGCGAGCGCAAGCGGGTCCAGATCGCGCGCTCGCTGATGACCGACCCCGAGCTGCTGCTGCTCGACGAGCCGGCCGCGGGGCTCGACCTCGGCGGCCGGGAGGACCTCGTGTCGACGCTGTCGGTGCTCGCCATGGACCCCGACTCGCCGGCCACGGTGCTGGTCTCCCACCACGTCGAGGAGATCCCGCCGGGCTTCACCCACGCCCTGCTGCTGCGCCAGGGCCGGGTCGTGGAGGCCGGCCTGCTCGAGCACGTGCTCACCGAGGACAACCTGTCCACGGCCTTCGGCATGCCGCTGACCGTGACGACCAGCGACGACGGTCGCTGGGCCGCCCGGCGGCGCACCCGGGCCAGATGAGCGCCGGGTAAAGAGCCCTCCGATAGGGTCGGGCCATGGACTGGCTGAGCGAGCACGCGTGGGCGGCCTGGCTGGGGGTCGCGGCGCTCCTCGGCGTGGCCGAGATGTTCAGCCTCGACCTGGTGCTGCTCATGCTGGCCGTCGGCGCCATCGGCGGTGGCGCCGCCGCCGCCCTCGACGCCCCCGTGGTCGTGCAGGTGCTGGTCGCCGCCGCCACCGCGCTCGGCACGCTCACGCTGGTGCGCCCGCCGCTGGTCAAGAAGCTGCACAGCGGCCCCGAGTTGAGCATGAGCCACGGTCGCCTCGTCGGCACCCAGGGCCTGGTGCTGCAGACCATCTCGGGGCTCCAGCCGGGTCGCGTCAAGCTGGCCGGCGACGAGTGGAGCGCGGCTCCCTACGACGAGACGCTGGTCATCGAGCCCGGCGCCACCGTCGAGGTGCTCGAGATCCGCGGCGCCACGGCCTACGTCCACCCGGTGCCGCAGCTCGACCGCTGAGCGCCGTCCCCGGACGTCACCCCCCGGACGTCCCTCCCCGCAACGCCCCACCCGAGCACAACCCGCCCCGAGCCGAAGGAGCCCCCATGGGTCCCGTACTCCTCGTCCTGCTGGTGGTCGTGCTGCTGCTGGTCGTCGTGATCCTCGCCAAGACCGTGCGCATCGTGCCCCAGGCCCGCGCCGGCATCGTCGAGCGCTTCGGCAAGTACAAGCAGACGCTGCCCGCCGGCCTCAACATCGTCGTGCCCTTCATCGACAAGGTGCGCTACCTCATCGACATGCGCGAGCAGGTCGTGAGCTTCCCGCCGTCGTCGGTGATCACCGAGGACAACCTCACCGTCGACATCGACACCGTCATCTACTTCCAGGTGATCGACCCGGTCGCGGCGACCTACGAGATCGCCAACTACATCCAGGCCGTCGAGCAGATCACCCAGACCACGCTGCGCAACATCGTCGGCGGCATGGACCTCGAGCAGACCCTCACCAGCCGCGACTCGATCAACTCCGGGCTGCGTGGCGTGCTCGACGAGGCCACCGGCAAGTGGGGGATCCGCGTCGGACGGGTCGAGATCAAGAGCATCGACCCGCCGGCCTCCATCAAGGACACGATGGAGAAGCAGATGCGCGCCGACCGCGACAAGCGTGCCGCGATCCTCACCGCCGAGGGCCAGCGCCAGGCCTCCATCCTCACCGCGGAGGGCCAGAAGCAGTCGGCCATCCTCTCGGCCGAGGGCGACCGGGAGTCGCAGATCCTGCGGGCCCAGGCCGACCGCGAGGCCGCGATCCTGCGTGCCCAGGGCGAGGGCCAGGCCATCCAGACGGTCTTCCAGGCCATCCACGACGGTCGGCCCGACCAGTCCCTGCTGGCCTACCAGTACCTCCAGATGATGCCCAAGATCGCCGAGGGCGACGCCAACAAGGTCTGGATCGTGCCGAGCGAGATCGGCAAGGCCCTCGAGGGCCTCGGCTCGACCATGAACGACCTGCGCGGGATCCCGACCGAGGTCGACGGCCCGCTCAAGCGCGTCGACATGGGCCCCAGCGAGCCCCAGGTGCCGACCCCGGCGTCGACGGCGTCGGGCAGCAACCCCGTGGTCCAGGCCGCGATCGCGGAGGCCGACGCCGCCGCGCAGACCGGCAGGCGCGCGGCGCAGCCCACCGACGAGCCCACCGCTCAGCCTCCCGGACAGCCGTCCGGCAACCCCGCCGACGTCCCGACCGAGACCCCGGCCGCGCCGGAGGCACCTCCGCTGTCGTGACGCCCTTCGAGCTGGCCGCGATCCTCCTGGCGGGGGTCGCGGCCGGCACCATCAACACCGTCGTCGGCTCCGGCACCCTGGTGACCTTCCCGACCCTGCTCGCCTTCGGCGTGCCGCCCGTGACGGCCAACGTCTCCAACAACATCGGCCTGGTGCCCGGCTCGATCTCCGGGGCCATCGGCTACCGCCGCGAGCTGCGCGGCCAGCGGGCCCGGGCGCTGCGGCTGGGGCTCGCCTCCCTGCTGGGCGGTGCCGCGGGCGCGGTGGCGCTCCTGCTGCTGCCCGAGGACGCGTTCTCGGCCATCGTGCCGGTGCTGATCGCCCTCGGCGTGGTGCTGGTCGTCGTGCAGCCCGTCCTGTCCCGCCGGGTCGCGGCCCGGCACGAGCGCGCCGGCACCGAGCGGCCGGCGCGCGCCCGCTGGGTGTGGCCCGCCGTGCTCGGCACCGGCGTCTACGGCGGCTACTTCGGCGCCGCCCAGGGCGTGCTGCTCATGGGCGTGCTCGGCCTCGGCGTCGACGACGACGTGCAGCGGCTCAACGCGCTCAAGAACGTGCTCGCCGCCATCGTGAACGCCGTGGCCGGGCTGGTCTTCGTGGTCGCCGCCGACGTCGACTGGCGCATCGTGGCCGTGCTCGCCGTGGGCTCGACCATCGGCGGACAGCTCGGCGCGCGGGTCGGGCGCCGGCTGCCCCCGTGGGCGCTGCGCGGCGTCATCGCCGTCGTGGGCGTCGTCGCCCTCGTCGCCCTGCTGCTCGGCTGAGCGTCCCCGGCGCACGGGGAGGGGAGGGCGGTCAGGACGCGGGGCGCTGACCGGCGCGGGTGCGGGCCGCCCGGCGCCGGGGGTACGCCGAGCGCACCTCCATCGCCAGCGCCGGGTCGTTGCTGGTCACCAGCCAGGCGCGACCGGGCCGCATCCAGTAGTGCAGCGACTCCTCGGTGTCGACGGTCCACACCAGCAGCGGCAGGCCGCGGCGCCGGGCGAAGGCGGCGACGCCGCACCGGGCGATGGTGTGCTTGGCGACCACGAGGTTGGCCCGCGAGCGCACGTAGCGTGTGCGCGGACGCAGCTCGGAGAGCCGGATCCGCACCTGCCGGGCCCACGGCAGGCCCGCGACGCGCCGGCCCAGCGAGAGACCGACCAGCAGGTCGTGGCCGGTGTCGTCGGCCCAGTCGCGCACCGCGCGCACGGCCTTGTCGTCGAGGGTGGTGACGATGAGGTTCTCGGCGCCCAGCACCTCGACGGCCATCCGGGTGGCGGCCACCTCGTAGGTCGCGGCGGGATGGCCGTAGGCCGCCGAGGGCGAGGTGAACTTGAGGTCGATGTGGGCCCGGGCCCGCCCGACCAGCGAGGTGAGCACCTCGTCGTAGCGCAGGAAGTGCGGCGCCCGGGCTGCGAACTCCTCGAAGGTGAGCTCCCCGACCCAGCGCCGGCGGCCCTCCACCCACAGCCAGTCGTCGTGGAAGAGCACGAGGGTGCCGTCGGCGCAGCGCTGCACGTCGAACTCCACGAAGTCCACGTCGAGGGCCAGCGCCCGCTCGAGGGCGGGCCGGGTGTTCTCCAGCTCCCGGTCCCCGCCGGCGCCGCAGCGGTGGGCGCTGACCAGCACGGGCTCACGGGTCCTCACCGGGCAAGCCTGACATCCCCCGGCGGGTGGACGCGCGACGACCCGCCCGGCGGACCGGGCGGGTCGTCGCGTCGTGGGTCACGTGCCCCGCGGGGCTGCGACCTCGGGACTGGGACCTCGGGGTGGGTCAGACCGTCTGGAGCGGCTCCGTCGGGTGGGGCGCCACGTCGTTGGCGCCGCGCTCGGCGCGCACGGCCTCCTCGATGCGCTTGCCGGTGTCGGCGTCGACGGCCTTCCAGTACTCGAAGGCCCGCTCGAGGATGGGCTCGCTGACCCCGCCGAGCAGGTGGCCCGCGACGTTGCCGACGAAGCGCTCGCGCGCGGCGTCGTCCCAGACCTCGCGCACGAGGGCGCCGGCCTGGCCGAAGTCGTCGTCCTCGGCCCGCAGCGTGTAGGCCTGGCGCACGAACTCGCCGTCGGCCTCCCACCCGTCCTCGGCGGGGCCGGTGAGGTCGGAGTAGGGGTCGTCGTAGGTGTTGGGGGCGTACTTGGAGCGGTCGCCCGTGTGGTCGTAGGCCATCGGGCCGTCGAACTGGTAGGTGTAGGCGCCCTCGACGCGGTGGCGGTTCACCGGCAACTGCTGGTAGTTGGGCCCGATGCGGTAGCGGTGGGTGTCGGCGTAGGCGAAGACCCGGCCGAGCAGCATCTTGTCGGGGGAGAAGCCGATGCCGGGCACGATGGCCGACGGCTCGAAGGCGGCCTGCTCGATCTGCGCGAAGTGGTTCTCCGGGTTCTTGTTCAGCGTCATGCGGCCCACCTCGTGCAGCGGGTAGTCGCTGTGCGGCCACACCTTGGTGAGGTCGAAGGGGTTGAAGCGGTAGGTCTTCGCCTCGTCGTAGGGCATCACCTGCACGTGCAGGGTCCACGACGGGAACTCGCCGGCGTCGATGGAGTCGAAGAGGTCACGGCGGTGGAAGTCGGCGTCCTCACCGGCGATCCGGTTGGCGTCCTCCTGGGTCAGGCACTCCACGCCCTGGTCGGACTTGAAGTGGAACTTCACCCAGAACTTCTCGCCGGCCTCGTTGTACCAGAGGTAGGTGTGGCTGCCGTAGCCCTGCATGTGGCGCCACGAGCGCGGCACGCCGCGGTCGCCCATGAGCCAGGTGACCTGGTGGGCCGACTCGGGGTTGAGGGTCCAGAAGTCCCACTGCATGTCGTTGTCGCGCAGGCCGTTGGCGCCGCGGCGCTTCTGGCTGCGGATGAAGTGGGGGAACTTCATCGTGTCGCGGATGAAGAAGACCGGGGTGTTGTTGCCGACCAGGTCCCAGTTGCCCTCGGAGGTGTAGAACTTCAGCGAGAAGCCACGGGGGTCGCGCCAGGTGTCGGGCGAGCCCATCTCGCCGGCGACGGTGGAGAAGCGCGCGAGCATGTCGGTCGAGGTGCCGGGCTTGAACATCGCGGCCTTGGTCCACTGGGTCACGTCGGCGGTGACCTCGAAGGTGCCGAAGGCACCCGAGCCCTTGGCGTGCACGTTGCGCTCCGGCACGCGCTCGCGGTTGAAGTGGGCCATCTGCTCCACGAAGTGGTGGTCGTGGAGGAGGATCGGCCCGTCGGGACCGAGCGTCAGGCTGTTGCGGTCGCTCGGCGCGGGCGCGCCGGTGCCGGTGGTGGATCCGCTGGTGTTGCCGTGGATCGAGCCGAGTGTCTCGGTCATGCGTGTCATCTCCCGTGGGGTGGTCGGATCGCGCGAGGCGTCCTCCCATCGTGTCGCGGATGTGGAACGAGTCAAGGAAGTCACCCTCATGAGTGGGGTCGACCGGTCCCGTCGGCTGGGCGCGGTCTCCTGCGGCCGGGGTCCGCCGTCACCTACGCTGCGCACGTGCCCGACGTCCACGACCTCGCCGCCGGCTGGCGCTCGGGCACCGGGCGCAGCCAGCTCGTCGCGCTGGGCGTGCTGATGGGGCTCGTCGCGGCGTCGTTCGCGGTCTCCTCCACCGCCTACACGCTGGTGCCGCTGAGCACCTACTTCGTGTGGGTCCTGCTCGGCATGCTGCTGCTGCGCTTCCGCCCGCTGGTGGTGCTGACGGTCTGGACGGTGAGCGCCGCCGTCGCGGCGGTGCTGCTCGACGGAGGCTTCGACACGGTGCGCACCTCGGGCTGTGTCGCCCTGGTGCTGGCCTCGACCCTGGTGCTCTACCAGTCGAGCCTCCAGCGCAGCGGCCTGCCGGGCCCGCTGGGCGAGGCGATGCTCTCCGACCTGCGCGACCGCCTCCAGTCGCAGGGCACCGTGCCGCCGCTGCCCGAGGGGTGGCGGTGCCAGACGGCCATGGTGGCGGCCCACGGGGTCGGCTACGCCGGCGACTTCATGGTCGCCGACCTCAGCGAGGACGAGCACCACCTCGAGCTCATCCTGGTCGACGTGTGCGGCAAGGGTGTCGCCGCCGGCACGGCCGCGCTGCAGTTCGCCGGAGCCCTCGGCGGTCTCATCGGCGCGCTGCCGCCGCGCGCCATGCTCGCCGCGGCCAACGACTTCCTGCTGCGACAGGAGTCCGACGAGACCTTCGCGACCGCGGCCCACGTCTACGTCGACCTGCGCACGGGCCGCTACTCCGTGCTCAGCGCCGGTCACCCCCCGGCGCTGCGCTGGACCGCCGGCGAGGGGGAGTGGACGGTCGACAACGCACGGGGCATGGCCCTCGGCATCCTGCGCCGGCCCGACCTGGAGGCCAGCGAGGGCGTGCTCGGGCCGGGTGACGCCCTGCTCTTCTACACCGACGGCGTCGTCGAGTCGCGCGACGTCGGTCTCGACGAGGGCATCGCCTGGCTGCGTCGCGCGGCGGCCTCGGCGGTGGCCCCGGGCTTCGAGGGCGCGGCGCGGCGCATCCTGCGCCAGGTGGAGCGCGGCGACGACGACCGCGCCGTGCTGCTCCTCGACCGCTCCTGACCACCGGGCTCGGGCCCGAGGGGTGGGCCGCGGCGCCGGCCGGGCACCCAGACTCGACCCATGCCCGAGCTGCCCGAGGTCGAGTCCGCCCGCGCCGTGATCGAGCGCTCGGCGCTGGAGCGGCGCATCGTGTCCGTCGACGACACCGACTCCTACGAGTGCCGCCCGCACGCCCCGGGCGAGATCGCCTCGGCCCTGGTCGGTCGCCGGCTGACCGCGGCCCGTCGCCGGGGCAAGGCGATGTGGTGCGAGACCTCCGGGGCGGGCCGCTCACGCACCCCCGGTCCGCTCCTGGGCATCCACTTGGGCATGGCCGGACGCATCCTCGTCTCGCCCGCCCGCGGCGACGAGGCCGGCCAGCGTGAGGCCGACACCGGTGGTGACTACGTCGGCTCCGGCCCCGAGCGTCCGGGCGACCGGGGGCCGCAGAAGCCCGAGTGGTACCGCTTCACCCTGGAGTTCGACGACGGCGGCTCGCTGCGCCTCTTCGACAAGCGCCGCCTCGGTCGCGTGCGCCTCGACCCCGACCTCGACGCGCTGGGCCCCGACGCCGGTGAGGTCGGCGTCGCCGACTTCCGCCGTCTCGTGGGCCGCGGCACGGCCCCGCTGAAGGCACGGCTGCTCGACCAGGGGACGCTCGCGGGCATCGGCAACCTGCTCGCCGACGAGGTGCTGTGGCAGGCCCGCCTCGACCCCCGCCGCCCGGCCGGCGAGCTCGACCACGACGAGCTCACCGAGCTGCACGCGGCGCTGCGCTCCGGCGTACGACGAGCGCTGCGGCTCGGCGGGGTCCACACCGGGGAGGTCGTCGCGCACCGCCACGCCGGCGGCCACTGCCCGCGGTGCGGTGCGGAGATGCAGCGCGCCACCGTGGGTGGTCGCACCACCTGGTGGTGCCCGCAGGAGCAGGACTAGCCGGTCACCATCCCTGGCTCCGGGCGCGCCTGCGGGTGAGGGCCAGCGCCACACCCGCCGCGAGGGCGCCCAGCGTGCCGAGCACCTCGTCGCCGAGGGTGTCCTCGTAGGCCGTCTCCATCTCGGTGCCGTGGCGGATGAACGTGAGCCACTCCCCGGCCTCCCACGCGATCGCCAGCACCGCCCCGATCCCGGTGACCACGAGCACGACCTGCCAGCCCTGCGGCAGCGTGGGTGCGACCAGGAGGCCCAGGCCGCCGCACAGCAGGGCCCAGTTGACGAGGTGGTTGGCGTCGTCCCACCACACGACGGCGTCGTAGAGGTCGAGGCTGTTGCCGGTGACGTCGACCAGGAAGGGCAGCATCACCAGCGTCGTCGCGGCGTACGGCGCAGGCGCCCGGTCTGCGGCGGGGCGGCGGCGGGAGGCGAGCCACCAGACGGCCGGCACCACCAGCATCAGCACGGGGTAGGCCAGCAGCCGTGCACCGAAGGCCTTGCCCTCGAAGCGCTCGATCCCGGGCACCCACTGGGCCACGGCCAGCTGCCCCACCGTGAGCAGCAGCACGAGCGCCGGCAGCAGACGGTGGAGGCGATGGCCGGGGCCGGGGACCGGTGTCGTGGTGGGCGTCGGGGCGTCGGGGCGGCTGGCATGACGGCATCCTGGCCGGAATAGCGCGCCGGGCGCATGGGTTGAGATACTCAGTACGCATTTCAACTATCTCGCGGCACCAGCAGGTCAGGAGTCCCCGTCATGCAGTCCCAGGTCCAGCCCCAGGTCCAGATCGGCCTCTTCAGCGTCGGCGACGTCACCACCGACCCCACCACGGGCCGGACCCCCACCGAGCACGAGCGGATCAAGGCCCAGGTGCGGATCGCGCGCAAGGCCGAGGAGGTCGGGCTCGACGTCGTGGCCGTGGGCCAGCACCACAACCCGCCCTTCGTGGCCTCCTCGCCGACGACCACCATGGCCTACATCGCCGCCCAGACCGAGCGGATCCTGCTGTCGACGTCGACGACGCTGATCACGACGACCGACCCGGTGCGCATCGCCGAGGACTACGCCACGCTGCAGCACCTCACCGACGGACGCATGGACCTCATGCTCGGGCGCGGCAACACCGGCCCGGTCTACCCGTGGTTCGGCAAGGACGTGCGCGACGGCATCGAGCTCGCGGTGGAGAACTACGCGCTCCTGCACCGTCTGTGGCGCGAGGACGTCGTCGACTGGCAGGGCCGCCACCGCACCCCGCTGCAGGGCTTCACCGCCACGCCCCGTCCGCTCGACGGCGTGGCGCCCTTCGTGTGGCACGGCTCGATCCGCAGCCCCGAGATCGCCGAGCAGGCGGCCTACTACGGCGACGGGTTCTTCTCCAACCACATCTTCTGGCCCGCCTCCCACACCCGCCAGATGGTCTCGCTCTACCGTCGACGCTTCGAGCACTACGGCCACGGCCGCGCCGACCAGGCGATCGTGGGCCTCGGCGGCCAGGCCTTCATGGCCCGACGCAGCCAGGACGCGGTGCGACAGTTCCGGCCGTACTTCGACAACGCCCCGGTCTACGGGCACGGCCCCTCGCTGGAGGACTTCACCGCGCAGACGCCCCTCACCGTGGGGTCGCCGCAGCAGGTGCTGGAGCGCACCCTGGGCTTCCGGGAGTACGTCGGCGACTACCAGCGCCAGCTCTTCCTGCTCGACCACGCCGGTCTGCCGCTCGACGTCGTGCTCGAGCAGCTCGACCTGCTCGGTGAGATCCTGCCCGACCTGCGGGCCGGCTACGCCGCGATGCGGGCCCCGGGCGTGCCCGACGCGCCCACCCACGCCGCGCGGGTGGCGGCCGCCTCGCCCGCGGGCGAGGCGGCCCGCGAGGAGGTGTCGGCGTGAGCCGAGCGACGCGCCTCGTGGTCGTCAGCGCCGGCCTGTCGGTGCCGTCGTCGACCCGGCTCCTGGCCGACCGGCTCGCAGGGGCCACCGTCGAGGCGCTAGGGCAGGGGGGCGAGGGGCCGGTGGAGGTGACGGTCGTCGAGCTGCGGCCGCTGGCCCACGCGCTGGCCGACCGCCTGCTCACCGGGTTCGCCGGCGACGAGCTCGGCGCGGCGATCGACGCCGTCGGCGGTGCCGACGCCCTGATCGTCGTCACGCCGGTCTTCGCGGCGTCGTACTCAGGGCTCTTCAAGACCTTCTTCGACGTGCTCGAGCCCGACCTGCTGGAGGGCACCCCGGTGCTCGTGGCGGCCACGGCCGGCACACCGCGTCACTCGCTGGTGCTCGACCACGCGCTGCGCCCGCTCTTCGGCTACCTGCGCGCCGTGGTCGTGCCGACGGGGGTCTTCGCCGCGAGCGAGGACTTCGGGTCGCCGGGCCTGCAGGAGCGCGTGGAGCGCGCGGCAGGGCAGCTCGCGGGCCTGGTCTCGCCCCGGCGCGGGCTCCGAGCCGTGCCCCAGCGCCGCGACGAGCTGGTCGACCCGTTGCCGTTCGCCGAGCGGCTGCGTGCCGCCGGCCAGCTGCCCGGCGGCTGACCTGCCGCCCGTGGGCGACCCGTCGGCCCTGGAGACGCAGCACGGCCCCGCGGCGAGGCCGCGGGGCCGTGCGGTGCGGACGCGGGGGCTCAGTGCTGGTAGGTGCCCTGCACGATGGCCCGCCCGGCGGTCTTGAACGCGAGGTTGAACGAGACCACGGTCGCGCTGGCGTCGGAGTCGACGCCGAGGCTGTCCTCGGTCACCGCGTGCACCACGAAGTAGTAGCGGTGCACCTGGTCGCCCTGCGGCGGGGCGGCGCCGGTGAACGCCTTGGTGCCGGCGTCGTTGCGGCACATGAAGGCCGAGCCGGGCAGCTCCGCGCCCTCGCGACCGATCCCGGCGGGCAGCTCGGTGCAGTCGGCGGGGAGGTCGACGAGCACCCAGTGCCAGAAGCCCGACGGGGTCGGGGCGTCGGGGTCGAAGCAGGTGACGGTGTAGCTCTTGGTGCCCTCGGGCCCCTGCTCCCACGACAGGTGCGGCGAGGAGTCCCCGGCGGAGGCCACTTGGTCGTCCTTCAGCGGGGCGCCCTGCGTCACGTCGTCGCTGGTCACCGTGAAGGACGGCACCTTCGGCAGCAGCTCGTAGGGGTCCGGGCTCACCGGTCGGTCCAGGGACATGCGTCGTCTCCCATCAGTAGGCGCACCTGCGGCTGTTCCACAGGAGTCGTTCGACGTTCAACCTAGTCCGGCCCCCGAACCCAGGTCACCAGCCCGGAGGGGGGAGCGGCGACAATGGGCGGGTGGACGACTTCCCGACCTACCTCTCCGGCCTGCGCCTGCACGATCGGCGCGTCGTCGTCGTGGGGGGCGGGCACGTCGCCCAGCGACGCATCCCGCTGCTCATCGCCGTCGGCGCCCGGGTCGTGGTCGTCTCGCCCGACGTCACCCCCGCGATCGAGGGGCTCGTCGGCGGAGGCGAGGTCACCTGGCACGCCCGGGGCTTCGACGACGCCGACCTCGACGACGCCTGGTACGCCGTGGCCGCCACCGACGACCAGGCCGTCAACGAGCGGGTCTCCGCCGCGGCGGAGGCGCGCCGGGTCTTCTGCGTGCGCGCCGACGACGCCATGCAGGCCACGGCCTGGACGCCGGCGGTCGGTCGCCACGACGGCGTGACCGTGGCGGTGCTGGGGCAGCGCCAGCCCCGGCGCTCGGCGCTGGTGCGCGACGAGATCGTCGAGGCGCTCCAGGCCGGCACCCTCGGCGCGGTGCACGAGCGCGGCGAGCGCACCCCGGGCGTCGTCCTGGTGGGCGGTGGGCCGGGGGACCCCGACCTGGTCTCGGTGGCCGGGCGCAAGGCGCTGATGGAGGCCGACGTGGTCGTGGCCGACCGGCTCGCCCCCCGCGAGCTGCTCGGTGACCTGCCGCCCGACGTGGAGCTCATCGACGTCACCAAGCTGCCCCGCGGCCGCGCGGCGGCGCAGGAGGAGATCAACCGGGTCATCGTCGAGCGGGCCCTCGCCGGGCAGCGGGTCGCCCGCTTCAAGGGCGGTGACAACTTCGTCTTCGGCCGCGGCTACGAGGAGGTCATCGCCTGCCGCGAGGCCGGCGTGCCCGTGCGGGTCATCCCGGGTCTCAGCAGCTCCATCGCGGTGCCGGCCGTCGCGGGCATCCCGGTGACCCACCGCGGGGTCGCCCACGAGTTCACCGTGGTCTCCGGCCACCTGCCGCCCGGCCACCCCGAGTCGCTCACCGACTGGAAGGCCCTGGCCCGCCTGCACGGCACGGTCGTCGCGCTCATGGCCGTGCAGAACGCCGGCGCGATCGCCGCCGCCATGGTCGACGGCGGCCGCGATCCCCGCACGCCGGTCGCCGTCGTGTGCGACGGCACGATGCCGGGGGAGCGCACCGTGCTGAGCCGCCTGGGGACCCTGGCCGCCGACCTGGCCGCGCAGGAGGTCAAGCCGCCCGCGATCATCGTCATCGGCCCGGTCGTGGCCGTGGCGCACCCCGAGGCCTACCCCGACGTGCCCCTCGTGCTCGACCGGCCCGACGCCCACACGGTGCCGCCGCGCGGCGACGGCCTGGTCTGATGGCCACGCTGGTCGAGATCGAGGACCCGGCCGACCCGCGGCTGGCCGACTACCGCGACCTGCGCGACGTCGAGCTGCGCAAGGCGCTCGAGGCCGAGCACGGCCTCTTCCTCGCCGAGGGCGAGAAGGTGGTGCGGCGCTCGGTGGAGGCCGGCTTCGAGCCGCGCTCCTTCCTCATGGCGCCGCGGTGGCTCGAGGGTCTCGGCGACGTCCTCGCGACGACCGACGCGCCCTGCTACGTGCTGTCGGAGGCCCTCGCCGAGCAGGTCACGGGATTCCACGTGCACCGTGGCGCTCTGGCGTCCCTCGAGCGGCGTCCGCTGCCCAGCGTCGAGTCGGTGGTGGCCGGCGCGCGCTCGGTCCTGGTGCTGGAGGACCTCGTCGACCACACCAACGTCGGCGCGATCTTCCGCTGCGGCGCCGCGCTCGGCTTCGACGCGGTGCTGCTGGCCCCGCGCTGCGCCGACCCGCTCTACCGCCGGTCGATCAAGGTCGGCATGGGTGCGGTCTTCACCCTGCCCTGGACGCGGGTCGACGACTGGGCCACGGCGCTGCCGCGCCTCTCCGAGCTCGGCTTCACCACCGTGGCCCTCACGCTCGCCGACGACGCCACGGAGGTGGAGCAGGCGGTCGCCGGGCTCGACAAGGTGGCGCTGGTGCTCGGCTCCGAGGGCCACGGGCTCTCGCCGCGGTGGGAGCGCGCGGCCGACCGTCGCGCGGTCATCCCCATGGCCGCCGGGATCGACTCCCTGAACGTCGCCGCGGCCACGGCCGTGGCCTGCTACGTCACGGCGCGCCGCTCGTGACCCGGCCCGTGCGGCCGGACCCGACAGCCTGGGTGGGAGAGGGCCGTCAGGGCCCGGCGGGCCAGTCGAGGGGGTAGTCCTCGACCGCCCGGTCGTGCTCCTTCTGGAGCCGCTTGCGCACCTTGGTGGGCAGCCGGTCGCCGAAGACGGTGCCCCGGGTGTGGTCGGTCTCGTGCTGCAGGCAGCGCGCGAGCAGGCCGTCGCCGGTGAAGGTCACGGGCTGGCCGTCGAGGCCCTGGCCGGTGACGGTGGCGAGGTCGGGGCGGGCGCACTCGACGAAGGCGCCGGGGAAGGAGAGGCAGCCCTCGTCGGAGTCGTCGAGCTGGCGCTCGCGCCCCTCGGGCAGCGTCACCTCGGGGTTGCACACCACGCCGACGGTGCGCTCGCCCCGGGCGTCGGGGCAGTCGAAGACGAAGACCGCCACGTCCTCGCCGATCTGGCAGGCGGCCAGGCCCACGCCGTCCGCGGCGTACATCGTGGCGACCATGTCGGCCACGAGCGCGCGCAGGTCCTCGTCGAAGGACGTGACGGCCTGCTGGGGGCGGTGCATGACCGGTGTGCCCCAGCGCGTGACGGGCCGGACGGTGCCTCCGGCGGGCAGGGGGCCGAAGGGTGCGTGCTCGGGCGGGGCGGTCTGCTCGGACATGGCCTCGATCCTAGGAGCGAGGGCCCGGGGGAGCGGAAACCGCGTTGTGACCGGTCGCATGGGACGAGGTGTAGCGCTGGGTGTAACTGGCAGTTACATTTGGTCCATGGACCTGACCAAGAGCTTGCGACCCGGGGGGAAGCACGGCGTCTCCTCCCAGGAGTCGCGCGACCCCATCGGCCTCGCCGTGGCCGCCCTCAACAAGCTGGCGCAGAGCGACCTGATCGACCGCATCGGTCTGCGCCGGCCCGCCGAGCAGGCGGTCTTCACCGCCACCCGCAACGGCTTCAAGACCGCCACCGCGGCCAGTCGCACCTTCGCCCGGGCCGGCTCCCGTGCGACGCCGGGCGTGCGCGTGCCGGCGGCCGCGCCGAAGGGCGTCTTCGACCTCACCCCGACCGAGGACGAGCAGATGCTCGTCGACGTCGTCTCGGAGTACGCCGCGGAGGTGCTGCGCCCGGCCGCCACGGAGGCCGACGACGCCTGCGCGGCCCCCGAGCCGGTGCTGAAGGCCAGCCTGGAGATCGGCCTGCCGATCCTCGGCGTGCCCGAGTCGCTGGGCGGCATCTCCGAGGAGCGCTCGGCCATGGCCGGCACCCTCGTGGCCGAGGCGCTCGCGAAGGGCGACATGGGCCTGGCCGTGGCCGCGCTCGCCCCTGGAGCGGTCGCGACGGCGCTCGGTCTGTGGGGCAGCGAGGAGCAGCAGCAGACCTACCTGCCCGCCTTCGCCGGCGACGAGGTGCCGGCCGCCGCCCTGGCCCTGACCGAGCCCGCCGTGCTCTTCGACGTGCTCTCGCCGAGCACGACGGCGCGCCGCAGCGGCGAGGGCTTCGTGCTCGACGGCGTCAAGAGCGCCGTGGTGCGTGGCGCCGAGGCCGAGCTCTTCGTGGTGGGCGCGTCGCTGGAGGGCAAGCCGGCCCTCTTCCTCGTGGAGTCCTCGGCCGACGGCCTCGCCGTCGAGGCCGACCCCTCCATGGGCGTGCGCGCCGCCTCCCTCACCCGGCTGAGCCTGTCCGGGGTCTCCGTGCCGGCCGGCGCCCTGCTGGGCTCCGCCGACGGCACCACCTACACCGAGTGCGTGCGTCTGTCCCGCCTCGCCTGGTGCGCCCTCGCCGTGGGCACCGGCCAGGCCGTGCTCGACTACGTCACGCCCTACGTCAAGGAGCGCGAGGCCTTCGGCGAGCCGATCGCCCACCGCCAGTCGGTGGCCTTCATGGTCGCCAACATCGCCATCGAGCTCCAGGCCATGCGCCTGCTCACCTACAAGGCCGCCGCCCGCGCCGCCGCGGGCAAGGACTTCACCCGCGAGGTCGCGCTGGCCCGCCGCTCGTGCAGCGACCGGGGCATGCAGATCGGCCTCGACGGCGTGCAGCTGCTCGGTGGTCACGGCTTCGTCAAGGAACACCCCGTCGAGCGCTGGTACCGCGACCTCCGCGCGGTCGGCGTCATGGAAGGAAGCGTGCTGGTCTGATGATCAACCTCGACGACCCCAAGAAGCTGCGCCCGCTGGCCAGCCAGGCCCACCAGGTCGCCATGAACATGCTGCGACCCATCTCGCGCAAGTACGACCGCGCCGAGCACGAGTACCCCCAGGAGCTCGACATGCTCGCGGCGATGATCGACGGCCTCTCGGAGTCGGGCGCGAGCTCCGGCGCCGGGGCCTCGGGCGTGCGCCGCGACGAGAAGGAGGAGAAGGCCGGCGTCAAGAACGGCACCAACCTGGCCTCGGTCATGTCGATCCAGGAGATGTGCTGGGGCGACGTGGGACTGCTGCTGTCGATGCCCCGCCAGGGTCTCGGCAACTCCGCCATCGCCAGCGTCGCCGACGACGAGCAGCTCGAGCGTTTCGACGGCGTCTGGGCCGGCATGGCCATCACCGAGCCCGGCACCGGCTCCGACTCGGCCAACATCAAGACGACCGCCGTCCTCGACGGCGACGAGTACGTCCTGAACGGCGAGAAGATCTACGTCACCGCCGGTGGCCGCGCCGACCACATCGTGGTCTGGGCGACCCTCGACCGCGACCTGGGCCGGGCCGCGATCAAGTCCTTCGTGGTGCCCAAGGGCACCCCGGGCATGCGCGTCGACCGGCTCGAGCACAAGCTCGGGATCCGCGCCTCCGACACCGCGACGATCATCTTCGAGAACTGCCGGGTCCCGAAGGAGAACCTCCTGGGCTCTCCGGAGGTCGACGTCAAGCAGGGCTTCGCGGGCGCCATGGCGACCTTCGACAACACCCGCCCGCTCGTCGCGGCGATGGCGATCGGCTGCGCCAAGGCGTCCCTCGACCTGACGCGCGACCTGCTCGAGGAGGCCGGCGTCGTCATCGACTACGACCGCCCCGCCGTCACCCAGTCGGCCGCCGCGGCGAAGTTCCTCCAGATGGAGGCCGACTGGGAGGGCGCGCGCCTGCTCACCCTCCAGGCGGCCTGGATGGCCGACAACCGCGAGCCCAACAGCCTGGAGGCGTCGATGGCCAAGGCCAAGGCGGGCCGGGTGGGCTCCGACATCACGCTGAGCTGTGTCGAGCTGGCCGGGTCCATCGGCTACAGCGAGGCCGAGCTGCTCGAGAAGTGGTCGCGCGACTCCAAGATCCTCGACATCTTCGAGGGCACGCAGCAGATCCAGCAGCTCATCGTGGCCCGCCGGGTCCTGGGGCTGAGCAGCGCCGAGCTGAAGTGAGCCCGTCCCCGCGCCGCCACGGCGGCGCGGGGACACGGCGGAGGCCGCGCACCGGTCGAGGGGGGACCGACGGTGCGCGGCCTCCGTGCGTCACGGGCCGTGCTGGCTCAGGAGTCGGACGACCCGGACGAGCCCTCGTCGGTGACCGGCGCGTCGGCGGTCTTCGGCGGCGCGTGGTCGATGGCCTCCGCGACCACCGCAGGGCTCGGCACCGCGCCGGCGGCGGCGTCGGCGGAGGCCGGCGTGGCCGCCGACTTCGTGGCGGTCGACGGCGACTTCGCCGTCGCCGTCTTCTTCGCCGTCTTCTTCGCCGTCGGCGCCTTCGTGGCGGCGGCCTTGGTCGCCGCAGACTTCGTGCCCGCGGTCTTCGTGCCCGTGGTCTTGGTGGCAGAGGTCTTCTTCGTTGCCGGGGTCTTCTTCGCCGGGGCCTTCGTCGCGGCAGTCGTGGTCGCGGGGGAGTCCTCCGACGCGGCCGCGCGTGCCGGCAGCTTGTCGCCCGGGCCGTCGCTCGACGAACCGGCCGTGGCGTCGGCGGCTCCCATGGAGGCGGTCCTGGCGACGTCGGCCGGGGTCGCGTCGACGTGCTCCGGGTCGGCTGCGGCATCGATGGACGTCTCGGGAGCCGACGAGGCGGCAGTCTTCGTGGCCTTCGTGGCCGGGGACTTCTTCGCCGGGGCCTTCTTCGCCGGGGCGGCCGGATCGGGCACGGCGGTCTTCGTCGAGGCTGTCGGCTTCGCGGGGGCCTTCTTCGCGGGGGCCTTCTTCGCCGGGGCGGCCGGGTCGGGCACGGCGGCCTTCGTCGACGCTGTCGGCCCCGCGGGGGCCTTCGTGGCGGCGGTATCCCTCGCCGCGGACTTCTTCGTGGAGGTCGTCGCCGCCGGCGTCCTCGCGGCGGGGGACTTCGCGGCCGGCGCGACCGGGTCGCCGGCGACCTTGCCCGAGGACGCGGGGGTCGGGGCGGGCCCGGTGGGCGCCGAGGTCGACGCGGGGACCGCCGCCTCGGTGGGGGCCGGCGCAGTGCCGGCCGCGCCCTTGCGTCCGGGCACCAATGACGTGACGGTCCCGGCAGCCTTGCCGGCCACGTCGAGCGGCAGCTTGGCCACTCCCTTCACGGCATCCTTCACGCCGCCGGCGGCGCCGGCCGCCGCACCCGCGGCCGCGCTCGTCACCTCGCCGGTGAGGTCCTTGATCTTGCCGAGCTTCTTGCGGGCCACGTGAGCCTCCTGTGGTGTCGGTCGTGCGGTTACCGTCCGGTATACCGCGATCCGACCACCCTCGCCTCACCCCGGGGGCGACCGCCCGACGGGCAGACTGCACCCATGGCTCCGACCGACGCCGGCGCAGAGCGCCGTACCGACCTGATCGTCTCGACCCTGGGCGACGCCTTCGCGCCGCTCATGAAGGCCGACCCGGCCGCGTTCCGCGGGAAGTACCGCAAGATGGCCTCCGACCCGCACGCCTTCTACCGCGGCACGGCGTGCCTGTTCTACGCCGACGTGACCGGCGACGGCGAGCACGGGGGCGACCCCTTCAGCGACGAGCGCAGCGGCCGGATCTGGGTCCACGGCGACCTGCACGTGGAAAACTTCGGCACCTACCTCAACTCCGACGGTCGCCTGGTCTTCGACGTCAACGACTTCGACGAGGCCTACCTCGGGCGCTTCGTGTGGGACCTGCAGCGCTTCGCGGCGTCCCTGGCTCTGGTCGGCTGGCAGAAGGCGCTGCCCGAGGACGACGTGCGGCGCCTGATCGGTCGCTACCTGCGGGCCTACCTCGCCCAGGTCGACGAGTACCGCCGCAGCGACGAGGACGACTTCGCCCTGCACCTCGACAACACCGAGGGCCCGATCCACGCCGCGCTGGTCGACGCGCGCCAGCAGCGTCGCGCCGAGCTCCTCGACGCCAACACCCACCGCTCCGAGGGCAGCAGGGTCTTCCTCGACGACCGCTCCGTGCGCCGCCTCGGGCAGGCCGAGCGCCGCACGGTGGAGCGGGCCTACGCGCTCTACCTCGAGTCGATCCCCGAGGACCGCCGCTCCGACCGGGCGCTCTTCTACGACCTGCGCGACGTCGTCGGCAAGTCGGGCTTCGGCATCGGCAGCGCCGGTCTGCCCGCCTACAACCTGCTCATCGAGGGCGCCAGCCAGGCCCTCGACAACGACGTGATCCTGTCGATGAAGCAGGCCAACGTGCCCGCGATCAGCCGCTTCGTCGACACCAGCGCGGTCGAGTCCTACTTCCAGCACGAGGGCCACCGCACCGTGGTCAGCCAGCGCGCGCTGCAGGTGCACACCGACCCGCTGCTGGGGTTCACCGAGGTCGACGGCACCGGCTACGTCGTCGCCGAGGTCTCGCCCTACGAGGTCGACCTCGACTGGCGCGACCTCACCGAGCCCGACGACATCGCGCACGTCGTCGACCTGCTCGGGCGCGCGACGGCCAAGATCCACTGCGCCTCCGACGAGGACAGTGACCAGGACCTCGTGGACTTCCAGGTCGAGGAGGCGATCGCGGCCAGCCTCGAGGGCCGCCGCCGCGAGTTCACCTCCTGGGTCACCGACTTCGGGCTGTCCTACGCCGACCAGGTGCGCGACGACCACGAGCTCTTCGTGCGGGCCTTCCGCGAGGGCCGGATCGGCGTCTCCTCGACCTGATCCGCCCCGAGGTCCGTCCCGACGCCGGGGTCGGGGGCGGGGTCGCTCAGCGCGCGACGATCCCGGCGCCGGCGGACGGCGTGGCCACCAGGTGGGCCGGCTCCCGGAAGCCGTCGGCCACGAAGCGGGCGTCGATCGCGCGGGCGACGGCCTCGACACGGTCGGCGGGCACCACGGCCACGCTCGAGCCTCCGAAGCCGCCGCCGGTCATGCGCGCGGCCAGTGCGCCGGCCTGCACAGCGGTCTCGACCGCGGCGTCGAGCTCGGGGCAGGAGATCTCGAAGTCGTCGCGCATCGAGACGTGGGAGGCCAGGAAGCAGCGGCCGACCTGACCCCAGTCGCCCGCGGCGAGGGCACCGACCACCTCGGTGACCCGCGCGATCTCGGTGACGACGTGGCGCGCGCGTCGGCGCAGCCGGTCGTCGTCGAGGCGCTCCACGGCCTGCGCGGTGGTCTCGCGCAGCGTGGGCACGCCGAGGCGGCGCGCGGCCTCCTCGCAGTCGGCGCGGCGCGAGGCGTAGCCGCCGTCGACGAGCGCGTGGCTGACCCGCGTGTCGGTGACCAGCAGCACGAGGTCGGCCGCGGCCAGGGGGAGGGCGACGTCGCGGGTCGAGCCGTCGGCGAAGTCGACGAGCAGCGCCGTGCCCGCGGCGGCGTGGACCGAGACGGTCTGGTCCATGCCCCCGGTCGGGGCGCCGACGACCTCGGTCTCGGCGCTGATGGCCGCGGCGACCAGACGGCGTCGGCCCTCGGGGTCGAGGTCCACCCCGAGCAGCGCCAGCGCCGCTGCCCCCACCGCGCACTCCAGGGCCGCCGAGCTCGACAGCCCGGCGCCGAGGGGCACGGTGGAGTCGACGAGGACGTCGAGGCCCGTGACGTCGAGGCCCTCGCGGCCCAGCGCCCAGACCACCCCCACGGCGTAGCCGGCCCAGCCGGCGTCGAGGTCGGGACCCAGGTCGGCCAGGCGGCCCTCCCACAGCCCCTCGGCCTGCAGGCTGCCCACCCGCAGCCGGCCGTCGTCGCGGGGCCGCACCGCGGCGTAGGTGGCGTGGGGCAGGGCCACCGGGAGCACGAGTCCGGCGTTGTAGTCGGTGTGCTCGCCGATGAGGTTGACCCGGCCGGGCGCGCGGGCGACCACCGTCGGCTCCGCGCCGAAGCGTGCGGCGAACGCGGCCGTGAGGGTCGTGGTGAGCGCCTCGGGGGCGCCGGGGTCCAGGAACGACATGAGCGTCAGCCTATGGGAGCGCAAACATGTCCGGTGACCCCTCGCCGGCCCGGTCCTCGGGGCCCCGCGACATACTGGCTCGATGGACGAGCAGCTGATCGACCTGGCCCACCAGATGTTCGACCTGGCCCGCGAGGGGCACACCGAGCGCCTGCTGGCCTACGTCGAGGCGGGTGTGCCGGTCGACCTCACCGACGCAGCGGGCAACACCCTGCTCATGCTCGCCGCCTACCACGGCCACGCGGCCACGACCTCGGCCCTGGCCGCTCGGGGCGCCGACGTGGACCGGCTCAACGACCGGGGCCAGTCCCCCCTCGCCGGGGCGGTGTTCAAGGGCGAGGACGACGTGGTCGCGGCCCTGCTCGCCCTCGGGGCCGACCTGGACGCGGGGAGCCCCACCGCCCGCGCCACGGCCGAGATGTTCGGCCGCGACCTCGGCTAGGGGCCCGCGACGCGCCCGGCCCCGGCCCGGCGTCGGCACCGGCGCGTAGCATCGCGCCCCGTGCGCTTCCTCTCCGACGCGGCTCCGCCGTACGACCTGACCTACGACGACGTCTTCATGGTGCCCCGCTCCTCGGCGGTGGCCAGCCGCTACGACGTCGACCTCGCCACCGATGACGGCACCGGCGCCACGCTGCCGCTGGTGGTCGCCAACATGACCGCCATCGCCGGCAAGCGGATGGCCGAGACCGTGGCACGTCGCGGCGGTCTCGTGGTCGTGCCCCAGGACATCCCGATCCCGGTGGTGGCCGACGTGGTGCGCTACGTCAAGGAGCGCCACCACGTGCTCGACACCCCCATCGTGCTGGGGCGCCACCAGACGGTGGCCGAGGCGCTGTCGCTGATCCCCAAGCGCGCACACCGCGCCGCCGTCGTGGTCGAGGACGGGCGTCCCGTGGGGGTCGTGTCGGAGGCCGACTGCACCGACGTCGACCGCTTCGCCCAGGTGGGCGACGTGATGAACACCGAGCCGGTGACCATCGCCGCGGGCAGTGACCCGCGTGCGGCCTTCGACGCCATCGACCGGGCCCGCGCGGCCGTGGCCGTCGCGGTGCACCCCGACGGCACCCTCGCCGGGGTGCTCACCCGCACCGGGGCCCTGCGCGCCACCGTCTACACCCCGGCCGTGGACGCGACCGGCGGTCTGCGGATCGCCGCGGCCGTCGGCGTCAACGGCGACGTGGCCGGCAAGGCCGCCGACCTGCTGGCCGCGGGCGTGGACTGCCTCGTCGTCGACACCGCCCACGGCCACCAGGACCGCATGGTCGACGCGCTGCGCGCCGTGCGGGCGCTCTCGCCGCAGGTGCCGGTGGTGGCCGGCAACGTGGTGTCGGCCGAGGGCACCCGGGCGCTGGTCGAGGCCGGCGCCGACGTCGTCAAGGTCGGTGTGGGTCCCGGCGCCATGTGCACCACCCGGATGATGACGGGGGTGGGGCGCCCGCAGCTGAGCGCCGTGCTCGACTGCTCGGCGGCCGCGCGCGACCTGGGGGCCCGGGTGTGGGCCGACGGCGGCGTGCGGCACCCGCGCGACGTGGCGCTGGCGCTGGCGGCCGGTGCCTCCAGCGTGATGATCGGCTCCTGGTTCGCCGGCACCCACGAGTCGCCGGGCGACCTGGTGACCGACTCCGACGGCCGGGCCTACAAGGTCTCCTTCGGCATGGCCTCGGCGCGCGCCGTGGCCCACCGCACCTCGACCGAGTCGGCCTTCGATCGCGCTCGCAAGGGGCTCTACGAGGAGGGCATCTCGTCCTCGCGGATGTACCTCGACCCGGCCCGTCCGGGGGTGGAGGACCTCATCGACCAGATCTGCTCGGGTGTGCGCTCGGCGTGCACCTACGCCGGGGCCGCGTCGCTGGCCGAGCTGCGCGAGCGCGCGGTCATCGGCGTGCAGTCGGCCTCGGGATACGCCGAGGGGCGCCCGCTGGCCACCAGCTGGTGACCTGCGGGCGCCCCTGACGCGCGCTCGTCGTGCTGCGGGTGCCGCTCGTCAGGCGCCCGGGGTGCGCGCCGGGTCGGCCACCGTCCCGGACGCCGTGCGGGGCGCCGGGTCGGGCGCCGCGTCGGGGTCCTTCTCGGTGGAGAGCACGAAGTCGTCGCCGTGCTCGGTCACGCCGGCGACCACGGCGCTCTCGACCGCCTCGACGGCGTACTGGCGGCGCACCACCAGCGGGTCGGTCGAGAGGTCCTTCACCAGCGAGACCGCCAGGCCGATCATGACGACGACGAAGGGCAGCGCCGCCACGATCGTGATGGTCTGCAGCCCGGTGAGGGCGTCGTCGCCGCCCACCAGCAGCATCACCGCGGCGACGGCACCGGTGGCCACGCCCCAGAACACCACCGTGGGGCGGCGCGGCTCGGTCGTGCCGCCCTCCGAGAGGGTGCCCATGACGATCGAGGCGGCGTCGGCGCCGGAGACGAAGAAGATCGCCACCAGCACCATCACGACGACGCTGGCCACCGTGGCCAGGGGGAACTGGTCGAGGGTGGAGAAGAGCTGCGACTCGGCCGCACCGTCGCCGAAGACGTCGATGCCGCTGTCCTGCAGGTCGATGGCCGTGCCGCCGAAGACGCAGAACCACAGCAGGCTGACCGCGCTCGGCACCAGCAGCACCCCGGTGACGAACTGGCGGATGGTGCGACCGCGCGAGATGCGGGCCAGGAACATGCCGACGAAGGGGGTCCAGGACACCCACCACGCCCAGTAGAAGACGGTCCAGGACTGCAGCCACTCCTGCGTCTCGGCCCCCTCGGCGCCGGTGCGGGCGGCCATCATCGGCAGGTCGCCGACGTAGCTGCCGATCGAGGTCGGCACCAGGTTGAGGATGAACACGGTCGGGCCGACGACGAAGACGAAGAGCGCCAGCGCCACGGCGAGCACCATGTTGATGTTGGAGAGCCACTGGATGCCCTTGGCCACGCCCGAGACGGCCGAGAGCACGAAGGCCACGGTGAGCACCGCGATGATGCCCACCAGCACGCCGTTGCCGACCGGACCGATGCCGGCGACGATCTCGAGCCCGCTGCGGATCTGGATCGCGCCCAGGCCGAGCGAGGCAGCGGAGCCGAAGAGCGTGGCGAAGATCGCCAGCATGTCGATGACCTTGCCGCCCTTGCCGCGGGCGTGACGGCCCAGCAGCGGCTCGAAGGCGGCGGAGACCAGCTGCACGCGGCCCTTGCGGTAGACGCCGTAGGCGATGGAGAGACCGACGACGGCGTAGATGGCCCACGGGTGCAGGGTCCAGTGGAACATCGTGGTGGCCAGCGCCGTCTGGGCGGCTTCGGGGTTGCCCGCCTCGCCGGTGCCCGGGGGAGGGGTGGTGAAGAAGGTGAGCGGCTCGCTGACGCCGTAGAACATCAGGCCGATGCCCATGCCGGCGCTGAACATCATCGCGATCCACGAGATGGTCCGGAACTCGGGCTCGTCGTCGTCACGGCCCAGGGGGATCCGGCCGTACTTGCCCAGGGCCAGCCACAGCACGAACACCACGAAGGAGCTCGTGGTCAGCACGAACAGCCAGCCGGTGTTGGTCATCACCCAGGTCAGCGCGTCGCTGGAGGCCGAGGCCAGGGAGTCGGTGCTGACGAAGCCCCAGACCAGGAACGCGACGGCCAGGGCGGCCGTGACGCCGAAGACGGCCTTGTCCAGGCCGGGGCGGGCCGGACGCCCCTCCTCGACCGGGCGGTCGAGGGCGGGGTGGGTCTCGATGTGCTGCGGGATCACGGCCCCCGTGGGGGACTCGAACGCGTCGCGGGCGCGCGGGGCGCGCTCGGTCTCCGCTGGTGTCGGCGTGGACTTCGGTCGCTCTTGCTGTGTCGTCACGGGTCTCGGCGCGGGGACGCCGCCTCCTCGGTCGATCGGGGCAGTGGGACGGGCCCGACCCGCGCGGTACGCGAGAATCGGACATTCGACCATGTCAGGCCGCGCGCTGCGAGCACAACCCGGCTCACCCCTGCGGGCGATGTCCGACCGGTGACGTCCGGTCAGCGGATGCCGGCCCGACCGACGGTGCGACCCGGGCCCGTGGTGCGACCGGGTCCGTCAGCCGCGCGAGCTGCGCTCCGTGCGGCCCCGCACGATGCCGATGAAGGTCTGGATCCGCTCGTCGTCGCGGTCGAGCCTCCAGGCCAGCCCGACACGGGTGGCCGGCAGGTCGACCACGGGCCGGTACGCCGTGTCCTTGCGGCGCAGCAGGCGGGCGACCGACATCGGCGCCAGCAGCACCCCGGTGCCGGCGGCGACGGTCTCCACCGCCTCGGGCAGGCTCATCGCCGGCCACGCCAGCTGCGGCGCCTCCGGCCGCCAGCCGCTCACGTGGGGCCGCACCAGCTGCTCCTCGGCCAGGTCGGCCAGCTCCACCTCGTCCACAGCCGTCACGACGTGCTCGTGGCCGACCACCACGACCGGCACCTCCTCGTAGAGCGGGATGCAGTGCAGGGCGTCGCGGTCGACGGGCAGTCGCACCAGCGCCATGTCGAGCGTGCCGTCGCGCAGACCCTGCTCCTGCTCCGGCTCCTCCACCGGCACCAGCTCGAGCGGCACGCGGGAGCGGCGGCGCCACGTCTCGGCCCACTTGTCGGGGGTGGCCCCGGTGACGAAGCCGACGCGGAAGGGGGTGGTCATGGGCCCGAGGGTACGGGTCAGCCGCTGGCCCCGAACTGCTCGACCCTGATCCCCGTCGCGCGCATCCCGGCCTCGCCGAGCAGCCGGGTGGCGAAGGAGGCGAAGCCGGCCGACCCGCACACGTAGGCCCGGTCGACACCCTCCACGAGGTCGCGCACCTCGTCGACGTACGGCGGCGCCGCCACCCGCACCGACCCGTCGGCGCCGGTGAGGTTCTCGCGCGTCAGCGCCACGAGCGCGCCGGCGGCGCCCAGCTCCTCGGCGTAGGGCAGGGCGGCGCGGGTGCGCCCGACCGCGACGACGCGGAGCCGGTCGGACGCCCCGAGCCGCCGGGCGTGGCGCAGCATCGCCACGGCCGGCACGACGCCGGTGCCGCCGACGACGCACACGGCCGGCACGAGGTCGCCGGCCCCGCCCCAGGTGAACCAGCCGCCGATCGGCCCGCGCAGCTCGAGCACGTCGCCGACCTCGAGCACCTCGTGGAGGAAGCCGGAGACCTCACCGCCGGGGAGGTGCTCGACGAGCAGCTCCAGGAGCGGGTCGCCCGGGTCGGAGGCCACGGAGTAGGACCGCTGGGCGGTGTAGCCGTCGTCGGCGCGCAGGCGGACCACGTAGTGCTGACCGGGGAGGTGGTCGACGCGGTCGGCGACCTCGAGGCGCACCCGCAGCAGCGCCGTGCCCTCGTGCACCACCTCGACCACGCGGCCGGTGGTCCAGCGACCGACCGGGGCGGCCGCGGTGGAGGCGGTGCTCACGGGTCGCCCTGGTAGCGCTGCTCCAGCCACGGGTCGCCGCGGTCGTGGTAGCCGTTGGCCTCTTAGAAGCCCGGGCGGTCACGGTCCATGAGCTCCAGGCGGGTGACCCACTTGGCCGACTTCCAGAAGTACAGGTGGGGCACCAGCAGGCGCACCGGACCACCGTGCTCGGCCGGCAGCGGACGGCCCTCGTGCTCCCAGACCACCCACGCCCTGCCGCCGCGCAGGTCCGCCAGCGGGAGGTTGGTGGTGTAGCCGGTCGTGGCGTGCGCCATCACGTGGGTGGCCGACGCCGTGGGTCCGGCGGCGTCGAGCAGCACGTCGACGGACACGCCGGTGAAGCTGGTCTCCAGCATCGACCAGGTCGTCACGCAGTGGATGTCCCCGTCGTACGTCGAGCCCGGCAGCGCGCGCAGCTCCTCCCAGCTCCACGTGGTCGACCGCTCGACCTCGCCGTCGACGGTCAGCGACCAGCGGGCGGGGTCGACGACGGGGGCGACCTCGGCGGTGAGCACCGGCCAGTCGCGGCCGGTGTCGTACTGCCCCGGGGGCAGGCGGTCGGGACGGCCCCGGCGCGGGCGGCCGCTGAAGCCTCGGGTGACGGGCACGGGTGCTCCTCGGACGGGTCGTGGGACGGCGAGCAGGCCCCATCCTGCCCCGCCGCCCCACGCCCGCGCCGGTGGGCTCAGCCGCCGGCGGGCACGACGTAGACCACGACCTCCTCCAGGACGTCGGTGCCGCGCACGAAGTCCAGCTCGGCGACCTCCGCCCCCACGACGAGGTCGGTGGTGCTCCCGGTGTCGTCGCCGCCACGGCGGCGGTCCACCACGCCGTCCTCCTCCTCACCGTCGTCGTCCCCGTCGTCGTCCCCGTCGTCGTCCCCGTCGTCGTCCCCGTCGTCGGAGTCGTCGTGGTCCTCGTCACGGGTCTCGAGCTCGATCTCGGTGTCGTCGGTGACCAGCCCGGTCAGCGTGTCGGTCCCCGATCCGACCACGAGCCTGCCCGTGACGGCGTCGAAGGAGACGATGGCCCCGACGAGGTCGTCCTCGTCCTCGTCGTGGTGGCCGTCGCCGTCCCGGTCGCCGTCGCAGGCGTCGTCGTCGTGGTCGTCGCCGTCCTCGTCGAGACGCCCGTCGTCGTCGGAGTCCTCCTCGCCGTCGGGCGTGCCGTCGTCGTCGGAGTCGGAGTCGTCGGAGCCGAGTCCGAGCTCGTTCTCGTCCTCGTCGGCGACGCCGTCGGAGTCGGAGTCGTCGTCGTCCTTCGCGCAGGGCTCGCGGGCGTCGTCCTCGTCCTCGTCGGCCACGTCGTCGCCGTCGGAGTCCTCGTCGCCGTCGAGCGTGCCGTCGTCGTCGCTGTCCTCGTCACGCGGGTCGGAGCCGCGCGCCTTGCCGCGCAGCTCGTCGGCGTCGTCCTGGCCGTCGCCGTCGGTGTCCTCAGCGCGCGGGTCGGTGCGCTCCTGCGACTCGCGGCGGTTGCTGAGGCCGTCCTTGTCGGCGTCTCCGCGGGCGTCGCCGGCCTCGGTCGGGTCGAAGCCGTGACGGCGCTCGTAGCGGTCGGACATGCCGTCGCCGTCACGGTCGCGCGGGGCGGCGTCGGCGGTGGTGGCGAGGCCGGAGACGGCGAGGACGGCGACCGCGGTCGCCGCCAGGGTGCGGGGGATCGGCATGGGGGAGCCTTCCGGGAGGTGTCGCTGGACAGGGGGTCCCCCTCCCGGTCGGCCCCGCCCGGCCCGGGGTGAGGACTTCGCCGGCAAAGCCTCACCCCGGTGCCGCCCGGGGTGGCGCGGCGCTCAGCCGTCGAGCGCCCGGCGCACGCGGGGGGCGACCTCGGTGCCGAGCAGCTCGATGCCGTGCAGGAGGTTGTCGTGCGCCAGACGGATGTTGGTCATCTGCAGCGAGATCCGGTCGACGCCGCCGAGGTCGGCGTCGATGCGCAGCATCTTCTGCGCCACCGTCTCGGGGGAGCCGATCAGGAAGGCCCCGTCGGGGGCGACCGTGGCGTCGTACTGCGCGCGTCCCGGGGCACCGAACCCCCGCTCGCGGCCGATCGTGGTGAACATCTCCTGCCAGCCGGGGTAGAAGTCGTCGGCGGCCTGCTGGTCGCTGTCGCCGACGAAGCCGAAGCAGTGCAGCCCCACCTTGAGGGTGGCCGGGTCGTGGCCGGCGCGACGCCCGGTCTCGCGGTAGAGGTCGACCAGCGGCTTGAAGCGCGCGGGCTGCCCGCCGATGATCGCCACCATCAGCGGCAGGCCCAGGCCGCCGGCGCGGGCGAAGGACGACGGGGTGCCACCCGCCCCGACCCAGATCGGGAAGGGGTCCTGCACGGGCCGGGGGTAGACGCCCTGGCCGGTCAGGGCGGGGCGGTGGCGGCCCGTCCAGGTGACGTGCGGCTGCTCGCGCAGGCGCAGCAGCAGGTCGAGCTTCTCGGCGAAGAGCGAGTCGTAGTCGTCGAGGTCGAGACCGAAGAGCGGGAAGGACTCCACGAAGGAGCCGCGCCCGACGACGAGGTCGATGCGACCACCGGAGACGAGGTCGAGGGTGGCGAACTCCTGGAACACCCTGACCGGGTCGCTGGCGCTAAGCACCGTCACGGCGCTGTTGAGCCGGATGTCACGCGTGCGTGCCGCGGCGGCGGCCAGCAGCACGGCCGGTGCGGAGTCGAGGTACTCGCTGCGGTGGTGCTCCCCGATGCCGTAGCTGTCGAGGCCGACCTGGTCGGCCCGCTCGACCTCCTCCAGCAGGTGGGCGACCCGCTCCTGGGGACCGATCTCGCGACCGGTGTCGGGGTCGGTGACCACCGAGACGAAGCTGTCGATGCCGATCTTCACGCCGGGACCTCTCCTGCTGCTGCGACGACGACCTTGCCCACCACGTGGCCGTCCTCGACCAGGCCGTGGGCCCGTCGCAGCGTAGCGGCGTTGATCGGCGACAGGACGGTGGTGGCGGTGGAGCGCACACGACCGGCGTCGACGAGGTCGGCGACGCGGTCGAGCAGGTCGTGCTGGCTGCGTTGCTGCTCGCCGCCGGTCAGCGCGCGGGTGAACATCAGCTCCCAGTGCACCGAGAGGCTCTTGGGCTTGAGCGCGGCGATGTCGAGCACCTCGGGGTCGTCGATGGCGACGATCTCGCCGAAGGGGTCGAGGACCTCGGTGTAGAGCTCGAGCTGGCCGGGCTGCTCCACGCGGCTGGTGAAGACCCAGGCGACGCCGTCGGGAGCGGCGAGGCGCACCTGGTCGAGCAGGTCGTCGGCACGGTGGTCCACGACGGCCGCTGCGCCCAGCTGCTCCACCCAGGCCCGGGACTCGGCCCGTGACGCCGTGGCCACCACCCGCACACCGGGCAGCAGCTCGCGCACCAGCTGCAGCACCATCGACCCGACACCGCCGGCGGCTCCGGGCAGCAGCAGCGTACCCCGGCTGGCCTCGTGGAGGCGGAGCTTGTCGAAGAGGCCCTCCCACGCGGTGATCGCGGTCAGCGGGAGGGCGGCGGCCTCGGCGAAGCCGAGGGTGGAGGGCTTGCGTCCCACGAGGCGCTCGTCGACCGCGTGGAGCTCGGCGTCGGAGCCTTGCCGCATCAGGTGGCCGGCGTAGTAGACCTCGTCGCCGACGGCGAAGAGCTCGACCTCGGAGCCGACCTCGACGACCACGCCCGCCGCGTCGTAGCCGAGCACGCGCACCCCGTCGGGACGCTCGTCGGCGCGGTCGTCGGGGATCGCGCCGCTGCGCACCTTGGTGTCGACGGGGTTGACCGACACCGCTCGCACCTCGACGAGCAGGTCGCGCGGGCCCACGTCGGGGCGGGGCAGCTCGACGTCGACGAGCGACTCGGGGTCGGTGACCGGCAGGCACCGACGCAGTCCGACGGCGCGCATGGTCGCACCGGGCGCGGTCGTGCCGGGCGTGGTGCCGGGCGCACTCGAGGGGTCGGGGGTGGCGGCTGGGCTCTGTTCGCTCATGGCCCCGAGGATGCCCGGCGGCCGGTGAGCGCGGGTCAGCCGCCCGTCGTGGCCGGGGCCCGCCGGGTGCGCGAGCGGCGGGGTGCGACGGCCTCCGGGGCGATCAGCACGGGGCAGGTGGCGTGGTCGAGCACGGCCCGGGCGACCGGCCCGAGGTGCGACCCGACCGGCAGGAGGTGGTGCCGCCGGCCGACCACGACGAGGCCGGAGCGGCCCGCCGCGTCGAGCAGGGCCTCGACCGGGGGCTCGGGGCGCACGTGGAGCACCACCGGCACCTCGGGGAAGCCCGCGCGCAGGGGCTCGACGGCTGCCTCCAGCTCCCGGCGTGCGCGGCCCTCCCAGTCGGCGCGCACGGTGGTGTCGATGACGGGGGACCAGAGCCCACGGGCCCACCAGGAGTGCACCACCCGCAGGCTCGACCCGCGCTCGCGGGCCAGCTCGAAGGCCGTGCGCAGGAGCGGCTCGGCCTCGCCCGCGTCCTGCGCGCCCACGGTGACCACCGAGGCCGCGCCGGCCGGGGGCCGTCGCCAGCCGGTGGGCACCGAGACGACGGGCACCGCGGCCCGGGCCGCCACGCCGTTGAGCGTGGAGCGGGTCATCACGTGGTGCAGCCGGCTGGTCGCGCGTCGCTCGAGCACCAGGAGGGCGCCACCGCGCCCCTGGTCGACCAGGTCGTGGACGAGCCCGCCGGAGTCCAGGCGCTCGCCGGTCACGACCGTGCCGGGCCCCCCGAGGTCGCGCGCCAGCCGGACGGCGCTGCCGACGGTGTCGTCGGCGGCGGCGTAGACGTCGGCGAGGAGCTCGGGATAGCCGTTGGCCGCCCCCGCACGCACGACGTGCACGACGTGGACGGGGGCGTGGTGGCGCTCGGCCTCCTGCACCGCGAAGGCGACCGCGCCGGCCGCGCCCTCGGCGCCGACGGCCACGACGATCGTGTCGTCGGGCCGGCCGGGCGCGGTCTGGTCGGTGGGGCGGGTGCTGTCCATGGTGGCGGGTCCTCCCGGGTCGGTGACGGGCCTGTCCCGTCACCCCCACGCTCCTCGCGCGCCGCCCGTGGCGGACCTGTCCCAGGGCCCCGGTCCGCGGGACCTTCGCCCCTGCGGGTCGGGGGCCGGCCGCGGCAGGCTCGCAGCATGGACACAGCCAGCGCACCGACCGGGCCGGCGGCTGCCGGGGAGCTCACGAGCGAGGAGTGCTGGGAGCGGCTGGCCCGGCACGAGCTGGGACGGCTGGCCTACCGGCTGGTCGACGAGGTCCACCTGGTGCCGATCAACTACGTCGTCGACGACGGGGCGCTGCTCTTCCGCACCGCGGCCGGCGGCAAGCTCCTCGCCGCGGCGCTGCACTCGGAGGTGGCGCTCGAGATCGACTGGCACGACACGTCGTCGGCGTGGTCGGTGGTGGCCCGCGGACGGCTGCGCCGTCTCGACGAGCGCGAGGAGCACCGGCTCGACGCGGAGGTGCGCCAGAGCTGGCTGGAGGGCCCGACGTACGACGTCGTGGAGTTGCGCCCCACCGTGGTGACGGGCCGCTCCTTCCAGCTGCGGGCGAGGCCCGCGGAGCTGGCCGACGCCGACTGAGCCGGCTGCCCACCGACGGCACGGAGCCGCAGGTCCGAGGACCTGCGGCTCCGTGGTGGTGCTGGGCTGGTGCTGGTGGTGCTGGGGTCGTCGCTCAGTCGAGGTCGAAGCGGTCGAGCTCCATGACCTTGGTCCAGGCCTTGACGAAGTCGCCCACGAACTTCTCCCGCGCGTCGTCGGCGGCGTAGACCTCCGACAGCGCCCGCAGCTGCGAGTTGGACCCGAAGATCAGGTCGACCGGCGTGGCGGTGAAGCGCACCTCGTCGGTGGCGACGTCGCGGATCTCGTAGACGTTCTCCTCCGACTCCGAGGCCTTCCAGCGGGTCCCGGGGGACAGCAGGTGGGTGAAGAAGTCGTTGGTGAGCACGCCGGGCCGGTCGGTGAGCACGCCGTGGGCGGTGCCGCCGACGTTGCCGCCGAGGGCGCGCAGACCGCCCACCAGCACGGTCATCTCGGGCGCGGTGAGGTCGAGCATGTAGGCGCGGTCGACCAGGAGCACCTCGGGCTGGGTCTTCTCCCCGGGGCGCAGGTAGTTGCGGAACCCGTCGGCGCGCGGCTCGAGCACCCGGAAGGAGTCGGTGTCGGTCTGCTCCTGGGTGGCGTCGGTGCGACCGGCGCGGAACGGCACGGTCACCTCGACGCCGGCGTCGGCGGCGGCCTTCTCCACCGCGGCGGAGCCGGCGAGCACGATGAGGTCGGCCAGCGAGACCTGCGCCCCGCCCGCGGCGTTGAAGTCGCTGCGGACGCCCTCGAGCACGCCGAGCACGCGCTCGAGCTGCTCGGGCTGGTTGACCTCCCAGCCGCGCTGCGGCTCGAGGCGGATGCGGGCGCCGTTGGCGCCGCCGCGCTTGTCGGTGGAGCGGAAGGTCGCGGCCGAGGCCCACGCCGTGGCGACGAGCTCGGAGACCGTCAGGTCGGTGGCCAGCACCGCCTGCTTGAGGCGGGCGACGTCGTCGTCGGAGACCAGCGGGCCCTCGACGGCCGGCACGGGGTCCTGCCACAGCTGCGGCTCGGCGACCTCGGGGCCGAGGTAGCGGCTGATCGGGCCCATGTCGCGGTGCAGCAGCTTGTACCAGGCCTTGGCGAAGGCCAGCGCGAACTCCTCGGGGTTCTCCAGGAAGTGCCGCGAGATCTTCTCGTACGCCGGGTCCACGCGCAGCGCGAGGTCGCTGGTGAGCATGGTGGGCCTGCGCCGGGGGGCGTCCTCGGTCGGGCCGGGGATGACGTCCTCGGCGTCCTTGGCCACCCACTGGTAGGCCCCGGCGGGGCTCTTCTCCAGCTCCCACTCGTAGCCGAACAGGAACTCGAAGTAGTCGTTGCTCCACTGCACCGGGGTGCGGGTCCAGGTGACCTCGAGGCCCGAGGTGATGGCGTCGACGCCCTTGCCGGAGCCGAACTGGCTGGTCCAGCCCAGGCCCTGCTCCTCCAGCGGCGCGCCTTCGGGCTCGGGGCCCACGAGGTCGGCGTCGCCGGCTCCGTGGGTCTTGCCGAAGGTGTGGCCGCCGGCGATGAGGGCGACGGTCTCCTCGTCGTTCATCGCCATGCGGGCGAAGGTCTCGCGGATGTCGCGGGCCGAGGCCAGCGGGTCGGGGTTGCCGTTGGGGCCCTCGGGGTTGACGTAGATCAGGCCCATCTGCACGGCGCCGAGCGACTCGTGGAGCTCGCGCTCGCCGGTGTAGCGCTCGTCGCCCAGCCAGGTGTCCTCGGGGCCCCAGAAGATCTCCTCGGGCTCCCAGACGTCCTCACGGCCGAAGCCGAAGCCGAAGGTCGGCAGGCCCATGTCCTCGAGGGCGACGTTGCCGGCGAGGACCAGCAGGTCGGCCCAGGAGACCTTGGTGCCGTACTTCTGCTTGACGGGCCACAGCAGGCGGCGGGCCTTGTCGAGGTTGGCGTTGTCGGGCCAGCTGTTGAGCGGGGCGAAGCGCTGGCCGCCGTCGCCGGCGCCGCCGCGACCGTCGTAGATGCGGTAGGTGCCGGCGGCGTGCCAGCTGAGGCGGATCATCAGGCCGCCGTAGTGGCCGAAGTCGGCGGGCCACCAGTCCTGCGAGGTGCGCAGCACCTGGGTGACGTCCTGCTTGAGCGCGTCGACGTCGAGGCCGGCGAAGGCCTGCTTGTAGTCGAAGTCCTCGCCCAGCGGGTTGCTCTTGGTCGAGTGCACGTGCAGCACCGAGAGGTCGAGGGAGTTGGGCCACCAGTCCTTGAGGCCGTGCGGGCGTCCGCCGGTCTTCGGGGTGGGGGAGTCGATGACCGGGTTCTCGCTCTCGCTGCCCTGCGCGGTGGCGCCGTCGTGCATGACGGGGCAGCCCTGCTCGGCCTTGCGGTCGACGCCCTGGGGGCTGACCGGGGCGGTGTCGCCCTGCGCGGCGCTCTGGTCCTGGTTGTCGCTCATCTGGAACCTTTCGGGAGTGGCGGTCACTGAGGTGATGGCTGGTGGTGGCTGCTGATCGGGGTCAGGCGGGGCGCGCGGCCGCGCACGCGGGGCAGGTGCCCCAGTAGACGACCTCCGCCTCGTCGACCTCGAAGCCGTGGTCGTCGGAGGCGGTGAGGCACGGCGTGTGGCCCACGGCGCAGTCGACGTCGCCGATGGCGCCGCAACTGCGGCACACGACGTGGTGGTGGTTGTCGCCCACGCGCGCCTCGTAGCGCGCGACCGAGCCCGAGGGCTGGATGCGGCGCACGAGCCCGGCGCCGGTGAGCGCGCGCAGGACGTCGTAGACCGCTTGGTGGGAAACCTCGCCGAGGTCGGCCCGCACCGCGTTGATGAGGGTGTCGGTGTCGGCGTGGGGACGCTGGTGCACCGCGGCCAGGACGGACACCCGCGGCCTGGTGACCCGCAGCTGCGCAGCGCGCAGCCGGTCCTCGACGGTGGGGGAGGTGCTCATGCGCCTACTCTGGCGGCTTTTCTGGATCGAATCAAGATCTGATGGCCGGTCGGCGTGTCCTCGGTCCCGACTCCGCAGGACCTTGGTCCCGACTCCGTGGCGGGTCCTACGCCGGGCGCCCCACCCGCCGATCGGGGCGTCGAGGGCACGCGAGGGCGGCCCGGGAGGAGACACCAGCCATGCGGCAGCAGCGGATCAGGCCCACCGGGGTCGAGCACACCTTCGCCGAGGACCGGATCATCGTGTCGAAGACCGACACCCGGGGTCTGATGACCTACGTCAACCAGCTCTTCGTGGAGATGAGCGGCTACGAGGAGGCCGATCTCGTCGGTCGCCCGCACAACCTCATCCGCCACCCCGACATGCCGCGCGCGGTCTTCCGGCTGCTGTGGGAGCGGGTGGGTGCGGGGGAGGAGATCTTCGCCTACGTCGTCAACCTGCGCGCCGACGGCGGGCACTACTGGGTGCTCGCCCACGTCACCCCCACCGTCGGGCCCGACGGCACCGTGGTCGGCTACCACTCCAACCGCCGCACCGCCTCACGGGCCGCGCTCGACCAGGTCCGCCCCCTCTACGCCGCGCTCGTCGCCGAGGAGGCCCGCCACGCCAGCAGCCCGGAGGCGCTGGCCGCGTCCTCGGCCCTGCTGGACGACCTGCTCGCCCGCCGCGGCACCACCTACGACGAGCTGGTCTGGTCGCTCGACGCCGCCGCGGCCCCGACCGAGGGGGCGGCGGCATGACGCTCCTCGACGACGGTCCCGTCGGGGCCGCGCACCCCGCCGACCCGGCCGAGCCCGCCGACCGGGCAGCCGCCCTGGCCGCCGAGGCGGCGGCGTACCGCTCGGCGCTGCTGGCCCTCACCGCCGTGTGCCGGGCCGCGGCCCGCGGCGACCTGGAGCCCCGGGTCGGCGTGCTCGGCGACGCCCCCGAGCTGCGCGAGGCCCGCTCCGCTCTCAACGACCTGCTCGATCTCACCGACGCCTTCGTGCGCGAGGCCTCGGCGTCGCTGGAGTTCGCCAGCGACGGCCGCTTCTACCGCACGTTCCTGGTGCGGGGGATGGTCGGCTCGTTCCGCGCCGGCGCCGGCACCATCAACGCCGCCACCGCCTCCATGGCCGCCTCCCACGACGAGCTCGCGGCGCAGGACGCACGCCGTCTCGAGCTCGCCGACGCCTTCGAGCGGGCCGTGCTCGGCCTCTCCGACCAGGTCGCCGCCGCGTCGACCGAGATGGAGTCGACCTCGCGCAGCCTGGCCGCGACGGCCGAGGGCACCGCCACCCGGGCGGAGGTCGTCGGCGACCAGGCCGTCACCGCCTCCGACGCCGTCACCATGGCCGCGGCCGCCGTCGAGGAGCTCGCGAGCACCGTCGGGGCCATCGAGGCCCAGACCAGCAGCGCCGACGAGGTCGGCGTCGCGGCCTCGGCGGAGGCCGCCGCCGCCCAGCAGACGGTGGCCGGTCTCGTGAAGGCCTCCCAGGAGATCGGCGACGTGGTGCGCGTGATCAGCGAGGTCGCCGCCCAGACCCGCCTGCTCGCCCTCAACGCCACGATCGAGGCGGCGCGGGCCGGCGAGTCGGGCAAGGGCTTCGCCGTCGTCGCCTCCGAGGTCAAGAACCTCGCCGCCCAGACCTCCGAGGCGACCGTGCGCATCGAGGACCAGGTCGGGGAGATCCGCGCGGCCGCCACCGAGGCCGTCACCGCCATCGAGACGATCTCCGGGGGCGTGCGCGGGATGGGGGAGAGCCTGTCGGTCATCGCCGGCTCCGTGGGCGAGCAGCGGCTGGCCGCCCAGGAGCTGAGCAAGACCACCTCGCAGGCCGCCTCGGCGGTGACCGCGGTGACCGGCGAGGTCGCCACCATCACCGACGACACCCGCACCACGAGCACGGGAGCGGTCGAGATGACCAGCGCCTGCCTGGAGCTCTCACGCCTCGCCACCGACCTGCGCACCCACGTCGCCGACTTCCTGGAGCAGATCCGGTGACGCCGGGGGGACGACGCGGACGGGCGTCGCGATGACGGCGGGCCCCGGCGGGCCGGGTCTCGGCCGCCGCTGCCGTCGATGCGGTCGCGGAGCCCGGGAGGAGGCATCCTCTCCGTCGTGAGCACGCCGCCACCCCGCCGCCACGGCGCGGCCTTCGTCCTCCCGCTGGCAGCACTCGTATGGGCCGCGCAGGTGGGTCACCACGGATCGGCAACCGGCGCGGACCTGCTCGCCGTGGCCGCCGTCAGCGGCGCGACGGGCGCCGCCTGGCAGCTGCTGCACCGCCGCGACCTGGTCGACCGTCTGACCCACTTCGCGGCGGCCTTCACGGTCGTCGCCGTCTTCTTCCTCGGGGTGGTGGCGTGGGACAGCCCGGTGTCGGCCCCCCTCGGCGGAGGGGTCGGACTCGGCGGGGTCCTCACCGGGCTGGTGACCACCGAGCAGTGGCAGCGCGGACGCGACCGACGTCGCGCCCGACGTACGACGCCGCAGGGCCCCCGCCAGCCGCACGGCACCGCGGTCGACTGAGCCCGCAAGACGGGTCCGGTCGCGCCGCGGCACCCGTGCCACGGCGTGGTCACCGTCGTCCGCGCGGCGGGCCACCGAAGGGCGGGTCCCGCGCCGCCGGCGGTGCACCGGGGTGCACCCGGCACCCTGGGGAAATGACAGAAGGCCCCGTGGAGCCGGGGCCTTCTGAGTGTCCGAGGGGGGACTTGAACCCCCACGCCCTAATACGGGCACTAGCACCTCAAGCTAGCGCGTCTGCCAATTCCGCCACCCGGACGAGTGCGGTGGAACAGTAACAAAGCGTCGGCCGAAGTCCCGCATCGGGCCCCACCCCCACGAGGGGTCGGCCTCCGGGGCCCTCGGTGACATGCTGGGCGCCATGGGCAACCCCTCCTCCGAGCACCCCGACACGCACCCCGACACGCACCCCGACACGCACCCCGACACGCACCCCGACACGCACCCCGACACGCACTCCGGGACCGAGCACGACCCGGCCGGCGAGGTCGTCGAGATCTGTCGCGACCTGATCCGGATGGACACCTCCAACTACGGCGACGCCGAGGGTCCTGGCGAGCGCAAGGCGGCCGAGCACGTCGCAGCCCTGCTCGACGAGGTCGGCATCTCCTCCCGGCTCTACGAGTCCGAGCCGGGCCGCACCAGCGTGGTGGCCCACTGGGGCGGAGACGGCTCGCGCGACGACGCCCTGCTGCTGCACGGCCACCTCGACGTCGTCCCCGCCGCGGCCGAGGACTGGCAGGTCGACCCCTTCTCCGGGGAGGTCCAGGACGGGTACGTGTGGGGCCGCGGCGCGGTCGACATGAAGGACTTCGACGCCATGCTGCTCAGCGTGGTCAGGGCCCGTGCCCGCGCCGGGCGGGTGCCCTCGCGCCCCGTCGTGCTGTGCTTCACCGCCGACGAGGAGGCCGGGGGCCACAAGGGCGCCGAGGTGCTCGTGCGCGACCACCGCGAGGAGTTCGACGGCGTCACCGAGGCCGTGGGCGAGGTCGGCGGCTTCAGCACCACCGTGCGGGGCCGGCGGATGTACCTCATCGAGGCCGCCGAGAAGGGCATGGCCTGGATGCGGCTCACCGCCCGCGGCCGGGCCGGGCACGGCTCGATGCTCAACACCGACAACGCCGTCACCCGGCTCAGCGGCGCCGTGGCCCGCATCGGCGCCCACGAGTGGCCGGTGCGGCTCACGCCGACCATGCAGGTGCTCCTCGCCGCCGTCGGCGACCTCGCCGGGGTCGAGGCGACCCCGGAGAACGCACCGCGGCTGATCGAGGAGTTCGGCGGAGCCGCACGGATGCTCGGCGCGGTCATCAGCAACACCACCAACCCCACCATGCTGGGGGCGGGCTACAAGGTGAACGTCATCCCGACCGAGGCCACCGCCCACGTCGACGGCCGCTTCCTGCCCGGCTTCGAGGACGAGTTCTTCGCCACGCTGGCCGAGCTGACCGGCGAGGGCGTCGAGATCGAGTTCCTGTCGCACCAGCAGCCGTGGGAGACCCCCTACGACGGCGACCTGGTCGACGCGATGACGCGCTCCCTGCTCGCCGAGGATCCCGACGCCGTGGTGGCGCCGTACCTGATGAGCGGCGGCACCGACGCCAAGCACTTCCGGCGCCTGGGCATGCGCTCCTACGGCTTCGCGCCGCTGCGGCTGCCCGACGACCTCGACTTCACCGCGCTCTTCCACGGCGTCGACGAGCGGGTGCCGGTCGACGCGCTGGAGTTCGGGGCGAGGGTCCTCGACCGCTTCCTCGACGACGTCTAGGCCGCCGGACCGGCCAGGACGGGCTCAGGCGGTGCGGACGGCCTTGATGATCTTGCGCCGCAGGATGACGCGGCGGGTGCCGTCGGAGCCGATCCGCACCCGGTCGAGCTCCCAGCCGCCGTGCTCGGCCCGCTCGACGAGCAGCTTGGTGACGACGTTGCGCGAGAAGTGACGGTCGAAGGTCACCTTGTCGAACTCCCACTCGACGGGCGACCACGAGGTACGTCGGTGCAGGGGCGCGCGGCTCACGGGGCCTCCTGGTGAGGTGGCGGGCGGTCTGGAGTCAGTCGGCGGAGACGTCGTCGAGAGCATCGGCGATCTCGGACGGGAGCGCGAGACCCTCGACGTCGAGGGCGACCCGCAACTGTGCCGCCGTACGTGCTCCCACGATAGGCGAGGTGACCCCGGGCCGGTCGCGGACCCACACCAGGGCCACCTGCAGCGGCGACCAGCCGAGGCCGTCGGCGGCGCGGCAGACGGCGCCGACGATGCCGGCGGCCCGCTCGTCGAGGTAGGGGTCCATGTAGGGGGCGTACTCGTCGACCGCGGCGCGCGAGTCGGCCGGGATGCCCGTGCGGTACTTGCCGGTCAGCACGCCGCGCGCCAGGGGCGACCACGGCAGCACACCGAGGCCGAGCGCCTGCGCGGCCGGGAGGACCTCGTCCTCGATCCCGCGGTGGAGCAGGGAGTACTCCACCTGGGTCGAGGCCAGCGGCACCCGCCCGGGCACGGCGCGCTGCCACGTGGCGGCCTGCGCGCTCTGCCAGCCGGTGTAGTTGCTCACGCCGACGTAGGACGCGCGTCCGGAGGTCACGGCCAGGTCGAGGGCGTGCAGCGTCTCCTCCAGCGGCGTCCCGTCGTGCCAGGTGTGCACCTGCCACAGGTCGACGTGGTCGACGCCCAGGCGCTCCAGCGAGGCGTCGAGCCCGGCCAGCAAGGCGCCGCGCGAGGTGCTGACCCGCACGCCTCCACGGTGCGCCTCGAGGCCGCCCTTGGTGGCCAGCACCACCTCGTCGCGCCGCACCACGTCGCCCAGCAGCGAGCCGAGCAGCCGCTCGGAGCGGCCCTCGGTGTAGACCGGCGCGGTGTCGACGAGGGTGCCGCCGGCCCCGACGAAGGCGACCAGCTGGTCGCGGGCCTCGTGCTCGTCGGTGTCGCGGCCCCAGGTCATCGTGCCGAGGCCGAGGCGGGAGACCTGCAGGCCGGTCAGACCCAGGGAGCGCTGCTGCATGGCGACAACCTAGCCAGTGGCCGACGCCACGCACGGCGCGCCACGACGGTGGTGGTCGAGAACACCGGCGTCCGACGGGCCTAGAGTCCTCCTCCGTGCAGGAACTCCTCCAGGCCATCGTCCTCGGCGTCATCCAGGGACTCACCGAGTTCCTGCCGATCTCCAGCAGCGCCCACCTGCGGATCTTCCCCGAGCTCTTCGGCTGGGGCGACCCGGGGGCGGCGTTCACGGCCGTCATCCAGGTCGGCACGGAGCTCGCGGTGCTCATCTACTTCCGCAAGGACATCTGGCGCATCGCCACCACGTGGCTGCGCTCCCTGGTGCGTCCGGAGTACCGCGGCCACCTCGACGCCCGCATGGGGTGGTTCATCATCGTCGGCTCGCTGCCGATCGTGCTGCTCGGCGTCGCGCTCAAGGACGTCATCGAGCGTGACTTCCGCAGCCTGTGGATCATCGGCACGACGCTGGTGGTGCTCGGTCTCGTGCTGGGCCTGGCCGACAAGCTCGGCCGCACCGACAAGCGCATCGAGCAGATCACCCTGCGCGACGCCGTGCTCATGGGGCTGGCCCAGGCCGCGGCCCTCGTGCCCGGCGTCTCCCGCTCGGGGGCCACGCTCTCGATGGGCCGCCTGCTCGGCTACGAGCGCGAGGCCGCGACCCGCTACGCCTTCCTCCTGGCCATCCCCGCGGTCGTCGGCGCCGGGGTCTTCCAGCTGCGCGAGATCCCGGGCGGCGACAACCCCTACGGCTGGACCCCGACCATCGTGGCCACCGTCGTCTCGTTCCTGGTCGGGTACGCCGCCATCGCGTGGCTGCTGCGCTACGTCTCGACCCGGTCCTACACGCCGTTCGTGGTCTACCGCGTGGTGCTGGGCACGGCCGTCCTGGTGCTGGTCGGCACCGGCGTGCTGGCCGCCTGAGCCGGCCGGCCGTCGGCGGGGGCCCGCCTCACAGCCAGCCGGAGCGCTTGAAGAACATCCACAGCAGCCCCGAGGTCAGCGCCATCAGGCCGAGCGCCATCGGGTAGCCCAGGGCCCAGTGCAGCTCGGGCATGTGGTCGAAGTTCATGCCGTAGACCCCGGCGATGAGCGTGGGGGCGGCGACGAGCCCGACGCCGGCGGAGATCTTGCGCATGTCGTCGTTCTGCTGCACCGAGATCTGGGCGGTGTGGGCGTCGAAGGCCGTCGACAGCAGCGCGTCGAGGGTGTCCACCGACTCCGCGGCCCGCACCAGATGGTCGGAGACGTCGCGGAAGAAGGGGGCGGCGTCGTCGTCGATGCCGTCGACGTCGCCGTAGGCGAAGCGCCGCATCGGCTCGCGCAGCGGCATCACGGCACGCCGCACCTCGGCGATCTCGCGCTTGAGCGTGTAGATCCGGGCGGCGTCGCGGGTGCGCACGTCGGAGAAGACCGACGCCTCGACCTCGTCGACGTCCTCCTGCAGCGAGTCGACGACCGCGATGTAGGCGTCCACGACCCGGTCGGCCACCGCGTAGACCACCGCGGAGGGGCCGTGGGTCAGCACCGACTCCTTCGACTCCAGGTAGCGCCGCGCCGACTGCAGCTCCGATCCCTGCCCGTGGCGCACCGTGACGATGAAGTCGGCGCCGACGAAGAGGCTGATCTCGCCGGTCTCCACGGCGTCGTCCTCGTCGACGTACCAGAGCGTCTTGAGCACCAGGAAGAGGCTGTCGCCGTAGACCTCGAGCTTGGGCCGCTGATGGGCCTTGACGGCGTCCTCGACGGCCAGCGGGTGCAGCCCGAAGGCGACCGCGACGTCCTCCAGCTCGTGCTCGGCGGGCTGGTGGAGCCCGACCCACACGAAGTCGCCCGGCTGCCGCACCGCGGCACGCATCGCGTGCAGCTCCTGGGGGCCGCAGTCCACCGGCACGCGCGAGCCGTCACGGTAGAGCGCACTGTCCACGATCACCGGCACACGGTAGGCCACGGCGGCCGGGCCGTGGGAGCGGCTGTCTAGGCTCGGCGCCATGGCAACCGTGATCCTCGTCCGCCACGGCCGCACGACGGCCAACGCCTCCGGCGTGCTCGCCGGGCGCACCCCCGGCGTCAAGCTCGACGACACCGGCCGCGCGCAGGCCGAGCGGGCCGGGGAGCGCATCGCCCCGGTGCGCCTCGCAGCGCTCGTCACCAGCCCGCTCGAGCGCTGCCGCCAGACCGCCAAGGCGCTCCTGGCCGCCCAGGCCGGCGAGGTGCCGACGCTGAGCGAGAAGGGCATCAGCGAGTGCGACTACGGCGAGTGGCAGGGCCGCGCCCTCAAGGACCTCGCCAAGGAGAGGCTGTGGAAGGTCGTGCAGTCGCAGCCCTCGGCGGCCGCCTTCCCCGGCGGTGAGTCCATGGCGACCATGCAGGCCCGCTCCGTGGCCGCCGTGCGGCGCCACGACGCCGCGATCGAGGCCGAGCACGGCCCCGGCGCCGTCTGGGTGGCGGTGAGCCACGGCGACATCATCAAGTCGGTCCTGGCCGACGCCCTGGGCATGCACCTCGACCTCTTCCAGCGCATCAACGTGGACCCCGCGTCGATCTCGATCGTGCGCTACACCGACAGCCGGCCCTACGTGCTCGCCACCAACACCCACGCCGGCGACCTGGGCTGGCTGGTGCCGCCGAGGAAGGCCCGCCGATCCCGGCGTACGTCGGACGCCGCGGTGGGTGGGGGAGCGGGTCCCGGCGACGTTGCCGGGCAGCCCTAGGGTGGAGCACATGCCTGTCGTCCACGGATTCGACCCGCCCGAGCGGTTCGTCACGGGCACCGTCGGTCCGCCCGGTGCCCGCACGTTCTTCCTCCAGGCCCGCAGCGGCGCCCGCGTCGTCAGCGTGGCACTCGAGAAGCAGCAGGTCGCGGCGCTCGCCGAGCGCATCGACGAGCTGCTCGACGACGTCATGTCGAGCGATCTCAGCGACGCCCTGGTGCCCGCGGTGGCGCCGATCGGCACCGAGGACACCGCGCCGCTGGAGCAGCCGATCGACGAGGAGTTCCGCGCGGGCACGATGACGCTGTCGTGGGACCCCGACGACGAGCGCGTCGTGATCGAGGTCTTCCCCTTCACCGAGGCCGCCGTCGTCAGCCCCGAGCAGGTCGACGAGGACTTCGAGGAGCCCGAGCCCGACGAGGTGCTGCTGGTGCGCCTGCCCGCCGGGCAGGCCCGCGCCTTCGTCAAGCGCAGCGAGCAGGTGCTCGAGGCCGGTCGTCCGAGCTGCCCCTTCTGCGGCAACCCGATGGACCCCGAGGGCCACCTGTGCGTGCGGGCCAACGGGTTCAAGCGGCGCGAGCCCTGACCCGGGGCGTCTGACCACCGTGGAGACCTCCGACCCGCTCGACGTGCTCGAGTCGGCCGAGCTCGTGCTCGAGGGCCGGATCATGCCGGCGTCCAACGCGACCTTCCTCGGCACCGTCGGCAGCACCCGCGTGGTCTACAAGCCGATCGCGGGGGAGAAGCCGCTCTGGGACTTCCCCGGGGCCACGCTGGCCCACCGCGAGGTGGCGGCGTACCTGGTCTCCGAGGCCACCGGCTGGGGCGTCGTGCCCCGCACGTGGCTGCGCGGGGGCCCGCACGGCCCGGGCATGGTGCAGCAGTGGCAGGAGCCCGACGCCGAGCAGGAGGCGGTGACGCTGGTGCCCGAGGGCGAGGTGCCGCCGGGCTACCTCCACGTCTTCGACGGCCTCGACGCCCGCGATCGGCCGATCGCGCTGGTCCACGAGGACACCCCGGCCCTGCGACGCATGGCCGTCTTCGACGTCGTGGTCAACAACGCCGACCGCAAGGGCGGCCACGTGCTGGAGATGGCCGACGGCCACCGCTTCGGCGTCGACCACGGCATCGCCTTCCACCACGACCACAAGCTGCGCACCGTGCTCTGGGGCTGGGTCGGCGAGCCGCTCACCGACGAGGAGCGCTCCGCGGTCACGGCGGTGCGCGAGGGGCTGGCCGGTGCGCTGGGAGCGTCGCTGGCGCCCCTGCTCACCGACCTCGAGATCGACTGCATCGCGCGCCGCTGCGACCGGCTGCTGCACCGGGGGTCCCTGCCGGCGCCGCGCGGCGAGCACCCGGCGATCCCCTGGCCGCCGTTCTGAGGCTCGCGCCGTCCCGGGGCGCGCGCCCACCACGCACGACGTCGTGCCGAACGGCACCGTCCACCAGCGCCGTCGACCCGACTGGCTAGAGTGCGCGGCATGCTTGCCTGGCCTGCCCCGGAGATCCCGACCCTCCCCGTGAAGGGCCCTGCGGTCGCCCTCCACGACACCCCGCGCGGCGAGCTGGTCACCACCACGCCGACCGGCGCGGCCCGTCTCTACGTCTGCGGCATCACGCCCTACGACGCCACGCACATGGGTCACGCCGCCACCTACGTCGCCTACGACCTGCTCAACCGGGCCTGGCGCAGCGCCGGCCACGACGTCACCTACGTGCAGAACGTCACCGACGTCGACGACCCGCTCCTGGAGCGCGCCACCAAGGTGCACGTCGAGTGGACCGCGCTGGCCGAGCGCGAGACCGAGCTCTTCCGCCAGGACATGACCGCCCTGCGCGTCCTGCCCCCGGCCGAGTACGTCGGCGCCGTCGAGTCGATCCCCCTCGTGGTGGCCCTCGTCGAGCGGCTCCAGGCCGCCGGTGCGGTCTACCGGGTCGAGGACGACCTCTACTTCTCGGTCACCGCCGACCCGGCCTTCGGCGAGGAGTCGGGCCTGGACCGCGAGGCCATGCTGCGGATCTTCCCCGAGCGCGGCGGCGACCCCGAGCGCCCCGGCAAGCGCGACCCCCTCGACTGCGTCGTGTGGCGCGGGGAGCGGGAGGGCGAGCCGTCGTGGCCCAGCCCCTTCGGCCCCGGCCGCCCGGGCTGGCACGTCGAGTGCACCGCGATCGCCATGGAGCACCTCGGGGGGGCCTTCGACGTGCAGGCCGGCGGCAGCGACCTGGTCTTCCCGCACCACGAGATGTGCGCCGGTCACGCCCAGGTCGCCGAGCCGGGCACGCCCTTCGCCCAGGTCTACTCCCACGCCGGGATGGTGGCCTACGACGGCGAGAAGATGTCGAAGTCGCGCGGCAACCTGGTGTTCGTCTCCGCGCTGCGCAACAGCGACGTCGACCCGATGGCGATCCGCGCGACCCTGCTGCGCCACCACTACCGCAGCGACTGGGAGTGGACCGACGCCGAGCTCTTCGACAACGTCGACCGTCTCGCCGAGTGGCGCAAGGCGATCGCCCTCGGGGCCGGCGCACCGGCCGAGCCGGTCGTCACCGAGGTGCTCGCGGCGCTGGCCGACGACCTCGACGCCCCGCGGGCGCTCGCCGCCGTCGACGCGTGGGTCGACGCCACCCTCGGCACCCACGGCCTGGCCGACACCTCCGACCCCGACGCGGCGCGCAGCGTCCACGTGCTGCTCGACGCCGCGCTCGGCCTGGCCCTCTGAGCCGGCCTCGGCCGGCGGGCGGCGCCGGTCAGTCGCCGTCGGTGCGGCGCTTGAGGTAGCGCTCGAACTCCCGCGCGATCGCCTCGCCCGAGGCCTCGGGCAGGTCGGTGGTGTCGCGGGTCTCCTCCAGGGAGCGCACGTAGTCGGCGACGTCCTCGTCGTCCTCGGCCAGCTCGTCGACCCCGCGCTCCCAGGCGCGGGCGTCCTCGGGCAGCTCGCCGAGGGGGATCGAGACCTCGAGCAGGTCCTCCAGCTGGCCGATGAGCGCCAGCGTCGCCTTGGGGCAGGGCGGCTGCGCGACGTAGTGGGGCACGGCCGCCCAGTAGGAGACCGCCGGCATGTCCACCCGCACGCAGGCGTCCTGGAAGACGCCGACGATGCCGGTGGGGCCCTCGTAGGTGGACTGCTCGAGCTTGAGGCGGTCGACCAGCTCGGGCTCGGTCGCGGTGCCGGTCACGGGGATCGGGCGGGTGTGGGGGGTGTCGGCGAGCAGCGCGCCGAGGGTCACCACCAGGTTGCCGCCCAGCTCGTCGCAGGCCGCCAGCAGCTCGGCGCAGAACTGGCGCCAGCGCATGTTGGGCTCGATGCCGCGGATGAGGATGACGTCGCGGTCGAGGTCGGGCGGGGAGGCCACGGCGATCTGGGTGGTGGGCCAGGTCAGGCGACGGTGGCCGTGCTCGTCGACCCCGACCAGCGGGCGGTTGACCTGGAAGTCGTAGAAGTCCTCGGGGTCGACCGCCCCGACGATGCGGGCGCCCCACACCCGGATCAGGTGGTCCACGACCGAGGAGGCGGCGTCGGCGGCGTCGTTCCATCCCTCGAAGGCAGCGATGACGATGGGGTCCACCAGCTCGGAGCCGTCCTGGATCTCGATCATCGAGCCAGCCTAGGAGACGGGTGAGGATTTCGTCCGGTCCGCGGACCGGTGTCACGATCTGGGAATCCTGTCCGGCCCTCGGACGCTGTTCCTACGCTGGCCAGACCGCCCGCGCACGCCCGGCCACCGTCGTCCGGGTCGAGCGCGGCGCCCCCCGAGAGGAGCTGCGTTGCCCGAGCCCGAGGACACCTCCGTCGACTGGCGTCCCGACGCCACCGAGGCGCTCACCCGCGCCCTGCAGGAGCGGATCCTGGTGCTCGACGGCGCGATGGGCACCGCGATCCAGCGCGACCGGCCCGACGAGGCCGGCTACCGCGGCGAGCGCTTCGCCGACTGGCCCAGCGACCTGGTCGGCAACAACGACCTGCTCACGCTGACGCAGCCCGACATCATCGCGGGCATCCACCGGGAGTACCTCGAGGCCGGCGCCGACCTGCTCGAGACCAACACCTTCAACGCCAACGCCGTCTCGCTCTCGGACTACGGCATGGCCGAGCTGGCCCGCGAGCTCAACCTCGAGGCCGCGCGGCTGGCCCGCCGCGTCGCCGACGAGGTGGCCACCCCGGAGCGGCCGCGCTACGTCGCGGGTGCGCTCGGTCCCACCACCCGCACCGCCTCCATCTCCCCGGACGTCAACGACCCGGGCGCGCGCAACGTCTCCTACGACCAGCTCGTCGAGGCCTACCTCGAGGCCGCCCGCGGCCTCGTCGACGGCGGGGCCGACCTGCTGATGGTCGAGACCATCTTCGACACCCTCAACGCCAAGGCCGCGATCTTCGCCCTCGAGACCCTCTTCGAGCAGACCGGGCGCCGCTGGCCGGTCATCATCTCCGGCACGATCACCGACGCCTCGGGGCGCACGCTGTCGGGCCAGGTCACCGAGGCCTTCTGGGACTCCGTGCGCCACGCCCGACCGATCGCGGTCGGCCTCAACTGCGCCCTCGGGGCCAGCGAGATGCGCCCCTACGTCGCCGAGATCTCGCGCATCGCCGACACCTTCGTGTCCTGCTACCCCAACGCCGGGCTGCCCAACGCCTTCGGCGAGTACGACGAGACCCCGGAGCAGACGGCCGCGGTCGTGGGGGAGTTCGCGGAGGCCGGCTTCGTCAACATCGTCGGCGGCTGCTGCGGCACCACCCCGGCCCACATCGCGGCCATCGCAGGCGCCGTCGAGGGACGCACCCGCCGCGAGGTGCCGTCGGTGGCCCCCGCGCTGCGCCTCTCGGGCCTCGAGCCCTTCACCGTCGACTCCTCCAGCCTCTTCGTCAACATCGGCGAGCGCACCAACATCACCGGCTCGGCCCGCTTCCGCAACCTCATCAAGGCCGGCGACTACGACGCGGCCCTGTCGGTCGCCGCGCAGCAGGTCGAGAACGGCGCGCAGGTCATCGACGTCAACATGGACGAGGGCATGATCGACGGCGTCGCGGCCATGGACCGCTTCACCAAGCTCATCGCCAGCGAGCCCGACATCAGCCGGGTGCCGGTGATGGTGGACTCCTCGAAGTTCGAGGTCATCGAGGCCGGCCTGAAGAACGTCCAGGGCAAGGCCATCGTGAACTCGATCTCGATGAAGGAGGGCGAGGACGCCTTCCGCGCCCAGGCCCGCCTGTGCCGCAAGTACGGCGCCGCCGCGGTGGTCATGGCCTTCGACGAGGACGGCCAGGCCGACAACCTGGAGCGCCGCAAGGCCATCTGCGAGCGCGCCTACCGGATCCTGGTCGACGAGGTCGACTTCCCGCCCGAGGACATCATCTTCGACCCCAACGTCTTCGCGGTGGCCACCGGCATCGAGGAGCACGCGTCCTACGGGCTGGACTTCATCGAGGCCACCCGCTGGATCAAGCAGAACCTCCCCGGGGCGAAGGTCTCGGGCGGCATCTCCAACGTCAGCTTCTCCTTCCGCGGCAACAACCCGGTGCGCGAGGCGATCCACGCCGTCTTCCTCTTCCACGCCATCGAGGCCGGTCTCGACATGGGCATCGTCAACGCCGGCGCCCTGGTGGTCTACGACGAGGTCGAGCCCGAGCTGCGCGAGCGCATCGAGGACGTCGTGCTCGACCGGCGCCCCGACGCCGCCGAGCGCCTGCTGGAGATCGCCGAGGAGCACAACCGCGCCGGCGAGGCCGTCGAGGCCGTCACCGAGGCCTGGCGCGAGCTCCCGGTGGGGGAGCGCATCACGCACGCCCTGGTCAAGGGGCTCGACGCCCACGTGGAGTCCGACACCGAGGAGCTGCGCCGGGAGATCGCGGCGCGCGGCGGTCGACCGATCGAGGTCATCGAGGGCCCGCTGATGTCGGGCATGGACGTCGTCGGCGACCTCTTCGGCGCGGGCAAGATGTTCCTGCCGCAGGTGGTGAAGTCGGCGCGCGTGATGAAGAAGGCCGTGGCCTACCTCATCCCGTTCATCGAGCAGGAGAAGCTCGACAACCCGGCGCTGGCCACCGCCAAGGAGACCAACGGCACGATCGTCATGGCCACGGTCAAGGGCGACGTGCACGACATCGGCAAGAACATCGTCGGTGTGGTGCTGCAGTGCAACAACTACGAGGTCATCGACCTCGGCGTCATGGTGCCGGCGCAGAAGATCCTCGACACCGCCCAGGAGGTCGGCGCCGACATCATCGGTCTGTCGGGCCTCATCACGCCCTCGCTGGACGAGATGGTCAACCTCGCCACCGAGATGCAGCGCCAGGGCCTGACCATCCCGCTGCTCATCGGCGGGGCCACCACCTCGCGCGCCCACACCGCGGTCAAGGTCGACCCCCGCTACGACGGACCGGTCGTGTGGGTCAAGGACGCCTCGCGCTCGGTGCCCACCGCGGCGGCGCTGCTGCACGAGACGCGGCGCGAGGCCCTGCTGGCCGACGTCAAGGCCGACTACGACTCCCTGCGCACCCGTCACGCCGGCAAGAGCGAGCGTCGCCTGCTGCCCTACGACCGGGCCCGCGCCGACGCCACCCCCGTGGACTGGAGCGGCTACGACGCCCCGGCGCCGCGACGCCCCGGCGTCCACGTGCTCGAGGACTACGACATCGCCGAGCTGCGCGAGTACATCGACTGGCAGCCCTTCTTCAACGCCTGGGAGATGAAGGGGCGCTTCCCCGACATCCTCAACAACCCCGCCTCGGGGGAGACCGCGCGCAAGCTCTACGACGACGCACAGGAGATGCTCGACCGCATCGTGGCCGAGAAGTGGCTCACCGCGCGCGGGGTCTACGGGCTGCTGCCGGCCAACGGCGACGGTGACGACACCGTCGTGTGGGCCGACGAGGAGCGCACCGAGGTGCGCACGGTGCTCCACCACCTGCGCCAGCAGGGCGAGCACCGCGAGGGCGTGCCCCACCGCTCGCTGGCCGACTACGTCGCCCCCCGCGAGACGGGCATCGCCGACCACGTCGGCGGCTTCGCGGTCACCGCCGGCATCGGCCTGCCCGAGCGCGTCGAGGCCTACAAGGCCGAGCACGACGACTACAGCGCGATCCTGCTGGAGTCGCTGGCCGACCGCCTCGCCGAGGCCTTCGCCGAGCGTCTGCACCAGCGGGTGCGCACGGAGTTCTGGGGCCACGTGCCCGAGGAGCAGCTGAGCAACGAGGACCTCATCGCCGAGAAGTACTCCGGCATCCGCCCCGCGCCGGGCTACCCGGCCTGCCCCGACCACACCGAGAAGCTGACCCTGTGGGACCTCCTCGACGTCGAGAAGACCACCGGGATCACCCTCACCGAGTCGATGGCGATGTGGCCCGGTGCGTCGGTGTCGGGCTGGTACTTCAGCCACCCGCAGTCGCAGTACTTCGTCGTGGGTCGCCTCGGTCGCGACCAGGTCGAGGACTACGCCGCGCGCAAGGGCTGGTCGCTCGCGGAGGCGGAGCGGTGGCTCTCGCCGAGCCTGGGCTACGACCCCGATGACTGAGGCCGACCTCGTGCGCTCCGCCGGACGGGGCCGCGGCGGAGCCCTGCCCGCGGCGGTCCTGTGGGACATGGACGGCACGCTCGTCGACACCGAGCCCTACTGGATCGCCACGGAGCACGCGCTGGCCGCGGAGCACGGTGCGACGTGGACCCACGAGGACGCGATGCGGCTGGTCGGCAACGACCTGCTCGACTCGGCGGTCTACATCCGCGAGCGCATGGGCCTCGACCTCACCCCCCGCGCCATCGTCGAGCGCCTGCTCGACGGTGTCGTCGAGCAGGTGCGCGTCGACGTGCCGTGGCGGCCGGGCGCCCGCGAGCTCCTCTCCGCGACACGCGCGGCGGGGCTCCCGACGGCGCTGGTGACGATGTCGTGGACCCGCTTCGTCGAGCCGGTCGTCGATGCCCTCCCCGAGGCCAGCTTCGACGTCGTCGTGACCGGCGACCAGGTCGAGCGGGGCAAGCCCCACCCCGACCCCTACCTGCTCGCGGCCGAGCGGCTGGGGCTCGATCCCGCGCACTGCCTGGCCGTCGAGGACTCCGCCACCGGCGCCGCCTCGGCCGCCGCGGCCGGGTGCTCGGTGCTCGTGGTGCCGCACCACGTGGCGGTGCCGCCCGGGCCGCGCCGGGTCTTCCGCGACAGCCTGCACGGGCTCGGCGTCGACGACCTCGCCGCCACCCACGCCGCAGCCGGGGCGGAGCGGCGTGCCCGCTGAGGCCGCCGGCACCGACCGGCGGCCGACCGGGTCGACCCGTCCGGGTCGTACCGGGGTCCTAGTACCAGAGGACAGTGGCGCAGACCCCCTCGCGTCGGTCAGATTTACCTCACCTCGGGGACGCCACTCGACTCCGCGGAAGCGGAGGAGAGCAGCGGTGCCGGCCCGGATCAGTCTCGTCGTCACGTCCTTATGCATGGTGGGCGCAGCGGCCCTCGCCACCGCACCTGGTGCGGCGGCGGGTGACGGCGAGACTGATCGGGGAGGCTGCCGCGGTGACAGCACGTCGAGCTACAAGCTCCGTGTCAGCGCCGACGGCAACGGGCGCCTCACCGTCGTCGGCAGCGTCTTCTCCGAGGACGACGACGTCTGGGAGTGGCGCATGCGTCACAACGACGACTTCTCGGCCAAGGGCGAGGTGCGCGCCAAGGACGCCGACCGGTCCTTCCGCATCTCGCGGTCGATGATCGACCTCGGGGGTGCCGACGACATCGAGTTCCGGGCTGAGAACACGGCGAACGGCGTGATCTGCAAGGGTGAGGTCATCTTCTGACCGAGCCCGCTGTCACGATCTGAGGACCATGAGGCTGCTGCGCCACCCCGTCGTCGGGTTCCTCCTCGTCAGCGGCGCCCTCCTGGTCGTCATCGCGGTCGTCGCGGGACGCCTCGCGGACCGCGCCGCCGAGGAAGGCGCGTTGGCCGAGCGCCGGGCGACCAACCGCCTCGTCACGGCCGCCCTGGTGGAGCCCTACCTCAAGGAGCGTCTGTTCCCCGGCAGCAGCAAGTCGCTCCCCGGCACCCTCGACCGCTTCGACCGGGAGATGCGGCAGCTGGTGACCAACAGCCCGGCGCGGATCGAGGCGCTGACGGTGCGCGCCGCCGACGGCACGGTCGTCTACGCCCCCGACCTCAGCCTGATCGGACAGGTCTACCCCCTCACCGCCGCCGAGGAGGAGGCACTGCTCGACGGCGGCACGGGATCGGCGCCGGCGGGGGATCGGGCCCCCCTGGTGCCCGCCGGACCCGACGGCTCCCCGGAGGACCTGGTCCAGGTCTTCACCGGGAGCCAGACGCCGCAGGGACGGCAGGTGCTCGTCGAGGCGTTCTACGACGTGCAGGACATCGAGTCGCGGCGCGCCGAGATCTACAACGCCTACCGCTGGATCACCGTGGGCCCCTTCCTCCTGCTCGTGGTGATCGTCACCTGCCTGCTGACCCTCCTCACCCGCCAGCTCCGCACGGCGTCCCGCGACCGGGAGCGGTTGCTGCGCTCGGCGATCAGCGCCTCCGACGCGGAGCGGCGCCGCATCGCACGCGACCTGCACGACGGCGTGGTGCAGGACCTCGCCGGCACGGCCTTCTCCCTGTCGGCGCTGAGCCGTGACCCGGCGACACCCACCCGGGCCCGCGACCTCCTGGAGGACACCGGTGTGGCGCTGCGCGACAGCCTCAAGGCGCTGCGCTCGCTGCTGGCGGAGATCCACCCGCCCGACCTGCACGCGCGCGGGCTGGCCGCCGCGCTGTCCGACCTCGTGGCTCCCGCCGAGGCCGCGGGCATCGAGGCCACCGTGGCCGTGCACGACGACGTGGCCCACGCGCCCGACGCGGAGGTGGCGCTGGTCTGGCGTGTGGCGCAGGAGGCCGTGCGCAACGCCATCCGGCACTCCGCCGCCGGGAGGCTCTCGGTGGAGGTCGGCGCCGCGCCCTCCGGGCTCGTGCTCGAGGTGGCCGACGACGGCGTCGGGTTCGACCCCGAGGCGGTCCGCGGACGCAGCAGCTACGGCCTGCGCGGCCTGCAGAGCCTCGTCGAGGACACCGGCGGCTCCCTGGTGGTCGACAGCGCGCCCGGCGAGGGCACCCGCGTCCTGCTGAGGGTCGAGCGGTGAGCGACCACGTGCCCGCGGTGCCCGTCGTGCGGGTCGTGCTCGTCGACGACCACGCCGTGGTGCGGCACGGTCTCGCGCAGCTGCTCTCGGCGAGCGCCGGGGTCGAGGTGGTCGGGTCGGCCGCCGACGGCGCCGAGGCCGTCGACCTCGCACGACGGCTGCGACCCGACGTCGTGGTGATGGACCTGCAGATGCCGGGGGTCGACGGCGTGCAGGCGACCCGCGCGGTCGTCGCCGAGGGGCTGGCCGAGGTGCTGGTGCTGACGTCGTTCTCCGACTCCGAGCGCATCGTCGCGGCCCTCGACGCGGGTGCGGTCGGCTACCTGCTCAAGGACGCCGACCCCGACGTGCTCGTGGCCGGGGTCCACGCGGTCAGCCGCGGGGAGTCCCCCCTCGACCCCCGCGCCGCGCGCCAGCTCCTCGGCTCCCGGCAGCCGTCCGGGGGGCGCCCGCCCGGGACGGGTGGTCCCGGCGTGCCACCGCCCGGGGGCCGCGCGAGCACCCCGGCGGGGCTGACCCGCCGCGAGCTGGAGGTGCTGGGACTCGTCCGCGCCGGTCTGGCCAACAAGCAGATCGCCCGCCGCCTGGGCATCACCGACCGCACCGTCAAGGCCCACCTGACCCGGGTCTACGCCGCGATCGGCGTCGTCGACCGCACGCAGGCCGCGCTGTGGGCCGAGCGTCAGGGCGTGGAGGTGCCGGGGGCGTCCTCGGACCCCTGAGCCGACACGGCGTCGGAGGGCTCCACGACCGGCAGCGGCGGGGGAGTGCCCCCGAAGGCCGGGCAGAGGGCCTGGTGGGCGCACCACGAGCACAGCCGTCCGGGGCTGGGCAGCCACTCCCCGCTCTCGCGGGCGCTGCGGATCGCGGCCCAGATGGCCTCCACCTTGCGCTCGGTGGCGACCAGGTCGGCCTCGTCGGGCTCGTAGCGGACGATCTCGCCGTTGCCCAGGTAGACCAGCTGCAGGACCTTCGGCACGACCCCGCGCGTGCGCCACAGCACCAGGGCGTAGAACCGCATCTGGAACAGCGCACGGGCCTCGAAGCCCTCGCCCGGGGAGCGTCCGGTCTTGTAGTCGACCACGCGCAGCGCGCCGTCGGGCGCCACGTCGAGCCGGTCCACGAAGCCCCGCAGCAGCAGCCGCGACTCCAGGACGGTCTCGACGTAGACCTCGCGCTCCGCCGGCTCGAGCCGCGTGGGGTCCTCGAGGGTGAACCACCGGTCCAGCACCACGCGGCACGACGCCAGCCAGGCCGCGGCCTGCGGCCCCTCGCGGTCCTCGAAGAGCTCGGCGAGGCCCGGCTCGGCCTCGACCAGCGCCTCCCACGTCGGGTCGACCATCGTGCGCGCGCGCTCGGGGGTGCGCTCGGCGGCCGGCAGGTCGAAGAGGTCCTCCAGCACCTTGTGCACCAGCGTGCCGCGCACGGCGTCGACGCTGGGCGGCTCGGGCAGGCGGTCGATGGTGCGGAAGCGGTAGAGCAGGGGGCAGGTGGTGAAGTCGCCGGCCCGGCTGGGCGAGAGCGCGCCCACGACCTCGACGCCGTCGACCGGTGTCGAGAGCGGCTCGGCGGGGGAGGCTGCGACGGTCGGGACGGTGGGGCTGGCCATGCCGGGCAGCCTAGGGCCGACCGCCGACGTCCCCGCGCCCGTGAGCGGGCCACCGCGGGTCCGATAGCCTCGCAGCGTGTCCCCGACCGGCCCGCAGGGCGACCCGCCGACCCCCGAGCGAGGCCGCGCGCGCCCCGCGGGCACGTTCAAGGTCGGCACCATCGCCGGCAGCGACGTCCTCGTCTCCTCCTCGTGGTTCCTGGTCGCGGCGCTGATCTCGGTCATCCTCGCCCCGCAGGTGGAGGCGGCCCGGGGAGGGCTGGGAGCGCTGAAGTACGTCGTGGGCGTCGTCCTCGCCGTGGTGCTCTACGGCTCGGTGCTGCTGCACGAGGCCTCCCACGCCGTCGTCGCCCGCCGCTACGGCTTCCGGGTCACCGCGATCACGCTGCACTTCCTCGGCGGCGCCACCACGATCGACGCCGAGTCGCGCACCCCGCGCCAGGAGTTCTGGATCGCCGTCGTCGGCCCCCTCACCTCCCTGGCCGTCGGCGCGGTGGCGGGTGGGCTGTGGTGGATCACCCCCGACGGCCTGCTCCGCCTGGGGATCGGCATCCTGGCCGCCTCCAACCTGCTGGTCGGCGTGCTCAACCTCGTGCCCGGCCTCCCGCTCGACGGGGGGCGGGTGCTCAAGGCGGCGGTGTGGGGCGCCACCGGCGACCAGCACCGCGGCAGCATCGTCGCGGGCTGGGGCGGCCGGGTGACCGCGGTGGCCGTGCTGTTCTGGCCGGCCGCGCAGCAGGCGCTCACCGGTGTGGCCCCCGACCTGCTCGACTACGTGCTGGCCTTCGTGGTCGCCACCTTCCTGTGGGCCGGGTCGAGCGCGGCCATGACGCACGCCCGGCTGCGCCGACGCCTGCCGGCGCTCGTCGCCCGCGACCTGGCCCGGCGCACCCTGGCGGTGCCGAGCGACCTGCCGCTGGCCGAGGCGGTCCGCCGCGCCCAGGAGGCCGCGGCCGGGAGCATCGTCACCGTCGCCCCCGACGGTCGCCCGGTGGGCGTCGTCAACGAGGCCGCCCTCCTCGCCACGCCGGAGGAGCGTCGCCCCTGGGTGGCCACCTCCACCGTCAGCCGGGCCCTCGCGCCCGGGCTGACCCTCCCGGTCGGTCTGAGCGGGGAGGGGCTGCTGCGCGCGATGGGCAGCGAGCCGGCCAGCGAGTACGTCCTGGTCTCCGACGACGGCTCGGTCTTCGGGGTGCTCTCCTCCGCCGACCTCGAGGCGGCCTTCCGCGCCACTGCGGGCTGAGCGCGCCCGATGGCCTAGGGTTCCGGCCGTGCCCGACCAGCCTGAGCAGCCCGTGCCGACCGAGCCCGCCGAGCCGGCCGAAGCCGGCGAGCCCGCCGAGCCGCAGCCCGACGCCGCGGGCGAGCCGGCCCGCGATCCCGACGTACCGCCGGAGGCGTGGTCGGGTGTGCACCGCGGCCCGCTGCGCGCGGGGGAGTGGGTGCGCCTGACCGACACCAAGGGCCGCCGGCACAACTTCGAGCTGGTGCCGGGCAAGCGCTTCTTCTCCAACCGCGGCCACCTCGAGCACGACGACCTCATCGGGCGCGAGGAGGGCTTCACCCTCGCCTCGTCGGCGGGCGGGGAGTACCTCGTCTTCCGCCCGCTGCTGTCGGAGTTCGTCGTCTCCATGCCCCGCGGCGCGGCCGTCGTCTACCCCAAGGACGCCGCCCAGATCGTGGCCCTGGCCGACATCTTCCCGGGCGCGCGCGTGGTCGAGGCCGGGGTCGGCTCCGGCGCGCTGACCTGCTCGCTGCTGCGCGCGGTCGGTCCCTTCGGCCGGGTGACCTCCTACGAGCGCCGCGAGGAGTTCGCCGAGGTCGCCCAGCGCAACGTCCACCAGTTCTTCGGTGCGCCCGAGGGCAGCAGCCACCCCGCGTGGCAGCTGCGCCTGGGCGACCTGGCCGAGGCGCTGCCGGCCTCCGGGGAGCGCTGCGACCGCATCATCCTCGACATGCTCGCCCCCTGGGAATGTCTCGACGCCGCCGCCGACGCGCTCGTGCCCGGCGGCATCGTCTGCGCCTACGTCGCCACGACGACCCAGCTCTCCCGCTTCGTCGAGACCGTCCGGGCCCACGGCGGCTTCACCGAGCCCCAGCCGTGGGAGTCGCTCGTGCGCGACTGGCACGTCGAGGGCCTGGCGGTGCGCCCGGGCCACAAGATGATCGGCCACACCGCGTTCCTGGTGACCGCGCGCCGGATGGCCCCGGGGGAGCGCCCGCCGCGCAAGACCCGTCGTCCCGCCCCCGGCGCCTACGGCCCCGACTACTCCGGCCCCCGCCCGCCCGACGTGCCGGTCGAGGAGCCCGCCTCCGACTGAGCGCGCCCGGGTCGTCCCCACCCGCCCGGGTGGCACGGCGGTGCCGGTGGCGCGGCGGTGTCGGGGGCGCGACCAAAACGTGACCGACACCGTGGGATCCGCCCTTCCCTGACGTCGTCGCGCGGGTAGTGTCGCCAGCACAGGAGGTGCGCTGATGACGTCGGAGAACCCGTCAGGATCGAGTCGGTACGGCACGGGGGGCGCGAGCCCCGAGGAGCTCATGACCCAGGTCCGCTTCCTGGAGCAGGAGGTGGGCGACCTGCGTCGTCGTCTCTCCGAGGCTCCGGGGAGCCCGCGCGGCCTCGAGCTGCGCCTCGCCGACACCCAGCGGTCGCTGGCCGCGGTGACCTCGCAGAACGAGCGCCTCGCGCAGACGCTGCGGGAGGCCCGCGACCAGATCCTCAAGCTCAAGGAGGAGGTCGACCGCCTGGCCCAGCCGCCGGCCGGCTTCGGCACGTTCCTGTCGCGCAACGACGACGACTCCGTCGACGTGTTCACCGGCGGGCGCAAGCTGCGGGTGACGGTGAGCCCGGGCGTCGACCTCGACGACCTGCGCCGCGGCCAGGAGGTCATGCTCAACGAGGCCCTCAACGTCGTGGCCGCCCTGGAGTTCGAGCAGGTCGGCGAGGTCGTGATGTTCAAGGAGCTGCTCGCCGACGGCGAGCGGGCCCTGGTCATCGCCAACGCCGACGAGGAGCGCGTCGTGCGCCTCGCCGAGCCCCTGCGCCAGGAGACCATCCGCGCGGGCGACTCCCTGCTGCTGGACTCGCGGGCGGGCTACGTCTACGAGAAGGTCCCGAAGTCGGAGGTCGAGGAGCTGGTCCTCGAGGAGGTCCCCGACATCGCCTACGAGTCGATCGGCGGCCTCGGCGGCCAGATCGAGATGATCCAGGACGCCGTCGAGCTGCCCTACCTCCACCCCGAGCTGTTCAAGGAGCACGAGCTCAAGCCGCCCAAGGGCGTGCTGCTCTACGGCCCGCCCGGCTGCGGCAAGACCCTCATCGCCAAGGCCGTCGCCAACAGCCTGGCCAAGAAGGTCGCGGCCAGGACGGGGCAGGAGGGCAAGTCGTACTTCCTCAACATCAAGGGCCCCGAGCTGCTCAACAAGTACGTCGGCGAGACCGAGCGTCACATCCGCCTGGTCTTCCAGCGCGCCCGGGAGAAGGCCAGCACCGGCACCCCGGTGATCGTGTTCTTCGACGAGATGGACTCCCTCTTCCGCACCCGCGGCTCCGGAGTCTCCTCCGACGTCGAGAACACCATCGTCCCGCAGCTGCTCAGCGAGATCGACGGCGTCGAGCTGCTCGAGAACGTGCTGGTCATCGGGGCCTCCAACCGCGAGGACATGATCGACCCCGCGATCCTGCGCCCGGGCCGGCTCGACGTGAAGATCAAGATCGAGCGCCCCGACGCCGAGTCGGCGCGCGACATCTTCAGCAAGTACCTGAAGACCTCGCTGCCGCTGCACGCCGACGACCTCGCCGAGTTCGGCGGCGACCGCGACGCGTGCGTGGCCGGCATGATCCGGGCCACCGTCGAGCGGATGTACACCGAGACCGAGGAGAACCGCTTCCTCGAGGTGACCTACGCCAACGGCGACAAGGAGGTCCTCTACTTCAAGGACTTCAACTCCGGGGCGATGATCCAGAACATCGTCGACCGTGCCAAGAAGATGGCCATCAAGGACCTGCTCGACCACGACCAGCGCGGCCTGCGGGTCTCGCACATGCTCCAGGCGTGCGTCGACGAGTTCAAGGAGAACGAGGACCTGCCCAACACCACCAACCCCGACGACTGGGCGCGGATCTCGGGCAAGAAGGGCGAGCGGATCGTCTTCATCCGCACGCTCATCACCGGCAAGCAGGGCACGGAGCCGGGGCGCTCCATCGACACGGTCGCCAACACCGGCCAGTACCTCTAGGCCGCAGCAGGCTCCGCGGCCGACCGGACCCCCGGTGGCCGCGGAGCCGCAGGCACCTCCGGCGTAGGCTCGCGCCATGAGCGTGCGACGGGTCATGGGCACCGAGGTCGAGTACGGCATCTCCGTGGCCGGGCAGCCCCACGCCAACCCGATGGTGGCCTCCTCGCAGGTCGTCAACGCCTACGCCTCGGCCACGGTGCGCGCCCGCCGGGCCCGGTGGGACTTCGAGGAGGAGTCGCCCCTGCGCGATGCCCGCGGCTTCGACATGTCCCGCCAGGTGGCCGACGTCTCGCAGCTGACCGACGAGGACCTCGGCCTGGCCAACGTGATCCTCAGCAACGGCGCCCGGCTCTACGTCGACCACGCCCACCCCGAGTACTCCACGCCCGAGGTCACCACGCCGCTCGACATCGTGCGCTGGGACAAGGCTGGCGAGCAGGTCATGCTCGACGCCCAGGTCAGGGCGGGCCAGCTGCCCGGCGGCGCGCCGATCCTGATGTACAAGAACAACACCGACGGCAAGGGCGCCTCCTACGGCGCGCACGAGAACTACCTCATGCGCCGCTCGACCCCGTTCGCCGACATCGTCAAGCACCTCACACCGTTCTTCGTCAGCCGCCAGGTCGTCTGCGGCGCCGGCCGGGTCGGCATCGGCCAGGACGGTCGCCAGCACGGGTTCCAGGTCAGCCAGCGCGCCGACTTCTTCGAGGTCGAGGTGGGCCTGGAGACCACGCTCAAGCGCCCGATCATCAACACCCGCGACGAGCCGCACGCCGACCCCGAGAAGTACCGCCGCCTCCACGTCATCATCGGCGACGCCAACCTCGCCGAGGTGTCGACGTACCTCAAGGTGGGCACGACCTCGCTGGTGCTGGCCATGATCGAGGACCGCTTCCTCGACCGCGACCTGGCCGTCGAGGGCCCCGTCGCCGCGCTGCGCGAGGTCTCCCACGACCCGACGCTGCGCCAGCTGCTGCGGCTGCGCGACGGGCGCACGCTGACCGCGGTGCAGCTGCAGATGGAGTACCTCGAGCTGGCCCGCAAGTACGTCGAGGACCGCCTCGGCGACGACGCCGACGCGCAGACCGTCGACGTGCTCGCCCGCTGGGAGTCGGTGCTCGACCGGCTCGAGCGCGACCCGATGCTCTGCGCCGGCGAGCTGGACTGGGTGGCCAAGCTCAAGCTGCTCGAGCAGTACCGCTCCCGCGACGGCCTGGACTGGGACGACGCCAAGCTGGCCCTCATCGACCTCCAGTACTCCGACATCCGCCCCGAGAAGGGCCTCTACCACCGCCTCGTCGGCGCCGGGCGCATCGAGCGCCTGCTCGACCAGCCCGGGGTCGACGACGCCATGCACGATCCGCCCGAGGACACCCGCGCCTACTTCCGTGGCCGCTGCCTGGAGAAGTACGCCGACCACGTCGCCGCGGCCTCGTGGGACTCGGTGATCTTCGACCTGCCGGGGCGCGAGTCGCTCCAGCGGGTGCCGACCATCGACCCGCTGCGCGGCACGCGGGCCCACGTGGGCGAGCTCCTCGACCGCTGCGAGACCGCCCAGCAGCTCTTCGCCGCGCTCACCCGCTGAGTCCCGGCTCGTCGCGCCCGGGGAGTCGCTAGGGTCGGCGTATGGCACAGGAGCAGAAGCAGCCGCGCAGGTCCTCGGAGACCGAGGAGGGCGTCGAGACGGCCCCCGAGACCGACGTCGCCGAGCGCAAGGGCACCATCGACGCCGACGTCGACGACATCCTCGACGAGATCGACGACGTCCTGGAGACCAACGCCGAGGACTTCGTGAAGTCGTTCATCCAGAAGGGCGGCCAGTGATCCCCGGTCCACGCCTCCCCGCGTCCTACCTCCAGCCGGGGGTGTCCTCCTTCAGCGACTTCCTCGCCGACCAGGCCCCCGACCTGCTGCCGGGGCGCCGGGCGCTGCCGCAGGGGCAGGCCGGCGACCTCGCGCCGCACGGCACGACCATCGTGGGGGCGACCTTCCCCGGCGGCGTGCTGCTGGCCGGTGACCGTCGCGCCACGATGGGCAACATCATCGCGCAGCGCGACATCGAGAAGGTCTTCGCGACCGACGAGTACTCCGCGGCCGGCATCGCCGGCACCGCCGGGCTGGCCATCGAGATGATCCGCCTCTTCCAGACCGAGCTGGAGCACTACGAGAAGATCGAGGGCACGACCCTCTCCCTCGACGGCAAGGCCAACCGGCTCTCGGCGCTGATCCGCTCCAACCTCGGCATGGCCATGCAGGGCCTGGCCGTCGTGCCGCTGTTCGCGGGCTTCGACCTCGGCGACGCGCGCGGTCGCATCTTCAGCTACGACGTCACCGGCGGGCGCTACGAGGAGACCGGCTACACCGCGGTCGGCTCGGGCTCGATGTTCGCCCGGGGTTCGCTGAAGAAGCTCTACCGCCCCGACCTCACCGAGGCCGAGGTCGTCACGCTGGCCGTGCAGGCGCTCTACGACGCCGCCGACGACGACTCCGCCACCGGCGGGCCCGACGTCGCGCGACGGATCTTCCCCATCGTCCACGTCATCACCGCCGAGGGCGGTCGCCGCCTCTCCGGCGACGAGGTCGCGGCGGTCGCCGACCGTGTCATCGCGGGCCGGATGTCGCACCCCGACGGACCCACCGCCCCGCTGACCGGAGGGGGGCACGCATGAGCACGCCGTTCTACGTCTCGCCCGAGCAGCTGATGAAGGACCGGGCCGACTTCGCGCGCAAGGGCATCGCCCGCGGCCGCTCGGTCGTCGTGATCCAGTACGCCGACGGCGTCCTCTTCGTCTCCGAGAACCCCTCCCAGGCGCTGCACAAGGTCTCCGAGATCTACGACCGCATCGCCTTCGCCGCGGTGGGGCGCTACAACGAGTTCGAGAACCTCCGCATCGCCGGGGTGCGCCTCGCCGACATGCGCGGCTACGCCTACGACCGGCGCGACGTGTCGGGCCGTGCGCTGGCCAACGCCTACGCCCAGACCCTGGGCACGATCTTCAGCAGCGGCGGTGAGAAGCCCTACGAGGTCGAGCTCTTCGTGGCCGAGATCGGCGACGAGGCCGCCGAGGACCAGGTCTACCGGCTCACCTACGACGGCCAGGTCGCCGACGAGCACGGCTACGCCGTCATGGGCGGTGCGGCCGACGTCGTCGCGGGCTACCTCAAGGAGCGGTACGCCGAGGGCGCCGAGCTCGGCGACGCCCTGCGCCTGGCGGTGGCGGCCCTGGGTCACACCCCGGACGAGAAGGGGGTGGCGCGCGACCGGGTCATCGCCACCCGCGACCTCGAGGTCGCCGTGCTCGACCGCACGCGCCAGCGCCCGCGCAAGTTCGTCCGGCTCAGCCCCGCGCGCCTCGAGCAGCTGCTCGGGGACCGCGCGTCCTCGGCGCCCGAGCCGGCAGCGGGGGAGACCACCACCCCCGACCTGCTCGGCGGGGCCGGTGAGGTCGAGGGCGAGCCGCCCGTCGCGCCCTGAGCCACCACCGGCACCCGTCGGCACCCGCCGGCACCCGCACCACCCGAGCCCGCCCCGGACCCACGTCCGGGGCGGGCTCGTTGGCGTACGGGACCGGAGCGACACACACCGGCGTCCCACGAAATCCCCCGGTCACACCGTCGACACCGCACGCGCGAACGACCTTCCTACGGTCGGGCTCGACCCCACGCCCGCCCGAAAGGTGCCCTGCATGCCCGTCTCCGCCGCCAGCCTCACCGACGAGGAGCTCACCGCCTTCGTCAAGGCCCGCCTGCTCGTCTCCGGCTTCGACCTCTCGCTCCTGCCCACCACCTTCGACCCCGCCACGGGCGTGCCGACCCAGGACTCCCTGGTCGCCTCGCTCAAGGGCTTCGTGCGCTCCACCCCCGGCGCGATCAACACCTGGCGGCCCGCCAGCGGCTCACCGACCGACGACGACCTCTACGCCCAGCAGGTCGCGCCCCCGCTGGAGTACCCCTCGATCGTCGAGGCCTGGACCGGGAAGGTGGACGCCTGATGGTCGCCGAGGTCAACCGCCGCGCCTTCCTCGCCGCCACCGGCGCCGCCGCCGCGCTCGGCGTGGTGGGCACGACCGAGGGTGCGGCCGCCGCCCCGGCGGCCGGCAGCGCCGCCGAGCGCGCCGCCACCGCGCGGGCCATCGCCGGCATCAGGCTGCCGAACGTCGCGGTGCGGGCCGCGGCCAAGGCCGACCCCACCGAGGCGACGCTGGCCGAGGCGGCGCAGCTGCTGCGCCGCAACGTCGTCACCGCCACCGAGCTGGTCTCGGCCCACCTCGAGCGGGCCGACACCTACGACGGGGTCTACCAGGCCTTCAACGCCCGGCCGGCCGAGGCCGCCCTGGCCCGAGCACGGGCGGTCGACCGGGGCAGGGTGCGCGGGCCGCTGGCCGGGATCCCGCTCACGATCAAGGACAACTTCTTCACCGCCGGCGTCGCGACCACGGCCAACTCGACCATCTTCGAGGACTTCGTGCCGACCTACGACGCCACCGCCTGGTCGCGCCTGCAGACCGGGGGAGCGGTGATGGTGGGCAAGGGTCAGATGGGACCCCTGGCGACGACCCGCGCCACCCTGCCCAACGGCACCGTCACCACGGTCAACGCGTGGACCCCGGCCGACGCGAGCGTCGACCCGGGCGGCTCCTCGACCGGTCCCGCGACCTCGGTGGCGGCGCGGATGGCCTGCTCCTCCATCGGCACCCAGACCGGCGGCAGCATCATCCTGCCGGCCAACCGGCAGAACCTCACCGGCCTCAAGCCCACGATGGGCCGGGTCTCGCTCCACGGGGTCGTCCCGCTCACCTACACCCGCGACCACGTGGGTCCGCTGGCCCGCGACGTGCTCGACGCCGCGATCATGCTCCAAGTGCTGGCCGGCGTCGACAGCCAGGACCCCCGCACCCAGGGCCTGCCCCGCAAGCCCGACTTCATCGCCTCCGCGCTGCCGAAGCTCGACCGCAAGGGCAGGGTCACCGCGCGCCGGGCCACCCGGGTCGGCGTGCCCGAGGGCTACCTCGCGAGCTTCACCGGCGAGGCGCTCGCCCTGCAGACCCAGGCGCTGGCCGCACTCGACGCGATCCCCGGGCTGACGCTGGTCGACGTCACCTACCCCGACGACTGGGCCCTGCTCACCGGCACCTTCAACGCGGTGCGCCTGCCCGAGCGCACCGAGCCCTTCCTGCGTCTTCTGCAGCAGGACCCGACGAGGTTCGGGGTCTCGCTGACCTCGTGGGTGCAGGGCCTCTTCCTCTCCGGCGACGAGTGGATCACCGGGCAGCGGGCCAAGCACCGGCTGCTGCGCGACGTGCTCGACACCGTCATGGCCGACTGCGACGTGCTGCTGCAGACCAGTGTCGTGCCCTTCGACATCCTGGGCCTGCCGGAGATCGGCTTCCCGATCGGCTTCGCCGCCTCTAGCGCCGGTCCCGACACCCTGCCCGTGGGCACGGTCCTCGGGGGCGCGCCCTACGAGGAGGACCGCCTCATCGAGGTGGTCGCGGCCTACCAGGCCGTCACCGACTGGCACCTGCGCCGCCCGGCCGACCCCGACCTCGGCGGCCGGGTCGCCGGACGTCGCGGGGCCGCGCCCCGCCTCAGCGCCGACGAGGTGGCCCGCCTCACCGCCTGACCCGGCCCGCACCACGGCGGCGCGGACGGCCCTCCACCCGGAGGCGTCGTCCGCGCCGCGGCGTTCCGCCCCCCGATCCCGCGCGGAGCGACGTACTGTCTCCCCATGGACCGTCGGATCTTCGGGATCGAGAACGAGTACGGCGTCACCTGCACCTTCAAGGGGCAGCGCCGGCTGAGCCCCGACGAGGTGGCGCGCTACCTCTTCCGCAAGGTCGTCAGCTGGGGCCGCAGCAGCAACGTCTTCCTGCGCAACGGCGCCCGGCTCTACCTCGACGTGGGCAGCCACCCGGAGTACGCCACCCCGGAGTGCGACGACATCACCGAGCTGGTCACCCACGACAAGGCGGGCGAGCGGATCCTCGAGGGCCTGCTGCTCGACGCCGAGCAGCGGCTCCACGACGAGGGCATCGCCGGTGAGATCTACCTGTTCAAGAACAACACCGACTCCGCCGGCAACTCCTACGGCTGCCACGAGAACTACCTCGTGGGACGCGCCGGGGAGTTCTCCCGGCTGGCCGACATCCTGATCCCCTTCCTGGTGACCCGCCAGATCATCGTCGGCGCGGGCAAGGTGACCCAGACCCCGCGGGGCGCCTCCTACTCGGTCTCGCAGCGCGCCGAGCACATCTGGGAGGGCGTCTCGAGCGCCACCACGCGCAGCCGCCCCATCATCAACACCCGCGACGAGCCGCACGCCGACGCCGAGAAGTACCGCCGCCTGCACGTCATCGTCGGCGACTCCAACATGAGCGAGACCACCACGATGCTCAAGGTCGCCACCTGCGACCTGGTGCTGCGGATGATCGAGGAGGGCGTGGTGATGCGCGACCTCACCATGGAGAACCCCATCCGCGCGATCCGTGAGATCTCCCACGACATGACGGGGCGGCGCAAGGTGCGCCTCGCCAACGGCCGGGAGGCCAGCGCCCTGGAGATCCAGGGGGAGTACCTCGCCAAGGCCCGCGACTTCGTCGACCGCCGCGAGATCAGCACCCCCACGATCGAGCGCGCGCTCGACCTGTGGGAGCGCGGGCTCAAGGCGGTGGAGTCCGACGACCTGGGCCTGGTCGACCGGGAGATCGACTGGGTCATCAAGTGGAAGCTCATCGAGGCCTACCGCGCCAAGCACGGCCTGCCGATGGGCCACCCCCGCGTCGCCCAGCTCGACCTGGCCTACCACGACATCCACCGTGGCCGCGGCCTCTACTACCTGCTGGAGAAGCGGGGGGCGGTCGCGCGGGTCACCCACGACCTCAAGGTCTTCGAGGCCAAGTCGGTGCCCCCGCAGACCACCCGGGCCCGGCTGCGCGGCGACTTCATCCGCCGCGCCCAGGAGCGGCGCCGCGACTTCACCGTCGACTGGGTGCACCTCAAGCTCAACGACCAGGCCCAGCGCACGGTGCTGTGCAAGGACCCGTTCCGCGCCGAGGACGAGCGGGTGCAGCGACTCATCGACGGCATGTGACCCGGCGAGGGGCCGCAGGCCGCGGTGGGGCCGCCTCGTAGGATGCAGGTCGCTCCTGGGTCACCGGCCACCGCCGGCCCCGACGACCGCCACGTGAAGGATGTACCGGTGTCACGACACCTCCGCAGGCCGCTGGCCGTGCTGCTCCCGCTGCTGCTCGCCCCCACGCTCGTCTCGTGCGGCGAGGAGGTCGGCGCCCAGGGCGAGACCTCCGAGGGCCTGTCCGCGCTGAGCATCGAGGGCGACGTCGGCACCGACCCCGACGTCACGTGGTCGTCGGCCATGAGCTTCGACGCCGACGCCGACCCCGAGGTCGAGACCCTCGTCGAGGGCGACGGCCCGGAGGTCACCGCCGAGGACACCGTGCTGGTCAACTACTGGGTCGGCAACGGCTACACCGAGAGCCAGAGCTTCAGCACCTACACCGACGACGGCGCGCCGCAGGCGCTCGACCTCTCCGCCGAGGACCTGGTGCCGGTCTTCACCGACCCCCTGGTCGGCCAGACGGTGGGCTCGCGCGTGGCGGTCGCCTTCAACGCCGAGGAGCCCTTCGGCGGCGCCGGCAGCCCCGCGCTGGGCATCGGCAACCAGGACCCGGTCGTCATCGTCTTCGACATCATGGGGCCCTACGACGTCTCCGAGCCCTACGAGACCGAGGGCGCGGCCTGGACCCCCGACCTCGTCCTCGACGAGGACGGCAACCCCGAGGCGATGCGCTTCAAGGGCCGCCCGCGCCCGACCGGCGAGCTGCGCAGCCAGACCCTCGTCGAGGGCGACGGCCCCGCGCTCACCGCCGACGACACCGTGCAGGTCAAGTACCTGGGCCAGGTCTACGCCAAGGCCAAGCCCTTCGACGGCAACTACGACAAGCCCGACTTCCTCACCTCCCCGCTGAGCGGGCTGGTCGAGGGCTGGGCGCAGGGCCTGGAGGGCGTGCCGGTCGGCTCGCGCGTCGTGCTCGCCATCCCGCCCGAGCTCGGCTACGGCGCCGAGGGCAACCCCGACGCCGGGATCAAGGGCACCGACACGATCTACTTCCTGATCGACATCGTCGGCGCGGGGTGAGCGTCCGCAAGAGCGAGCGCCTGCTGAACCTGCTGATCATGCTGCTGGTCCAGCGGCACTTCGTGCCCAAGGAGCGCATCCGCTCGATCCTCTACCCCGGCTCCTCCTCCGAGGCGTTCGAGAAGATGTTCGAGCGCGACAAGGACGAGCTGCGCTCGCTCGGGGTCCCGATCGAGGTGGGCAGCATGGACACCTACTTCGACGACGAGCCCGGCTACCGGATCCGTCCCGACGAGTTCGCGCTGCCCGACATCGACCTGACCCCCGACGAGGCCTCGGTCGTGGGCCTGGCCACCCGGGTCTGGCAGCACGCCAAGCTCGCCGACGCCACCACCGAGGCCGTGCGCAAGCTCCGCGCGCTGGGCGCACCGGTCGACGTGACGGCGCTCGACATCGTCGAGCCCCGCCTGAGCGCCGAGGAGCCGTCCTTCGACGCCTTCTGGGAGGCCACCGCGGAGCGCACCCCCGTCGTCTTCGGCTACCGCCGCCCCGGCCAGGACGAGGTGACGACCCGTCACCTCCAGCCCTGGGGCGTCACCCGCTACTCGGGGCGGTGGTACGTCGTGGGCCTCGACACCGACCGTGGCGAGGAGCGCGTCTTCCGCCTCTCCCGCGTCGAGGGCGAGGCGCGGCCCGACGGCCCCGCCGGCTCCTACGACGTGCCCGCCGGCACCGACGTGAGCGCGGTGGCCCGGCGCCTGGCCCCGGCCCCCGTGGTGCAGCGCGCCGTGCTGCTGGTGCGCCGCGGCGCAGGCCACCAGCTGCGCCGCGGCGCCGCCGGGGTCGAGACCGACGTGGTGGGTCCCGACGACCACACCACCTGGGACCGCGTGGTGCTCGAGCGCGACACCCTCGGCCTGGCCGACGAGGTGCTCGGCCACGGCGCCGACGTCTGCGTCGAGGAGCCGCTGGAGCTGCGGGCCCAGGTCGTCGAGCGGCTCCGGGCCGGCCTGGACCGTGCCAGCACGGCGGGCGGCGTCGCATGACCCCGCCGACACCCGCCCCCGCCCCGGGCGCCCGCGACCAGGTCGCCCGGCTGCTGACGCTGGTGCCCTACCTCCACGCCCACGGCCAGGTGCGCCTCGACGAGGCGGCCGCCGCCCTCGGGGTGGCCCCGCGCCAGCTGCTCAAGGACCTCAAGGTCCTGCTGATGTGCGGTCTGCCGGGCGGCTACCCCGACGACCTCATCGACGTCGACCTCGACGCCCTCGAGGACCCCGACGGCGACGGCGTCGTCCGCGTGACCAACGCCGACTACCTCGCCCGTCCGCTGCGGCTGACCCCCACCGAGGCCACCGCGGTCATCGTGGCGCTGCGGGCGCTGCGCAACGGCGCGCGCCCCGACACCCGCGAGGTCGTCGACCGCGCGCTGGCCAAGCTCGAGGCGGCGGCCGCCGCCGGGTCGGCCGCACCCCGCATCGACCCGGGCGCCGACGGGGGAGACCCCGACACCGCCCTGCTGGCCACCCGCCTGCAGGACGCCGCCGACCGCGGTCGCCAGGTCGACCTCACCTACTACGTGCCCAGCCGCGACGAGGAGTCGGTGCGCACCGTCGACCCGCGCGGCGTGGTCTCCACCGGCGGCGTCGCCTACCTCGACGCGTGGTGCCACCTCGCCGGGGCGCCACGCCTCTTCCGCCTCGACAGGATCCGTGAGGCCGTCGTCTCCGAATCACCTGTCGTGACCGACCCCGAGCCGCCGCGCGACCTCGCCGAGGGCATGTTCGCGCGCTCGGGCGGCACCACGCCGGTGACGCTGCGCCTGGACCCCCCGGCACGGTGGGTCGTGGAGTACTACCCGGTCGAGGAGGTGCGGCCCCAGTCCGACGGCGGTGTCGAGGTCGACCTGCTCGTCGCCGACCCGCGGTGGCTGACCCGCCTCCTGCTCCGGCTCACCCCGCACGCCCGCGTCGTCGACCCCGACGGCGCTCACCCAGAGTTCACCCAGACGTACACAGCAGCGGCCAGGTCAACCCTCGGTCTCTACACATGACGAGGCGTACAGTGGACCTCGTCGCGGTCGACGCCCCCGGGCACCCGACCGAGACCCGCACGCACACCCAACAGAGAAGGTCCTGATGTTCCTCCCCATGATCGGCATGCCCCAGGGCGCGGAGTGGCTCGTCATCCTCGCCATCGTCATCCTGGTCTTCGGTGCGGCCAAGCTCCCCGACCTCGCCCGCGGCACCGGCCAGGCGCTGCGCATCTTCAAGGCCGAGACGAAGGGCCTCAAGGACGACGACGACAAGGAGGGCACCGCCGCCGACACCACGCCGGCCGCCGAGCTCCCGCCGTCGCCCACCCCCGCGCCCACCCCGGCCGAGGACCTGACCGAGCAGCGCCCGACCGACCAGCACCGCAGCTGAGCCGCGACGACACCTCCCACCCGTGTCGATCTCCGGAGTCGTCAAGCTCTTCGTCGGTAAGCCGGTCCACCCGATCGGGTCCGACGGCCGGATGGCCCTCTCGGACCACCTCCGGGAGCTGCGCGCACGCATCCTCAAGGTCGTGCTCGCACTCCTGGTCACCCTGATCATCTCGCTGTTCTTCTTCGACCCGCTCTTCGCGGTCGTCAACGACCCCTACCAGCAGGCCCAGGACGCCCTGGGCGCCGACCGCACCCAGGCCACGACCTCGGGCGCCGGCGGCGGTCTGCTGCTCTACCTCAAGCTGTGCGGCCTGGCCACGCTGGTGCTGACCAGCCCGGTCTGGCTCTACCAGATCTGGGCCTTCATCCTGCCGGGGCTGCACCCCCACGAGCGCAAGTGGACGCGCGTCTTCGCCGCCATCGCCGGGCCGCTGTTCTTCGCCGGCATCGTGCTGGGCTACGTCACGCTGCCCAAGGGCCTCGAGGTGCTCATCGGGTTCACCCCCGACGGGCTGACCAACCTGGTGGAGTTCAACGAGTACCTCACCTTCTTCAGCCGCACCCTGCTCGTCTTCGGCATCGCCTTCGAGATCCCGCTCTTCGTGGTGATGCTCAACCTCGCCGGCGTCGTCAAGGGCAAGTCGCTGGCCGCCCACCGGCCCTGGATCATCGTCGGGGTGTTCATCTTCGCCGCGGTGGCCACCCCCTCGACCGACCCCTTCACGATGACGTTCATGGCCGTGCCGATGGTGCTGCTCTTCCTCGTCTCCGAGGTCATCGCCCGGTGGAACGACAAGCGGCGCGCCGCGCGCGGCATCAACGCCGGGCTCTCGCCCGACGAGATCTCCACCCTGTGAGCGTCGCCGTCACGCTGCACGACCTCGACCCCTTCGAGCTGCCGGAGTGGCTGGGGGAGGACGACGTCACGTGGGCCGCCGAGTCCGGGGTGCTCAGCGGCCACCGGGTGACCGGGGTGCTCTCAGGGCGCGCCGCCGGGTCGGGTCCGCTGCCGTGCGACCTGCTCGCCGTCGACGAGGCGCACCCGCGCCCGGTCGCCGCCGACGACGTCCGCTCCCGCGCCCACCTGGCGTGGCGCCACGGCCAGGTGCTGCTGGTGCAGCCGGCCGACGGCCCCGAGGAGGACCGGTTGACCCTCGCCGTACCCGGCCGGTCCTTCAGCGCCGACCTGGTGCTCGACGCCCTCGGGCGCCTGGCCAAGGCGGTCGGCGGCTCGCCGGAGCACTACAGCGTCCTGCTGCGGATCGGGGTAGGGCCGCTCCCGTAGGTTGGGGGTCATGAGCACGGCTGACGAGATGACCCCGGCCGAGCGCTACGCCTCCTACCGCGCGCACCGCAGCCACCCCGTCGTCCACGACTTCGAGGCGATGTACGACTTCGGCCTCGACGACTTCCAGCGTCGCGCGTGCCGCGAGATCGAGGACGGCCGCGGCGTGCTGGTCGCAGCGCCCACCGGGTCGGGCAAGACCATCGTGGGGGAGTTCGCGATCCACCTGGCCCTCCAGACCGGGCGCAAGGCGTTCTACACCACCCCGATCAAGGCGCTGTCGAACCAGAAGTACCACGACCTCGTGGCGCGCTACGGCCCCGACCAGGTCGGGCTGCTGACCGGCGACAACACCGTCAACGGCGAGGCGCCCGTGGTGGTGATGACCACCGAGGTGCTGCGCAACATGCTCTACGCCGGCTCGCGCACCCTCGACGGCCTCGGCTTCGTGGTCATGGACGAGGTGCACTACCTCGCCGACCGCTCCCGCGGCGCGGTCTGGGAGGAGGTCATCATCCACCTGCCTGACTCGGTCACCGTGGTGTCGCTGTCGGCCACGGTCTCCAACGCCGAGGAGTTCGGGGAGTGGCTGGAGACCGTGCGTGGCGACACCACCACCATCGTGGAGGAGAAGCGGCCCGTGCCGCTCTACCAGCACGTCATGGTGGGCAAGCGGCTGCTCGACCTCTTCGCCTCCTCCGACGTCGACGCCGCCGCCGGCTTCGTCAAGGAGGGCGCCCCGGTCAACGAGGAGCTGATGAAGGTCGCCCGCGACGACTGGGCCGCCTCCCGGATCAAGGACCGGCGCTCGCCCAAGGGAGCGCGCGGCAAGGGCGGGCCCAAGCAGGTCGGCAACGGCCGGCGGGTCTGGATCCCCAGCCGCTACGACGTCATCGAGCGCCTCGACCGCGAGGGCCTGCTGCCCGCGATCGTGTTCATCTTCAGCCGGGTCGGCTGCGACGCCGCGGTCTCGCAGTGCCTCAACGCCGGCATCCGGCTCACGACGCCCGAGGAGCGCGACGCCATCTACGCCTTCGTGGAGCAGAGCTGTCGCCACCTGCCCGACGACGACCTCCACGTGCTGGGCTACCACGACTTCCTCGACGGGCTGACCCGCGGTGTCGCGGCCCACCACGCCGGCATGCTGCCGGCCTTCAAGCAGGTCGTCGAGGAGCTCTACCTGCGCGGCCTGTGCAAGGTCGTCTTCGCCACCGAGACCCTCGCACTCGGCATCAACATGCCCGCGCGCACCGTGGTCATCGAGAAGCTGTCGAAGTGGAACGGCGAGACCCACGCCGACATCACCCCGGGGGAGTACACCCAGCTCACCGGGCGGGCCGGGCGCCGCGGTCTCGACACCGAGGGCCACGGCGTCGTGCTCTGGCAGCCCGGCACCAACCCGCGCGAGGTCGCCGGCCTGGCCTCGACCCGCACCTACCCGTTGCGCTCCTCCTTCCGGCCCTCCTACAACATGGCCGTCAACCTGGTCCACCAGTTCGGCCGCGAGCGGGCGCGGGCCACGCTCGAGCAGTCCTTCGCGCAGTTCCAGGCCGACAAGGCGGTCGTCGGGCTGGCCCGCCAGCTCCGCAAGAGCCAGGACGCCCTCGAGGGCTACGCCGAGGCCGCGCAGTGCGACCGGGGCGACTTCATGGAGTACGCCCGGCTGCGCAAGCGCATCGGCGAGGTGGAGAAGGACGCCAGCCGCGCCAAGCGGGCCGACCGCCGCGCCGAGGCCATCGAGTCGCTGCGCCTGCTCAAGGTGGGCGACGTGATCGAGGTGCCGACCGGCAAGTTCGCCGGCCTGGCCGTCGTGGTCGACCCCGGCTGGGACGAGGAGGCGCCGCGTCCCTCGGTGGTGACGATGGACCGTCAGGCCCGCCGACTGGCGATGATCGACTTCCCGACCCCGGTGCAGGCGCTCACGCGGATCAAGGTGCCCAAGAGCTTCAACGGCCGCAACCCGCAGATGCGCCGCGACCTGGCCTCCGCGCTGCGCTCGCGCACCCAGGGCGTCGTGCCGCCGCCCAGCGCCGGCGGCGGCTCGCGCCGCTCCTCCATCGCCCGCTCCGGGGCCGACGAGGAGGTCCTGGGGCTGCGTGCGCAGCTCAGGGCCCACCCCTGCCACGACTGCCCCGACCGCGAGGACCACGCACGCTGGGCCGAGCGCTACTTCAAGCTGGAGCGCGACGCCACCACCCTGCAGCGCCGGGTGGAGAACCGCACCAACACGGTCGCGCGCCAGTTCGACCGCGTCTGCGACGTGCTCAGCGCGCTGGGCTACCTCGCCCCCGACGGCGACGACCCCAGCGACGCCCGGGTCACCGACCGGGGCAAGCGGCTGATGCGGCTCTACTCCGACATGGACCTGCTGGCCGCCGAGGCGATCCGCGAGAGGCTCTGGGACGCCCTGCCCGCCTCCGGTCTCGCCGCCGCCCTGTCGGCCCTGGTGTTCGAGGCCCGTCGTGCCGAGGACCCCACCTCGCCCCGCCTGCCCGGCGGCGCCACGCGCGAGGCCATGACCGCCACCGTGCGGCTGTGGGGGGAGCTCGACCGCCTGGAGAAGGACCACAAGCTCGACTACCTGCGCCAGCCCGACCTCGGCTTCGCCTGGATCGCCTACCGCTGGTGCGAGGGCGACGACCTCGACGACGTGCTCGGCGACAGCGACATGTCGGCCGGCGACTTCGTGCGCCGCATGAAGCAGCTGCTCGACCTCGGTGGCCAGGTCGCCGACGCCGCCGGCGACACGCCCCTGCGGCGTACGGCGCGGGAGATGATCACCCGCATGAAGCGCGGCGTCGTCGCCTACTCCGGGCTGCCCGACTGACCCGGTCGACACGCTGCCGCGCACGCACGACGGCCCGCCACCGGGACCGGTGGCGGGCCGTCGTGGGAGCGGGCCGGGCTGGACGGTCTCAGACCGCCTGCTCGATGGCTGCGGCCACCGGGGTGGACCCGCCGACCAGCTCCCACTGCTTGCCGATCGTGCGGTCGTCGACCAGGCACGCGGCCACCACGGCGGCCACGTCGGCGCGGGGGACCTCACCGCGCTCGAGGGTCTCGGCCAGCGCGACCTGGCCGGTGCCCGGGTCGTCGGTGAGGCCGCCGGGGCGGATGATCGTCCAGTCCAGGTCGCTGGCCCGCAGCGCCTCGTCGGCGCCGCGCTTGGCGTCGACGTAGGCCTTCCACGCCTCCTCGACGTCGTCGCCCACGGGGTTGTCGACGCCGATCGCCGAGACCTGCACGAAGCGGCGGATCCCGGTCTTGCCGGCGGCCTCGATCGACTTGGTCGAGCCCTCGAGGTCGACGGTGCGCTTGCGCTCGATGTTGCCGTCGGCGCCCCCGCCCGCGGCGAAGACGACCGCGTCGCAGCCCTCGAAGGCCGCGGCGAACCCGTCGGCGTCCTGGGCCTCGATGTCGAGCAGGCGCACCTCGGCGCCCAGGGCCTCGAGCTCGGAGCGGTACTCCTCCTTGCGTACGAGGGCCACCGGCACGTGGCCGTGGTCCTTCAGCACACCGTGCAGCTGCTGGGCCACCTTGCCGTGGCCCCCGACGATCGCGATTCGACTCATGCCGTCCAACGTACGTCGCCCCCGCGCCGCGCCGATCACCCGAGCGGGGGGTCGGGGCGCCCGGCCCTGCGGGCGGCTCAGGCCTGGCCGAGCACGCCGAGCAGGCGCTGCACCGGCGACTCGAGGCCCCAGCGCGCGGCCAGGTCGGCCAGTCGCTCGGGGTCGGCCGGCGAGGAGGGCAGCGCCGTGGGGGAGCGCTCCAGGTCGATGTCGCGGGCCACCGCGACCACGCGGGGCGCCACCGCGAGGTAGTCGGTGGCGGCCAGGACCTTGGCCCGCGGGCCCTTGGCCAGGTCGGAGTCGGGGTCCTGGGCGGCGGCGAGGATGGCGGGGATGTCGCCGTGGCGCGACAGCAGCGTCGCGGCCGTCTTGTCGCCGACCCCGGCGACGCCCGGCAGCCCGTCGGAGGCGTCGCCCCGCAGGGTGGCGAAGTCGGCGTACTGCCCGGCGCCCACGCCGTACTTGGCGCGGACCCAGGCGTCGTCGACCCGCTCGTGGTTGCCGACCCCGCGCGCGATGTAGAGCACCCGGACGTCGGCGGCGTCGTCGACGAGCTGGAAGAGGTCGCGGTCGCCGGTGACCACGTCGACGGGCTGGCCCGCGCCGGTGGCGAAGGTGCCGATGACGTCGTCGGCCTCGAAGCCCGGGGCGCCCACGACCCGCAGGCCCACCGCCTCGAGCACGTCGCGGATGATCGGCACCTGCACCTGCAGCGGGTCGGGCACCTCCTCCACGTCGGGGTCGGACTCGACCTCCTCCACGACGCGGTGGGCCTTGTAGGAGGGCAGCAGGTCGACGCGCCACTGCGGGCGCCAGTCGTCGTCCCAGCAGCAGACGAGGTCGGTGGGGCGGTAGTCACCGACGAGGCGGGAGATGAAGTCGAGCAGGCCGCGCACCGCGTTGACCGGGGTGCCGTCGGGGCCGGTGATCTCCGGGACGCCGAAGAACGCGCGGAAGTAGAGCGACGCCGTGTCGAGGAGCATCAGGCGGCCGGGAGCGTCGGTCTGCGGGCTGGTCACGCCCGGCAGTCTCCCACGCGGCCTGCCCTACGCTGTCGGCCGTGACCACATCCGACGTCGAGGCCACCGACCGCAGGATCCTCGAGCTGCTCGCCACCGACGGGCGGATGTCCTACACCGACCTCGGCAAGGCCACCGGGCTGTCGACGTCGGCGGTGCACCAGCGGGTCAAGCGCCTGGAGACCCGCGGCCTCATCCAGGGCTACGGCGCCACCATCAACCACGCCGAGATCGGCCTGCCGCTGACCGCGCTGATCTCCATCCGGCCCATCGACCCCTCGCAGCCCGACGACTGCCCCGACCGGCTCCAGCACCTCACCGAGATCGAGTCCTGCTGGTCAGTGGCCGGCGAGGAGTCCTACGTGCTCAAGGTCCGCACCGCCACCCCCGCCGCCCTCGAGGACCTCCTGGCCCGCATCCGCCACGCCGCCAACGTCTCCACCCGCACCACCATGGTCCTCTCCACCTACTACGAGAACCGCCCGGTGACCGGCTGAGGGTGGGTCGGCGCCGGCGGCGGGTTTCACCAGCCGGCTGGCGAAACCCGCACCGGTCGGCCCACGCATCGGCCGACAAGTGCGGGTCTGGGCCGACCAGTCGGCCGATCTCCGATTCTCGAGGGGGACGAGAGCCCCAGCGGGCCCGGCCGTCTCGCTGTGCACCCCGAGACCCGGGCCGGGCGCGGGGCCGTGGGTCAGGCGGCCCAGACGCCGCCGGCGAGCACGGCACGGACGCGTGCGACGGTGCGCTCGGGGTGCTGCAGGTCGGCCCAGGTCAGTCGGACGCAGCGCCAGCCGGTGAGACCGACGACGAGCTGCTCGCGCCGCCGCTCGCGCAGCAGGGCATCGGCCGCGGAGTCGCCGGGCGCCAGCAGCGTCGTGTACTTGACCTTGCCGTCGACCTCGGCGAACACCCCGAGGTCGGGCCAGGCGAAGTCGAGCCGGGCGACGATCACCCCGCGGGCGTCGCGGACGACGTACTGCGGGATGGGCGTCGGCAGGTGGTGGCGCCAGAACAGGTACATCGTGCGCGACTCGGCAACGCTCTCGCAGCGCCCGTCGGCCAGTCCGACGACCAGCCGGGCGTGCAGGTGGCGGGGCCAGCGGACCGTGCTCGCCAGGCCCTGCCGCAACGCGGGCACGGAGGTCTCGCCGCGGTGGAGGAGCGTGTTGGTGACGACCAGACCGTGCTCGACGTCGGTGAGGCTGATGACGTCGAGGGCGGTGCGCGTGCCCGACGTCGCCCAGCGGCCGTCGCGGCGGGTCAGGTCGCCGACCCTGACCGTCCCGCGGTGCTGCGCCACCCCGGCCTGCGAGCGACCGGCTCGTGCGTCGGTGCGGGTGAGGTGGACCGTGTCGGGCAGGTCCCACACCTCGGCCCCGAGCAGGTCGGCCGCACTCGTGTGCGACAGCACCACGTGGGAGCGCGCCGCCTGGTAGGCCGCTTCGGCCACCAGCAGCCGACGCCGGCGTGCGTCGGCGTCGCGCCACAGCGCACCGGCGCAGTAGGCGCCGTGCCGCAGCCGGTGCCACTCGCCCGAGCGCACCAGTCGGGCGATGCTCTTGTCGTCGTGGCCGAGGGCGAGCGCGTCACGGGTGGAGAAGACGTCGCTCACAGCGTGCAGGCGTGGGGTCGGGTCCATGCCTCGGAGGATGACCGGGCCCGGCGCGGCTCAACCCGCGGTACGCCGCGCCTGTGGACAACCCCGCGGCACCCGAGCCTGTCGGCCCGGACCCGCACCTGTCGGCCCGTGCGTGGGCCGACAGGTGCGGGTTTCGCCAGCCGGCTGGCGAAACCCGCGACGCGCGGTCAGCGACTCACCAGGCCTGGAGGGCGGCGGTGCGCCGGGAGGCCTCGGCCATCTCGGCGGCCTTGAGGGCGGAGGTGTCGAGCTCGCCGTGCTCGGCCCACCAGTCGCGGCCGGCCTGGGGGAGGGTGTGGATCGGGTCGTAGTACTCGAAGGTGCGGGTGAGCGCCTCGGGGTCGGCGGCCTCGATGGAGGTGCGGTAGTTCTTCGTCCAGTAGGAGATGCCGCGCTCGGTGTCGTAGTCGGCGAGCTGGTGCACCCAGCGCTTGCCGACGAAGGGCACGTCGCAGACGATGCGCGGGGTGGCGAAGCCGGGGAGGTAGCCCATGATGTGGTGCTGCAGGCGCTGGGCGTCGGCGACCGAGACCCGCCAGTGCTCCGAGAACGGGATCATGTCGCACATGTAGAAGTAGTAGGGCATGATCTGCGCGCCGTCGAGCAGGCGGAAGCACAGGTCGAGCAGCGCGTGCGGGTCGGCGTTGACGCCGTTGAGCAGCACGCCCTGGTTGCGCACGTCGCGCACGCCGGCCTCGAGCATCGCGCGGGTGGCGTCGGCGACCAGCGGGGTGATCGAGTTGGCGTGGTTGGCGTGGGTGTGGATGGCCAGCGAGACGCCGCGGGCGCGGGCCAGACCGGCGACGCGGGCGACGCCCTCGCGCACGTCGTCCTGGAGCCAGTGCTGGGGGAGCCCGACGAGGGCCTTGGTGGCCAGGCGGATGTCACGCACGTTCTCGATCTCGAGCACCGACATCAGGAAGGCCTCGAGGCGGGGCCACGGCATGTTGGCGACGTCGCCACCGGAGACGACCACGTCGCGCACCGAGGGGGTACGGCGCAGGTAGTCGAGCATGTCCTCGATGCGGTTGGTGGGCTTGCCGGCGAACTTCAGCTTCTCGATCACCGGGGTGGAGTTGCCCACGAGGTCCATGCGGGTGCAGTGGCCGCAGTACTGCGGGCAGGTCGGCAGCAGCTCGGCCAGCACCTTGGTGGGGTAGCGGTGGGTGAGGCCCTCGGTGGCCCACATGTCGTGCTCGTGCAGCGAGTCGCGGGTGGCGTAGGGGTGGGAGGACCAGTCGGTGCGGCGGTCGGAGAAGACCGGGATCATGTAGTGGCGCACCGGGTCGGCGTAGAAGGCGTCGGTGAGCGAGCCGGGGCCGGCGGGCTCGGTGGTCGGCGCCATCGTGTTCATCATCTGCGGCGGCACGAGCATCGACATGGTGGCGCGCTCGGCCTGGTCGCGCTCGAGGTCGGCGTAGAACCGCTCGTCGAGCAGGTCGCCCATCAGCTCGCGCAGCTGGCGCACGTTCTTGACGCAGTGCGAGCGCTGCCACTGCACCGAGGCCCACTCCTCGGCGGTGACGTCGCGCCAGCCGGGGAACCGGGTCCAGTCGGGCTCGACCAGTTCGACGCGGCGGTACGGGTACGGCTGACCCGTCTGGTCCTCCACCAGGGAGGCGATGGACGTCTCGATGCTCATAAGGGAACCGTAAACGAAGATCCTCCTGCGTGTCGAACCATGCGCCGCAAGATCTCCGGTCTCGCGGCGCTGAGGGCGTCGTCCTCTAGACCAGTCCGCTCGCCGTCAGGGTCCGACGTACGACGGGGTCGTCGGCGGGCACGCCGTAGCGCAGCGCGTAGACGGTCTCCACCAGCTGCCGCAGGTCGATCTGCGGGCCGACCTGCTGGCCGACCTGCTCGGAGCCGGCGGCCCCCGGACCCAACGGCTGTTCCATGAGCAGCAGCCGCGGGGCGTGGCCGTCGTCGTGGGGCGGCAGGTAGTCGCGCACCGGTCGCAGCCGCCCGCCGAGGCGCTCGTAGAAGACGATGCGGCGGCGGTGCTCCTCGACCAGCTCGGACGGCAGGTCCGGCTCGTCGGGGTCCTCGACGTCCCAGACCAGCCGGGTGCGGCCCTCCGCGCGCAGCCGGCGCGTGAGCTCGGCCCACAGCGCCGAGCCGATGCCCTGGCCGCGCCGGCCGGCGGCGAAGTAGCGCAGGAAGGTCCAGCCGGTGTCGCCGCTCCCGGCGGGCGCGGCGTCGACGAGGTCGCGCACGAGGGCGAGCCCGACGGGCACGCCCCGGCCGTCCTCGCCGTCCTCACCGTCCTTGCCGGCGAGGTAGACGAGCATCCGGTCGACGAGGAGGTCCTCGAAGGGGGCGAGCAGCTCGTCGGGGAAGGCGCCCTCGTAGATCGCGCGGACCGCCTCGACGTCCGCCGCCCCCAGGGACGACAGCTCGACCAGACGGGGGCTCACGCGGACCACACCCGCTCGCCACCGAGCCACGTCTCGCGCACCTCGACCTCGCGCAGCCGCGCGGGGTCGACCTCGGTCGGGTCGCCGGGGTCGGCCGACAGGACGGCGAGGTCGGCGAGCATGCCCGGCGCCAGTGTGCCGCGGCTGGTCTCCACCCGGGAGGCGTGGGCCGAGCCGTAGGTGTAGGACACCAGCGCCTCGAGCCCGGTCACGGCCTCCTCGGGCCCGCAGGGCAGCCCGCCGTCGGTGAGGCGGTTGACCATGTCGTGCATGCCCAGCAGCGGGGCGCCGTCGACGACGGGCCGGTCGGAGCTGCCGGGCACCACGATCCCCGCGTCGAGCAGGGTGCGGTGGCGGTAGGCCCACCCGGAGCGCTCCGGGCCGAGCGCGCGCAGCATGCCGTCGCCGATCTCGCCGACGAAGCGGCCCTGCGGCACCGGCACCACCCCGAGCGCCGCGGCGCGCAGCACCTGGTCGGGCCGCGAGACCCCGAAGTGCTCGATGCGGTGGCGCACGTCGGGTCTCGGCCAGCGCTCCTGGGCCTCGGCGTAGGCGTCGAGGACGAGGTCGATGGCGGCGTCGCCGATGGCGTGGGCGGCCACGCGCCACCCCGAGCGGTGGGCCTGGAGGATGCGGGTGCGCAGCGCCTCGGCGTCGTCCTGGAGGTAGCCCCGCTCGCCGGGGGTGTCGGAGAAGTCCTCGCACATGGCGGCGGTGTGGCCGATGAGCGAGCCGTCGGAGAACACCTTGACCGGCCCGAGCCGCAGCCGGTCGTCGCCCAGGCCGGTGCGCACGCCCAGGTCGAGGCCGAGCGGCATGTCGTCGTCGACGTGCGCGGTGAGCGGGTGCAGCGCGTCGGCGGCCACCATCAGCTCCACCCGCACGGGCAGGCGGCCCTGCTCGCGCGCGGAGAGGTACGCCGCGACCTCGACCGGGCTCTTGCCGATCCAGCCGCCGCCCACGCCGGCCTCGACCACCGAGGTGATGCCCTGCGAGAGGTAGACCCGCCCCGCGCGCTCGATCGCGTCGACCAGCGTGGCCACGGGGTAGGGCAGCACCAGCGCGTTGAGCAGCTGCTGCGCCTGCTCCTGCAGCAGCCCGGTCGGCCGGCCGGTGGCGTCGGTCACGACCAGGCCGCCCGGCACGTCGCGGGCGGCGTCGGCCAGCCCCAGCTCGGCGAGCAGCGGGGTGTTGACCACGCACATGTGGCCGGAGGTGTGGCGCAGCCAGACCGGTCGTCCGCCGGCGGCGCGGTCGAGGGCGTCGCGGTCGGGGTGGGCGCCGATCTTGTTCTCGTCGTAGCCGGCTCCGACCACCCAGGCGCCCTCGGGGAGCGTCGCGGCGCGCTCGGCGACCGCGGCGTAGAGCGCGTCGAGGTCGGGCCGTCGCAGGTCGACCTCGGCCAGGCTGAGGCCGTACCACGCCATGTGGTTGTGGGCGTCGTGGAAGCCCGGCACGACGACGGCGCCACCGAGGTCGACCACCCGCCGGGCGGGCACCTCCTCGGTGGCCACCACCCGACCGTGGAGCAGGGCGAGGTGGGAGGCGACGTCGGCGCGACCGGGGCCGGTGAGGGTGCGGACCCGGGCGTTGGTGAGCAGGACGTCGGCCTGCAGCGCGGGGCTCACGAGGCGGCCCCGGCAGCGGCGGCCTCGCGGCGCAGCGCGGCCTTCTCGACGCGCTGGGAGGCGGTCAGCGGCAGCGACGCGCGCAGCTCCCAGTAGCGCGGCACCTTGAAGGCCGCGAGCCGCTCCTCGCACCAGGCACGCAGCACCTCGGGCGCGTCCTCACCGAGGCCGGGCGCCACGACGTAGGCCTTGACCTCCTCGCCGCGCACCTCGTCGGGCACACCGAGCACGGCGGCCAGACGCACCTCGGGATGCGACTGGAGCACGTCCTCGACCTCGTGGGCGGCGACGTTCTCCCCGCTGCGGCGGATCATGTCCTTCATGCGGCCCGCGAGGTAGACACGGCCCTGCTCGTCGAGGCGGGCCAGGTCGCCGGTGGGGAACCAGCCGTCGGGGTCGAAGGGGCTGGGGTGGCCGAGGTAGCCGTCCATCATGCCCGGCCCGCGCAGCCACAGCTGCCCGTCGTCGTCGACGCGCACCTCGCGGTGGGCGGCGGGCCGGCCCAGGCAGCCGGTGCCGACCAGCGCGTCGTGCTCCTCGGCGCCGACGCGGATGTCGGCGCCGGTCTCGGTCATCCCGAAGGCCTCGTGCCAGCCGACCCCCCACCGCTCCTCGATCTCGGCGTGGCGCCCGGGCGGGATCGCCGAGCACTGCACCGCGCGCACCCGGTGGTCGCGGTCGGCGGGGTCGGGGTCCATGCGCAGCAGCAGCACGGGCATCGAGGCCAGGCAGTAGAAGTAGGTGACCCCGTGGGCGCGCACGCGGGAGAAGAAGGTGGAGGGGTGGAAGCCGTCGAGGGCCACGAGGTGCGCCCCGGCCAGCAGCGCGGCGGCGACGTTCCACTGCGGGTCGATGTAGTGGAAGGGCTGGGCGGTGAGCATGACGTCGTCGCCGGTGAGGTGGGGGAACTCGGTGGTCAGCGAGCCGGCCAGGGTCGTCCAGTACCGGTGGGGGAGCAGGCAGCCCTTGGGGCGACCGGTGGTGCCGGAGGTGTACTGCACGTTGGCGGTCGTGGCGGGGTCGACCGGCCGCTGCTCGAAGGGCGCCGCGGTGGCGGCACCGGCGTCGAGGTCGGCGACGTCGAGCACCTCGGGAGCCGGCTCGACGCCCGCCAGCACCGCGGAGTACGCCGGGGACGCCAGCACCAGCCGCACACCGGCGTCGGCGAGCACGTGGCCCGCGTCGGCACTGCGGTAGCGGACGTTGAGCGGCACCATCGCCGCACCGAGCCGGGCCAGCGCCAGCCACGCGGTCGGGAAGTCGGCGGTGTTGCCCAGCAGCACGCCGACGCGGTCACCCTGGTCGACGCCGCGCTCGCGCAGCTGCTGCGCCCACGCGGCGGTGCGGGCCTCGACCGCGGCGAAGTCGAGCCGGGTGAGGCCGCCGTCGGCGTCCTCGAAGGTCCAGGCCGGTCGGTCGGGCCAGCGGCGCGCGGCCCGCACGACGAGGTCGGCGAGGCTGGCGTCCTGCAGGTCGGCCCCGGCCAGCGGCGGCTCCTCCCGGGGCGTCCCCGGCGCGTCGACCTCAGCCACGGACGAACTCCTCGCGGGGGGCCTCGCCCTCGCCCGAGAGCGAGGTCAGGACGGCGTGGTCGACCTCGCGGGCCATGGCCTCCTCGATCGTGGCGTCGAGGCCCAGGTCGAGCACCTGCTTGGCCAGGCTCACCGACAGCGGCGGCCGTGCGGCGACGCGGCGCGCGAGCTCGAGGGCGACCTCCTCGTGCCGGCCCGGGGGCACGGAGCGGGCGACCAGGCCCATCGCGGCGGCCTCGGCGCCGGAGACCCGCTCGCCCAGGAGCAGCAGCTCCTTGGCGCGGGCCCAGCCCACGAGCACGGGCAGCAGCCGTGAGACCCCGCCGGTGACGCTGAGGCCGACGCTGACCTCGGGGAAGCCGAAGGCGGCGTCCTCGGCGGCGACGACCACGTCGCAGGCCAGCGCGAACTCCGCGCCGGCACCCAGGGCGTAGCCGTGCACGGCGGCGACGACCGGGCCGGGGAAGCGGCGCACGAGCCGGGTGACGTCCTGGATGGCCTCGAGCCGGGCCCGGGTCTCCAGGACGGTCTCGACCGGCTCGGGCTCCTTGAGGTCGTGGCCGGCGCAGAAGGCCCGGCCGCGCCCGGCCAGGACCACGGCGCGCGCACCGTCGGCCTCGGCGCGCCGCAGCCCGGCGGCGAGGGCGTCGGTGAGGGCGGGGACGACGGCGTTGAGCCGCTCGGGGCGGGCCAGGTGGAGCTGGGCCACCGTGCCGTCGTAGGTGTAGTCGACGCTCACCGGCGCGGCCTCCTGCTAGTCTCGGACTCCATCGATCGATCGATCGATCGGATCCGACGCTACACCACCGGGAGGCCGGATGAGAGCCGCGGAGACCGCGCCGGCCCCGACGGCGCAGCGGGTGCGCGAGGCCGCCCTCGAGCTCTTCGCCGAGCGCGGCTACCACGGCACCGGGATCCGCCAGCTCGCGGAGCGCGCCGGGCTCTCCTCGGCCTCGCTCTACCACCACATGGGGTCGAAGGAGGAGCTGCTCGGCGCCCTGATGCGCGAGAGCCTCGAGCGGCTGCTGGCCGAGGCGCAGGCCGTGGCCGCCCGGGAGCCCGACCCGGGGGAGAGGCTGTGCGCCCTGGTGCGCCTGCACGTGCGCAGCCACGGCGAGCGCCCGCTGGAGACCCGGGTCGTCGACGGTGAGGTGGCCGCGCTCACCTGGCCGGTGCGCGCGGAGGTGGTCGCGCTGCGCGACCGCTACGAGGCGGTCTGGCACGACACCATCGACGCCGGGCTCGCGGCGGGGCTCTTCCACGTCAGCTCGCCGGCCCTGGCCCGCCGGGCCCTGCTGGAGATGTGCAGCGGGGTCGCGCGGTGGTTCGACCCGACCGGTCCGACGGCGCTGCCCGACCTCGCGGAGCAGTACGTCGACCTCGCCCGCGCCCTCCTCGGGGCCGATCCCACAGCGGGTCGGCGCGTCGACGGCGACACGCCGCGACCGGTCTAGATTTCTCGGGGACTTTCACGATCCAGAGCGCCGCGCTGACCTGCGCAGACGCGCGTCGTCGCAGGTCAGCGCTCGGTTGACACCCGGGCGCGCAGAAAGTCATCGTGTGCCGTCCGCTCGCGCAGATCGCGGGAGTCGGACCGACGTCCGAGTGGCCGTGTCGGAGGGTGTGGGTGCCACGCACCTGTCCGACGCTGTTCGCGGAGGTCGGTCCGCTCCGCGGGAGTGGGCACGGAAGGATCCTGGTCCCCCTAGACAACAGCGCGGCCGCGGCAGCCGGTCTCGCCCGGGCTGGACCGACGGGTGCCGGGATCCTTCCGTACCTCTGCCGGGACACGCCCCGTACCGTGGTCGCGTGCTGATCCGGAGCCTGGGCGCCCTCCTCGCCGGTGTCGGCCTCTCGCTGGCCTTCGAGCCGGTCGCGGTGCCGGCGGTGCTGCCGCTGGCCGTGGCCGGCTTCTTCGTCTGCGCCCACGGTCTGTCGGCGCGGCGCGGGCTGGTGGTCGGCCTCGTCTTCGGGCTGTCCTTCTACCTGGTGCACATCTGGTGGATGCGCGCCGTCGCCGTGCCCGCCTGGCTCGCGCTGTCGGTGGTGGAGGCGCTGTTCTACGCCGCCCTCGGCGCCGCGGTGGCACGGCTCTCCACCGCGCCGCGCACACGAGGCGCCTGGCCGCTGTGGGCGGGCGCCGCCTGGGTGGCCGCCGAGGTCGTGCGCAGCGGCTGGCCCTTCAGCGGCATGCCCTGGGGCCGACTGGCCTTCGCCGTCGTCGACACCCCGGTGGCCGCCTCGCTGCCGTGGGTCGGCATGGTCGGCGTGAGCGCGCTGCTCGCGCTCGGCTCGGCGCTGCTGGCCTGGCTCGTGGTGGCCACGGGCCGCTCCCGGCTCGCGGCGGGCGGAGCACTGGCGGGCCTGGTCGCGCTGCTGGCGGTGCCGGCGCTCGCGCCGTACGACGCGGGGGCGCGCGAGCTCGACGAGGCCCCGAGCACCGCCACCGTCGCCGCCGTGCAGGGCGACGTGCCCGGACCGCTGGGCAACGACGTGCTCTACGACTTCCGCCAGGTGACCGAGAACCACGTGCAGGCCACCGTCGACCTCGCCGACGACGTCGCGCGCGGCGAGGCGGCCCGTCCCGACTTCGTGCTGTGGCCGGAGAACTCCACCGCGGTCGACCCCTTCAGCGACGTCACGACGCGTGCCGGGATCGAGCGGGCGGTCGGCGCGATCGGGGTGCCGGTCGTGGTCGGCGGGCTGGTCGACGACGGCCCCGACCACGTGCTCAACCAGGGCATCGTGTGGGACCCGGTCAGCGGGGCGGGGGAGCGCTACACCAAGTGGCACCCGGTGCCCTACGGGGAGTACATCCCCTTCCGACAGCTGCTCGACTTCAACTTCGGCGAGCTGGCCCGCATCCAGCGCGACATGCGGGCCGGCACCCGGGTGGAGCCGCTCGAGGTCGCCGGGGTGCGCGTGGCCGACGCCATCTGCTTCGACATCGCCTACGACGACGGCATCTACGCCCAGGTGACCCGCGGCGGGGAGCTGCTCACCGTGCAGACCTCCAACGCCACCTTCATCCAGACCGACCAGATCGACCAGCAGTTCGCGATCACGCGGCTGCGGGCGATCGAGACCGGGCGCTGGACGGTGGTGGCCTCCACCAACGGCGTCTCGGGGGTGGTCTCGCCGACCGGCGAGGTCGTGGAGACCGCCGACCCCCGCACCACCGCCGTGCTCGTCTCGGAGGTCGGGCTCACCAGCACCGTCACCCCGGGGGTCAGGGTCGGGCCGTGGGCGGCCCGGCTGTGCATCCTGGCGTCGCTCCTCGGACTCCTGGCGGCCGTCGTCCCGTATCGTCGTCGACCCACACTCACGCACCGCACCTCCGGGAGCGCGCCCGCGCTCGCCGGTCACTCGAGCGAACGAGGCCCCGCATGAGCATCGCCGGACTCGGCCGCGTCGTCATGGTCGTCCCGACCTACGACGAGGCCGAGAACATCGCCTGGATCGTCGGGCGGCTGCGCCGGGCGCAGCCCGACGTCGACGTGCTCGTCGTCGACGACGGCTCGCCCGACGGCACCGGCGACCTCGCCGACGCCCTCGCCGCGGCCGACCCCCAGGTCAGCGTCGTGCACCGCACCGCCAAGGAGGGCCTGGGAGCGGCCTACCTCCACGGCTTCGACGTCGCGCTGCGCGCCGGCTACGACGTCATCGGCGAGATGGACGCCGACGGCTCCCACCAGCCCGAGCAGCTCGGTGCCCTGCTCGAGGCGCTCCAGCAGGCCGACCTGGTGATCGGCTCGCGCTGGGTGCCCGGCGGCTCGGTCGTGAACTGGCCGTGGCACCGCCAGGCGCTCTCGCGCGGGGGCAACCTCTACGTGCGCCTGCTCCTGGGCATGTCGGTGCGCGACGCCACCGCCGGCTTCCGGGTCTTCCGGCGCACCACCCTGGAGAAGATCGACCTGTCGACGGTCGCCTCGACGGGCTACGTCTTCCAGACCGACCTCGCCGCCCGCACGCTGCGGGCGGGCCTGCGGGTGCGGGAGGTGCCGATCGAGTTCGTCGAGCGCGTGCGCGGCGACTCCAAGATGAGCGGGTCGGTGGCCTCGGAGTCGCTGCGGCGCGTCACCGAGTGGGGCCTGCGCGAGCGGCGCCGCCAGCTCGCCGAGGCCGTACGCCGTCGCCGCGCCCGCACCGCCGGGTCGGGCCGCTCGCACCGCGCGCGCAGCGGAGCGGGACGCCCGTGAGCCAGCCCGACGACGCACCCCGGCCCGGCCGGCGACCCGGCAGCCCGGCCGCCGGCCGGCGCCGCCCCTGGGCGCTGCTGCTCGTGGTCGCCTTCGTGGTGATGCCGATCGTCGAGATCTACGTGCTGATCCAGGTCGGCCAGGTCATCGGCGTGGGCTGGACCGTGCTGCTGCTCGTGCTCGACAGCATCCTCGGGGGATGGCTCATCCGCCGCGAGGGGGCGCGCGCGTGGCGGGCGATGCGCACCACGTTGGAGGCCGGGCGCATGCCCGCCCGCGAGCTGGCCGACGGCGGGCTGGTCGTGCTGGGCGGCACGCTCATGCTGAGCCCGGGCTTCGTGACCGACGTCTTCGGCATCCTGCTCATCCTGCCGATCACGCGTCCGCTCTTCCGCGGCGTGCTCACCACGCTCCTCTCACGCCGCCTGGTGGGTGGCGTGGCCGGCGGACCCGCCGGACCCGGCGGCTTCCCGGGCGCACCCCGTCCGGACGCACGACGCCCCGGACCGGGGCCGCAGGGGCCGGTGGTCCGGGGCGAGGTCGTCGACGACGAGTAGCCGCCGCGTCGCGGGGTCCGGCCGGAGCCGGACCCGCGCGGGCGTCAGGCGGAGGCCTGGCGCTTCTTGGCGTTGGCGCGGTGAAGGTGGGCCGGGCCGATCTCGCCGCCGCGCAGCAGCTCGAGACGCTCCTTGAGGATGTCCTCGAGCTCCTTCTCGGAGCGGCGCTCGAGCAGCATGTCCCAGTGGGTGCGCACCGGCTTCTCGGCCTTGACCTCCTTCTCGATGCCCGACGTGCTCAGCGCCTCGGCGCCGCAGCGCGGGCACTCCCACACCGCCGGGATCTCGGCCTCGACCGACATCGTGATCTCGAAGCCGTGACCCTGCGGGCAGCGGTAGCCGACCTGCTGGCGGGCCGCGAACTCGATGCCACGCTCGTCCTCGAAGCTCTGTCCTCCGAGTCGCGCTCCGCGCAACGTGCGCTCAGCCATGAGGCACCTCCAGTTCCTTGTCCCCCGGGTGGTCTGACGTGAGGCCGAAGCACGGCACGGTCGCCGTGGGCCGCGGGAACGCAGCGGCCGTCGCGATGCCGGTCTCACGAAGTGATCAACGGTACTGAGGTCCGGACAATTCCGGAAAACACCGCGACGCGGCTCACCCCCGCGGATTCACAGTCGCCTCTCAGGATGCGGTGCCCGGGCGGCGGGGGAGTCCCTCAGGCCGCCGACCGCCGCAGCAGCGAGGCCGGCACGGTGTTGCCGGCCTCCTCGATGCCGCGCCGGGGATCGAGGCGCAGCAGCACCAGGAAGCCCAGCAGGAAGAACACCAGGAGGGCGAAGATGGCGGGGCGGTAGGAGCCGGTGAGCTGGAAGACCAGGCCGAAGAGCAGCGTGCCGAACCACGAGGTGCCACGCTCGGCGGCGTTGTAGAGCGCGAAGTACTCCCCCTCGCGGCCGCGGGGGATGAGCAGGCTGAAGAACGAGCGCGACAGCGCCTGGGTGCCGCCCATGACGACCGCGATGGCGGCTCCGGTGAGCACGAAGAGCCCGACGTCACCGGCAGGCAGGGCGATGGCGGCGACGACGATGGCCATCCACCCGACCGTGCCCCACAGCAGGCAGCGGTAGGCCCCATGGGTGGAGGCCAGCCGGCCGAAGAGCAGCGCACCGCCGAAGGCGACGAACTGGATCATCAGGATGGTCGCGATGAGCACCGTCTGGCTCAGCCCGAGCTGCTTGGAGCCGTAGGTCGAGGCGCTCGCGATGACGGTCTGGATGCCGTCGTTGTAGAAGAGGTAGGCGATCAGGAAGGTCATGGTCATCGGGTAGCCGCGTAGCTCGCGCATCGTGGTCCACAGCTGCCCGAAGCTGCGCTGCACGAGGGAGCCCTCGCGCGACGGCGCCTCGGGGGAGGGCTGGTGGTCGCGCAGCCGCACGAAGGGCACGATCGTGAAGCCCGCCCACCACAGCGCCGCCGAGAGCATCGAGAGCCGCACGGCGAGCTCGGTGCCGATGCCGAAGGCGTCGTGGCCCAGCACGACGACGAGGTTGAGCAGGAGCAGCAGGCCCCCGCCGAGGTAGCCCCAGGCCCAGCCGCGCGAGGAGACCCGGTCGCGCTCCTCGACGGTGGAGATGTCGACGAGGATCGCGTAGTAGCTCACCAGCGAGCAGCCGCCGAGGATGCTCGCGGCGACCACGGCGACCGCGCCGAGCTGCCAGTCGTCGCCCTCCATGAAGAACAGCAGCGACCCGGCGAGCGCGCCGGCCCACGCGAAGCCGGCCATGTGGCGCTTCTTGTGCGCCGAGCCGTCGACGAAGGCCCCCACCACGGGCAGCACGAAGGCGCTGGCGATGGTGGCGAAGGTCGTCAGGTAGGCCGGCAGCGAGCCGGCGGCCAGGTCGAGCCCCAGCAGCGAGACGGTGCGGCTGCAGGTCTCGTCGGGGTCGGGGCAGCCGGCGGCCCGCCCGGCGACGGTGATCATGTACGGCGCGAAGAGCACCGTCAGCACCGAGGTGTAGAAGGCGGAGTTGGCCCAGTCGTACCAGCTCCAGGCCCGTTGCTCGCGCCGCCGCTCCAGCGGGCGCAGGTCGGCGACCCCGCGCGAGGCGCCGGTCGACTGCTCGGGGTCGGTGCTCATGCGGGCTCCCTCCACCGCCCCGCCGCCACGAGGACCTCGCGGAGGACGTCGGTGCGGTCGGTCATCAGGCCGTCGACGTCGAGGTCGAGCAGCGCGGTCATCTCCTCGGGGTCGTCGACGACCCACACGTGCACGTGCTTGCCGGCCGCGTGCGCCCGGCGCACGAGGGAGCGGGTCACGACCTGCAGCCGCCAGCGGCCCCACCGCCGCTCCCGCGGCACCTGGAGGGCGGCGACCCGCCGTCCGGTGAGCAGGTCGGCGAGGCGCGCGCTGGGGCACAGCCGCCACACCGCCACCTCCACGGGGTGGGCCGACGTGGCCACGCGCCCGCCGGTGAGCCGGCGGAAGCGGCCCAGCCGCCGCGGGGAGAACGAGCCCACCAGCAGCCGGTCCCACGCCCCCCGGTCGGCCACGAAGTCGGCGAGCGCCTCGACGGCGCCGTCCGACTTGAGGTCGACGTTGAAGCGGGCCCCGGGCAGGGCGTCGAAGAGCTCGGCCAGGGTCGGCACCTGCTCCCGGCCGCCGACCCGGGCCCGTCGGACCTCGGCCAGGCTCAGCGAGGAGATCGCGCCGCGCTGGTCGCTGACCCGGTCGAGCACGCTGTCGTGGAAGGCCAGCAGGACGCCGTCACGGGTCACGTGCACGTCGGTCTCGAGGTAGCGGTAGCCGAGGTCGGCGGCGTGGCGGAAGGCCGCCAGCGTGTTCTCCAGCCCCTCGATCTCGGGGTGGAAGGCCCCGCCGCGGTGGGCGAAGGCCAGCACCGGTCGGGTCGGCCCGGCGCCCGTGGCGCCCTCCCGCAGGTACGCCGGCACCGCGTCGGCCCGCGACGCCCGCGGTGCGGCCGAGGGGCGCGGGCGTCGGGTCACGGGCGTGAGTATGCACCTCCGCGCCCGGCGCCGGGGAGCGGCGGGCGGCGGGGCCCGCCGCGCGTGTCGGCCGCCGGCCGGGCCCGGGTGGGGGCCGGCCGGGGGCGGGTCACAGCCAGGTGTCGGCGTCGGCGCGCCCGAGCAGCACGGGGAGGGCGCGTCGCCACCGCTCCACGACCCGCGCCTGCGCGGAGCCACCGGGGTCGACGAGCCGGGTCATCGCGGCGCCGGTGAGCAGGTCGACGGTGAACTGCACGAGGGTCGCGACGCGGGGGTCCTCGTCGCCGACGACCCCCGCCACGGTGGCGTGCACCGTGGCGAAGACCCGGCGCTCGACCGGGCCCAGCACCGACCTGAGGTCGGGGTCGGTGCGTGCGGCGACCCACAGCTCCAGCACGGCCAGGAAGACGGGGTCGGCCAGGTCGGCCTGCACGAGGTCGACCGCCGCGTCCCAGCCGGTCCGCGGGTCGGCCTGCGGGTCGGTCCGCTCATGGGCGCTGGCGCCGGCCGCAGCGCCGGCCCGCAGACCGAGCACCCCGAGGCGCCGGGCGGCGACCTCCTCGACGACGGCCACCATCAGCGCCGCCCGGGTGGGGAAGTGGTGCAGCAGCGTGCCGCGGGCCAGCCCGGCGCGCTGCTGCACCTCGGCCAGCGTGGTGGCGGCGTGGCCCTTCTCGAGCAGCGAGGCCACGGTCGCGTCGAGCACACGGGTCCGGGTGGCCGCGCTGCGCTCGGCCTGGCTGCGCCGGGGGTGTGACGGGCGGGTCGCGGTCATCGGGCCAGGCTAACGGTCCAGGGTCACAAACAGTCCAGGCCGACGGTATGTTGTGCGCATGGACCCCGAGCCCTCCGCGGCGACCGACCCCGCCCGACCCGCCGCCCCCGGCCGCGCACCGGCACCCGCCGACCGGGTGGTGCGCGCGGTGCGGCGTACGACGGCGGGGGCGCGGGGCGCGGTGTCGCTCGCGCGGACCCCGGGGCTGGTGCGGGGCCTGGCCGCCGGGGTGGGCGAGGGCCTCGCCGCGCGGGTGGGGCTGACCGGCTCCGCGCGCAGCGGGCCGGAGGAGGTCGCGGGGCCGGGCGAGCACGGCGTGCTCGACCCCGACGCCGCGATGCCCGCGCCCGAGGGGCTCGACGGGTTCGCGCGGCGCGTCAGCGCGGCCCGGTCGGTGCCGTCGCCCGCGGCGGCGGTGGTCGAGCAGCTGCACTCCACCGGGGCGCTCGCCTCGTGGCTGACCCTGCACGCCGCCTACCGCGGCGAGGTGCCGGAGGTGCTGGCCGAGGGCGACGCCCTGCGCCAGCAGATCCTGCTCATGGACATCCCCGCCGAGGCGCGCTGGCGGGTGGAGGCGGCCGACGAGCACGGCCTGGCCCTGCGCGGCACCGGTCCGATGGGCATCATCCTTGCGCTGTGGCTGCGCGTCGCGCCGACCGACGGCGGCAGCGTGGTGAGGCTCGACGCCGGTCTCGACGGCGCACCCCTGCGCGGCCCCGTCGGCACGACCGCCACCCGCAGCGTCGAGGCCGCCCTCGCCTCCTCCCTGGTGGCGCTCTCCGAGGCGCTCAGCGGCGCGGCACCGGCGGGCCCGCGGCTGCGGGTCGGCTCCGCCCCCGTCTTCCACCGGGCCTCGGGCCGGATGCTCGAGGCGAGCACCCCGGTGATCGTGGGCGTGGGCCAGGTCGTGCAGCGCGACCCCGACCCGGTGGCTCGGCCTGACCGCGACCCCGTCGCGCTGGCCGTCGAGGCGCTGCGGCTGGCCGCCGAGGACTCCGGCGCGGCGCTCGACCTGCTCGCCGCCGCCGACCTCGTCTACGCCGTGCCGAGCGCGTCGTGGACCTACGCCGACCAGGCCGCCCTCGTGGCCGCCGGCGTCGGCGCGACCCCGGTCGCGACCGTGCAGTCGAGCCCCTTCGGCGGCGACGGCGGCCAGCTGGTCGTCAACGACGCCGCCGAGGCCGTGGCCGAGGGTCGCGCGCACGTCGTGCTGCTCGCCGGCGCGGAGGCCGGCGCCACGGTCTCGCGGGCGCAGGCGCTGGGGGTCGAGCTCGACTGGCCCCGCCAGCCCGAGGGCACCGCCCCCACCCGCACCGTCGGGGTCGACCGCGTCGCCAACACCGAGGCGGAGACCGGGGTGGGCCTCGGCGCGCCCGTCTACGTCTACGCCCTGCTGGAGTCAGCGGTGCGCCGGCGCCTGGGTCGCAGCGCGGGCGAGCACCTCGACCACGTGGCGCGGCTGTGGTCGCGCTTCTCCGGCGTCGCCGCGGCCAACCCCTACGCGTGGTCGCCGCACCGGGTCGCCGCGGAGGACCTGGCCACGCCCGCACCCGACAACCGCGCGGTCAGCGCGCCGTACACCAAGCTGCTGTGCGCCAACCTGCAGGTCGACCTGGCCACGGGCACGGTGCTGACCAGCGTCGCCGCCGCCGAGGCCGCCGGGGTGCCGCAGGAGCGGTGGGTCTTCGTGCACGCGGGCGCCTCGGCCCACGACGAGTGGTTCGTCTCCGAGCGCGACGACCTGTCGCGCTCGCCCGCGATCGCCGCGATCGGCGCGGCCGCGCTGGCCCACGCGGGCGCCTCGATCGAGGACGTCGACCTGGTCGACCTCTACGCCTGCTTCCCCTCCGCGGTCGAGATCGGGGCCGACGCGCTCGGGCTGCCCCTCGATGACCCCGCCCGACCCCTGACGGTCACCGGCGGGCTCACCTTCGCCGGCGGCCCCGGCAACAACTACGGCAGCCACGCCGTCGCCACCATGGTGCCGCTGCTGCGGGCCCGCCCGGCGGCGCTCGGGCTCAGCACCTCGCTGGGCTGGTACGCCACCAAGCACGCCCTCGGCCTCTACTCCGCCACCCCGCCCGAGCGCCCCTTCGCCCACCTGCGCCCGGTGGTGGACCGGCCGCCCCGGCGCCCCGTGCTGGCCTCCTACGCCGGACCCGCCGTCGTGGAGGCCGCCACGGTGCCCTACGACCGCTCCGGCGAGCCCGAGGCCGTCGTGGCCAGCCTGCTGACGCCGGCGGGGGAGCGGGTGCTGGTGCGCAGCGAGGACCCCGCGCTCGTCACGGCGATGCTCGACGACGTGCTGCTCGGCGCGGAGGTCGAGGTCGCCGTCGGCACCGGGAGCGGCACCGGGAGCGGGGAGGAGCGTCTCGTGGTGACCGCCCCCGGGCGCCCGGGCTCGACGCCGGCCCCGCTGCCCGCGGCGCCGCGCCCTCCGGTGCGCACCGAGCGTCGCGGTGCCGTGCTGGTCGTCACGCTCGACCGCCCGGAGGTGCGCAACGCCGTCGACGCCCGCACCGCCGAGGCCCTCGAGCAGGCCGTCGACGACGCCGAGGCCGACCCCGGGGTGCGGGCCATCGTGCTCACCGGAGCGGGTGGCACCTTCTGCGCGGGCATGGACCTGCGGGCCGCCGCCCGCGGCGAGCTGCCGGTGACCGCCGGGCGCGGGCCCCTCGGGCTGACCGGTCGACCGCCCACGACGCCCCTCGTGGTGGCGGTGGAGGGAGCGGCGCTCGCCGGGGGCTGCGAGCTCGTGCTCGCCGCCGATCTCGTCGTGGCCGCGCAGGACGCGACCTTCGGGCTGCCCGAGGCCCGACGCGGGCTCGTGGCCGCCGCCGGCGGCATGGTGCGCGCCCGCGAGCGGCTGCCGCGCAACGTCGCCATGGAGCTGGTGCTCCTGGGCGAGCCCGTCGACGCGCCGCGCCTGCACGCCCTCGGCCTGGTCAACCGGCTCGTGGCGCCGGGCGACGCCCTGGAGGAGGCCGTCGCCCTGGCCGCGCGGATCGCCGGCAACGCACCGCTCAGCGTCGCGCTGGGCAAGCGGGTCGTCGACGAGTCACCGGGCTGGGCGCCCGCGGGGGCCTTCGAGCGGCAGGGCGAGCTGGCCTCGGCGGTGCTGCTCTCCGACGACGCCCGCGAGGGCGTCGAGGCCTTCGCGGAGCGCCGCGACCCGGTGTGGCGGGGTCGCTGACCCCGGTCGCCGCACCTGCCGGGGCCGCGGGCGCACGTGTGCCGCGCGTGCCCGTCGTACGGCGGGAGGGGGAGCTGTCGGCCCGGACCCGCACTTGTCGGCCCGTGCGTGGGCCGACAGGTGCGGGTTTCACCGGCCGGCTGGTGACACCCGCAACCGCCGCCGGGCGCGGCCCGGCCTCAGATGTCGCGGAAGGTCTCGATCGAGGCGCCGAGGGTGTTGAGGCGCTCGGCGAGGTCCTCGTAGCCGCGGTGGATGACGTAGGTCGAGCGCAGAACGGAAGTGCCCTTGGAGGCCAGCATCGCCAGCAGGATCACCACGGCCGGGCGCAGCGCCGGCGGGCAGACGATCTCGGTGCCGGAGAAGTGCGTCGGCCCCTCGATCATCACGCGGTGGGGGTCGAGGAGCTTGACCGAGGCGCCGAGCTTGGTCAGCTCGGTGAGGTAGATCGCGCGGTTCTCGTAGACCCAGTCGTGCAGCAGCGTCTGGCCCGTCGCCACCGCGGCGATGACGGCGAAGAACGGCAGGTTGTCGATGTTGAGGCCGGGGAACGGCATCGGGTGGATCTTGTCCAGCGGCGCGTGCAGGTCGGAGGCGTGGGTGGTGAGGTCGACCAGCCGGGTGTGGCCGTTGCGCGCGACGTACTCCTCGGTGCGGTCGTAGCGGAAGCCCATCTCCTCCAGCGTGGCCAGCTCGATCTCGAGAAACTCGATCGGCACGCGCTGGATCGTGATCGAGGACTTGGTGACGATCGCGGCGGCCAGCAGCGACATGGCCTCGATCGGGTCCTCGGCCGGGGCGTAGTCGACGTCGACGTCGATGACCTCGCAGCCGGTGACGGTGAGCGTCGTGGTGCCGACGCCCTCGACGGTGACGCCGAGGCGCTGGAGGTAGAAGCAGAGGTCCTGGACCATGTAGTTCGACGAGGCGTTGCGGATCACCGTGGTGCCCGGGTGCAGCGCGGCGGCCATGAGGGCGTTCTCGGTGACGGTGTCGCCGCGCTCGGTGAGCACGATCGGGCGGCCCGGCTCGATGGCCCGGTTGACCTGGGCGTGGTACATCCCGTCGGTCGCCTTGACCTCGAGGCCGAAGGGCCGCAGCGCGGCCATGTGCGGCTCGACGGTGCGCGTGCCGAGGTTGCAGCCGCCGGCGTAGGGCAGCTCGAAGGCGTCGGCGCGGTGCAGCAGCGGACCCAGGAACATGATGACCGAGCGCGTACGCCGCGCCGCGGTCTCGTCGACCGCGTCGAGGCGCAGCTCCTTGGGCGGGATGATCTCCAGGTCGTTGTCGGCATTGAGCCAGCGGGTCTGCACCCCGAGGCTGCCGAGCACCTCCAGCAGACGGTTGACCTCCTCGATGCGGGCGACCTTCCGCAGCGTCGTGCGCCCGCGGTTGAGCAGCGAGGCGCACAGCAGCGCGACGCCGGCGTTCTTGGAGGTCTTCACCTCGATGCTGCCGGTCAGCGTGGTCGGACCGCTCACGCGCAGGTGCGTCGGACCGGCGCCGAGGGCCACGATCTCGGAGTCGAGCGCAGCGCCGATGCGGGCCAGCATCTCCAGGGAGAGGTTCTGGTGGCCCTTCTCGATGCGGTTGATCGCGCTCTGACTGGTGGAGAGCAGCTCGGCCAGCTGGTGCTGGGTGAGGCCTCGGTGCTTGCGGGCGTCGCGGATGAGGTTGCCGATCCGACCCTTGTATCCCTCGCTCATGCCGTCCACGGTAACTCACATGTGAGATAGCGCCGCATCCTCCGTGACCCGCGCGTGTCGGGCCGCTCCGGGCGGTCGGGGAGGGCGTGCCAGGATCGGCACCATGAAGGCCACCACCATCCACGCTGCCCGCGACATCCGCTTCGAGGAGGTGCCCGACGCGCGCGTCGAGCAGCCCACCGACGCCGTCGTCCGTGTCACCACCGCCTGCATCTGCGGCTCCGACCTGTGGCCCTACCGGGGCGAGAACCCGATCAAGGCCGGCTCCACCATCGGCCACGAGTGCATCGGCGTCGTCGAGGAGGTCGGCTCCTCGGTCTCCCAGATCCGCGTCGGCGACTTCGTCGTCGTGCCCTTCGACCACTGCGACAACACCTGCGCCCACTGCCGCGCCGGCATGCAGTCGGCCTGCGTCGACCTCTCCATCACCCAGAGCGGCCAGGGCGAGCTGGCCCGCGTCGGCCACGCCGACGGCAGCCTCGTGCGCGTCGACGGCGTGCTCGGCGACGGCCGCCCCGATCCCGCCCTGGTGCCCTCGCTGATGGCCCTCTCCGACGTCATGCCCACCGGCTGGCACGCCGCGGTGAGCGCGGGCGTCGCCGAGGGCGGCACGGCCGTGGTCGTGGGCGACGGGGCCGTCGGCCTGTGCGGTGTGCTCGCGGCCTCGATGATGGGCGCCGAGAAGGTCGTGGTCATGTCGCGCCACGAGTCGCGCCAGCGCATCGCGCGCGACTTCGGCGCCACGCACGTGGTGGCCACGCGCGGCGAGGAGGGCGAGGCCGAGGTCATGGAGATCACCGGGGGCGTCGGGGCCGACGCGGTCCTGGAGTGCGTCGGTACCGACCAGGCCATGCGCACCGCGTTCACGGTCGCCCGACCCGGCTCGACGGTCGGCTTCGTCGGCGTACCGCACGGCGTCGAGCTGCCGATCCGGCGGATGTTCTCCCACAACGTCGGCCTCGCCGGCGGCATGGCCCCCGTGCGCCGCTACCTGCCCGAGCTGCTCGACCACGTGCTGGCCGGCCGCATCGACCCGGGGCTGGTCTTCGACCTGACCCTGCCGATGGACCAGGTCGCCGAGGGCTACGCCGCCATGGACGAGCGCCGCGCCACCAAGGTGCTGCTGCAGCCCTGAGGGCACCGGAGGGACCGGGGCGCGCCGCCGCGCGCCCCGGCAGCGGCCGGGCCCACACGGGTGGGCCCGGCGCCGTCGGCCGCGAGTAGCGTGCCCGCGGGAGAGGTCCGCACGGACCGGTGGGAGGACGCATGACCGAGCTGGTGCTGGGACCGTTGCTGCGCCACGTCGACGAGACGTCGGCGACGATCTGGGTGGAGACCTCCGACGCCACGTCGGTCACGGTCAGCACCACCGCCGAGGGCGGGGGAGCGGGCCCGAGCGCGCAGGCCCGCACCTGGCGGGTGCACGGGCACCACTACGCGCTCGTCGAGCTCACCGGCCTCCAGCCGGGGTCGCGCTCGGCCTACACCGTCTCCCTCGACGGCGCCGAGGTCTGGCCCCCGCCGGAGACGCCCCAGGAGGACTCGGTCATCGGGACCCTGCTGGCCGGGCGTTCGCTGCACCTGCTCTTCGGGTCGTGCCGCGTCGCGGTGCCCCACGACGAGGAGCACCACGAGAGCTTCGGCGTCGACTCGCTGCGCACCTTCGGCCTGCACCTGATCCGTCACCCCGAGCAGCGACGGCCCGACCTCATGATGTTCCTGGGCGACCAGGTCTACGCCGACGAGACCTCGGAGTCGATGCGCGACTTCATCGCCGCACGGCGCGACCCCGACCAGGACCCGGGCTGGGAGCTGCAGGACTACGAGGAGTACGCCGAGCTCTACCGCCTCGCCTGGAGCGACCCCGCCAACCGCTGGCTGCTCTCGACCGTGCCCAGCGCGATGATCTTCGACGACCACGACATCCGCGACGACTGGAACACCTCGGTGACCTGGCGACGCGACATGGAGGCCACCTCGTGGTGGAAGGGCCGCATCGTCGGCGGGCTCGCCTCCTACTGGGTCTACCAGCACCTGGGCAACCTCGACGCCGCCGGTCGCGCCGAGGACCGGGTGTGGCAGCTCGTGGCCGGCCACGAGGGCCCCGAGGAGCTCGACCTCACCCAGACCCTCGACGAGCTGGCCGACCTCGCCGACCGCGAGCCCACCACCTACCGGTGGAGCTACGCCCGGACCTTCGACACCCAGGCGCGCCTGGTCGTCGTCGACTCCCGCGCCGCACGCGTGCTGGAGCCCCAGCTGCGCTCGATCATCGACGACGAGGAGATGGCGTGGCTCGACTCGCAGATGCGCGGCGACGTCGACCACCTGCTCATCGGCACCTCGCTGCCGTTCCTCATGGCCCCCGGCCTGCACCACACCGAGGCCGTCGTGGAGGCGGTCGCGGAGGGTGTGTGGGGCAAGCACGTCGCGCGACTCGCCGAGAAGCTGCGCCGCGCCGTCGACATCGAGCACTGGGCCGCCTTCCAGGACGGCTTCCGCAAGGTCGGTCTGATGGCGCGCGAGGTGGCCGCCGGCGAGCGGGGCCGGGCCCCGATCACCGTCACCTTCCTCAGCGGCGACGTGCACCACAGCTACCTCGCCCGCGCCTGGCCCGACCCGAGGGCCGGGGTGGAGGCGCGCAGCCGGATCGTGCAGGCGGTGTGCTCGCCGATCCGCAACCCGCTGCCCACGGTGATGCGGCTGGCCTTCTCGCTGGGCGTGCGCGGCAAGGCCCGCCCGCGGGGCTGGGTCATGGGGCGGCGCACCCTGCGCTCGCCGCTGCACTGGGAGGTCACCGACGGGCCGTGGTTCACCAACCTGCTGGCCACCCTCGACGTGCGCCCCGGCGGGCTGTCGATCACCTGGTCGACCGGCGAGGTCCGCGACGGCGACCACGACCGGCCGGTCTGGCGCGCGGTGTCCTCGGTCGACGTCTGAGCCGCGCGGCGAGTCGACCCCGACGAGCGGAGCCCGCTCAGGCGGGCCCGATGAAGGCGACGGGCTTGCCCCGGGTACGGGCGTAGGCGACCTCGCGGCGGGTGGACTCGCCGAGGTGTCCACCGGGGGCGACGACCAGGACCCTGTCGGCCAGGTCGATGCGGCGCAGGTGGAGCTCACCGAGCGCGGTGCGCTGCTCCTCGCTCACGGACTCGTCGGTGACGGCCAGGTCCGATGGCCGGTCGAGCACGACCGGCGCGAGCACGATCGCCCCGGCGAGGGTGAGCACGCGCGTCGCCTCGGCCAGTTCCTCGGCGAAGCGGAGGGAGCCGCAGAGGCACACGACCTCGGGGCGTGGGGGCACGGCTGGTCCTCGCGGGTCGGTGACTCGGTCGCGCACCAGGATGACAGAACGTGCATGTGAAGGCGGCTGCTGCCGAGACGCTGCTCGACCACCGCTCAGGCCGGGTAGGTTTCGAGACACTCGCTGGCGCTCGCTCCTCAACCACCGGAGCAGGCCTCGCGACCGGCCTGCGGGGTCAGGCGACGCGGGCGGTGCGCACGGGGGTGCCCGGCATGACGACGGGCTCGCAGGAGCAGCTGTCGCCGCAGGCCAGGAAGGTGTGCACGGCGTGGCCGCAGCGCAGGCACGGCATGTCGTGCGACAGGTGCGTGTCGGTGGCGGGGGTGGTGTCCCACATGGCTGGTTCCTCCTCTCGTCGTCGGTCCGGGATCCGTCCCCTGACCGTACGGACACCGGGGGGCCGATGTGAGGTGAACGACACGCGCGTCGCGAAGACTGTCCGGACGGAGCGGGGGAGGCCTGGCCCGGACGGGCCATGCGGCGTGGTCACCTGTGACCACGTGTGGCGTCGGGCCGTCGGATCAGCCGTGCAGCGGGCGGTGTGCGGCGACCATCGTGTAGTCCTTCGCCGGGCCCCGGACCTCCCAGGTGATGGTCCAGCCGCCGGCCGGGGAGCCGGGCTCGAGCAGCCCGCGGTAGTGGTCGCGCCCGCACGGGTGGTCGACCTGCACGCCGGGCTCCCAGGGGTGGAAGTCGCGTCCGTCCTCGAAGGTGACCCACCAGCCCTGGTCGCGGGGCTCGACGTAGAGGGTGCGGGAGACGGGCACGCTCGTGCCTGGCCACGACATGGTGCCGTGCTCGTGCCACCGCACGCGGCCGTCGCCGAGGAGGGCGAGCTCGGCGAGCCCCACCACGCTGCGGCGCAGCCCGTCGTGGCGGTCGTCGATGTCGCGCTCGACCGACCACGTGCCCAGCAGGTCGAGCGGCCCGGCCGGGGTCGACCGGCCGGGCGGGGGAGCCGTCGTCAGCGGCTCTGGGTGGTGCGCAGCGTCGCGGCGATCAGCACGACGATGCCGGCCGACAGGTCGCTGACCATGACGGTCGTCGAGCTGTTGGCGAAGATGCCGACCAGCACCAGACCGATGCCGCACAGGAAGAGCACGCCGATGGCGGGTGCGGCCGGGAGGTCGACCTTGAGCGAGAGCGCCGCGAGGATGATCACCAGCGCGAAGGACTGCGAGATGTAGCCCGACCACATGCCGTCGGGGGTGTCGGTGGAGTAGAGCATCCAGCTGGAGAGCAGGAGCGCCGTCGCGGCGCCGAGCGCCAGGGCCCAGCCGAGCGGGCCGGCGACCGGCGGGGGAGCGACGTAGGGCTGCTGCGTGACGGTCTCGGGGGTGGCCGGGGTCGACGCCTCGGGCCGGGACACGGGAAGGGACACGGTCGGGCCGCTCTCTGCTCGGAGTTCGATCGGGGGTGGTGCGTGCAGCCGGGCTGCGCTCGTGCGAGGTGCTGCTGGGGCCGATCCTAGCCGGGCGTGCGCCGCCGCCGGTGGGCCAGGTGGGGCGAGGGATCGGGCGGAGGCGGGGGCGGGAGCAGCTCGTTCTGCCGCTCGCGCACGGCGAGCTTGATCTGCTGCAGGTTGTTGCGCAGAAGGTCGGAGACCAGCTCGTCCATGCGGGGGTCGCCGAGCATCTCGATCAGCACCCGCAGGGTGGTCTCGGTGACCTCGGAGACCACGAGGTCGTAGCCGGGCAGGCGTCCGATGAGCCGGGAGGTCGGGTCGTGGCGGACCTTCTCGGTGACCAGGGCCTTGAGCTCGTCGTGGTTCTCGAGCAGGGCGTCGGAGATGTTCTTGGTGTAGTGACCGGTCTGGATGACGTCGGCGACCTCGTCGAGCACCATGATCGTGATCGGGCGCTTCACCATCGAGACCACTTTGTCGCGCCCCTTGTTGATCTGGCGGATCGCGAAGGGCGTGCGCAGCCCGCGCCGCACCAGGAAGCGGGTCACGACGGCTGAGACCACGGCGAGCGCGATGAGCAGGACGACGATCAGCGCGACGAGCTGGGTCGTGCTGAGGCCGGCCACGAGGGGGATCACGGCGCCATCCTGCCGGACCGCAGCCCTCACCTGGTGAGCGTGGCGAGCAGCAGCGGTCCGGTCGCCTCGCCCGCGTGGCCCGTGAGCACCCCGGCCGGCGGGTCGGACGGAGCGGCCGCGGGGTGCCGGGAGACGCCGAGCGTCGCGCCCCCGACCCGCACGAGGGTCCAGCCGTCGACGTCGGTGACGGCCTCCTCGCCCAGCGCGCGCCCGACGTCGAGGGCGGTGTCCGCCAGCGGCGCAGCGCCGCCGGTGCCGTGCGCGCGCGCCGACGGGTCGCGCTCCACCTCGGTGCCGTCGTCCTGGCGCACCACCTCGCGGGCCTCGCCGGCCGCGTCGGCGATCGTGGCCGCCAGCGTCGCGACGTACGCCGGGTCGCCGCAGCCGTCGTAGACCCAGCGCGGACCCAGCACGGTGTGCTCCATGGTCGTGACCAGCCAGCGCTCGCCGTCGGGCAGCGGCGCGCCACGGAAGGTCAGCGGCACCTGAAGCACTCCGCCGGCCGCGTCGCGCACGAGGAAGGTCTCCACACCCACCTCGCCGGCCGGGTCGTCGAACCGGAAGGCGCCCAGGGTCTCGACCTCGCCCGCGTCGAGCGCCCACGGCTGCTGCGGCAGCCAGGCGTTGATCGCCTCGAGCTTGGTCGGGACGATGCTCGCGCGGTGCAGGAGGGCCATGCCCGGCAGGCTAGCCGGGGCTCCTAGGCTGCACCGGTGACCTCGCCCGACGCCGCTGCCCCCGAGCCGTCGACCTCCGACACGTCCCCGCTCGCGCTGCACACGACCGAGGTCGGCTCGACCGGACCCACCGTGGTCTTCCTCCACGGGCTCTTCGGGCAGGGCCGCAACTTCACCCAGGTCGCCAAGGCCCTCCAGCCCGACCTCCGCTCGGTGCTCGTCGACCTGCCCAACCACGGCCGCTCGCCGTGGACCGGCACCGCCGACTACGAGACGGTCGCCGAGAGCGTCGCCACCTGGCTGCGCGCCACCTACGCCGCGCAGGGCCCGGTGCACCTCGTGGGCCACTCGATGGGCGGCAAGGTGGCGATGGTCCTCGCGCTGCGTCACCCCGACCTCGTGGACCGGCTCGTCGTGGTCGACATCTCCCCGGCGCCCAGCGACGGGGCGGGGGAGTTCGAGCACCTGCTGGGGGCGCTGGCCGGGCTCGACCTGCCTGCGCTGACCAGCCGCGCCGACGCCGACGCGGGTCTGGCCGAGGAGATCGACGACGAGCGGGTGCGCGGCTTCCTGCTGCAGAACCTGCGCTCGGGCCAGGACGGCTTCCGCTGGCAGTCCGACCTCGACCTGCTGCGCCGCGAGCTGGCCGCCATCGCGGGCTTCCCCGTGCTCGACGACATCGCGCCGTTCGACCACCCGGTGCTGTGGATGGCCGGCGAGCGCTCGGCGTACGTGCAGCCCGAGCACGAGCCGTCGATGCGCTCCCTCTTCCCGCGCACCCGCCAGGTGACCATCAAGGGCGCCGGGCACTGGGTGCACTCGGAGCGGCCGGAGGCCTTCGTCTCCGCGCTGCGCGTCTTCCTCACCGCAGCGCTCTAGCCTGACCGGCATGCCGACCCGCGCCCAGATCGTGTCCTTCGCCGGCGACGAGGCACCGCCGGGCGAGTCGCCCTGGGTGGCGGGCCGGGGCCCGAGCCCGTACGTCGCGGTCGTCGAGCCGGACCCGTCGTGGCCCGAGCGCTCCGAGCAGGTCGCGGCGACGGTGCGCGGCGCCCTGGGCTGGCGGGTGCTGGCGCTGGAGCACGTGGGCTCCACCGCCGTGGCGGGGCTCGCCGCGAAGCCCACCCTCGACCTCGACCTGGTGCTCGCCGACCCCGACGCCGAGGACGCCTACGTGCCGGCGCTGGAGGCGCTGGGCTTCGTGCTCACCGTGCGTGAGCCGTGGTGGCAGGGCCACCGGCTGCTGCGCCTCGACCCGCCGGCGCTGGGGGAGAGCCTCGGCTGCCACCTGCACGTCTTCGGGCCCGACAGTGCGGAGCCGTGGAAGCACCGACTCTTCCGCGACTGGCTGCGCGCGCACCCCGACGAGCGGGAGCTCTACGCCGCCGCGAAGCGCTCCGCCGCCGACGCCGCGAGCGCGGCGGGGGAGCACTCGATGCTCTACAACGCCCGCAAGCAGGACGTGGTGCGCGCGATCTACGCCCGTGCCTTCCGCGCCGCGGGCCTGTCGGACTGACCCGCCCACACGCTCGCCGACTCCGGGTCGGACGGCTCGGGCTCGCCGACTCCGGGTCGGACGGCTCGGGCTCGGACGTCTCAGGGTCGGACGAAAACCCCGAGCCGGCCCGCCGGGCGGAAGCCGTGCCGGGCGTAGAAGTAGGCGGCGTGGCTGTCGCGGGCGGTGAGCAGGAACCAGTGCCGTACGTCGGGCATCGCTGCTCCCAGCGCCTCGAGCAGGGCGGCGCCGACGCCGGTCCGCTGGCGGCCGGGGGCGACGCACATCTCCTGGAGCAGGAAGTGGTCCTCGGATCCGGAGCGTTCGCGGTGCCCGAGTGCGAACCCCGTCACGGCCCCGTCGTCGAGCGCGCAGACCCCGAGACTGCGCGGTGTCGCAAGGAAGTCGGTCAGTCGGAGGCGCGCGTCGACGGGCGCCCACGACTCCTCCCAGGGCGGGGCGGCGAAGGCCTCGACGTAGATCTCCACGCAGGCGTCGAGGTCGTCGGTGCTCAAGGGGCGGATCACGCAGCGAGTCTCGCGCACTAGCCTGGTGGGATGCCGAGGGTGGTGTTCATGTGCGGCCCCGCGGGGTCGGGCAAGACGACCTACGCGAGAGGTCTAGAGACGGCCGGCATGACCCGGCTGTCCTTCGACGTCGAGATGTGGCGGCGCGGGATCACCACGGTGCCGCTGCCGCCCGAGGTGCGGGCCGAGATCGAGACCGCCCTGCGCGCCCGTCTGCTGCAGCTCGTCGGGGACGGCGCCGATGTGGTGCTCGACTTCTCCTTCTGGTCGCGCGCGATGCGCGACGACTACCGCCGGCTGCTGGCGCCGCTGGGCGTCGTGCCCGAGACCGTCCACCTCGCCACCGACCGCGCCACCGTGCTGGCCCGCCTGCGCAAGCGTCGGGCTGCGCACCCCGACGACTTCGTCGTCGACGAGGTGCTGGCCGAGCAGTACGTCGACCACTTCGAGGCGCCGACGCCCGAGGAGGGGCCGCTCGTGGTGGTCGACGCGCCGCGGACGGGGTCGAGCGACTGAGAGGGAAGGTCGCGGCACTCCGGTAGCCGTGCCGCATGGGGTCGCCGTGGCGCACGGGGTCGCCTCGGTGCGTGGGATCGTGTGCCGCGTGAGCGAGCCCGACCTGCCCGACCTGCCCGTCGCCGTCGCGCAGCCGAGGGTCCATCGCGGCGACCTCGCCGCCACCGCGCGCGAGCACGCCCTCGCCCTCGCCTCGGTCGGTGCCCGCCTGGTCGTCTTCCCGGAGCTCTCGCTGACCGGCTACGAGCTGGACGCGGAGCCCGTGGCGCTCGACGACCCGCGCTGGGCGATCCTCGTCGAGGCCTGCGCCCGGGCGGGAGCCGTGGCCCTGGTCGGCGCTCCGGTGGCCGTCGATGACCGCCTCTTCATCGCCACCGTCCGTGTCGACGGCGACGGGGTCTCGCTGGCCTACCGCAAGAGCTGGCTCCACGGCGACGAGCACCGTCGCTTCACCCCCGGCGACGGCCCGGCCACCACGACGGTCGACGGCTGGGTCGTCGGCCTGGCCATCTGCAAGGACACCGGAGCCAGCCAGCACACCGCGGCTCTCGCCCCGCTCGGCGTCGACCTCTACGCCGCCGGCGTCGTCGACGTGCCCGCCGACGTCGTCGAGTGCCGCGCCCGAGCCTTCGTGATCAGTCGCGCGCTCGGCGTGCCCGTGCTCATCGCCAGTCACGCCGGCGGCACCGGCGGGGGATTCACCGAGACCGCCGGCCGCTCGGTGGTCGTCGCCGCCGACGGATCGGTCCTGGTCGAGGCCGACGAGGCCGTCGGCCGCGTCGTGCGGGCCACGCTCGTCGCCTCGACGTAGCCCGGCTCGGCAGGGCCACCGTTCCGCGCGGTCAGCCGCGCCCGGTGTCGCTATGACCTAGGATCGCGACGTCTTTACTTTTCCGTCTCGGGAGGTCCGTCGTGTTCACCTGGATCCTCGTCGCCTGTCTGGCGGCCGTCGTCCTCTACGCCGTCGCCGGCTGGGTCAGCGCTGGTCGAGTCGCACGCCGCCTGCGCAGCGGTGAGACCGGGGCAGAGCAGCTGTCGAGCCGCCACGAGGCCGACCAGCGTGCCCGTGCCAGCGCGGCGAAGGCCCAGCGGGACGCCGTGCGTTTCCACCAGCCCGGGTCGTCGGGTCCCAACCCCTCCGGGCCCTAGCCACCGTCGCCCGGGCGCGGGCGGGGGATGGGGGCGTCCGATCCTCAGGTCGTCAGGCCACTCGGCGGCAGGCAGCCGTCACCACCTCGCGCCAGAGCACCGGATCGGTCGCCCAGAAGTCGTGACCGACGCCGCTCGCGACACGGAACTCGGCGCGGGGGACCAGCGCCGCGAGCTGCCGGAGCGGCCAGTCGGGTCGGATGTCGCGCTCGGCGGCGATGAGGCTCATCGGCACTCGGGAATCGGCCAGGTCCCTCCACAGCGTCGCCGTGTGGATCCAGTCGGGAAACGAACCCCAGAGGGCAGCGTGCACGTCGGGGACGAGGTCGACCGGAACGGCAGGCTCCGCACCCTTGCCTGCCTCATAGACCGCCGACCACTCCCGATCGCGGTGCAACCCGTGGCCGGCGATGCCAACCACCCCTCGTGTTCGTGCAGGGTGGTCGAGGGCGTAGCGGATCGCCAGGTCCGAGCCCCACGAATGACCCACCACGATCCACCGCTCGACACCGAGTTCGTCGCGGACGGTCTCCAGGTCCGCGACGGCCTGAATCATGTCGTGCGGGCCGCCGCCCGAGCGACCGACCCCGCGAGGATCGGGGAACCAGCACTCGAAGCCGGCCGGTGCGAGCCCCTCGTGGGCGAGGTAGTGGACACAGCCTGGACCGCCGGACAGGACGACGACATCGGGTCCCGCGCCGCAGGTCGCCACGTGCAGGTCGACGCCGGCGCCGGCGGGCACCCTCACGGACTCCATCAGGCCGCCCTCGCACGCACCGCTCTAGCATGCCGGACGTGTCGGTCTCACTGAAGTACGCCGTGGTCGAGCGCGAGCGCCGCTGGCTGGTCCGTCGGATCCCCGAGGGGGTCTCGAGCACCAAGGACATCGTCGACCGCTACATCACGGGCACGCGCCTGCGGCTGCGCGAGGTGCGGGAGACCGACGGCACCGTCGTCCGCAAGCTCGGGCACAAGGTGCGGCTGTCCGACGGCCCGGCCGAGGTCGCGTGCACCAATCTCTATCTCGACGACGCCGAGTGGGCCGTCCTGGTCGCGCTACCGAGCCGGGTGCTGCGCAAGCGGCGCCACATGATCCACCGCGACGGCCTGCTGCTCGTCGTCGACGAGCACGAGGACGGCTCGCTGGTCGCCGAGCTCGACGACGGAGACCGGCCCGCAGGCAAGATCCCGGCCTGGCTCGACGTCGTCCGGGACGTATCCGAGGACGAGTCGTGGACCGGGGCCAGCCTCGCCGGGTCCTGAGCTCGACTCGCTTACCTCCCGAGGCATCGCCGATAACTGACATTATGTCAGGTCATGCGGAATGACAGCCGTGTAAGGCGTCTGCGCCCCTCCCCGGCGCCCTCTCCCGACCCGCGCCTCGATGAGCAGCCGGGACGGTGGGTCACCGTGCCTCCAGGACGAAGAAGAGGAAGCAGAGGAACGCGCTGCGGTCGCCGAGATCGGGCGGCAGCAGCTCAGGAGGCGTTCGCGGCGAGAACGGCGGCTCGGCCACGGTGGAGATCCGGAACCCGGCCCTCGAGAACGCGTCGGTCATCGCGTGCAGCGGTCGGTGCCAGAAGGTCAGCGCCGCCGTGCGGCCGTCGAAGGTGTAGTCCTCGGTGTAGGCCGTCGTCGCGAAGTAGTCCTCCTGCGGGTAGACCACCGGACGGATGACCGGGTGGTTGACCGAGAGCAGCAGCCGACCGCCGGGCTCCAGCACCCGTCGCAGCTCGGCCAGCGGGCCGGACCAGTCCTGCAGGTAGTGCAGCACCAGCGAGGCGACGGCGTCGTCGAACTCCCCCGCGGCGAACGGCAGCGGGTCGGCGAGGTCCGCGACCACGACGTCGATGTCGTCGCCGAGGCGCCGTCGGGCCAGCGCGGCCATCGCCGGGCTCGCGTCGAGGCCGGTCACCACGGCCCCGCGGTCCCGCAGCGCCTGCGCCAACGCGCCCGCGCCGCACCCGACGTCCAGGACGCGACGTCCGCTCACGTCGCCGGCGAGGTCGAGCATGGCGGGCCGCTCGTAGTGGGCGTTGAAGAGGTTCGACTCGTTCTCGCGGGCGTAGGCCTCGGCGAAGTCGTCGTAGTGGTCGGCCCGCATCGTCGTCCTCGTCCCCTCGCGCTGTCGGTGGTCGCACCGAGACCGCCGAGATCTCCTGCTCCCCCGGACCGGTGCCGGGACCAACGCACCACCTGCACCTGCTCGCGTCAAGGCGACCGGCGGAGGGGCTCAGGTCGAGATCGTGGACCGGTCGGCCCGCATCGTGGGCGTGAGCAGGACGCCGACCGACATCGCGAAGACCGCGGCGGCGACCAGGAGGGCGGCCGCGTTGCCCACCAGGACCACGAGCAGCCCGGCGGCGGGCGCCGCGACGACGAGGATGCCGCGGTTGACCGAGCGCATGGTCGTGTTGGTGCGCGCCTGGAGCCGGTCGGGGGTGCGCAGCTGGCGGTAGGCCATCTCGTGGGAGTTGCTCAGGCCCATGCCGAGGCCGGACAGCAGCTGACCGGTGGCGAGGACGACCACCGCAGTCCCCTGCTCCCCCGCGCCGACCGACGCCGCACCCGCCGTCGCCAGCGCCGCAGCGACCGCGAGCACCCGGGCGGCAGCGATGGTCGGACCGGTGCCGAGCAGGCGCCCGACCGCGCCGGTGACGGCGGCGCCCAGCACGGCCCCCGCCCCGGCGCAGGCGACGGCGACGCCGAGCTGGAAGGCGCTGAGGCCGAGCTCCACCAAGGCGTACGGCGCGATCACCACCCCGAGGACCGCCTGGCCGGCAAACCAGACGTGGGTGGACACCGCGAGCTGGGTAAGGCGCGAGTCGCGATAGACCCACCGGACCCCGGCCGCCACCTCGCGGCGCAGGTGCGGACGAGCCCGGCGGTCCACCGCCGGTGGCTCCTCCACCCGGAGTCGCCACACGACCGCCGCGGAGAGCAGGAAGCTCGCGGCGTCCACGAGCACCGCGAGCGACGCTCCGACCAGGCTGACGAGGCCCCCGGCCAGCGCGGGCCCGGTGGTCTGCGCGGCGGCGTCGCCGGTGTCGAGCCGGGCATGGGCCTGCTGGAGACGGGGCCGTGGCACGAGCCGCGTCACGAACGACTGCGAGGCGGCGTCGTTGAACAGCGACGCGGCGCCGAAGGCGACCACCACCGCCAGGAGCGCCGGGAGCGTCAGCACCCCGGCCCACCACGCGAGCGGGATCGCCACGAGAAGCGCCGCCCGGGCCAGGTCGGTGGCGATCATGACGGGGCGACGGGGCCAGCGGTCCACCCAGGCACCGACCAGCAGACCGATGACGAGGTAGGGAAGCCACCGGCTGCTGTTGAGCCAGCCGACGTCCTGCGCGTCGCCCCCGAGGTCGAGCACGACCAGCGTCTGCAGCGCCAGCACCGTGACGTAGGAGCCAGCCGCCGAGACCGTCTCCCCCGTCCAGAACCACCGGAACCCCGGCGCGACCGGCCCGGTCGGGCGCGTCTTCCGGTCCCCCGCCCGCGGCTGCGCCATGGCCCGAGGCCAGTCGTGCCCCACGTCCCTCAGGCGCTGCTCGGGTCGTTGAGCCGCAGGATCCGGCGTCGCTCCTCGGTGGTGAGGTCGGCGACCGCGAGCACCGCCTGGAGCACCGCCGACTTGCGGGCGACATAAGTGTCGATGTCCATCGCGGGGTCGGCGGCCAGGGCGAGCTTGACCGCGGCGTAGGCCTCGCGCAGGTCCTCGCGGCGCCGGAGCACGTCGCGCACGGCGAGGTGGTTGCGCACGCTCAGGCTGCCGGCGCGGCAGACGTAGACGTGACGCCGCGGATCGTCGTCGGGTGCGTGGAAGGCCTCGCGGTCGGCCACGCCGAGGTCGCCGCGGTGCACGTAGCCGGCCGACTCCAACGCCGCCACCGCGGCGTCGACGTCACCCGCGGGGACCACGACGTCGATGTCGAGCACCGGTTTGGCGGCCAGACCGGGCACCGCGGTCGAGCCGACGTGCTCGACGTACGCCGAGGGCACTGCGGTCAGGGCCGACCGCAGCTGCGCGGCGACCCGGTCGAACTGCACGGGCCACTGCGCGGAGTACGGGACTACCTCGACCGGCACCCGGCGATGCTAGCCGCCGAGGCGGGTCGTGACGGCTCGGGCCTCGCTCCCCCAGCCGGTCGGATCTCCACCCGTCGGCACCATCGCCCAGGACGCCGCGAGCTCCACGACGTCGAACCAACGGCTCTCGGCAGGCGAGAGCCGGCTCACCGACTCATAGCCCGCCCGGAACGTGTGGCGGACCCCGCCCGGGACCGGCGCCCAGTCGTGGAAGCGGGTGCCGAGGAGCACAGCGGCCCGCGCCAGCTCGACCACGCGCTGGTCGGCGCGGGCCTCCTCGAGGTCGAGCAGCGCCACAACCTCGGATCCCCGGCACAGCACATTGGCCGCGCGGACGTCGCCATGGACGAGCTGGGGCGCGCCGCTCAGGTCGGGTGCCTCCCGCAGCAGGCGGCGCAGGAGGGCGCCGGCCCCGGCGGGCACCTGGCTGCTGTCGGCCTCGAGCCGGCCGGCGAGCGCTCGCCGCGGGTCGACGTAAGCCGGCGAGCCGGCGAGGTGCACGCCGCCCGGCCAGCGCGCGAGAGCCAGGTGCAGACGCGCGAGCGCGGCACCAGCGGCCCAGACCTGGGCCGGGTCGTCGACGTCGAGCAGCTCGCCGCGCACGACGCGCTGCAGACCCGTCGAGACCCCGTCGTGCTCGACCTGGAGCCGTCCGTCGCGAGCCGGCACCAGCGCCGAGACCGGCTGTCCCTCCCCCTCCAGCCAGCCGGTCAGCGCCGCGAGCTGCTGCAGCCGGGCGAAACGCTCCTGTGAGCGCGTCCACTTCGCCAGCCGGGGTCCGTCGTCGGTCGACAGCCAGGCGAGGGCGTTGACGTCGCTGAGGACGATCCGCTCGCAGACGACGTCGTGGGCGCCCCACACCCGCCCCACCAGCGAGCACACCCATCGCCCGGCTGCGGCCGCGCCGTCGAGGCCGAAGCGCTGTCGCAGCACGCGGTCGGGGTCGGCGTCCTCCCACAGCATCGCGACCTGCGGCGCGGTCGTCGGGGAGTCGCTCATCGGTCCACCCCATCACGAACGGCCTGCGGACGGCCGGCCCTCGCCCGTCGAGTCAGACCCGACCAAGCTAGCGTCGCGCTGTGAAGCTCATCTACGCCTACCTGACCGCCGTGTTCGGAGGCGCACTGATCGCCATCGTGGTCCTGCGATCGAGGGAGCACGGGCTCGTCGCGACCCTCGTGTGGATCGCTGCCACGGTGGCCGTCTCCCTCGTCGCCGTGCGCCGGCAGCGCGCGAGGGACGCCGGTCGCCCGAGCAGGACCGACCAGGCGTCCGACTCCACCGGGAGCAGCACGGACCCCCGCTGACCCAGGGACCGCCCCGCCGGTCTCAGACCGGCTCGAGCCGCTGGTGCGGCTCGGGCGGCAGCTCGACCGCGACCGCCGTGCCGGGGCACACCTCTCCCCCGCGCTCGACGACGGCCATGACGCCCGCCCGGCGGGTGATGCCGGCTCCGTCGATCGACTCCGCCCCGCCGGTCGGACCGAGGGTGACCTCGGAGGTCGAGGGCCGGGCGTCGGCGCGGGCCACGACGACCTTGAGCAGCCCGGCGGAGAAGTCCTCGATCTGGCGGCACGGGTTGCGGAGTCCGGTCACGCGCAGCACCACCTCGCCGAGGCGCAGACGGGTGCCGGTCGGCAGGGCGAGCAGGTCGACCCCGGTGGTGAGGACGTTCTCCCCGAGCCCGCCCGGGCCGAGGTCGTGGCCGGCCGCGCGCGCCTCGGCGAGCAGGTCGTCCTGGATCAGGTGCACCTGGCGCAGGTTGGGCCGGCCGGGGTCACGGCGCACGCGCGAGCGGTGCTGCACGAGCACACCCGCGTGGGCGTCGCCGACTACGCCGAGGCCGGTCACGAGGGTGATCGACTCGCGCGGGGTCTTGCTGAAGCGGTGGGTCTCGTCCCGACTCACGGCGACGACGCTGCCTGTCCCGGCCATGCGCCGAGGCTAGCCGTGACGACCAGGCACGTTGACGACGTCGCGGGCCGCGCCGAGGCTGTCCGGGGGATCCGCTACGTCGACCTCGCCGCCGAGACCTCGCCCCAGGGCGTCCGCGGCCTGTGCGTCGTGCTGCCGGGCAGGCAGTACTCCCCCGACGCCCCGCTGCTGTTCTTCGCCACCCAGGTCGCCCTGGCCCGCGGGTGGCACGTGCGCCAGGTCTGGTGGACCCCGCCGCCCGCGGAGCGCTCGAGATCGAGGACGAGGCGGTCTGGGTGGGCGAGCAGCTGCGCGCCGCCGCGGAGGGGTACGACGGCCGGCTCGTCGTCGTGGCCAAGTCGCTGGGCACCCTCGCCGCTCCCGTCGCGGCCGACCTCGGCTGTCCCGCCGCCTGGCTGACCCCGCTGCTCATCGAGCCGCTGGTGAGCGAGGCGCTGCTGGCGTACCCCGCACCGCAGCGCACCGCCATCGGGGAGTCCGACCCCTACCTCGACCGCACCGTGCTCGCAGCCCTGAGCGGTCGCACCGTGCTGGTCCCCGGCGACCACGTGCTGCGGGTGCCCGACGACCCTAGGGCGATGCTCGCGGCCCACACCGAGGTCACCCTCGCCCTCGACGCGTGGTTGCGACACCGCTGACCGCCGCCCTCTCCGGACCACCCGGACGGACCGGAGTGGGCTCACGTCGTGGGCCGGGGTCACCCTCGCCCGAAGCGCGCCAGGCAGTGCCACAGCTGCTTGACCGTCTGCGGCGGGTGGTCCCCCGACCGGGCCGCCCGGCCCAGCACCGCGGGCGTCAGCTCCCCGCCCAGCCTGCGGGCCAGGTCGACGACGTGCGCGCCGCGGTAGGCGGGGTCGAGGTCGTCGGCGGCTGCCCTGAAGCCGGGGTGCAGCTCCACCGGCCATCCCTGCTTCTCGGCTATCCCGCTCACCTCGGTGCCGGCGTAGCACGGGTCGAGCACGAGGGCCTCGACGTCGTCGGCCAGGCTCAGCGGCCCATGCACGTGGGCCTCCACGCAGTCGTCGAGGGGGTCGAGACCGGAGGCGTCGGCCATCGCGCACAGGCGCGGCAGCAGGTCGGCCTCCCCCACGTCGGCGGGGTCCGGCTCGAGGACGGAGTCGGGGAAGCAGAACGTGGAGCGTGTGACGACTTCCGGGCGCAGCCGCAGGTAGGACGAGCCGAAGCGCACCGCGCCGCCGTAGGGGTCGGCGTGACGGTTCCAGGCGCCGTAGACCGGGCGGTCGCCGGGAGGGGCCTTGTCGTAGCGCCCGGCGAAGAGCCTGCTCTCCCACCGCCACCGGTCGCCGCCGGGGAAGGCCGTGAGTCCGCCGTTGGAGACGCCCGTGACGAACTGCGAGCGATAGCGACCGTCGGCGGCCAGCGACGCCACCACGGTCGAGCCACCGTGCGGCCAGTCGGGGTGGAACTGCACCGTCACGGCCTCCACGGCGCGCGCGGGCGCAGCGGGGGCTCCGTCGGCACCGGCGTCCACGACCGTCAGCCTAGGGCAGCAGCGCGCGGGCGTCACCGGGGATCTGTGACGATCGGCGGGTGAGTGCCCCTCCCTGCCTGTGGCTGACCACGCTGCGTCGCGACGGCTCGCCCCACACGACCCCGGTGTGGTTCGTGCGCGACGCCGACCTGGTCTGGATCGCGACCTCCCGAGACGCCGTGAAGACGCGCAACCTGGAGCACGACCCGCGGGTCTCGCTCGCCCTCGACGGCAGCGCAGCCGACCCGACGGTCGGCGAGGGACGCGCGGTCGTCCACGACCTGTCCGGGCCGCGGGGGCGTGAGGCGCACGCGGCGGTGCTGGCGGCGTTCGCCGAGCGGTACGCCGGGTGGGACGCCGCCGACCCGTCGCGCTACGGCGCGCGGGTGCTGGTCGAGGTGGTCGTGGAGCGCTGGCTGCTGCGGCCCGACGCCTGAGCCCTCGCGCCTGACACGCGGCCCGCGACGGACGCTGCGTCCACAGGTGGGGTGGCCCGGGTCGGCGTACGGTCGGGAGGGGTCGGCACGATGGACCCCATGACCGTCACCGACTCCCCCGCCGGCTCGCCCCTCGAGGTGCTGGAGCGGGTCTTCGGCTACGACGCCTTCCGCGGCGACCAGGCCGAGATCATCGAAACCGTCGTCGGCGGCGGCGACGCGCTGGTGCTCATGCCCACCGGCGGCGGCAAGTCGCTGTGCTACCAGGTGCCCTCCCTGGTGCGCGAGGGCACCGGCGTCGTCATCTCGCCGCTGATCGCGCTCATGCAGGACCAGGTCGACGCCCTCGACGCCCTGGGCGTGCGGGCCGGCTTCCTCAACTCCACCCAGACCACGGAAGAGCGACGCGCAGTCGAGCGGGCCTACGTCGCCGGCGAGCTCGACCTGCTCTACCTCGCCCCCGAGCGGCTCGCCGTGGCCGAGACGCTGCGGTTGCTCGACGCCGGCCGGATCGCGCTCTTCGCCATCGACGAGGCCCACTGCGTCTCGGCCTGGGGCCACGACTTCCGTCCCGACTACCTCAACCTCACCGTGCTGGGCCAGCGCTGGCCCGGGGTGCCCCGGGTGGCGCTCACCGCGACGGCCACGCGGGAGACGGCCGAGGAGATCGTGCACCGCCTCGGACTCGCCGAGGCCCGGCAGTTCGTGGCGAGCTTCGACCGCCCCAACATCGAGTACCGCATCGTGGCCAAGGACAACCCCCGCCAGCAGCTGCTCGACCTGCTGCGCAGCGAGCACGCCGGCGACGCCGGCATCGTCTACTGCCTCTCGCGCAAGTCGGTCGAGGAGACCGCGGCCCACCTGAGCAAGCACGGCATACCCGCCCTGCCCTACCACGCGGGCCTGCCCGCGCAGCAGCGCGCGGAGCACCAGTCGCGCTTCCTGCGCGAGCCCTCGCTGGTGATGGTCGCGACCATCGCCTTCGGCATGGGCATCGACAAGCCCGACGTGCGCTTCGTGGCCCACCTCGACCTGCCGAAGTCGGTGGAGGGCTACTACCAGGAGACCGGCCGCGCCGGGCGCGACGGGCTGCCCGCCACCGCCTGGCTGGCCTACGGCCTGGCCGACGTCGTGCAGCAGCGCCGGATGATCAACACCTCCGACGGCGACGCCGCCCACCGCCGTCGGCTCGGCGCCCACCTCGACGCGATGCTGGCGCTCTGCGAGACCGTGCAGTGCCGCCGCGTGCAGCTGCTGGCCTACTTCGGCCAGCAGGGCGAGCCCTGCGGCAACTGCGACACCTGCACTGCTCCCCCGCAGACGTGGGACGGCACCATCGCCGCCCAGAAGCTGCTCTCCGCGGTGGTGCGGCTGGCGCAGCGTCGACAGCGCTACGGCGCCGGCCACGTCGTCGACATCCTGCTGGGCAACGCCACCGCCCGCGTCGTGGAGCTCGACCACACCAGCCTCACCGTCTTCGGCGTCGGCACGGAGCTCAGCGCCGGCGAGTGGCGCGGTGTGGTGCGCCAGCTGCTGGCCCAGGGCCTGCTCGCCGTCGGCGCCGACGGCTACGGCACCCTCGAGCTCACCGAGGCCTCCACCGACGTCCTGCGCGGCGAGCGCGAGGTGCACCTGCGCACCGAGCCGAAGCGCACCACCCGCAGCCGCAACGAGCGCCGCGCCAAGACCGCCGACGTCGTCGACCTCGACGCCGAGGGCGCTGCGCTCTTCGAGCGGCTGCGCGCCTGGCGGGCCGCAACCGCGAAGGAGGCCGGCGTGCCGGCGTACGTCGTCTTCCACGACGCCACGCTGCGCCACGTCGCCGCCGAGGCACCCACCACCCTCGACGCGCTCGGCTCGATCTCGGGGGTCGGCGCCAGCAAGCTCGAGCGCTGGGGCGAGGGTCTCCTCGCGGTGGTCACCGGGGGCGACGAAGCCTGAGCCGTCCGGCGCCCCACACGGGTCGCACCCACGGCTCGGTGGTCTCGAGCCGCGGCAGTCCTCCGCCGTGTACGCCGTGACCGCGCCTCGTGGCCCCGCGCGTCCGGGTCGCGGACCGCCGACCCACCACCGGCCACCGCACCCGCCGCTGACGCCGCTGACGCCGTTGACGCCGGTCAGCAGGCGGGGTCGGTCCGGACCCGGCCGAGCGAGGGCCCCGACCGGACCTGCTTCCCGTGGTCGAGGGTCCACGCGCGCTGCCAGTCCGTGGTGAGGACGGTCGGGCTCATCGTAGACCGACGCTTGCCGACGAGGCTGATGCGCGGCGTCAGCGGCGCTCCGAGGTCGGCCACGTCGACCGAGCCGATCACGGTGCCGTCGTAGAACCAGGTCACGTGTCGCCGACCCACCTCGACCGCGACGTTGCGGGGCTGGTCGGTGAGGCTGACCGCCTTGCGTCCTACCCGGGCCGTGCCGCCCTCGCGGGAGCGCACGCCGAAGCGCATCCCCCGCTCGCGCATGGTGAAGTCGGCGACCGTCACCACGGGGCCGGTGCACGCGTCGACCGACGAGCCCTCGGGCACCAGCTCGACGCGCACGTCGTAGTCGGCGGCGCGGCCGCGGTCGGCCGAGGCCCGGAGCCGGAACTCCCACCGCCCCGTGCGCTGGGCGTTGCCGTCGAGGGTGGCGGTGGTGGTGCCGCGGTGGCGGGCCGTGGCGCCGGAGCCGCTCTGCAGGAAGAGCCCGCCGTTGACGTGGGCGGCCCGACCGGTGCCGTTGGAGGTGTCGCGCCACCCGCCCTCGAGCCGGCTGCCGCGGTAGGGACGGGAGGTGAGGGACTCCCCGAACTCCCAGGCGAAGTCGAAGAGTGACGGCCCCCAGCCCCAGCGGGAGCTGGCGTTGGTCGAGCCCGACGCGCGCCCGGCGGTGGGGAGGACGGCGTCGCCCGATCCCGCACGTGCGGGCTGCGCGCCGCTGTCCTGCGCCCGGGTCACGGTGAGCCGGGCGGGCGCCGCTGCCGGTGTCGCCGTGGTCGTGTCAGCGCGCGAGCCGGTGCCGCCGGAGGTGCCGGTGGGAGTGGCGCTGGAGGTGGGTGACGGAGCGGGGCTGGGCGCCGGGGGCGGCTCCGCGACGACCGTGAACGTGGTCGGGAACGACGCGAACCAGCCGATCCGGTCGCCGCCCTGCGTCCAGTCGTCCTGGCGGGCGCGGTAGACGTGGTTGCCGGCCTCGGCCTCGGTGCGGGTGAAGAAGGCCCGCCCGCGCGCGTCGGTGGTGTCGGTGTCGACGGTGCGCCAGCGGTGTCCGTCGACGCGCTCCTGCAGCTCCACGCGACGACCGGGGAAGGCCGGTGGGCGGCGTCCGCGCACCACCGGCGTCGTGTCCGCCTTCAGCACGAAGGGGCGGTCGACGTACGCCGCCGGGTGGCGACGCCCGAGGGACAGCACGACCTCCTGGGCGCGGGCCCGCAGCAGCCGCCCCGGGGTGACGCCGGAGGAGGAGGCCACGCGGTAGCTGATGTTCTCCATGGCCGGTGCGGGGAAGGTGAACCGGAAGGCCCCGGACCGGTCGGTCGTGCCGCGAGAGCCCTGGACGTCGGTCCAGACGTCGCCCGGACGGTTCATGTGGAACTGCAGACGGATCGCCTGCTTGCGTCGTGGACCCACCCGCCCGCTGAAGAGGAGCGCCTGCCCTCCGACGAACGCGTCGGGGCCCGTGCGCAGGTCGCCGGTCGGGCGGGGCGCCGTGGTGGCCCGCTCCGGCGGCGCCGCCGACCGGCCGGGGGCGCTGAGCACGACCGAGCCGACGCAGAGGGCGAGGAAGCAGGCCACGGCTGCGCCGGTGGCGCGGCGCCGGGACGGTCTGGACGCGAGCGGACCCGAGTCGCGCATGCAGGTCTCCTGAGGGGGGTCGACGGAGAGGGGCAGGTGGGACGGCGCCGGGACGACCCGAGGGCACGGGGCGCGGGGGCGCCCCCGCGGGGGTCGGCCGACGACCGGAGCCACGGTACGTCGATCCGCGCCGGGAGGTGACCTTTCCCGGTGCTCACACCAGGCGCGGGTCGCCCTCCACGACGTCGACCACGTCGATGTCGACGTCGACCGCGCCCCGGGGATCGGGCCCGACGAGCGATACCAGGAGCTCCTGGACCTCCCCGCGCACCTCGGCGGCCTCCGAGCGGACGTCGGTGCCGTAGGAGCAGACGAGACCCAGTCGCACCCGGGTCACGCGCTCCTCGTCGACGTCCACCTGCACCGACGCCGGAGCGCTCGCGACGCGCCGCTGCGCCAGACGCCTCACCGCCGAGCGCACCACCCGGCTGGAGACCCAGGTGCGCGAGCCGTCGGGGTCGTGGTCCACGCCGCCGTCGGCGCGTCGCACCAGGACCGGGTCGGCCGGCACGACGGTGCGCCGCACCCGCTCGAGCACGGAGCTGCGCACACCCTCGAAGCCACCCGGGTCGTCCTCGCGCACGGCGCGCAGGGCGCGGTCGAGCAGCTCCCCTCCCGCGACGTCGGGCCGGTCGGCGCCGACGAGGTCGTCACCGTCGTCTCGCTGCGGCTCTACCGCCATCGCGCCATCCTCTCCGCCAGGGTCCGCCGTCCGCGGTGCAGGTGACCACGGACGCTTCCGACCGGGAGGGCCAGCGCCTCGCCGATCTCGTCGTACGACATGCCCTCGACCTCGCGCAGCAGCCACACCGCGCGCTGGTGCCACGGTAGTTCGTCCAGCGCCTGCTGCAAGGCCGCCAGCAGCTCGGCGTCGAGCACGTCCTGGAGAGGGTTGTCATTGGCCTCGGGCACGAAGCGCGACAGCAGGTCGTCGTTGATGGGCGTGGGACGCCGGTGGCGCTGCAGGTCCACCGCGCGGCGGTGGACCAGCCGGAAGAGCCAGGTCTTGAGGCTGGAGCGGCCCTGGAAGGTGCCGAGGTCCTTCCACGCCGAGATCAGCGCCTCCTGGGTGACCTCGGCCGCGTCGGTGTCGTTGCCGCCGACGAGCCGCAGCGCGTAGCGGTACATTCGCGGACCGTAGCGGTCCACGATCTCGCGGAAGGCCTCGGCGTCACCCGCGCCGACGGCGCGCACCAGCGCTGCGTCGGAGGCTTCCTCCTCGGGAGGCTCGGCGGTCACCACGGCTCCATCCTGTCCAGGCAGGCCCACCGACCTCCCCACCCCAGTGGTCCCCACTCCTCGCGGCGACCGCGTGCTCCACATCACACCACCAGATCCGTGACGATCGGGGAGGACGGCACGACTACCTGGTGTCAGACGCACGACGTGCGTGCACCGTCAGCGCGGGGACACCACCCGCGCAGCACGACGACCAGGGAACAGAGAGGTTCACCCATGACCGAGAAGAAGCCCGAGACCACCGCCACCACGACCACCGACGTCGCCACCCGCGGCACCGGCGCGCTCGCCAGCGAGCAGGGCCGCACCTCGATCGCCGACGCCGTCGTCTCCAAGATCGCCGGCATCGCCGCACGCGACATCAGCGGCGTGCACGCCCTCGGCGGCGGCACCGCCCGCGCCGTCGGCGCCCTGCGCGACCGCATCCCCGGCTCGCGCACCAACCTCAGCCAGGGCGTCGCCGTGGAGGTGGGCGAGCGGCAGGCCGCCGTCGACCTCGACCTCGTCGCCGAGTACGGCGTCTCCATCGCCGACCTCGCCCAGGCCGTGCGCCGCAACGTCATCGGCTCGGTCGAGCGCATGACCGGGCTGGAGGTGACGGAGGTCAACATCACCGTGCACGACATCTTCCTCGACGACGGGTCGGACGACGCCGACACCTCGGCCTCCAGCGCCCCGCGGGTCGAGTGAGCGCGTGACCGAGCAGCCCGAGGACCTCGGCGTCACCGACCGGGACCCGGCCGGGTCGTCCGACGACGCCCCGGAGCAGGTCGACCTCGTCGCCGCGGCCGTCTTGGCCGTGCCCGGGGTGGCCGACCTGCACGGCGGCGTGCTCGGCGAGGTCGCGACCTACCTGCCCGGGCGCCGGGTCTCCGGCGTGAAGCTGCTGGAGCCCGGGGCCTCGGTCCACGTCGTGCTGACGTGGGGCGCCGCCGTGGCGACGACCACGGCCGCCGTGCGCGAGGTGGTCCGTCCCCTCGTGCCCGGACCGGTCCACGTCGTCGTCGAGGACGTCGAGCCCCCGGGTGGCGCGCCCCGATGAGCGACCCCGACCTGCGCTCCCTGCGCCGCGAGGCCGCCCGCCGTCACCACCCCGACGTGGGTGGGGACGCGGCGACCTTCGTCGCGGTCATGCGATCGCTCGACGCCCTCGAGGCGGCGCGGGCGGCAGGGACCACAGGGACCACAGGGGGCACAGCGGGTCGCACCGCAGGAGGCACCCCGACCGCCGGGGTCGGGCCGTGGGGGGACGGCCCGGCCGCCGGCCCGGCGTCCGCCCCCACCATCACCGTCACCTCGACCGCGGCGTCGCGGGCCAGACGAGCAGTGCGCACCACGAGCCGCCGGCTCGTGGGCGACGTCAGACGCCGCATCCCACGGTCGTTGCCCGGCTCTCGCCGCTACGGCCAACTCTGAAGGAGACACCACCATGACCACCTCCACCATCGGCCTCATCGCCGGACTGCTGCTGGCGATCGCCATCGTCGTCGGCGGCCTGCTCGGCCTGCTGCTCGGCGTCGTGCTGGGCGGAGCCGGCTACCTCATCGGCGGCCACGTCGACGGCGAGCTCGACCTGGGCGCGCTGGTGCGGGGCCGTCGTGGCTGAGCCCGCTCTCGCGCCCCCGGAGGACCGGGGTCGCCTCGACGTGCGCACGCGCGCCCTCCAGCACGTCGTGGAGCGCGCGGCGCTCGAGGCGCCCGGCACCGTGTCGCGCCGCCCGGCGATGGGCTCCGCCCTGGGGTCGTCGGTGGGATCGGCCCTGGGTCGCCTCACCGGATCCGGCTCGCCGCAGGCCACCGTCACCGTCCACGGGGCACGGGCCCGCGTCGAGGTGGACGTCGCTGCCGTGTGGCCCTGCGCCGTCTCGGACATCGCCGAGGGCGTGCGGGCCACGGTGCAGCGCGAGACCGCCCGCATCAGCGGGATCGACATCACGACGGTGGACGTCACCGTGCACCTCGTCGACCCCGAGCCCGCCGACGACCACGGGCACGGGCGAGGGGGGCGGGTCCAGTGAGCCGACGCAACCCGCCCCGGGGCCGCCCGGCCGTCGTGCCCGTGGCTCTGCTGCTCGCGCTGGCGCTCGTCGCGCTGGCTGTCGTCACCGTGCGCGACCTCGCCGTCGCCCAGGGCTGGACCGGCGGCAGCCCCTGGCTGCGCGACGCCGTGGACGGCCTCGACGGACTCGGCGCCACGACCGCGGTCGTGGTGGCCGCCGCGGTGACCGGTCTCGTCGGGCTGGTGCTGCTCGTGCTGGCCCTCAAGCCCGCCCCGGTCACACACCTGCCGGCCACCGCCGACGGCGACCTCTGGGTCTCTGCACACGCCGTGGCCGCCCTGGCACGCCGGCGAGCCGACCGCAGCAGCGGTGTCGTCGGCGCCAGCGCCACGGTCTCCCGCCGTCACCGCGTGCGCGTCGAGGTGGTCGCGCCGCGCGACACCGACCAGACCGTCGCCGGTGTGCGCGAGAGCATCGCCGCCGATCTCGACGGCTTCTCCCCCGCCCGCATCTCCGTCCACGCCCAGGAGGCACCGCGATGACCGCGCCCACGAAGACCGACCGCCTCATGGTCGCCCTCGTCGGGCTGGTGCTCGTCGCCGTGTCGCTGGCCCTCCTCGACTGGCGCTTCGGGTGGGTGCTGTCGTGGGGCGACACCCTCGACACCGCCCCCGTCGACGACGTCCTGGCCACCAGCTGGTGGCCGTGGGCCTCGGCCGTCGTGGGGGTGCTGCTCGGCCTGCTCGGCCTGGCCTGGGTCCTGGCCCACCTCAGGCCGGCGTCGGTCCCGGCGCTCCGGCTCCCGGCGAGCGGCCCCGAGGGTCGCCTCGAGGTCGACCTCCGCTCGCTGGCCCACGCGACCGCCGCGCGCCTGGAGTCCCTCGCGCCGGTCACGGGCCTGTCGGGCACCGCTCGCACCCACCGGGGCTCGACCGTGGTCGAGCTGAGGGGCCGCGTCGAGGAGACCGCCGAGGTGCACGAGCTGCGCGACGCCGTCACCACCGTGACCCGCGAGGTGGAGCAGGCCTTCCCGGCGGGCGACGTGGCGGTGCGGGTCGTGCTCGACAGCCCCAAGGCCACCCGACGTGAGCGCACCGACCGGGTGCGGGTGCAGTAGCGGAACAGGTCCGCGCGACCCGGATCCGCGTGACATCGACCCCCGACCCCTCGACCTGAGGGATCGGGGGTCGTTCGTCGTGCAGGTCACACCGTCGGCCCCCGGGGGTCTGGACCACTGCCCCCCTGCCGGGGTGAGCGGCACCCGGACCGGGGCGAGGGGTGCGATCCTGGTGGGGCGACCCGTCCCCCACGGGCCGCGCCCCGCCGGCTCTCCCCCGCACGACACCGGCCCGCACGGCACCGGCTTGCCCGAGCCGGCGTACGGCACCGCCGGAACCCCCACCCCACCCGCGCGCGACCACCCATCGCCCGCGACCACGACCGCCCCCGAGGTCTGCCATGTCGCACCTGCACCCCCTCCCGCCCCGCCGCGGGCTGCGTCGCGCCCTCGTGGCGACCGCACTCGCCGCCGTCACCACCCTGGGCGTCGGCGCGCTGCCGGCCGTCGCCGACGCGGCACCGGCCCCGGCCGCCGCGGCTAGCGCAGCCGGTCCGCTGGCGGCGGACACCGTCGACAAGCCCGTGACCACCGCCCTCGACCGTGTGTCGCGCACGATCCGCAAGGCCCGGGCGAAGACCCTGCCGGCCCGTGTCTTCGGCCTCGCCGTCCCCGGCGCCCCCACGGAGCTGTCGGAGGCCGACGCCCTCGCCTCCAGCCTCGGCCGGCGCGCCACCCAGCTCACCTTCTACTCCTCGTGGCACTCCGCCGCCGACTTCCCCACCGCCGACGCCCGCCGGGTCGCCTCGACCGGTGCGGTGCCGGAGGTCACCTGGGAGCCCTGGGACCCCGCTGTCGGCACGCCCGACCAGCCCACCTACTCCCTCGACCGCATCGCCGGCGGCGCCTTCGACGCCTACGTCACGCGCTGGGCTCAGCAGGTCAAGGCGTACGGCGCTCCGGTCGCCTTCCGCTTCGCCCACGAGATGAACGGCAGCTGGTACCCCTGGTCGGAGGGCGTCAACGGCAACACCTCCGGCGACTACGTCGCGGCCTGGCGCCGGGTGGTCGGCATCTTCCGCTCCGTCGGGGCGACCAACGCGCTCTGGACCTGGACCCCCAACGTGCCCTTCCCCGGGTCGGTGGCGCTCCCCGGGCTCTACCCCGGCGACCGGTGGGTCGACCGGGTCGGCCTCGACGGCTACAACTGGGCCGGCCTCATCCCCTCCACCTCCTGGCAGTCCTTCGGGGAGGTCTTCGGGCCCGGCCTCGCCCAGCTCACCTCGCTGACGGCCAAGCCCGTCTTCATCGGCGAGGTCGGCTGCCCCGAGGGCGTGGGCGACAAGGCCGGCTGGATCCGTGACATGTGGGCCTACCTCGACCAGCACCGTGAGGTGCGCGGGCTGACCTGGTTCCACTTCCAGAAGGAAGCCGACTGGCGCATCACCAGCAGCCAGGCCTCCCACGACGCCTTCCGGGCCGGCGTGGGCGCCTTCGCCTCCTGAGGAGACCGCCCGGCACCGACCCCCGTAGGGGTGGGGCCGCCGCCGCTGCTCGGCGCCTAGTTTCGACCCATGACCGAGAGCAACGAGAAGACCGAGGCCGTCCAGGCCGTCGTCGACCGCGTGACCTCCTACCAGGAGTCGGCCCCCGAGGGCACCGTCGAGGCCGAGCTGCGCAAGGGCCTCGGCGAGGCGGGCCTCGACCTGCCCGACGCCGACGTCACGGCCCTGGCCGAGGCGATCGAGTCCGCGGAGGAGGGCGACGGGCCGGTGCAGGCCGCGTCGGTGCTGTCCTGACCGGCGCTGCGCCCGAGGTGGGGTCCGGCGACGGCCCCGTCGCCGAGCACCGGCGTCCCGACGGCGTCAGTGACGCCACCGTCGAGGCCCTCGGCAAGATCTCCGAGGCCCTGGAGGCCGTCGAGGTGGCGCGCGGTCACCTCTACACCTTCCACCGGCTCTCCGGCACCGCCGACCTGACCCTCGGCGAGGGTGTCGAGCAGCTGCGCGAGGCCGGGCACGCCGAGCTGGCCGACCGGATCGAGCGTGAGCTCGTGGGCCGCAACGTGATCGAGGGCCGCTGGACCTTCCAGATCATGGAGGAGTACGACGACACCTACTGGTCGGTCTTCCGCGACCTGGAGCGCACCGCCCGCGAGGAGCTCGTCGGTGGGCGTCGACACCTCTTCGAGGCCGAGATGAAGGAGTCGGAGCGCACCCGCGGACGACGCCACCACGAGGCCGCTCCCGACGACCGCGGACCCCAGGCTCCCTGACCCGCCCCGGGGCCGGGCCTCGGCCCAGGGGCCCGGGTGACGGGCGCCACGAGACTAGGTTGGAGCCCATGGCACCTGCGATCCCGACCCACGACCTGCTCGACGGCACGACCCTCCCGGCCGTCGGCTTCGGCACCTACCCGCTGCGCGACGACGCGTGCGTCGAGGCCGTCGGGTCGGCGATCGCGGCGGGCTACCGCCTGCTCGACACCGCGGTCAACTACGGCAACGAGGCCGCGGTCGGCGAGGCGGTCAGGCGGGCCGAGGTCGATCGTGACGACCTGGTGGTGACCAGCAAGTTGCCCGGTCGCGACCACGGCTACGACGAGGCGGTCGCCAGCGTCAGGGGCTCGCTGCGCGCCCTGGGGCTCGAGCGCATCGACCTGCACCTCATCCACTGGCCCAACCCCAGCGTCGGCCGGTACGCCGAGGCCTGGCGCGCCCTGGTCGACCTCCAGCGCGACGGCCTGGTGCGCTCGATCGGGGTCTCGAACTTCACCGAGGCCCACCTGGCGCGGATCATCGACGAGACCGGCGTGACCCCGGTGGTCAACCAGATCGAGATGCACCCGCACTTCCCGCAGGCCGCGATGCGTGCGGTGCACGAGCGTCTCGGCATCCGCACGGAGTCGTGGAGCCCCCTGGGCAAGCGCAACGCCCCCCTCGACGAGCCGGCCGTCACCGGCCCCGCCGCCCGCCTGGGCGTCACCCCGGGTCAGGTGATCCTGCGCTGGCAGGTGCAGCTGGGCTCCGTGCCGGTGCCGAAGTCGGCCACGCCAGAGCGACAGCGGGCCAACCTCGACCTCTTCGGCTTCGAGCTCACCGACGCGGAGGTCGCCGCCATCTCCGCCCTCGCTCGGGTCGACGGCCGGCTCTTCGGCGGGGATCCCGACACCCACGAGGAGATGTGATGGCGTCGGCCCCGCCGACCCCCCACCTCCGCGTCGACCTCGACCGCCTGCGCCGCAACGTCCGCCGCACCGCCGAGCGCGCCCGCAGCCTGCAGGTCTCGCTGCGCCCGCACGTCAAGACCCACAAGAGCGCCGAGATCGCCCGGCTGCAGCTGGTCTCCGGCGCCGCGGGCATCACCGTCGCCACCGTCGGCGAGGCCGAGGTCTTCGCGCGCCACGGCTGCACCGACGTCTTCATCGCCTACCCCCTCTGGCTCGACGACGACCGCGCCTCCCGCCTGCGCGACCTCTCCGAGATCTGCCGGCTGGCCATCGGCGTGGACTCCGTCGCCGGCGCCGCCAACGCCGGGCGCCGCCTCGGCGGGTCGGGGGTCGAGGTGCTCGTGGAGGTCGACTCCGGCCACCACCGCACCGGGGTGCCGGCGGACCGGGCCGGGGACGTCGCCGTCGCGGCCCGACGGGCCGGTCTCGTCGTGCGCGGGGTGTTCACCTTCCCCGGCCACGGCTACGCCCCGGGCGCCACCGCCGCGGCCGTGCGCGACGAGATCGAGGCCCTCCGTACCGCCCGCGACGCCCTGCTCGACGAGGGCATCGACGTGCGCGTCGTCTCGGGCGGCTCGACGCCGACCCTCGCCGCGAGCCTCGTGCCCGGTGCCGCCGACGTGGTCGACGAGCTGCGCCCCGGCGTCTACGTCTTCGGCGACGCCCAGCAGTGGGAGCTCGGCGTCGTCGAGCCCGCCGACATCGCGCTCACCTGCCGGGCCACGGTCGTCAGCCACGCCCACGGCCGCCTGGTGCTCGACGCCGGGAGCAAGGCGCTGGGAGCCGACCGAGCGGCGTACTCCTCCGGCTTCGGCCGGCTGCTCGACCACCCCGGCGCCCGGATCACCGCCCTCTCCGAGCACCACGCGACCGTCGAGCTCGGCGGCGCCGCCCCGCCCGCACTCGGCTCGGTGCTCGACGTGGTGCCCAACCACGTGTGCTCCGCGGTCAACCTGGCCGACGACCTGTGGGTGGAGGAGGCCGGCGGCCTGCGCGCGTGGTCGGTGACGGCCCGCGGGCAGAACGGCTGAGCGCGCCGGGCCGCTCAGGCTGCTCTCACACCCGGCGCCTACGATCGGCGCCATGCGCACCCGACCCGCCCCCCGTGTCCTCGCCCGCCGCGCCGCGACCCGCCCCCTGGCCGCCGTCGCCGTCGTCGCCTGCCTCACCTCGCTCGCCGCCTGCGGGTCCGACGAGGAGCCGACGGCCGAGGACACCTCCGCCGCGAGCCCCGCCACCTCCGAGAGCGCCTCCGGCTCCCCCTCCGACGACGGGTCCGCCGCCGGGTCGGGCTCCTGCGACTACCCGCAGGACGGCCAGCCCGCCAAGGAGGTCGACCCGCCCGAGACGACCCCCACCGTCAGCGGCGAGGTGAGCGCCGACGTCGCGACCAGCGCCGGCGACATCGGTCTGACCCTCGACGCCGACGCCGCGCCCTGCACCGTCAACTCCTTCGTCAGCCTCGCCGAGCAGGGCTACTTCGACGGCACCACCTGCCACCGCCTCACCACCGAGGGCATCTACGTGCTCCAGTGCGGCGACCCGACGGGCACCGGCACCGGCGGGCCCGGCTACACCATCCCCGACGAGCTGACCGGCGAGGAGACCTACCCGGCCGGCACCCTGGCCATGGCCAAGACGATGTACCCCGACTCCGGCGGCTCGCAGTTCTTCATGGTCTACGAGGAGTCGCCGCTGCCGCCGGACTACACCGTCTTCGGCACCATCGACGACGCCGGCCTCGACCTGCTCACCGAGATCGGCGACGAGGGCACCGACAACGGCACCGGCGACGGCGCGCCCGCCACGCCGGTCGACATCGAGAGCGTCACCGTCGGCTGACCGGCCCGCGGCCCCACCCCGGGCGCCGGGGGCTCAGTGGCCCAGGTCGCCCGCGGCGTAGGTGACCGGCTCGCCCAGGGTGACCGTGCGCCCCACCGTGCACAGGCGCTCCTGCACCATCTGCAGGGTGCGGGGCACGACCTCGCGCGCCCGGTCGCCCTCGGGGCCCTCGGGGAAGGTCACGTCGAAGGTGACCCGCAGGTCCACCAGGTGGTTGCCCTGCTCGTCGCGCACCTTGTGCCCCTCGGCCCGCGCCGCGAAGGACGCGAAGGGCGACCGCTTGCCGGTGACGTGGTCGAGGTCGACCGCCCCGCAGCCGACGAGGGCGGCGAGCAGCAGCTCGACCGGGGTGAAGTCGGGGTCGTCGCCCGACCCGACCGGCAGCACGCCACCGCGGCCGTTGGTGGCCTTGTAGCGGCGCTCCCCGATGCGCTCGAGGTCGACCGCCCGCCGGGTCGCGGGGTCTCGGCCCGGCTCCCTCATGTGGTCGGGGGTCGGGGCCGGGGGCTGCTGCGTGGTCTCGTCCATGCCAGCAGCCTCCCAGACACGCCCGGGAGGTCGTCCGGTTTGACCTCAGCGCCCAGCCGAGAGACGTTCGAGTGGTCCCCCCGCACCCCATCGGAAGGCGAGCACGTGCTCTTCCTGACCGAGAACGCCCAGTCCATCGTCACCGACCTCGCGGCCCAGCCGGGCCAGCCCGGCGCAGCCGGCCTCCGCATCGTCTCCGAGAGCGAGGTGGAGCCGGCGCTGCTGGTGTCGACCGCCGCGGCGCCCGAGCCGGGCGACGTCACCGTCGAGCAGGACGGTGCCACGGTCTACCTCGACCAGACCGCCGCGCTGCTGCTCGACGACAAGATCCTCGACGCCGCCGTCGACCCCGACGGCAAGGTCGAGTTCGCCCTCGCCGTGCAGCCCTAGGCGCACCCGGCCCGGCCCCGTGGGCCGAGGCCACGACGTACGACGGGCCCCCGACACCGGAGTGGTGTCGGGGGCCCGTCGACCGTCCGGGGCGCCGGAGTCCCTCCGGCGGCCCGGGCTCAGTCCTCGGCGGGCTCGAGGCCCAGGCGCACGCGTCGGCGGTGCGCCAGCAGGAGACCCAGGTTCCGCCGCTCGGTCGCCTCACGCTCGGGGCGGAACCTCGTCGAGGAGATCCCGTAGGCGACGTACAGCTGCGAGTTCATGGTGTCTCTCATCCCTTTCGCCCCGTCTCGGGGCTGGCGTCCGGTGTGCGGGTACCCGCACACCTGTCATTGGTCATCGTCGTTTTCGACTCTTACATCGTAGCGACTGCTACACACCGCACCTCATCCTCGAGGCTGTGATGTCGCGCACCCGTCAGCACCACCTCCGTCGCCCCTCGGGAGCCGGTGGCACCATCGAGGACATGACCACCGAGACCCGCGAGATCCACCTGGCCCGACGACCCTCCGGCGCGCCCGTGCCCGACGACTTCCGCCTCGTCACCACCACGCTCCCCGACCTCGGCGAGGGCGAGGTGCTCGTGCGCACCGACGTCATGTCGGTCGACCCCTACATGCGCGGACGCATGAACGACGCGAAGTCCTACGTGCCCCCCTTCGCCCTCGACGCCCCCCTCGAGGGGGCCGCGGTCGGTGAGGTCCTGGAGTCGCGCGCCGAGGGCATCGAGGTCGGCGACACCGTGCTGCACGGGCTGGGCTGGCGCGAGCACGCCGTGGTGTCGGGCAAGGCCGTGCGCAGGCTCGACGTCTCCACGCTGCCCGCCTCGACCTATCTCGGCGTGCTCGGCAGCACCGGGCTGACCGCCTACGTCGGCCTCACCCGCATCGCCGAGATGAAGCAGGGCGAGACCGTCTTCGTGTCCGGTGCGGCCGGCGCCGTCGGCTCCTCCGTGGGCCAGATGGCGCGGCTGCTGGGCGCCGGCAAGGTCATCGGCTCCGCCGGCTCGGCCGACAAGGTCTCGTGGCTGACCGACGACCTCGGCTTCGACGCCGCCTTCGACTACCACGACGGCCGGGTGAGCGACCGGCTGGGCGAGCACGGCCCGGTCGACGTCTACTTCGACAACGTCGGCGGGGAGCACCTCGAGGCCGCCATCACGCACCTCAACGACTTCGGCCGGGTGGCCGTCTGCGGCATGATCGCGGGCTACAACGACCCGAGCCAGGCGGCGGGCCCCCGCAACATGATGATGGTGGTGCAGAAGCGGCTGCGGCTGCAGGGCTTCATCGTGACCGACCACTACGACCTGGCCTCGGAGTTCTACGAGAAGGCCGGCGCCTGGGTGGCCGACGGCTCGCTGAAGCACCGGGAGACCTTCGCCGACGGGCTCGACCACGCCGTCGAGGCGTTCCTCGGCGTCCTGAGCGGCGCCAACACCGGCAAGATGCTCGTGCGGCTCTGAGCGAGCCCCCCTCCACACACACGCCGACGGCGGGCCCGGACCAGGTGGTCCGGGCCCGCCGTCGTGTGTGCGGGTCGCGCTGTGCTGCGAGGGTGGTGCTGTGAGGGTGGTGCTGTGAGGGTGGTGCTGTGAGGGTGGTGCGGTCGCGTCAGCGGCGCACGCGGATGTCGACGTAGCGCTGGCCGCGGACGACCTCGTCGTAGGGACCGCTCTGGGTGACGAAGGAGCGTCGCAGGCCCTTGCCGTTGGCGTAGAGCTCCGCGGAGACCTCGTCGTTGCGGACCGGGTCGGCGTAGGCCTTGACGGCCTGGGCCACCGACTTGATGCGGTAGTTGTTGGTGTAGTCCGAGGCACCGCCCTGGACGACGAGGAAGGCCGAGCGCTTGGCACGCGACGGGATCTTCACCGAGACCGGCGCGTAGGTGACGGTCTCGTCGACCGCGGTGAGCACGGCGCGCAGGTCGAGGGTGCTCCCGGCCTTGGCCACCAGGTTGGTGCGGCGCCCGATCGTCGTCCACTCGCCGCCCTTGCGCTGCTGCAGACCGGTCACCTTGAGGGTGTCGGTGGAGGTGTCGACGTCGCTGTCGACGGTGATGTCGTCGACCTGGACGCCGTCGATGCGGCTCAGGGCGTAGGCGAGGTCGGCCAGCTCGAAGACCGACTCGAAGGAGATGTCGTAGTCCGAGACGTAGGTGTCGGCCGAGGAGATCTCGAAGGGCGCCCCCAGCTCGTCGGTGCCGGTGATGGTCCAGCTCTGCGCCTCGGTGCCGGGGATGTAGGAGTCGAGCACGCGGTCGTGGTTGACCAGCAGCTGGCCGAAGACCGTGTCGGCGAGGAAGCGCTTGACGTAGGCGTCGCTGCTGCCGGTGCGCTCGCGGCCGTCGAAGCTGACCGTCGAGGCCACCGTGGTGGTGTCGGGCAGCGTGGCGAAGGTGCCGGTGATCCCGGTGGTGCGGTCGTCGGTGATGGTGCCGACGGCGGGGGCGATGTTGGCGACCTTGAAGGGCGCGCCCAGGCTGTCGGGCTGGACGTAGAGCGCGTCGGCCGGGTTGAGACCCAGCGTGGTCTCGCCGAAGAAGGCGAACGGGTGGCCGAAGCCGACCACCTCTCCGCCGCAGACCGAGGTGGCGGTGCCGACGGCGCCCGCGGTCACGTCGCCGTAGGACAGCGTCGTGGCGAGGTTGCCGCCGGCGACGATGGTCTCCTCGGTGGCGTCGGCCGCGGCCGCGCGACCCACGGCGCCGACCGCGTAGGTCTGCTCGGAGAAGTACTTCTTGTCGCTCTCACGCACCATGTCGATGCGCTTCTGCGTCATCCCGCTGATGCCGACCGGCATGCGGAGCTGGCGGAAGCCCTGCTCGGCCTGGCTCGCGGTGACGTCGGAGCTCGCGGCGATCTGGCGGGCCGCGCGCGCGTCGACGTCGACGCGGCGGGTGCCGGAGGTGAGGTAGTCGTCCATCTCGGCGAAGGGGGTGATGCCCGCGATCGGCGAGGACCCCCACGACAGGCCGTAGGCGACGGCACCGACCAGCTGGCCGTCGATGTAGACCGGCGAACCGGACATGCCCGACCAGATGCCGCCGGCCGCGTCGATGGCCGGCGAGGTGAGGTCGGCCATGATCATGTCGACGCCGGGGGCGATCCCGTCGTCGAGCACGCCGATGATCGAGCCCTCGAAGGCCTCGGGAGTGGTGCCCTCGGAGACGGTCAGTCCGGTCACCGCGGCGTCCGCGGTGATCTGCTCCTGGGGGTAGGTGGGGGTGCAGTCCTCGGCGGGCTCGGCGGACTGTGCCGGCCCGGAGGCGACGGCTGCGGCCCCGAGAAACAGTCCGGCTGCGGCGGTGCTGGCGACCAGGGCCCGGCCCCGGCGCGTGGTGCTGGGTCGCGTCATCGCGTCCTCATTCCTCCTGTGTGGCGAGAGCGCGGTCTGCGTCCCTCGTGAAGGGTGACGTGCTTCTCACCCCTTTGGTTGCACGCCGGGCCGGGCAGGTTGGTGACCGTGGCCCGATCGTGACCGTGGGAGGCACGTCCTAGGGTGAGGGAGTGAGCTCCGCCGACACCCCGACCGCCCCGCCGTCCGACCCCACCGCCTCCGCCGAGGCCGCCGCCCCCGGTGGGCTCAAGCGCGCGGAGGCGGTCGCCCGCGCCGCGCTGCTCGACGTCGAGTCCTACGACCTGCGCCTCGACCTCGCCTCCGACACCGAGACCTTCGGCTCGGTCACCACCGTGAGGTTCACCTCTCGCGGCGGGACGACCTTCGTCGACCTGAAGCCGGCCTCGCTGCGCTCCGTGCACCTCGACGGGCACCCTGTCGACGTCGACCTCCTGCGACGCGGGCGGCTGCCCCTCGAGACCACCGAGGGTCCCCACGAGCTCGTCGTCGACGCGGTGATGGCCTTCCGCAACGACGGCGAGGGGCTGCACCGCTCGGTGGATCCCGCCGACGGGCGCCACTACGTCTACGGCATGTCCTTCATGGACGCCGCCCCGAGCGTCTTCGCCTGCTTCGACCAGCCCGACCTGAAGGCCCCCTACACTCTGCACGTCACCGCGCCCGAGGACTGGGTCGTGATCGGCAACGCCCCGGCCACCAACCCCGAGCCCGGCGTGTGGGAGCTGGAGGCGAGCCAGCCGCTGTCCACCTACTTCGTCACCCTGGTCGCCGGGCCCTACCACCTCGTGCGCGACCAGCACGACGGCATCCCCCTGGGCCTCAGCGCACGGGCCAGCCTGGCCGCCGACCTCGACGCCGACGCCGAGGAGCTGCTGACCATGACCAAGCAGTGCTTCGACGAGTTCCACCGTCTCTTCGGCATCCGCTACCCCTTCGGCGACTACCACCAGGCCTTCGTGCCGGAGTTCAACGCCGGTGCCATGGAGAACCCCGGCTGCGTCACCTTCCGCGACCAGCTCGTCTTCTCCAGCAAGGTGACCCGCGGCCAGCGCATCCAGCGTGCGACGACCGTGGCCCACGAGATGGCCCACCAGTGGTTCGGCAACATCACCACCCCGCTGTGGTGGGACGACCTGTGGCTCAACGAGTCCTTCGCCGAGTACATGGGCAACCGGGTCACCGCCGACGTCACCGAGTACACCGACGCCTGGGTCTACAACTCCTTCTCGCGCCGGCAGTGGGGCCTGCTGGCCGACCAGCGGCCCAGCACCCACCCGGTCGCCGGCAACGGCGAGGAGGACGCCACGGCGGCCCTGCAGAACTTCGACGGGATCTCCTACGCCAAGGGCTCGAGCATCCTCAAGCAGCTCAACGCCACGATGGGCGACGAGGTCTTCCTCGCCGGCGCGGTCGACCACTTCCGCAGCCACTTCTTCGGCAACGCCACCATGCACGACCTCTTCGCGAGCTGGGAGCGCGCCGGCGCCGGCGACCTCTCGGACTTCACACGCGGCTGGCTGGTCACCGCGGGGCCCGACCGCATCGTGCTCGACCGCGCCGCCGGCGCGCTGGTGCGCACGCCGCCGCCGGGCAGCCCGGCCGACCGGTCGCACACCTTCCGCGTCGCGACCGCCCGCGCGACGGACCCGGCCGGCGGCACCGCCGGCACCGGCCCGTGGGCGCTGACCCGGGTCACCACCCGGGGCGGGCGCACGGCGTACGAGCCGGAGGCGGGGGCCGCGGTGGTGCTCGACCCCTACGACGACACGTGGGCCGTCGTCGAGCCCGACGCCGCGACGCTGGCCCAGCTGCCCGCGCTGCTCCCCCGCACCGACGACGCGCTGCTGCGGGCCGGGGTCTGGAACGGCGTGCGCAGCGGTTACCACCACGCCGCGGTGGCGCCGGCCGCGGTGGTCGACCTCGTCGAGGCCTGGCTGCCGACCGAGGACAGCGACGCGGCCATCGCCTTCACCGTGCCGTGGCTGCTGCGCGACGTGCTGCCGCTGACCACCGACGGCGACGACGCCGCGGCGCGGGTGCACGAGGCTGGGCTGGCCGGGGCGCTCGCCGCTCCCGCCGGCTCGACCCTCCAGCTCGCCGCCTTCCAGGCCGCCGCCGCCACGGCGCCCGCCGACCGCCTCGAGCACTGGATCGCCGGCGAGGGACTTCCCGACGGCGTCGAGGTCGACGACGAGCTGCGCTGGCGCCTGCTCGTGCGGCTCGCCGCGCTGGGCGCCACCGACCGGTCCGCCCTCGACCGCTGGCTGGCCCAGGAGCCCACCACCCGCACCCGCGTCGAGCACGCGAGGGCCGTCGCGTCGCTGCCCGAGGCCGCCGCCAAGGAGTTCGCCTGGGAGCGCTTCACCGGTGCCGTCCCCGCCACCAACTACGAGCTCGAGGCCGCCGGCCTCGGGCTGTGGCGCCCCGGTCAGGAGCACCTGACCGAGCCCTACGTCGACCGCTACCTCCAGGCGCTCCCCACCATCGCCGAGGTCCACCAGGGCTGGGTGCTCGGCCAGGTCGTCACCGCCTTCTTCCCCCTCACCTCGCTGCGCGACGAGACCGTCGCGGCACTGCACGCCGCGGCCGACGCCCCGGGCCTCGACGCCACCGTGCGGCGCCGCGTCGTCGACGCCACCGACGACCTCGAGCACCGCCTGGCCGTCGCCCGGGCCTTCGGCGCATGAGCGGCGCAGCGCGCGGCCTTCCCGGTGCCCGCGCCCGGCGTCCCGGGCCCACCGTCCGCACGCGGGTCGAGGAGCACCGAGCCGGCCCTGACGGCGAGGGGCCCGACGAGGTCCGCCGCCACGAGGACCGGCTGGTCACCGAGGAGCCGCTCGAGATCCGGCTCGCCTGGCCCGGCGCCGAGGCCCACCGGGCCTGGGTGACGATGCGGACCCCCGGTCACGACTTCGAGCTCGCGGCGGGGTGGGCCGTGCACGAGGGACTGCCCGGGCCCGCCGGCATCGCGGGCATCGCCTACTGCACCGACGTCGACCTCGCGCCGGAGCAGGAGTTCAACGTCGTGACCCTCACCCTGGCCGAGCCCCCGGCCCGGCCGCCGGGACACCGCCACGACGCCCTCTCGGCCGGGTCCTCGGCCTGCGGCGTCTGCGGCGCCGACAGCGTCTCGGCGGTGCTGGACATCGCGCGCGGCGCACGCTGGGAGGGCGCCACGCCGACCGCCGACGTCGTGCGCCGTCTGCCCGACCTGCTGCGCGAGCGGCAGCCGGTCTTCGCCCGCACCGGCGGCATCCACGCCGCCGGGCTCTTCACCGCCGACGGTGAGGCGGTCCTGGTGCGCGAGGACGTCGGTCGCCACAACGCCGTCGACAAGGTCAGCGGCGCCCGGGCGATGGCCGGGGAACGACCCGGTGGCGCCTGCCTGGTGGTGAGCGGACGTGCCGGCTTCGAGCTGGTGCAGAAGGCGGTCACCGCCGGCTTCGGCTCCCTGGTCTCGGTCGGTGCCCCGACCAGCCTGTCGGCGCAGCTGGCCGCGCAGAGCGGCCTGGAGCTGTGGGGCTTCACCTCGCCCCGGCGTACCGTGCGCTACGTCTGAGCCCTGTCACCGCCGGTCACCGGCGGCCCTCGGCGCATTGTGACGTTGCCCGCTCCGGTGGTGTCTGACCCAAGGGGGTGGGCGGATCCCGGCCCGCGCCTGCCTAGCGTGGAGTCGTCCCTCATCCGCGACACCAGAGGAGCACGACCCCATGAGCACCACCGCCACCCTGTCCGTGCCGACCCCGAGCGCTGCGTTCGAGACCAGCACCGTGGAGCGCCGCGCCGTCGGTGAGCACGACGTGCTGATCGACATCGCCTACAGCGGCATCTGCCACTCCGACATCCACCAGGCACGCAACGAGTGGTCCGAGGGCATCTTCCCGATGGTCCCGGGCCACGAGATCGCCGGCACCGTGGCCGAGGTCGGCCCGGGCGTCACCAAGTACGCCGTGGGCGACCGCGTCGGCGTCGGCTGCTTCGTCGACTCCTGCCGCGAGTGCGAGAACTGCCGCGCCGGTGAGGAGCAGTACTGCCTCAAGGGCGAGGTGCCCACCTACAACGGCAAGGACTACGACGGCGTCGAGACCTACGGCGGCTACAGCAAGCAGATCGTGGTCCACGAGGACTACACCCTCGGCATCCCCGAGGGCATCGAGCTCGACGTGGCCGCTCCCCTGCTGTGCGCCGGCATCACCACCTACTCCCCCCTGCACCACTGGGGCGCCGGGCCGGGCAAGAAGGTCGCCATCGTCGGCATGGGCGGCCTGGGCCACCTCGGCGTGAAGATCGCCGCGGCCATGGGCGCCGAGGTCACCGTGCTCAGCCAGTCGCTGAAGAAGGAGGAGGACGGCCGCCGTCTCGGCGCCGACCACTACGCCGCCACCTCCGACCCCGAGACCTTCGAGTCCCTCGCCGGCACCTTCGACCTGATCGTCAACACCGTGGCCGCGACGCTGCCGGTCGACAAGTACCTCTCGCTGCTGCGCCTCGACGGCGCGATGGTCAACGTCGGCATCCCCGCCGACGCCGACACCTACCACGCCTTCTCGCTGGCCGGCATGCGCCGCAGCCTGGCCGGCTCCAAGATCGGCGGCATCCGCGAGACCCAGGAGATGCTCGACTTCTGCGCCGAGCACGGCATCGGCGCCGAGGTCGAGGTGCTGGCCCCCGAGCCGGCCGTGATCGACGAGGCCTACGAGCGCGTCGTGGGCAGCGACGTCCGCTACCGCTTCGTCATCGACATGGCGGCCCTCGAGGGCTGACGGGCGACCTCCCCGCGCCGCCTCCGTGGCGGCGACCGCGCGGCCCCGGGACCCCGTCCCGGGGCCGCGCGGCGTGGGTCCCCCGCAGTGTCGGCGGCCCCTCGTAGGTTCTTCGCATGCGCATCCTGCACACCTCCGACTGGCACCTGGGCCGGTCGTTCCACCGCGAGGGGATGCTGACCCACCAGGCGGTCTACGTCGACCACCTGCTGGAGGTCGTCGAGGCCGAGCAGGTCGACCTCGTGGTGCTGGCCGGAGACGTCTACGACCGTGCGCTGCCCCAGGTCGACGCGGTCCGCCTCGCCGACGAGGCGCTCTCCCGGCTGGCCGCGTCGCGGGCCCGGGTGGTCGTCACCAGCGGCAACCACGACTCCGCCCAGCGGCTCGGCTTCAGCGCCCGGCTCATCGACGCCGCCGGCGTGCACCTGCGCACCGACCCCGCCACCGTCGGGCGCCCCGTGGTGCTGGAGGACGAGCACGGCCCGGTGGCCGTCCACGGCCTCCCCTACCTCGACCCCGACGCCGTGCGCGAGCCGTGGGGCCTGACCTCCCGCTCCCACCAGGCGGCCCTCACCGAGGCCGTGCGCCGCGTGCGCGCCGACCTGGCCGGACGTCCCGGCACCCGCTCGGTCGTGCTCGCCCACGCCTTCGTCGCCGGCGCCGAGCCCAGCGACTCCGAGCGCGACATCAGCGTCGGCGGCGTCTCGCTGGTGCCCACCTCGGTCTTCGACGGCGTCGACTACACCGCGCTCGGGCACCTGCACGGCCGTCACACCCTCACCGACGCGGTCCGCTACAGCGGGTCGCCCCTGGCGTACTCCTTCTCCGAGGCCACCCACCGCAAGGGGTCCTGGCTGGTCGACCTCGGCGCACCCGCGGCGCCCGGCGAGGGCACGGCGAGGCTGTCGGCGCAGTTCGTCGACGCCCCGGTCCCCCGCCCGCTCGCTCGACTGCGGGGCGAGCTGGAGACCCTGCTGGGCGACCCGCGACTCGCCGAGCACGAGCAGTCCTGGGTGCAGGTCACCCTCACCGACGCCGGCCGGCCCGCGCAGGCCATGGAGCGGCTGCGGCGCCGCTTCCCCCACACCCTCGTCCTGGGCTTCGACAGCACCCCCGTCACGGTCGGAGCGGTGCCGTCCAGCCGCACCCAGGGGCGCAGCGACCACGACATCGCGCTGGAGTTCATGACCGCGATGAGGGGCGAGGAGGCCTCCCCGGCCGAGCGGGCGCTGCTGCGGCGCGCCGTCGACGCCTGCTGCGACGACCCCGACCTCGACCCGGTGCGGCGCCCCGGCGACCACGAGAGCGACCACGAGGCCGACCCGGAGACGGCGCTGGCCGCCTCCGCCGCCGCCGCCGACGGGCGGCTCTTCTGATGCGGCTGCACCACCTCGAGGTCACCGCCTTCGGCCCCTTCGCCGACACCGTCTCCGTCGACTTCGACGAGCTCTCGGCCGCGGGCCTCTTCCTGCTCACCGGCCCGACCGGCGCCGGCAAGACCAGCGTGCTCGACGCCGTGTGCTTCGCGCTCTACGGCGACGTGCCCGGCGACCGGAACGCCGCGCGCCGGCTGCGCTCCGACCACGCCGCCGAGGGCGTGGCGCCCCGCGTCGAGCTGGAGGCCACGCTCTCCGGACGCCGCTTCCGGATCAGCCGCTCCCCGCAGTGGGAGCGGCCCAAGCGGCGCGGCACCGGCATGACCACGCAGCAGGCCAGTGTCGTCATCGCCGAGCGGGTCGGCGGGCAGTGGACGACGCTGTCGACCCGGCTCGACGAGACCGGCCAGCTGGTGACCGGCCTGGTCGGCATGAACGTCGCCCAGTTCACCCAGGTCGCCATGCTCCCGCAGGGCCGATTCCAGGCCTTCCTCCGCGCCCGCTCCGAGGAGCGCCACCGACTCCTGCAGCAGCTCTTCCGCACCGGACGCTTCGAGGACGTCGAGCGCTGGCTGCGCGAGCACCGCACCGCGCTGCGCCGCGACTCCGAGTCGCGCCGCGAGGGCGTCGCCGACCTGGTCAGTCGGGTCAGCGAGGCCGCTGACGCCGCGCTTCCGGGCCTCGCCCCTGGAGCCGCCGATGCAGACGCCACGCCTGACGCCCCGCCTGACGCCGCGCCCGACGCCCCGCCCGGCGCAGCCGCGGGCGCCGTCACCGGGGCCGACGCCGCCAGGACCGTCGACACGACCGTCGACACGACCGTCGACACGACCGTCGACACGGTGCCGGGTCTCGACCTGCTGGCGGCCGACGGCACCCTGCTGGCGTGGGGTCGCGACCTGCGCGCGCTGGCGACCTCGTCGCTGGCGGCGACCACCGAGGTCGTGGCCGCGGCCGCGCTCGACGAGCGTGAGACCCGCGAGGCGCTCGAGCGTGCCCGGCTCGCGGCCGAGCGGGACCGTCGCCGCCGCGCCGCCGAGTCCGAGCACCGCCGACTGGTCGCCGAGGAGCCGGCGCAGCAGCGACGCAGGGTGCGGCTCGCCGAGGCCCGGCGGGCCGCGGTCGTCGCGCCCCTCCACCGCTGGGCGGAGGAGAGCGCCCTGGCGGCGGACGCCGCCGAGCGGCGGGCAGCGGCGGCCCTCGGTGCCCTGTCCGGCGGCGACCGGCGCGGGCTGTCCGACGGCCCGTCCACCGGTCCGTCCGCCGACGACCTGGCGCAGCGCGAGGCCGCGGCGGTCGCCGCTGCGGCACGGGTCACCGCGCTGGTGCCGCGCGAGGAGCGCCTCGTCGCGGCGCTCCGCCTCGAGCAGCGGACCGGTGCCGCGCTGGAGCGTCTGCGAGCCGACCTCGCCCGTGACGCCGAGCAGGCCGCAGCGCTCCCGGCCCTCCTGGGCGCGGCACGCGAGCGTCTCGACGCGGCACGCACCGCCGCTGCCCTTCTCGGCGTCGTCCGGGCCGACCTCGACCAGACCAGCGCACGGCTCGAGGCCGCCCTCGAGGCCACCCGCCTGGAGACGTCGGTCGCGCAGGCCCACGAGGTGTGGCTGGAGGCCCGCGAGACCACCGGCCAGGCCCATGAGCACCTGCTCTCCGTGCGCGAGGCCCGCATCGAGGCCATGGCCGCCGAGCTCGCCGGCGCCCTGGCCGTCGGCGGCTGCTGCCCCGTCTGCGGCTCCGCCGAGCACCCGGCCAAGGCCGTCGCCGCCCCCGGCTCGGCCGATGCGGCGGCGGAGAAGGAGGCACAGCGCGGGCTCGACGACGCCAAGGCCGACGAGCACGTGCGCGAGTCGCACCTGCGCGACCTGAGGACGCGCCACGCCCTCGCCCGCGAGCGGTCGGGCGGGGAGACCCTCGAGGCGCTCGAGACCCGCGTCGCCGCGTTGCGCGAGCAGGCCACGACCGCCGCGGCGGCCGCAGCGGAGGTCGAGTCCCTCCAGACCGAGGAGCGTCGACTCGAGCAGCGGCGTGGCGACCTCGCCGACCGCCTCCAGACGGCGCACGCCGCGGTGGCCGACCACGAGGCCACGGCCCGCGCGGTGACCGCCGAGATCGCCGAGATCCGCTCCGAGATCGCCGCTGTCCTGGAGAGCCTGGGACACGGCGACCACGGCGACCACGGCGGCGACGGCGAGCCCGGCGACCTGGGCGCGTTGCTGGCCTCGTTGCGCGGCGAGGCCGAGCGCCTCGGCGAGGCTCGGACGGCGCTCGAGGACCTCGGGCGGGCGCGCGTCGCCGCCGCCGACGCCCGGACGCGCCTGGCCGAGACCGCGGCCGAGGCCGGTTTCGCCGACCCGGGCGCCGCCCTGGCGGCGGTGCTGGAGGAGCCCGAGGTGCAGCGGCTGGCCGAGGACGTCGACGCCCACGACCGGGCGCTGACCCGGGTCGAGGACGAGCTGCGCGACGTGGGTCCCCGCGACGGCGCCGACACCGACCCCGCCGCCGCGCAGCGCGCCTGGGAGGCCGCGGAGGCCGGGCTCCAGTCGGCGCGCGCGGTGGCCGCCACCTGGACCACGCGCTGCGGTCGGCTCACCGACCTGGTGCGGGAGCTGGAGCGCGCCCTCGAGCAGTGGGCCCCGGTGCGCGAGCGGCTGGAGCTGGCGACAGGCCTGTCCACGTTCGTCGAGGGCAAGGCCGCCGACAACGCCCTGCAGATGCGGCTCTCCGCCTACGTCCTCGCCTACCGGCTCTCCCAGGTGGTGGCCGCGGCCAACGAGCGGCTGGCCCGGATGTCCGACGCCCGCTACGCCCTGGAGCACTCCGGGCGCCGCGGCGCCGGTGAGACCCGCGGCGGGCTCAGCCTGCTCGTGCGCGACGACTGGTCCGGGGAGTCGCGCGACCCCGCGACACTGTCGGGCGGGGAGACCTTCGTGGTCTCCCTCGCCCTCGCCCTGGGCCTGGCCGACGTGATCACGCAGGAGACCGGCGGCGCCGACCTCGACACCCTCTTCGTCGACGAGGGCTTCGGGTCGCTCGACGCCGACACCCTCGACGACGTCATGGACGTGCTCGACTCGCTGCGCGACGGAGGACGCGTCGTGGGCGTCGTGAGCCACGTCGGCGAGATGCGCGACCGCATCACGGCCCGCCTCCAGGTGAGCAAGGGGCGGTCGGGGTCGACGCTGGCCGTCAGCCGCTGACCGATCCGTCGCGGACGTGGCGACGGTCGCGACCGACCTGACCGGGGCGGCCGCCCCGGTCGCCGGCGGCCCGGCGCGACCCCGGGGACGGCGCGTCCCCGGCTCAGAGCATCTGGGTCCACGCGCTGAGGTCGAGGCCCCAGTCGTCACGCAACCGGGGCAGCTGCGGGCCGTACATCACCCGCAGCGAGTCGCTCAGGCCCTCGGGCCAGTCCCACTCGACCCGGCTCGAGGAGGTCGACTCGCGCTCGACCTGCGCCAGCGGCACGGGCTCCACGCCGAGCGCCCGCCACACCGCGTCGACGGCGGGCTGGGGGTCGCGTCGCACCTGCTCGTAGACCATGACGGTGAGTCGCTCGCGCCCGATCGCGGCGGCCCAGGTGTCGAGCTGGTCGGCGTAGAAGCCGCTGAAGGTCTGCATCGTGATCTGCAGCGGGTAGGGCCACGACTTGCCGCGTGTGCCGGCCCACCGCATGGCGCTGCGGAAGCGCTCGATGGGGTCGCGCAGCAGCACCAGCACCGGCACCTCCGGGGCGAGGTGGGCCGCGGCGTAGGCCGGCAGCGAGGCGTGGCGCAGGTACTGCGGGGTGAACTCACCACGGCGCAGCCCGTCGGCGGGGAAGAGGTCGGCGTACTCCTGGGCGGGCACCAGGCCGTCGGCGACGCGGTGGAAGAGCTGCTGCTCCTTCTTGCCGTTGGTGCCGAGACCCACCTCGGGATGCTGGGTCAGCAGCTCGGTGAACCAGGTGGTGCCCGAGCGCTGGGCACCCAGCCCGAGCCAGGCGGGGCCGGTCGGCGGCGCGGGGCGGCGACGACCGGGCAGCCAGCGGGAGACGGGGCGCGGTTCCATGGCGCTCACCCTACTGACGGGCGGCGCCCACGGGCCGCGTCGGCTAGGTTCGGCGCCATGAGTGCCGCGCGACCCGACCAGGCCAGGCTCGACCCGACGTTCCTGGCGCTGCCCTTCCGGTCGCTGGGCGAGACCGCCCTCGCGCGGGCCGCCGAGCTGGGGGCCACGCACGCCGACTTCCGCTTCGAGCGGGTGCGCTACCAGTCGCTCGCGGTGCGCGACGGGGTGCTCCAGGACGCCAGCGACAGCGAGGACCTCGGCTTCGCCGTGCGGGTGGTGCACCGCGGGTCCTGGGGCTTCGCCTCCGGCGTGGTGCTGACCCCCGAGGAGGCCCGCCGCGTGGCGGAGACCGCGGTCGGGGTGGCCGAGGTCGCCGCGAGCATGACCGCGGAGCCGGTGGTGCTGGCGCCCGAGCCGGTGCACGACGACGTCGCCTGGGTCTCCTCCTACGCCGTCAACCCGCTCGACGTGCCGGTGGCCGACAAGGCCGCGCTGCTCGTCGGCTGGACCGACCGGCTGCGCCGCTCCGCCGCCGTCGAGCACGCCTCCGCGCACCTGGCCCAGGTGCAGGAGAACAAGTACTACGCCGACCTCGCCGGCACCCGCACCACCCAGCAGCGGGTCAGGATGATGCCCGGCTTCGAGGCCATGGGCTCCTCGGCCGACGCGTTCGACTCGATGGCGAGCATCGCCCCGCCGGTGGGCCGCGGCTGGGAGTACTGCACCGAGGGCCCCTGGGACGGCGGCTGGGACTGGGACTCCGAGCTCGCCGAGGTGCCCGAGCTGCTGGCCGAGAAGCTCGCCGCGCCGGGCGTCGAGCCCGGCGTGCACGACCTGGTCGTCCACCCCTCCAACCTCTGGCTCACCATCCACGAGTCCATCGGCCACGCCACCGAGCTCGACCGTGCGCTGGGCTACGAGGCCAACTACGCCGGCACCTCCTTCGCCACCCCCGACCTGCTGGGCACGCTGCGCTACGGCTCCCCGGTCATGCACGTCACCGGCGACCGCACCGTCGAGCACGGCCTGGCCACCACCGGGTGGGACGACGAGGGGGTGGAGACCCAGGAGTGGGACATCGTGCGCGACGGGGTGCTCGTCGGCTACCAGCTCGACCGGCCGATGGGGCCGATGCTGCCCGAGCTCAACGGTGGACGCTCCAACGGGTGCGCCTACGCCGACTCCCCCGGGCACATCCCCGTCCAGCGCATGGCCAACGTGTCGCTGCAGCCCGACCCCGAGGGGCCGACGACCGAGGAGCTGATCGGTCGCGTCGAGCGCGGCCTCTACGTCGTCGGCGACAAGTCGTGGTCGATCGACATGCAGCGGTTCAACTTCCAGTTCACCGGCCAGCGCTTCCACCGCATCGTCGACGGCGAGCTCGCAGGTCAGGTCCGCGACGCGGCCTACCAGGCCACGACGACCGACTTCTGGGGGTCGATGGAGGCCGTCGGCGGCCCCGACACCTGGGTGCTCGGCGGCGCCTTCAACTGCGGCAAGGCCCAGCCCGGACAGGTCGCGGCCGTGAGCCACGGCTGCCCCACCGCGCTCTTCCGGGGCGTGCGCATCCTCAACACCACCGACGAGGCGGGTCACTGATGTCGAGCACCTCCCCCACTCCCCAGCAGCTCGTCGAGCACGCCCTGGCCCTGTCGGAGGCCGACGACTGCGTCGTGGTCGTCACCGACGCGACCAGCGCCAACCTGCGCTGGGCCACCAACACGCTGACGACCAACGGCGTCATGCACCGCATCTCGGCCACCGTGGTGTCCTTCGCCCGCACCGCCGACGGCGTGGCCGCCGCCCCCGTCTCGGGCAGCGCCGGATCGCTGGAGCAGGTGGCGGCGCTCGTGGCCGCCGCCGACGCCGCCGCCCGGCTGGCCTCGCCCGCCGAGGACGCCGCCGACCTGGTCCCCGAGCGGGTGTCCCCCGACTGGGACGAGGCGCCCGTGCCGACCGACATCGGTGTCTACCGGCTCTTCGCCCCGGCGCTCGGGGAGGCCTTCGGGCGAGCGCGTGCCGAGGACCGCCTGCTCTACGGGTTCGTCAACCACGAGATGACCACCACCTACCTCGGCTCGTCGACCGGGCTCCGGCTGCGCCACGTGCAGCCGACCGGGCACTACGGCTGCACCGGCAAGCCGACCGACCTCTCGCAGAGCGCCTGGGTCGGCGGCGCCACCCGCGACTTCACCGAGGTCGACGCCCTGGAGATGGACGCGACCCTCGCCCGCCGTCTGGGCTGGGGCGCGCGGCGCGTCGACCTCCCCGCCGGGCGCTACGACACGATCCTGCCCCCCGGCTCGGTGGCCGACCTCATGATCGACGCCTACTGGTCGGCCGGTGCACGCGTCGCCCACGAGGGCCAGTCGGTCTACAGCCGCCGCGGCGGCGGCACCCGGATCGGCGAGCAGGTGGCCGCGCGGGGCGTGCGGTTGTTCTCCGACCCGGCCCACCCCTCGCTGCCGTGCTCCCCCTTCGAGGTGGCGACCTCCTCGGGCAACGAGTCGTCGGTCTTCGACAACGGCCTGCCGCTAGGACGCACCGACTGGATCCGCGACGGGGAGCTGGTCTCGCTGCTCCAGACGCGTCACTCCGCGGCCATGACCGGGCAGCCGGTCACCCCGGGCATCGACAACCTGGTGCTGGAGGTCGACGGCGCGACCGGCAGCGTCGAGGACCTCGTCGCCGGCACCGAGCGCGGCCTGCTGCTGACGTGTCTGTGGTACATCCGCGAGGTCGACGCCCAGTCGCTGCTGCTCACCGGGCTGACCCGCGACGGCGTCTACCTCGTCGAGGGCGGCGAGATCACCGGGGTGGTCAACAACTTCCGCTTCAACGAGAGCCCGGTGGACCTGCTCGGCCGCTTCAGCCACGCCTCCGCGACCGTGCCCAGCTTCAGCCGGGAGTGGGGCGACGACTACTTCAGCCGCACCGCCACCCCGGCCCTGCGCGTGCCCGACTTCAACATGTCCAGCGTCTCCCAGGCCCTGTGACCGCTCGCGCTCAGGCCAGCGCGCGCGCCTGCTTGCGCAGCCGTGAGCGCGTGCGCGGCCAGGCGTCGAGGAAGGCCGTCTCGAGCTCCTCGGCCCGCGCCTGCTCGCGGGCGTGCAGCACGCCGTAGGTGAACGCGCTCTCCCCCGCCGCCGTGGCGGCGCGCGCGAGGTCGAGCAGGTGCCGCCGGGTGATCTCGGTGTCCTGACGCTCGCCGAGCCGCTGCGTGATCGCCTTGGCGGTCCTCGTCAGTCGCCTGGCCCGCTTGCCCCACGCCGGCTCGAGCACCTCGGCGGCGTAGCGCAGTCGCTTCGCGGCCTTGCGGGCGTCGTGCCAGGCCTCCTCCACCTCGCGGCGCACCTCGACGCCCGCGGGGTCGTCGTCGGACCGCGCCAGCCGGTCGAGACCGTCCACGACGCGCTCGACCGCCTTCTCCACCCGGGCGACGTCGCGGTCGACCCGCGGCACCGCGACCTTCCGGGCGGGCAGCTGGGCCCCCTCGGCCAGGGGCGGGCGCGCCGCCAGCTCCTGCAGCACCGGCCACAGCGCCCGGCAGCGTGGTGAGTCGAGCACCGCGACGACGTCGGCGCGGCGGCTGGCCCCGTAGGTGGAGCGCAGCCGGCTTCGCACCGGGCCGACGACCTGCTCGGCCGGCAGGTCGACCACCCGCTGGCGCAGCAGGTCGTGGACCACCTCCGCGTCGCGCGCGCCGCCGAGCTCGCCGGCCAGCCACCGCAGCTCCGCACGCACCGGCTCGGTGACCTCGCGGTCCAGCAGCGGGCGGTAGGTCGCGAGCGCCGACCGGATCCGGCGGCACGCCACCCGCGCCTGGTGCACGCCCCGGTCGCCGCCGCGGCGGATCTCGGTCTCGCGGCGCAGCAGCTCCTCGACCTGCTGCTGCAGGCGGAGCCCGACCAGCCGTCCGGCGGGCTTCCCCCGGCCGGGGCGTCCCGGCGCCGTGGCGGCACGGGCGAGGGCCTCACCGAGCACCACCTCGATCTTGCGCGACACCGCCGCGACCTCGACGCCCAGCTCGGCGAGGTGCTCGTCGGCCGCCTCGAGGAGGTCGGTGCCGGCCGTGACCAGCTCCAGCTCCCACTCCCGCCACACCGTCACCGCCCCGGGTGACGTCTCGCCGGCCAGGCCCGGGCCGGGCGATCCCGTGACCTCGTCGTCGACCAGCTCGGCCAGCACCGCACCGTCGGCGTGGAGCAGCTCCTGGGTCGTACGCCGGGTCAGCACGGTGGCCACGACCACGAGCGGCTCCTCGCCCACGCGCGCCGCCACGAGCGCCCGCAGCTGCTGCGGCGGCGTCGTGCCCGTCGTGAGGGGGCGCCGCAGCTCGTCGCGGCCCTCGCCGACGGGCAGCTTGAGGTGCCAGCCCGCGTCGGTCCCGCCCGTGCGCCGGCGCAGCGAGATGCCCGCCCGCACCAGGCGCAGGTCGGGGGTGTCGACGTAGGCGGCCTCGAGGTCGGTGACGACGGGCGGCCCCACCTGCGCCACCCCGGGCAGCTCGGTCAGGTCGGGCACCGGGGCCTGCGGCGGAGGGCTGTAGGTGCGCTCGATCTCGTGGTGGGCCATGTGCCAGGTCTACCGCACGCGTGGGTGCTCCAGGACCTACAGTTCCAGCGGCCGCTCATCGGGAGCGGCCGGGAAAGGAACCATGAGGACCACCCAGGGCCGCCGTCGCGCGGCCGTCGTCTCCACCCTCGCCGGCCTGCTCGGCGCCACCCTCCTCGGCCCGGCGGTCGCGCCCGCCCAGGCCCGCGACGTCGCGGCTCCCCTCGCAGCCGACGACACGGCATCGGTGTACTTCGGTCAGACCGTGTCGGTCCCGGTGCTGCGCAACGACGTCGACCCGCAGGGCGAGAGCTTGGCAGTGTGTCGCGCCAGCGAGGCGGTGGGCGCGCTGAACGGGCTCGACGTCGACACCTCCGTCGTCGACGGCCGCCTGGTCGTCGCCGTCTACGGCGGGTTCGACGGCCGCCCCGTCGACGTCACGCTGACCTACCAGGCCTGCAACAGCGAGAGGCTCAGCGCCCCGGCCACGGTCACCCTCACCGTGCAGGACCCCGAGCGCCTGGTGGTCGAGAAGCTGGACCGTCCGGGACGGGTGCGCTTCACCAACCCCAACGACCTGCGCGTCGTGGTCCTCTACGGCGACCCGCGCCGAGCGCGTCCCGAGGGCCGGCTGCGCCTCGGGGCCGGTGAGTCGGGCGTCGTGCGCACCCGCGCGACGCGACTGCACTACGTCGCGCTCTCGCCGCGCCAGTTCCTCCTCGTCGACCAGGGCCTGGTGCGCGGCATCGAGCAGCGCACGACAGCGAGCGGGCCCACCGGCCCCGACGGCGAGATGGTCCCCCAGCGTGCGCAGCGGCTGTGGAGCGCCACCCGCTGAGCCGAACCACTGGCCCACGTCACGAGGCCCGGACCCCAGCGGGGGTCCGGGCCTCGTGCCGTCCTCGGAGCGTCCTCACGGCCCGCACGCGCGGGCGGGGCTCACTCGGCGAAGGCCTCCAGCGGCGGGCAGGAGCACTGCAGGTTGCGGTCGCCGTAGGCCTGGTCGATCCGGCCCACCGGAGGCCAGTACTTGTCGGCGGCGGTGTGCGCCCCGGCCGGGAAGACCGCCAGCTCGCGGGAGTAGGGACGGTCCCACTCCCCACCCAGCACCCGGGCGGTGTGGGGCGCCCCGCGCAGCGGCGACTCCTCGGGCGTCCACTCCCCCGCGGCGACCCGGTCGATCTCGCCGCGGATGGCGATCATCGCGTCGCAGAAGCGGTCGATCTCGGCGAGGTCCTCGGACTCGGTGGGCTCGACCATGAGGGTGCCGGCGACCGGGAAGGACATGGTCGGGGCGTGGAAGCCGTAGTCGACCAGCCGCTTGGCCACGTCGTCGACGGTGACGCCGGTGTCCTTGGTGAGCCCGCGCACGTCGAGGATGCACTCGTGGGCGACCAGGTCGCCGTGACCGCGGTAGAGCACCGGGAAGTGCTCGCCGAGCCGCGCGGCGACGTAGTTGGCCGACAGCACCGCCGAGGCGGTGGCCCGGGTCAGGCCCTCGGGGCCCATCATCCGCACGTAGGCCCACGAGATCGGCAGGATCCCGGCCGAGCCGTACGGCGCGGCGCTGATCGGGCCGATGCCCTCGCGCTTGGCCGCCTCGGGGTGCATCGCATGGGAGGGCAGGTACGGCGCGAGGTGCGCGCGCACGCCCACCGGACCGACGCCGGGACCGCCGCCGCCGTGGGGGATGCAGAAGGTCTTGTGCAGGTTGAGGTGCGAGACGTCGCCGCCGAACTCGCCCGGCTTGGCGTAGCCCAGGAGCGCGTTGAGGTTGGCGCCGTCGACGTAGACCTGTCCGCCGTGGGCGTGCACGATCTCGCAGAGCTCGCCGATGGTGTCCTCGTAGGCGCCGTGGGTCGAGGGGTAGGTGACCATGATCGCCGCGAGGTCCTCGGCGTGCTCCGCGCAGGCCGCGCGCAGGTCGTCGAGGTCGACACCGCCGTCGTCGGCGGCCTTGACCACGACCACCTTCATGCCGGCCATCACCGCGGAGGCGGCGTTGGTGCCGTGGGCCGAGCTCGGGATCAGGCACACGTCGCGCACCGGCGCGCCCTCGGCGGCGCGGGCGCGGTGGTAGCCGCGGATGGCCAGCAGCCCGGCCAGCTCGCCCTGCGAGCCGGCGTTGGGCTGGATGGAGACGCGGTCGTAGCCGGTGACCTCGGCCAGCCAGCCCTCGAGCTGCTCGACCATGCGGCGGTAGCCCTCGGCGTCCTCGGCGGGCGCGAACGGGTGCAGGTCGGCGAAGCCGGGCAGCGAGACCGGCTCCATCTCGGTGGTCGCGTTCAGCTTCATGGTGCACGAGCCGAGCGGGATCATGCCGCGGTCGAGCGCGTAGTCGCGCGCGGAGAGCCGGCGCAGGTAGCGCAGCATCTGGGTCTCGCTGCGGTGGGTGCGGAAGACCTCGTGGGTGAGGTAGTCGCTCGTGCGGCGCAGCGCCTCGGGCAGGGCGTCGCCCGTGGTGGCGTCGAGCGCGTCGAGGTCGGCGCTGACGCCGAAGGCGTCGAGCACGCGGTCGATCGTGGCGCGGGTGGTGCACTCGGAGGTCGACACGCCCACGGTGTCCTCGTCGACCAGGCGCAGCCGCAGGCCGAGCTCGCGGGCGGCGTGCACGACCTGGTCGGCGCGGCCGGGCGCCGCCACGGTGAGGGTGTCGAAGAAGTCGGCGGTGAGCACGTCGACGCCGCCCTCGGCCAGCGCGCGGGCGAGGACCGCGGCGTAGCGGTGGGTGCGGGTCGCGATCGCCCGCAGGCCGTCGGGGCCGTGGTAGACGGCGTACATCGAGGCCACCACGGCCAGCAGCACCTGGGCGGTGCAGATGTTGGAGGTGGCCTTGTCGCGACGGATGTGCTGCTCACGGGTCTGCAGCGCCAGGCGGTAGGCCGGGCGGCCCTCCGCGTCGACCGACACCCCGACGAGGCGACCGGGCAGGTGGCGCTCGAGTCCGGGTGCCACCGACATGTAGCCGGCGTGGGGGCCGCCGTAGAACAGCGGCACACCGAAGCGCTGGGAGGACCCGACGACCACGTCGGCGCCCATCGAGCCCGGCGACTCCAGCACGGTGAGCGCCAGCAGGTCGGCGGCGACGACGGCCAGGCCGCCACGGGCGTGCACGGCCTCGACGAGCGGGCGCGGGTCGCGCACGCGCCCCGACGCGCCGGGGTACTGCACCAGGACGCCGGAGACCGGCTCCTCGCCACCGGGCAGGCCGTGGTCGAGGTCGGCGACGACCACCTCGATGCCCATCGCCTCGGCGCGGGTGCGCACCACGTCGACGGTCTGCGGCAGCGCGTCGGCGTCGACCACGAACGGCCCCGAGGCCTTGCGGTTGCCCCGGCGCACCAGGGTCATCGCCTCGGCCGCCGCGGTGCCCTCGTCGAGGAGGCTGGCGTTGGCGGTGGGCAGGCCGGTCAGGTCGCCGATGACGGTCTGGAAGTTGAGCAGCGCCTCGAGGCGGCCCTGGGAGATCTCGGGCTGGTAGGGCGTGTAGGCGGTGTACCAGCTGGGGTCCTCCAGCACGTTGCGCCGGATGACGGCCGGGGTCAGCGTGGCGTGGTAGCCCAGGCCGATCATCGACTCCCCCGGGCGATTGGCGCCGGCCAGCTCGCGCAGCTCGCGCGCGGCGACGTCCTCACTCACCGCGGCCGGCAGGTCGAGCGACTCCGGGGTGCGGATGCCCCCCGGCACGGCGGCGTCCATGAGGGCGCCGAGCGAGTCGAAGCCGAGCCGCTCGAGCATCGTGGTGACGTCGGCGGGGCTCAGGCCGATGTGACGGTCGACGAACGGCAGGGCCGCGTCGAGCTCGGCGAGGGTGGGGTGGTCTGACACGTGGCGGCTCCTCGGGGCGTGGTCGTCCGGGTGCCTCCCCCTCTGTCGGGGCGTCGTCGCGCCTCCAGAGTTGCCTCGACCGCGCGGTCCGGGTGCCTGAGAGGTTCCGGGGAGGAATTGCCCCTTCGGCGCCCCGGGCCGGCCAGCGACCCGGAGACTCTCCCGCGCGGGATAGTCAGCGTCGCCACTCTAGCCCCGGCCCCCGCCCGAGCACGACATCGGCCCGCCGCCCCGGGTGGGGCGGCGGGCCGTCGTACGTCGGGTCGGCGTCAGCCGATCTTGCGCGCGGCGCGGCGCGCGGCGAGCTCGTCGGAGGCCGACGGGGCCTCCGCGGCGTCGTCGCCGGTGCGCTCGCTGGGCAGCTCGGCGAGCGTGCCCTCGATCTCGCGCCACACACCGCCGATGGCGATGCCGAAGACGCCCTGGCCGCCCTGGAGCAGGTCGATGACCTCGTCGTTGCTCGTGCACTCGTAGACCGAGGCGCCGTCGCTCATCAGCGTGACGCGCGTCAGGTCGTCGGTGCCGCGCTCGCGCAGGTGCTGCACCGCGGTGCGGATCTGCTGCAGCGAGATGCCGGCGTCGAGCAGCCGCTTGATGACCTGCAGGATCAGGATGTCGCGGAAGGAGTACAGCCGCTGGGAGCCCGAGCCCTTCGCGCCGCGCACGGTGGGCTCGACCAGGCCGGTGCGGGCCCAGTAGTCGAGCTGGCGGTAGGTGATGCCGGCGGCGTTGCAGGCCGTGGGGCCGCGGTAGCCGGTGTCGCTGGGCAGGGGCGAGACGTCGTCGGTGAAGAGCAGGCCCTGCTCCTCGGCGGCCTCGACGGCCACCTCGGCGGCCAGCGCCGCCTGGGCGTCGACGCCCTTGCTCGTGTCGTGCTCGTTCACACGGTCCTCCGTGGGTCTACTCCGTTAGCGCGTAACACCGGGGAAGGTGGTGAGCTGCGGAGCAACGACACCGGTGGAGTTACAACAGAGACAGTTCAAGGTAGGCCCGCCGCGTGGGCCCGTCAAAGACCTCGGGCCCGCGTGTCCTCAACCCTCATCCTCTGCTTGAGGGTGAGGGTCTGGCCGGTCCTACGTCGGCTCCTGGCCCGCCTCGAAGTCCTCGGGGGTGACGTGGTCGAGGAACTCGCGGAACTTCTCCACCTCGTCCTCCTGCTCGGCCGGCACGGCCAGGCCCGCCTCGTCGAGGACCTCCTCGGCGCAGACGATGCGGGTGCCGGTGCGCAGGGCCAGCGCGATGGAGTCGGAGGGCCGGGCACTGACCTCCGCGCCGCTGCCGAGCACCAGGGTGGCGAAGAAGACGCCGTCCTTGACGTCGGTGATGCGCACCTCGGTCAGCTCGTCGCCGGTGGCCTCCAGCACGTCCTTGAGCAGGTCGTGGGTCAGCGGTCGGGGCGGCACGACGCCCTGCTGGGCGAAGGCGATGGCCGTGGCCTCGACCGCCCCGATCCAGATGGGGAGATACCGCTCCCCCGTGATCTCGCGCAGCAGCACGATCGGCTGGTTCGAGGGCATCTCGACCCGGACTCCCATGACATCGACTTCGCGCACGTCCTCACCCTACTCCGGGGTGGTGGGCGCCGCCGACGGCCCGGTCAGCGCGACAGGCCGGCCTTGACCAGGGTGGCGTGCAGGCGCACCGAGAGCGCGGCGATCTCGCTGGCGGCGTGCTCGGCCCGGGCCGAGGCCGCGGCGTCGCGACCGCGCTGCAGCGGCGCGACGACCTGCTCGACCAGGCCCACCTCGCGGTCCGCGGCGGTCTTGAAGGCGCGCAGGTGCCGCGGCTCGAAGCCGAAGTCGGCCAGCTCGCGCGCCGTGCGGGCGAGCACGAGGGCGTCGGTGTCGTAGAGGCCCGTGCCCGTGCGCGCCACGATCAGCCCGAACTGCTCGAGCTGGCCCAGCAGCTCCTCGGAGATCTCGGCGACCTTCAGCAGCTCGCGCCGCGAGAGCCGCAGGTTGTCCTGGCGACGGAAGGACTCGGGGCTGGGCAGGCCGTCGGGGGCCAGCGCGACCGTGGGCACCGTCGGCACCACGGTGTCGATCGGCGGCGGCTCCAGGCCGCGGTCGATCGCGTCGAGGTGCTCGCCGATCACCTTCAGCGGGAGGTAGTGGTCGCGCTGCATCCGCAGCACGTAGCGCAGTCGCTCGACGTCGTCGTGGGAGAACTTCCGGTAGCCCGCGGGCGTGCGCTCGGGCTTGATGAGCCCCTTGTCCTCGAGGAACCGGATCTTGGGGATCGTGACGCTCGGGAAGTCGGCGCGCAGCCGCTCGAGGACCTCCCCGATGTTCATCCGCGCCCGGTGCCCCCCGCTGGGTGCCGGGCTGCCGGTGGAGGCCACGCGTCAGCTGCCCTCGTGACCGGAGAAGAACACCAGGCGGTACTTGCCGATCTGCACCTCGTCGCCGTCCTTGAGCAGCACGTGGTCGATGCGGTCGCGGTTGACGTAGGTGCCGTTGAGGCTGCCGACGTCGCTCACGGTGAAGGACGCGCCCTCGCGGTTGAACTCCGCGTGCTTGCGCGACACCGTCACGTCGTCGAGGAAGATCTCGCTCTCGGGGTGGCGCCCGGCGTAGACGACGTCGCTGTCGAGCAGGAAACGGCTGCCCGAGCCCGGGCCGCGCTGGACCACGAGCAGGGCGTGACCGGTCGGCAGGGCGTCGACGGCGGCGGCGTCGACGGGGTTGAGCTGCCGGTCGGAGGTCTCGACCTTGGCGTCGCCCAGACCGATCTGGATCGTCGCGGTGGACTCCCCGAGCGGCTCGGCGGAGGCCGGGGCGGGCACGTCGGCCGGCGTCACCAGACGCGTGCCGCACTGGGAGCAGAACCGTGCGTCGTCGGGGTTCTGCCGACCGCAGGCTGTGCAGAAAGGCATCTCTTCTCCTCCAGCTGCTGGGCTGTGGTCGAGCGGGTGGGGCGCGGGGTCGGACGGACACCCGAACCCTCAAGGCTGGCCTGAGGGTGAGTGTCGGCCCGAACCTACCAGCAGGCCGAGCCCGGCCGCTCCCGCTCCACGTGCCCGGTGGGGGCCGCTCAGCCCTCGAGGGTGCCGGTGTAGGCGGTGGCGTCCATGAGGGCGTCGAGCTGGGCGGGGTCGCTGGGCACGACCTCGAAGAGCCAGCCACCGGAGTAGGGGTCGTTGTTGACCAGCTCGGGTGTCGCGTCGAGCTGCTCGTTGCGCGCGACCACCTCGCCGGTCACCGGCGCGTAGATGTCGCTGACCGACTTCGTCGACTCCAGCTCGCCGCACGTCGTGCCGGCCTCGAGGGTGTCGCCCACCTCGGGCAGCGAGACGTAGACGATGTCGCCGAGGGCGTCCTGGGCGAAGTGGGTGATGCCGATGCGGACGGAGCCGTCGTGCTCACCGGGCTGGCGCAGCCACTCGTGCTCGGCGGTGTACAGCAGGTCGTCGGGGTACACGGTCTCTCCTCCGGTCGGGGTCACGGAAGGCTACTGCCCGTCCGCGGGGGCGGCGTACTCAGGCTGGGTGCTCTCGGCGACGCTCTCGATGTCGAGGGAGGTCAGCTCGGTGACCTCGACCTCGATCCCCGACTCCTCGAGCTGGAGCCGGGGGCCGGAGAAGAAGTCGACGGCGCCCGACAGCGTGGCCGGCGCGCCGATGACGTCGAGCACGTAGGGCGCCTCGAGGAGCTCCCCGTCGACCACGATGCCCCCGGTCGCGTCGGCGAACGAGCTCTGCGCGACCAGCCGGACCCGTCCGTTGAGCTGCATCGCCTCGGCGTCGGCCGTGCGGAGGTCCTGGACCATCGCGACCAGGGCCTGCGCACCGACCGTCCCGGTGACCTCGCTGAGGGTGATCCGCACGCCCGGCCCGGTCACGGGGACGGTGCCGGCCAGGATGCTCAGGGTGTCGGCCTCGCTGCGCGCCTGCGCCAGCGCCGCGGCCTCCGCGGAGGTGTCGGAGGCGAGGTCGTCGCGGGTCCGCTCGAGCCGGGTGATCTCCGACTGCGCCCGTTGCGAGGCGCCCGCGAGGCCGCTGAGCACGTCGATGAGGTCCTGCTCCCGGTAGCCCGCGAACGAGTCGTCGACCTCGTTGCTGCGCACCTGGGTCACGCCGGCGAAGCCCACGAGGGCCAGCAGCACCGCCACGACGGCCTGGCCGCGCGTGGGCTTGAGCAGCGCGCGCACGAGACGGTCGCGGCCCGGCTCGGCCGGCCGCTGTCGCGCGGGCCGCTGCGCGGTCGGGGGCGCCTGCGGCTCCTCCGGCGGTCGCGGGGCCCGCGGCTGCCCCGGGGCCTGCGGCGTGGGCTCAGGCATGGAAGAGGTGGCGGCGGATCGCCGCGACGTTGGAGAAGATCCGGATGCCGAGGACCACGATCACACCCGTGGACAGCTGTCCCCCGACCCCGAGCTTGTCGCCGAGGTAGACGATCGCGGCGGCGATGACGACGTTGGAGACGAAGGAGACCACGAAGACCTTGTCGTCGAAGATCCCGTCGAGGTAGGCCCGCAGGCCCCCGAAGACGGCGTCGAGCGCGGCGACCACCGCGATGGGCAGGTAGGGCTCCAGCGACAGGGGCACGTCGGGCTGGAAGGCGAGGCCGAGCACGATGCCGACCAGCAGTCCGAGCGCTGCGATCACGACACGTTCTCCTCTCCCCTGGGTGGGCCGGGCGGGGTCACGACGAGCTCCTCGACGCTGCGCAGGGGGCGGGGACGCGCGGCCGGGAGGGTCATCGAGGAGACATTCTGCCTCTCGACGCCGAAGCCGTACTGGGCGGCCACCTGCGCGAAGAGCGCGCCCGACGCGGTCTCGGCCAGATCGGCCTGCAGCGTGCGGCTGTCACCGATGGCGGAGACGACGTAAGGCGGGCGCAGGTCACGTCCCTCGATGGCCACCGTCGTGCCCGACAGCAGGATCGACGACAGCACGGTCAGCCGGTTGCCGTTGATCGACACCGCCTCGGCGCCCGCCTGCCACAGGCCGTTGACCAGCAGGCGCAGGTCGCGGTCCTCCACCAGCACCCCGCCGGTCGCGGGGTCGGACACCGTGATGCGGACGCCCTCGCCCTCGACCGCTCCGTAGCCGGTGCGAGCGGCCAGACGGCGCTCGCGCGCCTCCTCCGTGACCCGGTCGGCGCGCAGCGCGGCCGTGGTCGCCTCGGCGGCCGCGATCCGGTCGCCGAGGCGGCTGATGCGCTCCTGCTGGTCGGCGATGCCGGCCCGCGCCGTGAGCACCTGGTCGATGAGCGTGCTGCGGCCGGCCTGGTCGACGTCGGCGTTGCGCGAGGTCTGCAGGGCCGCGGTGGCCACCATGATCCCGAAGACCGCGACCACCACCGCCGCCGTGCGGTGGCCTCCGCCCCGGCGCGTCGGCGGAGCCTCGGGCTCCGCGCCGAGCGAGGCGGCGCGACGCTGCTCGGCGCGACGCTCCGCGACGTGGAGGTAGTCCTCGTCGAGCGACTGCTGGGTGATGAGCGTCAGCAACGGCATCGTGACCCGGGCCGGGAGCTGCTCGGGGCGCCGCGGCTCCTCCGGGGTCGTCGGGGCCGGGGGACGCTCCCGGCTAGCCACCGCTCACCCGGTCCGACTCGGCAGTGGTCCCGGGCGTCGTCCCGGGCGTCGTCCCGGAGGAGGCCCCGGTCGTGGCCGCCCCGGCCGTGCCCGTGCTCCGCGGACCGGCGGCTCGAGCCGGTCGCGGCCGACGACGCGGACGCGGCTCCGTGGTGGCGAGCAGCCGCCGGACCTGCCAGGCGTAGAGGATGCCGGCCCACCAGTAGAGACCGATGCCCCAGATCGCGAAGGCCCAGCCGAAGACCTCGGCCAGCGTCGCCACGGTGCCGTCCCCGTCGCCGAGCAGCAGCAGCGGGAAGGCGTAGAGCAGGTTGAACGTGGCGGCCTTGCCCAGGAAGTGCACGGGCAGCGCGCTGTAGCCCCGGGTGCGCAGCAGCGGCACCAAGCCCCACATGAGCGCGTCGCGCAGCGGCAGCGAGACCGCCATCCACCACGGGATGACGTCGCGCAGGGCCAGCCCGACCACGACGGCGAGGATGTAGAGCCGGTCGGCCACGGGGTCGAGCACCTGCCCCAGCACCGAGGTCTGGCCCAGGCGGCGGGCGAGCCACCCGTCGAGCCAGTCGGTCACGCCGGAGACCATGAGCAGGGCGAGGGCCCAACCGTCGGCCTCGGGGCCGAGCACCAGCCACAGGAACACCGGCACCCCTGCCAGGCGCACGGCGCTCAGCAGGTTGGGGACCGTCCACACGCCGTGGTCGGGCGTCGGGGCGTCGGACACTGCGGCCTGCTCTTCTCCGTGACGGACGGGCACCCGGGCGGGGCCCGGAGACCGGCTCGGTGCACGTGAGCCGGCGGCCTCACCATAGCCGTCGCGCGCCGCCCCCGACCGCGACGCCCCGCGACCGACTCCGCCGGGAGGCGGGTCCGGCCGGCCCCGATCGGCGCAGCGGTCTAGCCCGATGTGACCAGGCCGGTCGGCCCACGCGGGGGCGGCCCGGGCCGGGCGGCCCGCACTAGCCTGGGCGAGCGCCGCCCGGCGCCATGGGGCTCGACCGGGCGGCGCTGTCACGTGCGGGGAGGGGGTCGTACCCCAGGTCGGGTATCTGTGCGTCCGACCGCGGCCGACCCCTCAGGCCCCGCGGCCTCCCTGCCGATGAGGCTGGTCCCCCCGCACCACGGCCCGACTCCCCGGTCGGCCGGCTCGGCCCCTCCCCCCTCGGACCTGGAGTACCCCCGTGCCCGACGCGTCCCCCCGCACCGCACCGTCCACCACCACCACCACCACGACGGCCACCACGACCGCTGCCACCTCGCGACGCAGCGTGCTGCGCGCCGGCGCCACCGCGGCCGGCGCCACCGCGGCCGGCGCCGCAGGGGTCGGCGCCACCGTGCTCGCCGCGCCCGGACGCGCCGAGGCGGCCCCGGCGTACCGCCCGGCGCGCTTCGCCGGCGACACCCCCCTCCTCGGGGCCCGCGACCGTCACCTGGTCACGCGCTTCAGCTACGGCCTGACCCCCGCGCTCGCGCGGCAGGTGCGCAGGGCCGGAGGCGGGCGGGCGTGGTTCGAGCAGCAGCTCGACGCCGGCTCGGTCACCGACGGTGCCGGAGCCTTCGCCTCGTGGTGGCCCGGGCTGGGACGCACGCCCTCGGAGCTGTGGCAGCGCCACGTCGGCGAGGTCGAGGGCGGCTGGGAGGTGATGGACGACTACCAGCGCTGGCTGCTGCTGCGCCGCATGCACACCGGCCGTCAGGTGCACGAGGTGATGACGGAGTTCTGGGAGAACCACCTCAACGTGCCGGTCAACGGCGATGCCGTCTTCACCTGGCGCGCCGACTACGGCGACACCGTCCGGCGGCACGCCCTGGGTCGCTTCGACGAGCTGCTGCAGGACGCCGTGGTGCACCCCGCGATGCTGCTCTACCTCGACGGCGCCATCTCGACCGCCGAGCACCCCAACGAGAACCTCGGCCGCGAGCTCCTCGAGCTCCACACCGTCGGGCGCGGCCAGTACGACGAGGACGACGTCAAGGCCTCCGCGCGCATCCTCACCGGCTGGTGGGTGGACATGTGGCGCACCTGGGCCGCCTCCTACGAGCCGCGCCACCACGCCGTCGGGCCCGTCAGCGTCATGGACTTCAGCCACCCCAACGCCGACCGCGACGGCCGGGCCGTCACCCGTGCCTACCTCACCCACCTCGCCCACCACCCGGCGACCGCGGCCAGGATCGCCCGCAAGCTGGCGGTGAAGTTCGTCAGCGACGACCCGCCGCAGGCGCTGGTCGACGAGCTGGCACGGGTCTACCTCGCCTCCGACACCGCCATCGTGCCCGTGCTGCGCGCCCTCGTCGCCTCCGAGGCCTTCGCCGGCTCCGCTGGGGCCAAGGTGAGGGACCCCGGCGAGGACGTCGTGGCGACCTACCGCGCCCTGCGGGTGAAGGTGAGCGAGCCGCCGCAGGGTCGCGCCGGTGACTCGTGGGGCGCCAACGCCGTGCTCTGGCAGTGCTCCGACCTCGGCAGCACGCCCATGTCCTGGCCCCGACCCGACGGGGCGCCGCTCGACAACGACTCGTGGTCCTCCTCCTCGCGGGTCGTGGCCTCCTTCGGCCTGCACTACGCGATGAGCGGGGGCTGGTGGCCCCGCGACGGCATGCGCTACCGCACGCCTCGGCAGTGGCTGCCGAAGGCCTCGATCCGCTTCGACCTGCTGGTCGACCACCTCGCCCAAGAGCTGCTCGGCGTGCACTCCACCGCCGAGCTGCTGCAGGCCTGCTGCGAGGCCTGCGACGTCCGCCCGGGCGAGCGGATCACCCGCGAGCACCGCCTGGTGAAGTGGGCCTTCCAGCGCCTGCTCACCACCTTCCTCGACTCCCCGCTGCACATGACCAGGTGACGGTGACCCCATGACGACCTCCCCCCTTCCCGCCGGGCCCCGCGCCGTCGCACCGGCCGGCACCCCCTGCTGCGCCGAGTACGCCGGCCTGAGCCGCCGCGGCCTGTTCCGGGGTCTCGCGCTCGCCGGTGCCACCACCGCGATCGGCTCGGCCGTGGTGACCGCCTCGCCCGCACGGGCCGCGAGCGCCTCCTCGGTGCTGGTGGTGGTGTCGCTGCGCGGCGCCGCCGACGGGCTGTCCTTGGTGGTGCCCCACGGCGACCCGGCCTACTACCGGGCCCGCCCGCGCATCGCCGTGCCCTCCGAGAGCCTGCTGGCCAAGGACGCGATGTTCGGGCTGCACCCCCAGCTCTCGCCGCTGCTGCCGCTGTGGACCTCGGGGCGCCTGGCCGCGATCCAGGCGACGGGGCTGCCGGTGGCCAACCGCTCGCACTTCTCGGCCATGGAGGAGCTCGAGGACGCCGCCCCCGGCTCGACCGCCCGCGTGGGCTGGCTCAACCGGCTCATCGGCGGTGACGCCGACGCCTCCCCGCTCGAGGGCCTCCACGTCGGGCTCGGGGTCGTGCCGACCTCCCTCTACGGCGGCGCGCCCGTCTTCGCGGTCAAGGACGTCGACTCGGTCGAGATCCCCGGCGCCGACCAGTACGACACCACCGGCGGGCGTCCTCGTTCGCTGCGCACGCTGTGGGGCGGCGACACCAGCCCGCTGGGGCGCGGGGTGCGCGCGACCTTCGACTCCGTGCAGGGCTTCGCGCCGGTCCAACGCGCCGTCGACCGCCGCGGGCGCTACCCCTCCACCGACCTCGGTCGCGCCCTCGCCGACGTGGCGCGGGTCGTGCGCGGCGACGTCGGGGTCGAGGTCGTCACCGTCGACCAGGGCGACTGGGACATGCACACCAACCTCGGCACCCTGGAGTGGGGCGACATGCGCCGCAACGCCGCCGACCTCGCCGGGTCCGTCGCCGCCTTCTTCGACGACCTCGGCCCCACGGGCGACAAGGTGACGATGGTCGTGCTCAGCGAGTTCGGCCGCCGGGTGGTGGAGAACAGCAACCAGGGCCTCGACCACGGCTACGGCAACGTCATGCTCGTCGCGGGCGCGGGGGTCAGGGGCGGGCGCTACTACGGCCGCTGGCCCGGCCTCGACACGACCCTCGACGCCGACCTGCTGGTCACCACCGACTACCGCCAGGTGCTCGGCGAGGTGGTCGCGAGCCGGTTCGCCGACGTCTCGGTGGCCCGCGTCTTCCCGGGGCTGTCCTACGACCCCGTGGGGTTCATGCGCACCGCCTGACCCGGCCGGGCCGGCTCGGGCGCGGCGGGTCAGCTCGGGTCGGGTCGGGTCGGGTCAGTCGACGCGGTAGGACGCCGACATGTCGCGGTCGCCGAGCCCGGCCTCCGCGGCCCGGGCGAGGTGCTCACGCGCGCCCGGCACCAAGGTGAGGTCCAGCCCGGCGCCGCGTGCGGCGGCGAGGATGAGGTCGGCGTCCTTCAGCGCGCCGCTGAGGGCGAAGGACGGCTCGTCGTCGCCGGCGAGCATGGCGCCGCCCTTGAGCTGCACGTAGGGCGCGTCGAGCGCCCCTCCCTCGACGGCCTCCAGGAAGAGTGCCGGGTCGAGGCCGAGCTCGCGGGTCAGGCGCAGCGACTCCGCCACCCCCTCGAGCACGGTGAGCACCCAGGCGTTGGCCGCCATCTTCAGCCGGGAGCCCGCGCCGGCGGCGCCGAGCCACATCGTGCGGCTGCCCATGGCGTCGAGCACCGGGGCGATCCGGTCGCGGGCGTCGTCGGGCCCGGAGGCCAGCACCACCAGGGCGCCCGCCTCGGCCGGGCCGCGGGTGCCGAGCACGGGGGCGTCGACCAGGGTGAGGCCGAGCTCCTCGGCGAGGGCGACGAGCCGGTCGGAGCCCTCGACGCCGACCGTGCTCTGCTGGACCCAGACGGCGTCGCCGCCCATCGCCGGCGCGACCTCGCGCACCACCGACTCCACGCTGTCGAGGTCGTAGAGCATGGTCACGACGACGTCGGCCCCGTCGACGGCCTCGGCGGCCGACGACGCCACCGTGGCGACGTCGGCCAGCGGCTCGGCCCGCTCGCGGGTGCGGTTCCAGACCGTGGTGGCCAGCCCCGCGGCCGCGATGTTGCGCGCCATGCCCGCGCCCATGACGCCGGTGCCGAGCACCGCCACGCGGGGCGCGGAGCCCGGCGACGGGGCGGTGACGTCGCTCGCGACGGGGGCGGGGGTGCTGGTCTGCTCGCTCATGGCGCCACGCTAGGTCGCCCGGGCGCCCGGTCCGCTCACCCCTCCGGACGACCGCCGGGCGCCGGCGGCTCGGGCAGGGGCGTGCCTCCCCCGAAGCCGCTGGCCACCCCCACCGCGTCGAGCACGACGTACGGCGTGGCCGCACTCACCGCCCCGCGCGCCAGCGCCCGGTCTCCCCCGGCGAGGTGCTCCGCGGCCCGGCCCGCCACCACCACGAGGTTGCCGGCGCGGCGGCCCTTCAGGGTCGGCGGCTCGGCGCTCAGCGTGAGGTGCGGCAGGTGCACCCGCAGGCCCGCCAGCACGTCGCGGGTGTGGGCGAAGGGCGTGCGGTCGCTGAGGTTGAGCAGGGCCAGGCCGTCGGGCGCCAGGGCGCGGGCGACCAGGGCGAAGGCGGCCGGCGTGACGAGGTCGGCGGGCACCCGGCCGGCGGCGTACGCGTCGAGGACGACGAGGTCGAAGGAGCCCTCGCGGAGCTCCGCCAGGCCGGTGCGGCCGTCGACGGGGCGCACCTTGATGCCGCTGCGCCGCGGCAGCGGGAGCCGCTCGCGCACCAGCGCGGTGAGGGCGGTGTCGGGCTCGAGCACCACCTGGCTCGACCGGGGCCGGGTGTGGGCGACGTAGCGCGGCAGGGTCAGCCCGGCCCCGCCGACGTGCACGACCCGCAGCGGCGCCCCGGGCCCGCCGTGGGCGTCGACGACATCGCCCATGCGGCGCACGTAGCCGAACTCCAGGCGCGTGGGGTCGTCGAGGTCGACGTGGGACTGGTCCCGGCCGCCGACGCGCACCACGAAGCCCCGCGCGCGCTCGGTGGCCACCACCTCGGCCGGCTCGGTCGCCTCGGCCACTCCGGCCGGCTCGCCCGACGGCGCCTGTGATCCCACACCGGCCAACCTAGGCGGTGCCCGCTTCGGCCCCTCGGTACCCTCCCCGGCATGGGCATGATGAAGAAGATGGGCAAGCTCGGCGTCGCGAAGCTGATCTACGACGAGGCGCGAAAGCCCGAGAACCAGGCACGCATCAAGGCGGCCGCCGCCAAGGTGCAGACGACCGTGCAGGAGCGCCGGGCCAAGCGCCCGCGCTGAGCGCACGCGCCGCACCGCGCGGACCCCGACCGGCAGGACGCCGACACCGGACCTGCACCAGACCTGCACCAGACCCGCACGAGACCAGCACCAGACCAGCACCGAGGAGAGCCGATGATCTTCATCACCGCGAAGTTCCAGATCAAGCCCGAGCACGCCGAGGACTGGCCCGAGATCTCTCGGCCCTTCACCGAGGCCACCCGCGCCGAGGAGGGCTGCCTGTGGTTCGACTGGTCGCGCAGCCTCGACGACGCCCACGAGTACGTGCTGGTGGAGGCCTTCCGCGACGGTGACGCCGGTGGCGCCCACGTCTCCTCCGACCACTTCAAGCAGGCCCAGCAGGACCTGCCGCCCTACCTCGTCTCCACCCCGAGGATCGTGAGCCTCGAGGCCCCCGGGACCGACTGGTCCGAGCTGGGCGAGATGCAGGTCGGCTGACCGCGACTCCCCGCGTCCACCTCAGGTCCTCCTCAGCGCTCCCGTGCCTGGCGGCCGGGGGCGCTGAGGTCGTAGTGGGCCAGCTTGCGGTACATCGTGGCGCGGCTGAGCCCCAGCTCCCGGGCCGCCGCCGTCACCGTGGCCCCCGGCCGGGCCAGGGCGCGCGCGATCTCGTCGCGCTCCACCGACTCCAGCCGGGTCAGCCGGTGCGCGCTGGCCCTGCGCAGGTCGGCGGGCAAGTGCCGCACGTCGACGACGTCGGTGAGGCGACCGGCGTCGCGCACCACCCGGGCCAGCTGGTCGACGTTGTCGGGCCACGACGCGTCGCGCAGCACGCGCTCGGCGGCGGGGGTGAAGCCGAGGTCGCGGCCACGGTGGCGCCGGCCCAGGTGGGCGGCCAGCGGCACGACGTCGTCGGGGCGCTCCCGCAGCGGGGGTACGCCGACCACCGCACCCACCAGCGGGGCCAGCGACACGGGCACGTCGTGGAGGTCCTGCGCGGTGAGCACCAACCGGGTCGCGGAGGCGGCACCCCCGCGCGCGCCGGTCGCGGCGAGCAGGTCGCGCAGCCGCTCGGCGGCCCACAGCGGGAGGGTGTCGACGTCGGCGACGACGAACCCCGTGCCGGCCTTGCCCAGCTCGGGGGTCCACAGGTCGAGCCAGGCATCGACGTCGCGCGGGTCGGGCGGGGTCGCACTGAGGATCCGGTCGCGCGGGCTCACCTGCCGCAGCGCCTGGGCACCGAGCGTCGCCCGGCCCGATCCCGGCTCCCCGAGCACGAGCACGACGTGCCCGGCCGCGAGCCCGGCGGCCGCCTCGGCCACGGGTGCGTTCCAGGCCGCCGAGAGCGCGGCGGCCAGGGTCGCCGAGCCGCTGACCGCGCGGGCCGACTCCACGCGGTAGACCTGACCGCGCGGCTGCGGGCGGGGCGAGCGGCCCTGCGAGCGGGCCAGCATGAGGGCGGCGGTCGTGCCGGCCGCCGACTGGGCGAGCGCGAGCAGCAGGTCGCTGGAGGAGCGCGACCAGGTCGTGAGGTTGACGCTGCCCTCGAGGCGCCCGGTCACGGGGTCGTGCACGGGCACCGCGGCGCAGGTGTAGCCGCACAGGCTGGCGCTGTAGTGCTGCTCGGCGTGCACGAGGGTCGGCACCCGGTCGGCCAGCGCCAGCGCCAGCCCGTTGGTGCCGGCGTCGCGCTCGGAGAAGGCGAACCCCGGCGCGAGGTGCACCCGGTCGAGGGCGCGCAGCAGGGTGCTGTCACCGCAGAGCCGGTCGAGCACCAGACCCTCGTGGTCGGTGAGCATCAGCGAGACCGGCTCCGAGGCCAGGGTGGCGTGCAGGCCGCCGAGGACCTCGCGCCCGCACTCGAAGAAGAGCGACTCGGTGTCGACGGCCCCGGCGAAGGCGGGGTCGACCTCGTCGAGGGGCACGCCGTAGTCCTCGCTGCGCTGCCAGCTGGCCAGCACCCGCTCGGGCACCGGACCGCCCGGTGCGACCTGGCGCGCGCGCAGAGGCACCACCTCGTCGTCCACGTCCCACCTCCCCGTCGTGTGACCCACGTTACGTCGGGGACGCCGCCCACGGCATGCCCCGCTGTCTCAGATTGAGACACGGCACCCCTCGGCGACACCCCCGCCGGCTGCCTACGGTCGAGCCAGACCAGGTGTGACACCCGTCACCCGTCCAGAGGGGATCGAGCATGTACAGCAAGAACGGTGAGGACTTCTACATCGTCGACGCGCACATCGCGCTGTGGGACGCGCGGCCGGAGAACCAGCGCAACATCCACGGCAAGCAGTTCATCGACTGCTTCTACGACTACCACCGCAACCTCAGCCCCGAGTCGGAGCAGTGGGGCTACGAGGAGTACCTCTACCAGGGCGGCGAGCGGCTGATGAAGGACGTCTTCACCGACGGCTACGCCGACCACGCGATCTTCCAGCCGGCCTACCTCAAGGAGTTCTACAACACCGGCTTCGGCCAGTCCGAGGAGGCCTTCGCCCTCGCCCAGGCCCACCCCGACAAGCTCACCTACAACCACAACTTCGACCCGCGCAACGGCGAGCAGGGCCTCGAGCAGCTCCACGCCGACGCCGAGAAGTACGGCCTCAAGGGCGTGAAGCTCTACACCGCCGAGTGGCACGGCGACTCACGCGGCTGGAAGCTCGACGACCCGTGGGCGGTGCGCTACTTCGAGGCGTGCCGGGAACTGGGCATCCGCAACATCCACGTGCACAAGGGCCCCACGATCCGTCCGCTCGACCGCGACGCCTTCGACGTGGCCGACATCGACCACATCGCCAGCGATTTCACCGACCTCAACTTCATCGTCGAGCACGTGGGCCTGCCCCGCCTGGAGGACTTCTGCTGGATCGCCACCCAGGAGCCCAACGTCTACGGCGGGCTCGCGGTCGCGATGCCGTTCATCCACACCCGGCCGAAGTACTTCGCCCAGATCATGGGCGAGCTCCTCTACTGGATCGGGGAGGACCGGATCCTCTTCTCCAGCGACTACGCCATCTGGACCCCGAAGTGGCTGGTGGAGTCGTTCGTGGACTTCCAGATCCCCGAGGAGCTCGGCGAGTACGCCCCGATCACCCTGGAGCAGAAGAAGAAGATCCTCGGCCTCAACGCCGCCAAGCTCTACGACCTCGAGGTGCCCGCGCGACTGCGGCTGCCCGACGCCGACGAGACCGCGACCGGCCCGCGCCAGCCCGAGCGGGCCGACCTGGCGGCCGTGTGATGGCGCCCGCGACCCTGACCACGCGCGTGCGGCTCGACCCCCCTCCGGGGGCCGGGCTCGACGAGGAGCGCGTCCGCCGGGCCATGGACGTCGTCATCGACCCCGAGCTCGACGAGCCGATCACCGACCTGGGCTTCGTGCGCAGTGTCGAGGTCGGCGCGGGCGGGCCCACCGACGTCACCGTCCACCTGCGGCTGCCCACGTCCTTCTGCTCGCCCAACTTCGCCTACCTCATGGCCTCGGACGCCAAGGACGCGGTCAGCGCGCTGCCCGGCGTCGGGCGGGTGGTCGTCGAGCTCGACGACCACCACGACTCGACGATCATCAACGCCGGCCTCGCCACCGACGCGGGCTACCGCGGCACGTTCCGCCACGAGGCCGAGCAGGACCTCGACGAGCTGCGCGAGACCTTCCGGCGCAAGGCCCACACCGCCGCGATGGAGCGGGCCCTGACCGGTCTGCTGCGCTCGCGCAGCGACCTCGAGGAGGCCCGCGTCGGCGACGTCGTGCTCGGCGACCTCCCCGACGACGAGGTCACCCGCTCGCTGCTGCGCCGCAGGAGCGAGATCGGGCTGGACACCGACCCGGCCTCGCCGGTGCTCGTCGACGCGCACGGCACGCCGTACGCCGAGGGCGACGTGCCGATGGCGCTGCGCCGGGCCCGCTCGACGCGCATCTCCATCGACGGCAACGCCCACTTCTGCCGCGGCCTGCTCGCCACCCGCTACCCCGGCTCCGAGGCCGACCAGAGCGCGCGACCCGACCCCGACCGGACGTTCGTGCCGCTCACCGAGATCACCACCCGTCCCACCACCAGCACGAAGGAGCTCTCCGCATGAGCACGATGCGCGCCGTCCAGGTGGTCGGCTACCACCAGGACCTGCAGATGACCGAGGTCCCCAAGCCCGAGCCCACCGGCCCCTTCGACGTCGTCGTGCGCATCGGGGGCGCCGGGGTGTGCCGCACCGACCTGCACATCCTCGAGGGCCAGTGGGCCGAGAAGTCCCAGGTGCAGCTGCCCTACACGATCGGCCACGAGAACGCCGGCTGGGTGGAGGCGGTCGGCAGCGCGGTCACCCACGTCGCCGAGGGCGACAAGGTGATCATGCACCCGCTCGTCACCTGCGGGCTGTGCCGGGCCTGCCGCTCGGGCGACGACGTGCACTGCGAGACCAGCCAGTTCCCGGGCATCGACACCCACGGCGGCTACGCGGAGTACCTCAGGACCACGGCGCGCAGCGTCGTGCGCATCGACGACTCGCTCGAGCCCTCCGACGTGGCCGCCCTCGCCGACGCCGGCCTCACCGCCTACCACGCGGCGGCCAAGGCCGCCCGCCGGCTCACCCCGCGCGACCGCTGCGTCGTCATCGGCGCCGGCGGACTGGGCCACATCGGCATCCAGGTGCTCAAGGCGCTGAGCCCGGCCGAGCTGATCGTCGTCGACCGCAACCCCGACGCGCTCAAGCTGGCCCTCACCATCGGCGCCGACCACGGCGTCGTCGCCGAGGGCCGCCAGGTGGAGGAGGTGCTCGACCTCACCGGCGGGCACGGCGCCGAGGTGGTCGTCGACTTCGTCGGCGAGAACGGGTCGACCGCCGAGGGCCTGGCGATGACCCGCCAGGCCGGCGACTACCACGTGGTGGGCTACGGCGAGAACATCGACGTGCCGACCATCGACCTGATCTCCTCGGAGAAGAACATCATCGGCAACCTGGTCGGGTCCTACAACGACCTGTGCGACCTGATGGCCCTCGCCGCCCGCGGCGACGTCACGCTGCACACCCAGAAGTACGCCCTCGACGACTTCCAGAGCGCCATCGACGACCTCGACGCCGGGCGCGTGCGCGGTCGGGCCATCCTCACGCCCGAGGGGATCTGACGTGAAGAGCTTGCTGGGCATCGGTGTCTCCGTGGGCCTGCTGGCCGGGGCGTGGACCTGGGTCAGCGTCGAGGCCGGACTGATCACCTGGATCGCCTTCGTCGCCTGGGCCTGCTTCTTCGCCGCCGGCGGCGGCACCGAGGGGCTGCGCAAGGGCTTGGCCGCCAACCTGGCCGGCCTGGCCTGGGGCTACGTCATCAGCCTCGTGCTGGAGCTGGACTCCGCCACCTGGGTGCTCGCGCTCTCGGTGACCGTGGTCGGCTTCATCCTCTGCGTCGAGTCCGCCTGGTCGGTGCTGTCGTTCATCCCGGGGGCCTTCGCCGGCACGGCCGTCTTCTTCGGCTCCGCCTTCGACCTCACCGGGAGCCTCGTCGCGATCCTCGCCGGAGCCGCCCTCGGTCTGGTCTCGGCCCTGCTCGGCGCTCGCATCCAGGCAGCCGTCGACCACCGCGGCAGCGGGGTGCGTCCCGCTGCCGGCCCCACCCCCGGCGCCCCGGCGCCGGCCTGACCCGTCCCCAGGAGAGACACATGATCCACAACACGGCGCGCTTCACGGTGCGTCCCGAGCACGCCGACGACTGGCCCGAGATCGCGCGGGCCTTCACCGAGGCGACCCGCGCCGAGCCCGGCTGCCTGTGGTTCCACTGGTCGCGCGACGTCGACGACCCGTGCCAGTACCTGCTGCTGGGGGCGTTCCGCGAGGACGCGGCCGCCGACCACGTCGGCTCGGCGCACTTCCAGGAGGCCCAGCGCACGCTCCCGGCGTACCTGCAGCAGACCCCCACGATCCTCGGCGTCGTCGTCGAGGACCGTGAGTGGGTGGAGCTGGGCGAGATGAGGGTGCCCGCCGAGGCCACCTAGACGTCCCGTCCCCCGCAGGGGCGACACTCACCCGGCCGCGGCCGCCAGCTCCTCGGCGGCCGCGGCCGCGGTGTCGGCGAGGGCGTCGAGGTCGGGGGCACCTGCGGCGTCCACCGGCACCGGCCGCGCGCCGGCGACCCGCTGCTGCCACAGCTGGACCGCGACGACCCGGGACGCGGCCTCCTCGACCCGCTCGCGCGACAGGCGACCCTCCTCGATGGCCCGGGTCAGGGTGCGGTGGGTGCGGGCGGTGTCGGCGGGCATCAGCAGCAGGTCGGCGCCCGCCGCGAGCGCGCTCACCGCAGGCTCCTCGCGCCCGGCCACCGCGCCCATGCCCAGGGAGTCGGTGATGGCGACGCCCTCGAAGCCGAGCTCCTCGCGCAGCAGGTCGTAGGTCTCCGGTGCCAGGCTCGCCGGCACCCCGGGGGCGACCGCGTCGACGGCGACGTGGCTGACCATGATCGACGGTGCCTCGTGCAGCACCGCCTTGGCGAAGGGGCGCAGGTCACGGTCGGCCAGCTCGGCCATGCTCACGTCGAGCTCCGGCAGCGCGACGTGGCTGTCGACGCCCACGGCGCCGTGGCCGGGGAAGTGCTTGGGGGTCGAGACGACGCCGGCCCGGTCGTAGCCCGCCACCGCGGCCGCCACCGCGAGGGCGGCCGTGGCGGGGTCGGTCGACGGCGAGCGCGAGCCGATGGTCGGGTCGCCGGCGCCGATCGTGACGTCGGCGACCGGGGCGAAGACCCAGGTGAAGCCGAGACCGCGCAGCTCCATGGCCAGCGCGTCGGCGGCGGCGCGCACCACGGCACGACCCGGCTTCTCCCCCGCGGCCACCGCGTCGCCCGCCGCGGCGAAGGCCGGGAAGTCGGTGGCCACCCCGGAGAGGTGGGAGACCAGCCCGCCCTCCTGGTCGACGCCGACGACCGGCGGGAAGTCTCGGCCGTCGGCGCTCACGGCCGCCTCGACGGCCGCGGTGGTGGCCCTCACCTGCGCGGCGTCGACGACGTTCTCGGCCGTCACCGACACCCCCGCCAGATGGTGCTCGGCCACGAGGTCGGCCGCGACCTCCGGGTCGGTGCCGGCGTAGCGGCCCACGACGACCTGGCCGGCGAGCCGCTCGGCGTCCCACCCCGTGACCAGCGCACGGGCCTGCTCGACCTCGCCGAGGGTCGGGCCCCATCCGGTGGGCTCCGCCGAGTCCTCCGAGGAGACGTCGCCGGCCGCGTCGGACGCGGTGGACGCGCTGGAGGGCACCGTGGTGCCCGGTGTCCCGGCGCTGCCGGCCGGCCCCGTCGGGGTGCCGGTGGCACCACAGCCCGCCAGCACGAGGGCGCTCAGCGCCAGCGCACACAGGCCCGCCGGGCGCGCGGGCGGCCGCGGGTGCCGGGCCGTGGAGGGGCGGGAGGCCCTGGGACGGGAGGTGGAGGGAGGACGCAGCACCCGGCCGAGGCTAACCGCGGGGGCCTCAGAGCCCGCAATGGGTGGCGAAGAAGCCCCGCAGCGCCGCGCGGGTGGCGTCGGGCAGCGGCAGGTAGAACGACGCCGCCGCGGGCAGCCCCGGGCCGCCCACCCGCACGCCGACCAGGGTGCCGACCTTGTCCTCGGCCAGCGCGTGGGGGTCGCAGCGGCTCGGCACGAGCCGCAGCCGCACCTGCTCGGGCGGCCCGGTGGCCAGGCGCACCCGCACCCCCGAGCCGACCGAGGCCGACCCCTCGGCCTGGCGGAAGAGCACCGTGTCCTCGAATCCGCGGAACACCGTCGCGGGGTGCGCTGCGCCGGTGGGGCGCAGCGTCACGTCGAGCTCCAGCACCGAGCCCCGCCCGCGGCCCACCACCCGCGGCTCGCCCACCTCGAGGTCGGCCGCGTCGGCGAGCCGCTGCGCCGCGCAGTCGCGGTCGAGGAAGAGCCCGACCGCGCCGTACCGGTCCTCGGCGGTGGTCGTCGACTCCACCGGTGGGCCGCCGTCGACGCGGTAGGTGAGCCTCACCGTGGCGTCCGATCCCGTGCCGCAGCGTGCGAGCGGCAGGGCGACGGGCAGGTCGGCCTCGTTGAGGAAGGTCTTCTCCCCGGTCCAGGTCGTGGTGGCGAAGCGCTCGGAGCCCACCTCGGCCCGCAGCGCGGTCAGCTCGTGGTCGGTGGAGTCCACCAGGCGCACGAACACCTCGCGGCCCTGCCGCTCGAGGCGGGACTGGTCGACGTAGGCCGCCAGCCCGTCGGGCCAGGGCGCCGACCCGACCGGCCGGGCCGAGGCCGCGTCACCCGGCGAGGGTGCGCCCGGGCCGGGAGCCCCGTCGGCGCAGCCCGTGGCGGCGCCCAGCACGAGCGACACCACCACCGACGCGAGCCACGGGCGCTCGCGCCCGACCGCGTGCCTCACAGGTGGTCGGGCACGATCAGCGCGTCGGGGTCCTGGCGCACCGGCATGGCCTCCAGCGCGGCCCGCGTCAGGTCGACGGCACCGCTCACCAGGCGCCGCCTGCGCCGCTCGGACAGCCGGTCCCACGCGCCCGGTCGTCGGTGCTCCATGAGCTCGCCGGTGGCGCGCTCGGCCGCCTCGGCGAGCTCGGCGTCGCTGAAGACCGGCCGGCTGCCGACCGTGGGGCGCTCGGGCAGCGCGGTGAGCACCGGGAGCACGACGTCGCCCGCGGCGACCTTGGCGCGGTAGCTCCTCTCCCGCGGCAGCCGGGCCCAGGCGGTCGCGAGGTCGCCACGGCCCCAGGGCGGGCGCGTCGCCGACCACAGCCTGCGCGCGACGGCGTCGACCGCGACGGTCATCTCGTGCTCGGTGAACCTCATGCCCCGATTCTGGACCACCGGCGCCGGCGCCGCGCCGGGCGCGGCCGCCCGGTCGGGGCACCGGGACGGGAAACACCCCCCGGGACGGGTCCCGGGGGGTGCTTGTCGCAACCTGCTCCCCCCGAAAGCGGGAACGCTCAGAGGCAGCAGGCAGCCCTAGGTTCACCCGGAGATGCGGGTGATCCATCACCCGCCAGGTGTGAGCCTGTAGGGCCCTTACAGAAGACCACCCCGTCGCCGGCCGCGCCAGGGGCTCGCGCGGATCCGGTCCTTCGGGGTGAGGGGATCAGGCCTCGCGGTCCCGGTCCTCCTGCGGAGCCTGCGCCGGCACCCGGTCCAGCACCCGGTCGAGCACGGCGCTGGCCACCTGGTCGGGGCACTCGTCGGGCGTCCAGTGCGAGGCACCCTCGAGCGCGACGAAGCGGTAGTCGGCGCGCACGTGGGACCCGCACGCTTGCGCCGCGGTGGGTGAGGTGGCCAGGTCGTCGGCTCCCCACAGGAACGTCGTCGGCACCGTGACCGGCGGGGTGGCGGCGAGGTCGCCGTCCATGGCGCGGTACCACCCCAGCGCCGGGGTGAGGGCGCCCGAGCGCATCAGGCCGACGTAGGCCTCCACGTCGGGCGCGGCGACCGCGCCGCCGTAGAGCGCGCGCAGCCCGCGGGCGTCGTCGTCGAGCAGAGAGGCCTCGCCGCGGCCAGGCTCGCGGAAGACCCGGATGTAGGCCGAGCGGCGCTGCTGCTCGGGGTCCTCGCGCAGGGCCGCCCCGAAGGCCGCGAGGTGGGGCACCGAGAGCGCGGTCAGCGTGCGCAGCCGCTCGGGGTGCCGCGCGGCGAGCGCCCACGCGACCGAGGCGCCCCAGTCGTGGCCGACCAGGTGGAAGGGGCCCGTGTCCAGGGCGTCGGCCACCGCCAGCACGTCGGCGACCAGGCGCGGCACGGCGTACGCCGCCACCGCGGCGGGCCGGGCCCCCGGGGAGTAGCCGCGCTGGTCGGGCGCCACGAGGCGCAGGCCGTGCCCGGCGAGACGCTCGACGACCCGGTCCCAGCTGCGCGCCGACTGCGGGAAGCCGTGCAGCAGGAGCACCGGCACGCCGTCGGCGGGCCCGGCGAGGTGGACGTCGAGCTCGATCGGGCCGTGGTCGGGGTCGTCGACGACCACCGTGGTCGACGCGTCGAAGGCGCTCATGGGCCGAGCATGGCATCCCGACGCGGGGGTCACCACCGACGACCGCGGGGCCGTGGCCGCCCGGCCCGCGACGACGCCACACCCCCGACCGTGACAGCAGCGCTGTCACGGACAGTGCCATGATGACGCCCATGAGCGACATCGACGTCCTGGAGCGCATCCTCGCCGAGCGGTGGAGCTGCCGCGGCTACCTGCCCGACCCCGTCGACGACGCGGTGGTCGAGCGGCTGCTGCTCGCCGCGCAGCGCACGCCGTCGTGGTGCAACACCCAGCCCTGGCAGGTGCACGTGGTCTCCGGCGACGCCGCACGTGCGCTGAGCGCGCGCATGCTCGCCTCCTTCGACGGCGCCGGCAGCGACTTCCCCTTCCCGGAGACCTACACCGAGGAGCGGCAGGCGCGACGACGCGAGAGCGGCTGGCAGCTCTACGACGCCGTCGGGATCGCCAAGGGCGACCGGGAGCGCTCCTTCGCCGAGGGGCTGCGCAACTTCGAGCTCTTCGGCGCGCCCCACGTCGCCGTCGTGACGACCGCCGCCGAGCTCGGCACCTACGGCGCGGTCGACTGCGGGCTCTACGTGCAGACCTTCCTGCTCGCGGCCCACGCCCTCGGCCTCGGCGCCTGCGCCCAGGCCGCCCTGGCGGGGCAGTCGCCGCTGCTGCACGAGGTGCTCGACCTGGCCGAGGACCGCCGCGTGGTCTGCGGCATCTCCTTCGGCCACCCCGACCCCGGGCACCCCACGGCGTCCTACCGCACCACGCGGGCCCCGCTGGAGGAGGTCGTCACGCGCGTCACGAGTCTCGACGGGGCTGCGCACCACTCCTAGGTCGGCAGCCAGGACACCTGCCCGGCGAGCACGGCGTAGCCGACGAAGGCGCCGATGTCGAGCAGGGTGTGGGCCACCACCAGCGGCATCACCCGGCCCCACCGGCGGTAGAGCCAGCCGAAGAGCAGGCCCATGACGAGGTTGCCCACGAAGCCGCCGAGGCCCTGGTAGAGGTGGTAGCTCCCCCGCAGCACGGCGGCCACGACGATCGCCGTCAGGTCGCCCAGGCCCAGCTGACGCAGCCGCACCAGCACGTAGCCGAGGACCAGCACCTCCTCCACGATGGCGTTCTCCAGCGCCGAGAGCACCAGCACGGGGATGTGCCACCACACGTCGGGCAGGTTGTCCGGCACCACGGTGAGGCTCAGGCCCAGGGCGTGCATCACGAGGTAGAAGGCGACCCCGACCGACCCGACGCCGGCGGCGATCGCGGCGCCGCGCGCGAGGTCGAGCCCGGTCAGCCACGCTCCCCCGCGGGCCCACAGCTCGCGCAGGCCAGCGCCGGAGCGCACCAGGAGGTAGCCCGCCAGCAGCACCGGCACGAGCGAGAAGCCGAAGGCCAGCAGCTGGTAGACCAGGTCGAACCACGGTCGCTGCGGGGCGTAGGAGCCGTTCATCGACGCCGTCTGGCCCGCGAGCCCCCCGGGGGCGGTCGCCGCCTCGAGCAGGTTGACCACCGAGTAGACGGCCGAGCGCCCCAGCGAGAGCGCCAGCACCACGACCAGCTCGACGAGCAGCAGCCGGCGGCTCAGCAGCCCTCCCGGGCTCTGCGGCGCCGGCACGGCGGTCGAGCCGGGCACCTCGGCGGCCCGGGCGGCCCGGCCGCGGGGGTCGGGGGCGGGCCCACGGGCGGGGTCGGGGGACGGGCCGGACCCGTCGGTGTGCGTCGCCACGGACGCCAGCCTGCCACCCGCAGGTGAGGGGCGGCTGAGAGCCGGCGTGGCAGGGTGGACGGCACGCACCTCGTCTACTCGGAACGGGAGCACACCCATGCACGACCCCGCACACCCCTCGTCCCAGGCCCCCGGCAGCGACACCACGGCGTCGCCCCACCCGGCCTCTCCTCCCCCCGCCACCACCCGGCGCCGGCTGCTCGGCGGCTCGGGGGCGCTGGCCGCCGGGGCCGTCGGCGCCACGGTCTCCCGCGGGTCCGCCGCCGCGGCCGGCCCCGGTCGGGGACCCGGCCCGTCGGGCGTCCTCGACACCGCCGAGTGGCCCGACGGGCCCGGGCGCCCGCTGCGCGCCCAGCGCGCCGACCGCGAGCTGCGCGCGATCATGGCCGAGGTCGACCCCGACCGGATCCGTGCCATCGTGGAGAAGCTGGGGTCCTTCGGCACCCGGCACACCCTGTCGAGCCAGGACGACCCCGAGCGCGGCATCGGCGCGGCCCGCGACTGGATCGCCGCCGAGATGCGCCGCTACGCAGCGCGCTCGGGCGGGCGGATGAGCGTCACGGTCCCGTCGTACGTGCAGGAGCCGGCCTCGCGCATCCCCGCGCCGACCCGGATCAGCAACGTCGTGGCGCGTCTGGAGGGCTCCTCGGATCCCGGAAGGGTCTACGTCGTCTCCGGTCACTACGACTCGCGTGCCACCGACGTCATGGACGCCACCTCCGACGCCCCCGGCGCCGACGACGACGCCAGCGGCGTGGCCGTGGCCATGGAGCTCGCCCGCATCATGGCCACCCGGCGCCCGGCCGCGACCATCCTCTTCGCGGCCGTGGCCGGCGAGGAGCAGGGCCTCTACGGCTCCACGTTCCTGGCCCGCCAGCTCACCGAGGAGGGCGCCGACGTCCAGGGCATGTTCACCGACGACATCGTCGGCAGCAGCCGCGCCGACGACGGCGAGCGCGACCGGCGCAGCGTGCGGCTCTTCGTGCAGGGCGTGCCGACGAGCGAGGACGAGGCGCGCGCCGCGACCCGGCTCTCGATCGGCGGGGAGAACGACTCCCCCACGCGCCAGCTCGGCCGCTTCGTCGCCGAGGTCGCCGACCCGCGCCTGACCGGCATGGAGGTGCGCCTGGTCTACCGCCTCGACCGCTACCTGCGCGGCGGCGACCACCGACCCTTCCTCGAGGCGGGCTACCCCGCGGCCCGCTTCACCGAGCCGGCCGAGGACTTCGCCCACCAGCACCAGGACGTGCGGGTCGAGGACGGCGTGCAGTACGGCGACCTGGTGCGCTTCTGCGACATGGACTACATCGCCGGCGTCACCCGGGTCAACGCCGCCGCCCTGTGGTCGCTGGCCCAGGCCCCGGGCGTGCCGCGCGACGTGGTGGTGGACACCACCGCGCTGACCAACGACAGCACCCTGAGCTGGTCGCCCGGGTCGGGCGAGACCGCGTCGTACGAGGTCGTGTGGCGCCCGACCCCCGAGCCGCTGTGGCAGCACGTCGTCGCGGTGCGGGGCACGAGCGCGACCCTGGACCTGTCGAAGGACAACGTCGTGCTCGGGGTGCGCGCCGTGGGGCCCGACGGCCACCGCAGCCCCGCGGTGTTCCCGTTCCCCGCCCCCGCCTGACCGGTCTCCCGCAGGCGCCCCGGCAAGCCGGTCCGCCCGGGTGAGCGCAGGCCCCTGCGGGCCGTGGTGGTGTGGCACCTCACCCGCGCGGCCGTCCCCGGCCGCCCCACCACGACCCGCAGGAGTCCTCGTGACCGCACCCCACCGCGACGCGCCCACCGGGGCGGACGCCGGCCACGACCCGCGCCACGCGCAGCGCGCCGTCGAGCTCGCGCTGCTCAACGTCGACCAGGGCGGCAAGCCCTTCGCCTGCGTGGTGGTCGACGCCGCGACGGGCGAGGTGGTCGTGGAGGCGGCCAACCAGGTGGCCCAGTCCGGCGACCCGACCGCCCACGCCGAGATCACCGCGATCCGCGACCTCGCCGCCCGGGGGCGCTCCGACCTCGAGGGCTGCGACGTCTACGTCACCGCCTACCCCTGCCCCATGTGCCTCGGCGCGCTCTACTACGCCGCACCCGACCGGGTGCTCTTCGGCGCGACCCGCGAGCAGGAGGGCGAGCACTACGAGGACGGTGGGCGCTGGATGACCCTGGCGACTTTCTACGACGAGTACGCCCGGGAGCCCGCGGACCGCAGCCTGCCCTCGGCCCAGGTGGCGCTCGAGGACCCGACCGCGCCGTTCCGTGCCTGGTCGGAGCGCCACGGCTGAGGCCGTCTGCCTTCACTCCGACGCAGTGAAGCCTCAGGCTTGACAGGCAGGCGGATCGGGCCGGGCGGATCAGACCAGGCGGATCGAGCCAGGCGGATCGAGCCAGGCGGATCGAGCCAGGCGGATCGAGCCAGGCGGATCAGGCCAGGTGGATCAGTGCGGCGCCGCCGAGGGCGAGCAACCAGCTGGCGAAGCTGCCGATGAGGAAGTACTCGGTCACGTCGCTCGGCCCGTCGGCGGGCAGCCCCGGGTCGCGCTGGGCGCGCTGCAGCTCGGGGAACCGCAGCAGCCCCTTGGCCGCCACGACGATGGCGGCCGCGGTGAGCTCGCCCAGCGCTCCCAGGCCGGTCAGGAAGACGCGCTCCATCGGGCCCAGCACGCGCCCGCCCTTGAGCTGCTTCTCCCCCGAGGTCGCGGGCACGCCGACGGCGTCGAGCAGGAGGCGGACCAGGATGTTGGCCGTCACCAGCTGCGCGAGCACCACACCGGTGGCGACCAGGAGGTCGGCGGCGGGCCAGCGCGCGAGGAGCGTGGCGTCCAGGCGGGCGGGCCAGACCGGCTCCGAGCCCACCAGCTGCACCCCCAGCACGGCGACGGCGGCGCCGGCCACCGGCGCCGCGAAGGCGACCACCCGCGCGCGCGAGCGCGACCGGGCGGGGAGGTCCACGTCCATCGCCCGCGCCGACGCCAGCAGCCACACCACGAGCGCGACGGCCAGCAGGAGGAAGAGGGCGACGACCTCGCCCGCCCCGAGGTCGAGGAGCACCAGCCCGACCAGCAGCGGCGCGAGACCCGCGACGAGGCAGCCGAGCAGCCGACCGCGGCTGAGGAGGTCGTGGGAGGGGCGACCGAGGTCGCAGCCCCCCAGGCCCACCAGCCACAGCCCCACCAGCACCAGGCTCACCGCTGCTCCTCCCGACCGGCCCTCGCCGGCCCCGTCGCCGATCCCGCCCCTGAGTCCGCCTCGGTCCCTCCCGCCGCGAAGCTGAGGTGAGCATCGCGCAGCGCACCGACACCGCGGGCGAACTGCTGGCTGACCGCCGACCGCGAGATGCCCTGGTCGGCGGCGATCTCCGCCTGGGAGCGGCCCTGGAGCGCCGCGAGCGCCAGGCTGCGGCCGCGGTCGCCGAGGCGGTCGAGCAGCGCGTCGCGGGTGAGCAGGAAGGCGTTGACCGGGCCGGCGTGGGTGCCGCCGGCCCCGGCGTCGTACCAGGTGCGACTGGAGGCGCGGCGCGGGCGTCCCAGCACGTCGAGGGCCTCGCGTGCGGCCCACCAGCCCGGCCCGTCCTGGAGCAGCGGGGTGCGCTGGTCGTCGTAGACCGTGACCTCGCCGTGGCCCAGGCCGCAGCGCACGTCGACGTCGGGCAGCAGGGCCAGGCGCACCAGGGCGGTGGCCAGCACCGCGTCGGCCAGGGTCGTGAAGGCTCCCTGGAGCTCGTCGCCCACGGTCGCCTCGAGGCGCTGCGCCGGGGTCAGGGCACGGGAGACCTCGGCGAGCACCTCGACGATGCGCCGCTGGGCCGCACCGCGGTCGGGCAGGTCGCGGGAGCCGACGACGTCGCCGATGAGGGTGAAGAGCTGCACCATTGGTCAAGCATATCGCTGAACTAGACCGAAGTTAAGCCATGATCTGGATCAGCCGACCGAGGTGGTCTCGTCGCTCCCACGCTCGCCCGCCCGGCTCCGGTCCGTGCCGGGCTCGGCCGTCGCCTCCGGTGCGGACGCTGCGGTCGCAGGCGTGCGCACGAGCAGTGAGAGCAGCACGGCCACCGCCGAGACCACGCCTCCCCAGAGCAGGGAGTCCTGCACGCCTGACGCCGTGGCGGCCGCGGCGGGAGCCCCGCCCTCGGCGGCCCGCGTGGCGCCACGGGTCATCACCGTCACGAAGAGCGCCGTACCCGCTGCGCCGGCCACCTGCTGCACCGTGCTCACGATGGCGCTGCCGTGGGAGTAGAGGTGCGGGGGCAGCGAGCCCAGCGCGGAGGTCAGCAGCGGCGTGAACATGAGCGCGATGCCGATGCTCAGCAGCACGTGGGCGCCCACGACGGTGGCCGTGGCGGTGCCCTGGTCGAAGGTGCTCATCAGCCACAGCGCCGCACTGGCCACCACCGCGCCCGGCGGCACCAGGGGACGCGGGCCCACCCGGTCGAAGACCCGACCGACGACCGGTGCCATGAGGCCCATGACGACACCGCCGGGCAGCAGGACCAGGCCGGTGCGCAGCGTGGAGAGGCCCAGGACGTCCTGCAGGAAGATGGGCAGCAGGATGAGGGTGCCGAAGAGCGCCATCATCGCCACCACGACGAGGGCGACGGCGACGGCGAAGGCCCGCGACCCGAAGGCCCGCAGGTCGAGCAGCGCCCGCTCCCCCAGGCGCAGCTGCCGGTGCACGAACAGGCCGAGGGCCACGAGGCCGGCTCCGAGGGGCACCCAGGGCGAGACCGGGGCGTCGCCCGAGGCGCTCTCGCCGATGCTGCTGAGGCCGTAGACCAGGCCGCTGAAGCCGAGGGCGGAGAGCACGACGGAGGCGACGTCGACCGGCACCGCGGTGCGCTCGGCCACGTCGCGCACCCACAGCCGCCCGAGCCCGAGCGCGAGCACCGCGATCGGCAGGACGATCCAGAACATCCATCGCCAGCTCAGCTGGTCGAGCACGACCCCGGACACGGTCGGGCCGACCGCCGGAGCCACCGAGATGACGATGGAGATCGTGCCCATCATGCGGCCGCGACGCTCGGCCGGCACGAGGTTGAGGATCGTGGTGATCAGCAACGGCATCATGATGGCGGTGCCGGAGGCCTGCACCACCCGGGCGAGCACCAGCACCGCGAAGGTGGGGGCCAGCGCCGCGAGCAGCGTGCCGGCCGTGAACGCCGACATGGCCACCGTGAAGAGCGTGCGCAGCGAGAAGCGACCGATGAGGTAGCCGGTGACCGGGATGACCACGGCCATGGTCAGCAGGAACGCGGTGGTGATCCACTGCGCGGTCGACGCCGCGATCGAGAACTCCCCCATCAGTCGCGGCAGGGCCACGCTCATGATCGTCTCGTTGAGGATCACCACGAAGGCGGAGCCGACCAGCAGTGCGATCAGGCGGGCCGCACCCGGCGGCAGGCCCGCGCCGGGGTCCGCCGGGGCGGGGGCGTGGGGGTCGGTGAGCGTGTCGGGCACGAGGCTTCCCTCTCGGTGGCGGTGCGACGGCGGCTGGGGGCGGACGGCGCGGCGCCGCTCCTCCCCGGGATCTTTCTGCACGGAGTACAACTTTGCACGTCGTCGGTTTTGTTCCACACTTCCCGGATGGGTCTGCGCGAGGACAAGAAGCAGGCGGCGTGGCAGGAGATCCGCGGCGCGGCGTGGCGTCTCTTCGCCGAGCGCGGCTTCGACGCGGTCAGCGTCGAGGAAATCGCCGGCGCCGCCGGCGTCTCGCGCAGCACCTTCTTCAACTACTTCCGCACCAAGGAAGCGGTGGTCGTCGACCCCGCGCCCCGTGTCGTACGCCGCCTCGACGACCTCCTGGCCGAGCAGCCGGTCGAGCGCGAGGCCTGGGAGGCGCTGACCGCGGTGCTGGTCGGGCTGACCCGTGCCGACCGTGACGACATGGTCGTGCGCCGCCGACTGGTGGCCGACATTCCGGAGCTGCAGCGCGGGGCCCACGAGCTCGGCGAGCAGCTCGCCGCGCAGCTCGTGGCGTGGATGACGACCCGCCTGCCGCACGATCCGCTCGGGGCCGCCCTGGTGGTGGAGCTGTCGCTCGCCGCCACCCGCACCGCGTGGGCGGCGTGGCCCGAGGACGCCGGGGTGGACGCCTACCTCGCGCTGCTCCAGGACTGCCTCCGCCGCGCGCGGCCCGCCGCGGACGGGCGCGGACGACCCGAGGCGCACTGAGGCTCACTGAGCCTCACCGGCGCATCGCCCGCCAGGTGCGCTCGGAGCGCAGCCAGGACGCGACGACCCGGGCGCACACGGTCGGGTCGGCCTCGACGGTCTCGCACCGCCGGCCGCGACCGCCGGCGGCCCAGGGCTGCACGCACACCCGCGTGCCGCCGGCCCGGTCACTGCTGTGGTCGCCGACCCGGTCGCCGGCGCACAGGCCCGGTCGCAGGCAGCCGGTGCGCACCAGCACCGCGCCCGCCTCCCGCCTCACGACGGCGCGCAGCGCCTCGAGGACGGGGGCGTGCGTCGCGCCGCAGGCGCCCGCCGCGCACACTCCCACCGCCACCGTGGGCTCGCCGTCCTGACGTGTCCTGGCCATGACGCACCTCCTCGCGGGCCGCGACTGCGACCACCTCCACCGTACATGAGAATCGTTCTCGCTTGGTGGGTCGCGGCGGTCCGCTCAGGCGACCGTGCCCTCCCAGGTGAAGACCGCCCCGGCCTCGACGGCGTAGGTCCGCGAGGTCGTGCCCCCGACGACCACCCGCACCAGCTGGGTCTGCCCGGTGTCGTTGTAGCCGTAGACCCCGACCGTGCCGTCGGGGCGCAGGAAGGCCGAGGACCACACGCTCCAGCTGGTGGCGGAGCTGGTCACGCTGAGCGCCCCCGGACGGGCCGCCCGCGCCAGCTGCGCGAGCACGGCGTGCTCCGGGCCGGTGGTCACCGTGCGGTCGGGCGCCACGGCGAGCACGCCGCGGCAGGTCTTGCAGCCCCACCGTGACCCGGCGTCGAGACCCACGCCGGGGGTCGTGCTGAGCGCGGCGTTCCAGAACATCAGCCCGCCGGAGCCGGCCCGCACGCTGCGCACGACGAGGTTCGCGGAGTCCCAGCGGAAGGTGCCCCACCGGGAGTCGGTGGTGCCGGTGCACTCGGTGAGGATCGACGGCACGGCGAGGCCGGCCATCTGGTCCGGGGTGCCGCCGTAGCAGTGGAAGGCCGCGGCGGCGTGCGCGCCGGGCGCCTGCGCCAGCACCGCGTCGACGCGCGCCCGGTCGCTCCAGTTGTGGTCCACGGCCCACAGGTCGACGCCGAGCGCCCGCAGCCGGGGCGCGACCGCGGCGGCCACCCGTGCCAGCTGCTCGTCGCTCATGCGCATGGTCGTGTAGTCGCTGGCGTGCCCGGGCTCGTTGACGATGCTGAGCGCCGAGACCGGCACACCGCGTTCGCGCAGCCAGGCCGCCTGGGCCACGAGCATCGAGGCGTAGGACGCCTCTGCGCCCACCAGGAGCGACCCGCCGCGCAGCGAGCGGGAGTCCTTCATCGAGGCCGGTGCCGACCAGGGGGCCACGACGACCTCCAGGTCGGGGTTGAGCGGCAGGGCCCGGGTCAGCAGGTAGTCCACCGCCCTCCGGGCCTCGGCGGGCGGCGTCACCCTGCGCCCGTCCCACCCCCACGTCCACAACCGGGTGGAGAAGTCGGTCGACGACAGCGGGAGTCGCACCCAGTCCAGCCGTGCACCGTCGGCGCGGGCGCGGTCGAAGAGCAGGCGGGTGGCGGTCTCGTTGCCGCCGAGCTGGACGACGGCCGCATCGGTGAGCGCGGCGCCGACCCCGCGCCAGACCTGCGCGCGGCGCGAGGTGTCGACGGTGACCGTCGCGGTGGCCGGGGCGGTCGTCGCGGCCGCGGGCACGACCGTGCGGGCGGCGTCGGCGCCCGACGACAGCGTCATCCGGTCCACCGTGACGACGCTAGCTCCCGGGTGCACCGGCACGCGCGGTCGGGCGGAGGCGGCGGCGCCCAGCGGGAGGACGAGGGCCAGCCCGACGAGCAGGGCGAGGCCGCGGCGGGCCGCGTGTCGCGGCGTACGACGGGGGCGTGCGGGCGGGGTGGGCGTGGAGGTCGCGGTGGTCATCGCTGTCGTTCCTGGTGGGTCCGGCGTCAGGGGGGTGCCGGGCAGTCGCACCCATCGGCGGCGGTCGGGCCGACCCGAGGGGTTCGGGGTCGCGGATCGACGTCGGCCGACGACGTCGTCGTCAGTTTGCCTACGACTCGTAGGCAGATGCAGGATGGGCGTAGTCGATCCCCGGACGGAGACACACGACATGGCACGAGCAGGACTCACGACGCAGCGACTCACCCTCGAGGCCGCCGACCTGGCCGACGAGGCCGGCTTCGCCGCGGTCACCCCCGCCGCGCTCGCACGGCGCGTGGGCGTACGCCCCGCGAGCCTCTACTCCCACCTGCGCGATGCCGACGACCTGCGCACCCGCGTCGCCCTGCTCGCGCTGGAGGAGATGGCCGACCGGGTCGGCGCAGCCGTCGCCGGCCGCGCCGGCAAGGACGCCCTCGTCGCCTTCGGCGGCGCCTACCGCGACTACGCCCGGGAGCACCCCGGGCGCTACGACGCCGCGCGGTTGAGGCTCGACCCCGCCACGGCCGCCGCCAGCGCCGGCCCGCGCCACGCCGAGCTGGCCCGCGCCGTGCTCCGGGGCTACGACCTCACCGGGGAGGACCAGACCCACGCCGTGCGCCTGCTCGGCAGCGTCTTCCACGGCTACACCAGCCTCGAGGCGGCCGGCGGCTTCGGCCACAGCAGCCCCGACAGCGACACCACCTGGCGCCGCACGCTCGACGCGCTCGACGTGCTGCTGCGCCGTTGGCCCGACCCCACCCAGGAGACACCGTGACCCACGACCCCATCCCCTCACCCACCACCTCCCCCGCCCCGAGCCCCGCCACCGCGCTCGCGCACCGGGTCTCGTTCACCACCCCGGCCGGGCACCTCCTCGTCCGCGGTGCGCTCGACCTCGAGGACACCGACCGCGGTCTCGTGCCGCACCGGCTGCCCCGCTGGGTGCGCGAGCGCCATGCCGACGCCCAGCTGGCGATGGCGCAGTCGCAGACCTCCGGCGTGCGGCTGCTGCTGCGCACCCGGGCCACGACGCTCGCCCTGCAGACCGTGCCCACCAAGCGGGTCTACCCCGGCCTGCCCGCCCGTCCCGACGGCGTCTACGACCTGCTCGTCGACGACGTGCCGACCGCCGAGGCCACCGTCCGCGGCGGCGACACCGTCACCCTCGACATGGCCGCCGGGACCGCACGCCACGACCTCGGCGCCGCCGGCACCGCCACCTTCACCGGCCTGCCCGCCCACGACAAGACCGTCGAGATCTGGCTGCCCCACGACGAGACGACCACCCTGGTCGCGCTGCGCTCCGACGCCCCGGTCGGCCCCGCCGAGCGCGCGGACCGCCCGGTCTGGCTGCACCACGGCAGCTCCCTGAGCCACGGGTCCTTCGCCGCGAGCCCCACGGGCACGTGGCCGGCGGTCGCGGCCCGTGCCGCCGGGGTCGAGCTGGTCAACCTCGGGCTGGGTGGCAGCGCCCTGCTCGACCCGTTCCTGGCCCGCACGCTGCGCGACACCCCGGCCGACCTGATCAGCCTCGAGATCGGCATCAACGTCGTCAACGCCGACCTGATGCGGCTGCGCGCCTTCGTGCCCGCGGTCCACGGCTTCCTCGACACCATCCGCGACGGCCACCCCGACACCCCGCTGCTGGTGGTCTCCCCGCTGCTGTGCCCCCTCCACGAGGACACCCCCGGTCCGACCGCCCCCGACCTCGACGCCCTGCGCGCCGGCGAGCTGCGCTTCGTCGCCACCGGCGACCCGGCCGAGGTCGCCGCGGGCCGGCTCACGCTCTCCGTCGTACGCCGCGAGCTCGCGAGCCTGGTCGCGGCACGCGCCGACGACCCCCACCTGCACCTGCTCGACGGCCTGGAGCTCTACGACGAGGCCGACCACGCCCGGCACCCGCTCGTGGACGGCCTCCACCCGGGACCCGAGACGCACCGCGAGGTCGGTGAGCGGTTCGCGGGCGTCGTACGGAGTCTGGCGTCAGGACTCCTGCGATGATGGGGTCAGGACGGGTGCTCGGCTGCCGATGGGGTGGGTCGGACCCGTCCCCCGACCCGTGAGGTGGTGCAGCAGGTGCGTCGCGACTCCCCCCACGTCGCCTTCGCGACCTGGACGGGGGCCTTCGTGCTCGCGGCTGTGGTCGGTCTCTACACCAAGCCGGCCGACTCCGCGATCGCCCTCTTCTGGCCCGCGGCCGGCGTCGCCGTCAGCTGGCTGCTGGCCTCGCGGACCGCACCGGCCCGGGCGGGGGTGCTGCTCGTCGTCGCCTCCGTCCTCGTGGTGCAGGCCACCGTCGTCTACGACGGCGTCGCGGCGGTCCTGCTCGTCGCCGCCGCCCACGTGGTCCTGGCCGGCGGCTGCGCGGCCCTGCTGCACCGGCTGGCGCTGAGCGAGGCCGGTCCCGAGGACCCGTGGGGGCCGCTCCGGTCGGCTCACGGCCTCATGGCCGTGATCGTCTCCGCCGCCGCCTCCTCACTCGGCACCTCGCCGCTCATCGCGGCCGCCGTGGTGACCTCCGGGGGCGTGTGGTCGTGGGAGACCCCGTTGGCCTGGACCGGACGCAACGCCGTGGCCGTCGTGCTGGTCACCGTCACCGTGGTCGCGGTCTGCTCCGACGGCCGCTCGACCCTCGCGGTGCGCGACCGGGTGCGCGCGCCGCGGCCCTCCCGGTCGGGCCTGGGCGCCCGGGTGGGCGGCTCCGTGCCCGAGCTGGGTCTGCTGCTGCTCGCGACCGCCACCGCGCTCGTCGTGGTGTTCCAGGTCGCTCCCGGGCTGCCCCTGGTGTTCGTGCTGGTCGCGGTCGTGGCCTGGGCCGGCGCCCGCTTCGCGGTGGAGACCGCCGCCCTGCACGTGCTCGCCACCTCGATGGCGGTGATCGCTGCGACGGCGCTCGGTGTGGGGCCGTTCGCCGAGGTGACCGATCCGCTCATGCGGGCGCTCGTCGCACAGCTGTTCGTGGGCCTCTGCTTCTGCCTCGCCCTCACCCTCGCGCTCGGGGAGGAGCGTCACGAGCGGCTCGCGACCCGACTGCGCGCCTCGGAGGCCGAGGCCCGGGCGCAGGCCGACCTGCTCGCCACCGTCACGGCCTCCATGACCGACGCCCTGGTGGTGCTCGGGGCCGACGGCAGGGTCGTGCTGGCCAACCAGGCCGCCCGCTCCCTGCTCGGCGGCTCGACCGTCGTGGCGCTCGACGACCCGGCGCGCCACGGCTTCTTGCTCCCCGACGGCACGCCCATCCCCACCGAGGACGGTCTCCACACCCGCGCCCTGCGCGGGGAGACCGTCGCCGGGGAGCTGGTGCAGCACGTCGCCGCCGACAGCGGCGAGCGGCGCTTCCTGTCGGTGGGCGCCGCACCCCTGCCCGGAGCGCAGCCCTCCGCGGTCTTCCTGCTGCGCGACGTCACCCGCGAGCAGATGCACCTGCGCCAGGTGCAGGGCTTCGCCGGCATGGTCGCCCACGACCTGAAGTCCCCGCTGGCCGCCCTGACCGGTTGGCACCAGATGCTGGCCGAGGAGCTCGACGCCCTCGGAGCGCCGGCGGCCACCGCCGCCGGCATGAACGACCGCATCGGGTCCTCGACCCGCCGCATGGCCCGGCTCATCGACGACCTGCTCGGCTACGCCCGCGCCCAGGCCGCCGAGCACCACCCCGAGCCCGTCGACCTCGACGCCGTGGTCGGCGAGGTCCTGGCCGACCGACCCGACCTCGGGCCCGGGGCCGTGACCTGCGCCACGGGCGCCGTCCTGCACGCCGACCCCGTGCAGCTGCGCCAGGTCATGGCCAACCTCGTGGGCAACGCGCTGAAGTACGTCGCGCCCGGCACCACCCCCCGGGTCCGGATCAGCGCCCGCACCACCCACGGCTGGGACGAGGTCGTCGTCGACGACAACGGCGTCGGCATCCCGGCCGGCCAGCACGAGGCCGTCTTCGACCCCTTCGTGCGCATGCACACCGGCTACGAGGGCACCGGACTGGGCCTGGCCATCTGCCGCACCGTCGCCGACAAGCACGGCGGCTCCCTCACCGCCCGCACCGGACCCGAGGGCGTCGGCACCCGGATGGTGCTGCGCCTGCCGTCGGGCGGCCCGGGCGTCGGCCCGGGCGTCGGCCCGGGCACGGAGCGACCCTCGGCACGGCCGGCCTCCGACCGGGTCGTCCCAGGCGCCCTGCGACCGGTCGGGTCCGCCGAGCGCGGCTGAGGCCACCGCCGCGGCGTCGCCCGCCTGCCCGGGCGGCCGCGGGCCGTGGGGGCGGGCGCCCGTGCGGGCCGGGTGGGTCGTCGTGCGCAGCGTGGATGCGTATCCACGGTCCGCATGACGACCGCGCGCACGGCACCGCCAGGTGCATGCCGCGCGCCTCGACCCGTCCCACCCCGTCAGGCGGTGACATCACCAGGCCCGACCTGTGGGGCCCCTCGACCGCACGCCCGGGCGGCCACCGACCCACCCCACGGGAGGGAGCCGGACCCCCCGGCCGGTGCGGTTGCGTGAGGGACGTCGAGGGACCACCGCGACGGCCCGAGCGGCCGAGCACCTCTCGTCCTCGACGACAGGAGACGACATGACCTACACCCAGGACACCACCGCGGGCCCCACAACGGGCTCGGCACCACCGAGGCGCCGGGCACCGGGGCCCAGGCGCAGCACGCAGCCTCCACCGCGGCCGACGAGACCCGTCACGTCGCGTCGGTGGCCGGTGAGGAGGCCGGCACCGTGGCCGCCGAGGCCCGGGCCCAGGCCCGCAGCGTGCTCGACGACGCGGTCGCCCAGGCCACAGAGCAGTCACGCACGCAGCGCGACCGTCTGGTCACGACGCTGCACGGCCTCAGCGACGATCTCGACCAGATGGCCTCCAGCGGCACGCAGTCGGGGCTGGCCACCGAGGCCGCCCGTCAGGTCTCGCGGCGCGCCCGCAGCCTCGGCACCCACCTCGACGGGCGCGAGCCCAGCGACCTGCTCGACGACGTCAGGGGCTTCGCCCGCCGCCGACCGGGCGTGTTCCTCGCCGGAGCGCTCGCCGCAGGGGTCGTCACCGGCCGCCTGCTCAGCGGTGCCCGCGCCTCCGGGTCCGCCTCGGGCGCCCCGACCGGCACCGAGGACGTCCGGGCGCCGCGTCGCCGGTCCTGCCGCCCACCACCCCGGGCACCACACCGGTGGCTCCGCCGAGCACCCCCACCCCCGTGACGCCGGCGACGACGGCCGTCCCGGCCCCCGGTGCCGACGAGGCTCCCCGGAGGGACCCGCTGGCCGACCCCCTGGCCGACCCGCTGGCCGACCCCCTGGGTCACGACGACCGCCCGGGGTCGCTGCGATGACCCAGACCCCGACGCCCGACGGCGGGCAGCGCAGCCTCGGCGAGATCGTGGGCGACATCACCCAGGACCTCACCACCCTGGTCCGCCAGGAGCTCGACCTCGCCAAGACCGAGATGAAGCAGGAGGCCGGCCGGGCCGGCAAGGGCGCCGGCCTGCTCGGCGGCGCCGGCGTGGCCGGGTCCTACCTGCTGCTGTTCCTCTCCGCGGCGGCGATGTTCGGCCTCGACGCCGTGCTGCCGCTGTGGCTGGCCGCGCTCGTCGTGGCCCTGGTGTGGGGCGTCGTCGCCGGCGCCCTCGCCCTGACCGGCAAGAAGGCTCTCCAGCAGAGCAACCCGCAGCTGCCGACCACGCAGCGCACCCTCAAGGAGGACGCATCATGGGCCAGAGCACAGAAGAGCTGAGCAACGACATCGCAGGCACCCGCGAGGCCCTCGCACACGACCTCGACGCCCTGCACGACCGGGTGAGCCCGAGCGCGATCGTCGAGCGTCGCAAGGCCGCCGTGCGCGGGCGCGCCTCGTCGGTGCGCGACCGGGTGATGGGCAGCGCCTCGGGGGTGCGCGACTCGGCCGGCTCGACGGCCGGCTCCACCCTCGGCAGCGCCACCGACGGGGTGCGCGGCGCGGCCTCGAGCGCTGCGGACAGCACCGGCAGCGCCGTGCAGGGCAGCCCGCTCGGTGCCGGGCTGGTGGCCTTCGGCGCAGGGCTGCTCGTCGCCGCGCTCGTCCCGGCCAGCGACGCCGAGGCACGTCTCGCGCAGCAGACCGTCGACGCCGCCAAGGAGCACGGCCAGCCCGTGGTCGACGAGGTCAAGCAGGCCGGTCAGGACGTGGCCGGGCACCTCAAGGACAGCGCCGCCGACGCCGCCGCGCAGGTCAAGGACACCGCGCAGCAGTCCGCCGCCCGGGTCCAGGACGAGGGCTCCTCCTCGGTGCAGAGCGTGCGCGCCGAGACCCCCGGCGCCTGAGCCGCGCGCAACGACGTACGACGACCGCCGCCGCCCCTCCGAGGGGAGCGGCGGTCGTCGCACGCCGGGTCGATGGTGACGCGGGCCGGCGCCCCTGCTCACTCCCCCGCTGGCGGTGACGCCACCTCGACGCTCGACGGCAACTCCGCGCGCACCAGCGCGAGCAGTCGTGCCTTCTCCTCGTCGCCGCCACCCGTCTCGTTCCACCGGCAGCAGGCGTCGAAGGTGGCACGGGTCATCCCGTACGGCTCCCAGTCGGCGTAGTCCTCGCCGAGGCCGCCTTCGTCGTCCCAGAACGGCCCGGCGTACTCGTGGTGCCTCAGCTCGACGTAGGTGACGGGGGCGGCGCCGCTCGCCTCAGCGGGTCGGGCCGAGTCGTAGGAGAAGCCGGAGGACCGGAGCTCGCTGGTCCCACCCGTCATCTCAGGCAGCTGCCGCCGGAGACGCCGTACACCGCGCTGTCGTCGGGGGCACGCGACTGCGACCTCTCCAGCGCCTCGATGGTCGTGCGCAGGTCCTCCTGGCACGCGGACACCTCGGCGCGGCCGAGGACGTAGCCGCCCAGTCCGGACGTCGTGGCGATCAGGACGGCAGCGATGCCGAGCAGCAGGACCCTGGACACGCATCCATCCTGGCTGTTCTTCCTGTGTCGGGGGAAGTCCCGAGACGCGAGAAGAGGGTGCCGGATCTGTCCGGCACCCTCTCCCACCTGCATCTTCTCCGGTCGGGCTGACAGGATTTGAACCTGCGACCCCTTGACCCCCAGGCCGATAGTGCGTCGTTTCGAGTTGTTGCCCGTCGGTGCATTCTACGTCGTTCTTGCAGGTCAAGACATGCGCGCGCACCGACGGGCAACAACCCGAAGTCTCGGGAAATGTCGAAGATTGACGTGAAGATGTTGTCAGTCAAGTAGTCAGACCAACGGTGTCGGCACTCGGCAGAATTAGGGTGCTGGCGTCGCAACTTCTCGCCTTCTTGCGGTGCCTACGTCGGATGAGAACCACCGATCTGCCCTTGCTCGCACTCGCCAGGTTGCTGGTCGGTTGCGGCGCCGAGACCCTCGTCTCGCCGGACCCGTCTGCGATCACGACTACCGCCGAGACCAGGGCCGTGCCTGCGGTGCTTCCTAGACCACGAGATCGTTGCTGGGACCGTGGCTCTAGCGCCGCCCGGGAAGGCGCCTGACCCACACGGCACACACCGCAGTGCGCCGGCCGACCACCTGGTCAGGTGCTGCAGGTATCGGTGCCGCGGTCGAGTACCTCCCCGTCGGTGTCGACGTAGGACCAGTCGTACCCCTCGTCGCGCAGGATGAGGTCGAGCACCCCGAAGCGGTCGTTCTGGAGGAACTGCGACCCGGTCCGCTGCTCGCGGACCTCGTAGAACGACTTGCCGCCGGTCCCGACCACGAACTGGCGGGTCCCTGCCGCGGTCCCGGTAACGGTGTGGCCGGTGACGTCGAGGCGGTCGAACCGTTCGTAGTCGTGGTCATGGGCGGCGAGGTCGAGGTCGACGCCGGAGTCGACGAGGATCTCCCATAGCGGCTGGAGGAACAACTGGGGGCCGTGGGCCCCGGAGGACCACCGGGGGTGGTGCATCGCGACCGCGGTGCAGGTGGCGGGGTGCGCGGCCAGGTCGGCGGTGAGCCAGTCGATCTGCGCGGCGCAGGCGTCCTGCTCGCAGTTGGAGTCCATCAGGTAGACCCGCCAGGTGCCCAGCTCGACCACGGCGTGGGTGGGGGCGCCGAGGTAGTCCCGGTACCCGGCGGCTCCGGTGGTGTTGTACTCGTGGTTGCCCGGCACCGCCAGCAGCCGGTCCGAGAACCGGCCCCAGCTCTTGGCCCAGGAAGCCGCGAACGACGCTACGGTGCCGTTCTCGTACTGCAGGTCACCCAGCGCGAGGACCCGGTCGGGATCCAGGCGTGTGGTCAGGTCTGCGGTGGCCTGCTGCTGACACGTCGTCGGTGTCGTGGCCTCGCCCGGCTCGCAGGCGATGTCGCCGACCGCGACCAGCTCGACCGTCACGCCCGCCGTGGTCCCGGCATAGGCCGGGGGCGCGCTCGGGGCGGGTGCCGGCGGGTCCGCGGGGGCGGGCGTGCTGCACCCGGTCAGCGTCACGAGGGCGGCGGCGAGCAGCAGGAGTACCTTGCGGACCTCACGTGGGGGCGACATCGGCTGAACGTAGGTCGGCGCACCTGCACGCGACCTGACCGTCCAGGTCGGGTCCGGCGTAGTCAGGTTGATGGCAGGTCCAGTGCGCGACCCTGGACCCTCATCACGACGAAGGAGCCCCCACCGTGTTCGACCTGATCAACGGACTGCCCATCCACCCCCTCGTGGTCCACGCCGTCGTGGTCCTCCTGCCCCTGGCGATCCTCGGCACCATCGCGATCGCTGCCCGACCGGTCTGGCGCCTCACCTACGGTCCGCTGGTCGTCGCGATCGCGGCCGTCGCCGCCGCCCTGGTGCCAGTCGCCACCTCGAGCGGCGAGGCCCTTGAGGAGCGCGTCGGTGACCCCGGTCAGCACGCCGCCCTCGGTGACCAGCTGCTCTGGTTCGCCCTGCCCGTGCTCGTCCTAGCACTGGTCCTGGTGGTCCTCGCTCGCCGCGAGCGTTCCCGCACCCGTGCCGCTGAAGGGACCGGCAGCACGAGCAGCCGCACCCCCGCGCGCGCCACCAGCGCGGTCGCCGTCCTGGCGGTACTGGCCTCCCTGGCCTGCGCGGTGCAGGTCTACCGCGTCGGGGACTCCGGCGCGAAGGCCGTGTGGTCCGACCAGGTCAGCGCAGCGCCCTCCTCGACGGGAGACTGATCCGATGGCGACGGTGGGGGTCTGCGAGGACGACGAGGGCATCCGGTCGGTGCTGGTGCGCGGGCTGCGCGCCGGCGGCCACGACGTCCTGGCCGCCCACGACGGCGCCGAGGCGCTGCGCCTGCTCGGCACCGACAGCGCGGTCGAGGTGGTCGTGATGGACGTCGGGCTGCCCGACACCGACGGCCGCGACGTCGTGCAGGCGCTCAAGTCCGCCGGCCAGCACGCCCCCGTCCTCTTCCTCACCGCACTGGGCGCCACCCAGGACAAGCTGCAGGGCTTCGCCTCCGGCGGCGACGACTACATGGTCAAGCCCTTCGACCTACGCGAGCTCCTCGCCCGCGTCGAGATTCTCGCTGCTCGCGGGACACCGAGCCGTGGCCCGGCCGGTGGGCTGGTCCTCGACCCCGTCGCCCACGCCGCCCGCACCGCGACCGGGGAGGTGCTGCTCACCCCGACCGAGTTCCGGATGCTGGCCGCCATCACATCGCGACCCGGTCAGGTCGTCCGACGACGCACCGTCGTCGCCGCCGCCTGGCCCGACGGGTCGGTCGTCGCCGAGAACACCGTCGACAGTTTCATCCGGCGCATCCGCACCAAGCTCGACTCGATCGACTCCCCCACCGGGATCGAGACCGTGCGCGGCGTCGGGTACCGGGTCGCGTGAGCAGCCACCAACCACCCCCCGCCGCATCCGCGGGCGTGGCCGTGGGCCGGCGGTGGAGCTGGCGTCGTGACGACGGCTCCGACGCCGGCACGTTCCGCCGTCAGCTGGTCGTCTCCACCGCAGTCCTCGGAGCCCTGGTGGCGATCGCCCTGGTCGTCGTGGTCCAGATCGTGCTCGCCGGCGCATCGACCAGCGCGATCGAACGGGTACTCCTGGACCGCGCCGACGTCGTCGTCCAGGCAGCCAGCACCGACTCCACCGCTGGAGGACTCAGAGTTCCCGACGCCGCCCTCGACCCGGGCGTCGCGGTCTACGACCTGGCCGGCTCCCTGATCGCAGGCGACGTCCCGCCGGCCCAGCAGGAGGTCTTCTCCGACCTCTCCGCCACCGCCGTCACGCGGACCCGTGAGGTCGACGACTCCTACGTCGTACTAGGCCGCCCCTTCACCACCACGGCGGGCGACGAGGGCGTGGTCGTGCTCACCGAGCCGCTGGGGCCCTACGAGAACGACGAGCGCACCGCGCTGCTGGTCTCGCTCAGCGCCGGAGCGGTCATCGTCGTGCTGGCCACCGCCCTCGCGGGCTGGGCCAGCCGCCGAGCCCTCGCACCGGTGGCCCAGATGGCAGCGACGGCGGCCGAGTGGAGCGCCCACGACCTCGACCGCCGCTTCGACCTCGGACCACCCGGCAACGAGATCCGCGCCCTCGGCGCCACCCTGGACGGCCTGCTGGACCGAGTCCGCTCGACCATCCGCGCCGAGCAGCGCCTCAGCACCGAACTGGCCCACGAGCTGCGCACCCCGCTGACCACCATTCAGGCCACCGCCGACCTGGTCGCGATGCGCACCGACATCGACGACGAGCTGCGACACGACGTCGAGCAGATTCAACGCACCTGCCGCAGCATGGCCGGCACCGTCACCAGCCTGCTCGACCTGGCCCGCACCAACCACATCGACCACGACGCGACCTGCTCCCTGACCGAGGTGCTCGACGACGTCCTGGACCACCTGGCCACCGCAGACCAGGTCTTGCTCGACGTCCCTGCTGGCACCGCCCTCGACCTGCCACACGGCCTGGCCGTCCGCGTCCTCTCACCCGTCATCGCCAACGCCGTGCGCGTCGCGCAGCACGTCGAGGTCCGCGCGGACGCCGGCGGCGGGCAGGTGCAGGTGCGCGTCTCCGACGACGGCCCCGGCGTACCGCCCGCCCACATCGAGGACGTCTTCGAGCCAGGATTCTCCACGCACGCCAGCAACGGACTGGGACTCGCCCTGGCCCGCCGGGTCGCCCGAGGCGCCGGCGGCGACCTGGACCTCACAGCCCACGGCGACCTCGACGGCGCCACCTTCGTCGCGACCTTCCCAGGACGGAATCCCCCGGGGCCGTGACAGCCGACCGGGTCCGGTCAGTCAGGTTCCTGGCAGGCCCGCGCTCCTAGCGTCGAAGCATGACCGCCATCTTCGTCCCGCTCCTCGCGACCCTCGGACCAGCAGCGCTGCTCCTGCTCTGCGCCGTCGTCTTCGCCGAGACCGGGCTCCTGGTCGGGTTCTTCCTCCCCGGCGACTCGCTGCTCTTCGCAGCAGGCCTTCTCGTCGCGACCGGGACCATCCCCGTTCCGGTCCTCCTCGTCGTGGCCGCTACCTGGGCCAGCGCCTCGGTCGGCGACCAGGTCGCGTACACGATCGGACGTCGCTACGGGCCCCGCCTCTTCGACCGACGCCCTTCGAGGCTCTTCTCGCCGCGGCACGTGTCCGCCGCTCGTGCGTTCTTCGACCGGCACGGTCACAAGGCCGTGATCCTGGCCCGCTTCGTGCCCCTGGCCCGCACCTTCACTCCCGTCGTCGCCGGCGCGGTCGCGATGCCACGCCGACGCTTCACCGCCTACAACGTCCTCGGTGGCCTTGCCTGGACCACCGCGATGACCCTGGCCGGGTTCTACCTCGGCGGCGTCCCGCTCATCGCCCACCACGTCGAGGTCACCTCACTGGCCCTCGTCGGGCTCTCGCTGGTCCCGGCCGCCATCGCCCTCGCCCGGGGCCGGCTCGCCCAACCCCGGGTCAACGACAACCAGTCAGGTCGCTGGCAGGAGCCAGCCGCGATGGTCGACCACGACACCCATCCCCACCAGGAAGGCCTCCACCGATGACCTCACACGCCCCCGGGCCCACACGCCGAGCACGGCAGCGCGGCCATGATGCACCCAGCAGCACACCCAGCAGATCCGCGCGCACCATGCTCAACAAGGTTCCCCAGGTCACGCTCCTGTTCTGGGTCGTCAAGATCCTCTCCACCACCGTCGGAGAGACCGCCGCCGACTTCCTCGCCGGCAACCTGGGTCTCGGCCTCAGCCTGACCAGCCTGATCATGGCTGTCCTCCTGGCAGCGGCACTGACCATGCAGCTGCGACGTGACCGCTACGTGCCCTGGGTCTACTGGCTCACCGTGGTCCTGGTCAGCATCGTCGGCACCCTGGTCTCCGACAACCTCGTCGACAACCTCGGCGTCAGCCTGTGGACCACCACCGCCGTCTTCGCCGTCGCCCTGGCCGCCACCTTCACCGCCTGGTGGCGCACCGAGCACACCCTGTCCATCCACGCCATCACCACGCCCCGACGCGAGTGGTTCTACTGGGCCGCGATCCTGTCCACCTTCGCCCTCGGCACCTCCGCCGGCGACCTCGTCTCCGAAGGCCTCTCCCTCGGCTATCTCCTCAGCGCCGGCATCTTCGGCCTCGCCATCGCCCTGGTCACCCTCGGGTACTGGAAGGGCGGCCTTGGCGCCGTGCTCGCCTTCTGGACCGCCTATGTCCTCACCCGCCCGCTCGGTGCCTCCATCGGCGACCTCCTCACCGCCAGCACCACCGACGGCGGCCTCGGACTCGGCACCAACGCCACCAGCGCCCTGTTCCTCGTCGTCATCCTCGCCGCCGTCGCCTGGTTCACCGGCCAGGAGCCGCGTCACCACCACGTCGAGACGACGACACCCATCGCTCGCTCCTGATTACACCGTCGATTCACCGACCGCCGCACCCCGGGATCCCCCTTCCCGGGGTGCGGCCCCATGCGCTGTCAAGGCGATCTCCAGCGGGTGCGGATCGGGCGTCACCCGCTGGTGACTCACACGTCACTTGAGGGTCTAGTTGCCTCACCGGTTCAGTGCCGCAACAAGGGTCCCGGCAGCCGCGCGCGAGGCGTCGTCGGTGCGGTGCCCGTAGGTGTCGGCGGTGATGGGCGACGGAGGAATAACCGAGGTTGCGACTAACCACGTGCGGCGGGACGCCGTGCAGCAGGGCGATGGTGGCGGATGGTGGCGTAGGTGTCGCAGCGTGTGCAGCACCAGTTATAGGAGATTGCGGGGGTCCCCGGGGTGGCCCAACTCTGTGGTGGGCACGAGAAACGCCGCTGCACGTCGCGCGGTCCGTGTCGAGGAGACCGCCAGGTCGGTGACGGTCGTCCCGCACGGGCTCCCCACCCCCGGCCGTCTCAGCACCCTCACGGCCCTGCAGGTCGGCCCGCTGTCGGTGGGCGAGATACTCGTCGCGCTCGACCTGAAGCGTTTAGCGATCTCATACCCGCTCAAGCACCTGCGCCGCCTCGGCCCCATCCTCGCCGACCGGCACGGGCGCCGTGTCACCCACCGCGACTGCGAGGTCCATGTCCTCGACTCATCGAGGGCGGCCTCGACCACGCCGAGCACCTCCGACTGGCAGCGCGAGACCCCTGCCTGAACTAAACACACACCAGGCGGACCGCCGCCTGGTTGGCGACGGCCCGCCTGCGTGTGGCGGCGGAGTCAGGACGCGAGCAGGTTTTCCATGGTGTCGATCTCACCGGCCTGTGAGGTTGCGATCTCCTCGGCGAGGTCGATGGCGGGCTTGTACTGGCCCTGCTCGGTCTCCGCCTCGGCCATGTCGATCGCGCCGGTGTGGTGCTCGATCATCATCTCCAGCCACATGTCCTGGAACTTGGAGTCGGGGGCGTCTTCGAGGGCGGTCATGTCGGCGGCGGACATCATGCCGGGCATGTCCATGGACCCGGCTTCCATGCCTTCCATTGCTGCGCCGGCCTCGCCGTCTTCGTGGTCGGCGTTGGCGTGGTCGCGCATGGTGCTGGGGATCTCCTCGTCCCAGTCGGTGAGCCAGTCGGTGAAGGTCTCGATCTCGGGGGCCTGGGCCGCCCTGATCTCGTCCGCCAGCTGCTGCACCTCGGGGTCGAGGTCGCGGCCCATGGTCAGGTCGACCATGGCGAGGGCCTGGGCGTGGTGCTGGAGCATCTCGGAGGCGAAGGCGACGTCGGCGTCGTTGTGCTCGGTGGTCGACACCTCGGCACTCGTGTCACCACCGTCGGCGTCGTTGCCGCAGGCGGCGGAGGTGAGGGCGAGGGTGAGGCCGAGTGCGGTCGCGCTGATGGCGCGGGTCGTGCGGTTGCTGCGCATGGGGTTCTCCTGGGATGGGTCCTGGGTGGTCGGCTGCGTGCCGCACCCGGGTTGCGGGGGGCGGCGGGGCTGCCGATCAGCACCTGATGACGGAGAACTCCCAGACCGGTGGTGGGCCGGTCCCGAGGCGGGAGGCGACCCACCCGGTCGTCACCGTGGTGGCGGCGGTGGGGAGGAGCGCCCAGAACCGTGGGGTGTGCCGGGTGCCGAGGGCCGCGAGGAGCAGGAGTGCTGCGGCGGTGGCGGCAAGCATGGCGGCGCAGAGCATGACCATGCCGCCCATGTCGTGTCCGCCACCCTCATCAGAACCGGAACCGTCCACAGCCGGGTCGGCTACCGGGTCGGCTACCGGGTCGAGGACGAGGCTCTCAGCCGGGGCGGCGGTGTCGCTGCTCATGCCGCTCATGGCCGGGTGTCCGCCGTGGTCGGCCTCGCCCATGACGCCGTGGGTGGACAGGGCGTGCATCCCGAGGATGCCGAGCACGATGGACACGACCACGGCAGCAAGCAGGCCGGGGACGGCCCTGCCTGTGCTGGTGGTCGGACCCATGGTGCTCACCCTCCTGATCGTACGTTCGCCGCTCTTCGGTGTTCGGTGCGCTCAGTCGAGGCGGTGGGTCCGTAGCCGCAACGCGTTGGTGATGACGCTCACCGAGGACAGGGCCATCGCAGCGGCGGCGATCATCGGCGACAGCAGGACCCCGAAGACGGGGTAGAGGACCCCGGCAGCGATGGGGATGCCTGCGACGTTGTAGGCGAACGCGAAGACCAGGTTCTGGCGGATGTTCGACATCGTCATCACCGAGAGTTGGCGGGCTCGGACGATGCCGCCCAGGTCGCCGTTGAGCAGGGTGACCCCGGCGGACTCGATGGCAACGTCGGTGCCGGTGCCCATCGCGAGCCCGACGTCAGCTGCGGCGAGCGCGGGTGCGTCGTTGACACCGTCACCGGCCATCGCGACCACGCGACCTTCGCTGCGCAGGCGCTGGACGACGTCGGCCTTGTGGTCGGGCATGACCTCGGCCTCGACCCGGTCGATGCCCAGGGAGTGGGCGACGGCCTCGGCGGTGACCCGGTTGTCGCCGGTGAGCATGACGACCTCGATACCTTCCGCGCCCAGGGCCCGGACGGCCTCAGGAGTGGTCGCCTTGACAGGGTCGGCGATGGCGAAGATGCCTGCCACGGCGGTGTCGATGCCGATGAAGATGACGGTTGCCCCGTCACCACGGAGCCGGTCCGCCTCGACCAGCAGCCCCGCGGGGTCGAGGTTGCGGGCGGTCATGAAGTCGGCGCTGCCCAAGGCCACCCTGTGACCGTCGACGACACCGATGACACCGCGCCCCACGGGTGCGTCGAAGTCAGTGACCTCACCGAGGGTGATGCCCCGGTCATGGGCTGCGTTCACGACCGCCTGGGCCAGGGGGTGCTCGGAGGCGCGTTCGACCGAGGCGGCCAGCCGCAGCAGCTCGGCCTCGTCGGATCCTGCGCCGCCAGCACCACCTGCACCGGCAACGGGGGCCGCGGCGACGATCCGGGTGACCGAGGGTTTGCCCTCGGTGAGGGTGCCGGTCTTGTCGACCACGAGCGTGTCGACCTTCTCCATCCGCTCCAACGCTTCAGCGTTCTTGATCAGCACACCCATCTGTGCGCCACGTCCGACACCGACCATGATCGAGACCGGCGTGGCGAGCCCGAGGGCACAGGGGCAGGCGATGATCAGGACCGCGACCGCGACGACGAGGGCGTGCGCCAGTCGCGGGTCGGGGCCCACCAGCGCCCACACGGCGAACGCGACCGACGCGATGGCGATGACGGTGGGCACGAACACGGCGGCGACCCTGTCCGCCATCCGCTGGATGGGGGCGCGGGAGCGTTGCGCGTCGGCGACCATCGCCACGATCCGGGCCAGCATGGTGTCGCGTCCGACCTTCTCGGCCACCATGACCAGGGCCCCGGTCTGGTTGATGGTCCCCCCGATGACGGTGTCGCCGGTGGTCTTGGTGACGGGCATCGACTCCCCCGTCACCAGGGACTCGTCGACAGCGGAACGACCGTCGGTGACAGCGCCGTCGACGGGGACCTTCTCGCCCGGGCGGACTCTCAGCCGGTCCCCGATCTGGACCTCGTCGAGGCCCACCTCCTCCTCGGTGCCGTCCGCCCCGACCCGTCGGGCTGTCTTCGGGCTGAGGTCGAGCAGGGCCTTGATCGCACCCGAGGTCTGCTCACGGGCACGAAGCTCGAGGACCTGGCCCAACAGGACCAGGGTGGTGATCACCGCAGCGGCCTCGAAGTAGACCGCGACGACACCGTCCATCCGGAACGCCTCGGGGAACAACCCTGGTGCGAGGGTCGCGACGATGCTGAAGAGCCAGGCGACGCCGGTGCCCATCGCGATCAGCGTGAACATGTTCAGGTTCCGGGTCCGGACCGAGGCCCACCCACGGACGAAGAACGGTGCCCCCGCCCAGAGCACCACCGGGGTCGCGAGGACCAGTTGGGCCCAGACCGAGAACTGGGCGTCGATCAGGTCGTGCACGGCCGGGACCAGGTCGCGACCCATGCTGAGGACGACGACCGGGATCGACAACGCGACAGCGACCCAGAACCGGCGGGTCATGTCGACCAGCTCCGCGTTCGGACCCGTCTCAGCGGTCACCAGGACCGGCTCGAGAGCCATCCCGCAGATGGGGCACGAACCGGGACCGTCCTGCCGGATCTCGGGGTGCATCGGGCAGGTGTACTCCGCGACCTCACCGGCCGGCACCGGCCCCGTGGAGCTACCGCTGGACTCTCCCGGAGCGTGGTCGGGCCCGATGTAGCGGCCCGGGTCAGCCTCGAACTTCGCCGCGCACCCCGCCGAGCAGAAGAAGTACGAGCCGTCGTCGTGCACCATTGTGTGCTCGCTGGCGGCGGGGTCGACGTCCATGCCACAGACCGGATCCTTGGTGGTCGGTGGCGTGTGTGCATCGCCGTGAGTCGTGTGAATGGGCATGTCTGAAGAGTACCCCCTAGGGGTATCGACGCAAGAGTCGTTTGCCCCCGGCGCAAGGACCTTGGGGGGCCTCTGTGAAGAGAACCACGGCGGTCTTGGTGAGACTTGCGTCCCGCACCTAGTCTTCACCCGTGGGTCTCGACGCAATCCTGCCCGGCGCGCCTGGTTGGCGTCGTTGGACTGGGATGCTGCTCGCAGCGCTGATGCTGGCGTGTTCCGTAGCCGCCCTGGCCTCCCCGTCGATGACCATGGGCGGGCCGCCCGGCAGCTCGATCGCCAGTGCGGGCGACACACCCATGTCGATGAGTTGCGACGACGGATGCGTCACCGAGGTGGCCGGCGCCTGCGGCGGCGTCGCTCTACTCGTGATCCTCGCGCTTCTACTCCCCCGACGTCGAGGACGACACCTGTTCGCCCGCTCTCGGGCCCCCGCCCGTGACGCACTACCCCCGGGGTGGACCGGGCACGGTTTCTGGACCGTTCTCACGCCGACCCGGATGTGCTTGCTGAGGGTCTGATGAGGACGCCGGTCGCCCCCTCAGGGCAGACCGGCACGCCCCGGCGCTCATCGCCGCTGTCCCGCGGCCCCACACGACTCCCGGTGTCACCCCCTGTCACCCCCTGTTGCGCCCGTTCGCAGGCGCCGATTGGTGCACCTGGTGACACACCCTGACGAAGGAAACCCTCATGCAGATGACCAACCGCGTCCCCGACTGGGTCACCCCAGTCGCTTGGATCTTCATCGCCCTGGCAGTAGCCACGGCGGCGTGGATCGCCTACGACATCTACGCCCGACGGCACCGCCACGCCAGCATCGCCGCCGAGATCGTCTGGATCACCAGCGCGCTCTACCTCGGTCCGTTCGCCATCCCGCTCTACACCCGGCACGGCCGCACCCCGGTGCGGGGCACGCAGCCGGCCGCCGTCGCCGGTCTGCCGGGTGGCGGTGCCTCCGCCATCGCCCACCTGATCGGTGTACCGCTGGTCATCGCCTCGGGTCTCACGATCGCCGGGATCGACCTGTGGGTCATGATCCTGGTGATCGGCGCCTTGGCGATCCTGCTGCTTTTCGTCTACGAGCAGGTTGCGACCCGGCGTACGGACCACCAACTGTCGGTCGGTGGCGCGGCCGTCGCCGCAGTGGTCACCGTGCTCGCCTTCGACATCGGCATGGGCGGCTGGATGCTGCTCCTGCACTTCAACGAGCTCATGCCGCCCGCCACCGACGCGGCATTCTGGTTCCTAATGCAGCTCGGCATCGTCCTCGGCCTGATGACCGGTTACCCGGTGGTTCGCAGGCTCGCCGCCAGGGGACAGACCGCAGCCCCGGCCTGACGCACGCCACCCCATGAGGTCGTGGTGCGGGCACGCACCGTGTAGGCGTGTCCGCACCAAGACAGTCCTACTATCGTTCATAGTATGAAACTTCAAGAGCACCTGCCTGGTCGCACCGACCGCGGGTTTCGGTTCGCGGCGCGACCTGTGCTGCTCGGCGCTCTTGTGATCGCAACCCTGGCGGTACTCGTTCCAGCGCCAGCCTCGGCAAGCACCGCCCAGGGCACCGGAGGCGGCAGCGTAGGTGGATTCGGGTGGAGCTTCTTGATCCCGGCCGCCGTCATCGGTCTCGTCGTGCTCGGCGCACTGCTGGCCACCCGCGTCGAACGCTCGCCGGGCCCCGACCCCGTGCTGGATGACGCCGAACCCACCGACGAGGACACCGAGCGGCCCCACGAGGACCCCCCGGCCTGAGCCAGGACCGCGCGCGTGGGGAGAACCCCTCAGGCGCCCCGCGCCGCCCCACCGATTCCCAGGACCGATGCGTCGACCGATGCGTCGGCCGATGGCGCACAGCATGCGCAGCCGTCCTCCGCCACCTGGACCGTGCCGAGGTCCCGGCCGGGATCGGCCTCGGGCGGCGCCTCGACGCCGTCAAGGGCGGCGACGCGCCCGGCCCGGACGGCGTTGGCGATGACGAACACCTCGGCCACCTCGTGGATCAGCACGACGGCGGCCAGACCAAGGACGCCGAGCGCGGCCAGCGGGACCAGGCCCACCACGATCAGCAGTGACAGCGCGATGTTCTGCAGCATGATGCCCCTGGCTCGACGTGCGTGGCCGACGGCCTGAGGGAGGTGCCGCAGGTCCGAGCCCATCAGGGCGACATCTGCGGCCTCGATGGCGACGTCTGCTCCCATCGCGCCCATCGCGATGCCCACGTCGGCCACGGCGAGTGCCGGGGCGTCGTTCACGCCGTCACCCACCATGGCCACCGGTCGGCCCGACTCACTGCGAAGCCGAGCCACCAGGTCCGACTTATCCGTCGGGACCAGGTTGGCATGGACTCGAGTGATGCCAAGCTCCGCAGCGATGGCCCGCGCGGTCCGCTCGTGGTCCCCAGTCAGCATCACCACGTCGATGCCACGCGCACGAAGATCGGCGACCACCTCGGCCGCCTCCAGGCGCAGCTCGTCACGCACCGCAATCACCCCGACCACCTCGCCGTCGACCTCGACCACCGCGACGGTCGCACCTGATCCCTGCAACCGGTCCACCTCGGCCGCCAAGGCCGCAGGCAGGACCCAGGTCGGCTTGCCGAGGCGCGCCGGACGGCCGTCCAGAACACCTCGGAGTCCGTGGCCCGGCACCGCCTCGACCTCGGTCGCGTCCCCTTGAACGACGGCACCCTCTGCCGCCGCGGAGAGCACGGCCGCGGCCAGCGGGTGCTCACTGTGTCGTTCCAGGGCCGCCGCCACTGCGAGGACCTCGCCCTCGGTCCAGTCCTGGGCCGCCGCCACGGCAACCACCCGGGGCCGGTTGGCGGTCAGCGTCCCGGTCTTGTCCAGCGCGACAGTACGGACGGTGCCGAGCGCTTCGATCGCCGCGCCGCCCTTGACCAGCACGCCGAACCGGCTCGCAGCGCCCACGGCGGCGACCACGGTGACAGGCACCGAGAGAGCCAAGGCGCACGGCGCCGCAGCGACCAGCACCACGAGCGCGCGTTCCACCCACAGCGTTGGGTCCCCGAGGAGCGAACCGATCCCCGCGATCAGGGCGGCCACCACCATGATCGCCGGCACCAGCGGACGCGCGATGCGGTCCGCGATCCGCTGCCGGTCACCCTTGAGCCGCTGAGCGTCCTCGACGACGGCCACCACCTTGGCCAGCGAGTTGTCCTCGACCCGTGCGGTGGCCTCCACCCGGAGCACGCCGTTGGCGTTCACCGAGCCGGCGTGCACGACGTCGCCCGGTCCGACCTCTGCTGGCATCGACTCGCCGGTGATAGCCGAGACGTCCAGCGAGGACCGGCCGCTGCGGACCATGCCGTCGCTGGCCACCCGGTCGCCGGCCATGACCACCATCAGATCCCCGACCTCAAGCGCGGAGGCCTGGATGCGTCCCGTGAGGCCGCCGCGCTCGATGGAGACCTCCGTGGGAACGAGCGCGAGGAGGGAGCGCAGTCCACGCCTGGTGCGGGTCACCGAGTAGTCCTCGAGGGCCTCGCTGATGGAGAACAGGAACGCCAGCATGGCCGCTTCGGCGACCTGGCCGAGCACCAGCGCACCGATGAGCGCGATGGTCATCAAGGTGGCGACGCCGACCCGGCGTCGCCGCAGACCGCGCACCGCACCTGGCACGAACGTCACGCCACCCAACGCGGCCGCAGCGAGGTGCGCCGCGACCCCGGAGCCGGTCGCCAGGGGACCACCGAGCAGAGGAACAAGGAACCCGAGGAGCACCAGCACGCCGGCCGCGCCGGCGATCCTGAGCTCGCGGACGTCGCGCAGCCGGACCGGGTCGATGGGCTCCCCCGGACCCACGGCCTCGGGTGCGTCACCACCGCAGCAGGCGTCGCTCATGACGTCACCTGCGACCCGACAGTGCTGTCCGTGACGGAGCGCAACAGCGCCTCTCCCGGTTCGCTGAGGGTGTACATGACCATCTTGCCGTCGCGCCGCGAGGCCGCCAGGCCGCTGGACCGCAACAGCCGCAGGTGGTGGGAGACGAGCCCGGAGGACGTTCCCACCACCCAGGCAAGGTCACAGACGCATAGCTCACCGCCGGCGGCGGCCAGCGCCATGGCCACCCGCAAGCGGGTCGGGTCTGCCAGCGCTCGCAAGCGCGCCGCTGAGACCCCGGCCACCTCGGCCGACGGGACCAGGGAGCGGACCCGCTCCGCCTCCGGTAGGTCGAGGCACAGCAGCTCGCAGCTCTCATCGGTCATACCAACGTTCTAACCATCCTTGAGATGACCTGCCGACCAACGCCACCCAACCGTCTACTAAGATCCGTAGTAGCCCCCGAATGCCTCGAGACGGAATGAGCACATGACGACCTCCACCGCGCCGGAGCGAGGCGAAGCTCCCCCGGGTGTGGCGGAGCCCGGGGGTCTGCGACCGCAATGGGGCTGGGGCCGGTGGGCCTGGAGAAAGCTCACCTCGATGCGCACGGCCGTCATCTTGTTGTCGCTGCTCGCGGTCGCGGCAGTGCCCGGCTCGGTCCTCCCCCAGCGCAACGTCGCCTCGGACCCGCAGGCCGTCGTGCGGTACTTCGTACAGCACCCGGAGCTCGCGCCGTGGATGGACCGTCTGTCGCTGTTCAACGTCTACGGCTCGCCCTGGTTCGCCGCGATCTACCTGCTCCTGCTGGTCTCGATGACCGGGTGCGTGCTACCCCGTTGTGCGCGCTTGTGGCGCGAGAGCCGCGCGGCACCGCCCCCGGCCCCGCGACACCTGAGCAGGGAGCCGGAGTACGCCTCGTTCACCACCGCCGAGCCGGCCGACCAGGCGCTGGAGACCGCGGCGGCCGCCCTGCGCCGCCGACGGTTCCGTGTCCGGGTCGTGGATGATGAGGTGCGCGCGGAGAAGGGGTACCTGCGCGAGACCGGCAACCTGGCCTTCCATCTGTCGCTGCTGGTGCTGCTCGTCGGCATCGCCGGCGGGCGCCTGTACGGCTTCGAGGGCCGCGTCGCCGTCGCCGAGGGCAGCTCGTTCACCAACGTGAGCGCCGAGTACGACGAGTTCTTCCCCTCGGTGTGGACCGACGTGGAGGGCCTGGAGCCGCTCAGCTTCACCCTCGACAGCTTCGACGCGGAGTTCGAGACCGATCCAGCCAAGCTGGGCGAGCCCCGCAGCTTCGACGCCCGCGTCTCCTACGAGTCCGAGGAGGGCTCCGGCGCGGTCCAGGTGAAGCCGAACTCGCCTCTGGACATCAACGAGACCAAGTTCTTCCTCACCGGTCACGGCTACGCCCCCGAGGTCACCGTCCGCGACGGCACCGGCGCCGTGACCTTCTCCGGGCCCGTCATCTTCCTTCCCTCCGACTCCAACTTCACCTCCGACGGCGTCGTCAAGGCCCCCGACGCCCAACCGGTCGGACTGGGCTTCCAGGGCCTGTTCCTGCCCACCGCGGCAACCGACGGGCGCGGCCCGGTCTCGGCCTTTCCCGGCCCGGTCGACCCCCAGCTGGTGATGACCGCGTTCACCGGCGACCTCGGCATGTCCGACGGCACCACGCAGTCGGTCTACACCCTGGACACGACGAACCTGGAACCCGTGCTCGGCGAGGACGGCAGCCCGTTAAGGGAACCGCTCAGGGTGGGCGAGACCATGCGCCTGCCCGACGATCAGGGCAGCCTGACCTTCGACGGCGTCTCGCGGTTCGCTAACTTCCAGGTCGCCTACGACCCCGGCAAGGAGATCAGCCTGGTCGCCGCGTTGCTGCTGCTGGGCGGCCTCACCACCTCGCTGGTCATCCGGCGCCGGCGGCTCTGGGTCCGTGTCACCGACACGGCCCCCGCCGAGGGGCTGGTCGCCGTCGAGGTGGCCATGCGGTCCCTGACCCGACGCCAGTTGCCCGCGGGTGACCTCGAGGCGGTGGTCGCGGCCCTCCGCGGCCATGACACGCCTCCCCCGAGCCCCAGCACCCAGACTCACACCCAGGAGCCGAACCGATGACGTGGGACCTGTTCTCCGACAACCTCATCTACTCCGCCATCGCCGTCTACGTGCTGGCGATGCTGGCGTACGCCGCCGAGACCGCCGCGCGGGTCAACCGGGGGGTGGAGGTCACTGCCGAGGTCCCGGTCGCGGTGGGTGTCGGGGCACCCGCAGCGGCACCGCCGAGTCGAGTGGCGCCGTCGTCGTCGACCGCGGGCACACCAGGAGCCCGCGTCGGTGCGGTCGGGTCGTCCCTCGCGGTCCTGGGCCTGCTGCTGAACCTGGCCGGCGTCGTCACGCGCGGTCTCGCGGCCGAGCGGGCTCCCTGGGGCAACATGTACGAGTTCGCGATCGTCATCACGATGACAGCCGGGGCGACCTACCTGGCCCTGCTCCGCCGCCAGCCGGTGCGCGACCTCGGCGCCTGGATCGTCGGCGCGATCGTCCTCACGCTCGGCCTGGCCGTCACGGTCCTCTACACCCCCGCCGGCGACCTCGTGCCGGTGCTGGACTCCTACTGGCTCGTGGTGCACGTCGCAGCCGCGATCATCTCCGGCGGCGTCTTCACCGTCGGGGCCCTGACGACCATCCTGTTCATGGTCCGACAGCGCCACGACGCCCGAGCGGCCCAGGCGGGCCGCACCCGGGGTCGGTACGCCGCCCAGCTACCCACAGCGGACACCCTGTCGCGCGTCGCGCGGGGTGCCCACGTCTTCGCCTTCCCGATCTGGACCTTCGCCGTCATCGCCGGCGCCATCTGGGCCGAGAACTCCTGGGGTCGGTACTGGGGCTGGGACCCCAAGGAGACCTGGGCGTTCATCACCTGGGTCTGTTACGCCGCCTACCTGCACGCCGACGCCACCACCGGATGGCGGGGCTCGCGAGCCTCCTGGTTCGCCCTCGCGGGCTACGCGGCCTTCGTGTTCAACTTCTTCGGGGTCAACATGTGGATCCCGGGCCTGCACTCCTACGCCGGTGTCTGAGGGCGGCGGTGGCGGGTCGGAGGCCGCGACCCTGGTGATCGCGTTGATCACGGTCGTGGCCACCCTCGCCCTGGTCTACCTCGTGGCGCGGGGGCGCAGGCGCGATGCCCGTGAGGCGCGCCACCAACGCGACGACGACTAGGCCTGGCAGGGTCGGTGCGCAGGATCGCACGCGGTGGCGCCGAAAGCCGGCCCACACACGGCCGGGGACTCACAACGAGGTAACTTGCCTTCAGTGCACGCCGACGACTCCCGAACGGCAGGTTCGATGGTGAAGACGCCAGGCGGCCCTCCAGCGTGGGGATCTTCATGTCGTTGCAGCGTGCGCCCGGCGAGGCCGTAACGCCGCAAGACATCGCAGTCCATCCACACACACCGAAGACAATGCAGCTAATCGGCCCCAACAGCGGAGTCCAGCGCGTCGGTCGCTCGCCGAGGCCACCAGGAGGTCGGGCTGCACGCTAATTCCGACGACCACTCGATGCGCGGGGAACTCCCCCTCTCAACCCGACCGGGCTCGGCGGTGCCGCCGAGGGGTACAGGCAGACACGCGAGGTCAACCCGTCCCGGTGTCCCGTCTTGAACAGGCAGGCCGGAATCCCCAGCAACAGCGCAGCGACCACCACCACGCTTTGGATGCACAGAGCATAAGGGCGTGGCCTGGGTACGCAGCGCGGCGGCGCCGGCGGCGTACTCCTCGGCACCGTCGAGGTCCACCTCGGACGAGGCCTTGCCTCAAGTCTCCGTCCTGCCTCTCACGACGTGCACCGCCGTCACCCCAGATGTCTAACCTTCCGGCCGCTATCACCCGGGGTAGACGACCCAACTTCTCATCGCTATCATCGGGCTATGCCAATGACAACGGCGATATCCGACCCAGCTCTCCTGCGGGGAGCGGCACTGTTCCACGGCCTCGGGGACCGCAATCGACTCTCCATCATCCGCCAGCTCGCAGGCGGCGGCGAGCGTCGCGTGGTGGATCTCACCGAGGCCCTCGGACTGGCACAGGGCACTGTGTCCGGTCACCTCGCTTGCTTGCGTGACTGCGGGCTGATCGTCGGCCGACCGGAGGGACGCCAGGTCTTCTACTCCATTGCCCACCCTCAGCTGGTGGACCTGCTCGGCGCTGCCGAGCAACTGCTCGCGTTGACTGGCGAGAGGGTCGAACTCTGCCCCCGTTTCGGCCCCTCCGGCACCACTGCCGAATCTGAGCCAGGCACTCCGACCACCACCACGAAGGGCCCCGGACTGTGACCGACGCCTGCGGCTGCGGCCCCGACGAACCACGCAGCGACGACAACGGAGCGGGGAAGCTCGAGCCGGAACGGCTATGGGAGGTCAGCGAACTGCAATTCGCCGCTCTGGCCGGGCTCCTCCTGGTCGCCGGTTACGCGGCTGATCTGAGTGACGCCTCCCCAAGCATGGTGACCTCGCTCAACGCTGTCGCCCTGGCACTCGGCGCCTGGACCTTCGTACCCAGCACGTTGAGACGGCTGGGTAAGGGCAGGATCGGCGTCGGCACCCTGATGACGATCGCCGCCGTAGGCGCTGTCGTCCTCGGTCAGGTCACCGAGGCGGCGATGCTGGCCTTCCTCTACTCCATCAGCGAGGGGCTGGAGGAGTACGCCGTGGCCCGCACCCGTCGCGGCCTGCGCGCCCTTCTGAATCTCGTCCCGGTGGAGGCCACGATTCTTCGCGACGGCAACCAGGTCACCATCGCGCCCGCCGATCTCGTTATCGGTGACCTGCTCCTGGTCCGGCCCGGTGAACGGCTCGCGACCGACGGCATCATCCGGGTCGGCCGCACCGCCCTTGATGTTTCGGCCCTCACCGGCGAATCCGTCCCGGTCGAAGCCAGTCCGGGCGACGCCGTCTACGCCGGCTGCATCAACGGCACCGGTGTCCTTGAGGTCGAGGTCACCACCACCGCCGACGACAACTCCCTGGCCCGCATCGTCAACATCGTCGAGGCAGAACAGTCTCGCAAGGGCGACGCACAGCGCTTGGCCGACCGGATCGCCAAACCCCTGGTCCCCGGGATCATGGTCCTTGCCGCCGTTATCGCCGTCGTCGGCAGCCTGCTCGGCGACCCCGCCACCTGGATCGAGCGTGCCCTGGTCGTCCTGGTCGCTGCCTCCCCCTGTGCACTAGCGATCTCCGTGCCGGTCACCGTGGTCGCCGCAGTCGGCGCCGCGAGCCGCATCGGCGCCCTGGTCAAGGGCGGCGCCGCCCTTGAGGCACTTGGGCGGATCCGGAGCGTCGCTTTGGACAAGACAGGCACGTTGACCCGCAACGAGCCGACCGTCGTCAACGTCACCGCCGCACCCGGCCACACCCGCGAGCAGATCCTCGACGTGGCCGCCGCCCTCGAGTCCCGGAGCGAGCATCCCCTGGCCCGCGCCATCCTCGCCGCCGTTTCGCAGCACCGTGACGCCGAGGGCGTCGAGTCCGTCACGGGCGCCGGGCTCACCGGAACCGTCGGCGGTCGACCCGCGCGCCTAGGGCGCCCAGGTTGGATCCCGGCCGGTGAGCTCGCCGACCCGGTGCGGCGCATGCAGGAGGCGGGCGCCACCGCCGTACTCGTGGAGTACGGCGGAGTTGTGATCGGCGCCCTCGCCGTCCGCGACGATCTGCGGCCCGAAGCAGCCGAGGTCGTGGCCCGCCTGCGCGCCGACGGCTACCAGGTCGCGATGCTCACCGGCGACAACGTGCGCACCGCGACCGCCCTGGCCGCCCAAGCCGGCATCACAGAGGTGCATGCCGACCTCCGTCCCGAGGACAAGTCGGCCATCATCCGCCGGCTTCGCGAGCAACGACCCACCGCCATGGTCGGCGATGGCGTCAACGACGCCCCCGCCCTAGCCACCGCTGACGTCGGGATCGCCATGGGTGCGATGGGCAGCGACGTGGCCATCGAGACCGCCGACGTTGCGCTCATGGGTGAGGACCTGCGCCACCTGCCCCACAGCCTGAACCACGCCCGCCGCGCCCGATCGATCATGCTGCAGAACGTCGGCCTCTCCCTGGGCCTGATCGCCGTCCTCATCCCGCTCGCCACTTTCGGTCTGCTTGGTCTGGCCGCGGTGGTCCTCGTCCACGAGGTCGCCGAGATCCTCGTGATCGGCAACGCGGTCCGCGCCGGGCGCGCACGTCCGCTGCCGCCCGCGCCGGCTCCGCAGCCGGCCCTGCTTGCGCCGACGATGGAAGTCTCTGTCAGGTGACCGGCGGTACCAGGTCAGCCGTCCGGCGACCTCGGATGGGTCGAACGGTGGTGGTGCTGGTGGCCCTCACAGCGGCGTCGATCGACCTCGTCGCCAAAGCCGTCTCCGAGGCGCGGCTCGCCGACTCCAACGTCGACCTCGGGCTGCTCCAGCTGCGGCTGGGGTACAACTCGGGCGTAGCGTTCAGCATGGGCAACGAGCTCCCGGTGGGCGTCATCGTGGCGATCACCACCGTGATCTCCATCGCCCTGGCGGCGTATGTGTGGCATCGAGCCCCACGTGCCGGGTGGATCGAGCGGATCGCCGGGGGGGCCGTCCTCGGCGGCGCCGTCGCCAACGTCATCGACCGTGCCCGCGACGGCGTCGTCACCGACTACCTGCACACCGGTTGGTGGCCTACTTTCAACCTCGCCGACACCTTCTTGGTCACCGGTTTCCTCGTGATCGCCATGCTGCAATTCCGCCCCGAACGCACGGTGGCCAGAGAAGAGATTTAACCGGCCGCCCATCCAGCCAACACGGATGCGAGGGCTCCTGCCCGGTGCTCTTAGGACGCGCAGAGACACCGCGCACAGTGCCCGTCGTCGCGGGGCCGCGACAGGTTGGGGCTGCCCGCGATCCCATCGCCACGACCGTACTCAGAAGGAACGCAACCGCCATGGTCTCCTCCGCGCTTCAAGCAATCGGCCTCTTCCTGGTCACCAATATCGACGACATCATCGTTCTGTCTCTGTTCTTTGCTCGCGGAGCCGGCCAGCGGGGCACGACGGCCAAGATCGTCCTCGGCCAGTACCTGGGGTTCAGCGGCATCCTCCTCGCCTCCCTCGCGGTGACACTCGGGGCCGGGTTGTTCCTTCCCGTCGACGCCATTCCGTACTTCGGTCTGATTCCGCTGTTACTGGGCCTGCACGCCGCCTGGCAGGTCTGGCGCAACGGAGACGACGAGGACGAAGCGATGGAGGGGCGGGTGATCAGCGCCTGGGTCGTGGCAGCAGTGACGTTTGCCAACGGCGGAGACAACATCGGGGTCTATGTCCCGGTGTTCCTCTCCGTCGGCACGGGTGCCCTCCTGGCCTACTGCGTCGTGTTCTTGGCCCTGGTCGTTGTCCTGGTGGTGGCGGCAAAGTTCGTCGCCACCCGGAAGCCGATCGCCGAAGTGCTCGAGCGCTGGGAGCAGGTCCTGTTCCCCCTCGTGCTCATCGGCCTCGGCGTGGTCATCCTGGTCGAGGGCGGCGCCTTCGGGCTGTGAGCAGGCCGCCCCTCTGCGTCGTCGCCAGATCAGTACTGACGGCGGCTGTGTCAGGCCAGCCACCGGCTTCGCAGCCCTCCGGAACCGTCGCACCCATGTCGGGCGATCCCGTCGCGGACTGCAGGTCCGTCCTGGCCACGTCTGGGTTGAAACCAGTGCAGTGACGAACCCAGTGGGAGCAGCATTGACACCAGTTCGAACTGGATCTGGGCGACCACGACCGCCGATTTCGGCGTTCGGCCACAGTGGCACCGAACCCGAGAGGAGTTCGACCAGCGGGCGCTGCGTCATTCCGAGCTGGGCGCAGCCGTCGTGACAACGTCGAATTGACCGCTGACCTCGGGCACGTAGCCGCTGGCGTCGAGGAGAAGCCGAAGCCGCCACCACCATTGCGGCATTCGCGCCGTGAATGGCAACCAGATCAGTCCCTGGCCGGCCGAGAGACGGCTCGCTGGGCCATGCCACCACTAAGGGCAGCAGGATTTGACCCCAACCGCCCCGACGAGCGGCCTGTTCTTCCCGAGGTCAACTTCGCCGGTCTTGGCCGTGTTCTGTGACCTGCGAACAGCGGTCTGCGGCTTCTCGCCCCTGGGCCGGAGGGCATCTACAGCCCGCATCGCCTTGCGGGGCCTTGGGACGGCATCAGCACGCACGCCGCAGCCCTGTCGACACCATGGTCGATCTTCGCACCCGAAAAGTGCAGTTCATCCGCTTGCGGGAACCGGCGATCTCCCCGCTCTCCGATTCACCGGCCCAGTGGGGTCGGTCTCACGGTGCCTACCAGGTGACCTCGTGGCAGGCCTGGGACGGCTCGTCCTCGACCTGGAGCGTCGCATGCTCGATGCGGTGCTGCTCGCGGAGCACCTGCTGGGCCCGGACCAGGACGTCCTGGGAGTCCGCTCCGGGGTCGACGACGAGGTGGGCGGTGGCGACGTGCATCCCTGACGTGAGCGCCCAGACGTGGAGGTCGTGGACCCCCGCCACACCGCCCACTGCTTCCAGCTCGGTGGTGACGTCGGACATGTCCATGCCCTCGGGGACGTGCTGGCCGAGCACTGCGAGGACCTGCCGGCCGAGGAACACTGCTCGCACGGCCACGAAGAGGCCGATGGCGAGGGCGACGAGGGTGTCCCAGTAGGTCGCTCCCGTGGTCGCGACCAGGATGGCGGAGGCGATGACGCCGAGGCTGCCCACGGTGTCGGCGACGACCTCGAGGTAGGCGCCGCGCACGTTCAGGGACTCGGCCGAGCCGGCACGCAGCAGCATCAGGGCCGCCACGTTGACCAGGAGTCCCAGGACGCCCACCACCAGCACGGGGCCCGTGGCGATCTCGACCTCCTCACCGATGCGGGAGAAGGCCTCGGTAACCACGTAGACCGAGACACCCAGCATCAGTAGGACCGCGAGCCCGGAGGCGAAGATCTCGGCCCGGTACGACCCGTAGGTGCGACGACCCGTCGTGTCCTTCCTCGTCGCGATCTTCGTGGCGAGCAGCGCCGCGCCCAGTGCGACCACGTCGGCCGCCATGTGGCCGGCGTCCGAGAGCAGCGCCAGCGAGCCGGACAGCAGCCCGGCAATCAGCTCCACGACGAAGAACCCGGCGACGAGGGCGAAGGAGACCGCCAGCCGCCACCGGTGGCGGCCGCCGGCGTGGCCAGCAGGGCCTCCCCCGTCGTGCCCGTGCCCGTGTCCGAAACCCATGCGCCCTCCTTCGTCTACACACGCCAACTACGATGCTCGATAGTAGACCCGAGAGGCAGGAACCGGATGTCCCCGCTCATCGCCCGTACCCACCGTGTCCCGATCATCATCGCCCCGGCGCTGCTGACGCTGCTCGCCCTGCTCGTCGCAATCCTCGTCACGCCGAGTCCGGCCTCGGCGCACACCGACCTCGTCGGCTCCGTCCCGGCAGCAGGTGATCGGGTCGCCCGAGCCCCGGGCACCGTCGAACTGGTCTTCAGCGAGGACGTCTCACCGGACCTCGCCGCGGTGGTGCTGAGCGTGGGGAGTCGCCAGCTCGGCCGCCTGCCGGTCTCCCAGGGCCGATCGACCGACACCCTGCTCGCCGACTCCTCGGCGCTCGCCGTGCCCGACGTCTCGAGAACGACACCCTGGCAGGTGCGGTTCCGCGTGACGTCGGTGGACGGCCACCCGATCGAGGGGGCACTGGAGTTCAGCGTCGCCGGCGCCCCGAGCACGTCATCACCATCGTCGCCGTCGCCCGAGGTGTCGGCGAACACCGCGGCACCCCAGGACGAGGCGGGCGCCGGCGCGGTGAGCAGCGCCCCCGACGCCATCCCGGCAGCGCAGCAGTCGGCCGCCGGGCTCCCCATCGCGGCCGCGCTCGTCGTCGTGGTGCTCGCGCTCCCCCTGCTGCTGGTCGTGGGCGCGCGGCGGCTGCCTGCGCGTCGCGCACCATCCGGCGAGTCGACCTCATGAGCGCGGGTCCGAGCACAGTGCCGAGCACCGTGCCGACTGACCGGCCGGCGCCGAGCACCCGCGCCGTCCGGTACGTCCTGGTCCTGACCGCCCCGGTCGCTGCTGTGGGACTGCTCCTCGCGGTGGGGGCCCTGTCTGCCTCGACCGAGCCGGGCCTGCCCGACCCCGGCGCCGCGGTCCGGGTCGGGATCCCTCTGGTCCAGTCCGTGCGTGACATCGCAGCCATGGTCACCGTCGGCCTCCTCGTGGTGGCAGCGTGGTGCGTGGGTCCCACTGCCGGCGCCACCAGGACGAGATCCCAGGACAGCGGGAGGCGGGACGCCCTCGAAGGCCCTCGCCAGCGGCTGGTGGACCTGGCCCTGCTCGCCGCAGCGACGTGGAGCGCTGCCGGTGCCGCGCTGATCGTGCTGACCTACGCCGACGCGGCCGGCGTCTCGCTCACCGAACCGGGCCTGGTGGGCCAGGCCCTCTTCTTCGCACAGAACTTCGAGCTGGGCCGCTATCTGTTCGCCAGCAGCGCCATCGCGGCACTGGTGGCACTCGGGTGCACCGTCGCCGGCCGGCAAGGTGCCGTGGGTCTGCTGGTCCTCCTTGCCCTGGCCGGGTTGTGGCCGATGGCCCTGACCGGCCACGCGGCCGGGACCCTGAACCACGACGACGCCGTCAACCTGCAGGCCTTCCACCTGCTCGGCACCTCGGTGTGGCTAGGAGGTCTGGCTGCGATCGCGCTCGCTCGTCCCTGGCTCGGCTCGCAGCTGGTGACGGTCGTGCGCCGCTACTCGGCCCTGGCCGGGTGGTCGTTCCTGGTCGTCGGGGTCTCCGGCACCCTCGGCGCAGCCCTGCGGCTACAACAGGTCGCGGGCCTCTGGTCGGGCTACGGTGCCGTGCTGCTCGTCAAGGTCACGGCGCTCGGCATGGTCGGCACCCTGGGTTGGTGGCACCGGGCCAGGCTGATCGACCAGATGGAGGCCGGGCGGCCGGGGCGATTCCTGCGTGTCGTCGCACTCGACGTCGCCGTGCTGGCCGTGGCGGCCGGGGCCGGCGTCGCCCTGAGCCGGACCGAGCCGCCGGCAGCCCCGGGGGCAGAACGCCCCCTCAGCGCGGCCGAGTCGCTGCTCGGCAAGGACCTGCCACCCGCGCTCGACGCCGCCGGCTGGTTCACCCGGTGGGACATCGACTCCCTGTGGCTGCCGGTCGCCGTGGTGATGGTGGCGACCTACCTGGTCGCGGTGCGCCGGTTGGCCCAGCGCGGTGACCACTGGTCGCCCCTGCGTACGTTCACCTGGGTCCTCGGGTGGTCCCTGCTCACCTGGGCCACCAGCGGAGCACCCGGCGCCTACGGCGAGGTGCTGTTCAGCATGCACATGGTCCAGCACATGACCATCGCGATGGCGGTGCCGATGTTCCTGGTGCTGTCAGCGCCGGTGACCCTGGCGATGCGGGCGATCCCCCGCCGCCGGGACGGCTCCGACGGTGGCCGCGAGTGGTTGCTCCGGCTCGTGCACTCCCTGCCGGCCCAGCTGCTCGGGCACCCCGTCGTCGCAGCGGGCCTCTTCGTGGTCAGCCTGGTGGCCTTCTACTACTCCTCCTTGTTCGAGCTGTCGCTGCAGGCCCACACCGCCCACCAGCTGATGGTGGTGCACTTCCTCGCCTCGGGTTACCTCTTCTGCAACGCACTCATCGGCATCGACCCGGGCCCGGAGCGTCCGGCCTTCCCGTTCCGTGCGCTGCTACTGATGGTCACCTTCGGCTTCCACGCCTTCTTCTCGGTGTCGCTGATGTCGAGCAACCGGGTGTTGGCCGAGCCCTGGTTCTCCAGCCTCCAGCGCGACTGGGGCGCCTCCCTGCTGGAGGACCAGAACCTCGGCGCCTCCATCGGCTGGGCCCTGGGCGACTACCCCCTGGCGGTGATGGCCGTGGCACTGATCGCGCTCTGGGTCGGCTCGGACCGACGGGAACGCAGGCGCTTCGACCGGCACGAGGACCGGTCCGGTGACGCCGAGCTCACCGCGTACAACGACTACCTCGCACGACTGTCGGGACGGCCCGGCGGCGGCGCCGGACCAACGCCAGACCCAACGACAACACAGCCAGCAGCCACACCGCCGGTCCCAGCACGGGAGCCAGACGTGTCGCCGGGGTGAGGTCGGAGACCAGCGGGACACGCTCCACGAGGACGTCGGTGACCCGGGTGGGTGACCGGGCGACCACGACGCCCTCGGGATCGATCACGGCGCTCACCCCGTTGACCGAGGAGACCACGACCGCGCGGCCGACCTCGAGCGCCCGGGCACGGGTCAGGGCCAGCTGCTGGTCCAGCTGGCTGGTGCCGGTGAAGGTCGCGTTGCTGGTCTGCACGACCACAACCTCCGCGCCCGCGGCGACCTGGGGCGTGATGACGTCGTCGTAGGCCACGTCGAAGCAGATGGCCATGGCCACCTCGACGACATCGTCGCCGACGACCTCCATCGGCGGGGTCTCGCGGCCCGGCAGCATGTCGCGGGGGATCTCGCGGAAGCGGTCCGAGGCGCCCCCGAGCAGGTCGCGGAAAGGGACGTACTCGCCGAACGGGACCGGATGGCGCTTGGTGTACCGAGCACCTGCTCCGCCGCCGGGGTTCCACAGCAGGGCCTGGTTCAGTGCCTCATCCGGGTCGTCGGCGCTCACGATGCCGTTCACCAGCAGGGGCACGCCGATCGCGCGGCTCGCCTCGTCCACGGCACGCCGGGCGCGGGGATCCTTCACGGGGTCGACGGCCGTCGAGCTCTCCGGCCAGACCACCAGATCCGGTTTCGCGACGTCGCCGTCAGCCACCTGTTGGGCCAGCCGCACCGTCGCGTCCCGGTGGGCGCGGGTGATGCTGCGGTGAAAGGCCGCGACCGATCTTCCGTCGCCAGGGACCCCTCCCTGTACCGCAGCGACGGTGAACGTCTCCTGGCTGGAGGTGGTCTCGGATGGCGCCATCTGCGGGATCACCGAACAGGCGGCGACGACGACCACGGTGGACAGCGTCCACACGCCGGCCTCGCGCACCGCCTCCGCGGCGGTTGTGGCAAGCAGCATCAAGACGAAGGTGGTGCCGGTCACGCCGATCCAGGGCAGCAGCCCTGACCACGCCGTGTCCACGACCGAGAAGCCCGCGCGGCCCCAGGGAAGGCCGCCGAACGGCCAGGACTGCCGTGCCAGCTCGACGGCCGTGAGCACGGCTGCGCTCGCCAGGGCGGCGCCGGGCACGCTGCGCACGGCACGGACCGCGGTCCCGGCGAGGCCGAACCACAAGGCCTGCACGATGCCGAGTCCCACCCAGGCCCCGACCCCGATGGAGGGGCCGAGCCACGCCAGGAGGGGCAGGAAGAACCCGAGCCCGAAGAGCAGTCCGGAAGCGGCAGCGACCGTGCGGCACGCTCCCGCCGTGACAGCAAGCCAGCATGCCGTGCCGAGCGGGACGAGCCATCCCACGGCCAGCGGCTCGAACCCGGCGGAGGCCAGCAGGCCAGCACCCAGGGAGGCCCCCAGGACCAGGAACGGCTGGACCGGGCGGGGCGGGCGGGGCGGTGACGACACCCGGGCGACCTCGTTCTCGTGTGGGACAATATTACTATGACCGATAGTACTGACCGTGGTGGAGCGCGGCTGTGGTGAAGGACCTGGGCCAGCTCGAGGCGGCCGTGATGCAGCGGCTGTGGGACTGGGACCGGCCCACTGCGGTCCGCGAGGTCCTCGAGGACCTGCAGCGCGAGCGTCCCCTCGCCTACACGACCGTGATGACGGTCCTCGACAACCTGCACGGCAAGGGCCTGGTCCGCCGGGAGAAGTCGGGTCGGGCCTTCCTCTACATGCCAAGCACCAGCCGCGAGGAGCACACTGCGGCACTGTTGGGCAAGGTCCTCAGCAGCAGCGGCGACCGCGGCTCCACGCTGCTGCACTTCGTCGGCCAGCTCGACCCGGCGGAGCTGGCGGAGCTCCGCGCCGCGCTGGATGAGTCGGGCAACTCCCAGCCATGATCTCGACCCTCATCCTGGTCACCTTCGCGGCGATCACCTCGACCGTGGGGCACCGTGTCCTCACCCGGGCGCGGTGGGTACGCAGGTTCCCCGCGGCTGGGATCTGGGCGTGGCAGACGGTCACGGTCTCGGTCGTGCTCTGCCTCGCTCTCGGCGGTCTCACCCTGGCGATCCCCCTGGCACCCGGGGACCAGGTGGCGGCGATCATGCAGCTGAGCCCGATCGAGCTCGCCCACCACTACCCCAATCCGGGAGGAGCGCTCCTCGCGGCCATCGCAGCAGGCACCGTCGGCGCGCTCCTGCTGCGCGTCCTCCTGCTCACGGTGGTCGAGCTCCGCCGAGCCGGCCTCGAGCGGGGCTCCCAGCGCACGTCGCTGGACATGGTCGGCGCGCCCCATCCCGACGGCTACCTCCTGCTCTCCCACCCGGTTCCGCTGGTCTACTGCCTGCCCGGTCGCCGACCGCAGATCGTGGTCACCTCCGGGGCTGCCTCGCTGCTCACCCCCGAGCAGCTGGCCCTTGTCCTGGCCCACGAGCGGGTGCACCTGCGGGTGCGGCACGACCTCGCGCTGGCCTTCGCCACAGCCCTGGCACGCACCTTCGCCTGGTGGCCACTCCTCGCGGCCGCCCCACAGGAGATCGGTGCGCTGGCGGAGATGCAGGCCGACGATGTCGTCCGCGCTCCCGCCGAGCGCCGGCAGCTCGCCCAGGCCCTGGCAACGATGAGGATGGCCGGTGCCCCCGCGCCCCGCGCCGCTGCTCCCGCGGTCGCCGGGGCACAGGTCACGACCCGCGTCACCCGTCTCGCAGGCACACCGGTCGGTCACGCCCGCGCGCGCGCCGGTGGGGCCGCCGTAGCAGGGCTGGCCCTGCTGGCTACGCCGGTCGCCCTGGCCCTGGCTCCCGCATTCGACGCCGCCACCACCGGGTGCTGTGTCTACGCCGAGTCCCGAGACGATCAGTTGCTGCCCGCCATCCTCGACGCTCCCTGAGGCCCACGCACCCGGGCCCGGTGCCTCCTCAGCCGACCGCCGGCCACGGGTTGGGTCGGCAACCCTGCAAGCCGTAGGTCTGCTGCACCATGACGGGGGCCGGCGCCCCGGGCGAGGGGCACGACACGTGTCCTTGTCCCAGGGCGTGGCCCACCTCGTGGTTCACCACGTAGCGCCGGTAGTCAGCCACCCGGCCGCCGTAGTGGGGCACCCCGACCGCCCAGCGCACGGCGTTGAGCACCACCAGGTCGCCGTTGCGGCAGGAGACCTGACCGCGGGTGAGCAGCGGCGCGCACAGCCGGTCGGTGGTGTCGGGTGAGGCCAGGCGCACCCGGAGATCTGCTGTTGCCTCGACACGGTCGAAGGTCGTGCCCACGACCCCGGTCCATCCGCGTTCGTCGCCCAGCACCGCGTCGACCTGGGTCGCGACGTCGGCGGCGGAGTACGGCAGTCCGCGCTCGACCTCCACCACGTAGGTCAGGTCGGCTGGACCGGATGACCCACCCTGCGCCGGCGCGACGGCGAACGTCCCTTCCGCCTGCTGTGGCACCACGGGAAGGAGCCGGGTGCCCTCGACGGGTCGGCGTACGGGCTCAGCGGCCGGGACCGCCTCCAGGCCGGGTGCCCGGGCGGGCGCGGGTCCGAGGTTGATCGATGGCGTCACCCCGGGGGTCGAGCTCTCGACCGTGCTTCGAGCCGCACCGGTCGAGGTCGCCACGGTCGCGGCCATCAGCGCCACTGCCACCACGGCACTCCACCCCCCAGCAGTGCGGTGCCACCGCGGACGGGGGCGGGACCGGTGCACACCGGGCCGGGCAGTCACCGACCTGTCACCGCAGACCCCGTCGACGCGTCCTCGATCAGGGCGCGGAGCGTCGGCGCCGTCACGGTGCCCACCACCCGGGCCGCGACCCTCCCGTCTGGGTCCACCACCACGGTGGACGGAACCGCGGCTGAGGCCAACAACCCCCCGAAGGCAAGAAGCGCCTCTGGACTGTCATCCGGCACGATGCTGGGATACGGCACGTCGAAGGTGCGCTCGAAGGCCCTGGCGGCGTCAGGGTTGTCACGCACGTTGATGCCGAGGAACTGCACCCCCTCATCCTCGGTCTCGCCTGCCACCTGCGCCAGGACAGGAGCCTCTTCGCGGCAGGGGCCGCACCAGGAGCCCCAAACGTTCACCACCGAGACGCCACCCTGGAGGGCGGTGCTGTCGAACTCGCCGCCGTCGAGCAGCGCCCCGACGAACGGCTCGACCGCCTTCCGGTCGCCCTCGGCGTACTGCTGGATGACGTCCCCGCTGCCGACACTGCTCGAGGCGGCGGTGTTCGTGGAGTCGCGGGCGGGGCTGGTCAGGTACCAGGCTGCGACAGCGACCAGCACCAGGACGAGGAGCAGGACGGCGGAGCCCTTCAGGTTGCGCTCCGGTCCTGCGCGGTCCGGCTCGGGTACCGGTGCGCTCACAGCGGCACCTGCCAGCCGGCGACCCAGACCTGCACCTGGGCGACCATCTCCGACCAGGCCCCGCTGAGCTGGAGCAGCCCAATCAGGACCAGCACACCGCCGCCCACGCGGGCGATGGCCGTGGAGTGGCGGCGTACCCACACCAGCAGGCGACGTGCCCGGGTGTACCAGATCGCGGCCAGCAGGAACGGGACGCCGATGCCCAGGCTGTAGGCGAAGGACAGGGCTGCGCCGCGACCGGCCGTGGCGCTTGTCGTCGCCAGTGCGAGGACCGCCGCCAGGGCGGGTCCGACGCACGGGGTCCACCCGATCCCGAAGACCATGCCGAGCAGCGGTGCCCCCGCGAGCCCGACCCGCGGCTGGTAGCGGGGACGCAGGGTGCGTTGCAGGAACGGGACCCGGTCCGAGAGCCCCGCGAACAGCAGCCCCAGCACGACCAGCACCGCTCCCGAGACCCGGACGAGCGTCTCCTGGTAGCGGACCAGCGAGGAGCCCAGCGAGCCGAACAGCACCCCGTAGGCGGTGAAGACGACCGCGAAGCCTGCCACGAAGAGCACGGTGCCTACCACGACCCGGGACCGAGCAGGAGCACCGGCGGCCGCGCCGCCAGCTGCGTCGTCGTCGGAGACACCGGCGACGTAGGACAGGTAACCGGGCAGAAGCGGCAGCGTGCAGGGCGAGAAGAACGACACGACGCCGGCGAGCACCGCGACCGGGACCGCCAGCAGCATCGACCCCGACAGCACCACGTCCTGAGCACCCATCAGAGCACCGTCACCCAGTAGGACCAGAAGCGGTGCAGGACCAGCGCCAGGACGAGCACCAGCACCACCGCGAGCACCAGTACGTGCGACTCCGCGACCACCCGGACCGCGCGCGAGCGCGCCGCGGCCCCTCCGAGCAGTCCTGCGCGAAGGTTGAACGACGTGACGTAGAAGGCCACTGGCACCACCACCGCCCAGACCACCATGCAGTACGGGCACAGGGCACCGATGCGGTACAGACTCTGGAACACCAGCCAGCCCACGAGGGCCAGGCCCAGGACGACCCCCACCTGGAGACCGAGCCAGTACCACCGCGCAAGCCGCGCGCCTGCCAGGAGCGCCGCGCCCGTGGCAGCGAGCACGGGGAACGCCGCCACTCCGATGATCGGATTGGGGAACCCGAAGAGCTCTGCCTGCGGGGTCGACATGATCGACCCACAGCTGAGCACGGGGTTGATGCTGCAGCTGGGCACGTACGCGGGATCGGCGATGAGCGCGATCTTCTCGACCAGGAGCGTTGCTGCTGCGAGCAGACCCGTCACCCCGCCGAGGAGCAGGAGCCAGGCCAGCGGCCGCACACCCGGCCCGACACCGGCGTCGACGTCAGCCGACGCGGGGCCGGTGGGTGCGAGCGCCGAGGTCACGACTCGAGGGCCTCGTCCAGCGCCTGAGTGAAGTCCTCGTAGGTCCGGGGCTGGAGCAGCTCGCCATCGAGGTAGAAGGTCGGGGTGCCCTGGACGCCGAGCTCCATGCCGTCTTCCACGTCGCGCTGCACCCGGGCGGCCACCTCCGGGCTCGCGAAGTCGGCGTCGTACTGCTCCATGTCCAAGCCGAGATCCTCAGCGTAGGACCGGAACAGGTCGTCCTTGGGATCCTGGCTCTCCCCCCACTCAGCCTGCGTCTCATACATCATCTGATACATCGCCTCGAACTCGCCCTGCCGGGCCGCCGACTCCACCGCGCGTGCAGCCGGTTCGGCGTTGACGTGGCCGGGGAGCGGGAAGTAGCGGGCCACGAAGGTGACGCGGCCGTCGTACTCGGCCCGCAGCTGCTCGACCGCTGGGTACACCGCACCGCAGGCCTCGCACTCGAAGTCGAGGAACTCGACCATGGTGACGTTCCCCGACCTCGCCGGCTCCCCCACGACCTGGCTGTCCTCCCGCACCAACAGGGAGTCCTCGCCATCGGAGGTCTTCTCCACCGCCGCCGGTGCCGCCTCGCCCCGGTTCAAGAACAGCACGGCGCCGATCGCGATCAGCGCGATCAAGATGACGCCGATCCCACCCTTGGTCTGTGTCCGCATGTCCTGCCTCCTGCTCGCCGTCAAGTACTATCCAACATCGTAGATCACGTCCCGCGACCCCTCGGCCCCACCCGCGCCGCGGGCCGCGGTACCGCCGACACTCCCTCGGAAGGACCTCCATGCGCATCGTCATCACGCCCAAGGCCGTGGCTCCCGCGCTTGCCGCGATCCTCCTCACACTCCTCACCGCGTGTGGCACCGAGGACGCAGCAGCACCGACAGATGACGGGGTGGCGGCAGCGACCCCCTCAGCCACCTCTTCCGGTCCGTCGGGTGACGAGCCGTCCCGGTCGCAGGCCGCCGCCGAGCCCGCCCCGGCCGACCTCGCCGTCGTCGTGGACGGTGCGGAGATCACGCCGAACGCGCAGGAGATCAGCGTCGATGTCGGCGACCCACTCTCGGTGAGCGTCGAGGCCGACCGGGCCGGTGAGCTGCACGTCCACTCCAAGCCCGAGCAGTACTTCCCCTTCCAGCCCGGCGAGACCTCCTTCGAGCTGACGGTTCAGACCCCCGGATCCGTCGAGGTCGAGGACGACGACACCGGCGACGTGGTCGCGCTGCTGGAAGTGAGCTGATGGGAGCGGCCGTGGACGTCTCGGCCCACTGGACTTGACCCGCTCCGGTGGACACGGATTTTCAGGCCGAGGCCTGCTCTTCGAACTGTGCGGGTGAACGGTATCCGAGCCGCTGCTTGATGCGGGTGGTGTTGTAGAAGCCCTCGATGTAGTCGAAGATCGCCGAGCGCAGCAGGTCCCGACTTCGCCAGGTGTGCTGGCCGTGGATCCAGGCCAGTTCCCGCTTCAATGCAGACCGAGTCGACTCGACCGCGGCGTTATCGAAGGCGTCGCCGGTGGAGCCGAACGAGGCGGCGATCCCGAGCCGCTCGAGCTGCTGGCCGAAGGCGAGGCTTGTGTAGGCCGCGCCGCGGTCGGCGTGGTGGATGATCCGCTGGTCGGGTCGCCGTCGTTCGAACGCCATCACGAGCGCGTCGATGACGAGGTCGGCGTCCGGCGTGGTGCCCATGGCCCAGCCCACGACGCGACGTGAGTGGAGGTCGATGACGCCGGCGAAGTGGAGCCAGCCTTCGTCGGTGCGGAACTGCGTGACATCGGCAGCCCAGAGCTGGTCGCGGCGGGCGGGGTTGAAGTCGCGTTCGACGAGGTCGGGTGCCCAGGCGGTGTTCGGCTTCCCGGTGCGCCACCTTCGGCGGGAGTGCGCGCCGACCAAGCCGTGCTCACGCATCAGACGCGCGACCCGCTTGCGGCCGGTGCGGTGCCCAAGCCGACCGAGCTCGGCATGCACCCGCGGTGAGCCGTAGGTGCGCCGCGAACGGCTGTGAACCTCAACAACCACCGCTGCCAACTCAGCGTCGCGCTGAGCGTGCGTGGACGGCCCGCGAGCGGTCCAGGCGTAGAACCCCGATCGGCTCACGCCGAGCACCTGGCAGAGCCGCTTGATCCCGTAGGACTCATGGTGTTCGGAGACGAACCGGAAGCGGCTCACCTGGTCGTCTCCTTGGCGAAATAGGCGGCTGCCTTGCGCAGGATCTCGCGTTCGACCTTGAGGTCGGCGACCTCCTTGCGCAGCCGCTTCAACTCCAGACGCTCATGTTCGCTGAGCGCGCCCGGCAGGGCGTCGAGCGTCTTCTGCTCGCGTTCCTTGCGGACCCAGGCGCCGAGGGTCTTGTAGTTGATCCCGAGGTCGCGAGCGACCTCGGCCATCGGCTTATCGGTGGTCAAGACCAGACGAACAGCCTCGGTCTGGAACTCAGCTGGGTACTTCGACGGACGGCCCATAACGGACTCCCTTCGTGAGCCTGCGGCTCACAATCTGGTGTCCATCAGAGCGGGTCAAGTCCACACGGCCTGGGCGGCGGAGCCGACCTCCCCATCCCGGCCTCGTTCGCGGTCGCCGGAGGCACCGCCGCCTTGACGGTGTCATTCCTGGTGCTGCTGCTGGCCTGGCGCCGGGCGCGCTACGCCGACGCCGAGGTGGGACTGGTCGTGCCACGCACCCTCGCCGTCGTGATCGACCACCCCGCCCTCCGCGTGGCCGTCAGAACCATCGGCGTGGCGGTCGCGGCATTCGCCGCCTGGGCCGCCGTCGCGGGCGAGGACCTCCTGACCAACCCGGTCTTCGGCCTGGTCTACGTGTGGCTGTGGGTCGGCATCGTCCCGGTCTCGCTTCTCCTCGGTCCGGTGGTCAGCCTGGCCAGCCCGGCCCGGACCATCCACCTCATCCTGGCCCGCGCGACTGGCGGCGACCCGGACCAAGGCATCGCCACCATGCCGTCCTGGCTCGGGTACTGGCCGGCGGCGATCGGACTCTTCGCCTTCGTGTGGCTCGAACTGGTGTACCCCGAAGCCACCTACCTTGGACCGCTGCGGCTCTGGTTCGCGCTGTACCTGGCCGCCACCGTGATCGGCGCGGCGGTGTCCGGGGCGGGCTGGTTGTCCCGGGCCGATCCTTCGAGGTCTACGCGAACCTGGTGTCCCGATTGTCGGTCTGGGGGCGCCGAGCAGACGGCACCCTCATCATGGTCAGCCCGCTGCGCAACATGACCGGCCTACGTGGAGACGCAGGGCTCGTCGCCGTGGTGGCGGTGCTGCTCGGGTCCACCGCCTTCGACAGCTTCCGCGAGTCGGTCCGGTGGGTCCGCTTCAGCCAGCGGACCATGCTCGACAACACCGCCCTCGACACCGGGGTGCTGCTGGCGGCCTGCATCCTGGTGGGAGCGACCTTCTTCGTCTCCGTCGCCGCGGCGGGGCCAGGAAGCGACGGCACCCCACGACGCCACATGCCTCGGCAGCTGGCCGCCAGCATCGTGCCGGTCATCGTCGGGTACATGGTCGCCCACTACCTGACCCTGTTCGTCGAGGTCGGTCAGCAGACCCTGGTCCAGGTCAGTGACCCCCTCAGCAACGGCTCGGACCTGTTCGGCACCAGCGGGTGGGGCGTCAGCTACTTCTTGTCGACGAACCCAACCCTGCTGGCCACCATCAAGGTGCTGGCCATCGTGGTCGGGCACGTCCTCGGCGTGATCGTCGCCCACGACCGGTCACTGCAGCTCCTCCCGTCTCGGCGTCACCTCGTCGGCCAGCTGCCGCTGCTCGGCGCCATGACGCTATACACGTTCACCGGGTTGTACTTGCTGTTCGGCCTTTAGGTCGGCGTGGCTTCGCTCGGACTCAGACGCCCCCGGCCCGGTGGCCGGCAATGTCTGAATCGCCCCGGGTTCCTCGGAGGCTCTCAACCGATGGAGGATGAGAGTCATGGCAGCACCCAGGAAGTACCCCGACGAGCTGCGTGAGCGGGCCACCCGGATGGCCGTGGAGTTACGTCGTGACCCGGACACGAAGCAGGGCGCGATCGCGCGGGTGGCCGAGCAGCTCGGCATGCACCCCGAGACCCTTCGCAACTGGGTCCGTCAGGCTGAGATCGACGGCGGTGTCCGGCCCGGGACCACGACCAGCGACGCACAGCGTTTGGCTGAGCTCGAGCGCGAGAACCGTGAGCTGCGTCGGGCGAACACGATCTTGAAGCAGGCCTCGGCTTTCTTTGCGGCGGAGCTCGACCGCCCGTCTCGCTGATCGTGGAGTTCGTCGCGGCCCACCGCGACGAGCACGGAGTCGAGCCGATCTGCGCGGTCCTCGAAGAGACCACCGCGAAGATCGCTCCGTCCACGTTCTACGCTCGCACCAGCCCCACCCGGCAGCCCTCGGCGCGCACGCTCAGAGATTCTGCGCTGGTCGAGGACATCAAGGTCGCCCACCAGGCGAACCTCGGGGTCTACGGGGCTCGCAAGATTCACGCCGAGCTCAACCGCGAGGGCGTGAAGGTGGCGCGCTGCACCGTCGAGCGGCTCATGCGGGCCGAGGGGTTGCGCGGGATCCCGCGAGAGAAGACCCGCAAGACCACCATCGGCGACGGTGCTGAGACCGAGCGACCCGAGGACCTGGTGAAGCGGCAGTTCATCGCCACAGCACCGAACCAGCTCTGGGTGGCCGACCTGACCTATGTCCGCACGCACGCCGGTTGGACCTACGTCGCGTTCGTCCTGGACGTGTTCAGCAGGATGATCGTGGGCTGGCAGGTGTCCACCAGCCTGCGCACCGATCTGGCGCTCGACGCCCTCGACATGGGCCTGTGGACCCGGCAACGCGCCGGCCAAGACGTCACAGGGTCGGGAAAGCGGCCTGCTGTACACCCCGCTGGTTCGGGCCGCACGGCACTGAGGCGCGTCACTTCGCCGCGACTGCCACCTCTCGTGCGGGCAGGACCGGGACCTAGTCAGAAGCGCGACGACCACTTGCCGGCCCCGGATGTTCACCATTCAGTGATCACCAGGGCGAAGATCACGGCGTCGGGGTACATGGACCCGAGCTCCACGTTGACCATCCTGGTCTCGCAAGAGGAGGCCGCGCACCTGTTGTGCGTCGAGCGCACCACGATCTGGCGCATGTGCTGTCGAGGCGATCTCGAGCGGGTGCGGATCGGGCGCCGCTCGCTGGTGACCCGCGCGTCGATCGAGGGGTTCGTCGCCTCACAAGTTCAGTGCCGCCGCAACGGTCGCGGCAGCCGACCGCGAGGCGTCGTCGGTGAGGTGGCCGTAGGTGTCGGCGGTGATGGCGATGGAGGAATGGCCGAGGTTGCGACTGACCACGTGCAGCGGGACGCCGTGCAGTAGGGCGGTGGTGGCGTAGGTGTGTCGCAGCGTGTGCACCCCGATCCCGCTCAGCCCGATCGCCGCGGCACCGTCTCGCACCAGGCGTAAGAGGTTGCGCGGGTCCACGGGGTGGCCCAGCTCGGTGGTGAACACGTGCCCTGAGTCCTGCCAGTAGTTGGCCGCACGCAGGCGCTCCTCCAACTGGCGGTGCCGACTAGTTCGCAGCAGCCCGACCATCGGCTCGCTCAAGGACACCGTGCGACGAGAGTGCGCGGTCTTCGGCGTCGAGACCACCAGTCCCCCGCCCTGGCGGACCAATGAGCCGCGGACGGTCAGCTCGCCGCGTTCCAGGTCGAGGTCGCTCCACCGCAGGGCGAGGACCTCGCCTCGTCGCAGCCCGGTGCCGAGCAGGAGGCGCACCACGTCGGCGTAGCGCTTGCCGGCGATCGCGGCCAGCAGCTGCGCGGCCTGCTCGGGGGTCATGCTGGGCGCCTCGACCGCCACCGCGCGCGGGCGCTTGACGCGAACGGCCGGACTGGCGCCGAGCAGCCCGTTGGTGACCGCGTCGTCGAAGATCGCCCGTAGAGCGGCGTACATGTTGCGTCGCGTGCTGGCCGCCCGGCCGACCTTCTCCATGGCCAGGAGCACCCGGGTCAGGTCGGCCGGGGTGATCCGAGCCAGCGGGACCTGATCGAGCTGGGGTCGAGCGTGGCGTTCCACCAGCCCGCCGTACAGCGCCTTGGTCGAGGGCGCTCGGTCGCTGGCTGCTAGGAACGTGGCCCGCCACTCGCTCAGCCAGTCTCCGAAGCTGCGACTGGCGTCGCGCACCGGCGCACCCAGCGCGATCCGTTCCTGCGCCTCGCGCGCCTTCGCCCGTGCCTCGGCCTGGGTGCGGCCGTAGAAGTACACCCGCCGAGTCGAGCCGTCAGGGTTCTCGATCCGCGCGGTGACGAGGTAACGCCCGTCGGCGCGCTTGTTCGTCTGCTTGCCATAATTCCTCCGGTTCGTACACCGAAGGCCTGGGAGTCCACTTCCCGGATCACGTTCGTCGTGATCCGGTAGTCAGGTCGGTAGTCAAACCCTTCCCCGACGGTCAGAGGCACCTCCCTCCCGAGGAGGAAAGTGCCTCTGACCTGGTGAAACTGTGTCGGGCTGACAGGATTTGAACCTGCGACCCCTTGACCCCCAGTCAAGTGCGCTACCAAGCTGCGCTACAGCCCGAACCCCGTCCCGTGCGGCCACGCGAGCGTGACCGGGACAGCGCGTGAACACTACAACACCCCGGCTCCCGGTCCGGAATCGACCCCGCCGCACGCACCCGACCGGGCTCCGGGCGGGCGGTCAGCGGAAGTCGCGGGAGGTCTGGCGCAGCTGGAGGGCCGAGCCCGCACCGGCGATGACCGAGTCGAGGGTGACCACGCGGTCGGCGACCAGGTTGGTCACGCCCTCCTCCCGCTCGAGGATCCCGCGCACCACCACCGCGACCGCGCCCCGCGCCGGGGAGCGGTGCGCGCGCATCACGCCGACCGAGCAGACGACGTTGAGCATCCCGGTCTCGTCCTCGACGTTGAGGAAGGTGATGCCCTGCGCGGTGCCCGGGCGCTGCCGGTGGGTGACCAGGCCCGCGACGTGCACGCGACGGCCGGGCTCGGTGCGCGCGAGGTCGGCCACCGAGGAGATGCCGCTGCCGGTGAGCAGCTCGCGCAGGTGCTCGACCGGGTGGGTCTCGGGCGAGACCCGGGTGGCCCAGAGGTCGGCCAGGGTCACCTCCTCCGCGCTCATGCCGGGCAGCGTCGGCGGGGCCGGCGAGGGCGTGGAGCCGGGCAGGTGGTCGGCGCTCTCCGAGGCGCCCGCGGCCCACAGCGCCTGGCGCCGGTCGAGCCCCAGGCACTCCAGCGCCCCGGCGGTGGCGAGCGCCTCCAGCTGCTGGGTCGACAGCCCCGCGCGCCGTGACAGGTCGGTCACCGAGGTGTACGCCGCCTCCGCGCGCGCGGCCACGATCCGCGCCGCGACGTCGGCGCCGATCCCGCGCACCGAGTCCAGCCCCAGGCGCACGACCAGGTGGCCGTCGCGCCGGTGGGTGCGGGTGGGGTCGGGGCGGGCCGGGTCCCACTCCGCGCGCTCGAAGGACGCCGCGAGGCACTGGTCGAGACCGGTGGCACCCGTCGTACCCGTCCCGCCGGGGTCCACCGGCTCGAGCCCGGCCTGCACCCCGGAGCGCGCCAGGTCGGGGCGGCGTACCTCGACGCCGTGGCGGCGGGCGTCGCCCACCAGCGACTGCGGGGAGTAGAAGCCCATCGGCTGGGTGCGCAGCAGACCGACCAGGAAGGCCGCGGGGTAGTGCAGCTTGAACCACGACGAGGCGTAGACCAGCAGCGCGAAGCTCAGCGCGTGGGACTCCGCGAAGCCGAAGTTGGCGAAGGAGAGGATCTTGACGTAGATCGCGTCGGCGGCGTCGCCGACCAGCCCGCGACGCTCCATGCCGGCGTAGAGCTTCGCCTTGACGCTCTCGATCCTCTCGACGCCGCGCTTGGAGCCCATGGCCCGGCGCAGCAGGTCGGCGTCGTCGCGCGAGCAGTCGCCCAGGGTCACCGCCATCGCCATCAGCTGCTCCTGGAAGAGCGGCACCCCGCGGGTGCGCTCGAGCACCGGCACCAGCTCGGGGTGGTCGTAGACGACCGGCTCCTTGCCGGTGGCCCGGCGCACGTAGGGGTGGACCGCACCGCCCTGGATCGGCCCGGGGCGGATGAGGGCGATCTCGATGGCCAGGTCGTAGAACTCCCGCGGCTGCAGGCGCGGCAGCGTGCCGATCTGGGCGCGGCTCTCGACCTGGAAGACGCCGATGGAGTCGGCGCGGCAGAGCATGTCGTAGACCGCCGGCTCCTCACGCGGGATCGTGGCCAGGGTCCAGCGCTCCCCCAGGTGCTCCTCGGTCAGGCGCATCATGTGGTCGAGCGCGCCGAGCATGCCCAGGCCCAGCAGGTCGAACTTCACCAGCCCCATCGACTCGCAGCCGTCCTTGTCCCACTGCAGCACCGTGCGGTCCTCCATGCGGGCCCGCTCGATCGGGCACACCTCCCCCACCGGGCGCTCGGTCAGCACCATGCCACCGGAGTGGATGCCGAGGTGGCGCGGCGCCCCCAGCAGCTGCTCGGCCAGCGCCACCACCGGGCGCGGGATGTCGAGCGCGGGGCCGCCCTCGGGGTCGCGGGCGTCGGCGGCCACCACCGAGCTCCAGCCGTCGACCTGCTTCGACCACGCGTCCTGCTGGCCCTGGGAGTGGCCCAGCGCCTTGGCGGCGTCGCGCACCGCCATGCGGGGGCGGTAGGCGACGACGTTGGCGACCTGGGCGGCGTTGCGCCGCCCGTAGGTGCGGTAGACCCACTGGATCACCTCCTCGCGCCGGTCGGAGTCGAAGTCGACGTCGATGTCGGGCTCCTCGTCGCGGTGGGCGGAGATGAAGCGCTCGAAGGGCAGGCGGTAGAAGACGGCGTCGACGGCGGTGATGCCGAGCGCGAAGCAGACCGCGGAGCTGGCCGCCGAGCCGCGGCCCTGGCACAGGATGCCGCGCTCGCGGGCGAAGGCGACGATGTCGTGCACGATGACGAAGTAGCCCGCGAAGTCCTTCTCCTCGATCACCCGCAGCTCGTGGTGGACGCGCTCGCGGGCCTCGGCCTCCATCGGCGTGCCGGCGTAGCGCTCCTCGAAGCCCCGCCAGGCCAGCACCCGCAGCCACGAGCTGGGCGTGTGGCCCTCGGGGATGCGGTGCTTGGGCAGGCGCGGGGAGGCCTTGCGCAGGTCGAAGGCCAGCTCCTCGGCCAGCGCGACCGAGCGCCGCACCGCCTCGGGGCGGGTCGCCATCGCCGCGGACACCTCCGCGCCGCTGCGCAGGTGGGCCGCGCCGGAGAGGTCGAGCCAGCCGTCCATGTCGGCCAGGCTGCGCCGGGCACGCACCGCCGCCATGGCCGCGGCCAGCCGGCGCCCGGAGGGCTGCGCGAAGTGGACGTTGCCCGTGGCGACCACCGGCAGCCCGTGGTCGCGGGCCAGGCCGGCCAGCAGCTCGTTGGCCTCGGCGTCCTGCGGGGTCGGTCGCGCCGAGAGCTCGACGACCACCCCGTCGAGGCCGAAGCGGGCGGTGAGCCGGTCGAGCTCGAGGGCCGCGGCCGTCGGCCCGCCCGCCGCGAGCGCCCGGTGCACCGTGCCCTTGCGGCAGCCCGTGAGCACCACCCAGTGCCCCCGGCCGCGCTCGGCCAGCTCGTCGAGGTCGTGGTCGGGGCGGCCCTTCTCGTCACCGCGCAGGTTGGCCTCGGTCATCGCGCCCGCGAGCCGGTGGTAGCCCTCCACCCCCCGCGCCAGCACCAGCAGGTGGGAGCCCTCGGGATCGGCCACGCCGTTCTGCGGTCGGGTCAGCCCCAGCGACAGCTCGGCGCCGAAGACCGTGCGCAGGTCGTGGACCGCGGCGGCCTCGGCCAGCAGCGGCGCCCCGTGGAAGCCGTCGTGGTCGGTCAGTGCCAGCCCGCTCAGCCCCAGGCGCACCGCCTCCTCCACCAGCTCCCCCGGCGAGCTCGCCCCGTCGAGGAAGCTGAAGTGGGAGTGGCAGTGCAGCTCGGCGTACGGCGTGACCGCCGCCGGACGCTCGATGGGCCGCTGCGAGGGGCGGGCGTGCTTGCGCCGCGAGATCGGCGCGTCCTCGGCACCGGGCGCGCCGGGACGACCGGAGAGCCGTCTCTCCAGCTCGCGCCAGGGCACCGCGGGGTTTGACCAGCCCATCAGTCGTAGCCCGCCTCGAGGGTCCACCCGGCGGTGCTCCACCGCAGCAGCCAGGCGCGACCGTCGACGCCGACGACCTGGAAGCGCGCGGCGCGGGAGCCGTCGGCCGGCGCGGTCTCCACCCACCACTCCTCGTCGACCGGCCACGGGCCGGCCCAGGAGGCCACCGGCTGCCAGGGCCGCTCACCCGGGCGGCCCGGTGCCCCCGGTGCCCCGCTGGGCGGGTGTGCGCCGGCGCCGACCTGCGGACGGCCGGTGGTGCGGACGACGACCTGCGGGGTGTCCTCGAGGGCCCACAGGCCCTCCTGTGCTCCCTCCCGGCCGCCCGCCTGGGGCACACCGGCGGACCCGGGCGCCGCGACCAGCAGCGCGGCGCCGAAGCGGAAGCGCCGCGGGTCGGCACTCACCGCGCCCCGCTCGCTGACCGCCACCGGGTGGCCGGTCCCGTCGACGACCTCGGCCACCCGCGGCGGGCTGAAGACCCGCACCGGGGGCGGGCCGGGCACCCGGGTCGGCCACGGCCGGTCGAGGGGGCGCAGCCCGGTGGGCCGCTCGCCCCAGGGCACGCTGGCCTGCCGCTCGGCCGGTGAGCGCCCGCCCTGGAGCACGGGACGCAGCACGGACTCGAAGCCGATCATCGCCTGCACCCGCGCCACCCCCCGCTCGACGAGCTCGTCGCTGCCGCCGCCCCACAGCGCCTCGGCGTGGGCCGCGGCGGGCTCGACGGTCTCGGGCACGAAGCGCACCCGCTCCACCGGCGCGCGCACGACGCCCGCGTCGTGGCGCGAGCGCAGCGACCCGCCCTCGCCCTGCAGCTGCCAGTGCACCCGGTCGACGAGGTCGCGCGCGGTGAAGCAGCGCGGGTGCAGCCAGGCCCGGCTGGAGACGACGACGCCCTCGCTCTCGGCCTCGACCCGCACCTCGGTGGCCACCAGCTGGCGCGAGGCGAGCCCGGAGACGAGGCGCTCGGCGGTGGTCCGCACGCTGAAGCAGACGGCCTCCACCGACTCCAGGGGCGGCTCGAAGACGACCTCGACGTCGAGGTCGGGCGGCGGGGTGCGCTCGCCCAGGACGCTGCGGCCCGCGCCGCGCACCCGGTGCCACAGGTCGGCGCCGTAGCGGCCGAAGCGGTCCTGCACCGAGGCCAGCGGCAGCCCGGCCAGGTCGCCCAGCGTGCCCAGCCCGAGACGACCCACCAGCGAGGCGACCTCGCGCCCCGCCTGCCCGTCGCTCTCCAGCACCCGCACCGGCAGTCCGCGCAGGAAGTCGGCCGAGCCGCCCGAGGGCACGACCACGGCCTCCTGCACCGCGGCGGTGCGGGCGGCCTGCTCGGCGGTGAACACGTCGTCGGCCACCCCGATGCGGCAGTCCCAGACCCCGGCGTCGACCAGGGTCTGGGCGACCAGCGCGGCGGCGTGCTCCTCCCCGCCGAAGTAGCGCCCGGGCGCGCGCACCGCGAGCAGCCCGGGCCGCATCGGGGAGACCCCCGGGCGCAGCTCCTCCACGGCCGCGAGCACCGGCTCGAAGTGGCGCGCGTCGCGCTCCGGACCGGCCTCCAGCAGCAGCAGCTCGGGGCAGCGGGCCTGCGCGTCGCGCTTGCGCTGCCCGCGTCGTACGCCGCTGTCGCGGGCCGGGCCGTTGCACACCTCCACCGCGCCGGCGGCCAGCACCGCCGCGGGCAGCTGGCGCGAGCGTCGCGCCTCGGCCAGGCCGGCCACCACCGACCAGTCGGGGCACCACACCACCATCACCCGCACGCGCCGGCCTCCTCGACGACCAGGCCGCCCGGCCCACGCACGCCGACGGGGCCGCCCGGGCCGCGCGGACCGACCGGCTCGAGCACCGGGCCCCGGGGGCGGGAGGCCCGGGCCGCACGGTCGGACCGCTCGTCGACGCCGACCAGCGGCGCGTCGATCCCGGGGAACCACACCTCCGCACGCGCCGGCGGGGCCGTGCCGCGGCGCACGGCGAGGCGGGCCCGGCGCGCGCGCAGCCGGCCGGAGCCGTGGTCAGGGCCCGACCAGCGCGACTCCTCCAGGCTCAGCCGGGCGTCGCAGCGGGGCCAGTCGCCGTGGACGACCAGCACCGAGGAGCGGGTGCGCAGCCGGGCGTCGAGCACGCCCGCGGAGCGGGCGTCGACGCTCGCCGGCGGACGCAGCACCACGACGCGCAGCACGTCGACCAGCGCCGCGGTCACCTCGAGCCAGTGCTCGCCGGGCTCGGGCACCAGCACGGTGCGCGTCAGGTCGACCCCCAGCTCGGCGGCGGCCTCCGCGCCGAAGTCGGCCCAGCCGGCGAAGCCGACCCACTCCCCCGCTCGCGAGGCCTCCGCGGCCAGCGCCAGGCCCACCGAGGCGGCGTCGACGGAGTAGGTCGCCCCGGCACGCAGCTGGAGCAGGTCGGAGAGCCCGGCGTGCGTCGCCACGGCCTCCCGCGCCGGCCCGCCCTCCATGGCCGCGACCCGCTCCCGGAGCTGGTCGAGCACCGGGCGGCTGGGGTCGAGGGCGGGCATCGCGGTCACACCCCCATGATCGAACACGTGTTCGATCAGGTCAAGCCGGTCGCCCCCTGGTCGGGCGGTCCAGCGGCGGTCCCCCGGCGCGTCCCCGGCCGGTCAGCCGGGTCGGCCGGCGTCGACGTAGGCGATCGTCTGCGGCCCCTCGGGCAGCACGCAGACCCGCGCCCCCGGCCCGACCCGCTCCAGCTCCTCGCGCACCGCCGCGGCGACGTCCTCGACCAGGAAGAGGTGGGCCGTGCGCAGCTCCTCGTCGCTGAGGTGGGTGGTGTGCACCCCGACCCGGGCCCGGGCCAGCACCCGCGCGAGCACCTGCACCTGCCACTGGTCGGGCACGGTCTCGCTGCGCCGCGAGATGGCCTCCAGCAGCGCCTCCGGGCTGTCCTCGGAGGCGAGGACCTCGCGGAAGGTGCCGTGGTCGGGGAAGCCGTCGCGGCACTCCGCGACGCAGACGATGAGCCCGCCGGGCCGCACCACCGTGGCGGCGGCCGTCATGCCCTTCACCGCCTGGTAGAGGTTCTGGTCCAGCGGGAAGCCGGAGTTGCTGGTCACCACGACGTCGAAGAGGTCGGGCACCGCCTGCATCGACAGCTCGCGCACGACCTCGCGCGCCTCGGCGTGCATGGCCAGCAGCTCGCCCCCGAAGGCGCGGACGACCTGCTGCTCGCGGTTGAGCACCACGTCGAGGGCGAAGTCGACCCCGGTGGCCGCGGCGATGGCGCGCACGTCGTCGTGCACGGGGTTGCCCTCGCAGACCGCCCACGTCGCCCGCTCGCTGCCGATCCGGGCGGCGTCGTGGAGGGTCAGCACGGTCTCCAGGCCGGCCAGACCCGGGGCGACCAGCTTGGGTCCACCGCTGAAGCCGGCGAAGAAGTGCGGCTCGACGAAGCCCGTGGTGACCTTGACGTCGGCGTCGACCCAGTGGCGGTTGAGCCAGACCGGCACCCCGTCGCCGTGCACCCCCATCCAGCGCAGCACGTCGGGGTCGCGGCTGTCGTGGTTGACGATGCGCACGGTGTCGACCAGGTCGTCACCGAGCATGGCCCGCAGCTCGGCGTCGGTGTTGGCGCGGTGGGTGCCGGTGGCCACGAGCAGCACGAGATCCGCACGGGTCACGATCCCCTCGAGCTCGGCGAGGATCGCGCGCACCATGAGCTCGCGCGGCTGCGGACGGGTGGCGTCGCACAGCGAGATCGCCACGGTCTGTCCGGGCCGCACCAGCTCGCGCAGCGGCGGCCCGGCCACGGGGTGCGCCAGGGCCTCGCGCAGGGCGGCCGGCACGTCGGGCGCGGGCTCGCTGTGGGTCGGCGCGACCACCGTCGTGCGGTCGGCGGGGAGCTCCACGTCGAGTCCGGTGGTGCCGTAGGCGACCCGGACCGTGGTCGTCCCGGTGCGGCCCGCCGGGTCGCTCGTCGAGTCGTACGTCGCGTCGTACGTCGAGTCGCTCGTCGGATCGGCAGGGTGCGGCACGGGATCTCCTCCGGGGGGTGACGGCCGCGCCCGTGCGGCCGAGGTCCGATCCTTGGCGGCCGACCGCGTCGAGTCAAACGTCGGGCGTCAGGTCGAGCGTCGCGTCGGCCCACAGGTCGCGGACCAGGCTGATGGCGTGCTAGGGGGAGGGGCACGGTCGTGCCCCTCCCCCTGGCACCGAGGCACCTCGCCCCGAGGCCGAGGCCCGGGAGCACCCGGGCCCGAGCCCGCGCGGCTCAGCGCTTGCGCTTCTCGCGCGGTCGCTGCTCGAGCACGATCGGGGTGCCGACGAAGCCGAACTCCTCGCGCAGACGGCGCTCGATGAAGCGCTCGTAGCCCGCGTCGAGCTTGCCCGAGGTGAAGAGCACGAAGGTCGGCGGCGCGGTGGTGGCCTGGGTCCCGAAGAGGACCTTGGGCTGCTTGCCCGAGCGCACCGGGTGCGGGTGCTCGGCGACCAGGCGCCCGAGGAACGAGTTGAGCGCACCCGTGCCGATGCGGGTCTCCCAGCCCTCGACGGCCTTCTCCAGCGCCGGCACGAGGCGGTCCACGTGCCAGCCGGTGCGGGCGGTGATGTTGATCCGCGGCGCCCACTGCACCTGCACGAGCTCGCGCTCGATCTCGCGCTCGAGGTAGTAGCGGCGCTCCTCGTCGACGAGGTCCCACTTGTTGAAGGCGATGACGAGGGCACGCCCGGCCTCGCGCACGGTCTGGATGATCCGCACGTCCTGCTCGCTGATCGACTGCCCGCCGTCGACGACCAGCACCGCCACCTCGGCGCGGTCGATCGCGGTGGTCGTGCGCAGCGAGGCGTAGTACTCGTGGCCCGAGGCCTCCTTGACCCGCTTGCGGATGCCCGCGGTGTCGATGAAGCGCCAGGTCTTGCCGCCCAGCTCGATGAGCTCGTCGACGGGGTCGACGGTCGTGCCGGCGACGTTGTCGACGACGACGCGCTCGGAGCCGGCCAGCCGGTTGAGCAGGGAGGACTTGCCGACGTTGGGCTTGCCGACGATCGCGATGCGACGCGGGCCGCCCGGGGCGGCGTCGCGCTCGGGCGGGGGCTCGGGCAGGGCGGCCAGCACCGCGTCGAGCATGTCGCCCGAGCCACGGCCGTGCAGCGCGGAGACCGGCCACGGCTCGCCGAGACCGAGGTTCCAGAGACCGAAGGCCTCCGCCTCGGTGCGCTGGTCGTCCACCTTGTTGGCGGCCAGCACGACGGGCTTCTCCGAGCGGCGCAGGATCTTCACCACCGCCTCGTCGGCGTCGGTGATGCCGACCGTGGCGTCGACGACGAAGAGCACGGCGTCGGCCAGCGACACCGCGATCTCGGCCTGTCCGGCGATCCGCTCGGCCAGGCCGCGGGCGTCGGGGTCCCAGCCGCCGGTGTCGACGACGGTGAAGGCGCGACCGTTCCAGTGCGCGTCGTAGGAGACACGGTCGCGGGTCACGCCGGGCACGTCCTCGACGACGGCCTCGCGCCGGCCGATGATGCGGTTGACGAGGGTCGACTTGCCGACGTTGGGGCGGCCGACGACGGCGAGCACGGGCACCGGTCCGTCACCCGTCAGGCCGGCGTCCTCGAAGGGGTCGCCGGCGTGCTCGCTCGGGCTGTCGCTCATGGTGCTCCTTGATCGGTGACCCCGGTGGCGGGGTCGGGTTCCAGGTCTCCGGGTGGCAGCGGACCGGGGAGGTCCCGCCCGGTCGACGCGCGTGATGCGGCGAGGTGCGCCAGCATGTGCTCTCGCAACAACACCGACGTGGCGGCCACGTGTTCCTTGGTGCGCGGCCACGGCTGCGGCGGCACCGTGAACGGCGCGCCGAACACGATGTCGACCATGGTCCCACGTGGCGGGAGGTCCCCGCTCCACCCACCGGGCTCGCGGGTGCCGAGGAGGGTGACGGGCACCACGGCGGCGCCGGTCGCCAGGGCGAGGTAGGCCGCTCCGCGGTGGAAGCGCTCCAGGTCACCGGCACCGCGGCGCCCCTCGGGGAAGATGCCGACGGCCCCGTCGTCGCGCAGCACCCGCAGACAGGTCTTCAACGCCGCGGGGTCGGCGTGGAAGCGGTCGAGGGGCACCTGACCCGACCACAGCAGGAAGGTGCCCAGCCGCCCGCCGAACATCTCCGCCTTGGTCAGGGCGTGCACCGGGCGGGGCGCGAAGATGGCCAGCAGCGGGCCGTCCATGACCCCGACGTGGTTGGCGGCGAAGAGCACCGGGCCGGTCGAGGGCGTGTGCTCCGCACCCTGCACCCGCACGCGGTAGCGGCGGCGCACCAGCCACGACGAGATCGGCCGCAGCCCGTGGAGCATGGCCCGGTGCGGGAAGGGTGTCGCGTCGGTGCGCGGGAGCTCGCGGTGCGCCGTACGCCGGTCGCCGCGGTCGCGTCGGGCGAGGGACCGCGGGGTGCGCGCTCCCCGCGAGCCGGTCGCGGCGGGGGTGTCCCGCTCGTCCTGGGTGTCGCGGTGGGGCGGCGTCACGCGCGCGTCCCCACCGCCCGGACCAGCCCGACGACCTGGGCGACGACCTCGTCGAGGGTGAAGGGGGTGGTGTCGATGTGCACCGCGCCCTCGGCCATGGTCAGCGGGGCGGTGGCGCGGCTGGAGTCGATCCGGTCCCGGTCGAGCAGCACGGCCTGCGTGGCGGCCAGGTCGCTGCCGCCCTCCTCGGCGGCGCGACGGGCCGCACGCGCGGCGGGGTCGGCGGTGAGGTAGAGCTTCACCGGCGCGTCGGGGGCGACCACGGAGCCGATGTCACGGCCCTCGACGACGATGCCGGTGCCGCGGACGGCCTCGGCGATGACCTCGCGCTGCATGGTCAGCAGCCGCGCGCGCACCGCGGGCACGGTGCTGACCGGCGAGACCGAGCCGGTGACCGCGTCGGTGCGGATAGCGGCGGCGACGTCGGTGCCGTCGACGTGGATGGTGGGGGCCTCCGGGTCGGTGCCGGAGACGATCCGGGGCTCCTCGCAGCGCTCCGCGACGGCCGCGGCGTCGTGGACGTCGACACCCTGCTCGAGCATCCACCAGGTCATCGCGCGGAACATCGCCCCCGTGTCGAGGTAGGCCAGCCCGAGCCGGGCGGCCACGGCCCGGCAGGTGCTGGACTTGCCCGACCCCGAGGTGCCGTCCACCGCCACCACCGTGCCCTGTCGGGAGGCCGGGCCGTCGGCCTGACCGGGAGCCGGGGCGGGGTCGGACGCGGAGCTGGTGGCGGGGGTGGTCACGGCGCCGCAGCCTACCGGTGGGCGTCACCCCCGGCTGAATCCGTCGTCGCGGCCCTCCGGCGCTCCGCAGCCCGCCCCCCGTCACCGCCTCAGCGGTGCGTCGTCCAGCCCCGCTCCTCCAGCGACCCGAGCAGGTGCTCGGCCCGGGTGCGGTCGACCACCAGCTCGACGAGGCCGACGGGGCGACCGGGGTCGTGGTCGATGCGGATGTCCTCGATGTTGACCTCGCTGGCCACGGCGTCGGCGAAGAGGCGGGCCAGCTCGCCGGGGTGGTCGGGCACGGCTACGAAGACCGAGCGGGTCGGGGTGGCCGGGCCACCGTGCTTGCCGGGGATGCTGCGGGTGCCGGCGACGCCGCGGTCGAGCAGCAGCTCGAGGCCGGCCCGGTCGCCGGCACTGACCGCGGCGATCATCGCCTCGAGGTCGTCGCGGACCTCGGTGAGGAGCGCGGCGACGGCCTCGGCGTTGCCCGAGACGATCTGGCCGTAGAGCCGTGGGTCGCCGGCGGCCACGCGGGTGACGTCGCGGACGCCCTGGCCCGACAGGGTCAGGTGGTTCTCCGGGGCCTCGGCCAGGCGGGCGGCCACCAGGGCGGATAGCAGGTGGGGCACGTGCGAGGTGCGGGCCACGGCCCGGTCGTGCTCGGCCGGGGTGAGCCAGACCGGCACTCCCCCGCACAGTCGCACGAGGTCCTCCACGAGCTCGACGGCCTCGACGTCGGCGGCGGCGTGCGGGGTGATCGCCCAGGGTCGGCCGTCGAAGAGGGCGGCCGTGGCGGCGAGGGGGCCGGAGCGCTCGCTGCCGGCCATCGGGTGGCTGCCGACGTAGCGGTGGGCCCCGGTGCTGTCGGCGACGTCGGCGAGCGGGCCCGACTTGATGCTGCCCACGTCGGTGACGACGGCGTCGCCGTCGGCCAGGGCGGCGGCGATGACCCGTCCGAGGTGGTCGGGCGGCACCGCGACGACCACCAGCTGCGGGCGGTCGTCGGGGCGTCTCGGTCGGCCGGCGCCGAGCCCGGAGGCGGTGCGGACGTTCTCCGACGAGACGTCGGTGAGGAGCACCTCGATCCCGGCACGCGCGCAGGCCAGGCCGATCGAGGCCCCCACCAGACCGGCGCCGACGACCTCGACCGGTCCGACCAGGCGCGGGACCCGGTCGGCGACGACCGGGGCCTCCGGGGCCTCAGGCATCGGGGTCGGCGTCGGGCACCGAGCGCACCCGGGTCAGGTCGCTGCGCAGCGCGGCGGCCCCGTGGAGGTAGACGTGGGTGATGTCGGCGCGCGGGAGGTCGGTCTCGACGTGGGCCATCATCCGCACGACGCGGGGCATCGACCGCTCGATCTCGAGCTCGCGGGCGCAGATCAGCGGCACGTCGCCGAAGCCGAGCTGGCGCGCGGCGTAGGCCGGGAACTCCGAGACCAGGTCACTGGTGGCAGTGAAGATGACCGAGATGAAGTCGTCGACCTCCAGGCCGTTGGAGGTCATCGCGTCGGTGACCATCTCAGCGACGCGGTCGAGCATGTGGTCGCGGGTGTCCTCGTCGAGCTGGGTGGCCCCCCGGATGGCTCGCACTGCCACGTCTGCTCCTCGTCTCGTCGGTTCTGGTCGGTTCTCGCTGGCTCTCGCTGGGTCGCGCCGTGTCTCGCAGGTGCGCCGGTCCTCGTCGCCGGTCCCGGTCGCCGCGCCTCGCCCCTGCAGCTCGGCCGGCCTCAGGCTAGCGAGCGCCGGGCGCAGGGCCGGCGCCCGGCCTCAGAGCTGGGACGCGTCGAGCAGCACCCCGAGCTCGTCGGTGGTGAGGTCGCGCAGCTCCCCCGGGGCCAGTCGGCCCAGCTCGACCGGCCCGATGGCGGTGCGGGTCAGCCGGGTCACGGGGTGGCCGACGTGGTCGAGCAGGCGCCGCACGATGCGGTTGCGGCCCTCGTGGATGACCAGCTCGACGATGCTGCGCCCCGGGGAGTTGCGACCGTGCCCGCCGCTGACCACGCGGGCCCGCGAGACGGTCACCGGACCGTCGTCGAGCTCGACGCCCGCGAGCAGCTGCTTGAGGGTGCGCTGGTAGACCTCGCCCTCGACCTCGGCGACGTAGGTCTTGTCGACCTCGTAGGACGGGTGGGCCATCCGCTGGGCGAAGTCGCCGTCGTTGGTGAGCATCAGCAGGCCCGAGGTGTCGGTGTCGAGGCGCCCGACGTGGAAGAGCCGCTCGGGACGGTCGGCCACGACGTCGGAGAGCGTGCGCCGCCCCTCGGGGTCCGACATCGTCGAGACGACGCCGCGCGGCTTGTTCAGCACCAGGTAGACGTGGGGGCTGATCGGTGGCAGCCGCTTGCCGTCGACGCGGATCACCGCGGTGCGCGGGTCGACCTTCGTGCCGAGCCGGGTCACCACCTCGCCGTCGACGACCACGTGGCCCTCGAGCATCAGCTCCTCGCACTTGCGTCGCGAGGCGACGCCCGACTGGGCCAGCAGCTTCTGCAGCCGGATCTGGCCGTCGTCGTCGGTCTGCACCTGCGGGCCGCTGCCCTGCCGGTCGCCGGTCTGCTCGCCGGTCTGGTCGCCGGTCTGGTCGCCGGTCTGGTCGCTGGTCACGTGGGCTCCGTTCCACCGTCGGGCTCGGTGCCCGGTCCGGTCCGTGGCGCGGCCGCGGCGGCCACGCTCTCGAGGTCGTCCTCGAGGTCGTCCATGTCAGGGAGGTAGGGCGCGAGCTCGGGCAGCTCGTCGAGCGAGGTCACCCCGATGCGCTCCAGGAAGTACATGGTGGTGCGGTAGAGGTGGGCGCCGGTCTCGGCGTCGTTGCCGGCCTCCTCGACCAGACCGCGCGCGAGCAGGGTGCGCATCACCCCGTCGACGTTGACGCCGCGCACCGCCGAGACGCGGGCCCGCGAGACGGGCTGCTTGTAGGCCACGACCGCGAGCGTCTCGAGCGCGGCCTGGGTCAGCCGCGCCGACTGCCCCTCGAGCACGAAGGCCTCCACCACCGCGGCGTGCTCCTCGCGGGTGTAGTAGCGCCAGCCACCGGCCACGTGGCGCAGCTCGAAGCCGCGGCCCTGCTCGGCGTACTCCTCGGCCAGCAGCTGCAGCGCCGCCACGACGTCGGCCACGGGGTGGCGCACCGCTGTGGCCAGCGAGACGGCGTCGAGGGGCTGGTCGGCCACCATCAGCACGGCCTCGAGGGAGGGCCGCAGCGCCACGACCGGTACGCCGTCACCCTGCGGTCCCCTCGAGGTCGCCTCCGCGCCTGCGGGGCCGGTGTCCTGCTCGCTCACGGGTGCTCCTGCGTCGTCGCGGGGTCGGGCTGGGGGTCGGGGTCAGGATCGGCACCGGGCTCGGGCGGAGCGCCGTCGAACTCGTCGGTGACCAGGTCCTCGACGTCGGTGTCCTCGTCGCCGGTCCAGCGCACGCTCAGCTCCCCGAGCGGGTCGACCTGGTCGAAGGACACCACGCCCTCGCGGAAGAGCTCGAGCAGCGACAGGAAGCGTGCCACGGTGGTGAGGGTGTCGGGGGCGTCGCCGCACAGGGCGCGGAAGGTGAGCGTGCCGGCGCGGCGCAGCCGCTCGGCGACCACGGCGGCCTGCTCGCGCACCGACACGGTGGTGGCGTGGATGTGCTGGAGGGAGACCTCGGGCAGCGGCTTGGGCTCCAGGGCGCGCGCCGCCAGCGCCGCGAACTGCTCGAGACCGATGCCGATCAGCACCTCGGGGAGCAGCGTGGCGAAGCGCTCCTCCAGCCCGACCGCGCGGGGGTGGCGCAGCGACTCCCCGGCCAGGCGACGCTCGAGCACCCCGGCGACCTGCTTGAACGCCTTGTACTGCAGCAGCCGGGCGAAGAGCAGGTCGCGGGCCTCGAGCAGCGCCAGGTCCTCCTCGTCCTCGACGTCTCCCTGGGGCAGCAGCCGGGCCGCCTTGAGGTCGAGCAGGGTGGAGGCCACCAGGAGGAACGAGGTGGTCCGCTCGAGGTCGCCCACCGCGTCGCGAGGGCCCCCGCCGGGCACGGGGCGGTCGCGCAGGGCCCTGACGTGGGCGATGAACTCGTCGGTCACCTGCGAGAGGCTGACCTCGGTCACGTCGAGCTTGTGCTTGGAGATCAGGCTCAGCAGCAGGTCGAAGGGTCCCTCGAAGTTGACCAGCCTGACCTCGAAGGCGTCCGAGCCGGCAGGGCCGGCCCCCTCGCCGGCCACGTCACCGGCCACGTCACCGGCCACGTCACCAGCCACGTCACCAGCCACGGTCCCGACCGTGGTCACTCCCGGGTCAGCCGCCGCACGAGCGCGCTGTCCTCGCCGTCGGCCTCGAAGTCGGCCAGCACCATCGCGACGGCCTCCCGCACGAGCCGGCCGCGGTCCACGGCCAGCCCGTGGCCGCTGCGCAGCGCGAGGCGCGCGTGCTCGATGGCCAGCAGCTCCTCGGAGGTGATGTAGACCGTCATCTTCTCGTCGTGGCGCACCCGGCCGCTCGGCCTGGCCGGCCCGCGCCGCGCGCGTGGCGTCGCGGCGGGATCGGCGGGCTCGCCGGCGGATCCGGCGCCCCGGTCGTCGGCTGGGGCGCCGGGCGCCCCGTCGGGCGCACGGTCGGGGGCGGCTCCGGGGGCGTCCGGGGAGTCGGGCGACGCGTGGTCGCCGGTCTGCGGCGGGGTCGGGTCGGCCGTCGGGCGGAAGAGGTCGTCGGCCGAGGGGAGGCTCACCCGGCGAGCCACCGGGCCAGCACCTCCTTGGCCAGCGTGCGGTAGGAGTCGGCGCCGGCGGAGGCCGAGGCGTAGGACGTGATGGGCTCGCCGGCGACGGTGGCGTCGGAGAACTTCACGGTGCGCCGGATCACGGTGTGGAAGACGGTGTCGCCCCAGGCCTGCACCAGTCGCTCCATGACCTCGCGGCTGTGCAGGGTGCGCCCGTCGAACATGGTGCCGAGCACGCCGTCGATCTCCAGGCGCGGGTTGAGCCGCTCGCGCACCTTGTCGATGGTGGTCTTGAGCAGCGCCACGCCGCGCAGCGCGAAGTACTCGCACTCCAGCGGCACGATGACCCCGTCGGAGGCGGTCAGCGCGTTGACGGTGAGCAGCCCCAGCGAGGGCTGGCAGTCGATGATGATGACGTCGTAGCGCTCCAGCGCGGGCGCGAGCACCCGCTGCAGGGTCTGCTCGCGCGCGACCTCCTGCACCAGCTGCACCTCGGCGGCGGAGAGGTCGATGTTGGAGGGCAGCAGGTCCATGCCGGGCACCCCGGAGGGCACGACGACGTCCTCGAGGGTGACGTCGCGCTCCATCAGCAGGTTGTAGACCGTCATGTCCATCTCGTGGGGGTTGAGCCCCAGCCCGACCGACAGCGAGCCCTGCGGGTCGAAGTCGACGAGGAGCACCTTGCGACCGAACTCCGCGAGCGACGCACCGAGGTTGATCGTCGTGGTGGTCTTGCCCACGCCGCCCTTCTGGTTGCACATCGACACCACGCGCGCGCGCCCGTGCTCGGCCACGGGGCCGGGCTCGGGGATCAGCGGCATGGGGCGGCCGGTGGGGCCGAGGTCGCCGACGGCGGTCGCCTTCGCGGAGACCGCCGGGGTGGCCGGCCGCGCCGAGGGCGGGCGCTCGAACGGGAGGGGCTCGGTCAACTGCTGCTCTTCTCCGAGGGTGGGGGTCGGCGTGCGGAACCGGGGCGGCATCTCGTGGGCGCTGCTGCCCCCGGGTCCGGGGACCATTCCACCATCGCTCATCGGGCGCTCCTCGCTCGGGATCCCCACGTCGGCGCCACCGGGGCGCCGCACCGGGATCCTGCCTCCGTGTCGACACGACGACATGTCGGTCGACGTCCGCGCGAGCCTAGGTCCGCCCACCCCCGGCGACAACCCGGTGGCCGTCCTCCCCAGGCCGGTGCCCTGATCTGTGCACGGAGTGTGGAGGAGGTCCCGGGGTTCTGCACAGGCACCTCCCCACCTGGGGACGAAGCTGTGGAGGAGCCGGTGCGGTCCGAGCGGCCTCAGACCACCAGGTCGGCGTAGTCGGGGTGCTTGCCGATCCAGCCGGCGATGAAGGGGCACTGCGGCTCCACGCGGCGCTCCCCCGCCGCCCGCACCTCGTCCAGCGCCGCGCGGGCCAGCGCCGAGCCGACGCCGCGGCCCTCGAAGCCGTCGCGCACGACCGTGTGGGTGAAGACCACCCGGGCCGGGTCGTCGGCGAGCTCGTAGACCGCGACACCGGCCAGCTCGGGCCCGTCGTACGCCGCCCAGCGCGACTCGCCCGGCTCGTGCCTGACCGTGACCCCCGACGTCCGCGCCTGCTCGCTCATGGCCCCAGCCTAGGCCGCGACCGGGCTCACGCCCCCGAGGCGCGAGCGGTGTAGACCGACAGCACGACCCCGCCCGCGAGGGTGCTGCTGGAGACGTGCGTGAACCGGCGCAGACCCGCGCCGCGGACCACGGGCACGCCCTCGCCGAGGAGCACCGGGTGCACCTTGAGGTGGATCTCGTCGATCTCCTCGACGAGCTGCCCGGCGAGGTCGCCGCCCCCGCACAGCCAGATGTCGCCCCCCGGCGCGGCCTTGAGCTCCCTGACGCGGGCCGCGAGGTCGCCCTCCCACCGGTGCTGGGTCGGGTCCTCGGGCAGGTCGGCGTGGGTCGCGACGTACTGCGTGAGGTGCGGGTAGGCGCTGGTCAGCCCGGCCGCGAGCGCCGGACGGTGGGTGGCCGCGCCCATGACGACGGTGTCGAAGCGCACCGGCGGGCCGCTGATGCCGAAGGCCTCGCGCAGGTGGGCGGGGCAGGTGTCGGGGTAGGCCGCGAGCGCGGCGGCGGCCGACTCCAGGTCCTCCTCGAGCACGGAGGTGTCGCCGTCGGGTCCGGCGATGAAGCCGTCGAGGGAGGTGGCGACCAGGTAGACCAGCGAGCGCACGGGCAGCTCCTCGGTGTGGGGGGCGCGGGCGCCCAGGCTCACAGCCCCCGCCACCCCACCGCAACCGCATTCACCCCCGGTGGTCGAGCAGCCAGCCCACCCCCGGTGCTCGAGCAGCGAGCCCACCCCCGGTGGTTGAGGAGCGAGCGCCAGCGAGCGTCTCGAAACCACCCACCACCCCGGTGCTCGACCAGCGACCCCACGCGCGGTGGTCGAGCAGCGGGCGCCGGCGAGCGTCTCGAAACCACCCACCACCCCGGTGCTCGACCAGCGAGCCCACCCCCGGTGGTTGAGGAGCGAGCGCCAGCGAGCGTCTCGAAACCACCCACCACCCCGGTGCTCGACCAGCGAGCCCACGCGCGGCGGTCGAGCAGCGGACGCCGGCGAGCGTCTCGAGACCACCACTCGCCCGGCGGCCCGGCCTCAGCCCCCCAGCCGCCGGAACGCGGTGGTGGCCAGCACCAGCTCGCCGATCTCGTCGGAGGCGTCGAGGTCGGCGGTGGCCTCCACGATCCAGTCGTGGTGCCCCTCGGGGTCGTGCACGGTCTGGCGCACCAGCAGCAGCCGCGCCGTGCCCTCGTCCCCGTCGTCGTCGACCCCGGCGGGCACGCCGACCGTCTCCTCCACCTGCAGCAGCGCGGGCCCGCGCGCGTCGGGCCCCAGGTCGACCCGGTCGTGCTCGGCGTAGTAGTCCTCGATCGCGGCGTCCCACACCGAGCGGGTGACGACGACCGCGCGGGGCGGGTCGGTGCGGTCGGCCGAGGCCCGCTCGAGGGCCATCAGGCCGTCGAGGTCGTCGCGCGCCACGAGCTCCACCCGGCGCCACATCGCGTTGCGCACCATGACGGCGAAGGCCCGGCCCTGCTTGGAGATCGGGCGCGGCGAGGCGGGCGGGCCGGAGCCGGCGAGCTCCGCCGCGCGCCGGGCGACGGCCTCGGGGTCGGTCATCGCCTCCCACTCGTCGAGCAGCGAGGAGTCGGTCTGGCGGATCGTCTCGCCCAGCCACTCGGCGAGGTCGTCGAGCTCGGGGGTGCGGTGGCGCTCGGGCACGGTCACGCGCAGCGTGCGGTAGGCGTCGGTGAGGTAGCGCAGCACCAGGCCCTCGGAGCGGGCGAGCTGGTAGCGGCTCACGAAGTCGGTGAAGCCCATCCCCTGCTCGTACATCTCGCGCACGATCGACTTCGGCGCCAGCGCGTCCTCGGAGAGCCACGGGTGGCTCTGCCGGTAGATCTCGTACGTCGTGCCCAACAGCTCCGCGAGGGGCTGGGGCCACGTGATCTCGTCGAGCAGCGCCATCCGCTCGTCGTACTCCACGCCGTCGGCCTTCAGCTCGGCGACGGCCTCGCCGCGCGCGGCCCACTGCTGGGCGAGCAGGATCTGCCGGGGCGCCTCGAGCACGGCCTCGACGACCGAGACGAGGTCGAGGGTGTGGTCGTCGGCCTCGGGGTCGAGCACCTCGAAGGCGGCCAGCGCGAAGTGCGCCAGCGGCTGGTTGAGGGCGAAGTCGTCAGGCAGGTCGACGGTGAGCACGTAGCGCCGGCCCAGCTCGTCGGGCTCCTCGAGCCGGGTCACGGTGCCCGACTGCACCAGGCTGCGGGTCAGCCGCAGGGCACGGCGCGCCAGGCGCACGCGGTTGCGGCGGTCCTCGTGGTTGTCGGTGAGCAGCCGCCGCAGCACCGCGAAGGCGTCCTCGTCGCGGGCCAGGACGTTGATGATCATCGAGTTGTCGACCCGCATGCGCGAGACCAGCTGCTCGGGGGTGCCCTCGACGAGCTTGTCGAAGGTCTGCTCGGTCCACACCACCGAGCCCTCGGGGGGCTTGCGCAGCTGGGCCTTGCTCTTGCGCTTGGCCTGCTTCTCCGCGCTCATCGCGGCGTTCTTGGCCTCGGCCTTGCGCTTGGCCTTCTCGTTCTCGATGGTGTGCTCGGGGGCCTGCACGACCACGTACCCGCGGGTGTCGTAGCCGGCCCGGCCGGCCCTCCCTGCGATCTGGAGGAACTCGCGGCTGCGCAGCACCCGCTGCCGGTTGCCGTCGAACTTCGCGAGCCCGGTGAAGAGCACCGTGCGGATCGGCACGTTGATGCCGACGCCGAGGGTGTCGGTGCCGCAGATGACCGAGAGCAGACCGGCCTGGGCCAGCTGCTCGACCACGCGTCGGTAGCGGGGCAGCATGCCGGCGTGGTGCACGCCGATGCCGCGGCGCAGCAGCTTGGAGAGGGTCTTGCCGAAGCCGGCGCCGAAGCGGAAGCCCGCGAGCAGCTCGGCCAGCTCGTCGGCCGGCTTGGGCACCCACTTCGCGTTGAGCAGCGCGGTGGCCTGCTCGACCGCGGCGGCCTGGGTGAAGTGCACGACGTAGACGGGGGCCTGGCCGGTGGTGACCAGCTCCTCGAGCTGCTCGAGCAGCGGGGTGAGCGACCAGGTGAAGTCCAGCGGCACGGGCCGCTCGGCGTCGTCGACCACGGCGGTCTCGCGCCCGGTGCGCCGGGTGAGGTCGGCGGCGAGGTCCGTGACGTCGCCGAGGGTCGCCGACATCAGCAGGAACTGCACGTCGGTCAGCTCGATCAGCGGCACCTGCCAGGCCCAGCCGCGGTCGGGCTCGGCGTAGAAGTGGAACTCGTCCATCACGACCAGGCCGACGTCGGCGCCCGCCCCCTCCCGCAGCGCCAGGTTGGCCAGGACCTCGGCGGTGCAGCAGATGATCGGGGCGTCGGCGTTGACCGACGCGTCGCCGGTGAGCATGCCGACGTTGTCGGCCCCGAAGACCTGGCAGAGCGCGAAGAACTTCTCGCTCACCAGCGCCTTGATGGGCGCGGTGTAGAAGGACACCTCGTCGCGGGCCAGCGCCGCGGCGTGGGCGGCCACCGCCACGAGCGACTTGCCCGACCCGGTGGGGGTGGCCAGCACGACGTTGCTGCCCCCCAGCAGCTCGATGACGGCCTCGTCCTGGTGGGGGTAGAGCGAGACCCCGGTGCCCGCGGCCCAGGCCACGACGGCGTCGTAGACCTCGTCGTCGCCGGCGCCCACGCGCGGCGGCCAGGCGGCGGCCGCGCCCTCGGCGGCGCTCATCCGCGCGCTCGCGGGTGGGAGGTGGCGAAGACCTCGCGCAGGTTGTCCACCGTCACCAGCGTGTAGACCTGGGTGGTGGTCACAGAGGCGTGGCCCAGGAGTTCCTGCACGACGCGGACGTCGGCGCCCCCGTCGAGCAGGTGGGTGGCGAAGGAGTGGCGCAGCGTGTGCGGGGAGACGTCGCGGGTCACGCCGGCCCGGTCGGCGGCCTTGGCCAGCACGGCCCAGGCCGACTGCCGCGAGAGCCGGCCCCCGCGGGCGTTGACGAAGAGCGCTCCGGCCGGGCCCGTGCCCGTCGCGGCTGCGACCAGCTCCGGGCGACCACGCACGAGGTAGGCCTCCACCGCCTCCAGGGCGTAGGAGCCGACCGGCACGATCCGCTCCTTGCCGCCCTTGCCGCGCAGCAGCACCGTGCCCGGCACGGCGGCCAGCCCGGGCTCGGCGGCGCCGCTGCGGTCGAGGTCGTCGACGTCGAGCCCGACGGCCTCCGAGATCCGCGCACCGGTGCCGTAGAGCACCTCCAGCAGCGCCCGGTCGCGCAGCGCGAGCGCGGTGCCGGGGGCGCCCGCGGCCTCCAGGATCGCCTCCACGTCCGACAGGGGCAGCGCCTTGGGCAGCCGCTTGGCCGGGGCCGGCGGCTTCACCCCGGCCGCCGGGTCGGCCTGGGCGAGGCCGTCGGCCACGGCGAAGCGGTGGAAGCCGCGCACGGCCACCACCGTGCGGGCCGCCGACGTCGCGCTCAGCGGCGGGTGCTCGGCGTCGCCCTCGCGCAGCGCGACGAGGAAGTCCGAGACCACCGCCTCGGTCACCTCGTCGAGGCTCGAGACCCCGCGGGCCGCGAGGTGGGCGAGGTAGCGGCGCAGGTCGCGGCGGTAGGACGACAGCGTGTTGGTCGCCAGGCCGCGCTCGACCGAGAGGTGGTCGAGGTAGGTGCGCACGGCGACACGGGGGCCCGTCAGGTCCCCGGTGCCTCCCCCGTCACCCACCGTCGCGGGCTCCTGCGCGAGCGTCGGCACCCGGGTCAGGCCAGCACGCGGTCGAGGGAGACCGCGTCGACGCCGACGGCCTGGCCCACGGGGGCGTTGGTGAGCTGCCCGTCGTGGGTGTTGAGCCCCAGCGCCAGGCTGCGGTCGTCGCGGCAGGCCTGCAGCCAGCCCTTGCCGGCCAGCGCCACGGCGTAGGGCATGGTGGCGTTGGTGAGCGCGTAGGTCGAGGTGGTCGGCACGGCGCCGGGCATGTTGGCCACGCAGTAGAAGACCGAGTCGTGCACGGCGTACGTCGGGTCCGCGTGGGTCGTGGGGCGGGTGTCCTCGAAGCAGCCGCCCTGGTCGACGGCGATGTCGACGAGCACCGAGCCGGGCTTCATGGCCGCGACCAGCTCGTTGGAGACCAGCTTCGGGGCCTTGGCGCCGGGGATGAGCACGGCCCCGATGACCATGTCGGCCTGGGTGACGTGCTGCTCGATGGCCAGCTTGGAGGAGGCCAGGCCGTGCACGCGGTTGTCGTAGCGCCAGAAGGACATGCGCAGCTTGTCGAGGTCGGTGTCGAGCAGGGTGACGTCGGCGCCCATGCCGAGGGCGATGTTGGCGGCGTTCTGCCCCGAGACACCCGCGCCGATGACGACGACCTTGGCGTTGGCGACGCCGCCGACGCCGCCGAGCAGCACCCCGCGGCCGCCCTGGGCCTTGAGCAGCGCGTGGGCGCCGACCTGCGGGGCCAGGCAGCCGGCGACCTCCGACATCGGGTAGAGCAGCGGGAGCGCGCCGGAGGGCAGCTGCACGGTCTCGTAGGCGATCGCGGTGACCTTGCGCTTCATCAGCTCGGCGGTCAGCGTCGGGTCGGCGGCCAGGTGGAGGTAGGTGAAGAGGAGCTGGCCCTCCCGCATGCGGTGGTACTCCTCGGCCACGGGCTCCTTGACCTTGAGCACCATCTCGGCCTCGCCCCACACGGCGTCGGCGTCGGGCAGCAGCGTGGCTCCGGCGGCGGCGTAGTCGTCGTCGCTGATCTGGGAGCCGACGCCGGCGCCGGTCTCCACGACGACCTCGTGGCCGTGGGCCACCAGCTCGTGGACACCCAGCGGCGTCAGGGCCACCCGGTACTCGTGGTTCTTGACTTCCTTCGGGACGCCGACCTTCACCTGACACTCCTGTCATCACGGGGCCCCACGACGCTGTGGGGTGCGAGCGACACTATCGGGACGCGCGCGCCGATCCCGCCAGGCCCCTGGCGTGCGCGGCGAGCACCGCGATCACGACGGGCGCGTCGCGCAGGCGGCCGTCGAGCACCGCCTCGACCATGTCGTCGAAGGCCACCCAGCCCGTCTCCATCTCGGCCTCCTCGTGGGCCGGCACGAAGTCGCCGCGCCCCACCTCGCGCAGTCCCCGCGCGAGGTAGATGTGGGCCAGCTCCTCAGAGATCCCGGGCGAGGAGTACGTCGACACCAGGTGGGTCCACTCCTGCGCCTCGTATCCGGCCTCCTCGACCAGCTCGCGGCGCGCGACGTCGACCGGCTCCTCCCCGTCGACGTCGAGCAGCCCGGCGGGCAGCTCCACGAATCGGGTCTGCGCCGCGTGGCGGTACTGCCACAGGCACAGCACCCGCTCCTCGTCGTCGACGGCCAGGATGACCGCGGCGCCGGGGTGCTCGAGCACCACGCGGCGGAAGGGCTCCTCCTCGGGGTGGCCGGGGCGCTGGATGCGGTCCTCGCGCAGGGCCACGACCCAGCCGTCGCGGTGCAGGTCACCGCTGGAGCGGACCGGCCAGGAGGCCGGCTCGTCGCGCAGCGCGGGCTGCTCGCCGGCGCCGTCGGCCACCGCACCCACCTCAGGCCTCCGCGGCGTCGCGGCGCACGAGCTCGGCGTCGATCGGGAACCGCAGCTCCTTCTGCCGCTCGATGGCCGCGCCGACCAGGCCCGCGAAGAGCGGGTGCGGTCGGGTCGGGCGCGAGCGCAGCTCGGGGTGGGCCTGGGTGGAGACGTAGTAGGGGTGCACCTCGCGGGGCAGCTCGACGAACTCCACGAGGCTGTCGTCGGGGGCCGTGCCGGAGAAGACCAGGCCGGCCTCCTCGAGCCGGGCGCGGTAGGCGTTGTTGACCTCGTAGCGGTGGCGGTGCCGCTCGTGCACCAGCGCCTCGCCGTAGGCGGCGCGCACGACGGTGCCGTCCTTGAGCGCCGCGGGGTAGAGCCCCAGGCGCATCGTGCCGCCGAGGTCGCCGGCCCCCTCCACGTACTCCTTCTGCTCGGCCATCGTCGCGATGACCGGCTCGGGGGTCTCGGGGTCGAACTCCGTGGAGCCGGCCTGCTCCAGGCCCAGGACGGTGCGGGAGTACTCGATCACCATGCACTGCAGGCCCAGGCACAGCCCGAGGGTGGGCAGGCCGTGGGTGCGGGCGTAGGTGAGGGCGCCGAGCTTGCCCTCGAGGCCGCGGATGCCGAAGCCGCCGGGCACGCAGACGGCGTCGAGGTCCTGCAGGTTCCGCGCGGCGCCCGCCGGGGTGGCGCAGTCGTCGGAGGGGATCCAGCGCAGGTTGACCTTGGCCTCGTGGGCGAAGCCACCGGCGCGCAGCGCCTCGGCCACCGAGAGGTAGGCGTCGGGAAGGTCGATGTACTTGCCGACCAGGCCGATGGTCACCTCCTCCTTGGGGTGGTGCACGCGGCGCAGCAGGTCGTCCCACAGCGTCCAGTCGACGTCGCGGAAGGGCAGGTCGAGGCGCCGCACGACGTAGGCGTCGAGGCCCTCGCGGTGCAGCACCTTGGGGATGTCGTAGATCGACGGGGCGTCGGCCGCGGTGACCACGGCCTCCTCGTCGACGTCGCACATCAGCGAGATCTTCTTCTTGATCGAGGCCGGCAGCTCGCGGTCGGCGCGGCACACGACGGCGTCGGGCTGGATGCCGACCTGGCGCAGCGCGGCCACGGAGTGCTGGGTGGGCTTGGTCTTCAGCTCCCCCGACGGGCCGATGTAGGGCACCAGCGAGACGTGCAGGAAGAAGCAGTTGCCACGCCCGATGTCGTGGCGCACCTGGCGCGCGGCCTCGAGGAAGGGCAGCGACTCGATGTCGCCGACCGTGCCACCGACCTCGGTGATGACGACGTCGACGTCCTCGCCGCCCATCGCGAGCACGCGCTCCTTGATCTCGTTGGTGATGTGCGGGATCACCTGCACCGTGTCGCCGAGGTAGTCGCCGCGGCGCTCCTTGGCGATGACGCTGGAGTAGACCTGGCCGGTGGTGACGTTGGCGATCTGACCGAGGTCGGTGTCGAGGAAGCGCTCGTAGTGGCCGATGTCGAGGTCGGTCTCGGCGCCGTCGTTGGTCACGAAGACCTCGCCGTGCTGGAAGGGGTTCATCGTCCCCGGGTCCACGTTGAGGTACGGGTCGAGCTTCTGCATCGTCACCCGCAGCCCCCGCGAGCGCAGCAACCGGCCCAGGCTGGACGCCGTGAGCCCCTTGCCGAGCGAGGAGGCGACGCCTCCGGTGACGAATACGTGCTTGGTCGGCCCTGGGTTCCTCACGGAACTCCACCCTACGTCAGGTCGGCCCGCCCCGTGACCACCCGCCGCGACACGCCGCCGCGCGGTGACCGACGAGACACCGACGCCGGCCGGGGAGGCGGCGCCAGCGACCGTCTCGACACCACCCCACCCCACCCACGACAGCGGACGGACACGCCCCAGCACGGCGGTTGAGGAGGGAGCGCCAGCGACCGTCTCGAAACCACCCGACCCCAACCACGACAGCGGACGGACACGCCCCAGCACGGCGGTTGAGGAGGGAGCGCCAGCGACCGTCTCGACACCACCCGACCCCAACCACGACAGCGGACGGACACGCCCAGCGCGGTGGTTGAGGAGGGAGCGCCAGCGACCGTCTCGAAACCACCCGACCCAGCCGTCCAGCGTCCAGCACGACGACGTCACGGGGACGATCGCCGCCCGGGCATCAGTCGACCGGCACGGCCCCGTCGGCTCCGGCGACCCCGAAGTCGCCCCCGGCCCCCGACGGCGAGCGGAGCAGGGCGAGCAGGGTGGTGACCTGTCCCGGCGCGGTCTCGACCCCGTCCACGCTCGGGACGCCCTCGACGCCGCCGTCCTCGCGCAGCGTCGCCAGCACCCCGTCGGCCCCCGACGATGTCGGTCCGGCGAGCACGACGCCCTGCGTCGTCGCGGAGAGCCCGCTCAGCAGGTCCTGGAGCACGTCGGGGTCGACCTGCTGGTCGTCGCCGAGCACCACGACGAGCAGCGGCGCCAGGGCGGCGTCGGGCTCCGGCGAGGTCACCAGGCCGGCCTCGCTGAGGCTGTCGCGCACGGTGCGGCCAGCGTCGGTCACCTCGCCACCGGCCTCCGACGAGCTGCCCACGGCCAGCCCCGTGAGCTGTCCCAGCCTCACGTACGCCGGCGCGTCGGGGTCGATGCCACGGGCCGCCGGCGCGTCGCCGAGCTGCTCGAGCACCTGCGTGCCGAGGCTGTCCACCAGGGTGCTCGACGTCGGGTCGGTCAGCCGGGCCTGGAGCTCGTAGCGCGCGGCGACCTCGCCGCCGGCGACCTGCACCTGGTCGGAGAGCGCGGTGAGCGTGTCCTCGTCGGCGCCCGGCAGCGCCAGCAGCGCCACGGGACGCTCGGCGAGCGCGTCGTCGTAGAGCCGCGCCGCCGTCGCGGTGGCGAAGGCCTCGCCGTAGCCGGCCTGCGCGATCGGCCCGGTCTCGGCCGAGACCTGACGGGCGGTGGCGGTGTCCCGGTCTCGGCCGAGCTCGCTGAGCGGACCCCCGCCGAGCACGACCCCGACGGCCAGGGCGAGGAAGACGGCGACGAGCGAGACGACGTGGTGGCGGTACGAGATCACGGGAGGAGTCCTTGCAACAGGTCGGAGAGGGTGCGGCCGAGGTCGGCGAGGGCGTCGGCACCCTGGTTGGCCCAGGTCTGGCCCACGGGGGTGACGGCCACGGCGGCGGCGAGGGCGAGCAGACCGGCCAGCATCACCAGCAGCAGGTGGACCGGACGCACGCGCCCGGAGTAGAGCCGGGGCACCGCGTCGGCGTCGACGAGCCGCGCCCCCAGGGCGAGGCGCACCAGGTGGCTCCCGGCCGCGCTCGAGCGGGTCCGGTCGAGCAGGTCGGTGAGACCACCGGCCAGCCCGACACCGACGACGAGGGCCGGGTCGTGGGCGTCGACGGTCAGCAGCGCGGCGTCGGCGGCGTCGAGGGAGGTGGCCAGCCGCGAGGGCCGGATGCCGAGGCGGTCGAGGGAGTCGGCGACGTCGCTGCGGCCGAGGTCTCCCACGAGCACCACGTCGCCGGCGGCGCGCAGCGTGCACGCCGAGGGCAGCGTCGGCCGGTCGTGGCGCAGGTCGACCACCACGACGTCGACGTGCAGACCGGCGGCGACCACCTCGTCGGCGAGGTCGGCGGCGGCCACGACCACCGGCTCCTGCTCGCGCAGGAACGGCCGCAGCTGCGCCAGCTGCTCGCGGTGCCGGGCGCCGGCGGCCACGAGGACCGCGGTGCGCCCCCGCACCGCGGTGGCCAGGCGTGGGAGGCCCTCGCGGTGCAGCAGGAGGGGCTCCTCGCGCCGCAGCAGCTCGGTGCCGTGGTGGCTGATGCTCTCGAGCTGGGTCGCCAGTCCGCTGCGGGCGGCGTCGAGGTCCTCGCGCAGCACGCCGAGGTCGACGCTGCGACCGGGCACCTGCTCCCCGCTGTCGAGGTGGAGCACGCCCTCCTCGACCACCACGCGCGCACCGTCGCGCAGTCGCGAGCGACCCGCGGCACCGAGACCGTCGACGAGCACGATGCCGGCCTCGGCCAGCACCAGCGGCCCCTGGGCGGGGAAGCGCCCCGAGACGAAGGGCGAGACGTTCACGACCGCCGACACCCCCGCTCCCACGAGGCGTCGCGCCGTGGCGCGGTCGAGGTCGCTGTGGTCGAGCACGGCCACGTCTCCCGACCGCAGCCGCGGCAGGAGGTCACTGGTGCGGGCCTCGAGCCGCAGGGGGCCGACGAGGCCGGTGGTCTCGGGGGCGGGACGCAGTCTTTCGGGGAGCCTCATGACCGCCCCATGCTGACATCCGCCCGGCACCGTCCCGGGCACCTCGACGCGCCGGGCGCGTCGGCCCGCCCGTGCCCGTCCCGACCCGTGCCGCGTCCCCGGCCAGGACCCGGCCACCGGTCCCGGGCAGGACGCGGCGGCGACGCGGCGACGGCCTGACGACGGCCTGACGACGGCCTGGGGACCGGGTCGGGTCTCAGCCGACGGGCAGCGCGCGCGCCGGGCCGGCCACCTCGAGGAGCTCGCGGGCGTGCGCCAGCGCGGTGTCCGAGCCGGTGAGTCCGGCCATCATGCGCGACAGCTCGCGCTCGCGCTGGGTGTCGTCGAGCACCGCGAGCCCCGAGCTGGTGACGGTGCCGTCGTTGGACTTGCTGACGACCACGTGGCGGTCGGCGTACGCCGCGACCTGCGGCAGGTGGGTCACCACGAGGACCTGGGCGTCACGGGCCAGGCGGGCCAGGCGCCGCCCGACCTCCACGGCGGCCGTGCCGCCGACGCCTGCGTCGACCTCGTCGAAGACGAACGTCGGCACGGGGCTTGTGCCGGCCAGCGCGACCTCGAGGGCGAGCATCACCCGCGAGAGCTCGCCGCCCGAGGCACCCTTGTGCAGCGGGCGCGGCTCCGAGCCGGTGTTGGCCGCGAGCAGCAGGTCGACCTCGTCGAGGCCCGACGGGGCGTAGCGCAGCCAGCGCTTCCCGACCCGCAACGGCGTGCCGACCCGGGCAGGGTCACCGGTCTCGGCCGGGGCCTCCACGGCGTGCTGCCTGACCTCCACGACGACCCGGGCGTGCGGCATGGCCAGCATGCCCAGCTCACCGGTGACCGCCTCGGCCAGCCGCGTGGCGGCCTCGCCGCGCAGCTGCGAGAGCCGCAGTCCGAGGTCGGCCAGCTCCTCGCGCAGCTCCTCGCGCTCCTGGCGCAGCTGCTCGACGCGCTCGTCGGTGCCGTCGAGGTCCAGCAGCCGGCGCGCCGACGTCTCGGCCCAGGCGAGGACCTCGTCGATGGTCTCGCCGTACTTGCGGGTCAACGCGGTCAGCGCGGCACGTCTCTCGGAGACCGCGGCCAGACGCGCGGGGTCGACCTCGACCCGGGTGGCGTAGGAGGCCACGTCGGCGGCCAGGTCGGAGAGCAGGTAGGAGATCTCACCGAGCCGGTCGGCCAGTCCGGCGGCCTCCGGGTCGTGGGCGCGCACCGACTCCAGCGCCGAGCGGGCGGCCGTGGTCGTCGCGAGCGCGTCGGGTGCACCGTCCTCGCTCGAGAGCGCCTCACGGGCCTGCTCGGCGGCGGTCCGCAGGGTGTCGGAGAAGCCCAGCCGGGTCTCCTCGGCGGCCAGCGCGACGTCCTCGCCCACCTCGGGCGAGACGGCCTCGACCTCCCCGAGCCCGAAGCGGAGCAGGTCGGCCTCGCGCGCCCGCTCCCGAGCGCTGGTGACGACCTCGACGAGCTCCGTCTCCACGGCCCGCAGCCGTTCGAAGCACGCCGTGTACGCCGCCGCGGCCCCGGCCACGGCATCTCCGCCGAAGCGGTCGAGCGCGTCGCGCTGGGCCCTCGGCTGCAGCAGGCGGTGCTGGTCGGACTGGCCGTGCACGGCGACGAGGGGCTCGCTGACCGACGCCAGCGTCGAGACGGGCACCGAGGCGCCGCCCACGAAGGCCCGCGAGCGGCCCTCGGCCGAGACGTTGCGGGCCAGCACGACGTGGCCGTCCTCGACCTCGCCACCGGCGTCCTCCACCGACGTCGCGAAGCCGCCCAGGCCGTCGACCCTCACCAGCCCCTCGACCCGGGCCGAGCGGGCACCCGTGCGCACGGCGCCGCTGTCGCTGCGCCCGCCCAGCAGCAGGCCCAGGGCGGTGACGATCATGGTCTTGCCCGCTCCGGTCTCACCGGTGATGACGGTCAGGCCGGGTCCGAGCTCGAGCGTGGAGGAGTCGATGACGCCCAGGGAGCTGATCCGGATCTCCTCAAGCACGGTCGTCTCCCTTGCGTCGCCTCTCCGCGGCGCCGCGCCAGCCCTCGACGGGCAGCCCGAACTTGGCCACGAGACGGTCGGTGAAGGGCGCCTCGTGCAGGCGCACGAGGCGCATCGGCCGCTCGCCGCGCCGCACCTCGACCCGCGCGCCGGGCGGCAGCTCGACGGCTCGTCGCCCGTCGCACCACAGCACGCCCGAGACGCCGGTGCGCGCCAGCACCTCGACGGCCAGCACCGACGTGGGGGCCACGACCATCGGGCGGGCGAAGAGGGCGTGAGCGCTGATGGGCACCATGAGCAGGGCCTCGACGCCCGGCCAGACGATCGGTCCGCCGGCGCTGAAGTTGTAGGCCGTGGACCCGGTCGGGGTCGCGCAGACGACGCCGTCGCACCCCCACCGCGACAGCGGGCGACCGTCGACCTCCGCGACCACCTCGAGCATCCGCTCGCGCGAGGCCTTCTCGACGCTGGCCTCGTTGACGGCGTAGGTGCGGGTGACGACCTCGCCGTCGACGTAGACCACGACGTCGAGGGTCATCCGGTCCTCGGAGGAGTAGCGCCGGTCGACGATGGCCGCGATCGTCGACTCGACGTCGTCGTGCTCGGCCTCGGCGAGGAAGCCCACGTGGCCCAGGTTGACCCCCAGCACGGGGGTCTGGCTGGCGTGGGTGATCTCGGCGGCCCGCAGGATCGTGCCGTCGCCCCCGATCACGAGGGCCAGCTCGCACCCGGCGCTGGGGTCGCGGTGCAGGTCGGTGATCTCGAGGTGGCCCGGGTGGCCCGGGTGCTCGTCGGCGGTGAGGCCCAGGTCGTCGGCCTCGCCGGCGAGCAGGCGCACGACGATCCCGTTGCTGGTGAGGGCCTTGCAGAACTCCAGGGCGACCTCGCGGGCCTCCTCGCGCCCGGTGTGGGTCAGCATGAGCACACGGCGCACCGCCGGGTCGGCGCTCGGGGAGTCACTCATGGCTCCACCCTCTCACCCGCCACCCCCAGCGGCGCCGCGGTGGTGACGACGGTGTGGATCGCGTCCTCGTCGACCGTGGCCGGGCCGTGGCGCAGCCAGAGGAAGAACTCCACGTTGCCCGAGGGTCCCGGCAGCTGGCTGGTCGTCACGGCCCGGGCCCCCCAGCCGCGCGAGGCCGCCGCGGCGGCGACCGACTGCACAGCCTCGGCACGGAGCTCCGGGTCGCGCACGACCCCGCCCTTGCCCACCCGCTCCTTGCCCACCTCGAACTGCGGCTTGACCATCAGGGCCAGGTCGCCGTCGGGCCGGGTCACCCGCAGCAGCGCGCCGAGCACCAGCTCGAGGGAGATGAACGACAGGTCGCCCACCACGACGTCCACCGGGTCCCCGACCAGCGGCAGGTCGAGCTCGCGGATGTTGGTGCGGTCGTGCACGACGACCCTCTCGTCCTGGCGCAGGGGCCAGGCGAGCTGGCCGTAGCCGACGTCGACGGCGAGCACCTGGGCCGCGCCGCGGCGCAGCAGCACGTCGGTGAAGCCCCCGGTGGAGGCCCCCGCGTCCAGGCAGCGCCGGCCCGCCACGTCGAGGCCGAGCGGCGCGAGGTCGTCCAGGGCGCCCGCCAGCTTGTGGCCGCCGCGCGAGACGTAGTCCGGTCGGTCGTCGGAGGCCTCCGCGACCACGATGGCCACGTCGGTGGTGACGCCGGTGGCCGGTTTGCGGGCGAGCGCGCCCGAGACCTTCACACGACCGGCGGCGATGAGCTCGCTGGCGTGCTCGCGCGAGCGGGCGTGGCCGCGACGCACGAGCTCCGCGTCGAGGCGCAGTCGACGAGGGGGCACGGCGTCACGCCCCGCCGTCGGAGCGGGACGAGGATCCCGGCCCCGGACGGGGTACGCCGGTCGCGCCGGGCCGCGGACCGGGCGCACCTGCCCGACCCGGCGACGGCACCCCGGGCCCCGGTCGCTCCACCGTGACCGGCACGTCGCGCGGGGCGCCGTCCGCGTCCGCGGCCGGGCCGAGCAGCCCGTCCACGTCGTCCAGTGCTCGGCGCAGGCGGTCGTGGGCGTCCTCGAACACCGCGACGTGCTCGGCGACGGGTCGCCCGTCGAGCCGGGTGACGACCTCGACGACCTCGTCGACCTCGGCCACCCCGGTCGGGGCGTGCTCCTCGCTCAAGGGGGCGCCGGCCCCGGGGGTGTGGCTCATGGCGCGAGGCTACCGTCGCTGCGTGCCCGGGGCCCGCAGCCGGTCGACGCCCACGGGCCGTCCGCCCGCGTCGAGGTGTTCCCACGCAGCGGTGGCGACCACGCGCCACCAGTCGTCCGGCGAGCCGTCGCCCTCCACCACCAGCTCGGCGGCGCCGTCGACCTCCGCCGTCCACCCGCCGCACTCCACCGTCGCGTCGTTCCGGGTGGGCTCCGGATGGGCCTGCAGCAACCCGGAGAGGTCCGCCGCAAGGTACGTCGGTCGCTCCCGGGGCCGTGCCGCCACGAGCTCGGGGAGGCCGGTCACACCGGTCATCACGAGCAGTGCGGGCATGTCGACGCCGACCGCGCCCTCGATGTCGGTGTCGAGCCGGTCCCCCACCATCAGCGGCGTGGCGCCCCCCACCCGGCGGACGGTCTCGTCGAGCAGCGGGCGGGCGGGCTTGCCCGCGACCACCGGGTCGACCCCGGCGAACCGGCTGAGCGTCTCGACCAGCACCCCGTGCCCGGGCGCCGTGCCGTAGGCCGTCGGGATGCTCATGTCGGTGTTGCTGGCCACCCACCACAAACCGTCGCGCACCCGCACCGCGGCCCGCATGATGTCGCGCCAGAGCACGTCGGGGCCGTAGCCCGTGGCGAGCGCGTCGGCCTCGTCCTCGATGCCGACGGGCTCCAGGCCCTCCTCGCGCAGCGCCTCCAGCAGCCCGTCGGCTCCCAGGGCCGCGACCCGCGCTCCCGCGCCCAGCCGGTCCACGAGCACCCGCGCGGCGGCCTGGGCCGACGTGACCACGTCCTCGCGCGCGGCGTCCACACCGAGCTCGGTCAGGTGCGCGGCCACGGTCTCGGGTGTCCGTGAGGCGTTGTTGGTGATGAAGGCGATGCGCTGGTCCCGCTCGCGGGCGGCCGCGATCGCCTCGGCCGCCCCGGGCACCGCCTCCCCACCGATGTAGACCACGCCGTCGAGATCGAGCATGGCCAGGTCGTGCTGGTCGCAGAGAGCTCGGTCGGTCCCACGCAGCATGGTGCACCCCTCGGTCGTGGCCGGCGCCGGCCGGCGGTCGTCACCGGCCCCACGCGGGCCGGTGGGCCCAGCCTGCCCGGTGGTCCCTGGGTCGGCGGGCCCGCCCCCTACGATGCGCAGATGGAGCGCTCCGGCACGGTCACCCCGCCGTACGTCGCCGGACCCCTCCACCTGGGGCCCTTTCGGGCCCTGCGAATGGCGCCCCTGCGGGTGGGCGATCCCGCGACCGCGCGCACCTTCGGCCGGTCCCAGCGCAAGGTGCTGGACCGGCTGGCGCGCTGGGAGGAGCACGGACAGGTCGCGCGCGACCGGGTGCCTGCGCTCTACGTCCACGAGTACACCGCCGCAGGCCTCACCGTCCGCGGCGTCGTGGGCGTGCTCGACCTCTCGCGTCGCGCCGTCCTCCCCGCCGAGCGCGCCGTGCTGCCCCACGAGGGCGTGCGCCCCGCCCAGGCCGACGACCTCGCCGACAAGCTGGCCGAGATCCGCCTCCACCCGGCCCCCATCCTCCTGGTCCACCGCGCCTCCGAGACCCTGCGATCCTTGACGCGGGGCCAGGTGGCCCGGCGCCCCACCCACGCCTTCCGGGACCGCATCGGGCAGGAGCACCGGCTGTGGGCCGTGACCGACCCCGACGAGATCGCGGCGGTCCAGGGCGAGGTCGCTCCCAGTCGCGTCCTCATCGCCGACGGGCACCACCGCTATGCCGCCTACCTCCGCCTCCAGGCGCGCGACCCCGGCGGCGCCGCCGACCACGGTCTCGTCATGCTCGTCGACCAGACCGACACCCCGCTCCATCTCGGTGCCATCCACCGTGTCGTCCAGGGCGTCTCCCTGCCGGAGCTGACCCGCGCGGTCACCAGCATCGGTGGCTCCGGCGAGCGCGTACGCCGCTCCGCCGCCCTCGACCACCTCGGTCCCGACCACCTCGTGGCCACCGACGGGGAGCACTGGAGCGCGCTGACCCTCCCGACCGGCTCCGGCCGCTCGGCGGTCGAGCTCCTGCACGAGGCCATCCTGCCGTCGCTGCCTCGCAGTCCGCGCTCCGTGGACTACCACCACACGGCCGAGAAGGCGGCCGCGGCCGCTCGGCCCGGCAAGGCCGTGGCCGTGCTCCTGCCCGCGCCCGACGTGGACCACGTGGTCGCTGTCGCCGCCGACGACCGGCTGCTCCCCGAGAAGGCCACGTCCTTCCAGCCCAAGCCGAGCCCCGGGGTGCTCATGCACTCGCTGCTCGACGGATGAGTCGGGCCTCGGCGACCTCGATCTCCACCCGCGACGAGGCGGCCGCCCCCTGACGGAAGAACCGGCGGCGCACAGCGCCGCGGACCTCCACGACGTCGCCCGGCGACCAGCGCGACACCGTCCGGCGCATCCGCGCCGACCAGGCGCTGCAGTCGAACGTGTCGACCTTCTGCCTCGAGCCCGGCACGCTGCCCGCACGGTCCACCACCAGGCGCACCGAGCAGACGGGATCGCCACTCGGGAGCTCGCGCACCACCGCCTCGCCCGACACACGGCCCACGAGACGGACCTCGTTGACCGGCGCCACGTCGTCCCCCGCAAGAACCGCTTCCTTCGTGCGTGCCATCACGCATCACCTCCAGCACCACTGTGGCGCGTTCGAGGCACGCGCACCGCGCCGTGCCACGCAGGTGTGGATGGACGAGCGTCCTGTCGCGCCTGGGGACGATCAGTGGGCCGTGCCGGCGGTGCGGCGCAACGACTGTGAGGTCCTGAAATGGCTTGTGGGGCCACCCGGTAACAGGTGACCCCACAAGCACTAAGAATTGTCCGGCGGCGTCCTACTCTCCCACAACCTCTCGGTTGCAGTACCATCGGCGCTGAAAGGCTTAACTTCCGGGTTCGGGATGGGACCGGGTGTTTCCCTTTCGCTATGGCCGCCGTAACTCTTGCG
>NZ_JAMAYE010000029.1:0-461 GCF_023712465.1 Nocardioides sp. P86 | reverse complement strand
GTCGTACTGCTCGAGCTTCGTGATGATCAGCAGCGACGTGATCTCGGATTTCATCGGCACGTTGCCGGCGATGAAGATCACCGAGCCGTATTCGCCCAGCGCACGCGCGAACGCGAGCGCGAAACCGGTGAGCAGCGCCGGCAGCACGGCCGGCAGCACGACGCGGCGGAACGTCAGCCAGCGCGACGCACCGAGGCACGCGGCGGCCTCTTCCTGCTCGCGCTCGAAATCCTCGAGCACCGGCTGCACGGTGCGCACGACGAACGGCAGCCCGATGAAGGTCAGCGCGACCAGCACGCCGGCCGGCGTGAACGCGATCTTGATGCCGAGCGGCGCCAGATACTGGCCGACCCAGCCGTTGGTCGCGTAGACGGCCGCGAGCGAGATGCCGGCCACCGAGGTCGGCAGCGCGAACGGCAGGTCGACGATCGCGTCGACGAGGCGCTTGAACGGGAACGTGT
>NZ_JAMAYE010000028.1:0-464 GCF_023712465.1 Nocardioides sp. P86 | reverse complement strand
ATCAAGTCGGGCGGGTTCTGAGCGAAGCGTGAAGGCCGGCGCGCGGCGAGGGTTGCCGTGCGCCGGTTGTGACCGCCCCGCCCCCTACTCCGTCGCCGGCTCCTTCACGCGCTCCGACACGACCGGTGCGCCGGCCCGATGCGACGGCGCGAACAGCCGCAGCCCGCTCGCGACGCTCGCCGCGCCCGCGAAACCCGCGCCGAGCATCAACGCAAGCGTCGGCCCGTGGCGCCCCGCAATGCCGAACGACAGCGCCACCAGCGCCGCGCCCGTCGCCTGCCCGATCAGCCGCGCGGTCGCGATGATCCCGCTCGCGCCGCCGCTGCGCTCGGGCGGCGCGCTCGACATCAGCGCCTTCAGGTTCGGCGACTGGAAGAAACCGAAGCCCGCGCCGCACAGCATCATCCGCCAGCCGATGTCGACGACGCCCGGCGATACCGGCAGCGCGGCGAGCGACACCATGC
>NZ_JAMAYE010000027.1:0-468 GCF_023712465.1 Nocardioides sp. P86 | reverse complement strand
GGCGTTGACCAGGCGGAAGGTATGCACGCCGAAGCCCTGCATGTTGCGGAAGGCGATGGGGATGGCGCGGTCGGACATCAGCCACATGACCATGTGCGCCGACTCCGGCTGCAGCGAGACGAAGTCCCAGAAGGTGTCGTGGGCCGAGGCGCCGGTGGGGATTTCGTTGTGCGGCTCGGGCTTCACCGCGTGGACGAAGTCGGGGAACTTGATCGCGTCCTGGATGAAGAACACCGGCATGTTGGTGCCCACCAGGTCGAAGTTGCCCTCCTCGGTGTAGAACGTCACCGCGAAGCCGCGCACGTCGCGCACGGTGTCGGCCGAGCCGCGCGGGCCCTGCACGGTGGAGAAGCGCACGAACACCGGGGTGCGCTTGCCGGCCTTGCCCAGGAACGCCGCCTTGGTCAGCGCGCTGCAGTCCTCGTAGGCCTCGAAATAGCCGTGGGCCGCCGAGCCGCGGGCATGCAC
>NZ_JAMAYE010000026.1:0-469 GCF_023712465.1 Nocardioides sp. P86 | reverse complement strand
GGTAGGCGACGACTTCGAAGCCGGCCGCTTCGAACAGCGCGCGGTGGTTTTCCCAGCTCGGATCGCTTATCGCGACCTTCACGTTCGGATTCACGGTGCGCAGGAAATCGGCGCCGATCTTCAGCGCGCCCGTGCCGCCCAGTGCCTGGGCCGTGACCACGCGGCCCGCCGCGATCAGCGGCGAATCGTTGCCGAGCAGCAGCTTCTGCACGGCCGCATCGTAGGCGGCGATCCCGTCGATCGGCAGGTAGCCGCGCGGCAGGCCGGCCTCGACACGTGCCTTCTCCGCTTCGCGCACCGCGCGCAGCAGCGGAATCTTGCCGTCTTCGTTCGTGTACACGCCAACGCCGAGGTTGACCTTGGTCGGACGCGCATCGGCGTTGAAGGCTTCGTTCAGGCCCAGGATCGGGTCGCGGGGAGCAAGCTGGACAGCGGAGAAGAGCGACATGATGATTCGGCAGTAGTGAAA
>NZ_JAMAYE010000025.1:0-470 GCF_023712465.1 Nocardioides sp. P86 | reverse complement strand
GTTCAGATCCTGCGCCTTCAGGCCGATGAATTCGCTGTTCAGCGCGAGCGCGATGAAGAAGCGGTAGACGATCGCGCCGAGCACGACGGCAAGCGTCGTCAGCACCAGCCGGCGCGCCGGCAGCAGCGTCTCGCCGATGATCACGGCGGCCAGCCCGATCACGATCGTGCCGATCCCCATCGAGATGTCCGAGCCGCCCTGCGTCTGCGCGAACAGGGCGCCCGCGAGCGCGACGAGCGCGTTCGACAGCGCCATCCCGGCGAGCGTCGCCCGGCCGGTCGCGATGCCCTGCGCGCGCGCCATCCGCGGGTTCGCGCCGGTCGCGCGCATCGCGAGGCCGAGCTGCGACGAGAAGAACCAGTCGAGGCCGAGCTTCGCGATCACGACGACGATCGCGAGCAGCGCCGGGCGCAGCACGTAATCGGGCATCCAGTCGGGCTGCAGCACGGTGAAGAGCGTCGGCTCGGTGA
>NZ_JAMAYE010000024.1:0-472 GCF_023712465.1 Nocardioides sp. P86 | reverse complement strand
CCAGATCGACAGTTGCAGTTCGGAATGGAACAGCACCGAGCCGAGGCAGACGAACAGCGGCAGGTGGACCAGGTACAGCGAGTAGCTGAAGTCGCCGAACCAGCTCAGCACGCGCAGCGGCGGCGTCGGGCGCGGCGGGCGGGCAAGCGCGCGGTACAGGAAGCACGCGAAGCCGGCCGACCACAGCTGGAACGCACCGTACTGGCCGACATGGAACGCGCCGCAGCCGGCGGCCAGCAGCACGGCGGCCGCGACGTACCACGCGCGCGACGGCACGACGGCCGTGCCGCGCGATTGCTGCGCGCGCACGTCGGCGATCCAGGCGCCGATCGTCCAGGACAGCCAGTACGACGTGAAGAACTGCAGGTCGTGCCGTTCGAGCAGCCACGCCGACGCGACGTTGACGAGCGCGACCGCGGCCACGACGGCCGGCATCCCGATGCGCCGGCGCAGCGCGAACAGCAGCGGGTAG
>NZ_JAMAYE010000023.1:0-474 GCF_023712465.1 Nocardioides sp. P86 | reverse complement strand
GGCTTCTGATCATTGACGAGATGGGGTATCTGCCCATGGACCGGGAGCAGGCGAACCTGCTCTTCCAGGTGGTCGCCAAACGGTACGAAACCGGAAGTCTCATCCTGACCAGCAATCTTCCGTTCGGCCAGTGGGACCAGACCTTCGCTGACGATGCAACGCTCACGGCGGCGCTCCTCGACCGGCTGCTTCATCACGCACACGTCGTGCCGATCTCCGGCGACTCGTACAGGCTGAAGGAAAAACGTCAGGCCGGCATGATCAACCGCATCCCACCACCGCACCTGAACTACGCGGACGATGTCAAACGCAAACGCAACTCGAAGGAGGCAGCACTCAGCTAATAACCGTATGCGCAGGTGTATCAAATTCAAATTGCGTTTGCGTCCGAAGCTGTATCAACTTGAGATTGCGTTTGACAATCTCGCGGCCGCGGCTCTGATGCGACTGCAAATCGGAAGTGACTTGTAGCAC
>NZ_JAMAYE010000022.1:0-476 GCF_023712465.1 Nocardioides sp. P86 | reverse complement strand
CTCTTATCCCACTTCGGCAGCCAGTCATAGCCCCAGCTGTTTTCCGCGGTGGCTTTGTCGCCGAAGAAGGCTTTCATCATGGAGACGAAGAACTTCGGATAGTTGCCCCAGTAGTTGACCTGGTCTTTCAGCAGCGGCTTCGGCGTGTTAGCCGTCAGGTAGGTCTGCAGGTCGGCCTGTTTTTCGTTCGGCAGCGACATGTAGCCTGGCAGGCTGGTGGAGAGCAGGCCGAGGTCGGTCAGACCCTGGATATTGGAGTGGCCGCGCAGGGCGTTGACGCCGCCGCCCGCCATCCCCATGTTGCCGAGCAGCAGCTGGATCATCGCCATGGTGCGGATATTCTGCGCACCGATGGAGTGCTGGGTCCAGCCGAGAGCGTACAGGAACGATGCGGTCTTATCCGGCGCGCTGGTTTCAGCAATGTATTCACAGACTTTGAGGAAGTCGGCCTTCGGCGTACCGCAGATGTTTTCGAC
>NZ_JAMAYE010000021.1:0-480 GCF_023712465.1 Nocardioides sp. P86 | reverse complement strand
TCGCGATCGTTGACCGAGCCGATCACGTGCGAGCACGTCGACAGGCCGAATTCGCGCAGCGCGCCGAGCACCGCGTCGCGGTCGGACGCGCGCACCTGCACGACGGCGCCGAGCTCTTCGGAGAACAGCGCGCGCAGCGTGCGGTCGTCGCGACGGCCGCTCGTCTGCTTCGCCCAGTCCTTCGCGTCGCCGTAGTCGGATTCGTGGTTCGGGTCGAGCGTCAGCATGTCGACGTTCAGCGATACGCCCGCGTGGCCCGCGAACGCCATTTCGCACACGGTCGCCCACAGGCCGCCGTCCGAGCGGTCGTGGTACGCGAGCAGCTTGTCCTGCGCATTGAGCGACTGGATCGCGTTGAAGAAGCGCTTCAGGTCTTCCGCGTCGTCGACGTCCGGCGTCGTGTCGCCGACCTGCTGCGTGACCTGCGCGAAGATGCTGCCGCCCATCCGGTTCTTGCCGCGGCCGAGGTCGATCGCGATC
>NZ_JAMAYE010000020.1:0-483 GCF_023712465.1 Nocardioides sp. P86 | reverse complement strand
ATTTTAAATCGGTGAAAACGCCAAAATTGCAGGGTCAGCTGATCAAGCCGGTATTCCTCGATGAGAAGAACGGCAAATTCAAAGTGATCAGTTTTTATGCGAAGAAAGCCCGCGGCCTGATGAGTCGCTACATTATTGAAAACCGCTTAACCCAGCCGGAGCAGCTCAAAGCCTTTAATAGCGAAGGCTATTTCTTTGATGCGGATGCCTCAGAGAAAGGCGAACTGGTGTTTAAACGCCACGAGCAGTAACACGTTACGGTAATAAAAAAGGGGAGTCATTCCCCTTTTCAATATAATTAAGCAGATTATTACTTATTTTAACGCACCCAGTTTTCCACCACGCCTTTTTCATCGAAGAAAATCATCAGCGAGTTCGAATCTTTTTGGCTGGACTTATCGACCGCATCGGCAGCTTGCGATGCCCCGGTTACCGGGATCATGGAACCCGCGAGGCTGACCAGGTTGATCCCTTTATCTACTG